>NZ_LMNF01000001.1 GCF_001422485.1 Agreia sp. Leaf283
TCACGACCAAGGGCAAATACATCACCTGCGTCACCTCCATGCCCCTCGCCGGCAACGCCGCACCCGGAACCGTACTCGGATGCACCACCCAGACCTACACACCCGTGGCTATCGCCCCGGTGGGAGCATACGAGAAGGCGACCGCCACGAACGGCACCCTCGCGCTCACCGGCTGGGCCGCCGACGCCACGTCACTGGCAGCATCCAACCAGGTCAAGATCGACGTCTACTACCCCAACGGGCAGGGCACCGTCGCCACCGTCACCGCTTCGGTGCCGCGCCCSGAGCTGAACGTCGCCGTGCCCGGCCTCGGAGTGAACCACGGCTACAGCTGGTCSATGCCGATCACGCAGAAGGGCAAGTACGTCACCTGCGTCACCTCCATGCCCCTGCCGGGAAACCCCGCACCCGGAACCGTGCTCGGCTGCACCACTCANCCACGCCCCGAACTCAACGTCGCCGTGCCCGGCCTCGGAGTGAACCACGGCTACAGCTGGTCCATGCCGATCACGCAGAAGGGCAAGTACGTCACCTGCGTCACCTCCATGCCCCTGCCGGGAAACCCCGCACCCGGAACCGTGCTCGGCTGCACCACTCAGACCTACACCCCGGTCTCGATCGCCCCGATCGGGGCATACGAGAAGGCCACCGCCACGAACGGCACCCTCGCCCTCAGCGGCTGGGCCGCCGACGCCACATCACTCTCGAGCTCCAACCAGGTCAAGATCGACGTCTATCTCCCCAACGGCACCAACACCACCATCAGCACCACCGCCTCGGTGCCACGCCCCGAACTCAACGTCGCCGTACCCGGCCTCGGAGTGAACCACGGCTACAGCTGGTCCATGCCCATCACGACCAAGGGCAAATACATCACCTGCGTCACCTCCATGCCCCTCGCCGGCAACGCCGCACCCGGAACCGTACTCGGATGCACCACCCAGACCTACACACCCGTGGCTATCGCCCCGGTGGGAGCATACGAGAAGGCGACCGATGCATTGATGACCTGCTCGACGNAACGTCGCCGTGCCCGGCCTCGGAGTGAACCACGGCTACAGCTGGTCCATGCCCATCACGACCAAGGGCAAATACATCACCTGCGTCACCTCCATGCCCCTCGCCGGCAACGCCGCACCCGGAACCGTACTCGGATGCACCACCCAGACCTACTGAGCGGGGGCGTCACGCCCAGTCGGCCGGGTCCTGCCCGTATCTGCTGAGCACGAGGCTGCGGGCTACGGCGGCGTCGGGGAAGACGTCGGGGTTGTCGAGGAGAATCCGCTTCACGAAGGGGAAGCCGGCCTCGAGCAGGCGTGACCCTCCGATCGTCGTCGGATTTCCCCCCTCGGGGACGATCTGCTCGTGAGCGAACCACGGACGGCTGACGAAGCCTTCCGTCGCGAGAAGACGACCGAGACCGATCTCGTATCGCACGACGATCGCATCCTTGTCGTCGAGGTCGCGAACGGTGCGCCAGAACGTCTGCACGGCCCGATTTCTCAGAACGCCCGTCTTGAACCCGAGAAGGAAACTCTGCAGGTGCGGCAGGTATTCGAGTGTGTCCGTCGCGCCCCAGACGTCGCAGGGCGAGGCCTCGAAGTCCGCGACAAGGGGGGCGAGGGAATCGAACGGACCCAGAAGACTGTCGTTCGCAAAGATCACGAACGGCTTGTCCACGAGCTCCGGCACAACCGCGAGCGCCGTGGCCCACGAGCCGAAGTCGTAGCCGATATTGGGCTTCGTGATCACGAAGGAAGGGCGATCCGCCGCGTGCGGCCACACCAGCGGCTCCGTGGCCTCGGAGGCCCTCACCAGCAGCACGCGATAGCCGTTCGACTCGAACTCCGCGACCAGCGTCGACAGCGAGCGGGAGACCCGCTGGTCGCCGCCATAGCTCGCGATCACGGCCACCCGGTCACCGCTGATGAGAGCTGCACGATCGCCGGATGTCGTCACCGCAGGGAGGATGGAATCGAGCGCCCGCAGGGGCCTCGACGGCGCACGGCGGTCTGCGACGAGCCTGCGTGCGAAGTGCTCGGCACGACGTATCGGAGCACCGAGTCTCCAGCGCAGGGTGCGGCGCCGTCGACGTGCGCTTTCGAGTTGATCTGACACGACACGCCTCCCGGATGCGGACCCCCAAGAGGATACCTCGATCGAAGCCGTGGTCTAGAGTCGGGGTCAGTCGCTTCTGACAAGAGAGAGTATGCATTGAACGCCAAAGTCGCCATTGTCACCAGGACCAAGAACCGCCCGGTCATGCTCACCCGGGCGTTGGACAGCATCACCGGGCAGAAATTCACGGACTTCGTTCTGGTCGTCGTCAACGATTCTGCAGAACGCGAACCGGTCGACCAGCTGATCGAGTCGCGTGGGCAGGCGCTCGAGGGGCGCGTGGTGGTCATCCACAACGATTCTCCGGCGGGCCGCTGGGGTGCCATGGACAACGCGATCGCTGCGGTGGAGTCGGACTACGTCATCCTTCACGACGACGACGACACCTGGCATCCGGAGTTCCTCGAGCAGACGGTGCGACACCTCGACACCACGCCGGATGACGCGGCGGTCGGCACCCGGACCGAGCTCATCTTCGAAGAGGTGCGACCGCACAAGATCGTCGAACTCCGCCGCCAGCTTCTCGCAACAGACCTCAACACGGTCTCTCTCCTCGAGATGCTCAAGCAGAACTACGTCCCTCCCATCGCGCTGCTGCTGCGCCGATCGGTCTTCGCGGAGATCGGCTCCTTCGACAACACCCTGCCGGTGCTGGCCGACTGGGACTTCACGCTCCGACTCGTCAGCCGATTCAGCGTCGGCTTCATCGATGGCAAGCCGCTCGCCTACTGGCACCACCGCGAAACCTCGATGGGCGACGAGGGCAACAGCGTCGTGGCCGATGCTCAGAACCACCAGCGCTACAACCTGAGGATCCGCGACAAGTTCCTGCGCGAAGGCCTGCAGAACGGCGACAATCTCGGACCGATGCTTCTCGCGGCAGAACTCTTCAGAGAGCTCGACACTCGCGCCACGCTGGCGCGGGCGGAACAGTCCCGCGTCTTCGACGAGACCAGGCGGCTCAGCGCGGACCACCTCGAGGTCGTCCACGCGAGCATCGTCACCGAGCTCTCCACCCTGCACCACGAGATCGCCGGCCTTCGTGCAGACGTCGCACGCATGATCAGCCTTCAGGAGACGCCGCCTGCGAAGCCCCGCTTCTCCGATCGTGCTGTGGGACGGATTCGTCGGGCGCTCGGACGTCGGTGAGAGCGTCGCCGCAGCGCTGAAGCCGACCGGAGGTGCCTCTCGGCACTGCCGGGTATTCTTACGGCGCATCACATTCTCAAGGAAAGCCACGGCCCAGCATGCGACGAATCATCTTCTACCTGTTCTTCGATCCTCAGGGCGTTGTCGACGACTACATCACCCACAAGCTGTCCCGTCTGAAGAAGCAGGGCGACTACGTGTTCGTCGTCTCGAACTCCTCGCTCGACCCGAACAACCGGGCGAAGCTCGAGGAGTTCGCGGACACGGTGTGGGAACGCGAGAACGTGGGCTTCGACGTCTGGGCCTACAAGGAGGCGATCGAGACCTTCGGTTACGACAAGCTCGCCGAGTTCGACGAGCTCATCCTGATGAACTACACCTTCTTCGGTCCGATCACGTCCTTCGATCCGCTCTTCGAAGAGATGGATGCGAAGACGGTGGATTTCTGGGGAATCACAGACCATGCCGAGGTCATCCCTCATCCGCGAACGGGCACGGGGCGGATGCCCCGGCACATCCAGTCGCACTGGATAGCCGTGCGTCCCTCGATGTTCCTCTCCGACGCGTTCCGCGACTACTGGAGCACCATGCCGGCGATCACGTCGTACGACGAGTCCATCGACCTGCACGAGGCACGCTTCACCCAGCATTTCACCGATCTCGGATTCAGCTCCGACGTGGCCTTCCCCGAACACAACTACGCTTCGCAGCATCCGATCTTCGATGACGCCGTGCAGATCCTCCGCGACGGCTGCCCCATCATCAAGCGTCGAATCTTCTTCCACGACCCGCTGTACCTCGATCGCAACGGCATCATCGGCAAGGACGTTCTCGACGTGATCGAGGAACGCGGCTACCCCACCGACCTGATCTTCTCCAATGTCGTCCGGTCGTCGAAGCCACGTGTGCTGAAAACCAACTTCTCACTGCTCGAGGTTCTGCCCGAGAACGATCTGGGCTACGACCCGACGCGTCCGCTCCGGGTGGCCGCCGTGGCTCACATCTTCTACGAGGAGATGGTCGACGAGATGGTCGATCGATTCGACACCCTCCCCGACGGCTTCGACCTCTTCATCACCACGTCATCCGAGGAGAAGAAGCGCTCGATCGAGGAGGCCCTCGGCAGGCGGGGAGTCAGCGGTGATGTCCGGGTCGCCGAGAGCAACGCGGGTCGCGATATCTCCGCATTCTTCATCGGTTGCCGCGACGTCATCGAGAGCGACGAGTACGACCTCATCGTCAAACTGCACTCGAAGAAGAGCCTGCAGAACACTCCGGGCGTCGCGAACCTGTTCAAGCGGCATCTCTACGAAAATCTCCTGTCGTCACCCGGCTACACGAAGAATGTCCTGAGCTTGTTCCAGCAGCACCCGACGCTGGGAATGGTCTTTCCGCCGATCATCCACATGGGAGTCCCCACGCTCGGACACGCCTGGTTCGGAAACAAGTGGCCCGCCCAGCAGGAGGCGGAGAGGCTCAGGTTCACGATCCCCTTCGACGACTCGACCCCGCTGTCGCCATACGGGAGCATGTTCATCGCCCGCCCGAAGACGTTGCGCGCCATTGCCGCCGCCGGTTACACGTACGACGACTTTCCGAACGAGGGCGGGTACTCCGATGGCTCTCTCGCGCACGTGCTCGAGCGTCTGATCAGCTACGGGGCGCTCAACGAGGGGTATCACATCCGAGAAGTGCTCACCACGCGCTTCGCCAGCATCTACTACTCGTTCCTCGAGTACAAGCTGCAGGCGATCGCGGAGCACTTCGATTCCGGATATCCCGCAGAACAGATCCATGAACTCGTGACGCCCAGGGCGGAGCCCACGACCCTCCAGTTCCTCAAGGCCCGCTTCACGAAGCGCTTCCCGAAGGCCAAGGTCGCTCTGCGCCCCGTCTACACCATCGCTCGGAAGTCGGCTCTACGCGCGCGCTCTGTCGTACGTCGCACCCGCGCCTGAGTCGACCCAGCCGATCGTCCTGTAGATTTGACCACCATGCGCCGCGTTGTCTTCTACCTCTTCTTCGATCACGACGGGCAGGTCGACGACTACGTGCTCCACGCGCTCGAGAACCTCCGATCTCACAGCGAGCACATCTTCGTGGTCTCGAACTCCGAGTTGGACGCACACAATCGTGCGCGCCTGGAGACCGTCGCAGACACCGTCTGGGTTCGGGAGAACGTCGGATTCGACGTCTGGGGCTACAAAGAGGCGATGGCGGAGTTCACCCAGGAGCGCCTGGTCGAGTACGACGAGATCATCTTGATGAACTACACCTTCTTCGGACCGGTGAAGTCGTTCGATCCGCTCTTCGAATCGATGGATGCGCAGCACGACCTGGATTTCTGGGGCGTGACGAATCACGGTGAAGTGGTTCCCCATCCCTTCAATGCCGATCTCGAGCGTATGCCCATGCATATCCAGTCGCACTGGATCGCTGTACGAAAGTCGCTCTTCGCATCCGACGACTTCGTGACGTACTGGGCGACGATGCCCATGATCACGTCCTACAACGAGTCGATCGACTACCACGAGTCGCGTTTCACGAAGCATTTCTCCGATCTCGGCTATACGTTCGACGTGGCGTATCCCGAGTCGGACTACCCGTCGATCCACCCGGTCTTCGACAACGCGACAATGATCCTCCGTGCGGGGTGTCCGATCGTCAAGCGGCGCACGTTCTTCCACGACCCGCTCTACCTCGACAGAAATGCGATTCTCGGGCGAGAGATAGACGAGATCCTGATTGCGAACGGCTATCCGACAGAGCTCGTCTACTCGAATCTCGCCCGCACGACGCAGGCACGTGTGCTCGCGACCAACCTCTCACTCGTCGAGATCCTGCCTGAAGAAGATCTCGGCTATGACGAGTCGAACCCGCTCAGAATCGCAGCGGTCGTGCATCTCTATTACGAGGACATGACCGATGAGATCCTCGACAGGCTCCAGATGCTGCCGGGATCGTTCGACCTCTACATCACGACGACCGACTTCTCCAAGAAGAGCATCATCGAGGCGACACTCGCGCGACGCTCGGTCGTCGGCGAGGTGCGGGTTGTCGAAAGCAACCGCGGCCGCGCGGAGTCCGCATTCTTCATCGGCTGTCGAGACGTCATCCAGAGCGATGCCTACGACCTGATCGTGAAGCTTCACTCCAAGCGGAGCCCGCAGGACGATTTCGCGAAGGCCGAGCTGTTCAAGCGGCACCTCCTGGAGAACCTGCTCGGCTCGCCCGGATACACGGCGAACGTCCTCCGATTGTTCCAGCAGCATCCGACGCTCGGCATGGTCTTCCCTCCGATCATCCATATGGCGTACCCCACCCTTGGACATGCCTGGTTCACGAACAGGGAGGCTGCGGCGGTCGAAGCGAAGAGACTCGGAATCACCGTGCCCTTCGACGAATCCACGCCTGTAGCCCCCTACGGCACGATGCTCATCGCCCGCCCGCAGGCGCTTCGCCGCATTGCAGACGGCGGTTACACCTACGACGATTTCCCCGACGACTCGAACTGGGGTGACAGCAATCTGCCCCACGTGCTCGAACGATTGATGGGGTACGCGGCACAACAGGACGGATTCCACATCCGTCAGACCCTCAACATCAAGTTCGCCTCGATCTACTACGCCTTCCTCGAGTACAAGCTCCAATCCGTCGCAGCGCTCATGCCTGCATACCCGGAGGAGCAGGTGGCGTTCCTTCGTGAGGTGCACAGGGAACGAGCGGCTGGTGTGTTCCCTCGTGCATTGACCGTGCATGACATCACCGAAGTTCCGACCCTCGCGATCCTGAAGTATCGTGTGATGCGTCGTAGTCCCAGGCTCGGCATCGTTCTCCGTCCCGGCTACCAACTCGCGCGTGGAGCACTCCGACGGCTCAGGCGAGCAGTCGTTTCGCGCAGACACTAGATTCGAGCAACAACCCGCCATGCCACTGACCCTCCAAGAGGCGTTCAACCCTCGAGCCAACAGCATCGGGTTCCTGCGTTGGCTCATGGCGTTCCTCGTGATCTTCTCTCATGCCGGTCCTCTCGGCGGTTTCTACGACAACCGTGACCTCGGGGCTGCGATCAGCACGGAACAATCCATCGGCGGCGTCGCCGTTTCGGGCTTCTTCTTCTTCTCGGGGTTCCTCATCACGAAGAGTCGAATGGGCCGCTCGACGATCTTCCGTTATTTCTGGCGTCGAGCCCTGCGCATCATGCCCGCGTTCTGGCTGGCGATGCTCGTGACGAGCCTCATTCTGGCGCCCATCGCATGGGTCAAGACCACCGGCAGCATCGCCGGGTTCTGGAACCCGCCGAGCGAATCGCCGCTCACCTACTTCGTCAACAACATGTGGCTGTTCATGGGACAGCACAACATCGCGGGAATGGGTGCTTCCACTCCCCTGGGAGCGATCGGCGGCTTCGATTGGAACGGATCGGCGTGGACGCTCTACTACGAGTTCCGTGCCTACATCCTCGTCGGGCTGATGGGACTGTTCGGGCTGCTCGCGCACAGGTTCCTCGCATCCGGCATCGCCGTCCTGATCATCGTGCTGAACAGCCTGCAGTGGTCCGGCGTTCCCGTCGGCGCGCAGAATGCCTTCCTCGCTAATCCTTACAACATGATGCTTCTCGCTCCCTTCGCGTTCGGCATGCTGTTCGCTCTCTGGGGCGACAAGATCCGGATCGACGACAGGATCGCGGTGTTCGCGCTCGCCGTGTCGATCTTCACGTATTCGGAGGGCGGCTGGAACGTCCTCGGACAGTACTGCTTCCTCTACGTGCTCATGTGGGTCGCGATCCGTGCCACGAAGCTGAACAATTGGGAACGTTTCGGAGACCTGTCGTACGGCATCTACATCTTCGCCTGGCCGGTGATGCAGTTCGGTGCGTACTTCCATCTCCAAGATCGTGGTTGGTTCGTCTACCACCTGACCGTCGTCGTCGCGGTTCATATCCTGGCGTTCTTCAGCTGGCACCTCATCGAGAAGCCCGCCATGTCGCTCAAGAACTGGACGCCGAGGCCTCTCGAGGCTGCAATCGATCGCGGCCGGCCCTTCGTCGATTCGCTCAAGCGTCGCGTCGTGAGCAAGCGGTTCTCCTCCTCGAACTTCGCCGCCAAGCTACGCCGCGAATCCGCTGTTCAGAGTGGGGCGGGCACAGAATGAGCGACAAAGGCGTTCGACCGCTCCCGGTGGAGGCGGCCCGAGGGCGCAGCGGTCTGCTGGTGTGGTACCGCTACATTCCGCTCGTGCTCCTTCTGATCGCTGTCGTGGTGATGGCCGGCGTGGGCATCACCACGAAGGCGAAGTCGACACCAGCGGTGCCCGCCGCGGTGGCCGAGCAGGTCGCACCCGCCGGCCTTCCCGAGGTCTGCTCGCCCGGTGTCGATCAGGGGCTCGTCGCAGAGCCCTGGCTCGACCCGGCCCTGCTCGATTCGTCGGAAGCACAATTCCAGACGGCGACGCAGAACGCAGACCCGGTCTATGTGACGGGCAGAGACGGCTGGGCATTCTGGAACGACGGACAGGTCAACGACCTGTCCCAGTCGCTGGGACGCGTCAGCCTCGATCCCGCCGGAGTAGACGCGTGGGCCACCTACTTCTCGACCCTGCAGACCATCGCCGCCGACAGCGGCAGCTCCTTCTACGTGGTCATCGCGCCCGCGAAATGGGATGTCTATCCGCAACAACTGGCTGACTGGGCCCAGCCCCTCCGAGGCACGGTCTCGTTCGACAAGCTTCGTGCAGCCCACCCTGAGCTTCCCCTCATCGACACACGAACGGCCCTCAGGGAGGCGTCCGAGTCGACGAATACCTACACCCCGCTCAACAGCCACTGGAACGGATACGGTGCGTACGTCGCCTGGGATCAGATCACCCAGTGCCTCGCGACGAACGAGGCCGCCCTCGCCGGCATCTCGGCACCCGAGATCTCGGGGATCTCGGGCGGCCCCGACCACAATGAGTACGCGGCCCAAGGGCTGGTTGCTGCCGGTGCTGATGACTGGAAGACGCCGGACTACGAGCACCTGCCGACGACCGTGACCTCGCTCGAGAGCGGCACCACGATCGCAGACGTCCCCGACAACATCGTCGACCTCACGCTGCTGCCCGTCAGAACCCACACCGATGGAGCCCAGAGCGACAAGGGACTTCTGGTCATCAGCGATTCGACGTCGACGTCGTTGTCACCGTTGATGTCGCAGAGCTTCGCCGACACGGTGATGTACCAGCACAACGTCGGAGTTCCCGCGCGCGATGTCGACTTCCGCCGGATCGTCAGTCAGCACCCGTCCGACGTGACTCTCTTCGTGATGACGGAACGCTACCTCGGGTTTCCTCCGCCGATCATTCCCGGCGCTCCTGCGGTTTGAGACCTTCGAATCGGCACGTAGTACCCTTGTTCCGGCCCCACACCAAGAACCTGGCGTAGGCGGTCGCAACCACACGTCGTTCTAGGAGTTCTGATCTCATGACCACAACCGTTCTCGTCACGGGAGGTGCCGGCTTCATCGGCTGTGCGCTGTCGAAGCAATTGCCCGATCACTTCGACCGAGTGGTGGCGTTCGACAATCTCCACCCGCAGATCCACCCGACGGCAACGCGTCCGGCCGACCTCGACGAGAGAGTCGAGTTCATCAAGGGCGACGTGACCGTCGCCGAGGATTGGGATCGGCTGCTGGCCGATGTCCGGCCGAACGTCGTCATCCACCTCGCCGCCGAGACGGGAACCGGCCAGTCGCTGACCGAGGCCACACGGCACGCGAAGGTCAACGTCGTCGGCACGACGGAACTGCTCGACGCCCTGGTCCGCCACGACGCCCTGCCCGAGAAGATCGTGCTGAGCTCCTCCCGCGCCGTCTACGGCGAGGGCGCCTGGGTCGACGCCGACGGAGTCGTGAGCTACCCCGGCCAGCGGTCCGACGCCATGTTGGAATCCGGCCAGTGGGACTTCCCCGGACTCACGGTTCTCCCGTTCGAGTCGTCGAAGGTCTCCCCCAACCCCACCAGCGTCTACGGCTCGACGAAGCTGGCGCAGGAGAACATCCTCCGGGCGTGGTGCCTGGCGCTCAACGTGACACCTGTTCTCTTCAGGCTGCAGAACGTCTACGGGCCGGGCCAGTCGCTCAGCAACCCCTACACCGGAATCGTGTCGTTCTTCGCGCAGAAGGCCAAGGCCCTCGAGGTGATTCCCGTCTACGAAGACGGCGAGATCATTCGTGACTTCGTCTACATCGACGACGTCGCGAACGCCCTCGTGCAGGGCGTGCTGCATTCGGGCGCGAACGAGCATGCCTACGACATCGGGTCGGGTGAAGGCACGAGCATCCTTCGCATCGCGGGTCTGATCGCCGACTACTACGGCGCCCCCGCACCCCAGATCAACGGCAAGTACCGCAACGGCGACGTGCGAGCGGCAAGCTCCGAGATCGGTGCATCCGAGGCCGCCCTGTCGTGGAAGCCCGAGGTCATGGTCGCCGACGGCGTCGTGCGGCTCTGCAAGTGGATCGACGCCGGAGCACCGGCCCTCGTATAGAACGGTCCGGGATGCTGCCATCACGGCGGCATCCCGGCTGTCGCGGCTCAGCCGACGACGATCTCGGTCTCTGCGTGAACGGTACCTACCGCCAGGCTGTAGTACGGCACATTGAATGACAGCACCTGCACGAGGTCGTGCATGTGCACTCCCGACGTGTCCATCAGGGATGCGCTGATGAAGTACTTACCACTGCCGAAGTTCGAGTTCTTCAAGACGAACGTGACCGTCTGAGCCTCTCGAAGGGGACTGAGCTTGATTCCCGCGCGCTTGGTGGTCGATCCGTAGACGACCTGCCCGGAGACGCTGTCGATCTGCAGTGCCGCCATCCAGTTGGGCATGCCCGTGTCGTGCTCGAAGGTCATGGCGACCTCGATGTCGTCTCCGGGTTCTACGGCCGCGCCCTGCTCCCGCCCGACGACGGTCATCGTGACATCGAGAATACGACCCTGGTTGATGGGCTCGTCGGCGTGAGCCGCTACCTCTTCGAGGCGCCTGTCTTCGAGGATGTCCCGGAACGTGGCCGTGGCCTTCTGCGGCTCCCCGTCGAAGACGACAGAACCCGCCTTGAGCAGCACGGCACGATCGCAGAGCTCGTTGACCTGCCCGAGCGAATGGGTCACGAGGATGATCGTGCGGCCCTCTGCCTGGAACGAACGGATCTTGTCGAGGCATTTGCGCTGGAAGGCCTCGTCTCCGACGGCGAGCACCTCGTCGACGAGCAGGAGGTCGGGATCGACGTGGATGGCGACGGAGAACGCCAGTCGCACGTACATGCCGCTCGAGTAGAACTTGACCTGTGTGTCGATGAAGTTCGCGATGCCGGAGAACTCGACGATGTCGTCGAAGTAGAAGTCGGTCTGCTTGCGGCTGAGGCCGAGGATAGAGGCATTCAGGTAGACGTTCTCACGGCCCGTCAGGTCGGGATGGAAACCGGCACCGAGCTCGAGCAGGGCCGCGAGGCGTCCGCGCCGCAGGACCGAACCGGAGGTCGGCTCGATGATGCCTCCGATGGCCTTGAGCAGCGTGCTCTTGCCTGAGCCGTTCGACCCGATGAGGCCGATGGTGCTGCCCGACTCGATCTCGAGGCTGATGTCCCGGAGCGCCCAGAAGTCTTCTCTGAACTTCGCGGAGCGGCCCGCGTTGACGATGCGCTCCTTGAGGCTCTTCTCCTTGCGGATGACGAACCGCTTCGAGACGTTCGACAGCTGGACGACGGGTACTGACTTCACCATGTTCTAGAGCTCCTGAGCGAAGTTGCCCTGCAACCTCGAGAAAACGCGCTGCGCACCGAACAGAAGAGCCACTCCGACGACGCCGGCGATCAGCAGGCGAAGCGCGAGCAGTGGCAGCGGTTCCGCATCGCTGGTCGGGGCCCAGAAGGCCTCCTGGAAGCCGATCACCGCGAGGGTCACCGGGTTGTTGAGATAGATCTCGGCCAGCCACGGGGGCATGCGGTCTGTGGCGAACGACCAGTGGTACAGGATCGGCGTGCCCCACATGAACAGCATCAGAACGACCTCCACGAGGTACTGCACGTCGCGCAGGTAGACATTCAGCGCAGACAGCAGGATGCCGATGGC
This sequence comes from Agreia sp. Leaf283, assembly GCF_001422485.1. Lineage (GTDB taxonomy): Bacteria > Actinomycetota > Actinomycetes > Actinomycetales > Microbacteriaceae > Agreia. The sequence continues at coordinate 12,376 of NZ_LMNF01000001.1, forward strand.
CGTCGCGTAGATGAGAACCACCGCGAAACCACCGAGACCGTAGAGAAGATGAGGCCCGAAGGTGAGGGTGCCGAACACCGCCGCGGCGATGAGGAGAATAACGAACTGGATGAGGAAGTTGAAGATGGCGGAGCCGACCGCAGACAGGGGGAAGATCTCGCGGGGCAGGTAGACCTTCTTGACCAGGCCCGAGTTCGCGATGATCGACGACGTGGCGCCTCCGACCACCTCGCTGAAGAGGAGGTAGATCGTGAGACCGGCGAAGAGATAGATGGCGAAGTTCTCGACGTTGCGCGCCGCTCCGAGGAACTCCCCGACCACGATCGCGTAGATGAGCAGCTGCGTGAGCGGTTTGATGAGGCTCCAGAAGAAGCCGAGGGTGCTGTCTTTGTAGCGGGCCTTCAACTCGCGGCGGGTCAGGAGACCGAGCAGCTCGCGGTGCCGCCAGATGTCGACCAGCTGCGATGTGGTGCGTCCGATTCCGACGCCCGGAGATCCTGCACCCTCCCAGGGGAGGGAGTCGAGACGTTCTATGCGCTGTGCAGGGGACTCTTGAATGCCAGCCATCTTGTTGCGGCCTCCAAGCCAATAAGTGCGTCAGCCCGGTGAGTAGGCCGCTTTAGAGGATACAACAGTCGAATGAGTGCACCGTCGAAGGCGCGGGCACGACCATTCGCGCCGATTCAGGCCCGCAGAGAGGCGTAGAAATCAGGCTTGAGGCTCGCCTGGCTGTAGAACTGATTCGTCTCATCCATCACGAAATCGATGTCGACGTCGAGCTTGGCCAGCGTGTAGCCGTGTCGGGTGGCGAAGTAACTCAGCCAGATGTCGTCGAGCATCCAGTATTTCTCGGGAATCGTCGTGAAGAACGTCTTGTCGGCGAAGATCCGCGACGAACAGATCATGCCGCCCGGCCCGATGTGGTCGACATGCTCACCGGGCTTCGCCTTCTGTCGTTCCCAGTAGGAGTCTCCGACGGTCCAGGCCCACCATGCGGAGATGGTGTCGGGCCGGTAGGCGGCGATCGCCTTCGAGACGAAGGTCGGCGCGATGTCCTGGTCGTCGTCGATGACGATGATGGGTTCACCGTCGGCAGAGAGCTTGCGCGCCCAGTAGAAGCGGGCGATCGAGCCGAGGTTGTACGGCGTCTTGACGAGATCGACCGTCTTCAGCGCGCCCTTCGCGGTGAACTCTGCGATGGCCCGGCGATACACCTCATGCTCGCTCTTGTTGTTGTTCCAGAGGTACAGCCGGATGCCGGCGGCGAAGTCCTGCGAATCGAGAAGCTCGAGGATGTCGGTTATACGCGAAGACCTGTTCCACAGGCAGATGAGGACTCGCGCCTCGCCTCCTGCGACCGGGGCGAACTCCGTGGATTCGGAACGGAACCTGCCTGCCAGCAGTCGCCTCTTGATGACTCGCTTGACAAGGGTCTCCAGTGGCTGTCTTCCGATCACCCCCACAGCCTATTACGTCACCGCACCCGACGATCGAGGATCGAATCCGAGCAGCCGACGCGCACGGCCGATGTCTGCGACGCTCGAGCTCGGCCGCCCGGGCGTCGCCGAATAGTAGACCGGAGAGACGCGCGCCAGGTTCTGCACCAGTTGACGGGAGGTCAGTCCGATGCCCGATCCGATATTGACCGTGGCATGCGGCATGCCGAGGTCGACCGCCAACGAGAGCACGATCGCGTCAACGACGTCGTCGACGTGAACGTAGTCCCGCACGAACTCGTCCATCGCACGGAGCTCGACAGGACGGTCGGGCGTGGACTGCCGCAGACGCTCGACGAGCGACGCATCGAACCCTGGCCCGAACACGTTGAAGATGCGGAGCGCAACGGAGGTGAGAGACGCATCGGATTCCCGGGCAGTAAGAGCCAGGACGTCTTCCGCGCGCAGCTTCTGCCGCCCGTAGGTGCTCGAAGGAGCGGTCACGGCGGACTCCGGAACGGGGCCGGAGAACCCGTCGCCGTAGACCGCAGCGGTCGAGGCGAAGACGAAACGTGTCTGCCCACGGCTGGCGAGCGAACGGGCCAGAACGCCGGTGCCGTCGACATTGATGCGCGCCGCCATCTCGGGATCCTCGTCGCAGCGAGCCCCGACGGAGGCCCCGAGATGCACGATCGCGTCTGGCTTCGCATCGTCGACCATCCGCCGCACGAGATCGGCGTCGGCGAGATCGACGCGCGGTAGCACGCCACCCCCGGACTCAGTCGTGCCGCCGACTGCCACCACGTCGTACTCGGGCTTCAGCCGAAGCGCTGCGACGAGGCGGCGGCCGAGACGGCCGCTCGCGCCGGTCACCAGCACCCGGGTAGGCGTGGGGCGCCCGGCGGTCATTGGATGGCGAAGCCCAGTGACCGCAGTCGCTCCACCGTCTCGATCGAGTCGATCGAGTACGATCGCGTCGCTGCGAGGAGCTCGCCGACCTTGTTCATGAAGTCCGCGGTATCGAACTCCTGGGCATCCCTCACGACGAAGATCTTGCTGTTCGGTGTGGCCGCCACCTTGTCCGGCTCGTAGCTGAGTTCCTCGAACATCTTCTCCCCCGGCCGCAGTCCCACGAACTCCACGGAGAGGGTGGGGTCGACGGCGTGGATGAGACTGGTCGCGAGGTCGAGGATCTTCACCGGCTCCCCCATGTCGAGCACGAAGATGTCGCTGGCTTCTCCCACGATCGCCGACTGGATGACGAGGTGGCTCGCCTCGTCGATGGTCATGAAGAAGCGCGTGATGTCGGGATGCGTGACCGTGAGCGGCTGTCGTTTCGCGATCTGGGAACGGAAGGTCTGCATGACGCTGCCGTTGCTCTGGATCACGTTGCCGAACCGCACCGCGTTGAAGGCCGTCTCAGGATGGTCTGCGGCGATGGCCTGCATCATCATCTCGCCGATCCTCTTGGTCGACCCCATGACGTTCACCGGATTGACTGCCTTGTCGGTGGAGACGTAGATGAAGTTCTCGACCGCGAACCGAGTGGCCAGCTGCATGAGGTTGAGCGTGCCCCAGACGTTGTTGTTGACCGCCTCGATGGGGTTCGCCTGCATCAGCGGAACATGCTTGTACGCGGCCGCATGGAAGACGACCTGTGGGCGGTATCGCTCGAAGAGCTGGGTGAGAAGAAGGTCGTTCTTGATATCGGCGATGTGATATTCGATGCCGGATGCGGCACTGCCCAGCTCTTCGCTGAGGAAGAAGATCCCGTTCTCCCACCAGTCGACGCAGACGACGACCTCTGCCCCCATGCCGGCGAGCTGCTTCACGAGACGGGATCCGATCGAGCCGGCGGCGCCCGTGACGAGCACCCGTTTGCCTCGAACGAACGCCTGCGCCGACAGCACATCGTGTTTGACCGGCTTTCGACCGACGAGGTCGAGCACGTCGACATCGGTCAGGTCGTTGATGTCGACGGTCTCCCTGGTCAGGATCTCGTGCGTGCGGGGAATGATCGCGATGTCGACCCGACTGACGTCGACGGAATTGATGAAGTCGCGCACGGTCGTCGCGTCCACCGAAGGGATGGCGAAGTAGGCGAGGTCGACGTCGTGCCGTGCCACCACCTCGTTGACATCTGCCAGGGTGCCCAGCACGTCAGGGCCGGAGACCAGGTCGTCGAGAAATCCCACGACGGTGCCGCCTCGCTGGGTGATATCGGCGGCCAGCGCCTTGCCGGCTGTGCCGTGGCCAACGATCAGTATTCGACTATCCATCCCCACGACCCTAGTTCACGTGCGGCCACACGGCTGGCCTATACGCGCTCTCAGCAGCCGGTCAGCGATTCCACGTTCGCAGAGAGCGTGGCGGTGCCACCGAGCAGCGTGACCGAGGTCGTTCCCATCTTGGCGATGTCGGACAGCACGTCGACGGGAACACAGTCCTGGCGCACCATGTAGACAGGGGCGCCCTGCTTTCCCGCCAGGGCAGCGCCCGCGAGGGCGTCGGGGAAGTTCAGACCGGTGGCGAGATAGACCGTCGGTACAGGGGCGGTCTTGAAGGCGTCGCGGTTGATGTTGACCGATGCCTCGAACCGGTCGGCGCCGCTGAGTCGGACGACGTCGCCCACCTCACCGGAGAGTCCGGCTTCGATGCCGGGCGACACCGATGCCGGGCCCCCGGCGATGCGCACGGACGACACACCGAGGTCGTTGATGAGCGCCATCGTGTCGGAGTCCACCGAGGAGGCGGCCCCGTTCACGAGAATCACCGGCGAACCGGACTTGCCGCCGGCCGCACTGGCCGAGAGGGCGTCGGGAAAGTTGGCTCCGGTCGAGACGTAGGCCATGGAGGCCGTGGTGAACGCGTACTCCACCAGTGCCCGCGACACGACATACCGGTCGGCACCGTCGACACGGTGGATCGAGTCCGACGCGAGAGTACGCAGCTGCTCGAAGACGGCGGGAGAGACGGAGTTCGGCCCGCCGACCACAACGATCTTCGTCGGCTGGAGTCGCTGGATCTCGTCACGGACCACGTCGGGGAGGTCTCCGGGCCGAGTCAACAGCAGCGGCCCGCCCTCTTTCACCGCAGCCGGCGCCGCGCTGAGCGCATCCGGGTAGTTCGCACCTGTCGCGACGTAGACGACGCCGGCCTGACCGGCAAACGCCCTCTGCGAGATCGCCACGGCGACGTCGTAGCGATCCGCGCCGGCGATCCGATCGACCGCGGGCGCCGCGACGACCGTGAACGAGCCGGTGACGGTCGCCGACTCGGAATAGGTGTTCCATGTGGCGCGTGCGGTGTAGCTGTGCGAACCCAACGAGAGCGACCCCATGGGAAGCTGCCACCGGCCGTCGGACCCGACGGACACGGTGCGGGTGGGCACGGTGTCGCCACTGATCTCGATCTTGATCCTGTTGGTCGCGTTCGCCTTGGCCAACGTGCCCCGCAGGCTGCCGCCCTGGCTGACATTCTGCCCGTTCGACGGGTTCGTCACGACGGGCGTCGCGACGGTCACCAGCGGCTCCCAGCCCGGCTGGTTCGAGTTGACGCTCGTCTTCTTCGCGCTGGAGACCATGGGGAAGTACGAGGAGAAGTAGTCGGAACTGCCGCACGGGGTGACGGACGTGTCCGGGCCGGCAGACGTCAGCCCCACGGCGGTCGTACCGGAAACGGCGGCACCGCCGCTGTCGCCGTGGTCGGCGCAGGTGTCCGCGATGATCGAATTGACGACCTTGCCCCCGACCGACAGATCGTAGTCGACGGCCAGAATCGTTCCGCAGCTCCATCCGGTGCGCTCGCCGGACTTGCACAGGCTCGCTCCCGTCACTGCGGCGCGGCTGTCGGTCAGCGATAGTGGAGCCGAGGCGAGGGCGGCGCCTTTCGCCCCGCCCCATGTCACGACCTGCGGCTTCAACGTCCATCCCGACTGAACGGTGACCAGACCCGAGTCGCTGCCGCCGCCGAAGCGGAACGAGGACGCGACCGGTGAGCCGACATCGGCTCCCTGACTCACACTCGCCCCGGCACTGCTCTGGTTCAGCACGAATGCCTGGCCGGAGATGGTCGTTCCGGGAGGATAGCAATGCCCGGCCGTGACGAATTGATTGGTAGAAGCGGCTCTGCCCACGAAGCCGACCGAGCATGCCGACCCCTGGCCGGAGGTGTCGAAGTAGCCCCAACCCTGGCCTCCATAGAGGTCGGCGAGGGGAACGGCGCCGGAGGTATCGATCGAGAGAGCCGGCGGATCGCCGAACGCGACCGTGGCTCCCGTCGCTTCGACGGCGGCTGCGGCCGTCGAATCGTCGGGGTCGACGTAGACCGTGAGTTCGGTGCCCTCCATCTGCGAGCCGCGGACGCCGTATCCGTCATCGGTGAGGTTCTCGACCACGTACGACGCGTCGGCAGCCGCATCGGCGTTCGCGAGGTACTCCTCGCCGCTCTCGCCGAGATCGCGGGCGACTGCATCGACGAGCCCGGGGTCGAGAGACGAGACGTCGGACGAGTAGGCCTCGGCGGGATACTCGCCCATCGTGGCCACCGGTGGAACGACCGGATCGGGGTCGACGGCCGCAGCAGGCGACAGACCCGCAGACAGGACGACGGCGCAGGCGAGAACCGCCACGCTGGAAGCAGAGAGAAAGCGACGCACAGAACGGCCCCTAATATTCACAGTGAATGGATCCCCTTGGCAGAATCATGGCGGCAGCCGCCGATAATTCCTAATCGGGTCTCACGAACACCCCTCAGTGCTCCGGATCGACCTTGCGGCTGTGCTCCAGGGACCCCGCTCGGATCGCTGCGTCGTCGCTCAGGTCGACAAGCGTCGCGGCTCTGTATGCGCGCCACTTCGCCCTGTGGAAGCGCGGATTCACGAGCAGCCAGCGCAGCGTACCCACCCGGGAGTAGTCGTCGCGCACGATGCGGATGCTGTCGGCGAGGATGCCTCGAACGGTCATGCGCAGCTGGGCGCGACGGCGCATGGGCGGGATCGGTTTGCCGATCTGGCGTAGCGCCACCGTCTCGTCGAACATGCGCTTGCCGTACTCGTCGAGCGTGAGGTCGTTGGAATGGATCACGGCTCCGCGGGGAGCATAGGCCTTCTTGTAGCCCGCCTCGATGATGTCCTGCCCGAACATCATGTCTTCTGAGTAGCGCACGTCTCGATAGGGAATCTCATTCCTCAGGAACGCGGTGCCCGTGGCCGAATTGACGTCGGAGTAGAAAGAGAGGGCATCGATGAGCCCTTGTTCTTTCGCCGTTCCGTCGTCGGAGAAGACCGTCGTTCCGAAGTCCGGCCCGAACCCGGCGAACACACCCTCGATCTCGTACTTGAGAAGGGGGAAGCAGCCCGGGCGGGGAATCTGCTTGCCCATGACCGCCTTGATGTCGGCGGCCGTGTCGCGCAGCGGCGCGAGCAGCTCGCGCAGCCAGCCGTCCGTTGCCGGGATCGCGTCGTGCGTGAGGTAGGCGATGAACTCGCCCCTCGCGAGGCGAGCCGCCAGGTTGCGCGTCTTGCCGTGCCCGAATTCGGAGTTCGGGATCTGGTGAAGCCGAACCGCGGGGTGCCTCGCGACGATGCCGAGGGTTCCGTCTGTCGATCCCGAGTCGATCACCAGGATGTCGACGTCGCCGTCGATGACCTGGCCCTCCACGGCGCTCAGGATCTGCTCGAGATACGTCTCGCCGTTGTAGGTGAGCACCGCGACGGTGGCCAGAACATCGGGCTCGACGTTCTCGGGCTGAGTGACGGTCATCGAGACTCCCCCGTCACGTGTCGCCAGGTATCGGCGATGCCGCGTTCGAGACTGACGAACTCGTCGTAGCCGAACTCCGACGTGAACCGACCCGTGTCGAGCACGACCCGATCGAGGAACGTCGAGGGAACAGGCTTCACCTCGATATCGGGTTCGATGCCCGTGACCCTGCGCGCCACGTCGAGCAGTTCGCTCACGCTCGTGCCGGTACCGCTGCCGATGTTGTAGACGCTCTCGTTCGAATCGCCGCCGACGGTGTCGCCGATCATGCGCACGGCATCCCGCACATAGAGGTAGTCACGCACCATCGAGCCGTCGCCGTAGACGATGAGCGGGAGCCCCCTCGCCATGCGGGACAGGAAGATGGGGATGACGCCCTGCTTCTTGTTCGCCCGTTGCCGAGGCCCGTAGGGATTCGAGATGCGGAAGGAGATCGAGTCGAGCCCGTACTTCTTGCCGAAGTACCGCAGGTACCCCTCGATCGCGAGCTTGCCGATCGCGTAGGGCGATACCGGCAGGGGCGACACGGTCTCAGAGAAGGATGTGCGGGGCTGGTCACCGTAGATCGCCCCGCCGGTCGAGGCGAAGAACAGTTTCTGTACACCCGCGTCGACGCAGTGCTGGAAGAGCTCGATGCTCGACGCGATGTTCGTTCGCACGTCGAGCGTCGGATCGTTCTCCGCGGTCACCGGAGTGGTGGTCGAGACGAAGTGGAAGACGAACTGCGCTCCGGCGACGGCCTCGGTCACGTCGGACTGATTCATGAAATCGCCCGCGATCTGCCTGACGCCGAGAGCCGAGTACGCGGCCTGCTGACTCGAGAACCGGTCGAAGGCCGTGACCTCGTGCCCGCGCGAGACGAGTTCGTCGACGAGGTGCGAGCCGAGGAACCCGTTGGCCCCGATGACCAGGCAGCTAGCCACGGACGGCGTCCTCGAAGAGCTTCACGAAGGTTGCGCCGGCGGCGTCCCAGTCGGCGCCCTGAACGCTCTCGGATGCGAGGCGTGCGTGCTCCGGCAGGTCGGCGCGATCGACGACCTCGATGAGGCGTCGGGCGAGCGCCTTGGGAGACGGGTCGGCGTACTCGATGAACGGGTTGTCACTGACGAGACGGTTGTTCTCGCCGTCGTTCACCACGGGGATGACCCCCGAGGCGAGCAGCTCGAGGGGCAGCAGCGACATGTTGGTGAGCGAGATCACGAGTCCGGCAGCGCACCGGTTGTACACGTCATTGAGCTCGTCGATGCGCAGGTCTTGAAGGTTCACATACGGGAAGGGGATCTTGTACGTGCTCACGTCCCAGCCGGCGAGGTTGATCACGTAGTCGGGCCGCTCGCGGGCGAAGTGCGCCAGCGCGAGGATGCCCAGCTCGAAGCCGCGTCGCTCGGTGACCGGCCTCGCGTAGAAGAAGATCTCTTTGCGGCGACCCTTGTTCGTGATGTTGTACAGCGACTTGTCGGCGCCGAAGTCGTAGTGCGCGGCGGTCATTCCGTACTCGGTCGAGAGCTTGTGCGAGAGGAACCCTCCGGCGGTGATGCCCTGGAAGCCGAAGCGGTAGGTGTTCTCGGCGAGCACCGAGGCCGAGCCCACCGGCGTGAAGTACGGCTCGAAGTCTTGAACGAAGTAGAAGCGGCGCGCGTTCGCCTGGTCGCGGAACGACGCGTAGGCAGTCTCCCACCCGGTGGCGAAGATGGCGTCGACGTCATCGCCCACGCTCTGGCCGGTGTGCGCCTCGATGCTCGCCTTCAGCTTCGGGTAGGAGGGCGACGACGCGAGCATGTCCTTGACGATCGCCACGGTGAAGGGATGCAGCGAGCTGTACAGATAGATCTTGACCGTGTGCCCGGCAGCCTCGAGGTAGCTCATGAACCGGAAGATGTTCTGGTGGCCGCCACTCGACTCGCCGGGAGGCGACATGATCCAGGCGACCGTGAGCTTGTCGCCCGTGACGACGCGAGGGGCGACGACGGCCGGATGCGGAATGCTCCAGTCGACCTCGCTGGCGTCTTCGGTCTTCACCAGCAGACGGATCGGCACGGAGTTCGGCATCGGCTTGATCGACCGCGATATGCCGCGCGCGACCCGGGCGAACAACGCCAGCGGCCCCTGTTCGCGCAGAACCTGCCAGACCCTCTTTAGTGAACTCACCGTGCCATGGTACTTGGCCCCTCGGCCATGGCCCGGTCGAAGGCCTCGATGAACATCACTCCCGGGTCGGCCCAGTCGATGCGCGCGACCGACTCCGCCATCTCGCGCGCGTGCTCCACCTGGCGGGCGTCATCCACGATCTCGATCATGCGGCGGGCCATCGCACCGGGTGACAGGGGCTGGTAGTCCATGTACGGGCTCTCGAAGATCTCGCGCGTGTTGGGCCCGTCGTTCACGACCGGCACGACTCCGCTCGACATGACCTCCATCGGCAGCAGCGACATGTTCGTGAGCGACAGGATGAGCCCGGCCGCGCAGCGGTTGTAGACCTCGTTGAGCTGCGAGATGTCGAGCGCGGTGTGGTTCACGTAGGGGAACGGCACCCAGTAGGGCGAGATGTCCCAGCCCACCATGTTGATCGTGATGTCGGGACGCAGGCGGTGCAGCTCGGTGAGCACGAGCCGCCCGAACTCGAAGGCGCGGCGCGATGTGGGCGGGCGGGCGTAGAAGAGCACCTCGCCCCGGCGCGACGTGTTCGTGAACGAGTAGTGCTGCTTGTCGACGGCGTAGTCGTAGTGGTCGCCGGGCATGCCGTAGTCGTCGGTGAGCTTCTTCGACAGCCACTTTCCCGCCGAGATACCGTGGAAGCCGAAGCGGTAGGTGTTCTCAGCCAGCACGTAGTCGCTGCCCGAGGCGTAGAACGCGGGCTCGAAGTCTTGCGTGAAGTAGAAGCGGCGGGCGTTCGACGGATGCCGGTGGGCCGGGTAGGCGGTCTCCCATCCGGTCGCGAAGATGGCCTGGGTGTCGGCATCCAGCCCGACGGCCTGGTCGTAGATGCGCAGCTCGCCGCGAAGGTCGGGATACGCGCTGGTCGTCTGCAGCATCAGACGGATCGCCGCGAGGTCGATCGGCTTCGACTCCGTCGTGTAGAAGTACACCGTCACCGAGTGGCCGGCCTTCTCGAGGAAGTCCATGAAGCGGAAGGCGTTCTGGTGTCCACCGCTCGTGCGGCCGGGAGGGGAGATGATCCACGCCGTCTTGACGTTCTCGGTGACAGGCTGCGGCGGGTCGGTCTCGAACAGGGCGGGCACCGTCCAGTCGACGGCGACGGCGTCGTCGGGGTGCACCAGCGACTCGCCGGGCTTGTTGGTGTTCAGATCGATGGCCAGTCGGTTGAAGACGCGCGATGCGGCTTGGCGCGGACCTTCCGACTTCAGCGACGTGACGGCGCGAGAGAACAGGCTCACGAGGGGCTCCTTCGACAGTGTTCTCGTGCTCGGCCCCGATCGGCGGCCGCGGAACAGCTAGTAGCCTAACCATGTGCCGATCGACCGAGGAGAAGCCATGCCGCACGACACGTTGCGGGCGACCGTCATCGTCGTGAACTTCAATGGCGGCGCCTTCGTGCTCGAGTGCATCGAGTCCCTCTCGCAGCAGAAGACGCCGGGCGTCGACGTCGAGGTGGTCGTCGTCGACAACGCCTCGACCGATGGATCGGACCGCCAGATCGCGCAGTTCTACCCGGATGTGCGCATCATCCGCAGCCCGAAGAACATCGGCTTCGCAGGCGGCGCCAACCTCGGAATCGCGAATTCTTCGGGCGACGTGATCGTGCTGATCAACAACGACGCCGTCGCCGCTCCGGGCTTCCTCTCGGCCATCGTGGCTCCTCTCGCCGACGACGGCAACGACCGCGTCGCCGCCGTGACCGCCCGCATTCTCCTGAGCGGGAGGTTCGTTCCCGCACCCGGCTCCCCGACGGCGTACGTCTCGGCATCCGGCCAGCGATGGGAACGCGTGGCGCGCAATGCGACCCCCGGCTCGGGCATCGCCCTGATCAACAGCACCGGAAACCAGGTATCGCGCTCGGGCAATGGGCGGGACCGCTCATGGCTCGACACCACCGACGACGAGAACAGCCCGGTCGAGGTGTTCGGATTCTCCGGCGGCGGTGCGGCCATTCGACGAGCGGCGCTGGACACAGTCGGTCTCTTCGATGAGCGGCTGTTCATGTACTACGAGGACACAGATCTCGCCTGGCGCCTGCGTCGGGCAGGCTGGAGCGTGCAGTACGCGCAGGGCGCCACCGTGTGGCACCGTCACGCCGCGTCGAGCGGCATCCGGTCGCCGTTCTTCCTGCGGCACAACGTGCGCAATCGCATCCTGGTCACCGCCCGCAACGGAACGCTGCGCATGCTCGTCTCGGCGGTCGCTCGCACGGGCGGCAGCCTTTTCAAGGCCGCCAGGCGGGCCGTCGCGAACAAGGGCGATTCGGATGCCCGTGTGCAGGTCAGGGCGACGGCCCTCGGCCTCGTGCAGGCGCTGGCGATGATTCCCGGCTACGTCTCGGACGGTCGCCTGCGCGACGCCGGTTCCCGACTTCCCCGCTCCTTCATCAAGGACTGGACGGTCGACGATTGACGTCGGAGACCCGCCCGGCATGACCCTCGACATCCTCATGCCGTTCTACGGCCGCGTCGATCAGTTCCGAAGCGCGGTTGAGAGCGTGCGCGCGCAGACCTCTGCCGACTGGCGTCTGGTGATCGTCGACGACGTCTACCCCGACACCTCGGCGGGCGAGTGGGCGCTCGGGCTCGACGACCCTCGCGTCAGCTACCTGCGCAACGAGCGCAACCTCGGCGTGAGCGGCAACTTCAACCGCTGCGTCTCGCTCATCGAGAACGACTTCGCCGTGATCATGGGCTGCGACGACGTGATGCGGCCCGACTATGTGGCGCGCATCGCGCAGCTGCGCTCCCGCTTCCCGGATGCCGATCTGCTCCAGCCGGGAGTATCGGTGATCGACCAGAACGGCGACCCCGCGCTGCCGCTCGCCGACCGCGTGAAGACGGTTCTGCGCCCCCGCGGCCCTCGCCCCCGAGTCCTCGGTGGCGAGGAGCTCGCCGCCAGTCTTCTGCGCGGAAACTGGTGCTACTTCCCCTCGCTCTGCTGGCGCAGCTCTCGTCTGCGCGAGTTCGGCTTCAGGGAGGACCGCCGCGTGGTGCAGGACCTCACGCTGATCATGCAGATCGTGCTTTCTGGCGGCAGCCTCGTGCTCGACGACGAGGTCGTCTTCGACTACCGCAGGCACGCGGCGAGCGTGTCGTCGCAGGGCGGCGTCGACGGATCGAAGTTCGCCGAGGAGCGCGACGTCTTCTACGAGGCCGCGGACCGCTGCGACGCCCTCGGCTGGCACCGCGCCGCCCGGGTCGCCCGGCGGCACGTGCCGTCGCGACTCAACGCGCTGTCGGAGCTGCCCGCCGCCCTGCGGTCGGGCGATTCGGATGGTCGGCGCGCTCTGCTGCGACACGTGCTCGGCGGCCGCTAGCCCCTGCCGATCGCCGACCGGATCTCGGCGTCGAGCCGAGGAGCGAGAAGTCGGCCGAACGTCGCAGTGATGTGAGACGTGGGCGAGTCCTGGTAGATGATGGTGCGGTCGCGAACCGTTCGGCAGACGTCGTCGTCGCAGAACTCGTCGGTCAGATCGATGAAGGGAATCTGGAATTCGTCGGCCAGTGACGTCACCCGATCAGGAACCGAGTTCAGCGCGACATCCGCCGGAGTCACGCACTGGCGCGCCGCCGCCGGGTCGCCATCGCTCGCATCGATGCAGTCGAACGAGGCCTGCGGGTTCAACGGAACATCGGCGATCGGCAGAAGATTGACTCCTCCGTCGATCAGGGTCTTCCAGTAGGCGCCCACATCGACGGGGTCGGTGAAGGAATCCCTGTAGGCCGAGGTGAGCACCACGTCGTAGTCACCCGCGATCAGCTGGGACGCATAGTCGGCACCACCCGCGCACTGCTCGACATCGAGCGCCGCGTCGCAGCTCACACCCACGAAGGTCGTGAGGCTCCACCCGTTCTGCTCGACGATCTGAGTCAGTGCCGGGATGAACTGCGCCGCATGCGAGTCACCTGTTATCGCGATCCGAACGGGCGCATCGGTGAACCCGTACTCGCAGACATGGGGCGTCGTGTGATCGAGATCGAAGCAGTCGTACATGTTGCCTCGATCCGTCGATCGATTGGCCAGGGTGGGAACCAACGGCGCCTCGCCGTCGAGGACTTCTCCCACGGAGGAGGAAGACGGTGCGCTGACGGCGGCGACCGCCAGTCCCCCTCGTTCGATCATGGTGGCCGACAAGGTGGCGATGAGCGTCACGGCGAGCATGCCGACAGCGGCCGGATAGAAACCCCGGCGAACGGAGGAACGCCAGAAGGAGCCGAATCGGATCGGGTCCTCTACGAGCACCTTGCTGACGCCGGCGAGAACGATCGCAATGAGTCCGATCACGAGCTTCTGCACGGTGGTGAGCGCACCGCCCAGCACAAAGGGAGCCACGACGATGAGGGGCCAGTGCCAGAGGTAGATGCCGTAGGAGATGTCGCCGATGTAGGTGACCGGGCGCAAGCGCGCGACCACCGTGGGCGAATAGATCTTCTTGCTGTCGCCGACCCACAGCGCGAGCATCGTGCCGAGAACCGGGAGGAGTGCGGCGGTTCCCGGAAAGGGAGCGCTGGCGGGCAGCAGCAATGCCGTCGCCGCGAGCGTGATGTAGGCGACCCAGCTCAGGAGGGATCGCGCAACGAGGCCGCCTTGCGTGCCGAACCAGACGGGCGACTTGAGTGCCGCAAAGGCCATGAGCCCGCCGCCCGCGAACTCCCAGGCCCTCGTCGTGGTCGCGAAGTACGCGAGGTCGGGCTGGCTCGACGTGAGCCACAGAGAGAGCGCGAAGGAGAGAAGGGCGATCGCTGCCATGACTCCGAAGATCGCTCGTCGGATCGCGCGTGTGCGCGCAGCCGATTCGGCCTTCTTGCCGACGATTCGAACGGCGACGAAGGTCGCCGCGAGCAACAGGATCGGCCAGGCGATGTAGAACTGCTCCTCGACCGAGAGGGACCAGAAGTGCTGCGTTATGGGCGGGTGCTCGTCACGCGCGAGGTAGCTGACCGAATCACTCGCGAGCAGCCAGTTCTGCACGTACAGCGCCGAGCCCACGATGTTGCGGAGGGTCGACTGCCAGACCGATTGCGGCATCCAGACGATGACGGCCCAGATCGTCGCGAGCAGCACGAGACACGCCATGGGCAGCAGACGCAGGGCGCGATTGGCCCAGAATCGGAAGACCTTGATGCCGCCAGGGCCCTCGGCCTGCTTGAGCAGGTGAGACGTGATCAGAAAGCCGGAGATGACGAAGAAGACGTCGACGCCGATGAACCCGGCGGGCAGGCGAAGCGGCCACAGGTGATAGACGACGACCAGCGCGACCGCCACCGCACGCAGAAGCTGGATGTCGAGCCGGAGGTCTTTAACGTGCCCTTTCTGCGCGGGCGGCGCGGGGCGCACGCTGGAGGAAGTCACAGTGAGCCACTGTATACGCAGCCGCTGAGACCGGGGAATCGGCAGCGATGCGTGGTCATCAGGCGATCGAACCCGGTGGCCTGCGGCGTACCCGCCGCCGAGCGATCAGCATCCCCCGCGCCAGCATGAGCCGCGCTGTGAGGATCGTGCCGAGCGGGCGCCATTTCAGAGGAGTGACGTTGTTCTCGTGCAGGCGACGCTCGACGACAACCTCGTCGAGGTGCGAGATCGACCGGGTCGCGTTGCCGAGAATGGCCAGCCACAGGTCGTGCGACTCGATGAAGATCTCGGGGAAGGGCACGAGATCGGGCACGAGCTCCCGGCGGAACCCCATCGCGCAGCCGAAATAGGGCCGGTAGCCCACGAGGATCGCGAAGGTGTTCCAGCCGATCTGCCGGTCGTAACCCGGTCTCAGGGGCCGGCGGGCGGGCATCCGGCCGTGTTCGCCGAGCACCGAGTAGTTGCCGGCGACGACCAGGCTGGTGCCGAGGTGCCGGACCATCAGGTCGAGCCGGCCGGGCGTCCACACGTCGTCTTGATCGGAGAGGAAGATGTAGGTTCCGCGAGCGCGCCGAACAGCGTTCTCGAACGTCTTCACGTAGCCGCGGTTGACCGGCTCGGGGTGCAGGCGGATGCGGGGATCGTCGATCTGCTCGATGACTGCGACGGTGTCGTCGGGCGATGCGTCGTCGACGATCACGAGTTCATCGTCGTCGTGCAGCTGCTCGAGGATCGAGAGGATCTGCTCCCTCACGAACGGTGCGCCTCGGTAGGTGGCCATGCACACGCTCGCCCGGATCATGCCACCATAGTATTCGCCCGACGAGAAGGAGGCTTCGCGTGCAGCGCACAGACAGACCGGCCCCGTCGACCCGGGTCGTCGCGGTGATCTCGGCCTTCAATCCCGGCCCCGCGCTTATCGACGCGTGCACCTCTCTTCTCTCGCAGACCGCGTCGGTCACGATCGTCGACGATGGCAGCACCGCAGAGGTGGCAGAGATTCTGGATGCCTGCGCGGCGGCCGGCTGCCAGGTCGTTCTGCTCGGTCAGAACTCGGGCATCGCCGCCGCGCTCAACGCGGGCGTCGACACGGCGTTCGAGAGCGAGCCCGGCGCGGAATTCGTGCTGACCCTCGACCAGGACTCGACGCTGCAGGGCGACTACGTCGCGCGCGCCGTCGCCGCACACGACGCGGCCGCGGCTGCCGGGGTTCGCGTCGGCCTCGTCGCCCCGCACTCGGTCGAGGGACTGCCCTCTCGCGTGGCCGAGGTGCGCAACGGCGTGGTGCTGGGGCTCGAGCCGATCCAGTCGGGTCTGGTCATTCCCCGCTCGGTGTGGCACGACGCCGGACCGTTCCGCGCCGGCCTCTTCATCGACTCCGTCGACACCGAGTACTTCATGCGCCTCTCCGACGCCGGCTTCGAGACGGTGCTCGCCGCGGGCACGCACCTAAGCCACAGCCTCGGCGGCCGCTTCCATCCCACGATCTTCGGGCGGCGTCTCCGCCTCGGCGGCCGCGACGTCTCACTCGTGCGCAGCGCCCCGTTCCGTTACTACTACCTGGCCCGCAACCGCGTTCTGATGAACCGGGCGTTCGGCGCTCGTCACCGGGCCTGGTCGATGAAGGAGACCGCGCTCGACGCTCGACACTTCGCCATCGTGCTGGCGCTCTCGCCGAACAGGCTCACGCTCGCCCGTCTCATCGTCGCCGGCTGGCGCGACGGGGTGCGGGGGCGCCAGGGCCGTATGCCGGAGTCCGTCGAAGAGATCGCCCGGGCCTGATCGCGCCTCCGCTCCCCCGTCTTCACGGGCGCTTATGATGGTCGGATGCCCCGCCCCTTTGACGGCACACTCATTGTGATGCCCGCACTCAACGAAGAAGAGGCCGTCGGCAACGTCGTTCGCGAGGTCCTGTCCTCCTACCCCGGCATCGCCTGCCTCGTCGTCGACGACGGCTCGATGGATGCGACGGGTGCGGAGGCCGCTGCGGCCGGCGCGATCGTGGCAACGCTTCCGTTCAACCTCGGAGTCGGCGGCGCCATGCGCGTCGGCTTCAAGTACGCTCTCGAGCACGGCTACCGCAACGTCGTTCAGGTCGACTCCGACGGCCAGCACGATCCCGTCGGACTCCCGGCCCTCATCGAGCAGTTGAACTCCAGCGACCTCGTGCTGGGCGCGCGCTTCGCCGGAACCGGTGAGTACGAGGTTCGCGGCCCCCGCAAGTGGGCCATGCTCATGCTCTCCGGCATCCTGAGCCGTCTCGCCCGAACGCGACTCACCGACACGACGTCGGGGTTCCGCGCCAGCGGCCCCCGCGCGGTCAGGCTGTTCGCCGCGCACTACCCCGCGGAATACCTCGGCGACACGGTGGAGTCGCTCGTCATCGCCAGCCGGGCCAGCCTGCGGGTGAGCCAGGTGGCCGTCGCCATGCGGCCTCGCGCGGGTGGACGCCCCTCCCACAATCCGTTCAAGGCGGCGATCTATCTGGGCCGCGCGGTCATGGCACTGTTCATCGCCCTGCTTCGGCCGCCCGTCATCCTGCCCCCGGAGGCGTCGACCCGATGACCATCGCCACATACCTGCTCGGGGTCTTCTCGGCCCTGCTCACACTCGGTGTCGTCATCGAGATGTTGCGCCGCAGACGCCTGCGCGAGCGGCACGCCGTCTGGTGGCTGCTCGCCGGATCGCTGGCGCTGATCGTCGGACTGTTTCCCGACATCCTCGGCTGGGCGGCGGGCCTGGTGGGCGTCGCGGTGCCGACGAACCTCATCTTCTTCGTGAGCATGGCGGTGCTGTTCCTGGTGTCGATCCAGCACAGCGCCGAACTCACCGACCTCGAGACCAAGACCCGCGTGCTCGCCGAGACGGCTGCCCTCCAGCAGTTGCGCATCGACGAGCTCGAGAGGTCGATCAAGGAACAGTCGTGACCTTTATCGCCCCCCGCCCCTCTCGAGCACGATGGGGCGTCTTCGCCGGCGCCTGGATCGCCTTGGCCCTTCTCGCGTCGGCCTGGGCGATCGCGTCGCCGATCAGCTCGGGTCCCGACGAGCCCGCCCACCTGATCAAGGCAGCCTCCGTCGTGCGAGGCGAACTGGTCGGACCCCAGGGCAGCTACGGCAACGAGGTGACGGTGCCGAACTACGTGTCGTGGAGCAACGCCCAGACGTGCTTCGTGTTCAACCCGGAGGTGCCGGCGAACTGTGCGCCGCCGCTCGTCGGCGACCCGGGTGAACTGGTCACGGGAACGACCACGGCGGGCTACTACAACCCGATCTACTACGCGATGGTCGGCTGGCCGACGCTCATCTTCTCGAACGAGGTCGGCATCTACGCGATGCGCATCGTCAGCGCGATCCTCTCCTCGGCGATCCTCGCCCTGGCCTTCATGCTCGTGTCGACCTGGCGCAGGCCGACCATTCCTCTCATCGGGCTCACCGTCGCGATCACCCCCATGGTGATCTACGTCAACGGGCTGGTGAACCCGAGCTCGTTCGAGATCTCGGGCACCATCGCGGCATTCGTGGCGATGCTCACGATCGTCACCCAGGCCGACGAACGGCTGCTTCGGGAACGGGCCACGATTCTCGTGGTCGTCTCGGTGCTCGCCGCGAACACGCGCACGATCTCACCGCTCTGGATCGCGTTGGCGATCCTCGTTCCCCTCCTCCTGCTGAGCTGGCGCGAACTCGGCCGACTCCTGCGCCATCGGGTGGTGCTGGTGTCTGCGGCGATCATCGCTGTGGGCGCGGCGTTCGCGCTGGCGTGGACGCCGATCAGCTCGAGGCTCGCAACGGAGGCGACCGGCGGGGCCCCCGCGACCACGGTCATCACGACGGTCTTCCCCGACGTGGGCCAGAGCCCCTTCTTCGGATTCGTGAAGATGATCACCCTCACGTTCACGAACGGCGCCGACATGATCGGCAACTTCGGGTGGATGGACACCCCCGTGCCCGCCACCACGATCGTGATCTGGACGATACTGCTCGGGGGCATCCTGCTCGCGGGCTTCAGCCTGCTGCGGGGGCGTCGGGCACTGGTCGGCGTGATCCTGCTCGTGCTGGCCGTCTTCCTGCCGGCCCTCATCCAGGCCGCGTTCATCACCTCGGGCGGCTTCATCTGGCAAGGCCGATACGGTCTGCCGATCTTCGTGATGCTGATTATCGGCGTCGCCGCGCTCGTCGGCCTGAGCCTCGAAGAGCAGCCGCTGAGGGCCGCCGGCCTGACCCGCCTGGTGCTCGCCGTACTGCTCGGCTTCATCGCCGGCCAGGGCTATGGATTCCTCAAGGCCCTCCGCCGCAACGTGATCGGCAGCGACACCTCGTGGAAGCAGTTGATCACCGATCCCGCCTGGATTCCGCCCGGCGGCATCGCCGTTCCGCTGGCGCTGTTCGCCGCCGGGCTCGCCGTTCTCGCCGTCGTCGCCCTGCGCATCCATTCGGCCGATCGCCGTGCACTGGTCGTCAGGCAGGAGGAGCACCGTGGCTCAGCCGCGCGTACTGTTTGACGCCACGTCGATTCCGCCCAGCCACGGGGGTGTCGCCCGGTTCATCTCCGGCCTGCTCTCCGGCCTGGAGCAGAACGGCGAGCTCGTCGAGGTCGTCGCGAAGCGACACGACATCCCTGCACTGCACGCGGTCGCGCCCGGCCACACCTATCTCGTCGCTCCGACACTCGTGTCGCTTCGGGGCGGTCGTTTCCTGTGGGAACAGACCGGTCTCCCGGCGCTCGCCCGCCGCCGTCATGCCGACGTAATCTACTCGCCGCACTACACGTTCCCCCTTGTTGCGCGGGCTCGGCGGGTGGTCACCCTGCACGACGCCACCTTCTTCAGCTCGCCTGAGGCGCACTCCCGTCTGAAGGGCGTCTTCTTCCGCACCTGGATCCGCTGGGCCAACGCTCGGGCCGACAGGCTCGTTGCCGCCAGCCGCGCAACCGCCGACGAGGTGCAGCGCTACGTGGCCCGCGCGCAGGGCACGATCGATGTCGGCTACCTCGGCGTCGATCCCGCCGTCTTCGCGCCGCCCACCCCGGAGGCCGTCGCCACGGCACGGAGAGAGATCGGCCTGCGGCCCGACCAGCCGTGGATCGCCTTCCTCGGCACGATCGAGCCGCGCAAGAACATCCCCGCACTGATCGAGGCCCACGCGACCCTCCGCGCCGCGGATCCCACGACTCCCGTGCTCGTGCTGTCGGGCGCCCGCGGCTGGGACGAGGCCGCGAACGACGCCCTCGACCGTAACGCCGGCCTGCCCGCCGACGAACGGCCCGTCATCGAGGCAGGCTACCTGCCGCTCGAACTTCTCTCGGCCTTCCTCGGCGGCTCTGAGCTTGTCGTCTACCCGAGCCTCGGCGAAGGATTCGGACTGCCCGTGCTCGAAGCCATGTCGAGCGGCGCGACTGTGCTGACGACCAGGCGCCTCTCGATCCCCGAGGTCGGCGGCGACGCCGTCGAGTACACCGAGACCGATGCCGCGTCGATCGCGACTCGGCTGCGTGAACTGCTCGACGACCCCGAGCGCAGGGCGACACTGGCCGCGGCAGGACTCGCCCGCAGTGCGCAGTTCACCTGGAGCGAATGCGCGGCCGTCTACTCGCGCGCCTTCGCCGAGGCCGGAGCCTCATCGTGAGCGCGGCCGGAGTCGTCACGGTCAGCTACGGCTCGGAGGGCGTACTCGACGGTTTCCTCGCGTCGCTCGAGCACGCGAGCGTCTCCGAGCTGCAGGTCGTCGTGGCCGACAACCGTCCGGATGCCGGCGGTCCCGTGCGCGAGCTCGCCGAACGCTACGGCGTCGCCTACCTCCCCATGAGTGCGAACCTCGGCTACGGCGGCGCCATGAACGCGGCCGTTCGCAGCCTGCCGTCCGACGTCGCCTGGGTTCTCGTGAGCAATCCCGACATCAAGATCCATCCCGGGGCAATCGACGAGCTCGTGCGGGTCGGTGAATCGGATGCCCGCATCGGCG
Organism: Agreia sp. Leaf283; assembly: GCF_001422485.1. GTDB lineage: Bacteria > Actinomycetota > Actinomycetes > Actinomycetales > Microbacteriaceae > Agreia. The sequence goes on from NZ_LMNF01000001.1 coordinate 33,049, forward strand.
CTGTCGGACCGCTGGTCGAGACCGACGGCGAGATCTACCCGTCGGCGCGGGCGATCCCGTCGCTGCGTATGGGGCTCGGGCACGCACTCTTCGCCAACATCTGGCCCTCGAACCCGTGGAGTCGCAAGTACCACAGCGACAACGAGCGTCCTCCCCGCGAGCGAGACGCCGGCTGGCTGTCGGGCTCCTGCCTGCTCATCCGCCGCGAGGCCTTCGACGCCGTCGGCGGTTTCGACGACCGCTTCTTCATGTACTTCGAAGACGTCGACCTCGGCTACCGCCTCTCGAAGGCCGGCTGGCGCAACAGGTACGCCCCGTCGGCCACGGTCATGCACTCGGGCGCGCACTCCACAGACGAGCACTCCACGAAGATGGTCCTCGTGCATCACGAGAGCGCCTACCGCTTTCTGTCGAGCAAGTACCGCGGCTGGTACCTCGCCCCCGTACGCCTGGCCGTGCGCGTGGGGCTGTCGACCCGGGCATATCTTGTGACGCGGGTCTTCAACCGCCGCTGACGTGACCGGGAGGTCGGAGCCAGTATGCTGACGAAATCAGCCAGCCCGATAGGACTCAATGAGAACCGCTCTCTCCACCCTGCTCGTCTGTCTCGCAGTGATTGCTTCGGTCCTGGCTGTCGATGGCTCGGCCACGGCCAGCATCACAAGCGTCAGCCGGTATTCCGGCGCCGACCGTTATGAGGTCGCAGTCAACATTGCGCACGAGTATGCACCCGATGTCGACGTGGTCTACATCGCGAAAGGAACCGATTACCCGGATGCTCTCAGCGCTGCTCCGGCGGCAGCGGCTTCGCACGGGCCTCTTCTGCTCACTCGGCCCGATTCTCTGCCCCAGTCGGTGCGAGCAGAGCTCGAAAGACTGACTCCGAAGAAGATCGTCGTCGTTGGGGGTACGGCATCGGTATCAGACGCCGTCTTCGCGGAGCTCTCCACATTCGGGGAGACGATTCGACTCAGTGGGGCCGATCGGTACGAAGCATCGAGAATGGTCGTCGATTACGCATTCGGCACCACCGGGGCTTCGCGGGTGTACGTGGCCACGGGAGCGAACTACCCCGACGCGCTGTCTGCCAGCGCCGCGGCAGGTGCACACAACGGGGCGGTGCTGCTGGTGAACGGCAAGGCGGATACCGCGCCGATCGAGGTTCAAGAACTTATCGTGAAGCTCGGAGCACACGACGTGGTCATCGCCGGCGGACCCAACTCCGTGACCACGGGGATCGAGGACTCCGTCGCTGCGCTCGGACTTCCCGGGGGATCGCAGCGACTCGGTGGGGCGGATCGCTACGAGGCGAGCCGCAACATCAATGTCGAAGCATTCACCTCGGCAACGACGGCATTCGTTGCCACCGGGCTGAACTTTCCCGATGCTCTCGCCGGTGCGGCCCTGGCGGGCAACCAAGGCTCGCCGCTGTTCATCGTGCCCGGCACCTGTGTGCCGTTTTCGATCGTCGGCTCGATCAACGCGTTGGGCGCGGATCGACTTGCCATCCTCGGCGGCCCAAACTCCGTCTCCCCAGCAGTGGAGACGATGACGCCCTGCGCCTCCACGCCGAGCGTATCCGTGCAGCACTCCTGCGGTAGCGGACTGAGCATCAGCGTGACCAATCCGAACCCCTTCGAGGTCGGTTGGACGTACGGCATCGACTACAACCTCGACGGAACAGACGACGCACGCACCGAAGGAATGACCGGCGCGTACGACAGCGTTACCGTTACGGATACCAGCGTGGGTGAGGACACCACGGCGGATGTGAGGGTCTACTTCCGGGGCGCGACGATCACGAACCAGAGGGTCCACGTGGACTGTGTCCCGCCACCTGGTCCATCCAACCCGGGCAACCCCGGCAACCCGGGCAACCCGGGAAACAGTGTCAACTGCAGCGACTTCGCCACATGGCGGGCGGCGCAGAACTGGTTCGACACGTACTACCCGGCCTACGGCGACGTTGCGGGTCTCGATAGCGACGGCGACAGGATCGCCTGCGAGAGCCTTCCCGGGCATCCCTGAATGACATGACGAGGCGGCGGAGAATCCGCTGCGCCGTCTACGTCAGAGGAATCGGACCACCGAGCGTGATGGTCGCCTGCCCGGTGCCCCCGCACCCGTCGAGGTAGTTGCTGTTGACCACGATTCCCACTGAGGTCACGTACCAGGAGTCGTCGATCTCCGGAAGCTGTTCCGCGACGGCCGCATCGATGAGCTGCTGCGGAACGAAGACCGTGTTTTCGACGGTCGACAGCGTCACCCATTCGACGTACTCATCCGGCGATACTCCACGCAGCACCGAGATGGTGTGTTCGACCGGGGCGACATCGGCCTCGGTGGAGTAGTCGACGACCGTGAGTGTCACGATTCCCGGCAAGGGGTACATGCTCGTTGCCGCGACGAGCGACTCGACGGCGTCCGAATCGTCGGCGTCCCACGGCTGAACGAGCCCCTGCAGGCCCTCGACCGGTGACACCGTTCCTGACCAGTCGCCCGTCTCCGGCGCGACGGAGTCGTACGAGATAGGCGTGCATGCGGGCTCGGGCTCGGGCTTCGGGATCGTCGGGGGCACGACGGGCGCCTCCCCCTGTGACACCGGTGCGCCGCAGTCCGTGGCCGCCTGCGCCGCCGGTGACCCGCCCCCGAAGAGCACGACACCCACGAGCAGTGGCATCAGGGCCAACATCGCCCACCTGCCCCGCTTCCGCGCAACGGCAACACCTACGACGCCGGCGACCAGCAGCACGGCAGTGAGGACGACAAAAGGCACGACGTCGGCGGATCCGGTGTTCGCGAGACAGTCTGTGGTGGAAATGATGGTGGGCCCCCTGAGCGTGCGGCGTCGACGCTGTGATTCACCGCGACGGTTACGGATCAGCATAGAGGCTCGCCGAATCCGACATTCTCACGCTTGGGACGCCGAGTACACAGGCGAGCACGGTTGGCGGGCGACGCCGGGAGCCCGCTCGCGCGCCCACGCAATGACTCGTGCTGACCCACCAACACCGCTGCGTCAGCCCTGAATGCGCTTGTCTATCTCCTCACCCAGAATGGGCGAGATGTGGTGGGAGAAAGTCGTGGTCAGATGCGAAGCGGGCGAGTCCTGGTAGACCACGATGTTGTCGATCACGGAGTTGCACACCTGTGAATCGCAGAACACGTCGGTCAGGTCGATGGGATCGAGACCCAGCTTCAGTCCTGTGGACATCGTTTGATCGGCAACGGCATCCAGCGCCGCCGCCAGCGGAGTGGTGCACGACATCGCCGCTCGCGTTTCTCCTCCGCTGGCGTCGATGCAGTCGAAGGCGGAGGCCGGGTTGTAGGGAACGTCGACGATCGGCACCACCGGAACACCCGAATCCACCAGCTGCCCCCAATAATCGGCCGTGGCTTCCTGGGTGGCTGCCGCTCGTCGACTCCCTGCGACGAGAACCAGGTCATAGTCGTTCGCGACGATGTCATCGAATCCGGTGCGTCCCCCTGCGCAGGCGTCGGACAAGCCCGCCTCGCAGTTGAGCCCGACGAAGGTCGTCAGTTTCCAGCCCCGTTGGTCGACGATATCGATGAGGGCCGGAATCCAGTGAGCGGCATGGGAGTCACCGGCGATGGCGAGAGACACCGGGGCATCATCCGACCCGTACGTGCACTCGTGAGGTCCCGTTCCGTCGAAATCGAAGCAGTCGAACATCTCCGCTTTGTCGTCTGCCCGGTTTGCTATCGACGGCACCAGAGGCGCGTCGACGTCGGTGCCCGCCCCGAGTGCGGGCAGGGCCCCGTCACCGGCCTGGGGCGCCGTCGCTGAAATGAAGAAGAGACTGCCAGCGCAGACGACGCACACCGCGGCCATGCCCGCTATGGCCGGATAGAAGCCCCGTCGAATGCGGAAGGTCCAGAACTGGCCGTATCGGAAGGGGTCCTCCACCAGGACCTTGCTTACTGCGGCCAGTGCGAGGGAGGCACCGATGATGGCCACCTTCGCGACGTTTCCGAGCGGCTGACCCGACGCCAGCGGAACCAGGACGACCAGTGGCCAATGCCAGAGATAGATGCCGTACGAGATGTCCCCGATGTAGGTGATCACGCGCGCGCGAGCCAAGAGCGTGGGGGCAAACGCTCGGCCGAGATCACCCGCCCAGATCATGAGAACCGCGCCGATGACAGGAAGAAGCGCGGCGACTCCCGGGAATGCGGTATCTACGGGCAGCAGGAGGATCGTGCCGCCGAGCACGAGGAACCCTGCCCAGGAGAACGCGATCCGCATCGACCTCGGGAGAGCACGGTGTGCTCCCCGCAGCGCCGGAGACGCGACGAGAATCGCCAGGAGACCGCCGGACGCGAACTCCCAGACCCTTGCCGGTGTTGAGAAGTAGGCGATGCTGGGCGACGTCGATGTCAGCCAGACCGAATAGACCACAGAGGAGGCGAGGATCACGACGACGATGATCGTGATCGAACGCTGCACAAGGCGAGGCTGTTCGAGCGGCCTGCGCCCTGAGAGTGAGCGCCGGACGACCAGCGCCGTACCCAGAAGGATCAGCGGCCACGCGATATAGAACTGCTCTTCGACCGACAGCGTCCAGAAGTGCTGGGTGGGAATCGGCGCCTGATCCCTCGCGAGATAGTTCACGGAGTCGTTGGCGAGCATCCAATTCTGCACGTAGACGGCTGACCCGACGATGTTTCGCAGGGCGACCTTCCAACTGGACTCCGGCATAAACGCGAAGATGCCGCCGATCGTCGCGAGGAGGACGACGCTGGCGAGGGGCAGGAGGCGGCGGGCACGATTCGCCCAGAACCCGGCAAGCAGCTTATGTGAGCCCGTGCCGATCTTCTTGGCGAGATGTGAGGTGATCAGAAAACCCGAGATCACGAAGAAGACGTCTACACCGACGAATCCCCCGGGAAAGAGATTGGGCCAGAGGTGGTAGAAGAGGACTGCTCCGACGGCCACGGCACGGAGTACCTGGATGTCGAGTCGCATCGCCGGAGAAGGCACACGACGGCGCTCGGCCCGACGGCCGGCTGGTGCCATGCCGCCCATGGCTACCGCTCCTTCCGATCGTCAACGGCATCAAGGATCAACACGCCCGTGCGCCCGCGCACCGAGTCGCGGTAGCCCGCCAGCATCGCCCGGGCTATGGCGCGCCGATTCGGGCTGAACGCGAGTCGAAGCAGGTGCGCCTTCGTCTCTTCGCCGAGCCTGCGCAGTACCCACGACGGGTCCTTCAGCAGGTAGCGCCTGGTGAGCGTCGTGCCGTTGCGCGCGATGTAGTAGACACGCTGCGGCGAGTGGTAGTTGTAGCTCAGTTCACGACCGAGCACCCGCAGGGGCCTGCCGAACAGCCGCGCGGGGTCGCGCCGTCCGAGCTGGTGCCGGATGTCGCATCCGGCCCCCACGAGCACGTCGAAACCCGCCGCGCGTGCCCGCGCCGTGTACTCGCTGTCGACGCCGTCGATCACGAGGCCCTCGTCGAGATGGCCGATCGAATCGAGGGTCTCGCGGGGGATCACAAAACCGGACTGCATGGGGTCGAACGCCACCGTGAAACCTGCGACGTCTCCGCGGGTGTGCACCGCGTGCCCGCTGTACGACGAGGCGACGACGACACCGACCCGTCGCCCCGCCGCGCGGGCATCGTGGTACGTGGTCAGCGCTCGCTCGGCGTAGTCGTCGACCGGCACCGAGTCCTGGTCGAAGGTCACGACGAAGTCGGGCCGCTCGTTCTCCTCGGCCGCCCGAATTCCGGCGTTGAGGCTCGCGGCGATGCCGGCGTTCTGCGGCCGCCGGACGACCGTGACGCCGGTCGCCTCGATCTCATCGAGGCGCCCCGAGAACTCGGCCGGCGATCCGTCGTCGACGACGATCACCCGGTCGAACTGCTGCCTCAGCTTTGCCGCCGTCGCCACCAGGTCGGCGTCGGGGCGGTAGGAGGCGACGATCGCGACGACACTGCGCGGGGCGGGAGGCTCAGTCGACATGGGACTCCTCTTTCTCGTTCTCGCGGCGCAGTTCACGGAACGCGGGCACGGCGAGTGCCCCACAGAGCACCGCCTCGCTGAGCGCCATGCCGAGCGCGATCAGGGCCGCGTGGCCCGAGAGTCCGGCGGCGAGCATCGCGCCGATTCCGAGCACGGCCGAGACGAGCGTCCACCGCAGGATGAGCCTCTGTCGACCGGCGGGAATCAGCACGTTGCGCATGAGCGGCGTGCCGACCGAGAGGAAGAAGAAGGCGATGCCGTAGTAGAGGCACACCTCGACGGTGGCCCGCGCCTGACCCGCGAACAGAAGCTCGCTCACCCACGGACCGGCCAGCACCAGGATGACAAGACCCGCGGCGCCGAGCCCGACGTGCGACCACAGGGCGAACGCGTGCCGCTGCCGCCTGTTGGCGATGCCCGGCTCGATGGTCCAGCTCTGCAGTGCGTTGCCCAGGGCCACGACCGTGAAGAGACCGAACCGATAGAGGGTGTCCGCCGTCGACAGGCTTCCGGATGCGAGGGGGCTGGTCGTCGCCGTCGCGATCGGCGCCGGGGTGGATGCGTAGGCGCTGCCCGCCATGCTGATGCCGGCGGTGTGACCCTGCGATCGCAGGTCGCGGAGCGCTGCGCCGAGCGGAGTCGGCAGCCAGACGCCCCCGCGCGAGAACCGGCGGTGGAAGAGGACGAGGCTCACCCCCGTGGCGGCGGCCAGCACGATCGTATAGCTCCACACCTGCTGCGTCGCGAGGAGCAGGGGAACGGAGACGAGAGTGGCGAGGAACCGCGGGATGGTGTCGTAGTAGGCGAGCAGCCTGGGCTGCCCGAGGCCGATGCAGAACCAGGCCGGCGACATACCCACGAGGGCCGTCGCGAGTGCCATCGACACGGCCTCGACGCGGAACTCGGGCACGGCCACGAACGCCGCGATGACCGATGCGATGGGGAGCGCGAAGACCAGCAGCACGATGCGCGTGCGCACGCTGCGCAGGTAGACCGTGGCCCTCTCGGCCGGAGTGGCGGCACGCGCGATCAGCACGGGGCCGTCGACATTCCAGCCCCACATCAGCGCCGTCGCGGCGAACGTGCCGATCGCCTGGCCCGAGATCACACTCGAGACGCCCTCGCCTCCGACGATGGCCGAGACGATGGGGAGGAGGAGGAACGGCGTGATGAGCGACAGCAGAGGCAGCACCGTGAAGCCGGAGAGGCGCAGCAGAACGGTCTTCATGGGTGTTTCTTCGTCCTCGGGCGTCGGCGGAAAGCTCCCCCGATCTTAGCGAGGCAATCCCGGACCCCGGGCGGGGACTCCGTGCCGTGGACGACGCCTCACCTGTGGAAGGAGGACACCGCTTCGATCACTCGATCGATCTGGCCCTGGCTCATGTCGGCCCACAGGGGCAGGCGCACGAGACGGTCTGAGAAGTTCTGGCTCTGGGTGAGCTCGCGCAGGCGACGGCCGTGCCGCAGGCCTGCCGGGGCGGAGTCGAGCGGAATGTAGTGGAATGACGCGAAGACGCCGAGCGACCGCAGATGCGCGAGCAGCGCCACCTGATAGTCGTGGTCGGGCGCCTGCAGAAAGAACAGGTGTGCCGGATGCCGCCGGTCGGCCGGCACGTCCATCAGCCTCACGTTCTCACCGTGAGCCCACGAGGGCAGCCGGGTCGCGTAGCTGTTCCAGACCGCGTGCCTCTTCTGCTGGATGCTCGAGAATGACTCGAGCTGCGAGTCGAGGACAGCGGCGTTGTACTCGCTCAGAAGGTAGCTCGATCCGATGTCGACCCACGTGTACTTGTCGATCTGGCCGCGCAGGAAGCGGGCCCGGTCTGTGCCCTTCTCTCTCATGATCTCCGCACGGTCCATCAGGGACAGGTCGTTGATCAGGATCGCTCCGCCCTCGCCGCAGTGCACGTTCTTGGTGTCGTGAAAGCTCTGCACGCCGACCACGCCGAATGTGCCCAGCGCCCTGCCACGGTAGGAGCCGCCCAGGCCGTGGGCGTTGTCTTCGATGATGGCGAGACCGTGCTCCTCGGCGATCGCCGAGATGGCCTCGAAGTCGACGGCGACCCCGCCGTAGCTGACCACGGAGATGGCCTTGGTTCTGGGGGTGACGGCCTCGGCCACCTGCTGCGGGTCGATGTTGCCGTGCCGCATGTCGACGTCGACGAACACGCAGGTGGCGCCGGTGAGGGCGATGGCGTTGGCTGCCGAGGGGAAGGTGAAGCTCGGAAGGATCACCTCGTCGCCAGGGCCCAGGTCGAGGAGCCGGCTGGCGAGTTCGAGCGCGTGCGAACCGGAGGTGGTCAGCAACGCTGCCGGGGAACCGGTGATGTCGGTGAGACGCCGGGTTGCGGAGCGGGTGAAACCACCGTCGCCATGAGCATGGTCGCCGCGCACGACCTCGCGCAGATTCTCCATCTCGTGCGGTGCGTGAAACGGCCTCGAGAACAGGATGGCAGCGTCGTCTTTCGACACTGTGGAGGGCGACGACAACGCGCTGTGGTTCTGGTGCATGGTCTGCGAATCATCTCAGAGCAAACACATAGAAAGCTACATTCGACGCGTGTCGAAGCTGAAGATCATCCCCGAGTACGAGCGCCCGATCAGCGTGCGTCGAGAAGCGTGTTGAGGTAGGTGCCGTATCCGCTCTTCACGAGGGGCGCGGCAAGAGTGCGGAGCTGCTCGTCGGAGATCCAGCCGGCGCGCCAGGCGATCTCCTCGATGCAACCGATCTTGAAGCCCTGCCGGTCTTCGACGACCCGAACGAACTCGGTCGCCTGAACCATCGACTCGAATGTGCCGGTGTCGAGCCAGGCCGTTCCTCGGTCGAGAACCTGCACCCGCAGGTTGCCCTGCTTGAGGTAGCGCTCGTTGACCGTGGAGATCTCGAGCTCGCCGCGGGCACTGGGCTCGATCGTCTTGGCGATCTCGACCACGGAGTTGTCGTAGAAGTAGAGGCCGGGAACGGCGTAGTTGCTCTTCGGCTCGACCGGCTTCTCCTCGATCGACACGGCGACGTTGGCGTCGTCGAACTCCACCACGCCGTAGGCGCGCGGATTGGCCACGTGGTACGCGAAGATCAGGGCGCCATCGAACGACGTGTTGTTGCGCAGGCTGGAGCCGAGGCCTGTTCCGTGGAAGATGTTGTCGCCGAGCACGAGGGCCACGCTCTCGTCGCCGATGAACTCCTCGCCGATGATGAAGGCCTGGGCCAGGCCGTCGGGCGAGGGCTGCACGGCGTACTCGAGGCGGATGCCGAGCTCGCTGCCGTCGCCGAGCAGCGACTTGAACTGTTCGTTGTACTCCGGCGTCGTGATGATGAGGATCTCGTTGATGCCCGCCATCATCAGGGTCGACAGGGGGTAATAGATCATGGGCTTGTCATAGATGGGCATCAGCTGCTTGCTGATGCCCTTCGTGATGGGCCAGAGCCGGGTGCCGGAGCCGCCGGCGAGAATGATTCCACGCATGGTCGAGAAGTCTACCGGGCGGCCTCTCAGGAAGCCTCATTGGAGGCTGATAGGGTCGGAGCCACGGACAGTTCGTCGTTTTGTTCGTTCCGCCCCGCGGCTTGTCCACCCGGTTTCTCAGACCTGTCGCAGGTCCCGAGCGGAATTCGAACCCGTGCGACGGTGTCCGGTGGGCTGCACTCTGCAGCGCACTCGGGAAGTATTTGGAGACTGATGACAACCCTCAGGGTGATCATTGATCAGATGGTGGCGACAGTACCGGGGGGCATCGGTCGCTATACGGAAGAACTGACACGTGAGTTGATCGCCACGGCACCTCGTGGGTGCGATGTCGAAGGCATCATCTCGAAGGTGCCCGACGAGACCTACGACGAGACCCTGTCCCGGCTGCCCGGACTCGGTGGTCTCACGCGACTGTCTCTGCCGCGTCGCGAGCTCGCGCGCGCCTGGCAGCACGGATTCTCGACCGGGGCGAAGGGCCGCGGCATGATCCATGCCACCAGCCTGCTCGCCCCTCTCCGCAAGATCGACCGCGTCAACTCCATCGGCGAGCAGGTCGCCGTCACGATCCACGACGTCGTTCCGTGGACCCACCCCGAGACGCTCACCAAACACGGGGTCGCCTGGCACAAGGGGCTCGCCAAGCGGGCGCGGCGCTACGCCGACGCCATCGTCGTCCCCACCCACGCTGTCGCCGCGGAGCTGCGGGAATTCGTGAACTTCGGCGACCGGGTGCGTGTCATCGGAGGCGCCGTCAGTTCCAAGCTCGTCGTTCCCGAGAATGCAGACGAGCGCGCATCCGAGCTCGATCTGCCCGCCGAGTACATCCTCACTGTGGGCACGCTGGAACCCCGCAAGGGTCTCGCTCCCCTGATTGCAGCACTCGCGCGCCCCGGCGTGCCCGATCTGCCCCTGCTCATCGCAGGTCCCGACGGCTGGGGCGATCTCGATGTCGCCCGCGTCGTCGCCGAGGCGGGGCTGCCCGCCGAACGCGTGCGCACCCTCGGATTCGTCTCCGACTTCGACCTGGCGCTGCTACTAGACCGCGCCTCGCTCTTCGTCTACCCCAGCCTCGCCGAGGGATTCGGCCTCCCCGTGATCGAGGCCATGAACTTCGGCACGCCGGTCATCCACTCCGACGTGCCCGCGCTGCGCGAGGTCACGGCCGGAGCGAGTGTCTCGGTGGCGCGCGACGACCCGGCCGGGTACCCGGAGCGGATCGCCTCGGCCATCACCCGCGTGCTCGGAGACACCCAGCTCTTCGAACGGCTCTCCGTGGGCGGCTACGACCGCGCCCGCGCATTCAGTTGGCGCGACTCGGCCGAGAAGGTCTGGCAGCTGCACGCCGACCTGTAACCGGTCGGCTTATCTTTGGCCGGCCGACCGCTGACAGGCCGGGCCGGCCGAGGCCGCCGTCGCCGCTACTACGTCTTCGACGAACTGAGCACGAGGGCGTCGGTGACGGACTGCCGCACGGTGGCCCAGTCGGGATCTTCGGGATCGATCAGCGGCGGCACGAGTTCGACGTTGTCGATCGGAAGGTCTTTCGTCTTGAGCGCGAGGTCGAGGAAGTACGCCAGGGTCGACTGCGGAACGTCGGTCTTCACCACGTCGGCGCCTGCCTGGGCGATGCCCTGGAACTTCGACAGCACGTTGGCCGGCTGGAACTGCGTGAGGATGGCCGTCTGCAGTTCGCGCTGGCGGCTCATACGGTCGTAGTCGCTCGTGGAGTGGCGGGACCGGGCGTACCAGAGCGCCGTCGTTCCATCCATGTGCTGCAGGCCGGGCTCGATCCAGCCCTCGACCTGCTCGAGGTTCTCGTCGCCACCGATGGGCAGGCGCTCGGTGACGTTGATGTCGACGCCGCCGAGGGCATCGATGAGCTGCGCGAAGCCCTGCATATCGATGAGCACGTAGTACTGGATGGTGATGCCGAGCGCGCCTTCGACCGCGTCCTTCGTGGCCTCGACACCCGGGCTCGAGCCCTCGGCCTCTGCATTCGGGTAGAGGTCTTGGTCGTAGGCCTCGACGCGGGGGTAGAGGAAGCTGATCTGACAGTCGGAACCGCAGTCGTAGACGCCCGTGCCGTTCTCGTCGTAGTCGGAGCCGATGAGAGGCGAGCCCTCGGGGAAGGGCACCTGCTGCAGGTCGCGCGGCACACCGATCATCGTGGCGCGGCCGGTGTCGGCCTCGATGCTGACGACGGTGATGCTGTCGGGGCGCAGGCCGTCGCGGTCGGCACCGGCGTCGCCTCCGAGAAGAAGGATGTTGTAGCGGCCGTCGACGGGAGGCTCGGCGTTCGCCTGGACCGCGAAGATCGAGGCCACGGTGTCGCGGGTCACGTTCACGAGGTAGGCGCCGTAGCCCGCGCCGCCGGCGAACAGCACGAGCAGCACGGTGGTGAAGGCCGCGATCCAGCCGCGTGCCTTTGGCCGCGTGCGCACGAGGCGCACCAGACGCAGGGTGTCGAGGGCGAGGATCACCCACAGCACGGCATAGGCGATGAGCAGGATCTGCACCGCCCACAGGCTCCACTCGTTCGTGAAGATCGAGAAGATGACCTGGGGCCAGATGAGATAGACGAGACCCGCCACGATGGCGAGCCCCACGAGGCCGAGGGTGCAGGCCAGGCCGAAGCGGCCGAGGCGCCTGCTGCCGGCCAGCACCTGGGCGGAGCCGGGCAGCACGAAGTTCAGCACGACCAGCACCCAGGCTCGGGCGGTCATGACTTTGGGAGAGGCCACATCCGGATAGCGGATGGGTGCGTTGACAGTGGTCATAGGCGCGCTTGCAGGTCCTGGTTCTTCTGTTCGACAAGGGCGGTGAGCTCTTCGCGGTAGTCGCCGAGCTTGCCCGCGAGGGTGTCGTCGAAGGTCGAGAGGATGCTCACGGCGATGAGGCCGGCATTCTTCGCGCCGCCGATCGACACGGTGGCGACGGGGATGCCCGCGGGCATCTGCACGATGGACAGCAGGGAATCGAGGCCGTCGAGACGGGCGAGGGGCACAGGCACGCCGACGACAGGGAGGGTCGTGACCGCCGCGAGCATTCCGGGAAGGTGGGCGGCGCCACCGGCGCCGGCGATGATCACTTTGAGCCCGCGCTCTCGTGCCGTACGTCCGTAGTCGATCATCTTCTCGGGGGTGCGATGGGCCGAGACGACCTGCACCTCGTGGGCGATACCGAAGTCGCTGAGCACGGCGACGGCGTCGGCCATCACGGAGAAGTCGGAATCCGACCCCATGACGACACCGACGAGAGGCATAAGAGCGGGCATTTGCCCATGGTAAAGGTCAGTTCTGCAAGAAAGCCGTTGCGGCACGCACCAGCGGCAATGGAACCTTTTTTCACCGACCGGACACTATGAGGTATGGGCACAGAACTAGTGAACGAGCCGGCCCTCTGGGAGCTGGCTCGCGGTGGCGATTCGGGGGCTTTCGCCATGGTGTACGACAGACATCGCGATCGCGTATTCGGTCAGGCGTTGCGACTCATGCGTTCATCTCATGACGCCGAGGACGTGACCGCGATGGTGTTTCTCGAGCTCTGGCGGCGACGCAAGACCGTGACGCTCGTCAACGAGACGCTGATCGGGTGGCTGCTCGTGACGACGAACAACGTGTCGCACAACTTCGTCCGCAGCATGCGGCGCTACAAGGCCGTCATCGATCGCATTCCTCCGGCCGAGCCCGATGGCACTCACGATTTCGACCGCGTCGACGAGGAGATCGACTCCGCCCGCCGCGGCCGGAGCGTCGGCAGCGCATTCGCTCAGCTGTCTGCGAACGACCAGAACATCATCACCCTGTGCGTGCTCGAAGAGTTCAGCCTGGCCGAGGCGGCAGTCGCGCTCCGGATTCCCGTCGGCACGGTCAAATCACGATTGTCCCGCGCCAAACAACGACTATCGGCCTTCACGACCGAAGAGATAGAACGAACCGCAATCGCCTCGGGAGGTGCGAAATGACTGAGACACCGAAGTTCGATCCCCAGCGCAGTGCTGCGATCCGGCACCTTCTCATCGAGAACGTCGAGGCGGAGCCGAAGCGTCGCACGAGGCACCTCCGTGGATTGCTGGCCGGACTCATCATCACGGGTGTCGTCGCCTCCGGCTCCGCCGCCCTCGCGCTGAATCGCGACCACCTCTTCGGCGCACCCGCGGCTGCCCCGCCCGCCACGCCGACCAGCACCACCGGGCCGACAGCGTCGCCTGTGCCAACGACCCCCTCGACGCCCGATGAGATCGACTCATCGGGCCCGGCGGTGACAGGCGACCCGATCGCGCCTCGCGATGTGCCCTCTCCTCCGAGCGGCTCGGGGTGGACCCTCGAGATGCCGCACTCGGCGGAGCCCTGTCAGGATCGACAGGCCTACACAGTCGCCGACGGGTTGGCGCTTGTACAGGTCGGGCCGATTCGTGCAGACGACAACCCGGGATGCCTCCGGACGAACGACGGAATGACCCTCTCGCTCGTCGACACCTCGTCAGGCGGACTGCTGTGGACCCGAGAGTGGAAATGGGACACCGAGATCGAAGGTCAGGGCTCGGCATACGTGGATACGTCTCTGCTCGGCACATCGGGTCGCGTGCTGGTCGACTCCCAGATGGATCGATCGGGCCCCAGCGAAGTACTCGATCTGGCGACCGGTCAGACGGTGGCACCGTTCACCCCGAGCAGCGGAAACGAGCACGTCTACGAGGTGAGTCCCGTCCCTGGCGACTCCGGGGATGTCATCGCCACATTCCGCGAGCTCGACGACGACGGGAACCAAGCGCCCTTCGGGATGGTGAAGCGCCTCGACCCGCGCGATGCTCAGAATCCGATCTGGAGCACTCGTGTCGAGGGAACAGACGTCTCGGCCCGGGAGGTCACCAACCAGATGACATTCACGTCACTCACCTACGCTCCGATCAGCCAGACTCGCTATGCATCAGCCGTTCTCGACCTCACCTCCGGTTCCGTCTCGCTCCGCGATGAGCGGACCGACTACGAGTTCTTCACGGGCTACACGATCCGCCCGTCGGACTACGACGAGACGGAGGTACCGCGCACCCTGAACGGCTTCGACGACAACGGAGACGAACTGTGGACACGAGCAGTGGGGCCGGAATCGAGCGTGAGCGAAGTGCTGACGTCCTCGGTTCGCCCGGGCGATCCCGTGGACATCGGTCCGCGGGTGGGCAACGGACAATTCGTGATCGGCTCACCCTCGAGCATCAGCCTCGTCGATGGCCTCACCGGTGAGACGGTGTGGGAGACGGACGCCACAGACTGCGGCACCCTTCCGGGTGCGTATGGACAATTCGCGGTTCACCTGTCTCCTGACGGCTCTGCTGTCACGATCGGCAACGACGTCGACCGCCCCTGCCGGTTCGACTCGGCAACCGGCGCCAGACTGGCCGACTCAGCCGTTCCGCGGCATTTCTCCTCGGCCTACGGCACCGCCCTGAACTACGACATCGTCGACGGCGTCGGAACAGCAGTCGATGCCCAGACCGGGGCGGTGGTCTGGAGCACTCCTACCGACGCGTTCTGGTGGTTCTATGCCGGCGGGTATCTCGTCTACTTCGACGGCTTCACCCTGCGATCCGTCGGCTGACCTCGGGTCAGTTCTGGAAGAAAGCCGCGGCGGCACGGGCCTCGAACACGACCTGGTCGAGGTCGTCGCCGCCCGCGGTGACGTGGCCCACCTTGCGGCCGGGTCGAGGCGCCTTGCCGTAGTTGTGGAATTTGACCGTCGGCTGGTCGGCGAAAGCGGCGGCGTAGCGGTCGGCGAGGGATCCTTCGGCCGGGCCGCCGAGCACGTTCACCATGACCGACCAGGTGTCACGGCATCCGGTTGCGCCGAGCGGCAGGTCGAGGACCGCACGCAGGTGCTGTTCGAACTGGCTCGTGGTCGACCCGTCGATCGACCAGTGGCCCGTGTTGTGCGGACGCATGGCCAGTTCGTTCACGAGCAGGCGCTCGTCGGTGGTCTCGAAGAGCTCGACGGCGAAGACGCCCGTCACCCCGAGTCCCTCGGCGATGCTGGTGGCGATGTCGGCGGCCACGTCGGCGACCCGGCCCGCGCTGCGCGGGGCGGGCGCGATGACCTCGGCGCACACGCCGTCTCGCTGGATCGACTCGACGACCGGCCAGAGCTGCATATCTCCTGACGGTCGACGCGCCACCATCTGGGCCAGTTCTCGACTGAAGTCGACCCGCTCCTCTGCCAGGAGCGCTCCCCCGTTGCCGTCTTCGGCGAGGGCGAGGAACCAGTCGGCCACCTCGTCGGCGTGCGTCACGACGCGCACCCCCTTGCCGTCGTAGCCGCCGCGAGGAGTCTTCACCACCGCGTGCCCGCCGTTGTCGGCGATGAACGACGCGAGCTCGTCTGCGTCGGAGACCGCGGACCAGATCGGAACCGGAACGCCCAGCTGCTCGAGCTTCTCACGCATGAGGATCTTGTCCTGCGCGTAGAGGAGAGCGTCCGGGCCGGGGTGCACGGCGTGGCCCGCTTCGACGAGCGCGCGCAGGATCGGCTGGGGAACGTGTTCGTGGTCGAAGGTGACGACGTCGACGGTGTCGGCGAACGCCAGCACGGTGTCGCGATCGAGGTAGTCTCCCACCTCGCTGGCCGCCAGTGCCGCCGACGACCCCTCGTTCTCGGCGAGCACCCTGAGGTCGAGACCGAGGTTCACCGCCGCGGGAATCATCATTCGAGCCAGCTGACCGCCACCGATAACACCTACGCGATAGTCCACGCGTACAGCTTAACGAATTCGCTGTTGATCCCTTCGACAGGCTCAGGGAACGCGCGGGCCGGTTCGGGCGACCGGCTCAGGGAACGGGCGGCTCAGGGAACGGGCGGCTCAGTGAACGGGCGGGTCAGTGAACGGGCGGGTTAGTTCGGGCGCCCCAGGATGTCGTCGGAGTGCTGCGCCACCCAGAGCTCGGCGAGGTGCAGGTCTGCCGCCTGATGGATCTCGACCCCGTCGACCGCCTCGATGATGAACGGGCCCTCACCGTGGCCCGAGGCCTCCCGGATATTCGCCACGTGCTCGTTGCCGACCCAGACCTGTTCGAGCTTCTCGCCCTTGAATTCCAGCATGTCCCGAGGCTACTCCGATCGGGGCTGCGACTGCTCGTCCCACCAGGGATTGTCCTGATCCGGTCGGTGGAACCGCACCGCGTGGGAGGGAACGTGCTGCGACTCGAGCAGGTCGCCGATCACCTCCGACACCAGATCGGCACGGGGAACATCGCGGAGGACGGCGAACTCCCCCGGTCCGGTGCCGATGCGCACATCGCCGGAGCGGAACATGGCCTGCAGCAGCGACTTGCGAACCGTGATGTCGCCGGCGCGCACCAGCATCAGCTCGCTCCGGGTGTTCACGAGCAGGCCGCGGCGCAGAATGATGCGCCTCGTGGTGATCACGTAGCGGGTGCTCAGCCACCGCACCGTGGGAACGAGGAAGAAGAGCACCGCCAGCAGCGCGCCCGCCGCGAGGACGGCCCAGTTCTGCCACTCGACGGGAAACCAGCTCGAGAAGTACCCCGTCGCCCCCGCGACGGCGATCAGGAGGATCGTGGGAAAGAACAGGCGTCGACCGTGCGCTCGGAACTTCGCGACCACCCGCTCGGGCTCGGCAGCCTCGTCGGCCGCACCCGCGGCATCCGGTGCGCCCTTGGCCCGAGACCCCGCCCGATGCGGGGGCCGGATGCGTTCGGTCGCGACCGTCTCGCCGTACGCCGACGGCGCAGGGGCCGACGGCGCGGGGGCCGGGGGCAGCGGCCCGGAACCGTCGGCCGCGATGAGCTCGGTGGGCGCGTCGGAGCCGTGAATGAGCGCGCCGAAGCTCGGACGCGGCTGCTTCGAGGCGGGCATGGGCCTATTAAACCTTCAGGTGGGTGATATCCCCTGCGGCCACGACGACTCTCCAGCCATCCGAGTCCCGATCGATACCGATGCGGCCCAGCTCGTCGATCTCTCGCGCGATGCCCGACACCACCTCGCCGTCGGGCAGCTCGGCCAGCACGGGCGAACCGAGCGTGCTGCAGAGCGCCGTGACCTGGGCGTGCAGCCCGCTCCGCAGCGCGTCTCCCTCGAAGCGCACGAAGTCGCGGTAGAGGCGGGAGAGGTTGATCAGGTAGCCCGCGAGCGCCGCGTCGAGCGATGCGTGACTCACTCCGGCGATGAGAAGGGAGGTGGCCGTCGGAACCGGCAGTTCGTTCTCGTCGAGAGAGATGTTGAGGCCGGCGCCGACAATGACTCCGGTCTCGGGGATGAGCTCGCTGAGGATTCCGCTGACCTTCGCGCCGTCGATGAGAACGTCGTTGGGCCACTTGAGCGACGCGACGGGGTGGTGGTGCACGCGGGTCGCGTGGCCCACCTCTCCCTCAATGAGGGAGCGTACGACCTTGGTCATCGCGGCACCGGCCATGAGCGGCAACCAGCCCAGGCTGTCGGGCGGCAGAGTCGACCCTTCGTCGATCGGCTGTCGCAGCAGAACCGAGACGGCGAGGCACTTGCCGGCAGGCGCGGTCCACGTCCGCCCGAGGCGCCCACGTCCCTGCGTCTGGGTGTCGGTCGCGACCACCGACAGATCGGGCCAGCCCGAGGCATCCGGGCCCGTCGCGTGCTCGCGCAACGTGTCATTCGTGGACCCCGTGCGGGGAAGCCACTCGAGGCGCTCGGCGACAGCGGAACTGAGGGGCAGTTTCATAGGCATCACCCTAGGCGCAGCGTCGCGGCGATCCGGCAGGACGCACGGGCGAGAACCAATGGATGCGCGGCAATTTTGTAGCAATCAACCAACGGTTGGCGGCGATGGCTGGCCGGTAGAGTGAACCGGTGAGCGAAGACGTAACTGCACAGGCGCCGGACATGTACACCACGGCGGGCAAGCTGGTCGACCTGAAGAACAGGTACCACGAGGCCGTGACCGCGAGCGGTGAGGCCGCGATCGCGAAGCAGCACGCCAGGGGCAAGAAGACCGCGCGCGAGCGCATAGAAGAACTGCTCGATGCGGGTTCGTTCGTCGAGATCGACGAGTTCGTGCGCCACCGCACCGTGGCATTCGGCATGGAGAAGTCCCGCCCCTACGGCGACGCGGTCGTCACCGGCACGGGCACCATCCACGGGCGCCAGGTCGCCGTCTATTCGCAGGACTTCACGATCTTCGGCGGCTCGCTCGGCGAGGTCGCGGGCGAGAAGATCATCAAGGTCATGGACCTCGCCCTGAAGACCGGCGTGCCGATCATCGGCATGCTCGACTCGGGTGGAGCCCGCATCCAGGAGGGCGTCGTCGCCCTCGGCAAGTACGGTGAGATCTTCCGCCGCAACACCCAGGCCTCCGGTGTGATTCCGCAGATCTCGATCATCATGGGCCCGGCAGCCGGCGGCGCCGTGTACTCCCCCGCCCTCACCGACTTCGTCATCATGGTCGACAAGACCAGCCAGATGTTCGTGACCGGCCCCGACGTGATCAAGACGGTCACCGGCGAAGACGTGGGAATGGAGGAGCTCGGCGGTGCGCTCACCCACAACACCGTGTCGGGCGTCTCGCACTACCTGGCGAGCGACGAGGAGGACGCGCTCGACTTCGCACGCGGCCTCATCAGCTACCTGCCCGACAACAACCTCTCCGACCCGCCCGTCTACGACAGCGAGGTCGACCTCGAGATCACCGACGCCGACCGTCGGCTCAACACGCTCATCCCCGACTCGCCCAACCAGCCCTACGACGTGCACACCGTGATCGAGCACATCGTCGACAACGGCGAGTTCCTCGAGACCCAGCCCCTGTATGCACCCAACATCGTCGTGGGCTTCGCCCGGGTCGAGGGCCGTTCCGTGGGAATCGTGGCGAACCAGCCCAACGCGATGGCCGGAACGCTGAACATCGAGGCCGGCGAGAAGGCCGCGCGCTTCGTGCGCTTCTGCGATGCGTTCTCCATCCCGATCCTCACCCTCGTCGATGTTCCCGGGTACCTTCCCGGAACCGACCAGGAGTGGACGGGCGTCATCCGCCGCGGCGCCAAGCTGCTCTACGCCTACGCCGAGGCCACCGTTCCCCTCATCACCGTCATCACGCGCAAGGCGTACGGCGGCGCCTACATCGTGATGGGCTCCAAACAGCTCGGAGCGGACATCAACCTCGCGTGGCCGACGGCCGAGATCGCCGTCATGGGCGGACAGGGCGCGGTCAACATCCTGTACCGCGGCGAGATCAAGCGGGCCGAGGAGGCCGGCGAAGACGTCGCAGCCGTGCGCACGAGACTTGCCAACGAGTACACCTACAACGTGGCGTCGCCGTTCCTGGCGGCCGAGCGCGGCGAACTCGACGGCGTGATCGAACCTGCGGCCACGCGCGTCGCCGTGGTGAAGGCGCTTCGGGCGCTCCGCACCAAGCGGGCGAGCCTGCCCACGAAGAAGCACGGCAACATCCCGCTGTAGCCGGCTCGTTCCCTGAGCTTGTCGAAGGGCCCGTTCCCTGAGAAAGGGCCCTTCGACAAGCTCAGGGAACGACAAGCTCAGGGAACGATGTCGCTACTCCGTGGCGGCGCCCCGCCAGTCGTCCGTCGTGATGTGCGACCCGCCCTGCGGACCCATCTGCAGCATCCCGCCGTCGACGGCCCATGACGCACCGGTGACATAGCTCGACGCGGGTGATGCGAGGAAGCCGATGACGGCGGCGATCTCACCCGCGATTCCCGAACGCCCCAGCGGGATGCCGGGCCGGTGGGTCTGGAACGCGTCCTCGTCGGTCATGTCGTTCATCGGCGTGGCGATCTCGCCCGGTGCCACCGCGTTGACCGTGATGTTGTGCTGTCCGAGCTCGAGCGCGGCCGTCTTCAGCAGGCCACCGAACCCGTGCTTCGCGGCGTCGTAGGCGCTGGAGCCGACACGAGGCTGGTGCTCGTGCACGCTGGTGACTCCGATGATGCGCCCGCCGGTTCCCTGCTCGACCATCGTCCTCGCGGCGGTCTGGATGCAGAGGAACGCGCCGTCGAGGTCGGCGGCGATCGTGTGCCGCCAGGTCTCCAGGTCCATCTCGAGGAACGGTGCGACATCCATGACCCCGGCGTTGTTGACGAAGACGTCGATGCCTCCCAGCTTCTCGATGAGCGAGGAGATCGTTCCGGGCACGGAGTCGAGGTCGCCGGTGTCGAGCTGGGCGATGTGCGCGTCGCGTCCGAGCTCGCGCACCATGGCGGCCGTCTCCTCGGCGCCGTCCGAATCCGAATGGAAGGTGATGCCGACATCCATGCCCGCCTCCGCGAGCGCCAGGGCCGTGGCCCTGCCGATTCCCGAGTTCGATCCGGTGACGATGGCGCGGCGGGGCGAGAAGTTCGAAGTACTCATGTATTCGACGCTACGGCGACCCGTCGTCAGCACGGGAGGGCTTGACGCGATCTGCCTGCTCGCCGAGCGCGCCCTCAGCGGGCGAGCGCGCCGTCGCCGCCGGCGCGCTCGCCCGCTGAGGGCGCGTTCGACGGTACGCCGCTCCCCGGGAGCCTCTCCTCCCCCGCGTGAGGAAGACGTTGCTCGTGCACACCGCAGCCGCCGAGCACATGAATCGTCGCGTCAGCGCGCCAGTCTGCTGCCATGCAACCAAGCAATCCAGAGGACCGACTCCTCTTCGTCCGCGACCGCGCTCTCCTCATCGGAGACGATTCGGCGCTGCGCAGAAAGGCCGCGCGCGGCGAGCTGAGGCGCGTTCATCACGGCGTCTACGCGACCGAGCAGGACTGGAGCCGCTGGAACTCGGAGGAGCGCTATCGAGCTCGTGTCTTCGGCATCGGCCAGAGTCGACGGTCCGACGTGGTTCTCCAGGGCTACTCGGCAGCAGCGCTCTGGCGCCTGCCGATCATCGGCGCCTGGCCTGCCGAGGTTCACCTGCTCACCGAGAAGGCGGCAGGCGGCAGGTCTCATGCTCGAATTCGACGTCACGCCGTCGGATTCGAACATGCCGGCATAACGACGAAGACGGCCTCCACGTGACCGGGGCCGCTAGAACGGTCATCGACCTGGCCGCTGTGGCACCGTTCATGACCGCTGTGGCAGCCGCAGACTTCGCGCTGCACACCGAGCTGACCACTCGCGGCGAGCTCGCCACGCTGCTGCACACACTGGGCCGATTCCGGGGGTCGGCCCGGGCGGTTCGGGTCGTCGACTTCTCGACGCCCCTGGCGGAGTCCGTCGCGGAGTCGGCGAGTCGAGTCACGATGGCCCGCTGCAGATTCCCTGAGCCGGAACTGCAGAAGGAGTTCTGGGGACCGAATGGCGAGCACGCCTTCGTCGACCACTGGTTTCGCGGAGTCAGAACGATCGGAGAGGTCGACGGCCGATCCAAGTTCGAAGATCCCCGCTTCCTTCGGGGCCGAAGCCCCGAGCAGGCCCTGTGGGATGAGAAGCAGCGCGAGGACTGGCTACGGCTGCAGAGCGACGGATTCGGTCGATGGGACTGGTCGATCGCGGTCTCGCCGCGGCGTCTGACACAGCGACTTCTCGAGATGGGAGTGCCGCAGCTGCCGCCGAACCACCCCGAAGCCTTCCGCATCCGCCCCTTGGAGGACGAGAAAGGAGGCCGAGCGCGCCGCTAGCGGGCGAGCGAGCCTTCGCCGCCGGCGCGTTCGCCCGCTAGAGGCGCGCTCGGTGCCCGGTGCCCGGCAGCATCGCCCTCCCCCCGCTCGGGGTCCTCCTGTAGCCTCGAGGGCGTGACTGCATCGACACCCCGCCACGCCGCCGATCCCGAGCCGATCGACTTCACCATCACCACGCCGAACCTCGAGGCCGAGGAGATCGCCGCCGTGACGGCCGTGCTTCAGGCGGCGCTGGCGAACGCGGGCGACACGTCGCCCGCGGCGACCGCAGCGCCGGCGAGCGGCTGGCAGAAGTCGCGCCGCGACCTGCGCACGCCCATCCACCCCGGGCCCGGAGAATGGCGTCGCGCAGGGTAGCGACGCGTGTCCTCATTTATGCCGACTGGTGCCCCGTGGGCCCGCCGCGTCATGATGGCTCTGCTAGGTGTTCTCCCTCGGGATGAACATCGCCAGTTCATCGCCATCTAGGGTAAGCGGGCATGAACTGGGGGCGAGTCAGGGCACTATTCGGGTTAGTGCTCTGACTCGGATTCGTAGCTGTGGGGCCGATGGAGTACCGTCGGCCCCACTTCTGCGTCTGCCGCGTGAACCTGCGCGACCTGGGTGGCGCGCGCAACCGTCAGGCCGTCAGGGTCGACGGATCTCGTGCCACAGGGTGACTTCGTCTCCGCCGTCGTCGTCTCCGAGCGCCGCCGCCGTTCCGTCATCGCCCGTGTCCTTCAGCCCGACGACGGAGACCGCGGTGCCCGACCCCTCGGTTCCCGTGCGGATGATCAGCCGATCGGCCTCGATGCCGTCGACCACGTCGACGAGTTCGGCGAGCGTCGTGAGCCTGTCGGTCTCCGACAGCGCGTCGAGGCCCCCGTCGTCGAGCATCGTCACGTGCACTCCCCGGCGTCGGGCGGCCATCACCTCGGCGCGCACCTCATCGGTGAGCAGCAGCCTGCCTCGGATCTCGTCGCGGATGGCGGCCTCGAGATGAAGGCACTCCCGCCGCTCCTGCTCGCTCAGCTCACCGCCCGAGGCGACGATCCGGCGCAGCATCGGGGCGGCGAGCTTGTCCATCTGCTCGAGACGACGCCTGCGCTCGAAGAGGAGCGCCTCCTGGTTGGCCTGCCACTCGGCCGCCTTGATGCCTGCGCGCGCATACTGGGCCGCATCCTGGTCGGCCCGCACGAGCGCGACCGAGAGGGCGTGCGCGATGGCGACCCAGAGCGCGCCGCCGATGACACCGGTGGTGGTCAGGGCCAGAGGAGTGGTCCAGGCCGCGACCGAGAGCACGGTGACGCCGACGCCGATCCACGCGAAGACCGGCTGCCCGCGCACGACCGTGATGACGAGCAGGGTGAAGATGGCGGCCACGAACCAGGTTGCGTAGCCGTTCGCCGCATTCGGGTCGAGCTGCGAGAGCACCAGCATGGTGATCACGAAGCCGACGGCCACGTTGAGGGCGGCGTTCCAGCCGGGCATCGGAGCCACCGTCGGCGCCCACAGGCTGATGACGGTGACCGACGCGTAGAGGATCATGGCGACGATGACCGGCCCGGGCTCGCGCGGTACGGAGAGGGAGGAGAGCGCGAGCACGAGGTGATACGTGGAGAACAGGGCCGCGAGCCCGATGAGGAGGAACCGAGGTGAGGAGATCATGTGCCCTCCGCACGCAGGTCGAACGAGCGGCGCACATGCTCCGCCGTGGTCTCACGGTTCGGGTCGGGCCACACGATCACGATCGACGCGCCGCCGCCGGGAACCGAGTGCACCTGAACCGCGCCGCCGACCGTGGCGACCCGCTCGCGGATGCTCACCCGGAGCCCCAGCCTCTCCTGGGGCACGGCGGCCGGATCGAAACCCACGCCCGTGTCAGAGACCTGCACGGTGAACCCCTCTCCCTGCAGCGGATGCAGTGAGACCGTGCGCTCGATCGACACCGGTACGGACGCGGCCTCGGCGCCGTCTGCGTGCTGCAGGCTGTTCACCATCGCCTGCACGGCCGCCGAGAAGACCGCCTCCGCGACATCGCTCGGTACCGACTGCCCCGTAATGGACTGCTGGGCGTAGTCGAAGCCCGGCGAGAGAACGTTCGCCGCATTCGCGAGGCGCTCCGCCAGCTCGCCCAAGGGCACCTCGAAGCCGGGGTCGCCCGCTTCGCCCGACGAGTGGAGCGCCCGCAGCGCGTCTCGCGCCATCCCGACGACCAGGTCCCGCTCCATGGCGCTCGAACTCTTGGCTGCCGACAGCAGGGTCGTGAGCACTCGGTCGTGCACCAGGGCGTCGACATGCAGGCGCTCCGCCTCCATCGCATCCTGCTTGACGGCGACCGAGTAGCGCAGCATCGCGGCCTGCTGCGCCCTGTCGACTCGATCGGCGGCCCTGCGCAGTGTCGTGACCAGAACGAGATTGACAGTGCCGAGGATGAAGACGTACAGCGCGTCGAGGGCGGCGAGACCCGCGCCCGCCTCGCCTCCGGAGGGGAGGGAGCGCAGGACCGCGTAGATGAGGGAGACCGCCACGATGTAGCAGCCTGCGAGCCACATGTTGAACGACACCACGGCGCACGCCATGGAGACCACCATGATGTACCAGAGCCAGGGCTCTGAAGGAGCCACCTCGTTCGGCTGAAGCACCGCCGCCGGCCAGAGTACGAGAGACAGCACGAACACGCCGGCCGCCACTCCGCCGGCGACGGCCACTCCCCGACCGATGATGCTGGTCACGACCACCCCGAGGATGCCGGCGAAGACGACGACGGGAAGAGCCACGGCCCAGGCGGGCCCGACGTAGCTCTGCGCGGCGATGACCGCGGGCAGGGATTGCAGCGCGAACACGAACCCGAAGATGCCCGTGACCCGGCTCGCCACCGTCTCGATGCGCGATCTCGAGATGGAGCCGCGCATGCGGTTCAGAACGCCCGGCGGTCCGAATGATGTTCTGGGGCGGGTCTGACCCGGCCCTACCGATGCGGACACGTCGTCACCTGCCGTCGGGGGTCTCGCCGAGAGCCAGGATGCCGTCTTCGACGGCTCGCTTCAGAAGGTCGACCTTCGTCGGCGCCGGACGGCCGACCTGAACGTACTTCGCACGCACCCGGTCGAGATACTCGCGGGCCGTCGGGGTCGCGATGCCCAGCTGCACGGCGACGAGCTTGAGCGGCAGTCCTGCGGCATAGAGGTGGAGAACGTCGCGCTCCCTCGCGGTGAGCCGTGCCCGCGAGAACTCGGCGTCTGCATCGATCGCACTCGCCCATTCGAGGTTGTTCAGCACACCGCCGCCGGCGACCGTGGCGATCGCGGCTATCACGGTGCTCGTCGCCGCGGACTTCGGGATGACCCCTGCCGCGCCCGCCGCCAGAGCCTCGCGCACACTCGCTGTGCGGTCGGCGATGCTGTGCACCAGCACCGACGCTCCAGTCTTGAGCGCGGCCTCGACGTTGTGGGTGATGCTCAGCCCGTCGCCGATACTGAGGTCGAGAACCACGACATCGGACGGCCTGCTGCCCAACGCTCGAATGAGGTCCGGAACGGTGAGCCCGACCGCGACGACCTCGTATCCGGCCTCGAGGCACGCCGCCTTCAGACCCAGAAGCACCGACTCATGGTCGTCGACGATCGCGACGCGCACGGGCGCGGCGGCGGATCGATCTGCCGGAGCTGCGGGATCTGGGGGAAACATGGCGACCTTCCCTGCGGGTGGTTCTGATCGTAACGGAAAGGGGCCTGACGGCCTCGGAGCGTCAGTCCTTCGTGAGCACCGCCACCGACTCGACGTGGTGGGTGTGGGGGAAAAGATCGAAGGCGCGCAGCGAGCGCAGGTGGTAGCCGCCGCGCTCGAACTGGCCGGCGTCGCGGGCGAAAGCGACGGGGTCGCACGCCACATAGACGACCTGGGCGACGTCGAGGGCCATCAGGGAGTTGACGACCTGCTTGCCGGCCCCGGCGCGGGGCGGATCGAGAATGACCGTGGCCCGCGACAGTCGCTCCCGCTCGGCCGCCTGCGCTGTCTTCTCGAGCTGGCGCAGGTACCTGTCGACCCGGTTCGTCTCGGCGTTGGCGCCGATCCACTCGCTGAGGTTCTCGGAGGCGTAGTCGGTGGCCAACTCGTTGCCCTCGACGCTCGTGATGCGCAGGCCCGCGCCGACCTTCTCCCCCAGCGCCGCCGCGAGAAGCCCGACGCCGCCGTAGAGGTCGAGGTTGAACGCGCTCGCGTCGAGACGCTCGTCGAGCACCTCGCTGCGGATCGCGCGCGACAGCGTCGAGGCGGCACCGCGGTGCACCTGCCAGAACCCCTGCTCGTCGAGGCGGAACTCGCGACCGTCGACGATCTCGGTGATGCTGCGGCCGCGTCGTGCGGCCGTGCGAGAACCGCGAGACTTCTCGGGCGTCTCGCTCGAGGTGACGAAGCGGGGCGTGCCCTGCGAGGGCGCAACGAGGTCGATCCAGCCGTCGGCGGGAAAGTCCGACCCGTCGATTCGATCGCCGAGCGGGGCCTCGCTCTCGAGGGCGGGCGTCGCCAGCGGCAGGTCGTCGACGGAGATGACCCGATGCGAGCGCGCGGCGAAGGGTCCGACGCGACCATCGGCATCCACGTGCAGTCGCACGCGCGTTCGCCAGCCGAGCCCGCCCCGCTCCTCGTCGCCGTCGACCGCCTCGACCTCGACGTCGCGCTCGAGACCCGCGAAGCGCTTGAGCGAGTCGACGATGACCTGGCGCTTCAGCTCGCGCTGCCAGGCGAGGTCGATGTGCCCGAATTCGGCACCGCCGGCCCTGTCGTCGGGATCGCGGTCGATCGACGCGGCCTGCCAGACGTGCGGCACCCGGTGCGGCGACGCCTCGAGCACGCGCACCGTCTCCGCGCGCCAGAACGAGGCGTGCTCGTCGTCGGTGATGCGGGCCCGCACGCGCTCGCCGGGAAGAGAGTCCGTGACGAACACCACGCGGCCGTCGAGTCGTGCGACCGAGATTCCTCCGTGGGCTACGTTGGTAATCTCCAGCTCGACCTGTGTTCCCTGCGCGTCAGCCATGCTTCGAGCATCCCACACGAAAGGGCGGTGCTCCTCGTGCGCCTCTACCTCGCATCCACGTCACCGGCACGCCTCGCTCTTCTCAGGCAGGTCGGAATCGAGCCGGTCGTCGTGCCGTCGAACGTCGACGAGGAGGCCGCCGTGCGCCTCGCGACCGACTCCAACGGCGAATTGGATGCCTCGGCGATGGTCACACTGCTGGCCCGGCTGAAGGCCGAGGCGATTCTCGGGCAGCGGCCGGATGGCGAGGAGATCGACGGTGTGATTCTCGGGGGCGATTCGGCCTTCGAACTCGGCGGCGTCATCTACGGCAAGCCGCACGAGCCGCAGATCGCGCGCGAGCGGTGGCTCGAGCAGCGCGGCAAGACGGGAACCCTGCACTCGGGGCACTGGATCATCGAGGTGAAGAACGGCGAGGCCGCCCGGGCCCTCGGGGCGACGGCGCACGCCTCCGTGGAGTTCGCCTCGGACATCAGCGAATCCGAGATCGACGCCTACGTCGCCAGCGGAGAGCCTCTCCAGGTCGCGGGCGCGTTCACGGTCGACGGACTCGCCGCGCCGTTCATCCGCTCGGTCACCGGCGCGCCCTCGACCGTGATCGGCATGTCGTTGCCGACGCTGCGCACCATGCTCGCCGAGCTCGACATCGACTGGATGTCGCTGCGGGCGTAGGCGATCCGTTCCCTGAGCTTGTCGAAGGGCACGCTCGGCACGGTTCCCTTCGACAGGCTCAGGGAACGGGAATGGAGGTTCCCACAGGGACTCGGCCGCTTTTTTGTTCGCGCCTGCCAAAGGAGCACGCCCTCGGCCCAATAGGCTGGGTGGATTATGCCGCGCATCACCAAGGTACTCATAGCCAACAGAGGCGAGATCGCAGTCCGGGTCATCCGGGCCGCTAAGGACTCCGGAATCGGGTCGGTCGCCATCTACGCAGATCAAGACCGAGACGCCCTTCACGCGCAGCTCGCCGACGAGGCGTATGCGCTCGAGGGCACGACCAGTGCCGAGACCTACCTCGTCATTCCCAAGATCCTCTCGATCGCTCGCAGGAGCGGCGCCGACGCCGTTCACCCGGGGTACGGATTCCTCGCCGAGAACGCCGAGTTCGCGCAGGCCGTCATCGATGCCGGGCTCACCTGGATCGGCCCGTCACCGGCCGCCATCGAGAAGCTCGGAGACAAGGTCTCCGCCCGCCACGTGGCGGAGAAGGTCGGCGCCCCGCTCGCCCCCGGCACCATCGACCCGGTGAACGGGGCCGACGAGGTTCTCGCCTTTGTCGCCGAGCACGGCCTCCCCGTGGCCATCAAGGCGGCCTTCGGCGGCGGCGGACGCGGACTCAAGATCGCGTACACGGAAGATGAGATCGTCGAACAGTTCGAGTCGGCCACCCGAGAGGCGATCACCGCTTTCGGCCGGGGCGAGTGCTTCGTCGAGAAGTACCTCGACAAGCCGCGCCACGTCGAGACCCAGTGCCTCGCAGACGCGCACGGCAACGTCGTCGTGGTCTCCACCCGCGACTGCTCGCTGCAGCGCCGCCACCAGAAGCTCGTCGAGGAGGCCCCGGCCCCGTTCCTGACCGACGCCCAGAACGCCGAGCTGTATCGCGCATCCAAAGCCATTCTCAAGGAGGTCGGCTACGTCGGCGCCGGCACCTGCGAGTTCCTCGTCGCGGCCGACGGAACGGTGTCGTTCCTCGAGGTCAACACCCGCCTGCAGGTCGAGCACCCCGTGTCTGAAGAGGTCACCGGCATCGACTTGGTGCGGGAGCAGTTCCGCCTGGCCGAGGGCGGCGTGCTCGACTACGACGACCCGATTCCCCACGGTCACTCCTTCGAGTTCCGCATCAACGGCGAAGACGCCGGGCGGGGATTCCTTCCAAGCCCCGGCCCGATCCACACGTTCAACGCCCCGGGCGGACCGGGCGTGCGCATCGACACGGGAATCCGGGCGGGCGACGTGATCTCGGGCTCGTTCGACTCTCTGCTCGCGAAGCTCATCGTCACCGGCAGCTCACGCGAAGACGCGCTCGAGCGCTCGCGCCGCGCCCTCGACGAGTTCGAGGTGCTCGGACTGCCCACGGTCCTGCCGTTCCATCGGTCCATCGTGCGCGACCCCGCATTCGCTCCGGCCGACGGCCAGCCCTTCAGCATCTTCACGCGCTGGATCGAGACCGAGTACGTCAACGACATCGAGCCCTGGTCGGGCGAGATCGAAGAGACCGCCCCCGCCGCCGAGCGCACCACAGTGGTGCTCGAGGTCGACGGCAAGCGCGTCTCCGTCGCCCTGCCCGCGCACTTCGGCGGCGGCTCGTCGCCCGGCCGTTCCGCGACCTCCGGCTCCGCTCCGAAACGCCGCGGCGCCGCATCCGGTTTCTCGACGGCCACGGGCGACTCGGTCAAGGCACCCATGCAGGCCACCATCGTGAAGATCGCCGTCGCCGAGGGCGACACCGTCGTCAAGGGCGACCTCGTGCTGGTGCTCGAGGCCATGAAGATGGAGCAGCCCATCACCGCCCACAAAGACGGAACCATCGGCGCGATCTCCGCGGCCGTCGGCGCCACCGTGTCGTCGGGCACGGTTCTGCTCGCGATCACCGACTAGGCGCTCCCGTTCCCTAAGCTTGTCGTTCCCTGAGCTTGTCGAAGGGCCGCCGCTATCGGGGCCCTTCGACAGGCTCAGGGAACGGAACCCCCGCTAGAGAACGATGTGCATCGCGCGGGCCGCATCCGAGATGCTGCCCGACAGCGACGGGTACACGCTGAACGCGCGGGAGACCGCGTCGACCGTGAGCCGGTGCTCCACGGCCAGGGCGATCGGAAAGATGAGCTCCGAAGCGTTGGGGGCCACGACGACTCCGCCGATGACGGTTCCCGAACCCGTGCGGGCGAAGAGCTTCACGAAGCCCTCCTTGATGCCCATCATCTTGGCGCGAGGATTCTCCGACAGGGGCAGCTTGTAGATGTCGCCCTGGGCGATGCCCTCTTCGATCTGGCGCTGGGTCCAGCCGACCGTGGCGATCTGCGGCTGAGTGAAGATGTTCGACGACACGTTGCGCAGCTCGGTCGGGTTGACCGCATCGCCCATGGCGTGGAACACGGCCGTGCGGCCCTGCATCGAGGCGACGGATGCGAGGGGCAGGAAGGTCGTGCAGTCGCCGGCCGCGTAGATCGACGGCATCGACGTGCGGGCGACCCTGTTGACACGGATGTGCCCGGACTCGGTGAGCTGCACTCCGGCCTCGGCCAGCCCGATGCCCTCGGTGTTGGGAATGGATCCGACGGCCATGAGGCAGTGGCTGCCCTCGACCGTTCGGCCGTCTGCGAGGGTGGCGACGACGCCTTTGTCGGTGCGCACGACCGAGTCGGCGCGCGACTTCGAGAGAACCGTCATGCCGTTGCGCTTGAAGACGTTCTCGATGACGGCCGCGGCGTCGGCGTCTTCACCCGGCAGAACCTGGTCGCGACTCGAGATGAGCGTGACCTTGGAGCCGAGCGCCGTGTAGGCGGAGGCGAACTCCGCGCCGGTGACGCCCGATCCGACGACGATGAGATGTTCGGGGACGGTCTTGAGGGTGTAGAGCTGGGTCCAGGTGAAGATGCGCTCGCCGTCGGGCACGGCGGATGCGAGGATGCGGGGGCTCGCTCCGACCGAGACGACGATGGTGTCGGCCTCGATCTCGTCGAAGTCGGTGCCCTCCTCGCCCTTCGAGGTCGACACGATCACCGAGTTGGCGCCCTCGAGGCGTCCCTCGCCGGTGACGATGCGCACGCCCGAGCGGATGAGGCTGGACTTCATGTCTTCGGACTGCTGGCGGGCGAGGCCGAGCAGACGCTTGTTCACGGCGGCCAGGTTGACCGCGATCTCGGGGCGGACCGGCTTGCCGGTGCCGCCGCGGGTGAAGAACTGCACGCCGAGGTCAGCCGCTTCGCCGATGGCATTGGTGGCCTCGGCCGTGGCGATGAGGGTCTTCGACGGAACGACATCGGTGAGCACGGCCGAGCCGCCCACTCCGACACGCTCGATGAGGGTGACATCGGCACCCAGCTGGGCCCCCGCGATGGCGGCGTCGTACCCGCCCGGTCCGCCGCCGAGGACGGCGATTCTCTGCTTGCGCTCGAACTCATAGACCATGACGGCCATTCTCCCGTGTCGCGCACGTGACCGCCAAACCCGCGCCCCGCGCATCCGCCGCCTGCCGGTGAACACCGCGTTAATCTAAGGTGGTTCAATGCTCACCACCACACCCAATCCCCTCGATTCCGCCGACGCCGATCCGTTCGAGATCGCCCGCGAGGCGGCCGCCCAGATCGCCGAGAAGACGGGCGTCGCCGGCCATGACATCGCCCTCACGCTGGGCAGCGGATGGGGCAGGGCCGCAGACCTGCTCGGCGAGACGGTCGCCACGGTGGATGCGACGGAGATCGTCGGGTTCTCGGCCTCGGCCGTTCCCGGGCACGGCGGCACACTCCGCTCGATCCGGCTGCCCAACGGAAAGCATGCGCTGGTCATCGGTGCGCGTACCCACTACTACGAGAACCACGGCGTGCGCAGGGTCGTGCACAGTGTGCGCACCGCCGCCGCCACGGGCGCTGCGACCATGATCCTCACGAACGGGGCCGGGGGCATCCGCGAGACCTGGACGCCGGGAACCCCCGTCCTCATCAGCGACCACATCAACCTCACGGCCGACTCGCCCCTCGAAGGCGCCACATTCATCGACCTCACCGATCTGTACTCCTCTCGGCTGCGCGACATCGCCCGCACGGTCGACGCCGACCTCGACGAGGGTGTCTACGTGCAGTTCCGCGGGCCGCACTACGAGACCCCGGCCGAGGTTCAGATGGCGAAGGCGATCGGCGGCCACATCGTGGGCATGTCGACGGCACTCGAGGCCATCGCCGCCCGGCAGGCCGGCATGGAGATCCTCGGCATGTCGTTGATCACCAACCTCGCCGCCGGCATCCAGAAGACGCCGCTGAGCCACGAAGAGGTCATCGAGGCCGGAAAGAACGCCGAAGGCAGGATCGGCTCGCTCCTCGCCCGCATCGTGGGCGAGCTGTGACCGAGGTCGAGCTGCTCGATGCGGCTCGCGAGTGGCTCGCCCAGGATCCCGATGACGAGACGCGTGCCGAGCTGTCAGCGCTGATCGACTCCGCCGAGTCGCAGGATACAGGGGCCCTCGCCGAGCTTCACGATCGTTTCGATGCGCGTCTCGCGTTCGGCACGGCCGGGCTTCGTGGCGAGATCGCCGCCGGGCCGAATCGCATGAACCGGGTGCTGGTGTCGCAGGCCGCAGCCGGCTTGGCCGCGTTCTTGATCGTGCGGGCAGCCGATGGCGAGCAGCCCAGCATCGTGATCGGATACGACGGGCGCAAGAACTCCGCCGTCTTCGCAACCGACACGGCCGAGATCATGGCGGGCGCGGGCATCCGGGCCATCCTGCTGCCCCGCCTGCTGCCGACACCTCTCGTGGCGTTCGCCGTGCGGCACCTCGATGCGAGCGCAGGGGTCATGGTGACCGCGTCGCACAATCCGCCGAACGACAACGGCTACAAGGTCTACCTGGGTGGCGCAGACGAGGGATCACAGATCGTCGCTCCGGTGGATGCGGAGATCGCGGCGCAGATCCTGCGCGTAGCCTCCGAGGCGCATGTGCTCGAGTTGCCTCGCTCCGATCGCTACGAGATCGCCCCCGAGTCCGTCGTCGAGGCCTACGTCGCTCAGACCGCGTCTCTGGCGTCCCGCCCGACCGCGCAACCGAAGGTCGTCTACACGGCGATGCACGGCGTGGGATGGCAGACGTTCCGGTCTGTGCTGCGGGCCGCGGGCTTCGACGAGCCCACGGTGGTACGCCAGCAGATAGAGCCCGATTCCGCATTTCCCACGGTCTCCTTCCCCAATCCCGAGGAACCGGGCGCGCTCGACCTGGCGTTCCAGACGGCGCGCGAGGTCGATGCAGATCTCGTGATCGCGAACGACCCCGATGCCGATCGTCTCGCCATCGCCATCCGCGATTCGTCGCAGCCGGCCGAGTTCCGCGCCCTCACCGGCAACGAGGTCGGCGCGCTCCTCGGTTGGCGCGCCGCAGAGCTTCTGGATGCCTCGGCGCACGACGAACAGTCTGCCTCGGGCACACTCGCCTGCTCGATCGTGTCGTCTCCGGCCTTGCGCGCTGTCGCCGCCGACTACGGCCTGGAGTTCACCGAGACCCTCACCGGTTTCAAGTGGGTGTCGCGGGCGCCCGGACTCGTCTTCGGGTTCGAGGAGGCGCTCGGATATCTGGTGAATCCCTCGACCGTTCGCGATAAGGACGGCATCTCCGCAGCCGTGGCCCTGCTCGATCTGGCCAGCGGGCTCGCTGCGCGAGGCTTGACGCTCGACGACCAGCTCGACGCGTTCAGCATGCGCTTCGGTCAGTTCGCTTCGGGGCAGGTGTCGGTGCGCGTCACGGACCTGTCGCAGATCACCCGGGTCATGGCGAGGCTGCGGGCCGAGCCGCCCGCCGAGATCGGCGGCATCCGGGTGTCATCGATCGACGACCTTCTGGGCGACGGCGGCGCACTTCCGTCGTCGGATGTGCTGCGTATCCACCTCGACGACGGATCGCGGGTGATGGTTCGCCCCAGCGGCACGGAGCCCAAGCTGAAGGTCTACCTCGACACGCAGTCGAGCGACGGGTCCCTCGAGGAGCGCCGGGCCGCTGCAACTGCGGCCCTCTCCCGACTGGAGGAGGGCGTGCGGGGGCTGATCGCGGACTGATCGTTGTGCCCAGCAGATTGTGAGGGCACGCACTTGTGACGCGCGGGGCACAGTGGGATCACCGAAGAATGCGGTCGACCAACTCGTCTATGGTGGCGTCGACAGATAGTCCGCTGTCGATAGGTGCCGTGAGATTGTCGAGCATCAGTCCGTCGATGGCGTAGTGGAACAGCGCGATCTCGGTTCGTCCCCCGGGCAGGCCGGACTCATTGTTGAAGACGACATCGTCCTCGAATGCTCGCTGCCTCCACGCCCCGAGAGCCTTGGCGACGGCCGGACGCCGGGCGGCTTCCAGCCGCAGTTCGAAGAGAGCGAGCGGCACGTGCGGGTCAGTACTGAGTCGCCGCACGACATCGCGCAGATAGTCGGCGAAGAGGTCACGATCCGGAGTCCGAGCGGCACGTGACGAGATGCGCGTCGGATCAGGCATGAGTCGCTCTCCTATGCGGTCGACCAATGCGGAGATGAGATCGTCGCGGGACGGGAAGTAGTTCGATGCGGTGCCACGCGGAGTGCCGGCTACAGCGTCGACGGCACGGTGCGTGAGACCGCGAGCCCCCTGCTCGGCCAGCACGCGAATTCCGGCGTCGGCGAGAGCGGAGCGTCGTTCTGTATTGCGAGCCATATCGATGATGCTAGCCAAACCACGACTCCCGTAGTACTTTAACCACGACAGTTGTCGTGATTGGAGACCCCGTGCGAAAACTCATCTACTACGTGGCCGTCAGCATCGACGGATACATTGCCGACCGGGCCGGCGGGTTCGATGCATTCCTCGTCGAAGGCGATCACGCGTCAGTCGTGTTCGGCGAGTATGCGGATGCGCTGCCCGCGCACGTGCACGCTGCTCTGACAATCGTGCCGCCGAAGACTCGATTCGACACGGTCATCATGGGGTGGAACACCCTGATACCGGCGCTCGATGCTGGAATCACCAGCCCCTACCCTCATCTGCGTCAGGTCGTCGCAAGCCGTCACCCACGCGACGTCGATCCGGCGATCGTCCTGACCGACGATCCCCTCGGCACTGTGCGCGAGCTGAAACGGGAAGAGGGCCTGGATATCTGGCTGTGCGGTGGCGGCCAGCTCGCAGGCGCCCTTATGCCGGAGATCGACCACATCGTCCTGAAACGCAATCCCATCGTCTTCGGCTCCGGCATCCCCTTGTTCGGCGATGCCACCACCGAGCCCCGCTCGTACGCCTTGGCCAGAACCCGCTCATTCGAGTCGGGTGTCGTGGTCGAGGAGTACGCTTCACGCGGCAGGGCGTGAGTTCTCGCGACATCGCCCGCCGCACGAGTTCTGCCTCGCGTGTGTCCTGTGCGACGAAGGTGCACGATCGGGATATCACCATGGCCTGCCTGTTCGTTGGTGTCCGGCGGGCCGGGGTGTTCGATTCGGGTCTTGCCGGCTCGGTGGTCTGACATGCGGCTTGCCGTGGACCATCACCAATTGCCACGCCGAGGTGTGGATAGTCGAGTGGTGGAACGGACACAACAAAGCCAGGTTGTCGATGTCGGTCCTTCCGGGCGGATAGTCCTCACTGACCCACGGGGTCACATGGTGGGCCTGGCATCGTGAGGGTGGCGCGGTGCAGCCGGGAATGACGCACCCGCCGTCGCGGGCGGCGAGTGCTCGCCGTTGCGTTCGGGTGGCCAGACGTTTCGTCTTGCCGTGATGAAGAACCTCGCCATGGTCACCGAAGACGGTGGTGATCGTGTCGCCATGGCAGCGAAGCTGGTCGACGGTGCTGATGGGGATGGGCTCGGTGCTGCCGTCGATCCACGCGGCCCCGCGCCCGGATTCGAGGTCGTCGAGGGTGACGTGAACGTTCACGGTCGGCGCCGCACCGTTCAGCAGCGACACGGTCGGCGATGTGGCGGCCAGCTCGAGGAGGGTCATGACCGCGTCGAGGAGCTTCTGCTCGGCCGTGCGAGCGTCGACGATGGCGTGCTCGTCTGTGGTGTCACCTCGTCGCGCGGTTTCGTGCAGCGAAGCGTCGTTGATCGCCCGCGGACCGCCGACCTTATCCCCGGCGA
The DNA here is from genome assembly GCF_001422485.1 of Agreia sp. Leaf283. Lineage (GTDB taxonomy): Bacteria > Actinomycetota > Actinomycetes > Actinomycetales > Microbacteriaceae > Agreia. Next base: position 68,906 of record NZ_LMNF01000001.1, read on the forward strand.
GGCGGGGAGCGGCAKGGTCGGGACCGGCAGGGTCGGGACCGGCAGGGTCGGGACCGGCAGGGTCGGGASCGGCAGGGTCGGGACCGGTCGCGCCTGGGTCTGCCGTGTTCGGTGCGTCGGACGCGCGCGGGCTGAGGATCGAGTCGACCGCTGCGAGGAACACACCCAGTTGCAGCGGTGGGAGCGCGTACCTGCCGCGGGCCATGCCGTCTGCTCCAATTTTGGGGTAGCTGAACCCCCGCAAAGACTGCTTCACGGCATCTCGGGGTTCGGCACCGTCGGGGTCGAGGTGTTCCCGGATCCGGATCGCGAGCCGGCCGATCTCCTCGACGGTGTACCGCCTCGGCGCCCGCAAGAACGCGTCCCCATCGCCTGCGCCGCCGCCCTCATCGACGCCCGCATCGGCGTCGGTATCGAGGTCGGATGCTGCGTCGGTATCGGGGTCGGATGCGGCGGCGGGGTCGGCGACGGTGGCGATCGCGGCGGCGATCAGGTGTCGTTCGGCCTGGTCGGTGGCATCCGACCAGCCGGTGCGGTTCACCACCTCGGACAAGGTGCGACAGATCACCGCGGCCGTATCGACACCGACACGGCCGGCGAAGAACGCATCCTCCACGACCGGGAAGAAACTCGGGTTCGGGGTTCCCGACAACGACACCGACGACCGCAGCCGCTGGCCCAGACTGATGCGGGTCGACGCGGTGCGCTCCGAGATGTTCGTGGTCGCGGCGAGGAGCTTTCGCGCTGACGGGAACCCGTGACGGTAGGCGAGCCCTGCGGTGTCGAGTTCGCGGCGGGACTCGTTCGCTATCTCGGCAGCGACCCAGGTGCGGGCCGCATCGCCGGCTCGACCGATGGCCTCCCAGGCGTGGGCCGCCTCGAGTAGGGCCTCACCGGGATCGGCGCCCGACCCGGCACCGGTGTTCACGGCTGCGCGGTTCTCGTCGAGGAGCTCACGAAGACGCATGGCGATATCGCCGAGGGATGCGTCGTNTCACCGGGATCGGCGCCCGACCCGGCACCGGTGTTCACGGCTGCGCGGTTCTCGTCGAGGAGCTCACGAAGACGCATGGCGATATCGCCGAGGGATGCGTCGAGGAGGTCCATACGAGAAGTCAAACAGTAGCCACCGACATTGGGTCGGCAGAGGCATTCGATGCTTGATCAGGGGATATGGGTGTGGATAACTTGGCCAGAACGGGGGCTGTGGAGGAGAGGATGAGGGCGCCTTGAGTGGCCCTTCGACAGGCTCAGGGAACGGGCGGCCCTTCGACAAGCTCAGGGAACGACAGGCTCAGGGAACGGGTGGCTCTAAGCGCGGGTGGTCTCGATACGCGCTGCTCGTTCCTCGCGAGCGCTACTCGACCGGCGCGCAGGGCACAGCGCCCCCAGGCGCCCACGCGATCAGCCGAGCGCGATCTCCAGCTTGCGGGTGAGCTCGTCGAGGTCGAAGTAGTTCTCGATGACGACCACGTCGGCATACGTCTTGCCGATGAATTTGACGAGCTCGGGAGAAGCCAGGATGACCTGCGCGTCTTCGGCGGCCACGGCGAGCCCGGCGATGTCTGTGGCCTCGATCTGAGCGTCGATCCCGAGTCGGGCGAGGGCCCGTTCGGCGTTCACCTTCAGAATGGCCGAAGTGCCGATGCCTGCGCCGCAGAAGGCGATGATCTTCATGGGATCAATCTTAGCGTGGCCACTAGGACTCGGATTGAGTTCGAGTCAGCACCGCGCGCACCGCATCGGGAGTCGTCGCCCGCGCGACGGCCCGAGTCGCGGTGGGATCGTTGAACGCGTTGGCGAGCTCCGCCAGAACGGTGACGTGGCCCTCGGTGCTCGTGACCGCGAGCGCCAGCACGACCTCGACGGGGTCGTTGTGCGGATGCCCGAACGCGACGGGCTCGTCGAGCGTCACGACCGCGAGCCCGTCGTGCAGAACGTCGGGCCCGGGCCGCGCGTGCGCGAGCGCCAGACCGGGCGCGATCACGATGTACGCGCCGAACTCCTCGACGACCTGCACCATGCGCTCGGTGTAGGCATCCGTCACCACGCCGCCGGCAACGAGGGCATCGCCGGCGAGGCGTACAGCCTGCCGCCAATCCCCCGCACGCGCCCGCAGCTCGATGACGTCATCGGGCAGTTCATCGAGGCGCATGGCTAGGCGTTCTGGAAGCCCGCGATGATCGTGTCGGCGAGGTCTTGACGCTCGTCGAGCGGCAGGAACGAGGCGTTCGCAGCGTTGAGCTGGAACACCTCGAAGTCTTCGAGGTCGTAACCGAAGGCGTCGGACAGCAGCGAGAGCTCCCGGCTGAGCGAGGTGTTGCTCATCAGGCGGTTGTCGGTGTTGACGGTCACGGTGAAGCCCAGCTGGTAGAGCAGGTCGAACGGGTGGTCCTCCAGCTCGTCGCCCCACGCGGTGATGGCGCCGGTCTGCAGGTTCGACGATGGCGAGAGCTCGAGGGCGATCTCCCTGTCTTTGACCCACTGCGCGAGGCTGCCTATGGTGACGAAGGTGTTCTCGTCGTCGCTCGACTCGATGCGGATGTCTTCGGCCAGGCGCACGCCGTGGCCGAGCCGGAGTGCGCGGCCATCGAAGAGGGCGCCTCGGATGCTGTCGAGGCCGTCGGCCTCGCCCGCGTGCACGGTGACGGGGAAGTAGTTCTGCGCGAGGTAGTCGAACGCCGCGCGGTGGTTGCCTGCGGGGAACCCGAGCTCGGCTCCGGCGATGTCGAATCCGACGACGCCACGGTCGCGGTGACGAACGGCGAGCTCGGCGATCTCGAGACCCCGGTCGGCGTGACGCATCGCAGTGACCAGCTGGCCAACTCGAACCGACTTGCCGTCGTTGCGCGCGTCGTCGATGCCCTGCTCGATTCCCCGCTGCACGGCCTCGACGGTCTGGTCGAGGGTGAGGCCCTTCGACACGTGCTGCTCGGGAGCCCAGCGCACCTCGCCGTAGACGACACCGTCGGCAGCCAGGTCCTGGACGAACTCGCGGGCGACGCGGCTGAGGCCCTCTTCTGTCTGCATGACCCCGACCGTCACGTCGAACGTCGCGAGGTAGTCGACGAGCGATCCCGAGTCGGCCGAATCCTCGAACCATTCGCCGAGAGCAGCGGCGTCGGAGGCCGGCACCTCGAAGCCGATCGAGTCGGCGAGCTCGATGATCGTGGAGGGGCGGAGGCCGCCGTCGAGGTGGTCGTGGAGGGACACCTTGGGGAGAGCATTGATGCTCGTTCGGCCGTTGGCGAGCGTGTACTGCTCTCGTGAATCGTTCATGAGGATCAGCCTAGGGCGTCGATGCCGGGAACAGGCTGGCGGCGATCTGCGAAGCGGTGTCGCGGGCGAGTCGCACCACCTCGTCGACGCTGCTCACGCTCACCCTCGTCGCGACGTAGGGAACCGTCAGCGCAGCGACGGCACTGCCATCGGGCCTCAGCACGGGGAAGACGACGTCGATCACGCCGGCATGCAGCTCGTCACCGCGCTCGACGTGACCCGCCGCGCGAACGGCACCGAGATCGGCGTCTCGCGCATCCGGAACCGAGTCTCGAAAAGCCCTGAGCACCTCGCCGGTCGCGGACTCGACCAGCGGGAACAGCGCACCCACCCGCACGCGGAATCCGAAGTCGCCGGGACTCTCGACCTGGGCCACGACCCGGGAGAGACCCGCGTCTTCGACGCTGAGGCTGCACGACTGCTCGGTCGCGTCGGCGAGCGCCCGCATCGGGCCGGCGGATGCCTGCAGCAGGCCGCGCAGGGGATCGTGACGGTGGGCGAGATCGAACAGCCGCAACGACAGCACGTAGAGCCCCGACTGCGGGTCCCGGTGCACGTAGCCGCGGCGCTCGAGGGTGCTGAGCACCCGGAAGATCTGGCTGACGCTGCGCCCGACGCCTGCGGCGACCTGGGCCTGGCTGAGGCCTCCGCTCGTGGAGGCGAGGAGTTCGAGGATGTCGAGTCCTTTGTCGAGCGCGGGCGCCGCATAGTGCGGTTCGACGGGCGCAGGCGCAGGCGCAGGCACGGCAGGCACAGCAGCCTCGGCGGGCACGGCTACAGGCTCGCGCCCATGGCGGCGACCATCCGACGCGCGATCTCGCGCTCGAGGTCGTCGGGCACGGGCTGGGCGCCCGTGACCAGGGTGCTCGCGCCGGTCGCGACCCGCTCGAGCGACAGCACCTGCAGCAGGAAGCCGAGATCCATCGAGTCGAGGGAGTTGCCCTTCGGAGCGGTGCCCGCGAGGTTGAACATGCGCCCGCCGGCGATCAGAATCACGTGCCGGCCGTTCGGCAGGTCGATGCGCTCGATCGTGTCGTCGATCGCCCGGGTCGTGGTGGCCGCGGTGCGCAGCGACGCCGTGTCGATCTCCCATGGAAAGTGACCGCAGTTCGCGAGGATCGCGCCGTCTGACATGCGCTCGATCGCCGACATCGTGAGCACGTTCGCGCGGCCGGTCGCCGTGATGAACACCTCTCCCCACTCGGCCAGGCCGTCTGCCGTGTCGACCCGGAACCCGTCGAGGGCCGCCTCGAACGCCTTCAGCTCGTCGACCTCGGCAACGGCCACCTTGCCGCCGAGCGCGCGCAGGTACTGGGCGACTCCGCGGCCGCACCAGCCGTAGCCGACGACCACGAAGCGGCGGCCGGGAATCATGAGGTTCGTGATGCGCATGAAGCTCTCGACGACGGACTGGCCGACCGCGTGCTTGTTCTCGCCCAGCTGCTTCAGCAGGCTGTCATTGATCACGATGACCGGGAACGGAACCCGCCCGAGAAGCTCATCGCGCAACCTGTCGCCGCCGGATGTCGTCTCCTCCGTGCCGCCGATAAGCGAGGCTCCCGCGCCGCGGGCCACGATTCCCGCCGCCAGGTCGGCGCCGTTGTCGAGCAGGATGTCGGGGCTCGCGTCGAGCACGGCGGCCACGTTCGCGTGGTGCTGCTCGAGCGTGTCGTCGCGGCGACCGAAGAGGGTCATGCCCTGGTTGCGCAGGTAGACAACCACGTCGTCCTGCGTGGATCCGTGGTTTCCGGTGCCGACGATCTCGGCGCCGCCGGCCGCGAGGGTCTCGAGAAGAACGGCCGTCTTCGGCTCGATGTGCAGAGACATGCCGATGCGGTGCCCCTCGAAGGGCCTCGTCTCGGCGAACTGGCGGCGCACCGCCGCGAGCAGGCGCATGCGCGAGCTGATCCACTCGACTCGGGAGGCCGCGGATTCGATGAGGTCTGTCATAGCAGCCAGTGTTGCATATATGAATGTGACTTTCATATATGATTCAGATATTGACCCGAAGGAGTTGTGCATGCCGCGCAAGATCATTCTCGACTGCGACCCCGGTCACGACGACGCGATCGCCATTCTGCTCGCGCACGGCAACCCCGAGATCGACCTTCTCGCGGTGACGACGGTCGTCGGCAACCAGACCCTCGAGAAGGTCACCCGCAACGCTCTTGCCGTCGCAGAGATCGCCGGCATCGTCGGTGTGCCCTTCGCGGCCGGATGCCCGCGACCGCTCGTGCGCACCATCGAGGTGGCCGCCGACATCCACGGCGAATCCGGCATGGACGGGCCCGTGCTGCCCACCTCGAGCCGTGAACTCGACGGCCGCCACGCGGTCGACCTGATCATCGACACGATCATGGCGAGCGAGCCCGGCGAGGTCACGCTGGTGCCGACCGGCGGCCTCACCAACATCGCCCTCGCCGCGCGCAAGGAGCCGCGCATCGTGCCTCGCGTTCGCGAGGTCGTTCTTATGGGCGGCGGCTTCCACGTCGGAAACTGGTCGGCGACGGCGGAGTTCAACATCATCATCGACCCCGAGGCGGCGCACATCGTGTTCAACGAGTCATGGCCGCTGACCATGGTCGGCCTCGACCTCACGCACCAGGCACTGGCCACTCCCGAGGTCCGGGCGCGCATCGAGGCCATCGACACGACTCCCTCTCGCTTCGTGGGCGAGCTGCTCGACTTCTTCGCGACCACGTACCTCGAGGCGCAGGGCTTCGTCCATCCGCCGGTGCACGACCCGTGCGCGGTGGCGTACGTGATCGACCCGAGCGTCATGACCGTGCGCAAGACGCCGCTCGACGTGGAGCTCACGGGCACGCTGACGCTCGGCATGACCGTGGCCGACTTCCGCTCCCCCGCACCCGACGACTGCACCACCCAGGTGGCGGTCGACCTCGACACCGAGAAGTTCTGGGCCCTGATCGAAGACGCCCTGCGCCGCATCGGAGAGCCCACGCGCTGAGCTCACGGCAGGCGCGCGATGAGAGCCAGCAGGCGGTCGTAGAACGCGTCGGCGTCGACGTCGCGCAGATAGGTGATGTTGCGCGGCAGCTCCGTGATCTGCCACCAGTCGGCCGCGAGCATGCCCATGGTGAGCTCGCTCGAGATCTCCACCCGGGCGTTGATGAGGCGACCCGAGAAGAGCTCCGGATACAGGCAGTACACCGGAACGACAGGCCCGTGCAGGGGCGCCCCCTCCCAGCCGTACTTCTCGAGATCGAACGTCTCCGAGAACGTGAGCAGGCGCTCGATGACCTGGCCGCAGCGGTTTCCGAGGGCCGCGAAGCGGTCGAGCCTCTCGCGGGTGTTGCGCAGCTGATGCGTCACGTCGAGCGGAAGCATGGCGATGGGGATGCCCGACGAGAGCACGACATCGGCCGCGTGCGGGTCGACGTAGATGTTGAACTCCGCCGTGGGCGTGATGTTGCCGACCTCGAAGTAGGCGCCCGCCATCATGACGATCTGCTTGATCGCCGCGGCGATGTCGGGCGCCTCGATCAGGGCCACCGCGAGCGTCGTCATGTTGCACATCTGCAGGACCGTCACCGATTCGGGCGGCGCGGCCCGCAGCATCCGGATGATCGCCGCGACACCCGCTTCATCTTCGGCCTCGAGACGTGGCCGGGGCAGGTCGTAACCGTCCATGCCCGTGGCCCCGTGCACGTGCGCCGCCGTGACGAGCTCGCGCACGAGGGGGCGTGGCGCCCCGCGGTAGACCCGGATGCCCGTGCGCCCGGTGAGCTCGACCACCTGCAGGATGTTGCGCACCGTGTGGTCGAGCGTCGTGTTGCCCGCCCCCGCGACGATGCCGAGCACGTCGAACTCCTCGGGTGCCGCGAGGATCGCCATGAGGGCCGCGGCCTGCTCCTGGCCGGGATCGGTGATGATGATGGTCGGCCTCATGGGGTGGGTCCTTTCGGTGGGAGAGGTGGGGATGGGTGGGGTTCCCTGAGCCTGCCCCCTTCGACAGGCTCAGGGAACGGCGGGCAGGACTGCCCTTCGACAGGCTCAGGGAACGGTGGACAGGACTGCCCTTCGACAGGCTCAGGGAACGAGGGAACGGCGCGCTACGGAACCGACGGGCTGTCGACGGTGATGCCGCCGTCGACGATCTGCACCCGCAGGGCCTCGATCTCGTCGGCGAGCGCCGGGTCGACCTTCGACTCGTAGTCGTGGAACGGCGAGATCGCCACTCCCCCGTTGGCGAGGGTTCCGATGTACGTCTCCTTCGAGAAGTCGCCGGCCTCGGTGTCCTCGATCACGGTCGCGATCGACAGCGGCATGTCGCGGGCGATCGAGGTGAGGAACAGGTCGGCGTACTCCGGCGCGCTGGTGTACATGTCGGTGTCGACGCCCAGCAGGGCGACCGGCGCCGAGGAGTCGCGGATGGCCTCGGCCGTTCCCTGGTAGATCGGTCCGCCCACGGGCAGGATCACATCGGCGCCCTGCTGGATAAGGCCCTCCGAGAGGACCTTGGCGGCGTTGATGTCGGTGAAGTTGCCCGTGAACGAGCCCTCCTGCGTGTCGAAGTCCCAACCGAGCACCTTCACGTCGGTGCCCTTGTCCTCGTTGTACCGGGCCACGCCCAGCGCGAAGCCGTCCATGTACAGCGTCACGGGCGGGATCTGGGCCCCACCGAAGGTGCCGACCATGCCCGACTTCGAGTAGCTCGCGGCCGCGTAGCCCACGAGGTAGCCCGACTGCGAGGTGTCGAAGAGGATCCCCTTCACGTTCGGCAGGTCGATCGAGTTGTCGTCGATGATGATGAAGTCGACGTCGGGGTTGGCCTTCGCCGACTCCTCGGTGGCCGCGGCCAGCAGGTAGCCTGCCGCGACGACCACGGTGCAGCCCTGGTCGACCAGGTTCTGGATGTTCGGCGCGTAGTCGCCCTCGGATGCGGACTCGACCTTGATGTGGTCGGTGCCGAGCGCGTCGGCGGCGTCGGTCACGCCCTGCAGGCCGAGCGCGTTGAACGACTTGTCGTCGAAACCGCCCTCGTCGGAGACGATGCAGGGCAGGAAGTCGCTTGCCGCCGCATCCGTCGAACCGGATTCGGCGGGGGCCGACGAGCAGCTGACGAGAAGCAGCGAGCCGAGCGCAAGGGCGGCTGCGCCGGCGGCGGCGCGGCTGCGACGGGTGGTGAATGAAGCCATGGGTGATCCTCCAGGAATGCGGTGTGTCGGGTGGTGCGAAACGGGAGCCGGATGCGGCGGGTGGGGTTCGTGGATGCGACGGGTCACGTCGCTGAGGTCAGTTGGGCGGCGGCGGCCCCCGACCGCGGTCGCCGTCGGACTGCCCGGTCATCGCGGAGTCTCCACCCAGGCGTAGATCTCCCAGATGTAGCCGTCGGCATCGAGGAAGTACGTCGATCGCGCGCCCCACTCGAACACCGCCGGCGGGCCGCTCGCCTCGAGGCCGCGGTCGAGCAGCGCGCGGTACAGCTCGTCGACCTGCTCACCCGTGGAGAGTTCGATCGCGAGCATCAGGTGCCCGGTCGACGGCGCGAGGTCGAGCTCCGACGCCTGGGCGAGCGGCGACTGCAGGTGCGTCGCGCCCTCGTAGAGCGTGAGGGTGACCTCCCCTGCGGAGAAGACGCGGGCGCCCTCGACCCGGTCGGTCACCTCGAAGCCGAGCAGCAGCAGGAAATCCGTGGTCGCGTCGAGGTCTGTCACGGTGAGGTCGATCTCGCTCAGGCGCCGGATGCCGTCGGCCGAGTCGCGCAGGCGCAGAACGAAGCCGTCGGGGTCGACGAGCAGGCGTCGCTCGCCGGCGCGCTCCAGCGCCTCGGACTCGAGGTCGAGGGTGAGCGAGAAGGGCTGACCGGCTCCCGCCGGATAGCTCGGGCCGACCGTCTCGGCGATGCTCGGCCTCGTCCACATGGCGAGGCGCGGGCCGGTACCGAGCACGAAGTCGGCGAAGCGCACGTTGCGCATGCGCCGCTCGAGGCCCAGCGCAGAGTAGTAGGCGTCGCTCGCGTCGACATCGCTGATCACGAGGCAGGCATCGTCGATTCTCACGGCGTGCTCCAGTCGGTGTGCTGAGTGGGAGTAGGAGTGGGAGTTGAGGCAGCGGGGCCTGGAGCGGAGACGTCGGACTGCTCCAACGGCCACGGGGTCTGGGATGCCCGCCGATGCACCTCGGAGACGAGCGGAACCAGCCGGGCGTTCGCCTCACGCATCCGCTCGCCCTCTCTGCGGTAGTCCGCGGCCAACGCGCGGAACTCTGCGAGGATCGCCGCCTCGTCGACCCGCGTCATCCGGCCGCCCTGCACCACCAGCTCACCGTCGACCCAGACCTCGGCGATCGACGATCCGTTCTCCGAGAAGACGAGCTGCCGCGCGGTGTCGCCCGCGGGGGTGAAACTCGTGGTCGCCTCGAGGTCGAACACCACGAAGTCGGCGACGCGACCGGGCTCGAGCGCGCCGACCGTGTCGGGAAGCCCCGTGGCCCGGGCGCCGCCGCGCGTCGCAGCCCACAGGACCTCGTCGCTCGACGGCCATGTGGCGGGGTCGGGATCCGTGAGGGTGTGCAGCAGCGCCGCCTGCTTCACGACCTCGAGCATGCGAAGCGAATCGTTGCTCGCGGTGCCGTCCGTGCCGAGGGCGACGGTCGCGTCCTCCGAGTGCAGGCGACGCCAGGGCAGCACCCCCGAACCGAGTTTGAGGTTCGAGAGGGGATTGTGCACGATCGACGCCGACGACGATCCGAGCAGCTCGATGTCGTTATCGGTGAGCCAGATGCCGTGCGCGAGCGTGAGATTCGGGGTGTCGAGGATTCCCAGCGCGGCCAGGTGCTCGACGATGGTGGCGTCGTAGCGCTCCTGCCCCACGATCGCCTGCAGCTTCGTCTCGAGCAGGTGCATGTGCAGAACGGCCCCGTACTCCTGTGCGAGCTCCGCGGACCCGGTCATGAGTTCGTCGGAGGAGCGCTGCGGCGCGCTGGGGGCGACCGCGAAGCGCAGGCGTCCGTACTCCCGCCCGTGGTGCCGGTCGAAGGCGGCGCGGCAGAAGCGCAAAAACCTCTCCACCACGTACGGCCCGGTCGATGCGGCCTCGCGGGCCTCGGTCAGCTGCTCGGGCGTGAGCAGCCGATCCACGAAGGGAAGCCGGTCGACCGGCGCGACGTCGGCGATGCCGCCCGTGCAGGTCGCCCTGATCCCGAGCTCGGCGTACGCGTCGAAGACGGCGGCCAGCGACTCCGCCGACTGCACGGGCAGTTCGCCGACGTCGTCGAGCAGGCTCGTGGTGCCGCCGCGCAGCGCATCCATGCCCGCCACCAGCGTGCGCAGGTAGACGAGCCTGTCGGGAACCGGCACCGCGTCGATGACCGGATAGGTCTCGAGGCTCCACAGCTCGAGCGGCAGGCGCTCGCTCGTTCCCCTGAAGAGCGACTCCCACGAGTGCATGTGGGCGTTCACAAATCCGGGCGTGATGAGAAGGGTCTGCGCGTCGATGACCCGGGCATCCGGCGGCACCTCGAGATCGGGGCCGACGGCAGCGATGAGGGCGCCGTCGATCAGCAGGTCTCCGCGGAACGGTCGGGAGCGGTTCGCGTCGTCCATCGCGATGAGCGTCGCATTGCGCCAGAGGGTCTTCGTGGCCGGGAGTTTCATGGGTCTCCAGTGATTCCGGGCACGCCGAAGACCTCCACGACGGAGGTTCTGTCAGACGGACCGGAGCGATCGGGTCGATGGTGTCGCCGGTGCGGTTGTCGCGCGGGCGACCGGATGCGAGGGGTGCGGCGGCGCAGGCCTCACCCGGCGGCAGACGGCCGATGCGAGACGGAGCTCTCCCTCGAGACGGAGGCGGCTATGAGCCCAGGCAGTAGACGGAGACGTTGTGCGCGCCGCTTCGGCGACGCAGGCAGAACCACGGCATGAAGCTGCGGCTCGCGGCGATCTCGGTCATGTTCTCGAGAGTAGCCCGCCCGTGTAACAGCGACGTTTCGCCGAGGCAACAAGTGCGTTGCCTCGCAGGTACTCGATCAGCGCGATTACTCGATGCGCTCCGCGACCAGCGGGCCACGAGGGGTCCACTCGGCGGCCTCGCCGATGCTCCAAGCCCCCTCGACGGCCTCGAGAGCGCGCTCGAAGCGCTCCGGCTCGTCGGCCGAGAGTGTGAAGAGCGGCTGGCCCGCCGTCACCGTGTCGCCCGGCTTGGCGTGCAGGTCGATTCCCGCGGCGTGCTGCACCGGGTCCTGGGCGCGGGCCCGACCGGCTCCGAGCCTCCACGCGGCGATGCCGAAGGGAAGCGCCTCCTGCGCGAGGAGCACGCCGTCGCGGTCGGCGGTCACGACGTGGGTCTCCCGCGCGACCGGCAGGGCCGCATCCGGGTCGCCGCCCTGGACCTCGATTACTCGACGCCAGGTGTCCATGGCACGGCCGTCGGCCAGCGCCTTCTCGACGTCGGCATCGGGCTGGCCGGCGAGACGCAGCATCTCGCGGGCGAGCGCGATGGTGAGCTCGACCACGTCGGCGGGGCCGCCACCGGCGAGCACCTCGACCGACTCGCGCACCTCGTTGGCGTTGCCGATGGCGAACCCGAGGGGAACGTTCATGTCGGTGAGCAGCGCTGTGGTCGCCACGCCGGCGTCGTTGCCGAGGTCGACCATGGTGCGGGCGAGTTCGCGCGACTTGTCGATGTCGACCATGAACGCGCCCGACCCGAACTTCACGTCGAGCACGAGCGAATCGGTGCCCTCGGCGATCTTCTTCGACATGATGCTCGAGGCGATCAGCGGGATGGCCTCGACCGTGCCCGTGATGTCGCGCAGGGCGTAGAGTTTCTTGTCGGCCGGAGCCAGGCCGGAGCCCGCGGCGCAGATGACCCCGCCGACGTCGCGCAGCTGCGCGAACATCTCGTCGTTCGTGAGGTCGGCGCGCCAGCCCGGGATGCTCTCGAGCTTGTCGAGGGTTCCACCGGTGTGGCCGAGGCCGCGGCCCGAGAGCTGGGGAACGGCGACGCCGAACGAGGCGACCAGCGGCATGAGCGGCAGGGTGATCTTGTCGCCCACCCCGCCCGTGGAGTGCTTGTCGACCGTGACCTTGCCGAGGCCTTCGAAGCTCATGCGCTCGCCCGAGGCGATCATGGCGAGGGTGAGGTCGCGGATCTCCCGACGCTCCATGCCGTTGAGCACGATGGCCATGGCCAGGGCGGCCATCTGCTCATTGCCCACGAACCCACGGGTGTAGGCGTCGACCAGCCAATCGATCTCGGCGGTGCTCAGAGTCTTGTGATCGCGCTTGGTGCGGATGAGGTCGACGGCGTCGAAGGATTCAGACACGGGGTGGAGCCTTTCTGGTTGTTCCCTTCGACACGCTCAGGGAACGGAGGGGGTGTTAGTGCGTCTCGACGTAGGCCTGCAGTGTTCGCGGGCCGAAGGCATCCGGAAGCACCTCGTCGATCGTGCGGATGCCCGAGACGGTCTGCAGGAGCATGCCGGGAGCCGAGTGCTCGTAGAGCAGCTGGCGGCAGCGGCCGCAGGGCATCAGGGCGTTGCCGTCGCCGTCGACACAGGTAAAGGCCACCAGGTGCCCGCCACCCGTCATATGCAGCGACGACACGAGGGCGCACTCGGCGCAGAGCGTGAGGCCGTAGCTGGCGTTCTCGACGTTGCACCCCGAGATGACACGGCCGTCGTCGACGAGTGCGGCCACCCCGACGGGGAACTTCGAGTAGGGCACGTAGGCCTTGGCCATCGCCACGAGCGCCTCTGCCCGCAGCACGCCCCAGTCGATTGCGGATGCCTGCTCGGTGCCGGATGCCTGTTCGGTGTCGGTCATGTCGGCCCTCCTAAGACTTTATGTACGGTTTACCGGATGCGGCAGGCCCTCGGACACGGCCGACCACCCCCGCCACCGCGAAGATGGTGACCAGGTAGGGCAGCATCAGCATGAACTCGCTGGGAACGGGCGATCCGATGATCGAGAGCACGCTCTGCAGGTTCGAGGCGAAGCCGAACAGCAGGGCGGCGAGCGTCGCGCGGATCGGATCCCAGCGGCCAAAGATCACCGCGGCCAGGGCGATGAATCCCGCACCGGCCGTCATCTCCTTGTTGAACGAGCCGACCGAGCCCATGGTGAAGTACGCACCGCCCAGGCCCGCGATCGCCCCGGCGAGCGAGACGTTCCAGAAGCGCGTGCGGGCCACGTTGATGCCCACGGTGTCGGCCGCCTGCGGGTGCTCGCCCACGGCGCGGAGGCGGAGGCCCCAGCGCGTCTTGAACAGGGCGAAGAACACCACGGCGACGGCGATGTAGAGGATGTAGACGATGATGGTCTGCCGGAACAGCACCGGCCCGAGAATCGGGATCTCGCTGAGACCGGGGATGGGAAGCCTCGGCAGGCGGATGGTGCCGCTGTTGTTGAGCAGCTCGGTGTTCTTCGACAGAACCTGCGAGTAGAGGAAGCTCGTGAGGCCGGTGACGAGCACGTTGAGCACGACGCCCACGATGACCTGGTCGACGAAGTACTTGATCGAGAAGGCGGCGAGCACGAACGAGACGAGCACTCCGGCCGCCATCGCGGAGAGGAGGCCGAGAACGGGCTGGCCCGTGACCGAGGCCACGATGGCCGAGACGAACGCGCCCGCGAGCAGCTGACCCTCGATCGCCACGTTCACCACTCCGACGCGTTCGGAGATGACTCCTCCGAGGGCACCGAACACGAGCGGCACGCTCAGGCCGACCGCACCGACCAGCAGGCCGGGAACCGGGATCGTGGCACCCGCCGATGCCCAGGTGAGGAAGCCCACGAGGAACAGCACGGCGAAGACGACGGTGACCCAGAGGCGCACCGGTCGGCTGCGCGAGACGAGAAACGCGCTGTACGCGGCGAGGGCCACGAGCAGCACTGTCAGCACGATGCCCGTGGCGCGGGTCGGCGCCTGGATCGTGGGGATCTGGAAGAAGTCGGAGTCGGTCGAGAGCCGGAAACCGCTCGTGCCCTCGCGGCCGAAGACCACGAAGAGCAGGATGGCGATGATCGAGAAGATGCCGAAGGCGATCGGCGCCTTCCAGCTCTTCACGACGGTGGTCTCGAGAGCCGGCGGCAGCGAATCCGGGTGGTTGTGCTGCAGGGGCGCGTCCGCGACGGCCGTCTTCAGCTCGGTGCGGCTGACGTTCTCGTCGACGATGGGGCGTTCTGCGTTCACGGCGTCTCGTCCTTCGCGGGGGTCGTCGATGCTCACTTGGTCACCGCCGCGGTGGAGGTGCGCGGGCGTCTGAGGCTGATGCCGCTGGGCTTCGGAAGTCGGAACACCGCGCGCACGAGCGGCGGCGCGGCGATGAACAGCACGATGAGCGACTGGATGACGACCACGATGTCGATGGGGATGCCCTCCGACGCCTGCATCGCGAATCCACCGGCCTTGAACGCGCCGAACAGGATGCCCGCGAAGAAGATGCCCCAGGGCTTCGACCGGCCGAGCAGCGCCACGGTGATCGCGTCGAATCCGATGCCCGCGTCGATGCCCGAGCTGAATCCGGTGGTGACCGTTCCCAGCACCTGTGCGACGCCGGCGAGACCGACGAGGCCACCCGAGAACAGCATCGCGTAGATGTACATCTTGTTCACGCTGATGCCGGCGACGCGGGCCGCGTTCGGGTTCTCGCCCACCGCCCGGAACTGGAATCCGAGGTTCGAGCGGTTGAGCAGGTACCAGACGTAGACGGTGGCCGCGATCACGAAGATGAAGCCCCAGTGCAGGTTGAACTGCGGGCCGAGCAGGTCGGGGAAGACCGCCGTCGGCAGCGCCGCCGGCGTCTTCGGGTTGTTCGAGCCGGGAGCCTGAAGGAGTCCAGGCGTCTTCAGCATGAACGAGATGAGGTAGAGGGCCACGAAGTTGAGCATGATCGTGACGATCACCTCGTGCGCACCCGTGCGGGCCTTCAGCAGACCGACGATTCCACCCCAGAGGGCGCCGCCGATGATTCCGGCCGCGACCGCCAGGATCAAGTGCAGACCGTAGGGGAGCTCGAACGACCAGCTGACCCATCCGGCGCAGGCGGCCGCGATGAGCATCTGGCCGCGGCCACCGATGTTGAAGAGACCGACACGGAAGGCGAGGCCCACACCGAGACCGGCCGCGATCAGCGGTGTGGCGAAGGTGAGCGTCTCGGTCAACGGCTTGATACCGGCGATGAAGCCGGGGCGACGGAAGTTGTAGACGGCGCCCTGGAACAACGCCGTGTAGGCGCCGGAGACCGAGTCCCAGACGGCCTTGACCAGGTCGCCGGGACGGGCGAAGAAGTACCCTGCAGCGGCTGACACCTTGTCGTCGGTGAGGGCGATCAGGATTCCACCGGCCAGCATGGCCAGCACGACCGCCAGCACGGAGATCATGGCGCTGCCGCCGACGATCTCGCGCATCACGCCGTGCCAGCGCGGCTCCGGGGTGGATGCGTCGGGCTTGGCGGGCGGGGAGGCGACGGGTGGGCCGGAATCGACGGGTGGAACTGTGGGCTGGCTCACGCTGCCGCTCCTTCGGGTGGGGAGGTGACGGAATCGGGGACTTCGCCGGCCATCATGAGGCCGAGCACATCGCGGGGCGTGTCACCCGGAACGATGCCCACGATGGTGCCGCGGTACATCACGGCGATCCGGTCTGCGAGGGCGACGACCTCGTCGAGCTCGGTCGACACGACGATCACGGGAATGCCGGCGTCGCGGGTGGCGACGATGCGCTTGTGCACGAACTCGATCGAGCCGACATCGATGCCTCGCGTGGGCTGCGCGGCCATGAAGAGACGCAGATCGCGGCTGAGCTCTCGGGCCAGCACGACCTTCTGCTGGTTTCCGCCGGAGAGGCGGCCGACGGGCGTGGTGATGCCCTGGCTGCGCACGTCGAACTCCTTCGACTTCTGCTCGGCGAACTCGTTGAGGTAGTTGAGCTGAAGGGTGCCCGCCTTGACGAACGGCGGTCCGTCGCTGCGGTCGAGCATGAGGTTCTCGGCGATGGTGAACTCCCCGACGAGTCCGTCCTCCTTGCGGTCCTCGGGTACGAAGCCGATGCCGGATGCCAGCACCTGCTTCACCGAGAGCCCGCGGATCGACTTGCCGTCGAGGGTGATCTCTCCGCGCACGCGTGACTGGAGGCCCATGATCGCCTCGGTGAGCTCGGTCTGGCCATTGCCCTGCACCCCGGCGATCGCGAGGATCTCGCCCGCCCGCACGTCGAAGCTGACGTTGTTCACGACGAGCTGGCCGTGGGGGTCGATGACCGAGAGGTTGGAGACGACGAACGCGTCGGCGCCGGGCTGGGCGGGGTCTTTGTGCACGGTGAGCTCGACGGCCCGGCCGACCATGAGTGAGGCCAGCTCGGCGTTCGTCGCCGTGGGCGACGCCTCGCCGACGACCTTGCCGAGCCGGATGACCGTGATGCGGTCGGCGACTTCGCGCACCTCGCGCAGTTTGTGGGTGATGAAGACGATGGATGTGCCGGCAGCCTTGAGCTGTCTCATGATCGTCATGAGCTCGTCGGTCTCCTGCGGGGTGAGCACGGCTGTGGGCTCGTCGAACACGAGCACCTTCGCGTCACGCGACAGGGCCTTGATGATCTCGACCCGCTGCTGCACACCGACCGGAAGATCGTCGACCAGCGCATCCGGATCGACGTGGAAGCCGAACCTCTCGCTGATCTCGCGCACCTTCTCGCGCGCGGCACCGAGGTCGAGCACGCCGGCGGCATTCGTCTTCTCGTGGCCGAGCATCACATTCTCTGCGACGGTGAACACGGGGATGAGCATGAAGTGCTGGTGCACCATGCCGATGCCCGCGGCCATGGCATCTCCGGGACCGGCGAAGTGCTGCACGACGTCGTCGAGCAGGATCTCGCCCTCTTCTGCCTTGTAGAGGCCGTAGAGCACGTTCATCAGGGTGGACTTGCCCGCGCCGTTCTCGCCGAGGAGACAGTGGATCTCCCCCGGTTCGATCGTGAGGTCGATGTGGTCGTTGGCCGTGAGGGCGCCGAAGCGCTTCGTGATGCCGCGGAGTTCGAGCTTCATAGGGACAATCTACCCATCCGGTCGATGCGTGAAGAGGGGACTTAACGTGGTCGGGGGACCAGCCGTGGCTGGCCCCCCGATCTCACGCGGGTGGAACTGGGTGCGACTACTCGCTCAGGTACGAGGTGACGGTGATGTCGCCCGAGATGATCTTCGCCTTGATGTCGTCGATCTCGCCCTGGAGCGAGGAGTTGACCTTCGACTCGAAGTCGTGGAACGGCGCCATGCCGACTCCGTCGTTCTCGAGCGTTCCGACGTAGGGCTCGTTGCTGAAGCTGCCGGCGGCGGCGTCGGTGACGACCGCGTTGGTGGCCGTCTTGATGCCCTTGAGGATCGACGTCAGGTAGAGGTCCTTGTAGGTGGGGTCGCTCTCGTAGAGGTCGGAGTCGACGCCGACGAGTGCGATGTCCTTACCGGACTCCTGGATGGCGACGCCGGCGCTCTGGTAGATCGGTCCGCCGACGGGGAGCAGGATGTCTGCGCCCTGGTCGATGAAGTTCTGAGCGGTCGTCTTCGCGACGTCGTTGGCCTCGAAGCCACCGGTGAAGGTCGCGGAGTCGGGGTTAGCGAGGTCGTAACCCAGAACCTTGACGTCCTTCGACTTCTGCTCGTTGTAGTACTTGACGCCCTGGGCGAAGCCGTCCATGAAGATCGTGACGGTGGGGAAGTTCATGCCGCCCCAGGTCGCGACGATGCCCGACTTGGAGTAGTCGGCGGCCGCGTAGCCCGCGAGGAATGCGGCGCCGGCGGTGTCGAACGTGATCGGCTTGACGTTGTCTGCATCGATGCTCGCGTCGTCGATGATCGCGAACTCGACGTCGCTGTTGGCCTCGGCCGCGGCGGAGGTCGCATCGGCGAGCGCGAAGCCGACGGTCACGATGAGCGAGCAGCCCTGGTCGACGAGGCTCGAGATGTTGGGCGCGAAGTCGGTCTCGGAGTTCGACTCGACGGTCACCGGCTCGACGCCGAGCGACTTGGCGGCCTCGTTGAGGCCCTCGAAGCCCGCCTGGTTGAACGACTTGTCGTCGAATCCACCGGCGTCGGAGACCATGCAGGGCAGGGCCTTGGCGTCGGCGGAGTCGGTCGAATCGGTTTCTGCCGGCGCGGATGCGCAACCGGCGAGGAGAGCGGCGAAGCCGAGGGTGGCGATGCCACCCATGGCGGCACGGCGAATGGTCTTGCTCAAGGTGTCCTCCAAGGATTGCCCCGCTTCAGATGCGGAGCGCAGGGCTGTGTGGTCTCTCACGTTACCTAATGTGACGCGCGGCTTGCGGCCCGCGGACGGCATCGCGGCCCAGTCGTTACAAAGACGCGTTCGCGCCGAAACAACCCCGAAATGTTCACCGGAGAAAAGCCCCGAAAGACTACGGCGTGCTGGGGCTGGTGACCTCGAGCGCGCCCGAGACGATGTCGTTCTTCAGCCCATCGAGCTCGGCCTGCAGATCGGCCGAGACCGCCGCAGCCTTGTCGTGATACGGAGCCAGAGCCACTCCCCCGTTCTCGAGCGTTCCCACGAACGGCGTGTTGTCGAACGTGCCGTCGAGGTCGTCGCCCACGATCTGCACGACGGCGTCACCGGTGTTCTTGAGCACGCTGGTCAGCACGATGGGCTTGTACGACGAGGGCAGGGTCTCGTAGCCGTCGTTGTCGACCCAGATGATCGACACGTTCGGGTTCTCGAGGGCGGCGGCCGCCGCGCCCTCTCCGACCTGGCCCGCGACCGGGAGGATGACGTCGGCGCCCTGGTCGATGAAGGCCTGCGTCGTGACCTTGCCCTTGTTGATGTCCTCGAAGTCGCCCGTGAACACGCCGTCCTGGGCGTCCTTGTTCCAGCCGAGAGCCTGGACCGCCGTGCCGTGCACCGCGTTGTACTGGGCGACGCCGTCGACGAATCCGTCCATGAACAGGGTCACGGGAGGCTGGTTTCCGCCGCCGAACGTGGCGACCTTGCCCGTCGCGCTCGTTCCCGCGGCCAGGTAGCCGGCGAGGAAGGCCGCCTGCGCCGTGTCGAAGACGATCGGCTTGATGTTCTCGCCGTCGACCTGCTCGTCGACGATGGCGAAGTGCACGTCGGGGTTGGCCTTCGCCTCGGCCGAGGTCGCGTCGGCGAGCTCGTAACCGACCGTGAGCACGAACTGGCATCCGCTGTCGACGGCCTGGGTCACGTTCGGCGCCAGGTCGGTCTCGTTCGTCGACACGATGACCTCGGCGTCGATCGAGAGATCGGTCTTGGCCTTCTCGAGGCCCTCCCAGCTCGACTGGTTGAACGAGCGGTCCTCGAGACCGCCGGAGTTGGTGACCATGCGCGCGCAGTAGTCGCTGGCCGTCTCGGTCGTCTCGGGCGCCGGAGCGCATCCGGCCAGCACCAGGGCCGAAGCGGCGAGAACGACGACGGAGCGCAGGACAGTTGAGGTCGACATAGCCAAAAGACTAGTCGCACGCGCGTTCCCTGAGCTTGTCGAAGGGGCCCTTCGACCTGCTGCCTTCGACAAGCTCAGGGAACGGGAGCGGGGCTCAGGGAACGGTGGGGTCAGAGGACGTCGCCCGAGCCGCCGAGGCGCAGGGCGTCGACGACCGACTTGACCCGCTGGGCATGCTCGCTGGTCGTGACGAGCAGCGCATCCGGTGTATCGACGACGACGATGTCCTTCACGCCGATGAGGCTGATCACGCGGCCGCTCTGCGAGACCACAACGCCGCTCGACGAATCGGACAGCACGCGGGCGTTCTTGCCGAGGATCGCGAGCTCCGAGCCGCGACCGGTGGAGTGCAGCTTGGCGATCGAGGCGAAGTCGCCCACGTCGTCCCAGCTGAAGTCGCCCGGAACGACCGCGAGCGTGCCGTCGAGTGCTGCCGGCTCGGCCACGGTGTAGTCGATGGCGATCTTCTTGAGCTTGGGCCAGACCTGGTCGACGACGGCCCCGCGACGCGGAGTGTCCCAGGCCTCGGCCAGCTCGAGCAGACCGGCGAGCAGCTCGGGTTCGGCCTTGCCCAGCTGTTCGAGCAGCTTGTCAGCGCGGGCGATGAACATGCCGCCGTTCCAGAGGTACTTCTTGCTCTTCAGGTACTTCTTGGCCGTCTCGAGGTCGGGCTTCTCGACGAAGCGCTGGGCGACCATCGCGGTCGGGGCCCCGGGCAGGTCGAGGGCGTCTCCGGTGAGGATGTAGCCGAACCCCACCGAGGGCTCTGTCGGCGTGATGCCGATGGTCACGATGTAGCCGGCGTCGGCCGCGTTCACCGCCTGCACCACCGTGTCGCGGAACGCCTCGGTCTGGGTGATCACGTGGTCGGCGGCGAAGGAGCCGATGATGACCCCCGGTTCGCGCTGCTGAAGGATGGCGGCGGCGAGTCCGATGGCCGCGGACGACTCGCGCGGCTCGCTCTCGAGGACCACGTTGATGTCCGCGAGCTCGGGAATCTGCTTCTCGACGGCGGCGCGGTGGGCGCGGCCTGTGACCACCATCACCCGCTGCTCGCCCGAGATGGGAGCGAGCCGCTCCCACGTGTCGCGCAGGAGGCTGCGACCCGAGCCGCTGAGGTCGTGCAAGAACTTGGGCGCGTCGGCGCGCGAGAGCGGCCAGAGTCTCGAGCCGATTCCTCCGGCCGGAATGACGCTGTAGAAACGGTCCATCGCAGAGTTCTCAGCCATGGCCCCACCCTACCCATCCGGCGTCGCTCGCGATTGAACGAATGCTCACCTGGCCGCCACCCGTCATTAACCCGTCCGCCACACTCCGCTCGTAGCGTTCAGAACGTGCCCGGTGCATCCCCGGGCCGACGGGAGCAGTCCATGAGAGTCGCCGTCGTCACGGAGAGCTTTCTGCCCACGGTCAACGGCGTCACCAACAGCGTCTGCAAGGTGCTCGACTTCCTCGCCGACGCCGGGCACGAGGCCATCCTCATCGCCCCGGCCGCCCGGAACACGCCCTCGAGCTACCGGGGGTTCACGATCCACGCGGTGCCGGCGGTGGCCTACCGGCAGTTCCCCGTCGGACTCCCCCATCCCCAGGTGCAGAAGGTGCTCAGCGCGTTCGGCCCCGACGTGCTGCACGCCGCGTCGCCGTTCCTCCTCGGCGCGCAGGCGATCGCCGCGGCGAACCGCATAGGCGTGCCGAGCGTCGCCATCTTCCAGACCGACGTCGCCGGTTACGCCAAGCGCAACCACCTCGGCAAGGCCGCCGCCCTGGCCTGGCGGTTCGTTCGGTGGATCCACGAGGCCGCCGATCTCACGCTCGTGCCCTCGTCGAGCTCGGAGCACGACCTCGTCGCCGCCGGCGTCACCCGACTGGCCCGGTGGGGCCGCGGCGTCGATACCGAGCGATACCACCCGCGGTTGCGCACGCATCCGGATGCCGTCGACCTGCACACCCGGCTGTCGCCGAACGGCGAGGTCGTTCTCGGCTACGTCGGCCGCGTCGCTCCCGAGAAGCAGCTCGAGCGCTTCGACCAGCTGCGCGGCATCGACGGCATCTCGCTGGCCATCGTCGGCGACGGCCCCTCGACGCCGTCGGTGGGGCGGCTGCTGCGCGGGATGCCCGTGACCTGGCTGGGCAGGAAGGGCGGACACGACCTCGCGGTCGCCTACGCGAGCTTCGATGTCTTCGTGCACACCGGCACCGAGGAGACGTTCGGGCAGACCATCCAGGAGGCTCATGCCGCCGGTCTGCCCGTGGTGGCCCCGCGCGCCGGCGGCCCCGTCGACCTGGTGCACGACGGGAGCGACGGGTACCTCTTCGATCCCGACGCGCGGTCGGGAGACACGAGCATGCGCACCCTGGTGGAGGACCTCGTCGTCTCGACCGACCTGCGCCTGCGCATGGGAGAGTCCGGACGCCGCGCCGTGCGGGCGACGACGTGGAATTCCGTCTGCACCGAGCTTCTCGGCCACTACTCGGCGGTTATCGCTGCACGACGGCCGGTTCCGGTCGGCGAGGCAGTGTAAGCGGCGAAGCGGCTTAGGGATACCTAACAAGCACGACCGGTGAGAACTTATAAACTGGAGACCATCTTCGCCTTCGCCCGATCCTGAACCACCTGCACGAGTAGACCGGCACGACCGCGACGAGCCATCTCCAGCACGGCTTACTCAACCAAGGAGGGTTGTTCGTGTCCAGAACCGAGACAGGAACCCATGCGCCAGGATCCCTGGCACCCACGGGCAAGAGGCCTCAGGGCACTCTGTACCGCGGGCGAGAGGGAATGTGGTCATGGGTGCTTCACCGCATCACGGGCATCGCCATCTTCTTCTTCCTCCTCGTGCACATTCTCGACACCGCGCTGGTGCGCGTCGCCCCCGAGGCGTACAACGCCGTGATGAGCACGTACAAGAACCCGATCATGGGCCTCGGCGAGACGGCGCTCGTCGGCGCCATCGCGTTCCACGCCTACAACGGAATCCGCATCATCCTCATCGACTTCTGGACCAAGGGTCCGAAGTACCAGAAGGTGATGTTCTACGTCGTCATCGGCCTCTGGGTCGTGACGATGGCCGGATTCGTTCCGCGCCACCTGATCAACGTCTTCAGCGAGGTGGGTTGATCATGGCGACCACGATCGACGCTCCCCGCAGCCCGTACTCCCGCGCCCCGCGATCGCGCGGCATCAACTGGGAGAAGTGGGGCTGGATGTACATGCGCGCCTCGGGCCTCGTGCTCGTCGTGCTCATCTTCGGCCACCTCATCGTGAACCTCGTTCTCGGCGACGGCATCAAGGCGATCGACTTCGCCTTCGTCGGCGGCAAGTGGTCGAACCCGTTCTGGCAGGTCTGGGACTGCCTCATGCTCTGGCTCGCCATGATCCACGGCGCCAACGGCATGCGCACGCTCGTCAACGACTACGCATCGCACCGCACCACCCGGGGCATCCTCAAGGGCGCCCTGCTCTTCTCTGTCATCGTCCTCATAACGCTCGGAACTCTTGTGATCTTCACGTTCGACCCCTGCCCCGCCGGCGCACCCGCCGATCTCCTCGCCTCGTTCTGCTCGGCGAGCTGACGGCGACCGCTATGACCGAATACGCAGACGGATCCGTCGTCGACGGAGTTCACTACCACCAGTTCGACATCGTCATCGTGGGCGCCGGCGGCGCCGGAATGCGGGCGGCCATCGAGGCCGGGCCCAAGGCGAAGACGGCAGTCATCTCCAAGCTCTACCCGACCCGCAGCCACACCGGCGCGGCGCAGGGCGGCATGGCCGCCGCCCTCGCGAACGTCGAGGAGGACAGCTGGGAGTGGCACACCTTCGACACCGTCAAGGGCGGCGACTACCTGGTCGACCAGGATGCCGCGGAGATCCTCGCGAAGGAGGCCATCGACGCGGTCATCGACCTCGAGAACATGGGTCTGCCCTTCAACCGCACGCCCGAGGGCAAGATCGACCAGCGTCGTTTCGGCGGGCACACCCGCGACCACGGCAAGGCGCCCGTTCGTCGCGCCTGCTACGCGGCCGACCGCACGGGCCACATGATCCTGCAGACGCTGTACCAGAACTGCGTCAAGTTCGGCATCAACTTCTTCAACGAGTACTACGTGCTCGACCTCGTGATGGTCAGCGACGGTTTCGGCGGGCAGAAGCCGGCCGGCGTCGTCGCCTTCGAGCTGGCCACCGGCGAGATCCACGTCTTCCAGTCGAAGGCCGTGATCTTCGCGACCGGCGGTTTCGGCAAGATCTACAAGACGACCTCGAACGCCCACACACTCACGGGAGACGGCGTCGGGATCATCTGGCGCAAGGGCCTCCCGCTCGAGGACATGGAATTCTTCCAGTTCCATCCGACCGGCCTGGCCGGGCTCGGCATCCTGCTCTCCGAGGCCGCCCGCGGCGAGGGCGCGATCCTGCGCAACAGCGAAGGCGAGCGGTTCATGGAGCGCTACGCCCCCACGATCAAAGACCTTGCTCCCCGTGACATCGTCGCCCGCTGCATGGCTCTCGAGATCCGCGAGGGTCGCGGCGCCGGTCCACACAAGGACTACGTCTACCTCGACATCACTCACCTCGACCCCGCGGTCATCGACGCCAAGCTGCCCGACATCACCGAGTTCGCGCGCACCTACCTGGGTGTCGAGCCCTACACCGAGCCGGTGCCCGTGCTCCCCACCGCGCACTACGCGATGGGCGGCATCCCCACCAACATCCAGGCCGAGGTGCTCTCCGACAACACCACGGTCGTTCCCGGCCTCTACGCCGCCGGCGAGTGCGCGTGCGTCTCGGTGCACGGCTCCAACCGCCTCGGAACCAACTCCCTGCTCGACATCAACGTGTTCGGCAAGCGCGCCGGAAACGCCGCAGCCGAGTACGTGCAGACGGCGCCCTGGGTCGAGCTGCCCGACGACCCCGCGGCCGGGGTGCGCGAACTCATCGAGAACGCGCGCAACTCCAACGGCACCGAGCGCATCGCGGTCATCCGCCGTGAGCTGCAGGAGTCGATGGACCGCAACGCCCAGGTCTTCAGAACTGAAGAGAGCCTGACCGAGGTGACCGAGGTCATCCACAACCTGCGCGAGCGCTACAAGAACATCCTCGTTCAAGACAAGGGCAAGCGGTTCAACACCGACCTGCTCGAGGCCGTCGAACTCGGCTTCCTGCTCGACCTCGCAGAGGTCGTGGTCTACTCGGCGCGCAACCGCAAGGAGAGCCGCGGAGCGCACATGCGCGAGGACTACCCGACCCGCGACGACGTGAACCACATGCAGCACACCATGGCCTACCTCTCGGGCGACCCCATGTCGGCCGACGCCGGCGACCACATCAGACTCGACTGGAAGCCGGTCGTCGTGACCCGCTACCAGCCCATGGAGAGGAAGTACTAAATGAGTACAGCAACCCTGGATTCTCCGCCGGCCCCCGCTGACGACGTCATCCCCACCTTCACGGTCACGCTGATCGTTCGTCGGTACAACCCCGACACCGACGAAGAGCCCACGTGGCAGGACTTCGACGTCGAGATGTACCCCACCGACCGCGTGCTCGACGCGCTGCACAAGATCAAGTGGGAGCAGGACGGGTCGCTGACCTTCCGCCGCTCGTGCGCCCACGGCATCTGCGGGTCGGACGCAATGCGCATCAACGGCCGCAACCGCCTCGCCTGCAAGACGCTCATCAAAGACCTCGACATCACGAAGCCCATCTACGTGGAGGCCATCAAGGGTCTGCCGCTCGAGAAGGACCTCGTCGTCGACATGGAGCCGTTCTTCGCGTCGTTCCGTGAGGTGCAGCCGTTCCTCATCTCGTCGTCGAAGCCCGAGAAGGAGCGCCTGCAGTCGGCCACCGAGCGCGCACGCTTCGACGACACGACGAAGTGCATCCTCTGCGCCGCGTGCACGTCGAGCTGCCCGGTCTTCTGGACCGACGGGCAGTACTTCGGCCCTGCGGCCATCGTCAACGCCCACCGCTTCATCTTCGACAGCCGCGACGAGGGAGCCAACGTGCGCCTCGACATCCTCAACGACAAAGAGGGCGTGTGGCGCTGCCGCACCACCTTCAACTGCTCCGAGGCGTGCCCCCGCGGCATCCAGGTGACCCAGGCCATCGCCGAGGTCAAGCAGGCCATCATGCGAGGCAAGCCGTAGCGCCTGCCCCTCAAGCACTGAGCGTTTCGCACGCTCGTCGCAATGTCGGAGCGGTCGGCGTCAAGTGGGAGCGCGGATGTGCTCGGGCTGAATAGGGTGGGTAGGTGAGCGACAACAGCACCTCCACCGAGAAACCGGCCACCGGCATCCCTGCACTCGTGCAGAAGGTCATGAAGCTGAAGCCCGTGCGGGTGTTCCAGCACTACGCCTCGAACGGCGGGCCGCTGATGGCCGCGGGCATGTCGTATCAGGCCCTCTTCGCCGTGTTCGCCGCGCTCTGGGCGGGATTCTCGATCGCGGGACTCGTCCTGGCGTCGAACCGCCCCCTTCTCGAGGAGCTGATCTCGGTGATCAGCAGCGCCGTGCCCGGCCTCATCGGAGACGGCGGCGCCGTCGACGCAGACGCCCTGCTCAACACTCCCGCGCTCAGCTGGTCGAGTGCCATCGCCCTGGTCGGACTCGTCTTCACGGCCCTCGGCTGGCTCGCGTCTGCGCGAGACGCCATCCGGCGCATCTTCTCGGTCGGCCCCGACACCACCTTCTTCCTTCTGCTCAAGCTGAAGGATGCCGGGCTCGCGCTCGGTTTCGGCATCGTGCTGGTGGTGTCGGCCGGCATCAGCATCGGCAGCACGACCCTCATCGGTCTGGCGTTCGATCTGTTCGGCATCGACAACACGTCCGGCTTCGCCGTAGTCGTGGCCCGCATCGTGGGCCTGCTGATCGCGTTCGCCCTGGACGCGCTCGTGCTGCTGGTCTTCTATCGAGTGCTGACGGGCATCCGGATCCCCTTCCGCCGCGTGATCAGCGGAGCACTCATCGGGGCGGCGGCCCTGGGCGTGCTGAAGGCGCTCGGAGGTCTGCTGCTGGGAGGAGCGAGCAACAACCCGCTCATCGCCTCGTTCGCCGTGATCGCCGGTCTGCTGATCTTCTTCAACCTGATCTGCCAGGTGATCCTGATCACCGCCGCCTGGATCTCGGTCGGGGTCGACGATGTCGGCCTCGACGTTCGCGGTCTCTCGCCCGAACAGCTCGAGGCGGAGGCGGAGCTGAAGCACGCCGAGGCCCGCGTGGTGGTGGCCGCCGCCGAGCGGCAGCGCCTCGAGGACGAGCTCCGCGACGCCCGCGGACTGCGACGCCGTGGCCTCTCGCGCAAGCTCAAGGCGGCGGTGCGCGAGGAGTCGAGACTGAAGGACGAGACCCCGACACCTCGCTAAACTATTCGGATGTCCTCGTCGAACTCTGGCACCCCTCTCCGCATCGCATCCGTCAACGTCAATGGCGTGCGCGCCGCATTCCGCAATGGCATGGGCGCGTGGCTCGACGAGCGGGAGGTCGACATCCTCGCCCTGCAAGAGGTGCGGGCGGCCACGAGCGACCTCGAGAACCTGCTCGGCGACGAGTGGGACATCCTGCACGACGCCGCGACGGCCAAGGGGCGGGCCGGTGTCGCTTTGGCGAGCCGCAACAAGGCATCCATTCACCGTGTTGCGCTCGGCGCCGATGACTTCGACAGCGCCGGACGCTGGCTCGAGGCCGACTACGAGGTGGGCGACAAGGTCGTGACCGTCGTGTCGACCTACGTGCACTCCGGCGAGGCCGGAACGCCGAAGCAGGTCGAGAAGTACAAGTTCCTCGACGCGATGGTCGAGAGGCTGCCTCTGCTGAAGGAGCACAACCCGCTCGCCGTCGTCGTGGGCGACCTGAACGTCGGCCACCGCACCCTCGACATCAAGAACTGGAAGGGCAATGTGAAGCGCGCCGGCTTCCTGCCCGAGGAGCGCGCGTACTTCGATCGCTTCCTCGGCGCCGAGGGCGACCCCGACTACAACGCGGGCGCGGGCTTCGGCTTCGTCGACATCGGCCGGCGCGCCGCCGGAGAGGTCGAGGGTCCCTACACGTGGTGGTCGGCCCGCGGCCAGGCGTTCGACAACAACACGGGTTGGCGCATCGACTACCAGCTCGCCACGCCCGACCTGGCGGCCACGGTCACGAACTATTCGGTCGACCGCGCCGCAAGCTACGCCGAGCGCTGGAGCGATCACGCTCCGGTGGTCGTCGACTACGCACTCTAACTCCCCCTCCCTTCGACAGGCTCAGGGAACGACACCAACTCAGGGAACGACATACCCATGACTGCCAAACCACGCCTTCTCTCCGGCATGCAGCCCTCGGCCGCATCGCTTCACCTCGGCAACTACATCGGCGCGCTGATGAGCTGGAAAGCCCTGCAGGAGACCCACGACGCGTTCTTCTTCATCGCAGACCTGCACGCCATCACGGTTCCTCAAGACCCGGCGACTCTGCGCGAGAACACCCGTCTCACCGCCGCCCAATACATCGCCGCCGGCATCGATCCGGCGAAGTCGACCCTCTTCGTGCAGTCGCAGGTTCCGGCGCACGCCCAGCTGGCGTGGGTGCTCAACACCCTCACCGGTTTCGGCGAGGCGAGCCGCATGACCCAGTTCAAGGACAAGGCGGCCAAGCAGGGCTCCGATGCGGCGTCGGTCGGACTGTTCACGTATCCGATCCTGCAGGCCGGCGACATCCTGCTGTACCAGGCCGCCGAGGTTCCGGTCGGAGAGGACCAGCGACAGCACATCGAACTGACCCGTGACCTCGCGACCCGCTTCAACGCGCGCTTCGGCGAGACCTTCCGCATCCCCGAGCCCTACATCCTCAAGGAGACGGCCAAGATCTTCGACCTGCAGAACCCGCAGTCGAAGATGTCGAAGTCCTCGGAGTCGCCGGCCGGCATCGTGTGGCTGCTCGACGACGCCAAGACCACGGCGAAGAAGATCATGCGGGCCGTGACGGATGCCGATGGCCGGGTCGTGTACGACCGCGAGGCCAAGCCCGGGGTCGCCAACCTGCTCACCATCTTCTCGGTGCTCGGCGACGTGCCCATCTCGTCGCTCGAGGAGGACTTCGCGGGACGCGGATACGGAGACCTGAAGAAGGCTCTGGTCGAGGTGGTCGAATCGACCCTCGGTCCGGTTCGCGAGCGCACCCTCGAGCTGCTGGCAGACCCGGCAGAGCTCGACCGCATCCTTGCCGCGAATGCCGACCGCGCGAACGAGGTGGCAGCGGCCACCCTCGCCGACGTCTACGAGAAGGTCGGCTTCCTGCCGCGCTCCAGTTGAACCGTGAGGCGGAGCGTCAGGGTCTGACGCTCCGCCCCGCCTCCACGATCACCTCGTGAACGCGGCGCAGGTCTTCGATGAGCGAGCCGATCAGAATCCAGTGGGTCGGGCTCGGAGTGATTACCCGGAGCGGCGCTGTCAGGGCGGGCACCTCGCTCGTGAGCGGCTCGGGCTCGTCGCCGTCGAGGTCCGAGTCCTGCATCACCAGGCGCAGGTCGTGGGCCGCCCGGGTCATCTCGTCGGCCAGCCCCGTGACGGTGCTCTCGGTGTGCAGTGACTCGTCGTAGTTGTCGGCGAGACCTCTGACCATGCCGGGCACCCGGCCGACGATCACCCCGAGCATGGCGAGCAGGTCGTCGTCGAGTTCGAGAGCCTCGGAGTTCGTGCGGCGTCGCGGGTTGAAACGCAGGCTCTCCTCCGCACTCGTGACCGCCGCGCGGGCCTTCGCGAGCATCGGCGCGAGCAGGCGCACCTCGACGAGGGCCTGATTGCGCTGCGCGGCGGTCGACGGCTCGACGAGCAGCTGTGCGAGGCCGTCGAGGCACGCGGCGGTCTCCTTGCCGAGCGCGGCCACCGCGTCGTGGGCGGGCTGGAGTCTGACGGGCGGCACGACGACGAGGTTCACGGCCACGGCGACCAGCGCGCCCAGAGCCGTCTCGATGATGCGTCCGCCCGCGTAGCCCGGGGTCTGCGCTCCGATCGTGAGCACGAGCATGGCGCTGATGGGCAGCTGAACGGTGGTCGACTGACTCAGTCGCAGCGCCCAGCCCGTGAGCAGCGCGAGCACGATCGAGAGCAGCACGATCCAGGTCGACTGTCCGAACACCAGCCCGACCAGGTAGGCGATCACGACTCCGACGATGACGCCGACGGTGCGCTCCAACGCCTTGGCGAACGACTGGTTCACACTGGGCTGCACCACGATGATCGCGGCGATGGCCCCGAAGACCGGCAGCTGAGCGGGCAGGATCGCGAGGCACACGATCCACGCGAGGGATGCCGCGACACCCGTCTTCACGATCTGGAGCAGCGGCGCCCTGTCGTCGGACTGCAGCACTCGGGCGTAGCGCGCAGGGGCCAGCCCCGCCTCGACCATCCGCCTGGCGAACGCGCCCCGTCTGGGGCTCTCGGCAGGGGGACGGGTCACGCCCCCAGCCTATTCCTCGGCCAGGCGGTCGTTTCCGGCACCGGCTCCCGGGCGCAGCTCGATGCGCGTGACCTGGCCGGGACCGAGCTGCACGGGAATCGCCTCGCCCGGCACGCTCACCGCACGTCGCGCGGCGCTCAGGTTGCCGACGATCAGCACCATTCGGCCTCCGGCCTTCGGCGCGGCAGCGATCACGGCGAGCCCCGGCGCGCTCGCCTCGATCAGGGACGCGCCCTCGAGCTGCGACAGCCAGGTGAGCGCCTGGACAGCTTGCGGATGGCTCGCCGCACGCCGGCCCCACTCCTCGACGAAGCAGAGGGTTAGCACCGTGGGGGCCGCTAAGGCCGCAACGCTCGCCACGAGCCACGCGGCAAGCGATGCCGAGCCCGTCCGTGGATCGCTCGCACCCTCCACCAGCGCAGCGCCGTAGCCTGCCTCGAGGTCGGAGCCGGGAGCCTGCGGCGCGGGCGTGGTCGCTACCGCATTGAAGCGGGCCCCGAGGGTGATCGGTCCGATGTGCAGGGGTCGGCCGTCAGCGAGCCGCCGAGCCGCCCCCACCACCTGCCGCTGCATGGCCACCGACTCGACGAGCTGGTGGCCGGACGTGTCGTGCATGAACGGCGTGATGCTGAACGCGATCGGTCCCCGCCACGAATCGAGGCGATCGATGCCGCGGTTCAGCTCGGTGAAGTGGGCGCGGGTTCCCGCAACGACCTGGACGTCGAGACCACGGGCGTCAAGTGCCGCCACGAGGGCACGCGACGTGTCGGTGTCGGCCAGGTGTCCCGCTCCCCCGAACAGCCCTATGCGCGCGAAGCGGCCCGATGGATGCGCCGCGAGGGCGTCGAGGACGGGCTCGGCCGCGCCGACACCGGCGGCGATGAGCCTCACATCGAGCTGTCGATCGCCCGCGTCGCGAATGGCCCGTTCGAAGGCCGCTCCCCAGTTCGGCGTGGCCGGGTCGAGCTCGACCAGCAGCTCTCGCGCCCATGGGGCCTGCGGCCCTTTCTCGTCCCCCCCGGGCGCCGTCGAGGCCATGGTCGTGAGCCGGGGAATCGTCGTGCCCGGCAGGCGCGCGATCAGGGTGAGCGGCACGGTGTCGGCGATGTCGTCGATCTCGTGGTCAGCCGCACCGTTCCATCCTGCCGGTGCAGGCGAGCAGGAGAGCGTGAGCGACTGCTCGATCACGTCGCCGGCACGAACTTCGACCGGGAAGGGCATCGACAGCGGGGTGGAGTACGTCTTGTACGAGGCGTCGGTCCAGTTGCGCTGGTCCTCCATCTCGAACACGTCGCCGCTCAGCTCGAGGCGGCATCCCACGGGGTCGCCGGCGCCCCCTCCCGTCCACGAAAGGGCCCGGATGTCGAGGGCCGGCTGGTGGGGAGAGATCTCGATCGGAAATGCCGTGTTCGTCGACCCGCTGTCGGGATGCTCCACCGTCAGTTCCCGGCCGGCGAGCTCGGGCGAGTGCAGAACGATCAGGCCGAGCCTGTTGCGCATCAAGTCGGACGCGGCCTCGGCACGCACGGCCACGGTGAGGGTCTCGTCGCTCGTTTCCACCGTGAGGCGCCAGCGCACGAGAGCGTCGCCCTGCTCCGCGCTTCCGTGGAGTAGGAGCCGCCCGCCCCCTTCGGAGCCCTCGATACGTTCGACGCTCGAGCGCAGGGTTCTCCAGTCGCGGTCTCGCACGACGACGCGCACGCTGCGCAGCACCGGCCTGCCCGCGTGTCGGATGTCGTCGAGCTCGCCAGCGCGGAGCTCGACCTGCCAGGGACCGCGCCGAATACGAGTCGTCGTCAGCTCGTCGGCGCGGAGCAGATCGGCTGGAGGAGAGGTGAGCATGGTCGACCGCGGAGCTTGAGCGGCTAGAGCGTCGTCATTCCGCCGTCGACGCGGAAGAGCGCGCCCGTGGCGAAGCTGGACTCGTCGCTGGCGAGGTAGATCATGATGCCCTCGACGTCGGATGCCGTGCCGGCACGACCGAGAGGAATGCGGGACACGATCGCGGCCCTGGCCGCCTCATCGCCCGAGATGGCTGTGACGAGCGGTGTCTCGGTATATCCCGGCACGACCGTGTTGACCCGGATGCCGTCGGCCGCGTAGGCCGCCGCGACGGTACGACCGAGGCCGTGGATACCCGCCTTCGACGAGCTGTAGGCGGTGAAGTCCTGGCCCTCGCCGTTGAGTCCGGTCGGACTGCCGGTGAGGATGATCGATCCACCGCGGCCGAGCATCGATCGCACCGCGTGCTTGACGGTGAGGAAGGTGCCCGTGAGGTTGATGTCGATCGTGCGCTTCCACACGTCGAGGTCGAGGTCGGCGATCTTCGCGTCGTGACCGAAGAGCTGTACGCCCGCGTTCGCGACGACGACGTCGGGTGCCGAACCCGAGGCATCCAGATCGGCGAACGCTGCGGCGACGCTCGCCTCGTCTGAGATGTCGAGCTCGACGGCAATGGCCGTGGGCCAGGCCGACGCGGCCGACTGGGCCGCAGCGAGGTCGCGGTCGGAGAAAACGACCTTTGCGCCCTCGCGCGCGAAGCTCTCGGCCACACTCCGGCCGATCCCCGATCCGGCACCCGTGACGAGTGCGATCTTTTCCTCAAGCCGTGCGGTCATCGTTGCCATCTCCTGTGAAAGCATGTGCGGTCGAACGGCCCCACCCTACACGGAATTGGTCAACCGGTGTGCCACCGTTACAAAGCGTGATCTTTCGCGCGAGTATGAAAGCTCGCGTGCGGACGCGAACGATGGCGCGCGGACGCGATCGCTCGCGCGCGGGCCGTGCGGATGAACCAGACTCAGGAGGTCGGGGTGGCCCTGTCGGCCGCGACCGTCACGGGAGCCGTGACCGTGACCGTCTCGAGCGAACGGTTGGCGTTGAATACCCAGAAGCGATAGAGCACGAAGCGGAAGGCGGCGCCGAGCACGAGACCGATCATGTTGCCCGACAGGTTGTCGGCGAACACGCTGCGGAACCCGAGTACGTAGTGCGAGAACCAGAGGCACCCCAGGCCGATCATCATGCCCACGACGCTGACCGCGAAGAACTCGACGCTCTCGCGCAGGATGCGTGTCTGCCGCTTCGACCGGAAGGTCCAGTAGCGGTTGCCGAGCCAGTTCACGACGATCGCGAGCAACGTCGAGACGAGCATGGCGAGGATCGGACCGCTGTGCACCTCTGTAGGCGAGAAGACGGTGGAGCGGAGGAGGTTGAATACCGAGACCTGAACGACGAAGCCGACACCGCCGACCATGCCGAACTGAACGAGCTCGCGCACGATTCGACGATAGCGGGATGGCACGAGGCCGAGCGGGTCGATCGATGCCATGGATGTTCCAAACGCGAAGTGAAGGTGGGGCGGATCAACGGCGCTGTCGAACTCTTCGAGGCTAGCAATTACCCCGCCGGCGTTACTGTGAGGGAGCTAAGGCTTGCCTTGACGTTCACACAGAATCAACCTCCGAGCCATCTAATCTCCCCGTCGCTCCGAAACACTCGACAGACCACCAGCGAACACCCAGCGATCCGGGCGGTGGCGCCATCTAGAGTGACGACTGCTCCAGTCGAGATCGGCTGCCGTATCGTTCTCGTGAGAGAGGCACCCCATGTCATCCACCCTCGTCGTCATTCCGACGTACAACGAGTTGCACGCACTGTCCGACGCGGTCGAGCGCACCCTGCGCGCCGTGCCGACCACACGCATCCTCGTCGTCGACGACAACAGCCCCGACGGCACCGGTCGTCTCGCCGATGAGATCGCCGCCCGCGACGACCGGGTGAGCGTGATGCATCGCACGGAGAAGAACGGGCTGGGAGCCGCGTACATCGCCGGATTCCGGTGGGCAGAGGATCACGATGTCGACTTCATCATCGAGATGGATGCCGACGGCTCGCACCAGCCCGAGGAGCTGCCGCTCATGATCGCGCAGCTCGAGGGCGGCGCCGACCTCTCCATCGGCGCCCGGTGGATCGCCGGAGGCAAGACCCGCAACTGGCCCCTGTACCGCCGCCTCATCTCCCGCGGAGGAACGGCGTACGCGCGCATCCTGCTGCGCTCGAAACTGCACGACATCACCTCGGGCTTCCGCGGCTTCCGCATCGACACGCTCCGGCAGATCGACCTCGGAAGCGTCGCCAGCCAGGGCTACTGCTTCCAGATCGAGATGGCCTGGCTCGTCGAGAAGACCGGGGGCGACGTGCGCGAGTTCCCCATCACCTTCGTCGAACGGGTCGAGGGCAGCTCCAAGATGAGCTCGGCGATCGTGGTCGAGGCACTGCTCAAGGTCACCACCTGGGGACTCACCGATCGCTTCGGCTCGTCACGCGGCGACATGGAATATTCGCGGCGCCCCGGCGTTGGGGGTATAAGTAGTAAGTGACCTTCCTGCGAAGGCAGGTCGCGTAACAAGCACTACGTGCTCCGGGGTCGGTGGAATTCCGAACCGGCGGTGATAGTCCGCGAGCCGCAGTCGACGCGCTCTCCTCTGGGGGAGCGAACACTCTGCGGTTGACCTGGTGGAACTCCAGGACCGACGGTAACGAGGCGAGCTGGTGGCCTCCAAAGTCCGGATGAGAGGATGCACGCGCCACCCGAACGATCGCGCACGCGCGACTTTGTCGGGCGGCGAACTCGTCGATCACGCGACGGGGCCCCGGAATGCGTCGACCAGACGGAGACCGGATGACCAGGCAGCGACACGAAGCCGACGCGATGCGCCGTGCGATCGAGCTGTCGCGGCGCGGCCCGGCCAACGGTGCGAATCCCCGGGTCGGCTGCGTGATTCTGGATGCGTCGGGCCTGGTGATCGCCGAAGGCTGGCATCGCGGGCAGGGCACGGCGCACGCCGAGGTCGCCGCGCTCGACGCCCTGGCCGACCGCTCGCTCGCCCACGGCGCGACAGCGGTGGTGACGCTCGAGCCGTGCAACCACACCGGCACCACCGGCCCGTGCAGCGAGGCGCTCATCGCGGCCGGTATCGGCCGGGTCGTCTACGCCGTCGCAGATCCGGGCGTCTCATCGGCCGGGGGCGGCCAGCGCCTCCGCGACGCCGGCATCGACGTCGACGAGGGACTCCTCGGCGCCGAGGCCACCGAGAACATCCTGCCCTGGCTCACCGCGATGCGACGCGGCACGTCCTTCGTGACCGTCAAATGGGCATCCAGTCTCGACGGCCGCGCGGCCGCGGCCGACGGCACCAGCCAGTGGATCACGGGACCTGCCGCCCGAGCCGATGTGCATCGGCGGCGCGCCGAGGCGGGCGTCATCGCGGTCGGCACCGGCACCGTGCTTGCCGACGACCCCGGCCTGACGGCGCGTGACGCCGAAGGCCGTGAGCTGCCCGAGCAGCCGATCCCCGTGATCGTCGGACGCCGTGCGGTGCCGCGCGAATCGCGCGTCCTCGCGCATCCGGCCGGCGTCATCGAGTACCCGCATCGCGACCTGCCGGGGCTTCTCGCCTCGCTCGCCGAGCGCCACGTGCGCCATGTGTTCGTCGAGGGCGGCCCGACCCTCGCGAGCGCTTTTCTCGCCGCGGGTCTCGCAGACGAGGTGCTCGTCTACGTCGCGCCCGCGCTGCTGGGCGGACCCGCGACCGCGGTGACCGACATCGGGGTGCACACCATCTCCGAGCAGCGCCGCATGAGTTTCACCCACGTCGAGCGACTCGGCGACGACGTGCTGCTCGTCGCCCGCCCCCAGAACTCCCCCGAGGCGGACTCCGCCCGCACAGACTCCGCCACACCGAAGGAAGACGACTGACATGTTCACCGGAATCATCGAAGAACGCGGAACGATCACGGCGGTCGTCGCCTCGAGCGACGCACTGCGCCTGACCGTCCGCGGCCCCCTGTCCGTCTCCGACGCCCGCCACGGGGACTCCATCTCGGTCAGCGGCGTCTGTCTGACCGTCGTCGATCGCGTCGACGACACCTTCACCGCCGACGTGATGGCGCAGACGTTGGCCATGTCGACCATCGGCTCGCTCGTGGAGGGTTCCGAGGTGAACCTCGAGCGCGCGGCACTGGTGGGAGACAGGCTCGGCGGCCATATCGTGCAGGGGCACATCGACGGCACGGCGACCGTTCTCTCGGTCTCCCCCGGCGACGCATGGAGCGTGCTCCGGTTCCGCCTCTCGCGCGAGAACGCCCGTCTCGTCGTCGACAAGGGATCGATCGCGGTCTCCGGCGTCTCGCTCACCGTCTCGGCCGTCGGACACGACGACGAGGGCGACTGGTTCGAGGTGTCGCTCATTCCCGAGACCCTGTCGGCCACGACCCTGGGAACGCTCTCGCCGGGCGACCGGGTCAACATCGAGACCGACATCCTCGCCCGGCACGTGGAACGCCTCCTCTCGTTCGGAGCCCGCTCATGACCGCCACGCCGTCTTCACCGACTTCTCTCTCGCCGATGACCGAGGTCCTCGACGCCCTCCGCCAGGGTCGACCCGTGATCGTGGCCGACGCGGAGAACCGCGAGAACGAGGGCGACGCGATCCTGGCCGCCGAGCATGCGTCTCCCGAGTGGATCGCCTGGATGGTGCGGCACACCTCCGGGTTCCTGTGCGCACCGATGACGGCGGAGACGAGCGACAGACTGGGGCTTCCGCGCATGGTCGAGCGCAACGAGGATTCGTTGCGCACCGACTACACGGTCACGGTCGACGCGTCGTCGGGCATCACGACGGGGATCAGCGCCACCGACAGGGCGGAGACGTTCCGTCGCCTCGCCGACCCGACGTCGACCCCGCAGAGCTTCATCCGGCCAGGCCACGTGCTGCCGGTGCGTGCCGTCTCTGGCGGAGTGCGCGTGCGACCGGGCCACACCGAGGCGACCGTCGACCTGCTGACGCTGGCCGGCCTCACGCCGGTGGGCGTGATCGGCGAGATCGTCGCCGACGACGGCGAGATGATGCGCCTGCCCGGCCTGCTCGAGCTCGGGGCGGAAGCCGGGCTGCCCGTCACCACGATCGCTGCTCTCATCGACTACCTCGACGGCGTGGATGCGGCGGCCCGGCTCGCCGGAACACCGCCCGAGGCCATCGTCACGGCTCCCGAGGTCGCGAGCGAGCCGCTGCGCGTGACCTTCGAGGTCGAGACCACGGTTCCGACCGTGCACGGAGACTTCAGGATCAGGGCCTACCACGACACCGTCACCGGCTACGAGCACCTGGCCCTCGTCTCGGGCGATCCCGCATCCGCCGCCGCCGTCGTGCGCGTGCACTCGGAGTGCCTGACCGGCGAGGCGTTCGGGTCGCTCAAGTGCGAATGCGGCCCCCAGCTGCAGGAGGCCCTCGACCAGGTGCACGCCACGGGCGGCGTGGTCATCTACCTCCGCGGCCACGAGGGGCGGGGCATCGGTCTGCTGAACAAGCTCCGGGCCTATCGACTGCAGGAGGACGGCCTCGACACCCTCGACGCCAACCTCGCTCTCGGGCTTCCCGCCGACGCCCGCGACTACGGGGCCGCGGTCGCCATCCTGGCCGATCTCGGCATCCGATCGGTTCGGCTGCTCACGAACAACCCGGATAAGGTGAGCCAGCTCGAGCAGCACGGCGTGACCGTCGCCGAACGGGTGCCCCTCATCGTCGGCGTTGACGCGGCGAACGCCGGGTACCTCACCGCGAAGGCGTCGCGCATGGGCCATGTCATTCCCGAGTGGGTCACTCGCGACCAGCTCTCCCCCACAACCCCCGACGAAAGGCCCACATCATGAGCGGTGCAGGATCCCCCACTCTCAACACCGACGGCGACGGCCTGAAGATCACGATCGTCGCCGGCCTCTGGCACGAGACCATCACGAACGGCCTCCTCGCCGGCGCGCACCGGGTTCTCGACGCGTCAGGCGCCGAGGTCAGCGAGGTGCGGGTTCCGGGCAGCTTCGAACTGCCCGTGGTCGCGAAGGCCGCGCTCGAGGCAGGAGCAGACGCCGTCGTGGCGCTCGGCGTGATCATCCGCGGCGGCACGCCGCACTTCGAGTACGTGTCGGATGCCGCGACCTCCGGCCTCACCCACGTGAGCATCCAGACGGGCAAGCCGATCGGCTTCGGCGTTCTCACGCTCGACGACGAGAAGCAGGGACTCGACCGTGCAGGGCTGCCCGACTCGAAGGAGGACAAGGGGGCCGAGGCTGCCGAGGCCGCCCTCGCGACCGCCCAGGCGATCCGCAAGATCATGCTGGAACGCCGCTGAGCCGTCAGTCGGGCTGCGCGCCGACCCACTCGACGGCGCGACCCGCCGCGTCACTCGCGGCCTGCATGGCGGCGCGCGCATCCAGGCCGGCCGCGAGGCCCGCGGCCAGCGTGCCGCAGTAGCTGTCGCCCGCGCCCGTGGTGTCGACCACGCGATCGACCCGGGCGGCGGCGACCTCGATGGAGCCCCAGCGCGAGCCGGCCGAGCCGAGCGTGACCAGCAGCGACTCGGGCGACACCCCGGAGCTCTCGAGCTGCTGCGCCTCGTGCTCGTTCACGACCACCGGGTCGGCGAGCGCGAGGATCTCGACGGGGATCTCCGCGAACGGAGCGAGATTGAGCACCACCCTGGCGCCACGCGAGTGCGCCATGCGCGCCGCCTCGGCGATCACCTCGAGGTCGGACTCCAGGGGCGCGAGAAGCACGTCGCCCGGTTCGACGGACTCGAGGGGACGAAGGTCATCGGTGGTGAGACGGGCGTTGGCGCCCGGCGACACGATGATGGTGTTCTCGGCCTGCGCGTCGAGGGCGATCATCGCATGCCCGGTGGTCGAGCCCTCTGTCACCGCGACCCCGCTCGCGTCGATCCCGCGAGCGCGGAGCCGCGCGATGTAGTCGTGCCCGCCCGCGTCGTCGCCGACACGACCGATGAAGAGGACCTGTGCGCCCGCCGCCGCGGCTGCTACGGCCTGGTTCGCTCCCTTTCCTCCGAAGAAGGTGGCCACGTCGCCGCCCATGAGCGTTTCGCCAGGTCGGGGGTGTCTCTCGACCTCGACGACCGAGTCGATGTTGAGGGAACCGACGACGAAGACGCGGGGCATGGCTGTCCATCCTGAACGGCCACCGTCGGACGCGTTCGGCACCATTGTAGGTGAACCGCTTACGTATGCCGCTGCGGGAATGACCCCCGCAGGGGGCGTGCCGCGCCCGATTCGCGCGTATGGTTGTCGGGGCGCAGAACCGGCGCCGACACTTTTCGCATCGATGACGCTCGTGGGGACCGACGAACAACGTTGCCACTCCCGGCGTCATGCCGATGCGCTCTCGTCATCGCGTCTCCACGCACTCACCGAAAGCCCGCTCATGTCATCCGCAGCCCCGGCCGCAACAGCGCCCGCGCCCA
Organism: Agreia sp. Leaf283; assembly: GCF_001422485.1. Lineage (GTDB taxonomy): Bacteria > Actinomycetota > Actinomycetes > Actinomycetales > Microbacteriaceae > Agreia. Next base: position 108,357 of record NZ_LMNF01000001.1, read on the forward strand.
AGACCAATCCGCGCTCGCGCGTCATCCTCGCCAGCCTCATCGGCACGTCGATCGAGTTCTACGACTTCTACGTCTATGCCACAGCGGCCGTGCTCGTCTTCCCGAAGCTCTTCTTTCCGAACGCCGACGACACCACCGCGCTGCTGAGCTCGTTCGCCGCCTTCGGCGCCGCGTTCGTGGCACGACCCATCGGCTCGATCATCTTCGGCCACTTCGGCGACAGGATCGGCCGCAAGGGCACGCTCGTGGCCTCGCTGCTCACCATGGGTATCGCGACGGTGCTGATCGGATGCCTGCCCACCGCGAGTGCGGACGGCTGGATCGTGCTCGCCCCGACGTTCCTCGTCATCCTCCGCTTCTGCCAGGGCCTCGGCCTCGGCGGCGAGTGGAGCGGCGCGGCGCTGCTCGCGACCGAGAACGCCCCGAAGGGCAAGCGCGCCATCTACGGCACGTTCCCCCAGCTGGGCGCCCCCATCGGCTTCATCGTCGCCAACGGCGTGTTCCTCTGGCTGTCACTCGGACTCAGCGCCGAGGACTTCGCCGCCTGGGGCTGGCGTATCCCGTTCCTCGGCAGCGCCCTGCTCGTCGCCGTCGGCCTCTACGTGCGCTTCAAGCTCATCGAGACCCCCGCCTTCCAGAAGGTGGTCGAGAAGGGCGAGGTCGCCAAGCTCCCCCTCGCCCGCGTCTTCAAGACCAGCTGGTGGCCGCTCATCCTCGGCACGTTCATCATGCTGGCCACCTACGTGCTGTTCTACCTGATGACCACCTTCACCCTCACCTTCGGTACGACCCCCGCGACAGTCGAAGCCGGCCAGGCCGCGGCCGAGAAGGCGGGCAAGCCGTTCTCGGCCGACACGTTCGTCGCGGGCCTCGGCTACCCCCGTAACGACTTCCTCGTGATGCTGATCATCGGCGTCGTGTTCTTCGGAATCTTCACGCTGGTCGCCGGTCCCCTCGCCGAGAAGTTCGGTCGCCGCAAGACCCTCATCTGGGTCACGGTGGGCATCATCGTGTTCGGCCTGCTCTTCGTACCGCTCTTCGGCGGCGGCTTCGTGGGTGTCATGGCCCTGCTCATCATCGGCTTCACGCTGATGGGGCTCACCTTCGGCCCGATGGGATCGATCCTGCCGGAGCTGTTCCCGACCAACGTTCGCTACACCGGCTCGGCCATCAGCTACAACGTCGCGAGCATCCTCGGTGCGGCTGTCGCCCCGTTCATCGCCGTCTGGTTGTGGACCATCGCCGACGGCAGCACGTGGCTGGTCGGCCTGTACCTCAGCGCCGCGGCCGTGATCACGCTGGTTGCCCTCATCGCGAGCAAGGAGACGAAGGACGTCGACTACGAGTCGAACGTCTCCTGACCCGCGTCACCGCACGCATCCACGAGCCTGCGAACCGCCGCCAGTGCCCTGCACTGTGCGGCAGTTCGCAGGCTCGAGGCATATGGTGAGGACATGTCGATTCACGCGGGCACGCCGTGGCGCAACGCCGGTTCCTGGCGAGGCGACGAGCCCCGACGGGCGATCCGCGCCTGGCTTCTCGCATCCGGTCTCGGCGGCCTGATGCTCGCGGCCCTTCTGCTCGCTCCCCCGGTCTCGCCCCCGGCGTCGTCGATCGACACCCCCGCGGTCGACACCCCCGCGGTCGTCGTCACCACGCGGTGACCCGCATCGCGCGCACGCGGTGCACAATTGTGAGAGGCACGCGCACTCGGCTCGACCGACCGTGCGGCGCATCGCACTCCCCTCTTCCCGCAGTAGAAAGATCCGCATGAGCACCAGCACGCAGCCACGACGCCGACTGGGCCGATCGCCGAAGCCCGAAGACGGCCCCCGCGCGAAGTTCAGCCAGCTGCTGCCCTATCTCTCCGAGCACCGACCGATCCTCGGTGTCGTCATCGTGCTCAGCATTCTGGGCGCGGCCGCCAGCCTGGCCCAGCCCCTGCTGGTGAGCCAGGTCATCACCGTGGTTCAGGCCGGCGATCCACTGGGAACGCTCGTCACCGCGCTGGTGGTCCTCGTGGTCGTCTCCGGTCTCATCAGCGGGTTCCAGCACTACCTGCTGCAGCGCACGGGTACGGCAGTCGTGCTGTCGGCCCGCCGCCAGCTGGTGCGCCGTATGCTGCGCCTGCCGATCCGCGAGTTCGACGTGCGCAGGACGGGCGACCTCGTGAGCCGCGTCGGCAGCGACACCACGCTGCTCTACGCCGTCATCACCCAGGGTCTCGTCGATGCCATCGGCGGCTCGCTCGTGTTCTTCGGCGCTTTGATCGCCATGCTCATCATCGATCCCGTGCTGCTCGGCCTCACCGTCGCGGTCATCGCCGTCTCCGTTGTCACCGTCGTTCTCATCTCGGGCCGCGTGCGCACCGCCAGCCGCAAGCAGCAGGAGAAGGTCGGCGACCTCGCGGCATCGGTCGAGCGCTCGCTCGGCGCCATCCGCACGGTGCGCGCGTCGAACGCCACCGACCGCGAGATCGCGGCCATCGAAACGGATGCGCGGGGCGCGTTCGACATGGGAGTGCGGGTCGCGAAGATCTCGGCCCTCGTCGTGCCCATCGCCGGTATTGCTCTGCAGGTGTCGCTGCTGGTCGTGCTCGGCGTGGGCGGCTTCCGCGTCGCGGACGGCTCGATCACCATCGCCAGCCTGATCTCGTTCATCCTCTTCCTGTTCATGATGATCATGCCGCTCGGCCAAGCGTTCGGCGCGCTCAACTCCGTGAACCAGGCGCTCGGCGCCCTCGGCCGCATCCAGGAGATCATCGATCTGCCGGTGGAGACGCAGTTCGACGCCGACATCGCTCGCACCTCGGCTCCGCCCATCGCATCCGACGGAGTCGCTCTCGAGTTCGACGACGTGCACTTCGCGTATGCCGGCGCGCCCGTCGACGATGCCGACGTGCCCGCGGGCGGGCCCATGGCATCCGGTGTTCTGCACGGCGTGAGCTTCGCGGCCCGCCAGGGTCAGCGCACGGCGCTCGTCGGCCCGTCTGGAGCCGGCAAGAGCACCATGCTGGCGCTCATCGAGCGCTTCTACGATCCGACCTCGGGCACCGTGCGCCTCGGCGGAATCGACCTCAAGGCGATCGACCGCGAGACGCTGCGGTCGCAGATCGGATACGTCGAGCAGGACGCGCCCGTGCTCGCCGGCACGATCCGTCAGAACCTGCTGCTCGCGTCTCCCGACGCCACCGATGCGCAGTGCATCGAGGTGCTGCACGCCGTGAACCTCGGCGAGGTGCTCGACCGCAACGACAACGGGCTCGACGCCGCCGTCGGCGAGGACGGCGTGATGCTCTCGGGCGGCGAACGCCAGCGGCTGGCCATCGCCCGGGCCCTTCTCGCGGCCCCGCCCATCCTGCTGCTCGACGAATCGACGTCGAGCCTCGACGGCCTCAACGAGCAGATGCTGCGCGAGGCCATCGACGCTGTCGCGGAGAACCGCACGCTCATCGTGATCGCGCACCGGCTGTCGACGGTCGTCGACTCCGATCAGATCGTGGTGCTCGAGCACGGTCGGGTCGTCGGAGTGGGAACGCACTCCGAGCTCGTCGTGTCGACGCCGCTGTACAAGGACCTGGCGAAGCACCAGCTGCTGGTGTGACGCGGCCTCTCTCTGAGCCTGTCGTTCCCTGAGCCTGTCGAAGGGAAATCAGCCCGCGGGAATCGCCCTTCGACAAGCTCAGGGAACGGTTTCCTACGCGGGAATGGCCCTTCGACAAGCTCAGGGAACGGGGATCTACGCGTTCGGGATGAGCGTGTACTTCGTCGACAGGTACTCGTGGATTCCCTCGAGCCCGCCCTCGCGGCCGAGGCCCGACTGCTTGACGCCGCCGAAGGGCGCCGCCGCGTTCGACACGACGCCCACATTGAGGCCCATCATGCCGGTCTCGAGGCGTTCGATCATGCGCTGGCCGCGGGCCAGGTCGGAGGTGAAGACGTAGCTCACAAGGCCGTACTGGGTGTCGTTGGCGAGCCGCACGCCCTCGTCCTCGTCGTCGAAGGTCACGATCGACACGACGGGGCCGAAGATCTCCTCGCGCAGGATGTCGCTGCCGGCGGCGACCCCGGAGACGACGGTGGGCTCGTAGAAGCTGCCGGGGCCGTCGACGCGCTTGCCGCCGGTGACCAGCTCGGCGCCCCGTGAGACGGCGTCCTGCACCAGGGAGTCGGCCTTGTCGACGGCCTTGTCGTTGATGAGCGGGCCGATGTCGACTCCCTGCTCGGTGCCGCGCCCGATCGAGAGGGCCTTCACGCGGTCGGCGATGCGCCGGGCGAACTCGTCGGCGACCGCGGAGTGCACGATGAAGCGGTTGGCAGCAGTGCACGCCTGACCGATGTTGCGGAACTTCGCGAGCATCGCCCCGTCGACGGCCTTGTCGAGGTCGGCGTCGTCGAAGACGACGAACGGGGCGTTGCCTCCGAGCTCCATCGAGGTGCGCAGCACGTTGGCGGCCGACTGGGCGATGAGCTTCTGACCGACGCCCGTCGACCCCGTGAAGCTGAGCTTGCGCAGCCGAGGATCGCTGATGATCGGTTCCGAGACCTCGCCCGACGTCGACGTGGTGATCACGTTGAGCACGCCGGCGGGCAGGCCCGCGTCTTCGAGCAGCTTCGCGAAGAAGAGCGTCGTGAGGGGCGTGAGCTCGGCCGGCTTGACCACCACCGTGCAACCTGCCGCGAGGGCCGGCGCGATCTTGCGTGTCGCCATGGCGAGCGGGAAGTTCCAGGGGGTGATCAGGAAGCAGGGGCCCACGGGTCGCTGCGACACGACCATCGTTCCCGTGCCCTCGGGGTTCTGCCCGTAACGACCCGAGATGCGCACCGCCTCTTCGCTGAACCAGCGCAGGAACTCTCCCCCGTAGGCGACCTCTCCGGCGGCCTCGGCCAGCGGCTTGCCCATCTCGAGGGTCATCAGCAGGGCGAACTCCGCCTTGCGCTCCTGCAGCATGTCGAATGCCCGGCGCAGGATCTCACCGCGCACCCGCGGAGCCGTGGCCGCCCACTCGGCCTGGGCCGCGACAGCTGCATCCAGGGCCCGGATGCCGTCGGCCGGGCCGGCATCGGCGATCGTGCGGATCGTCTCGCCCGTCGCCGGGTCGTCGACGTCGATGGTGCGACCGCCCTCGGCGTCGACCCAGCGCCCACCGATGTAGAGCTGGTTCGGCACCGAGGCGAGAAGCGAGGATTCGGACGTCGTTGTCATGATTCTCCGTACTGCTGAGCTCTAGCGAGATGGTGTGTCGACGCCCTGGGGCGCCTTCGCCAGCTTACTCGGCCACCAGATGACCCGGCCCAGGTCGTAGGCCAGCGCGGGCACCAGCAGCGACCTCACGAGCAGTGTGTCGAGCAGCACGCCGAAGGCCACGATGAAGGCGATCTGGGCCAGGAAGAGCACGGGAATGACCCCGAGTGCCGAGAACGTCGCGGCCAGCACGATTCCCGCCGAGGTGATGACCCCGCCCGTCACCGTGAGGCCGCGCAGGATGCCGGGCCGTGTTCCGTGCGCGATCGACTCCTCCCGCACGCGGGTCATCAAGAAGATGTTGTAGTCGATGCCCAGCGCCACGAGGAAGACGAATCCGAAAAGGGGCACCGAGGGGTCGGCGCCGGGGAACTGGAAGAGATGGTTGAATACGAGCGCGGAGACACCGAGTGCAGCCGCGAACGAGACGACCACGCTGAGCACCAGCAGCACCGGAGCCAGGATCGACCTCAGCAGCAGCATCAGGATGAGCAGGATGACCACGAGCACGATGGGGATGATCGTGTTGCGGTCGTGCACGCTGGCCGTGTCCGAGTCGATGGCGGTGGCCGTGACTCCTCCGACGAGTGCGCCGGACGTCGTGTCGGCCAGCGCCGACCGCAGCTCGCGCACCGTGTCCTTCGCGGCATCGGAATCGGCCGCGTCGGAGAGAGTCGCCTGCAGCAGCACGTCGCCGTCGACGACCGTCGGCGCCACGGCGATGAGCGTCTGCGCGCCACCCGGGGCCGACAGCGACCCCTCGGCGTCGACGACGGCAGACCCCGAGGGCGAGTTCGCACTGGTGACCGTGAGCGAGGTCACCCCGTCGGTCGAGAGAACGGTGGATGCGACGTCGGCCAGGTCGGCCTCGGGCGCGACGATCAGCGCCGGGCTTCCCGAACCGCCAGGGAAGTGCTCACCGAGGGCCTCCTGACCATCGCGCGCCTCGGACTGGCCGAGGATGAGATCGCTCTGGGGAACGCCGCTGGCCTGGAGCTGCAGCACTCCAGTTCCAGCCGCGAGCAGCACGACCGTGGTGACGATCCAGATAGTTCTGGGCCGCCAAGCAATGAAGGCCTCGAGCCTCGCCCAGAAGCCCTTGGGCGCGCCATGGGCGGCCTCGTGCGGGCCGAAACCGTGGCGGGTGTGCTCTGCCCCTGCGCGCGGCGCCGCCCCATCCGGTGCCGTGTACTTCGGACGCAGCGGCCAGAACGACGCACGGCCGCAGGCCAGCAGCAGGGCCGGAAGCAGCGTGAGCGACGCGAGCACGCTGAAGGCGACACCCACGGCCGAGACGGGGCCGAGCGCCTTGTTCGAGTTGAGGTCGGAGAAGAGCAGGCAGAGGAGACCCGCGATGACCGTTCCGCCCGACGCGAGAATAGGCTCGAGCGACACGCGCAGGGCCGCCCACGTCGCATCCCACCGCTTCTCGTGGGTGCGCAGCGCCTCCTTGTAGCGCGAGACGTAGAGCAGCGAATAGTCGGTGGCGGCGCCGATCACAAGGATGAACAGGATGCCCTGCACCTGGCCGTTCAGCGTGAAGATGTCCGCTTTCGCGAGCCACCAGACCGTGAGCAGGCTCGTCGTCAGCGCGAAGAGCGAGGTGCCCAGCACCAGGAACGGCAGCAGAGGCGACCTGTAGACGATGAAGAGGATGATGAAGACGGCGCCGAGGGCGGTCAGCAGCAGGATGCCGTCGATCCCCGCGAACGCGTCGCCGATGTCGGCGGTGAAGCCCGCCGGCCCGGTGACGAAGGCGGTCACGCCCTCGATCGAGCCCTCGCGCAGCAGATAGGAGCGCATCGAGTCGACGGTGTCGCCCACCTCGCCCGAGGCATCGATGGGCACGAAGACCTCGACGGCCTGCCCGTCTTCCGACGGAATCGCCGGCGAGATGTCGTCGGCGACCCCTGACATGGTCGCGATCCCGTCGATCTGGTTCTGGATGCCCGTGCGCTGCTCGTCGGTGAGCTCGGCCCCGTCGTCGGTGCGGAACACGATGATCGCGGGGATGGCGTCGGAGTCGGTGAACTGCTTCTGCAGCGCGCTCACCTTGGTCGCGTCGGCGCTGGCGGGCAGGAAAGAGGTCTGGTCATTGCTCGAGACCTCGTCGATACGGCCGAAGTACGGGCCACCGATCGACGCGGCGGTCAGCCACACGAGAATCAGAACGGCGGGGAGGAGGATCCTCAGCCACCGGGGCACGCGCACGGCTAGCCTTCGACTTGCGCGGCGAGCACGAGGTCGGCGCCGGCGCGGGCCATCTCCGCCAGAGCCTCGCGGCTCGACTCGGGCGCGACGCCGGCCACCAGGTCGGTGATGATACGCACGTCGCGTCCATGCTCCAGCGCGTCGAGCGCGGAGGCGCGCACGCAGTAGTCCGTCGCGAGACCGGCGATGTCGATCTGGGTGATGCCGTGGGTGTCGAGCAGTTCGACGACCGATCCGCCCTCCTCCGCTGTCCCCTCGAAGATCGAGTAGGCCGGCTTGCCCTGGCCCTTGCGGATGTGGAAGTCGATCGACTTGGTCGTGAGGTCGTCGTGGTACTCGGCGCCGAACGTTCCGGCGACGCAGTGCACGGGCCAGCTGTCGACGAAGTCAGGTGCCTCGGCCGTGGCGAAATGGCCGCCGTTGTCGTTGTCTGCGTCATGCCAGTCGCGCGAGGCGAAGACCATGTCGTAGGCGCCGCGATGCGCGGCAAGCAGCTCCGAGACCCCGGCCGCCACGGCCTCACCGCCTTCGACGCCCAGGGCGCCGCCCTCGGTGAAGTCGTTCTGCACGTCGATGATGAACAGCGCGCGGCCCATGCCGTCTCACTCTCTCTCACTGGCTACCGGTCTCAGCCGGTCGAATTAGTCAGCCGGCTTACCAATTGAGTCTAGAGCACACGCGGGTCACTGATTCGACAGGTTGTTCCCGCAACGATAGGCCGCGGCCGTCACCGTGTCGAGAGCCTGCTTCGAGCTGTCCGACACGTTGTCGAGCGCGAAGAAGGCGAAGGTCAGGATCGATCCGTCTGCCGCGGTGATGATGCCCGACAGGGTGTAGCCGGTGTCTATCCACCCGGTCTTCGCGATCACGCGACCCGCAGCATCCGAATTCGACCCGGTGAAGCGGCCGGCGAGGGTGCCGCTCTCGCCCGCCACGGGCAGTCCATCGGCGATGATGCCGAGGTTGCCCTCCCGGGCGGCGATCTTCGCGAACAGCGCGGTCAGGAAGTTGGGCGATACCCCGTTGTCGTCGGAGAGGCCCGAGCCGTCGACGATGACGAGCCCGGCGGTGTCGAGACCGTAGCTCGCGAGCGCCGCGGGCGTGGACGTGGCCAGCGACGAGAAGGAGTTGCCCGAGCCCTGCGCGATCGCCGTGAGGCGGGCCAGCATCTCGGCCTCGGTGTTGTCGGATCGCAGGAGCGCGTCCTGCACCATCGTCGACACCGGCGCCGACTGCACCTGGCCGAGCGTCGCCGTGCCCGCGGGCGCCACGCCCTGGCTGATGGATGCGCCCGTCGCGCCGAGGGCGCTCGCGAATGCCGCGCCCGCGCGCCCGATCGGGTCTTCGCTGCGGGCCGACTGGCTGCTCGACGGGTCAGCCCGATCGCCATCGACCTGCAGCGCCGTCACCTCGCTCGACCATCCGTCGAAGAGTTCCTTGCGGTTCCAGGAGGGCTGCCACGCGTCGCCGGAGAACGCAGAGGAATCGAGCACGATCGAGGTGACCGGCGCACCGCCCAGCGAGGCGTTCACCTGCGCCGCGAGGTCGAGCATGCTGGTCGAGCCGGGGTAGATGTTCGACGAGCCGCTGGCGAGGGTGATGTCTCCGCCGCCGACCAGCACGACCTGGCCGGGCTCTGTTCCAGCGACGACGGAGGTGCTCGCGCGATAGTCGGGGCCGAGCACGGCCAGGGCCGCCGCGCTGGTGAGCACCTTCATGACGCTGGCCGTGCGGGAGTATGTTCCTCCGGCGTGGTCGTAGAGGATCTCACCGGTGGTCGCGTTGCGCACGCTGCCGGAGAACGTGCCGAGACGCGAATCGGATGCCGCCTCGGCGATCGAGCAGGTGCGCACCGGTTGGGCGGCGGGCACGGCGGCGGGCACAGGGCGCGCCGTCGGCGTCGGGGTGGGCGTCGATGTCGATGTCGATGTCGCGGAGCTGGACGTGCTGGCGCTGGGAAGTGGCGCGACGCGGGCCGCGACATCGGCTTCGGGCGCGCCGACGGCCGCCCCGGCCAGGAGCCCGCCGCCGCCGAGCACGATCAGTACGGCTGCTGCGGCGGTGATCGCGAAAACCCTCGGATGCCGACGGGCGCGACCCACGAGACCGCTCAGCGGGGTGACGCGCGGCGTCGTTGCAGGAGTCTCGGACATCGTTCCATGCTAACCCGGGCCGGAGGAGCCCGGTCGGGCGGTGCTGGTCGGGCGGTGCTGGTCGGGCGGTGCTGGTCGGGCGGTGCTGGTCGGGCGGTGCTGGTCGGGCGGTGCTACTCCCCCGGGTAGACGACGCCTACCTGGCGGCGCGCCTCGTCGAGAACGGCCATGACCGCGACGCTCTCGTCGAGCGGAAGCAGCTCGCTCTCGCCGCGCCTCTCCGCGACCACGCGCTCGAGCTCCCACGCCTGGAACTGCATGCCGCGCGAGACGACGGTCTCGTCGTAGCGCTCCACGACCTCGCTGCCCTTGCCCGCGTAGACGGTGAAGCTCGTCTGCTCGTACCAGACCGAGTCGATCTCGATCCGTCCCTCGGTTCCGACGACGGTGGCCGTGTTGGCTCCCTGCGTGTCGAGCGCGGTGTGCAGCACGGAGATCGCACCGCCGTCGTGCTCGAGGATCAGCGCCACCTGTCGGTCGACTCCTGTGGCCGTCTTGTCGCCCTTCGCGGTGACCGCGACCGGAGCGCCGAACAGGTCGACCGCGAACGAGACCGGGTAGACGCCCAGGTCGAGCAGGGCGCCGCCGCCCAGGGCGGGGTTGTTGATGCGGTGCTCCGGGTCGGACGGCAGCAACTGGTCGTGGTCGGCGATGAGCGTTCGCACCTCGCCCAGCGTGCCGGCGGCGATGATGTCGCGGATGCGCACCATCGACGGCAGGAACCTGGTCCACATGGCCTCGATCACGACCACTCCGGCGCGACGCGCGGCCTCTGCGACCTCGGCCGCTTCGGCCGCGTTGAGGGTGAACGGCTTCTCGACCAGCACGTGCTTGCCTGCCGCGATCGCGAGGAGCGCGTTGGCCGCGTGCATTGGATGCGGCGTCGCGACGTAGACGGCGTCGACCTCGGGATCCGCGACCAGGGCCTCATAGCTCGCGTGGCGCGAGGGGATGTCGAAGCGCGAGCCGAACGCATCCGCCGATTGCTGGCTGCGCGACCCCACGGCAGTGACCTCGATACCCGTGGCCCGCAGATCGGTGACGAACATCTCGGCGATCCAGCCGGTGCCGAGGATTCCCCAGCGGAATGGAGTGGACACGATTCTCCTTCGAAGTCGGGCACTTAACGCGAGAAGACCCGGAGGTTCCGGGCCTTCTCAGGATGGGGCCGCCTATCAGAATCGAACTGATGACCTATTCATTACGAGTGAATCGCTCTACCGACTGAGCTAAGGCGGCCTGGCCATCGCATTTCACAGCGAACGGCACAGCAACAAATCCTAGCCGATGTTCGCGGTGTTTGCCGACACGGCTCAGAGCACCCGTCGCAGCAGGGAGAACGACTCGGTGAGCTTCTCCGAGAGAGACTCGTCGTCGGCCCCCTCTGCCCACGAGGTGACAGCGTGTCGGAGGGCGGCGATGGCGACCAGGGCCGTGAGCCGGGCCTGCGCGAGGCGCGAGCCGATCGCATCCTGGCCCTCGCCTTCGGCATCGAGTCGTCGCTCGACGGCCTCGGCCAGCACGGTCTCGAAGCTGTGCATGCCGGCGACCTTGATGATGAACAGCTCGGGATAGCTGCGCAGAACCTGACGGCGCAGCTGGTGCAGCTCGCGGTCTCCCGTTGCGATGAGCGCCATGTGCTGCATGAGGTCGAGCAGGCTGTCGACGAGGTCTGCCCCGGCGGAGCCGTCGACGAACGAATCGATCAGGCCCGACGGCAGCTCGAGCGGGTTGTCTCCGACCATCGCCGCCTCTTTCGAGGGGAAGTAGTTGAAGAAGGTGCGAGGCGAGATGTTCGCGACGCGACTGATCTCCTCGACCGTCACCTGGTCGAGGCCGCGCTCCACCGCCAGTTCGAGAACGGTGAACTGGATCGTGCGGCTCGTGGCCCGCCTCTTGCGTTCGCGAAGCCCCACGCCCTCGGCCTGGGCTGTCTCGGCCATCGTCAGCTCGTGCACCGCGGATCGGACGCCGGCACGGTGCCGCTGATGAAGTACGCGTCGACGACCCCCTTCACACAGCTCGACGAGCCGTAGGCCGTGTGCCCCTCACCGACGAACGTGACCAGCTGGCCGCTCGACAGCTGACCTGCGAGGCCCTCTGCCCAGGCATAGGGTGTGGCCGGGTCGCCGGTGGTGCCCACGACGATGATCGGCGCCGCGCCCTGCGCCGTCACGGCGTGAGGAGTGCGGGTGGACTTGTCGGGCCAGACGTCGCACGAGATGTCGCCGTAGCTCCACCACGGTCCGATGGTGGGAGCGGCCGCGACGAGGTCGGCGTTCTGCTTCTGCACGACGGCCGGGTCGTTCGTGTACTGGTAGTCGAGGCAGTTGATCGCCGTGAAGGCCTCGGTCGAGTTGTCGGAGTACGTGCCGTCGGGGTTGCGTCCGTTGTAGCCGTCGGCGAACTGCATGGCGTAATCGGCGTTGCCCGCCATGACGTCGGAGAACATGTCGCTCAGGAAGTCCCATGCGGTGGCGTCGTAGAGCGGGTAGATGATGGCGGTGAGCAGGCTCGACGATCCGAGCTGCCGCCCGTCGCCGGCACGAATCGGGCTGGCGTCGACCTGCGCCAGGAGATCGCCGATCTTCGCCATACCGTCGTCGACGGACCCGTCGAACGGGCAGGAGGACTTCGTGAGGCAATCGGCCATGTAGGCCTTCATCGCGTTCTCGAAACCGACGGCCTGCCCCACGCTCACATCGAAGTTGCTCGACGTCGGGTCGAGGGCTCCGTCGAGCACGAGCCTGCCGACCTTCTGCGGGTAGAGATCGGCGTAGGTCGAGCCGAGGAACGTTCCGTAGGAGTAGCCGAGGTAGTTGAGTTTGCTGTCGCCGAGGGTGGCGCGGAGCAGGTCGAGGTCGCGGGCCGCACTGACGGTGTCGACGTGCCCGAGCAGCTCGGGGCTGTTCTTCTCGCACGAGGCGGCGAACTGCGTGGACGAGGCGGTGTAGGCGTCGAGCCACTGCTGAGAGCCCCGCTCGCCGGGGAGCACATCGTAGAGATAGGAGTCCATCTCGGAGTCGGTGAGGCAGCTGATGGCCGAGGAGCGCCCGACGCCGCGAGGATCGAATCCGACCACGTCGTATTGCGCCTGCAGGGTGTCGCTCACCGCGAAGCTGAGGCTGTCTTTCACGAAGTCGTAGCCGGAGCCGCCCGGGCCGCCGGGGTTGACGAGAAGGGAGCCGAGTCGCTCCCCCGGACCACTGGCCGGATGCTTGACGAGCGCCAGTTTGATCTCGGAGGTCGACGGGCTCTGCCAGTCGAGCGGGGCAGTGGCCTCTGCGCACTGGAACCCGCCTCCGCAATCGGTCCAGCTGAGCACCTGGTCGTAGAACGGCCGGAGCTCGGCGGCGACGTCTTCGGCGGCAGGAGTCGACTCGGCGACCGGCCTGTCGCTGCCACCCGACGACGAGCGATCGACGAACCACGTCGAGCACCCGGAGACGAGAACGGCCACCGCGAGCGCGGCCACGGCGAGAGAGACGGACCGTCGCCTGCGGCGCGGAGTGTGGGCTGTCACGGGGTTGTCCTTCGTTGGCGGGTCGTGGTGATGAGGGCGGCCTCGAGTGCGAGCGCGGGGGCGACGTTGGCGGAGATGCGCCGGCGCGCCACGGCGAACGCGTCGAGCACCGCGAGGGTGTCGGCGGGATCGCTGGCGGCCGCGACCTCGTCGAGACGCGACTGGATGGCGGAGTTGATGGTCGGAAGCTCGGACTGCAGCTGAACGAGCAGGATGTCACGGTAGAGCGACATCAGGTCGACGAGGATGCGGTCGAGCCCGTCGCGCAGGCTGCGAGTCGCCCGCCGCTTCTGGTCGTCTTCGAGCGTCTTGATCTGCGAGCGCAGGGCGGGCGGAACGGCCTGGCCCGCCTCGACCCCCATCGACCTCAGGGTGCTCTCGCGTTCTTCGGCGTCTCGCTCGAGCGTGATCGCCTTGGCGTCGTCGCCGGCGATCTCCATGAGCCGGGCCGCGGCCACCACGGCCTGCGGCACGTTCTGGATGCCGAGCGCCAGACTCAGGGTCTCGTCGCGTCGGGCGCGCGCCTCGTCGTTCGTGGCCAGCCGGTGTGCCATGCCGATGTGGCTCTGCGCCTCGCGCGCGGCGCGCTCTGCGGTGTGCGCATCGACCCCGTCGCGCCTCTGGATGAGGGCGGCGACCTCGTCGACCCGCGGCACGCGAAGGCGCACCGAGCGCACCCGCGACCGGATGGTGGGGATGAGGTCGGCCTCGCTGGGCGCGCAGAGGATCCACACGGTTCGCTCGGGTGGCTCCTCGAGAGCCTTCAGCAGCACGTTGCTCGTGCGTTCGACCATGCGGTCTGCGTCTTCGATGACCATGACCCTGTAGCGACCGACAGATGGAGAGAACTGGGAGCTCGAGACGAGCTTGCGCACCTCGTCGATCGAGATGATGACGCGCTCGGTCGTGAGCACGGCCAGGTCGGGATGCGTGCGCGCATCGACCTGGCGGGTGGTGGCCGGGTCTCCGTCGGCGCCATGCCGGCTGAGCAGCGCGGCAGCGAAGGCGTAGGCGAGGTTCGAGCGACCTGACCCCGGAGGGCCGGTGATGAGCCAGGAGTGGGTCATGGCGTCACCCGAGTTCGCGGGATCTGCGGCGGCCCGGAAGATGGCGATCGCATCGTCCTGGCCTGTCAAGTCGTCCCACACGGTCATACCGACAACCTACCCGCCGCCGGCGACACAGCCCTCAGGATGCGTCCGTTCCCGCAGGATGCCGGGACAGCAGCGGCTCGACGACACCGCGGATGCGGGCGGCGAGAGTCTCGGCGGGCAGCGATGCGTCGAGCACGAGGAATCGATCGGGCTCCTTGGCCGCGAGATCGAGGAACGCCGCCCGCACCCTGGCGTGGAACTCGCTCTTCTCGTTCTCGAGTCTGTCGAATCGGGTGCGTGCGCCGTCGAGTCGGCGGCGCGCCTCGGTCTCGTCGAGGTCGAGCAGAATCGTGAGGTCGGGAAGCAGACCCTCGGCCGCCCAGAGCGACAGGTGCCTGATCTCGGCTGAGTCGAGCACGCGCCCTGCGCCCTGGTAGGCGACAGACGAGTCGAGGTACCTGTCCTGGATGACGACGTCGCCGCGGTCGAGCGCCGGTCGCACCTTGGTGCTGATGTGGTGCGCACGATCGGCCGCGTAGAGGAGCGCCTCGGCCCGGGGACTGATGTCGCCGCGGCTGTGCAGCACGATCTCGCGCACCTCGGTGCCGAAATCGGTGCCGCCCGGTTCGCGGGTTCGCACCACGGTGCGGTGCTCGCCCACCAGCCACGCCTCGAGAAGCGCCGCCTGAGTCGATTTTCCCGAGCCGTCGCCGCCCTCGAGAGTGATGAAGAGTCCGGGCGAGGTCACGTCGTCGGCGCGGCCTTCTTCACGGGGGCCTTCTTCACAGGGGTCTTGCGCACGGCCGGCTTGGCGGCCGTCGTCGATTCCGCGGTCTGACCGGCGACCTTCGGCGCGGCGGCCTTCTTCACCGGAGCCTTCTTGGCCACGGTCTTCTTCACCGGAGCCTTCTTGGCGGGCGCCTTCTTCGCGGCCGTCTTGCGCGGGGCTGCCGGCCCCTTGGCGCGCTTGTCTGCCAGCAGCTGCACCGCCCGCTCGAAGTCGACCTCTTCGACGGTCTCGCCCTTCGGGATGGTCGCGTTGGTGACGCCATCCGTCACGTAGGCGCCGAAGCGGCCGTCCTTGATTCGGATCGGCTTGCCGCTCTCGGGGTCGGCCTCGAACTCCTTGAGGGCCGACGAGGCACGGCGGGCCCCGTACTTCGGCTGGGCGAACAGCTCGAGGGCACCCGGCAGGTCGATCTCGAAGATCATGTCTTCGCTGGTGATGGAGCGGGTGTCTGCACCCTTCTTCAGGTAGGGACCGAACTTGCCGTTCTGGGCGGTGATCGGTTCGCCCGACTCCGGGTCGTCGCCGACGATGCGCGGCAGGTCGAGCAGGCGCAGAGCCGTCTCGATGTCGATCGTGGCCAGGTCCATCGACTTGAACAGCGAGGCGGTGCGCGGCTTGGGCGCTGTGCTCTTCTTGGCCGCGGGCTTGCGGGCGGGGGCCTTCTTCGCCGTTCCGTCGGCGGGCGCCACCGGAGCCGGCTCGGCGGCTGCGGCGACCTCGACGGGTGTCTCCGGCTCGGGGTCGACCTCGGTCACATAGGGACCGAATCGCCCGTCTTTCGCCACGACGTTCTTGCCGGTCTCGGGGTTGACGCCGATGACACGGTCGACGACCACGGGGGCGTCGATGAGTTCGCGGGCCTTGGTCTCGGTCAGCTCGTCGGGGGCGAGCTCCGCGGGGATGTTGACGCGGCGGGGCACCGCGTCTTCTGCGGCGCCCTCTTCGCGCACTTCGAGGTACGGGCCGTACTTGCCGATGCGGAGGGTGATGTCGGGCGCGATGACGACCGAGTTGACCGTGCGCGCATCGATGTCGCCGAGGTTGTCGATGACGTTGCGCAGGCCGCGGTGGCCCTCGTTGCCGAAGTAGAAGCCGTTGAGCCAGTCGACTCTGTCTTCCTCTCCACCGGCGATGCGGTCGAGGTCGTTCTCGAGCGTCGCCGTGAAGTCGTAGTTCACGAGGTCGCCGAAATAGTCCTCGAGCAGGCGCACGACGGAGAACGCGATCCAGCTCGGCACGAGCGCCTGGCCTCGCGGTGTGACGTAGCCCCGGTCGATGATGGTCGAGATGATCGACGCATAGGTGGAGGGGCGTCCGATGCCGAGCTCGTCGAGCGTCTTCACCAGGCTCGCCTCGGTGTAGCGCGGGGGCGGCGAGGTCTCGTGGCCCGCGGCGTCGACCGACACGGCGCGCAGCAGCTGGCCCTCCTTGAGCGGCGGCAGCTTGGCCTCGGCGGGCTCGGCCGGACCGTTGCGGTCTTCGTCTTGGCCCTCTTCGTAGGCGTGCAGGAAGCCACGGAAGGTGATGACCGTTCCGCTGGCCGTGAACTCCGCGAGCGCGGGCTCGGTCATGCCCTCGACGGCGGTCGGCCCCGCAGCGATGGTGACGGATGCCGTCACACCTTTCGCATCGGCCATCTGCGACGCGACCGTGCGCTTCCAGATGAGGTCGTAGAGCTTGAAGTCGTTGCCGCGCAGCGTCGACGACAACTGCGTGGGCGTGCGGAACGTCTCGCCGGCGGGCCGGATCGCCTCGTGGGCTTCCTGCGCGTTCTTGCCCTTGCCCGCGTAGAGGCGCGGCTTGTCGGGAACGGTCTCTGCGCCGTACAGCGACTTGGCCTGCGAGCGTGCGGCGTTCAGCGCCTGCTGCGACAACGACGGAGAGTCGGTTCGCATATAGGTGATGTACCCGTTCTCATAGAGCGACTGGGCGACGCTCATGGTCTGCCGGGCCGAGAAGCGGAGCTTGCGCGAGGCCTCCTGCTGCAACGTGGAGGTGGTGAAGGGCGCGGCGGGTCGACGCGTGTAGGGCTTCGAATCGACCGACGCGACGGTGATGTTCACTCCGGGGGCGGCCAGGGCCGCCGCAAGCGCCTTGGCGCCGGCCTCATCGAGGGCGACGGCCTTCGACTTGAGCTTGCCGTTCTCGTCGAAGTCTCGACCGGAGGCGATGCGTTCCCCGTTGACGCGGGCGAGCCGCGACTCGAAGCCCTCCGACGTAGACAGCTGTTCGAGTTCGGGCGAGAGCTGGGCGGTGAGGTCCCAGTATCCGGCGGCCGTGAACGCCAGGCGCTCCCGCTCGCGCTCGACGACGAGCCGTGTCGCCGCCGACTGCACCCGGCCGGCGGAGAGGCCC
The DNA here is from genome assembly GCF_001422485.1 of Agreia sp. Leaf283. Classification (GTDB taxonomy): domain Bacteria; phylum Actinomycetota; class Actinomycetes; order Actinomycetales; family Microbacteriaceae; genus Agreia. The sequence continues at coordinate 125,727 of NZ_LMNF01000001.1, forward strand.
GGACCGATCTTGCGCCAGAGGACCGGCGAGACCTCGTAGCCGTAGAGACGGTCGAGGATGCGGCGGGTCTCCTGCGCGTCGACGAGCGCGCCGTCGATCTGGCGGGTGTTGTCGCGCGCCTTCTCGATCGCCTCGCGGGTGATCTCGTGGAACACCATGCGGTGCACGGGAACCTTGGGCTTCAGCACCTCGAGGAGGTGCCACGCGATGGCCTCGCCCTCGCGGTCTTCATCAGTTGCGAGGTAGAGCTCGCTGGCGCCGGCCAGGGCTTTCTTCAGCTCGGCGACGGTCTTCTTCTTGGCGTCGCTGACCACGTAGTAGGGCGCGAAGCCCTTCTCGACGTCGACGGAGAACTTGCCGAGCGAGCCGGTCTTCAGCTCGGCGGGCAGGTTCTTGGGCTCGATGAGGTCGCGGATGTGACCGACGGACGCCTGCACCTCGAAGCCGTCGCCGAGATACTGGGCGATGGACTTGACCTTGGTCGGGGACTCGACGATCACGAGCTTTTTCGGGCCTGGCACGGTGCTCCTCAGCAGGAAATAGAGATTCGAACCACTCGCGACAATCTCGGGTAAGCGTCTTCGGCGGGATTCGTCGGGCACTGCAGGCCCGTCTGCCACACCATACACACCTCTTTACCCTGATTGCCTAATTGTGCGGTTGCTCGGGAAGCGGCGGGGAGCCCTTGCGGATGTCGCTCCGGCGAGGAAGATGGAAGCCGACCCTCAAAGGAGAGGATGCACCATGGCATCGACAGAATACGGAAGCTATACCGCGAAACTCACGGACGGGCCCCTCGAGGGGCGCACCGTGCGCACGGAGTTCACCGACGCGGGCGAGCCGCTCGCCCGGCTCGAGATTCCGGCCGGCAGCGCCAAGCGCTACCTCTATATGCGCGGCAGCGGCGTGGAGTACAACGGCGAGGGTCACAACGCCGCCCTGCCCTCTGCGGTGGACTATCGGTTCATCGAGGCCCGGCTGGGCTGACGCGGGCCTCATCACCCCGTGTAGTTCCAGTGCCAGGGCTCGTCGGGGTCGGTGAGCGGCTCGAATCCGAACTGCGATGCGTTGGCCGCCAGCCACGTGTGCGGGTGCGCCCAGCGGACGACGGGCGGATTCACGAAGTCGACGGCGGTGCCCTCGCCATGGTTCGACGTGCCGGGGATGGCGGCACGTGGCCACCCGTACTGGTCGAAGACCCTCTGCTGCTCGGCGAGGTCGCGGTACCCCTCGTCGACCGGCAGGTAGTCGCCTGTCTCGGCGTGGTAGGCCTCGAGAAGACGCAGCAGGGCGGCGGCGACATCGGATCTCAGGCGCACGGGTGGACTCTCGCGGACGCCCGGGTAGACGACCGGCACGAGCTCGTCGTCTGGCATCGCGCCGTTCGCCACCGTCGGTTTCGCCCGGGGCACGGCGGCGCGGGCTGTGACCGAGAAGCTCGTCGCGAGGATCGAACGACCGACCGCTACCGTCGCCTCGGAATCGCTCACATCGCACCGCAGCAGCGTCGTGCCATTGAGCGATGCCGCCTCCGCCGCGATCGAGCATGACCGCTCCGCCGTCGAACGCGAGGCGGACTCGGCCGCGGCGATGGCGGCCGAGTCGGCGGCCGCGTGGACGGCGGCCTTGGCGGGCAGCACCGAGAAGAGGGTCAGCGCAAGAACCGAGAAGGCCAGGACACCCGCGGCCATCGCGAGCGCGAGCACTCCGCCCGCTCCCCCGTCGTCGGCGAGCCGTCGACGGAGATGCGCCTTAGGAAGAGCCAGGCGACGAGTCATTGGCCTCCTCCGAGTGCGCAGGTCGTCGACGCGACCGGGATCGCGGCGATCACCGATGGGCCGGAGCCCGCCGACGTCGTGACGGTCGCACACACGAAGCGCCCGTCGACGCGCGACGAGAGCTCGGCCTGCCCTCCCAGGAGTTTCGAGACCGTGTCGGCAGCGCCGGCGTCGTCGCCCCTGCCGAGCAGCCGGGCCGCCGACGACGCGGCGTCGGCGACCCTCATCTGCTGCACGATGAGCTGGAATCCCCCGAGCAGGGCGGCCACGATGACGAGCACGGCCGGAAGCACCGTGACGAACTCCAGGGTGACGCTGCCGTCGTCGCCTCGAAAACCGCGAACCATGTGACGGAGACTCTGCCGCATCGCGCCTTCCCCTCTCAGCCCGCGACGCTCAAGGCCGTGCTGACGAGATCCATGAGGATCTGCTTCACGGCATCGCCACGAAGGATCGTGACGAGCAGGCCGGCCAGACCGACGGCCGCCATGGTGGCGATGACGTATTCCGCCGTCGCGGCCCCCTCGTCGTCGCCGAGCAGCCGCACGGCGTGAACGGTGCGCCCGACCCGCACGGCCGATCGTGTTCTTCGAGGGGAGATCTGTGTTGTGATGCTCATCGCTTTTCTCTCTTTCGGTCTCGGCACGAGCTGCTGAATGCGCCCAGCCTCGCCGATGCGGGGACGCCGCATCGATGGGCGAGCGGGATCTGTGGCCGATCACGAGAGTTCGACCATGGTGGAGGAGAAGACCGCGATCATGAGCGGGGCGACGCCCAGAAGCATGAACGCGGGCAGCACGCACACCCCGAGCGGGATCATGAGGGTGGTCGAGAGGGTCGCCGCCTTGGCCTGCGCCCGGCTCGTCGCCTCGCGTCTGATCTGCAGCGCCTCGCTCTGCAGGAGTTCTGCCGCCGGGACCCCGGCGACCCGTGAGAGCTCGAGCACTCGATCTATGCGGTCCGAATCGTCGGGTTCTCCGAGCGCGTTCGCCCGATGCGCCTCGGTCGCCAGTTCGCGGGCACGCAGGAGGGATCCGCCTCCGGCCAGCGCGACGGCCACCAGCTGGGCGGTGAGGCCCGGCGACGATTCAGGCGGCCGGGCCCGCGCGACGAGGCGAGAAGTCCACCGTGCGGCGGCGACCGAGAGCACTGCGCCGACGACGAGGCAGACGAGCCCCGCCGTCGTGCCGAACAGAACGCCGATCGTGTCGAAGCCCAGGAGCGCTCCGAACACCAGCCCGAGCAGGGGCATCACACCGACGAAGCGGGCCGTCGACCGGGGCCCCGCGAGGGCGGCGTCGACGTCGCGGTGCAGCCGTCCGAGCTGGCGCAGGGAGTCGGCGATCTGCCTGAGGGTGGCCGCGAGCGGAGCCCCGCTCTCGCTCGCGACGAACCAGGCCGCCGCCACGGCCCTCCAGGCGGAACCCGTTCTGTCGGCGCTCGGACCGGTCGCCGCCGCCGCGATCGCCGCGGGGATCGACGCGCCCGCCGCGATCGACGCCGTGACGGCATCGACGACAGGCGACCCGTCGACGTCTCTCAGATAGCGCCACGCGTTCGCGGGCGCCACGCCCGCCCCGAGCATGACCGCCAGCCGCTGCACGACCGATGCGACGGCCTCGACCGCGCGCGCATCGTCGGCCATCAGCCGACCGACTCGACCCGGAGGCGACCCGCGGGATCGAGACCGAAGCGGCCCACGGCATCCAGACGCCGCATCGCACCGCGGCGCTCGAGGTGGAGCACCAGACCGATCGCGCTCACGGCCTGCCTGGCCACCGTCTCAGGGGTCATCGCCGCGAGGGAGCCGAGCGCCTCGAGCCTGGCCGGCACATCGTCGAGGGAGTTCGCGTGCAGCGTTCCGGCTCCGCCGTCGTGGCCCGTGTTGAGCGCCGCCAGCAGTTCGCGGATCTCGCCGCCGCGGCACTCGCCCAGAACGAGCCGGTCGGGCCGCATGCGCAGCGCCTCGCGAAGCAGGCGATCAAGGCCGACGCCGCCGGCACCCTCGAGGTTCGGCTGGCGCGTCTCGAGGGCGATGAAATGGGGGTGCTCGACGCGGAGCTCGGCGACGTCTTCGACCGCGATGATGCGGTCGCCCGGGTCTGCGGAGGCCAGGAGAGCCGACAGGAACGTCGTCTTTCCGCTGCCGCCCGCGCCTGTGATCAGCAGGTTGACGCGGCGTGCGACCGCGTCGTCGATGAAGGAGCGGGCGCTCTCGGCCTCGGCGCCCTCGCCGAAGAGCCCGGATGCCGTCAGCGAGTCGAGCCGCGGCCTGTCGAGCGGCGGAATGCGGATGGACAGCAGCGTTCCCCTCGGGGCGATCGGGGGAAGCGCCGCGTGCACCCGGATGCCGTCATGCAGCCGGACATCGGCGCACGGGGTGGCCTCGTCGATGTGGCGACCGCCCCGGGCGACGATGGCCACCGCGAGCTCGCGCAGCCTGGCCTCGTCGGGGCACGACCAGTCGGCCTGCCGCACGAGGCCGGCTCCCCTGTCGACCCACAGGTCGTCGGGGCCGTTGACGAACACGTCGGTCACCGCGGGATCGCGCACGTAACGGGCGAGCGGCCCGAAGTCGGATGCGCCGGCTCGGCCGGGCGGGCCGGGATCGAAGCCCGTGCCCGCACCGGGGGGAGGCGATGCGGGCACGGGTCGAGGCGCGCTCAGCACGGGTGCCGCGACGAAGGGTTCGCGCTCGTGCGCTGCCTCGTCTGGGTCGATGTCCGTGGTCTGTCTGCGCGCCATGGAATCGACCGTAGGAGCGGCAGGAGGAAGGCTCCGCCGACGGCCGCGCTGATGTGGATGAATCACGCGCCGCCCGCTTGTGCAGGAGAAGAAGCACGGCCCGAAGCACGGCCGTTAAAAAGAAGGGGCGGCACCTAATGGGGGGAAAAGGTGCCGCCGTAGCAACGCTGGATTGGGGGAATCCGTATATGCGTTGCATCTGAAAACGAGTTCCAGTGGAATTGAGTTTACTCGCCCGAAACACAACCGCAACTTCCCTCAGCTTTTTCTCAGCGCACCGCGAGAACACAGGCATGCGGCGCGGGCAACACGATGCAACCCGGGAGCATCTCGCCCGGGGTGCAGGGCTGACTAAGCTGACAGAAGCCGTCGCAAAGGAGCGAACCGAACCCCATGAGCAACCGCATCGACAACCTTCTCCACGAGGCCCGCCGCTTTCCGCCCACCGAGCAGTTCGCCGCGAACGCCGTCGCCGGCGCCGACCTCTACGAGGCCGCCGAAAACGACCGTCTGCAGTTCTGGGCCGACCGTGCGCGAGACCTTCTGCACTGGCACACGCCGTTCACCCGCACCCTCGACTGGAGCAACCCTCCCTTCGCGAAATGGTTCGACGACGGCGCCCTCAACGTGGCGTACAACTGCCTCGATCGCCATGTGCTCGCCGGCAACGGCGATCGTGTCGCGCTGCACTGGGAGGGCGAGCCCGGCGACGCGCGCAGCTACACCTACGCCGAGCTCACCAGCGAGGTGAAGCGCGCCGCCAATCTGCTGACCGCGCTCGGCATCCGCCAGGGCGATCGCGTGGCCATCTACCTGCCGATGATTCCCGAGGCCGTCATCTCCATGCTCGCCGTCGCGCGCATCGGAGCGGTGCACTCCGTGGTGTTCGGCGGATTCAGCGCCGAGAGCCTGCGCAGCCGCATCGACGACGCGAGCGCCAAGCTCGTCATCACCGCCGACGGCGGCTACCGCAAGGGCTCGGTTTTCCCCCTCAAGAACGCGGTGGATGCCGCACTGGCGGCAGGCGGCGAGAGCACCGTCTCGCACGTACTCGTCGTGAAACGCGGCGGCAACGACGTGGACTGGACAGAGGGACGCGACCTCTGGTGGCACGACGAGATGGTGGCCGTCGACGACGAGCACGTGGCGAAGCCCTTCCCCGCCGAGAACCCGCTCTTCATCCTCTACACCTCGGGAACGACGGGCAAGCCGAAGGGCATCCTGCACACCTCGGGCGGCTACCTCACCCAGGCGGCGTTCACGCACAAGGCGGTGTTCGACCTGCACGCCGAGTCCGACGTCTACTGGTGCACCGCCGACGTGGGCTGGATCACGGGCCACAGCTATGTCGTCTACGGCCCACTCGCCAACGGCGCCACCCAGGTGCTCTACGAGGGAACGCCCGACTCGCCCCACCCCGGCCGCTGGTGGGAGATCATCCAGAAGTACGGCGTGTCGATCTTCTACACCGCGCCCACGGCCATCCGGTCGTTCATGAAGGCGGGCCGGCAGATACCTCAACAGTTCGATCTGACGAGCCTGCGCCTTCTCGGCTCGGTCGGCGAGCCCATCAACCCCGAGGCATGGATCTGGTACCGCGACGTGATCGGCGGCGGCGAGACCCCGATCGTCGACACGTGGTGGCAGACGGAGACCGGCGCCATCATGGTCTCCGCCCTGCCCGGGGTGACCACCCTGAAACCGGGCTCAGCGCAGGTCGCGATCCCCGGCATCCGGATCGAGGTTCTCGACGACGACGGCCACGATGTCGGACTCGACTCCGGCGGCCTGCTCGTGGTGAGCGAGCCCTGGCCGTCGATGCTGCGCGGAATCTGGGGAGACCCGGAGCGCTACAAGGAGACCTACTGGGACAAGTTCGGAGACAAATACTTCGCCGGCGATGGAGCTCGCCGCGATCGGGACGGCGACCTCTGGCTGCTCGGCCGGGTCGACGACGTGATGAACGTGTCGGGCCATCGCCTCTCGACCGCCGAGATCGAGTCCGCGCTGGTGTCGCATCCGATGGTCGCCGAAGCCGCCGTCGTCGGAGCCGAGGACGAGGCCACCGGCCAGGCGGTCGTGGCGTTCGTGATCGTGCGCACCAGCCAGGCCGACGTGGCCACGGCGGAGGAGGCCTCAGCCCTGCTGCGTGCCCACGTCGCCGAGCAGATCGGCGCGATCGCCAAACCGCGCACCGTCTTTCTCGTCGCCGAGCTTCCCAAGACCCGCTCGGGCAAGATCATGCGACGCCTGCTGAGAGACGTGGCCGAGGGCCGTGAAGTCGGAGACACCACGACCCTCGCAGACACGCAGGTGATGCAGATCATCACCGACAGGCTCGCTCCCTAGGCGAACTCGACGATGACCTCGATCTCGACAGGAGCGTCGAGCGGCAGGGCGGCTACGCCCACGGCCGAACGAGCGTGGATGCCCCGGTCCCCGAACAGGTCGACCAGAAACTCCGACGCTCCGTTGATCACGCCGGGCTGGCCCGTGAACGACGGGTCGGATGCGACGAATCCGGTCACCTTGACGACCCGCGTCACGCGGTCGAGCGACCCGATCACATTCTCGACCGCGGCGAGCGCGTTGAGAATGGAGGTCTGCGCGAGCGACTTGGCGATCGAGGGCGAGACCAGCTCGTGGCCGTCTCCGACCTTGCCCGTGTACTCGAGGCTTCCGTCGACGAAGGGCAGCTGGCCTGCCGTGAAGACGAGATTGCCCGAGATCACGGCGGGAATGTAGGCGGCGACCGGCGGAACGACCGTAGGGATGGTGATGCCGAGCTCGGCGAGGCGGGCGGCGATGACACTCATCAGGATGCCTCTCCTTCTGTCGCGACCGGTCGCTTGAGGTAGGCGACGAGGCCGCCCTCCGGGCCGGTGACGATCTGCACGAGCTCCCAGCCCTTGGATCCCCAGGTGTTGAGGATTCCGGTGGTGTTGTGGATCATGAGCGGTGTTGTGACGTACTCCCAGGTGGGCATCCGCGTTCCTTTCTGGCGGTTTGCCAGCATTGTCGATTAGTCTCGAGCATATGTCTGCCCCAAAAGCTAAGGCTAGCGGCGTAGTTGGAGCCATCCTCGGCATCGTGGGCATGAGTGCTATTGCAGGCATTCTCGTCACGGCCATGGTTGCTCCCGCGCTCGCGGTCACAGGAATCGCCACGAACAACTCCATCGGCATGTTCGAGAACCTCCCCTCGAACATCCGCCCCGATGTACTCGCGCAGAAGTCCGAGATCTACGCAACGGGCAGTGACGGCACCCCCGTTCTGCTCGCGTCGGTCTTCGACCAGAACCGCGAAGAGGTCTCCTGGGATCAGATCTCCCCCTTCGTGAAAGACGCCGTGGTCTCGGTCGAAGACCCGCGCTTCTACACGCACGGTGGAGTCGACATCATCTCTGCGGCCCGCGCCGCCGCGCAAAGCGCGGCCGGCGGAGACGGCCCTGGCGCATCCACCATCTCGATGCAGTACGTGCGCAACATCCTCATTCAGAAGACCGAGGAGATCCAGGACGAGGCAGAGCGCGACAAGGCGTTCGAAGACGCCACGAAGACCACGGTCGACCGCAAGCTCAAAGAGATGAAGCTGGCCATCGGGCTCGAGAAGGAGTTCACGAAGGACCAGATTCTTCTCGGGTACCTGAACATCTCGAACTTCGGCGGAACGGTGTACGGCATCGAGGCCGCCGCACAGTACTACTACGGGGTCTCCGCCAAGGATGTCTCCCTGGCCCAGGCGGCCAGCCTCGTGGCCATGGTCAACGAGCCCAACGGACTGCGCATCGACCAGCCCGACGCCCCGGAGAAGATCACCGAGAACCAGGCCCGCCGAGACGTCAACATCCTGCCGGCCATGCTCAAGGAGCACAAGATCACGCAGGCGCAGTTCGACGAGGCCATCGCCACGCCTGTCACGCCGAACATCGTGCAGCCCTCGACCGGCTGCAAGACGGCCAACCCCAACTACGGCGCGGGCTACTTCTGCGACTACGTCTCGTACATCGTGAAGAACGACCCTGCATTCGGCGACAGCGCCGAGGCGCGCTGGCAGAAGTTCCGCACCGGCGGCTACCAGATCTTCACCACCCTCGACCTCGACCTGCAGACCGCCGCCATCAACTCGATGAACTCGAACGTTCCCCAGGTCGCCGACCAGCTGAACCTGGGCTCCGCGATGGTCACGGTGCAGCCGGGAACCGGCAAGGTGCTGGCGATGGTGCAGAACAAGACGTTCAACGACGATCCCGAGACCACCCAGCCGAACGAGACGTCGCTCAACCTCAGCACCGACTACGCCTACGGCGGCTCCACAGGCTTCCCCTCCGGATCGACGTACAAGGTCTTCACGCTGGCCGACTGGCTGAAGACGGGCCACTCGCTCAACGAGCAGGTCAACGGAAGCGTGCGCACCTTCAACCTCGCGACCTTCAAGAACCGTTGCGAGGGTTCCGGCGGAGGCCCGTACAAGTCGGCTAACGACGGCTCGGCGAACCCGGGCTCGATGAGTGTGACCGCGGCGACCGCGGCGTCGGTCAACAACGCCTACATCGGCATGGCGCAGAAGCTCGACATGTGCGACATCACCGAGACCGCAGAGTCGTTCGGCATGCACCGAGCCGACGGCACTCCGATGCAGCAGAACGTCTCGAGCGTCCTCGGCACCAACGAGGTGGCTCCGCTGACCGTCGCGGCCGCCTACGCCGGCATCGCCGCCAACGGCCTGTACTGCCAGCCGAAGGCGATCGACCGCATTCTCGACGCGACCGGCGCCGACGTGCCGATCCCCGAGACGACCTGCACCCAGGCAGTGGATCCGAACGTGGCGGCAGCCATGGACGTGGCCATGGCCGCCGTGGTCAACGGCGGCACGGGTGGAGCAGCCAGGCCGGGTGACGGCATCCCGCTCATCGGAAAGACGGGTACCACCGACGGCGAGAAGCACGTCTGGTTCGCCGGCGCCTCCACCACCCTCGCCACCGCCATCTGGGTCGGCAACATCGTCGGAGACGTCTCGGTGCGCTACACGAGCGTGCCGGACTACGGCAACGTGGCCGACATGCGCTTCAGCACCTGGCGCGAGTACATGGGCCAGGCCAACGCCAAGTTCCCCGGAGGCGCATTCCCGACTCCGAACAGCAGCCTGACGGCCACCCCGCAGATCGCGGTGCCCGCCGTGCAGGGCAAGACCATCGCCGAGGCGCAGTCGCTCGTCGAGGCTGCGGGCTTCACGTTCCAAGACGGTGGCGCGACCGACAACGAGGCTCCCGCCGGCACCGCCGCGGGCTCGGTTCCGGCCGGCGGAACAGAAGCCACCAAGGGCTCCACGGTCACCGTCTACACCAGCAACGGGGCGTTGAAGAGCGTTCCCGACGTGGTCTCCGGCTCGAACACCCTCGGCGAGGCGGCCAACAAGCTGGGTCCGGCCGGCTGGAAGTTCGCGGGCACCAAGTATCAGGTGACCGGCGACGGCTGCGACGAGAAGAAGCCGATCGGCACAGAACCCGCCGTCGGGTCGTACGCGAACCCCGCAACCACCGGCGTATACGTCATCGGTTGCAAGAAGAAATAGCGCCACCGGTGGCCTCGTCCCGCACCGTCACGGCCGCCGCGACAGCCCTCGGGCTGACCGCGGCGGCCGGTGCCGCGGCCTTCGCCTGGGGTTCGCTCGTCGAACGCCGGCTCTTCACCCTTCGACGCGTCTCGGCCCCCGTGCTTTCTGCCGGGTCGGCGGACATCCGGGTTCTGCATATCTCAGACCTGCACATGGCCCCCTGGCAGCGCGACAAGCAGGAATGGGTGAGGCGACTCGCCCTGCTTCAGCCCGACCTCATCGTCGACACAGGCGACAACCTGGGTCACACCGACTCCTACGACGCCATCAGCTACGCCCTCGAACCCCTGCGCGGAATACCCGGGGTCTTCGTCAACGGATCGAACGACTACTTCGCCCCCACGTTCAAGAGCCCCCTGCGGTACTTCATGGGCCCCTCGAAGATGCACCGCGATCCGACCCGCCTCGACACGAAGCGGCTCGAGAGCACCTTCGCCGACCTGGGCTGGCAGAACCTCAACAACCGGGCCACGAATCTTGTCGTGAACGGCACCCGTATCGAGTTCTTCGGTGTCGACGACCCGCACCGTCACTACGATCGGCTCGACCGCATTCCGGGAGCGCTCGACGAGCTGCGCGAAGACGAAGACGACGACTACACGGCCGACCTCACGATCGGTGTCACTCACGCGCCATACCAGCGCGTGCTCAACTCTTTCGTGACGCACGGGGCCGACGTCATCTTCGCCGGGCACACCCACGGTGGCCAGGTCTGCGTTCCCGGTTTCGGGGCGCTCATCACGAACTGCGACATTCCGAGAGACCAGGTCAAGGGTCTCAGCGTGTGGCGGCACGGTCTGCGAGCGGCCTATCTGAACGTCTCGGCCGGACTCGGCACATCGATCTACGCGCCCTTCCGCTTCTCGTGCCTGCCCGAGGCCACGCTGCTGACGCTCACCTCCACTCACTGACCGTGCACGCAGCCCCCGCCGAAATCGGCTAGGATGATTGAGGCCTTCGGGCTGATCGGGGTATGGCGCAGCTTGGTAGCGCGCGTCGTTCGGGACGACGAGGTCGCAGGTTCAAATCCTGTTACCCCGACCACAACAGGCTCCCTCTCATTCGAGAGGGAGCCTGTCTGGTTTAAGCCCATCGATCGGGTCAGCGGCGCAGTGATCGGGTCAGCAGCGCGTCGATCGGGTCAGGCGCTCGAGCCGAGCACCCCGCCGCTCTCCTCGAGGTAGCAGACTCCGCACAGCGATTCGTAGGTGACATGCTCGCCGTCGATCGCGACCTGCGCTCCGTCGAACACGAACACGTCGTCGATCTTGCGAGAGTTGAAGATCGCCTTGCGCCCGCAGCGGCAGATGGTCTTCAGCTCTTCGAGACTGTGGGCTATCTCCATGAGCCGCGCACTGCCCGGGAACGCCGAGGTCTGGAAGTCCGTGCGGATTCCGTAGGCGAGAACGGGCACGTCGTCGAGGATGGCGATGCGCAGCGCGTCGTCGACCTGCTCCGGCGTCAGGAACTGCGCCTCGTCGATGAGCAGGCACGAGATGGGGCCGGCGCCGTCGGCGATGGATCGGTCGCGGCGCTCGAGGAAGTCCACCCTGAGCTTCGACTCCGGCGTCACCAGAAAGTCGACGCCGCGCGTGACCCCGAGTCTCGACACGATACGGGTGTCGCCCTTGGTGTCGACCGACGGCTTCGCGATGAGCACGTTCTGGTCGCGCTCCTCGTAGTTGTAGGCGGCCTGGAGCATCGCCGTGCTCTTGCCGCTGTTCATCGCCCCGAACCGGAAGTAGAGTTTCGCCACCGCTCTAGGGTAGTTGCTCTCACGCCGGGCCGACCCCGGCCCACCTGCCGCGTCAGAACAGGGTCGGCTGGCCCTGATCTATCTCTTCGGGAATGATCGCCCCGGCGGACACGGTCGGCCTGCGTGCGAGCTGCGGCCCGCTGAGCCCGATGGCCTTGCTGCGGATGCCGCCCGACGCCGGGTCTTCGATGCCGCGCTGCAGGCCGTGGGCCCGAATCAGCGGCTGGATGCGGGCGGCCAGCCACTTTCTGTACTCCTTCGGCGCATAGCTGTTCGTGCCGTAGTACATGCGCCCGTACTGTTCGACCAGCTCTGGGTGGGCATTCTGAAGCCACTGGAAGAACCAGGGCTTGACCCCCGGCCGCAGGTGCAGGGCCGTGTAGAGCACGGTGGTCGCCCCTGCAGCCTTGATCTGCCCGAGGGCGTGATCGAGGTGGGCCTTCGTGTCGGTGAGGTAGGGCAGGATCGGCATCAGAAACACGCTGCAGTCGAGCCCTGCGTCTCGCACGGCCGTGACCGTGGAGAGTCGGGCCTTGGTGGAGGGAGTGCCCGGTTCGATCGACTGCTGCAGGTCGTCGTCGTAGACGGCGATCGACATGGCGAGGTCGACCGGAACGCGGGTGTTCGCCTCGACCAGCAGTGCGAGATCTCGGCGCAGCAGCGTGCCCTTCGTGAGGATCGAGAACGGCGTGCCCGAGTCGGCGAGGGCAGAGATGATTCCCGGCATCAACCGGTATCGCCCTTCGGCCCGCTGATACGGGTCTGTGTTCGTGCCGAGCGCGACCGGATGCCTCTGCCACGACGGGCGTCGCAGTTCTTTCTCGAGCACCTCGGCGACGTTGAGCTTGACGATGAGCTGGGCGTCGAAGTCCGCACCCGCATCGAGGTCGAGATAGGTGTGCGTCGGACGGGCGAAGCAGTACACGCAGGCGTGGCTGCAGCCCCGATACGGATTGATGGTCCACCCGAAGGGCACGGCTGCCGTCTGCCCCGGGATCTTGTTCAGGGCCGACTTCGCGAGGATCTCGTGGAAGGTGACGCCCGCGAACTCGGGGGTCTGCACTGAGCGCACGAGATTGTTGAGCCGGGCGAGCCCGGGCAACGCCGCGGGCTCGGTCGTCGCTATAGCCTGACCACTCCATCGCATCGAGCCATTCGAACATGTATTCGAATGTCTGTCAAGCGGCTAAGAACCCGAACCCGTTTCGTCTCTGCGGCGATCGATGTCGGCGACGGTGTAGCTGGCGAGCGGATTGCGTCCGAGCTTCTGCCGCGCCGCCGCAACGACGAGGTGGCGCAGATGGCTCCCCCTGCCCGCCCGCAGCACACGCGCGCGGAAGCTGTAGGCATCCATGTATGCCATACGAGGCGCCCACACGGGCGACGGGCGGCGCACGGCCACGCCCCGGGTGAGGTGCAGGAACGCCTGCGCCGACGCGATCGACGACAGCAGGTCGATGCCGATGGCCAGCGACGGCAGAGAGACGGATGCGCCGGCGCCGTCGATCTGCCGCACGGACGAGAGCGCCCGGAGGTCGGAATAGGGCGGCACGTACGGGAGACTCCGAGCAAGATCCATGCTGCGGCCCGCGATCTCGTCGAGCGGCATGCGCTCGTCGAGACCCATGAATCGCTCGAAGGTCCAGGGACCCGTCGGCGCGAACGAGGTGACCTGGGCGGCGAAGCCCACGTTCATGGCCATCAGATCCGGTATCCCCCGCTTTCGGGCGGCCCGCGCGATCAGAACGCCGATCTCGGGCTGGGTGGACTCGGACTCGTCGATGACGAGATCCGCCCCGGCCACGAATTCGTCGATCGAGTCGGGAGTCACGCCCGAGGTGAGCACGGTGACTCGCGCGTCGGGATTGATGTCGAGCACGCGGTCGCGGAAGACCTCGGCCTTGTTGCGGCCGTAGGTCGACGAGCCGGCACCCTCGACCCTGTTCGCGTTCTGAGGCTCGAACACCTCCGGATCGGCGACGGTGAAGCCCGAGACGCCCATTCGAGCGAGTTTCAGCCCGAACTGGAACCCGCCGCCGCCCGCGCCGCCGATCGCCACGCTCGAGGCGATCAGGGCCTTCTGCTCGTCTTCGCTCCAGAATCCGTAGTTGCGTGAGAATTCCGGAGATCGGAACGAGCGGGTCATTACGCCGCGCTCGTCGAGGCGCTGGAGACCCGTCCGACGAACACGAGCCGGGGCTCCGCGGCCAGCAGCCGCTCGACGAGATCGCTGGTTCGAGCCGTCACCGTGGCGGTGGAGGCCTCGACATCGATCTCGATGGGCACGTTGTAGTCGAGGTAGTGCTCGATGAACCTCACGTCGCCGACGCGGTGAATCGTGATGATGCTCTTCAGGTGCCGCTCGAACCACGGCTCGATGATGGCGAAGGCTCGGCCGAGGCCGTGGTTCGTGACGTACGCCAGCATCAGGGCGAAGAGGTGCCACTGTATCGAATCCTGCACGACGGCCTTCTCGTGCCTCGCGATGACGCGGGAGACCTCAACGGCGTTCCACGGCAGCGGCCCGTCGACGAAGGCGTCGGGGCAGAAGTCCTCGACGGGGAGCGGGGCGCCGTGCAGCGAGTCGCCGGCCTTCTCCTGACCTCGCACGATCAGTCTCGAGACCCCGACGACCCGTGTGCCGCTCGGGTGGTTCTCGAGCACGCAGAAGGTCACGGAACGCGAGTCGTCGGCATCGCGATCCGTGCCATCGGGCAGAAGGTCCTTCTCGGAGAGCTGCCCGGTCTGGTCGACGTAGACTCGGCGCCTCAGTTGGAAGTGGGCGAGGTACTCTGCCTCGAGCCCGGGAACGGCGACACCATCGACGGCCAGCACTCCCAGTGCGAGTCGGGAACTCGGCGACGAGTCGAAGACGGTCGACGAGACGATGGGGATGACTGCATCGTTCGTGACGGTCTGATCAACGTGTGACATACCGTCCCTGCATCGTAAGTTCCATGGCACATGTGGAGCTTGCGGACAACTGCGCCCCCTCACCTGTCCCGTTCTTGTTCGATCATATGGCAGACGCGACGTCGTTTGCGGCCGGACAGGTCGCGGAACGCCATCTCCAGCCGCTTCAGAGGCCCCAAAGTTGCTAGTCTGGGCTTCGATACGATCGTGACCGAGGGGACCCCATGCCAGCTGGAGATGCACAGGCCTTCTCGCTCGCGCGCTCGAGCGGACCGCACTCCGAGGAGCGCACGCGCATCCTGTCCATCGCGACCCGCCGCGTGGGCGCATCCGGCCTCGACGTGGGCTTCGAGCAGTCGACGCTCGACGACATCGTGCGCGAGGCACAGGTCTCGTCACGGGTGGCCACCCGCATATGGCCCAGTCACGACGACTTTGTTTACGACCTGTTCACTGAGATCGCTCAGCAGACCCGGCGTGACCTCACCGACACGGAGACCCTCGTCGCGACCTGGGGGTTCCTGAGTTCGCGCCTCAACGATCTGCGCACTCCCGAGGGCCGTCGCAGCATCATGCTCGACGTCGTGCGAACCGCGGCGGAGCAGAATCTCGAGGAGGTCGCGACATCCGCTGCCTGGAGAAGCTATGCGAGCCTGTCGCTCACGATCCTCTCCCGCCCCGAGAGCCCCGGCCGAGCCGCCGTGCTCGAGGCCCTGCGCAACAGCGAGCTCGCCTTCATCGACACGATGGAGATGTTCTACCGCAACATCATGGCCACGGTCGGCTACCGGCTCAAAGAAGAGTTCCATAACGACTACCATCCCTTCGTGGTCGCCACGGCGGCCGTCGTCGAGGGTCTGGGCATCTCGCGCACGACCGTGCCCGAGATCGTGGACTCGCACTTCTCGCGTGCGGGCGAGAGCGAGGGCAACTCCTGGTCGCTCGTGTCGCTCGCCTTCGTCGGCGTGATCGAGGCATTCGTCGAGTTCGACCCCGATTACGAGCCCGAAGAGGCGATCTCCCGCCTCAGCGGCGGCGTCGACGTGACGCCGTCTCCCGCCGAGAACCCTCAGGGCTACTAGGCGCGTCAGTCCGCTTCGGAGAGGTAGCCGTCCTCCGCTGCCCGCCGCAGCAGTTCGTCACGGGTGTCCACCCGACGGCCTTGGGACTCGTAGGTCGCCCGGATCGCCTTGAGCGCCGTGCGCACCCGCTCGAACCGCACGCCTTCGATCAGGGCGATGTCGACGGTGCTCTCGCCTCGCGAATACAGTCGCAGCACGCGCAGGTGCCAGTCGTCGAACGGTGGATGCTGCCCCGCGGCATCCTCGACGACCGTGTCGGTCTCGGGCTGGTCCCGACCGAGCACACGCCGCGCGGCCACGAGCACGGCCTCGGCGGGACGCGACTTGGGCACGAACGCGTCGGCGCCGGCTGCGAGGGTCTCGCCCTCCGCTTCGAGACCCGCCTCAGTGCTCATAACCACGACGCGGGCACCGGCGTCGGCACACACCCGGATCCGCTCCTCGAGCTGCACAGGCGTGTCGATCGTGCGGGCCATCACGACCACGTCGGGGGGAAAGGAATCGTCTGCGATCAGCTCCTCCCAGCTCCCGAGCGCGGCGACCACGTGGAAGTCGGGCGCATTGACGCTGATCCAGTGCGCGAGTCCGTCGACGATCAGAACATGGTCGTCGAGGAGGGCGATCGTATTGATGCGAGCGGCATCGTTCACGAGATCACCGCCGTCGTGCCGTGCGACCGGATGCGGTCCATCGTCTGCCTGAACGACTGCGGCCGGCCGAAGTAGTAGCCCTGGGCGCTCCGCACCCCGAGCGCGACCATCACATCGACCATGTCGGGGCTCTCGATGCCCTCGACGATCATCGTGTAGTCGAGGTTGTCGCCGAACCCCTGAAGCGCCTTAATGACCTCGCGCTGGCGCACATCGCCCAGATCGTCGATCAGGCTCTTGTCGATCTTCAGGATGTCCATGGGGAATCGCACGAGCGCCCCCACCGACGAATCGTCGGATCCGTAGTCGTCGAGGGCGATGATGACGCCGGCATCCTGCATCACCTCGGCCTCGCGTCGCAGGTCGTCGGTGACCGAGCGCAGCGATCGCTCGTTCAACTCGATGCAGAGCGACACGTTCGGATGCGACTTCGCGACATCGCGGATGAACGGCCCGAGGTGCTCCTCGCCGATCTGCCCCAGCTCGAGGTTCACCGTCATGCAGGCGATGCTCGGCTCGAGGGCGTGGAACTTCTCCGCCGCATCCATGGCCTTGACGATGATCTGCCTCGTGAGCTCGTCCATCAGGCCCAGGCTCTTCGCGCGGGCGACGAGAGACGACGGAGAGATGGGCCCGAGCTCGGGATCGATGTACCGCACGAGGGCCTCGAACGCCCAGATGCGACCCTGGTCGATGCTCACGATCGGCTGGAAGGCGAGCGTGAGCCTGTCCTCCGTGATGGCGCGGGCGACGATGTCGTTGGTGCGGGTCGAGCGATGCGACGCGATGCTCACGCTGCTGCCCTCGGCCGGCCCGCCCTGACGCCTCGAGCGCTTGACCTGCAGCATGCTGCGGTCGGCGTCGACGACCAGCAGCTGCGCATCGATCTCGCGGTGCCCCGAGAAGGCGAGGCCGGCGCTGACCACGGGTCGGAACTCCTGGCCGTCGAGAGTCAGCGGGCGCCCGATCTCGTGGATGATGCCGTCGGCGAGTTCCTTGCTCTGCGCCACGGTCTGCAGCTCGGTGAGGATCGCGACGAACTCGTCGCCGCCGATGCGGGAGACGAAGTCGCGGCCTCCCACGGAGCCGCGGAGGCGATCGGCCACGGCCTTCAGCAGCTCGTCACCCGTGTGGTGGCCTCGCGAGTCGTTGAGCTTCTTGAAGTTGTCGAGGTCGATGAAGAGCACGGCGATGCCGGAGTGGTACGAGCGATTCTCGTTCGCGTCGATCAGCGCGGCCTGGAAGGCGCCGTAGTTGGGCAGCCCGGTGAGGGGATCGCTGTTGGCCCGGCGCTCGAGACTGTCGACATCGTGCTGGATGCGCGCCGTCTCGCTGGCCATGTGCGCCAGGGCGGTCAGGGCCTGCTCCTCCTCGCGCCCGAGGGGAAGGGCGCCGAGTCGCCTCGACGCGACGATGTACTCGTCGACTCCGGGCTCGAGTCGAACCGGCGCACCGATCTCGCCGGGACCGGGCGGCTCGTCCCTGACCTCGGCCTCGCCCGCCTGCAGCACCATCTGCGCGCGAACCTCGAGCGCCTTGCGCAGGCCCGTCTCCGTGGCCCAGGGCAACTCGACCGCCGCTGTGACGACCCCGCTGAGCCTCCGGTGCACGGCACGGAAGCGAAGGCGTTGTGCGATCACGAGGAACAGGGTCGCGACGAGGAGGATGACCGCGGGGGTGAGCCGCACATCCGGATCGTGTTCGAGCCAGGGGATGACCGCGCTGTCGACGGCGTTCATGAGGGTCGACACGAGCGCCACGAGAAGCACCACTGCGCCCAGCCGCATAGGGCTCAGCGCAGACAACCCGAACTTCTGGTCGAGCCCCCACCGCCCCCGGGCGCGGATGAACTCGAGCAGCAGCGCGACAGCGAAGTAGCAGGCACTCGCAACCGCGTAGCTCACGAACTGCCAGACGCCCGCCCGGGTGAGCTCGTTGTGCACCACGACGAAGACCACTCCGCCCACGAAACTGATGCCGACCACGTAGAGGCCGATGGCGACGCTCCGCAGCACGATCGTCTGCGAGATCATCAGCCCGACCGACCAGAGTGCGACGGTCAGCAGGTATTCGGATGCCGGTCGCGAGATCGCGAGGAGCGTCACGGCGACCCCCAGCATGGGGAGCCCGCTGATGCGCCCGATCGGCATGCGCAGGTGCGCGCACATGATGCAGCCGAGCACCGTGACCAGTTCGACCGTCCAGGAGTCCGGCGGGGTCACGATGACCCCGACGACGGCGTAGACCAGCACGACCATCGCGAGCACGATGAACGGGGTCACGAACATGCGGTCGAACAACGACAGTTTGAAGCGATCGACCATGAGCCCGGGTCCCCTTTGGCGCCGCGCCCTGCCCTCAGGACGCGAGGTGCAGTGCCTTGGCGGTGCTCGTCAGCACCTTTCGGGCCGTCGCCGGCGAGTCGGTCAGTCGTGTTCCGAACGAGGGGATCATCGTGCGGATCTGCGGAACCCATCGGAGGTAGTCGTCGGGGAAGCACCGTTCGAGGACATCGAGCATGATCGGCACGGCTGTCGAGGCACCGGGCGATGCGCCGAGAAGGCCGGCGATGGAACCGTCTGCCGACGCGATGACCTCGGTGCCGAACTGCAGCACTCCCCCGCGGTCGGCGTCTTTCTTCATGACCTGGACGCGCTGCCCGGCGGTGATGAGGTACCAGTCCTTGGGGTCGGCGGTGGGCATGAATTCCTGCAGCGCGGCGAACTTCTTCTTCTTGCCCGCCAGCAGCTCACCGACCAGATACTTCATGAGATCGAAATTGTCGCGCGCAACGGCCAGCATCGGACCGAGGTTGTGCGCCCGGATCGACCCGGGCAGGTCGAGCCAGGACCCCTTCTTGAGGAACTTGGGACTGAATCCGGCGTATGGTCCGAAGAGCAGAGACGGCTCTCCGTCGACCACGCGGGTGTCGAGGTGGGGAACGCTCATCGGCGGCGCTCCGACGGCCGCCTTTCCGTAGACCTTGGCCCGATGCTCGGCGACGACGGCCGGGTTGTCGGTGCGGTAGAACTGTCCGCTGATCGGGAAGCCGCCGAAGCCTCGGATCTCAGGAATGCCGGACTTCTGGAGCAGATGCAGGGCGCCGCCGCCGGCCCCGACGAAGACGAATCGCGCGTTGACGGTGGTGGGGGTCGACCCGACCAGTTCCTTGACGGAGACGTTCCACGTTCCGTCTTTCTGGCGCTTCAGGTTCGACACCGAATGCTCGGTCTTGAGGCTCGCTCCCCGGCTGGTGAGGAAGTCGAAGAGATGCCTCGACAGGGAGCCGAAGTCGACGTCGGTGCCCGCGGCGATGCGGGTCGCCGCGACGAGCTCGTCTTTCTTGCGGCGACGCATCAGGGCCGGTGCCCACTCGTAGATGACGGCCGGGTCTTCCGTGTACTCGATGCCCTCGAAGAGCGGCTCGTCTCGAAGCACCTCGTAACGCTTGCGCAGGTACTCGACGTTCTTCTCGCCTCGAACGAACGTCATGTGCGGCGTCGAGTTGATGAAGGTCGACGGGTCGGGGATGTCGCCGTTCTCGACCAGAAACGACCAGAACTGCCGACTCACCTGGAACTGCTCGTTGATCGCCACGGCCTTCGATGCCTCGACGGTGCCGTCGGAGCGTTCGGGCATGTAGTTGAGTTCGCAGAGCGCCGCGTGGCCCGTTCCCGCGTTGTTCCACGGGTTGGAGCTCTCACCCGCGACATCGCCCAGCCGTTCGAAGATCCTGATCGACCAGTCGGGCTGGAGGATCGAGAGGAAGGTGCCGAGCGTGGCGCTCATGATGCCGCCACCGATCAGAACGACGTCTACGGGTTTGCCTGCTGCGCTCACATCTCCCATGATACGGCCGCCCGACCGCCCGACGGGTCGAAGGTGAACGTCACGGCGATGCCGCCGTCGACGGCGACGACCTCGACCTGGTCGAAGACGAGACGCACCATGCGTACGAACGGAGTCAGGGAGGGCGGGGGCACCGCACCCGGCGGGGCCGCGAACACGACCGAGCCCCGGGCATCCGTCTCTCGTCGCTCGAGCACCAGCGACGGCCTGGCCGATTCACCGATCTGCTCGACGATCTGCCGGATGAGCGCCCGCAGGGCGGCGGTCTGGCGGTCGTCGAGGTGCACGGCCACCCGGTCGTCGTCGCTGTAGCTGTCGACCGCGTCGGCCAGAGAGCCCTGCGAGATGCGCTCGACGATCGCCCTGCGAAGCACCGACGCCAGTTCGGCCGCCCTCACGGCGTCGTCCGGCCCCATCGTGCCTGTCTGCTCCAATCGCGTGAGGAACGGCACCACGTCTCGCCTGAGCGACCCGAGCTCGCCCATCGCATCCGTTTCGGCGAGACGCGTGAGCACGGCGCCGACATGCCGGGTTCGCTCGGCTTCCGCGTCGCGCCTCGCCCGCTCGAGGCTGCCGATGATGCTGCGCGCGTAGGCGGCCGAGCCGAGGCCGATGGCGATGGAGGGCGTCGCGGCGGTGAGAGCGAGGATGCCCAGGGTGACCGTGGTGGTCGAGCTCAGGTTCTGCACGACCGCAAGGACGAAGGTCACCCCGACGGCCTGGACGGTGAACCACACGATCTCGGAGGAGCGTCGATACGGCGCTCCGAGGATCAACGCGAGACCGAGGCACACGCCACCCCAGTCGTCTCTGATGAGGGCGTTCGAGCCGAACTGGCTCAGCGCGTTGAGCACGCTCGCGAGCATCAGCCCGCCCAGGAAGATCTGGAAACGCGAGAGGGAGATGAGCGGTCCGAACGGGTCGGCCGCACGGATGAAGTACACATACGACGCCGCGAGAACGAGCTGGGCCGCGACGGCCACGACGGGAAGAGAGATCTGGTCGCGACCGGACTGCGTGAGCGAGAGGGCGATCGACAGGGCCACGCTCACGATGCCCACGGCGATCACGAACATGCGCGCCGTCACTCTGGAGACCGGATCGAGTTCAGCCGCGGTCGGCCGCGCCCCGCCTGTCATGCTCTGGATTTCGGCACGGTGAGGAGCACCGATGTGCCCGCGCCGGGGCGCGACCAGATCGTCGCCGTTCCCCCGACCCCGAGCATCCGGTCGTGCACCGAGATCCGCAGGCCGAGGCGGTCGGCCGGCGCCGACGACGGGACGAATCCGCTCCCCGCGTCCACGACCATCGCGGTGACCTCCTCGCCCGAGACCGCGATGGCGAGCTCGGCGATCGACACTCCCGCGTGCAGGATCACATTGACGAGGCACTGCTCGACGGCCCCGACGAGCGCCTCCTCCGCGACCGGGTCGAGCCTCGTCAGCTCGGCGGCGTCGCCGGACACGATCACCCTGAGGCCCCGCGCGCCCACGCGGTCGAGTGCGTGCGCCAGCCTGCTCTCGCTTGTCGATTCGATCAATCCGGGGATGGCGACCGCGCCGGTCGTGCGCATGAGATCGTCGCTGCGTTCGAGCAGTTCGAGGTCGCGGCGGATCACGGCGAGATGGCTGTCGGGGATGGTGCCCGGAGCCAGCATGGCGAGGGCGTGCAGGTCACCGAGCACCGTGTCGTGCAGCAGGCTCGAGGCGTGGCCGAGGAGGCGCGCCTCCTCGGCCACGCTCTGCTGCATCTTCGCCGCCCGGTCGAGGGCGGGTGCCTGCTGCACGGCTCCGCGGCGTGCGACCCACAGCACGACGAGCAGCAGCGAGACCGCGACGAACGAGCCGAGGGCCGTGAAGTCGAGCACGACCACGCGTCCCCCGAGGTCGGCTCCGAGAAGCGCGGCGCTGGAGGCGGCTGCATACGCGAGACCGCAGACGACCAGGCACGAGGTCAGCGAGCGACGCCCGACCCCTGAGACCGTCGCCGCGACGATGGGCAGGCTGAGCACGATGCTGTCGGACTTCTGCCCCGGGGTGAGCAGGGGCTCGACGCTCAGCGCATAGGCGAACGCCGACGCGCACACGACCAGAAGACCGATGGTCGTGTCGACCGGCCCGTGCAGGCGCTGGAGCGCGTAGGCACCGCCGCCCATCACTGCGAGGGAGGCGATGGGAACGGCCGCGCGCCACAGGTCGGCCTCGCCACCCGTCTGCGGATGGAAGGTGGCGAGCACGCCGACGATGATCGCGACGGCGGCGAGAAGGGTCGACGACAGCCACACGGCCGAGCGCGCGAGGGCCCGAGAGGTGAAGACCCCTTCGGCGTCGGTGCCGAGCGTGAGGCCGGTCAGGACACGAACCCGTCTTCGGCTGCTCTGCGGATCAGGTCCTGCTTCGAGTGGGTCGGTCGGCCCGAAGCCGCGTAGTGGTCGCGGATGCGCGACAGATGGCCCTTGACGACCTCGAACGACAGGCCGAGCTGCAGTCCGATGTCGACCGGGCTCAGCCCGTCGGCGTACAACCGCAGGGTCTCGAGTTCGGCATCGACGAACGCGCCCCGCTCTTGGGCGTCGGCCCAGGTCGACCGAACGGCATCGAGCACGGCGTCGGCGGGAGAGGACTTGGGAACGAAGGCGGAGGCCCCGGCGGCAAGGGACCGCTCGCGGATCTCGTCGGTCTCGAGGGCGCTGACGACGACCACCAGCGCACCGGCGGCCAGACACGTTCTCACGCGCGTCTCGATCGGGATCGGCTCCTGCAGCTGCAGGTCCATCACGACGACGTCGGGGGCGAAGGCCGGATGCCGGATGAGCTCGAACCACCCGGTGGCGCTGATGACGATGTCGAGGTCGGGGGCGTTGCTGCGCATGTACATCGTCAGTCCGTCGAGCAGGAGCTCGTGGTCGTCGACGATACCGACGCGACACGATCGCACGGCCGATTGCGTTTTCACGTTCTCCCCCTGAGTTGACGCACTCGCGCGGGACGACTCCCCCCAGAGGCGCGCGATGCCTTCACACTACTCGGTCTGGAATGGATTCGCTGAAGCGAACCGGCGACTACAGTCCGAGCTGATCGAGCTCGTCCGACATCCGCCGCGCCATCTCGGCGTATCCCTCGTCATTCGGGTGCAGCCCGTCGGCGGCCATCCATTCGGGATGTCCTTCGATCCAGTGCGATGCCCCGTCGATTCGATCGGCTCCGATGGCACGCGCCTCGTCTGCGACCCACGAGCTGATGGTCTCGAGGCTCTGCGGGCGTTCGTCGGTGTACCAGAAGGGCTCGACTACGATGATGCGCGCATCCGGCAGCGCCGCACGCAGGGCGGTGAGGTCGGCGACGATGGCCGCGTGCACCTCGTCGGATCGGGCGGGCATCGAGAAATTGTCGTTGAGCCCCATGGTCACGAAGACGATGTCGGGGTCGGATGCGATGACGAGGTCGACGAGATCGCCGTCCGGCGGCAGGAGGTCACGATTGTTGACGAACCCCAGGCCGTTGACACTGGGATTGACCTCGTTCCAGCCGCGGTCCGCGGAGATGATCGTCGACCACCGCTTGCTCGGATCGCTCGCACCGGTGCCCAGCGTGTAGGAGTCGCCGTAGAAGGCGACCACCGGTCCGCCCGGCGCGACATTGCCGGTGCCGGGTTCCGCCGGCGAATCCGAGCCACGAGGTGCGAACACGATTACTCCTCCGACCACGACCGCGAGCACGGCGAGTACACCGAGCAGGATCGCCGGTCGTCGTGATGTCATGTGCGTCTATTCGGAGCGGTCGCCGCCGGAGATTGCCCCGCCGGCATTCACCCGGCTACGGGACGAGGTGCTGCGGATTCCGATGCGGCGACGACGGTCCTTCGACTGCCGCAGGTCGCGGCCCAGCCGCCGGTCACCGTGGTAGAGGATCGTGCGCCAGTCGACCGGAGCATCCGGGTCGACGGGCGAACGCTCGGGCTGCTCCTTCACTCGGCGCTCGACGTAGAGGAAGTTCAGGAAACCGAGCCACACATCGACCATGGAGTTGCGGATGCCGATGTAGGCGCGGATCGCGCCGGCGGCCATCACGGCGTTGAAGGCGGCGAACAGGGCGTTGCCCCAGTTCTGGAGAACGATGTCACGGTACAGCGTGAAAAGCGAGAACAGCACGATGACGTAGGGAGTGAGCACGTAGAGCGCCGGTGCGGCTGTGCGGTTCTTCACCTTCGGCGTGCGCACGAACGGGATCTTCTCACCCGTGATCATCTGCTGGAACGACTTGAAGACGCCCGCGAGGTTGACCGGCAGCAGCACGAGGTTGAACCCGTAGATGCGGAAGATGTCGCTGAAGCGGTGCCCTGCGGTGCGCAGGTCGCTTCCCATGGCGATGAAGTACGGCAGGGCGGCGAGAAAGACGAAGGGGCTGAGAAGCCGGCTGTCGTAGGGGTAGGCCAGCAGGAACAGCAGTCCGAAGCTCGCCCAGGCGATCGAGGCCATGTAGTTGGTTCTCAGCAGGATCTCGCTCAGCAGCACCCGGTCGCGGTTGAACCGACGCTCCCGGAGCTGATCCCAGAACTTCGGGAGGATGAGCAGTCCGCCGTTCGCCCAGCGACGTCGCTGCACGATCAGCGAGCCGAAGTCGGGCGGGGTGGCGCTGTAGCTGAGACGCTCGGGGTAGTTCACCAGGGTCCACCCGTGCGTGCCGAGGTCGATGCTCGACTCGGTGTCCTCGATGACCGTGCGGTCCTGGATGTACGTCTTGACCTCGAAGCCGGCGACGACCTCGACCTCGACGATGTCCTCGAGGGCGCGCTTGCGGATGACCGCGTTCGCGCCCACCCAGAACGTGGCGTTGTAGTAGGTCATGCCCTGGTGCAGGACATGCTGCAGGTCTGTGGTCGCGCCGGCGACGCGCTCGATGCGCGTCGGGGCGCCGCGGAACGCGGAGTAGGGCGTCTGGGTCACGGCCACGCGCGCGTTCTCGGGCTGCTCGAGCAGATAGACGAGTCGAACGCAATAGTCGCGAAGCAGCAGCGAATCGGCGTCGAGGGTCAGCAGATAGGTCGTCTCGGGGATGACCAGATCGGCCGAGGCCTCGTCGCCGGCCGGCCGGAGGACGACGCCGTCGGCGGTCTCCTCCGTCGCCCACGCGCCGCCCATGAGGCCGATGTAGGAGTTGAGGTTCATCGCCTTGTTGGCCTCGTGCGAGAGCGACGCGAACTTCTTGCGCTCGAAGTAGTCGAGCTTCGCGGTGAAGATGCGGGAGAGCCGCAGGGCAAGCGTGATGAGCCGGTCCGCATCCGGGTACGAGTGCTGGTCGAGCGCGCCCCCCAGGGCCACGATGGTGAGCCGGAGCTCGCGAGCCAGTCCCATGACGACCTGGTCGACGAAGAACTCGTCGACGTGATCGCCGACCTGTTCGGTGTCTGCCATGGCCTCGAGCCATTCCGCCGCCGCCGTGTAGTCGTCGACCAGCGCCTCGACGTCGTCTCGAAGCACCGTGTCGTCGGTGGCGAAACGCGCCGTCATCGACTCGACCGAGCGGCGGAATCGCTCGCCCGGGACTCTCAGAGCGCCCTCGATCTGGGCCGCGAGCGCGCGGGTCGCCTCGAGCGTCTCGGCCTTCTCAGGATCGCTCGGGAAGGGCGGGTCGTCGAGGAGGAGCACGACGCGCAGGTCGGGGAACTCCTGCAGCGCGGCCGACCACAGGGTGGCCCGCACCACGAGCGTCTCCTCCGCGTAACTCGGAACCAGAACCGTGATGCCGTCGGAGTAGTCGGCGAAGTGACGGTCGAGCTCTCCGCGCGGAACCCGCACGTGGCTGCGGAACCGGTAGAGGGCTCCCTGCCGTGCGAGCAAGTACATCAGGGCGGAGAACGTGAGGATCGTGACCACGATCAGGTAGCTCACCGCCTCGACCGTGAAACGGAAACCTGCACCCGGGTTGTTGACGAGCTCACGAAGAACCGTGGTGATCACGTAGATCAGCCAGAACCCGATCGTGGCGACGATCGAGAGGCGCCCGAGGGTGATCGTGCGACCGCTCGGCTTGGGATGGACGATCGACAGCGGCTCGCTGCGCCTCTCCGACCCCCACTGCCGTCGCCGGCCCTTTGTTCCGTCCGTCATGACACATCTCCCCGAGAAGTTCTGAACATCCTTCAAAGTCGACAGTGTCTCACGTATTTGTGCTTAAGTGAGTGTTGATCAATACACTGAGTGCTGATCGAACCTAGGGGAACCCTTGTCCACACGCTTTCCAGGCCGCCGCCTGTCCATACTGCGGCTGTCCGGTGTCCTCATCCTCATCGCAGGTCTCGTCTTCTCCGGCTTCCAGGGGTGGAAGTGGTTCCAGGACGCGAACTCGGTGACCGCCAAGGCCTGGATGGCCGGTTACGTCGACGTCACGGCCACCCCGAGCTTCGCCTTCGAGAACCCGACCGACTCGGCCGGCGACAATGTCGTGCTGTCGTTCGTCGTCGCATCCAAGACCGACCCGTGCAGCCCCTCGTGGGGCACGTACTACTCGATGGACGAGGCCGACCAGACCCTCGACCTCGATCGGCGCATCGCCCGACGCGACCAGCAGGGCGGCGACGTCATCGTGTCGTTCGGCGGGCTTCTCAACGACGAGCTGTCGACGGGCTGCACCGACCCGGATCAGCTCAAGAAGGCCTACGAGTCGGTCATCGACCGCTACTCGCTCAGCACCATCGACCTCGACATCGAGGGCGCGAACCTCACCGATACCTCCTCGGGCGACCGGCGCGCGGCGGCGATCGCGAGCATCCAGAAGGAGCGCGCGGGTACCGACTCTCCCCTGGCGGTCTGGCTCACGCTCCCGGTCGCTCCGTCGGGACTCACCAGCGAAGGCACCGACGAGGTCACCCGGATGCTGTCTGCCGGCGTCGATCTCGCGGGCGTCAACGTGATGACCATGGACTACGGCGACAGCCGCGAGGCGGGGCAGTCGATGGTCGACGCCTCGATCGATGCCGCGAACTCTGTGCACGGCCAGCTGCGCACCCTTTACGACCGGCAGAACATCTCGCTCGGCCCGGTCGAGCTGTGGAACAAGGTCGGCCTCACGCCGATGATCGGCCAGAACGACGTGGCCGGCGAGATCTTCACCCTCGACGACGCCGAGGCGCTCAATGCCTTCGCCGTGAAGAACGGGGTCGGCCGCATGTCGATGTGGTCGCTCAACCGCGACACGACCTGCGGATCGAACTACCCGGACGTCACGCGGGTCAGCGACTCGTGCAGTGGCGTCGACCAGGGCGATGCGTCGTTCGCCTCTCTCCTCGGTGACACGCTGACCGGCTCGCCCGAGTCGGCGGCCGGCTCCGTGACCACGTCGGTGCCCACGTCGACAGAAGACCTCACCGACGATCCCACCACGAGCCCGTACCGGATCTGGGATGCGGACTCCGCGTACCAGAAGGACACGAAGGTGGTCTGGCACCGCCAGGTGTACGTCGCCAAGTACTGGACGCAGGGCGACATTCCCGACAACCCCGTGCTGCAGGCGTCGGAGACGCCGTGGGAGCTCGTGGGCCCGGTGCTGCCGGGCGAGACGCCGGTGCCGGTGCCCGTTCTCCCCGCGGGAACGTACCCGGAATGGCAGGGAACGAGCATCTACACCAAGGGCGACGTCGTCATGTTCGACGATGCGGCGTACGAGGCCAAGTGGTGGACCCAGGGCGACAGCCCGCAGGCATCCCGCAGCGACCAGGACGCGTCGCCGTGGCGACCCCTCACCGACAACGAGGTGCGCACGATCCTCGGTATCCCCACCGTGGGCACCGGAGACGTCGGCTAGCGCCTGCGCTTGCGGTCGGGCTTGCCGTTCGGCCCGTAGATGATGATGCCGGCGACCGGAATGAGAGCGAACCAGAGCCAGCTGTAGCTCCAGCTGAGGGCGCTGCCCGTGACGAAGAACAGGGCGAGCGACACGAACGGCACGATGGCCATGACGGTCGCTCCGACCCGGCTCACCTCGGCCGGCTGCGGGTCCTTCCACCCTTCGGTCGCGCTCGGGGTCGTGGGCTGAACCACGGGCGAGGCGGCTGGCCGGGCCACGCTCTGGATGTCCGGGGCCCCGTAGGCGGGAATGGCATCGCTGGGCACAGGGTCGGTCGCGGTCGGGCTCGGCTCCGCGAACGTGGTCGGCGCGGGCCGCACGGCGTCGCTCACCGACGCGGGAAAGGTGGTCGCCGGCAGGTCGTCGAACAGGGGGGCGAGATCGCCTCTCGTCACCGCGTTGCGCGCTGCCTTGCTGCGCTCGGCGAACTCGGCCTCCGAGAGGCGACCCTCCGCCACGTGCTGGCGGAGCTCGGTGACCGCGCGATCACGCTCGGCGGTGCTGAGGCGGTAGCTGGGATTGCCCGAGTAGTCCGGAATGCTCATGAGGCCATTGTGTCAAGGCCTGTCTCCGCGCGCATCCACCAGACGATGGATGCGCGCGAGACGGCGACGGCGGAGACCTAGACGGCGACGGAGACCGAGCGCTGGGCCGCGATGTACTCGGCGATCTGCACGGCGTTCAGAGCGGCACCCTTGCGCAGGTTGTCGTTGCTGATGAACAGTGCGAGGCCGCGGCCGGCAGGCGCTCCCTCGTCTGCACGGATGCGGCCGACATAGCTCGGGTCGTTGCCCGCGGCCTGAAGGGGCGTGGGCACCTCCGACAGCTCGACGCCCGGTGCGCTCGACAGCAGCTCGGTGGCGCGCTCGGGGCTCAACGGCTCGGAGAATTCGGCGTTGATCGACAGGGAGTGCCCCGTGAAGACCGGAACCCGCACGCAGGTTCCGCTGACGAGGAGCTCGGGCAGCTCGAGGATCTTGCGGCTCTCGTTGCGCAGCTTCTTCTCTTCGTCGGTCTCGTTAGAGCCGTCGTCGACGATCGAACCGGCGAGCGGGATCACGTCGAAGGCGATGGGTCGCACATAGGTCTGGGGCTCGGGCATCGAGACCGCGTCTCCGCGGTGCACGAGCTGCAGAAGGTCGGGGTCGGCGACGGCGGCGCGCGCCTGCCCGGCGAGCTCTTCGGCACCCTTGAGGCCGCTGCCCGACACCGCCTGGTAGGTCGAGACGATGAGCCTGGTGAGCCCGGCCTCCTCGTGCAGCACCTTCAGCACGGGCATGGCGGCCATCGTGGTGCAGTTGGGGTTGGCGATGATGCCCTTGCGCGCGTCGGCGATCGCGTGCGGGTTCACCTCGCTCACCACGAGGGGAACGTCGGGGTCCATGCGCCAGGCGCTCGAGTTGTCGATGACGAGTACTCCGGCGGCCGCGAAGCGCGGAGCCTGGGCGCGCGAGCCCGTGGCCCCCGCCGAGAAGAGTGCGATGTCGAGGCCCGACGGGTCGGCGGTCTCGATGTCTTCGACCACGACCTGCTCTCCCCGGAACTCGAGAGTCGTTCCGGCGGAACGGGCGGTGGCGAAGAATCGGATGCTCGAAATCGGAAAGTCGCGTTCCTCGAGCAGGCGGCGCATGACTGTGCCGACCTGTCCGGTCGCTCCGACAACGCCAACGTTCAATGCCTGTGCAGCCACGGTATGTTCCTCAGGTGATGGGCGCGGCCATCTGCCGCAAACTCCTACTTTACCAAGCCGCCTGCGCTCGCCGCGGGTGTTGCCGAACGCGACGGATGTTGCCGGGCGACCGGCAACATCCGTCGCCCCGGGCAACAGTCACCGCCCTGCGATTCTGGGGACCCCGATTCGCAGGAGGCGCCGGGCGATCTCTGGCGGGTTGCGAAGCTCGGGTGGACCCCAGCGGGCCACTCCGTTGTTCTCGTCTCGAAGGTGGTCCTCCCGGATCTTCTCCTCGTAGATGACGTTGCCGGCGTTCTCGCCGAGCTTCAGGGCCTGCTTCAGGTACTTGCCGAATCCGTCGAACTCCGCGATGGCGTTGTGCTGCGGCCACTCGTGATCGGTGTAATAGAAGCCTCCCCTCGGATTGACGTGCTGCACCTGAAGCAGTGGCTCAGGAAAACCGAGCTCGATGATCGCAAGACGACTCAGCGTTTCTCCGGCGTTATCGGCGCCGACCCGCGCCGCATCGATGGCGCGACGGGCGCGCGCACGGCCGTTCGTGCGCGGGGAGCGAAGGAGGCCTTCGACGAGCTTCTCTCGGGTCAGAACGTGACGGCCGGCGCGCTTCTCGTGCACCGTGAAGTCGATCGCCGCGACGGCAATGGGAAAGGGCATGGTTCGAGCCAGATCGATCGCCGTGCGCTCGAGGCTCGTGACCAGGAGCCCGTTGCGCTCGGCCACATCACCGTCGTGCATCGCCTGACGATGAACCACCACCCCGTTCTTGCTGCGCGAATGTGAGGTCGCGTCGGCGACCACGTGCACCTCTGCGGGCCACGGACGGTCGGCCAGCGGGAGGCCCCAGATGGCTGCGGCCGAGGCATGACCGAACACCGGATGCCGGTGGGTCGATTCGACGGCCAGGACGTTCGTGAGATGGCGGGCATACGTGTCGAAGCCGGCCCAGGATTCCGAGGTCACGTAGACCCCTCGACGGAGCCGGCGCGTGTCGGTGCCCGAGGAGCGCTGAAGCTGCCGAAGAGTGTCGGGATCGAGATCGCGCGCGAGGAGGAGATCGCTCGATCGGGGCCGTCGCAGAGTCGGGGCTGTCATGCGCTCCAGAGTGGTGGGAGCAGCGGCAGCCGGACCTGAGATCAGACCCGACTGTGCACAACTCGCAGCAGTCCCGACAGGGTGAGGAGTGCCCGATGCGTCAGCCCGACTGGAGGCGGGTGTTGCCGAACGCGACGGATGTTGCCGGGCGACCGGCAACATCCGTCGCCCCGGGCAACACTCGCGAAGGGGCGGGGCGGCTAGCGGCCCGTTCCTCCGTGGACTACTGCCTCTGTGTCGGCGTCGAGGCCGAAGGCGGTGTGCACAACGCGCAGCGCGTCGTTGATGGTGTCGGCCCGGGTCACGACCGAGATGCGGATCTCGCTCGTGGAGATCATCTCGATGTTGATGCCGGCCTCGTAGAGGGCGGTGAAGAGTCGGGCCGAGACGCCCGCGTTGGTGCGCATGCCGGCGCCGACGAGTGCGAGCTTGCCGATCTGGTCGTCGTACTGCAGGCCTACGAAGCCCACATCGGACTGATCGGCGCGCAGGGCGGTGAGCACGGTCTGCCCCTCTGTCTTCGGCAGTGTGAACGAGATGTCGGTGAGCCCCGTGGAGGCCGCCGACACGTTCTGCACGATCATGTCGATGTTGGCGCCCGTCTTGGCGACCAGGTTGAAGATCTGCGCCGCCTTGCCCGGGATGTCGGGGACTCCGACGACGGTGATCTTCGCTTCGCCCAGGTCTGTCGCGACTCCGGCGATGAGTGGCTCTTCCACGGCGTTCTCGCTCTCTGTGGGGAGACCCTCCGCAGGGTTCTCCGATGGGTTGTAGACGATGGTGCCCTCGTTGTTGTTGAACGAGGAGCGCACGTGCAGGGTGACTCCGTGGCGACGGGCGTACTCGACGGCGCGGATGTAGAGAACCTTCGCGCCGTTCGCCGCCAGCTCGAGCATCTCTTCACTCGTGATGCGGTCGATCTTCTTCGCTTTGGGAACCACGCGGGGGTCGGCGGTGAAGATGCCGTCGACGTCGGTGTAGATCTCGCAGACGTCGGCGTTGAGTGCCGCGGCGAGCGCCACGGCCGTCGTGTCGGAGCCGCCACGGCCGAGGGTCGTGATGTCTTTGGTGTCGCGGTTGAAGCCCTGGAAGCCTGCGACGATCGCGATCGCGCCCTCGTCGAGCGCCTCGCGCAGCCGAACCGGCGTGACGTCGACGATGCGGGCGGAGCCGTGCCGGGCGTCCGTGATCATGCCGGCCTGGCTGCCGGTGAACGAGCGTGCCTCGTGGCCCAGGCTCTTGATGGCCATGGCCAGCAGCGCCATGGAGATGCGCTCGCCCGCGCTCAGCAGCATGTCGAGCTCGCGCGGCGCCGGCATCGGCGTGACCGCGTGGGCCAGGTCGAGCAGCTCGTCGGTGGTGTCGCCCATGGCCGAGACCGCGACGACGACGTCGTTGCCCGCCTTGCGCGTCTCGACGATGCGCTTGGCGACACGCTTGATGCTCTCGGCGTCGGAAACCGATGATCCGCCGTACTTCTGCACGATCAAGCTCACGTAAACACTCCTGATATGACGAGGATGGGCCCAGCGTGCAATCTTAGCGGGCGCGCGTGGTCACCCCTTGGCCTTGTCGTAGCTGTCGACCACGGCGACCGTCACCGGGAACTGCACGGGCACGGGGCCGAACAGCAGCCTGCCCGCGTCTTCGGCGGCCGCGCGCACCTCTGCGGCGACGGTGTCGGCGAGTGCGGCGGGAGTGTGCACCACGATCTCGTCGTGCAGGAAGAAGACGAGGTGGGGCCTGTCGCGCAGCGGGAGCCCGGGGCCGAGGAGAACGAGCCGCCGACGGAGCCCCGCCATCCACGACAGCGCCCACTCGGCCGCCGTTCCCTGCACGACGAAGTTGCGCGTGAACCGCCCCCAGCTGCGGCGCGCCGTCTTGGCCCGGGTCTGCACCGCCTCGCTGGCACCCTCCTGCTGGGCGTCGTCTTGAGCCTCGCGCCACTGCGCCGATGGAAGGGGCGAGCTGCGGCCCAGATGGGTCGACACGACGGCGCCGCTCTCGCCGAGCCGCGCCGCCTCCTCGACGAAGCGGATGGCATCGGGGTACGAACGCGCGAGTCGGGGCAGCATGCGCCCGCTCTCACCCGTGGTCGCGCCGTACATGGCGCCCAGCATGCCGACCTTGGCGGCCGCACGATTCTCGACGGTTCCGGATGCGACGATGCCGTCGTAGAGATCGCGGTCACGCCCGGCCGCGGCCATCGCCCGGTCGCCCGACATGGCCGTGAGGATACGCGGCTCGAGCTGCGCCGCATCGGCGACCACGAACATCCAGCCCGGATCGGCGATGACGGCGCCGCGCACCTGGTGAGGCAGCTGCAGCGCTCCCCCGCCGTCGGCGGCCCATCGGCCGGTGACGACTCCCCCGGGTACGTAGACGGGGCGGAACCGACCGCCCTCGACCCAGCTGTCGATCCAGTTCCAGCCGTTGGCGGTGAGCAACCTCGACAGCTTCTTGTAGGCGAGCAGCGGTTCGATGACCGGATGCTCGTGGCGCGCGAGCTCCCAGCGGTTCGTGCTCGTGACATCGATGCCGGCGCGGCGCAGCGACTTGACGAGCTCGACGGGCGAGTCGGGATTCGCCGTCGGATCGTCGATCGCGGCGCGGATCTGGAGCAATAATTCGTGCATGCGCGCCGGCCGCTGGCCGGGCTGGGGCCGTTCTCCGAGCAGGTCGACCAGGAGCTCATTGTGACGGGCCGCGTTCCAGGGCAGACCCGCGTGCTGCATCTCGATCGCGATGAGGCTTCCGGCCGACTCGGCCGCGAGGAGGAGAGCCAGTCGGTTCGGATCGGGGGCTCCGGCGACGGCCGCCCGCTGCAGCCGGAACTCCTCGACCGGGTCGAGGCCCTGCTCGTCGTCGCGACCGCGCTGCACCCCGAGTTCGAAGAGCGTGTCGGACTCGGACTCGCCCTGCACGGCCCACATGGCGGGGGCGTCCCACGGGGAAGCGGGAGCGAGCGCCAGCTGCGACGAGGCCGTCGCCGACGCGGTGCGCAGAATCGTGTGGCACAGACGCAGGTCGACGCAGCGTTCGACCACCACGTCGTGCGCCAGCAGTGCCGGGTACCAGCGTCGGGTGTCGTCCCAGACCCAGCGCGGTGACAGCCGCTCCCGACGTGCGACCTCGCTCGGGAACCGATCGAGCGCTACCGTCTCGGGCTGGCCGAGCAGCCTGCCTGCGTCGTCGAGCTCGGTCAGGGT
Source organism: Agreia sp. Leaf283 (assembly GCF_001422485.1). Lineage (GTDB taxonomy): Bacteria > Actinomycetota > Actinomycetes > Actinomycetales > Microbacteriaceae > Agreia. The sequence continues at coordinate 159,954 of NZ_LMNF01000001.1, forward strand.
CACGGCGTCGTCGCCGTCGCCAGCACCTGAACCAGCACCGACTGAACCAGCACTGACCGCGATGTGCACGATCAGCTCTCGACGAGCCGACGCCCCTCGAAGGCACGACCGAGGGTGACCTCGTCGGCGTACTCGAGGTCGCCTCCGACAGGGAGACCGGAGGCGAGGCGGGTGACCCGGATCTGCAGGGTGTTGAGCAGGCGGGACAGGTAGGTGGCCGTGGCCTCGCCCTCGAGGTTGGGGTCGGTGGCGATGATCACCTCGGTGATGTTCACGTCGGCCAGTCTCTGCATGAGTTCGCGGATGCGCAGGTTGTCGGGGCCGATGCCGTCGATCGGACTGATCGCACCGCCGAGCACGTGGTACAGGCCGCGGAACTCGCGAGTACGTTCGATGGCGACCACGTCTTTGGCCTCTTCGACGACGCAGATGACCGTCTGCTGCCGGCGCGGGTCGCGGCAGATGGAACACGTCTCCTGTTCGGACACGTTGCCGCAGATGGAGCAGAAGTGCACCTTGTCGCGCACCTCGATGAGCACCTCGGCGAGCCGGGTGACGTCGAACGATTCTGTCTGGAGGATGTGGAACGCGATGCGCTGTGCCGACTTCGGGCCGATGCCCGGGAGTCGTCCCAGTTCGTCGATGAGCTCCTGGACGATGCCTTCGTACACTTAGCCGTCGCTTCTCTGCGTGTTGCGGGGAGCCACGGGCTGCTCCTCGATGAAATTGGCGCCGAGGATCTCGCGGACGACGGCCTCGCCGTAGCGCTGACGGCCGGAATCGGTGGTGGCGACAGGGGTGGCTCGCGGGGCCGGGGTCTCGGGGCGAGCCTTGGCGAATGTGGGCATGGGGGCCTGAGCGGGTGCAGACGGCGAGACGGGGGCGGATGCCGACTCGGGCGCACGGAAGTCGGGCTCGGGCTCACGATCTTCTTCGGGCACCGGCTCGACCGTTGCGTCGGGCGTGGGATCGGACTGCGGGATGGCGACGACGGCCCAGGAGCTGGTGACCGCCGCCGGCTTCTGCTCTCGGCCGGCTTCGGGCCGGCCGGGGGCCGGCGCTGCCGCCGAGGGCGTGGATGCGGGCGCGGGCGCCGGTGTCGGCGCGGGCGCCCGGGCGGCGGCGGCCGCGGGTGCCGCAGCAGAGCCCGGGTGCTCGACGCGGGCGATGTACTTGACGCGCACGCCGAGCAGGTCGAGGATCGCCTGTCGGAGGATCTCGCTGACGCCCTGCCCTGGTGCCTGCTGCTGCTTGAACTGGTTGACGTCGTTCTCGCTGGGGAACGCCAGCGTGAGGACGTCGTTCTCGAAGGAGCGAACGGTCGCCGTGTAGACGACGAGCCAGGCGCTGCGCTTGGCCTTCTGCACGGCTTCGAGAATCTCGGGCCACGTGTCTCGCACCTGCTGCAGCGTGACCGGCCCCGCGGGGGCGGCCTGCACGGGGGCGGCCTGCACGGGGGCGGCGGGCTGCACCGGGGCGGCGGGCTCGGCCTGCTGCTGCTGCTGCCGCGGTTCTGTCTTCTGCGGTTCGGCCTGCTGCGGGGTGGCGACGGCGGCCTCAGCCGCGCGAGCGGGCGCCGACTCGGGAACGGATGGCGCCGCGGCCACCGGCTCGACTGCGGGTGCAGGCGCAGGCGCAGGTTCTGGGGCAGCGACCGCGGCAGGTACGGCACGCTGAACCGGCGCCGCGGCCCGTGGCGCGTCTGTCGTCTCGACTCCGACACGACGCTCGAGGCGTTCGATGCGGGCGAGCGAGCCGCGCTCGGTGTCGTCGCTGGCGGGCACGAGCACCCGGGCGACCATGAGCTCGAGGTGCAGGCGGGGGCTCGTGGCGCCCGTCATCTCGGTGAGCGCCGCGTTGACGATGTCGGCCGTGCGCGAGAGCTCGGCGTGGCCGAACTGCTGCGCCTGGTGGTGCATGGCCTGCAGCTCGTCGGTGGGCACCCCGCGCAGAACGGCGCCGGCCGCCTCGATGCTGGTGGTGGCGCTGACGATGATGATGTCGCGGAGGCGCTCGAGAAGGTCTTCGACGAATCGGCGCGGGTCTTGGCCGGTCTGGATGACCCGGTCTACCGCGCCGAATGCGGCGGCCGCGTCGCGCACGCCGATGGCATCGATGACCTCGCCCAGGAGAGCCGAGTGGGTGTAGCCGAGCAGGGCGACGGCTCGCTCGTATTCGATCGTGCTGCTCTCGGAACCGGCCATGAGCTGGTCGAGGAGCGAGAGGGTGTCGCGGGGAGACCCCCCGCCGGCGCGCACCACGAGCGGCAGGACGCCGGGGGCCACCTTCATGCCCTCGCTGTCGCACAGCTGCTGAACGTATTCGAGCAGCTGCGCCGGCGGAACGAGCCGGAACGGATAGTGATGCGTTCGCGAGCGGATGGTGCCGATGACCTTGTCGGGCTCGGTCGTGGCGAAGATGAACTTCACGTGCTCTGGTGGTTCTTCGACGATCTTGAGCAGCGCGTTGAAGCCCTGCGGGGTGACCATGTGCGCCTCGTCGAGGATGAAGATCTTGAAGCGGTCGCGCGCGGGGGCGAAGACGGCTCGTTCGCGGATGTCGCGCGCGTCGTCGACGCCGTTGTGGCTCGCGGCGTCGATCTCGACGACGTCGAGCGAGCCGCCGCCGTCGCGACCCAGCTCGACGCAGCTGGGGCACACGCCGCACGGGGTGTCGGTGGGACCCTCTGCGCAGTTGAGGCAGCGGGCGAGGATGCGCGCCGAGGTGGTCTTGCCGCAGCCGCGGGGACCGGAGAAGAGATAGGCGTGGTTGACCCGGTTCGTGCGGAGCGCTGTCATCAGCGGATCGGTCACCTGCGACTGGCCGATCATCTCGGCGAACGCCTCAGGTCGATAGCGGCGATAGAGGGCGGTGACCATGCAGCAATCGTAACGGTCGCCACCGACACCCTGCCCGCCGCATCCGGAGCCTGTGAGCGGAACGCGAACGGCGAATCGCCCAACCGATTTTTCCTCACATTCCCCCATAACTGGGGGCAGGTGCAGATCTGTTGCTCATCCGTGAGCCACCCGTCGTTCATTCCCGACACCTCTCGTCGCAACCGACCGCCTCGATATTGAGTCGGCACCCGCCCGCACCACCCGATCGATGAGGAAGCATGCCCCCGAGCCCGCGCGTCGTCTTCGCCGCATTCAGCTCGAACGACGAACCGATGCTTCATTCGTGGATCCGTTTTCGCGACCTCGTGGAGTCCGCCGATGCCCTCGGTCCGCGGAGGCGACCCGTGCCCCGCGAAACCGCCCGCACGCCCGAGGTCGCGAGCACGAAGGCCCCGCACAGCACGGGAGTCTGGCGTGTGCTCGCCTCGAACAACCGCGAACTCGGCCGCAGCGCGCGCACCTACGCATCGTTCGATGTCGCCCGGGCCCACGTCGCGACGCTGCAGGCGAGCGTCGACGAGCTCGTGGTGACCCCCGTCGTCGGTCCCCAGCCCGGCCTCTACGGATGGCTCCTGGAACACGAGGGGACTCCCGTGGTCACATGCGGACGCTGGTATGCGGCGTCGTCGAGCCGCGAGACGGTGATCTCGACGGTCGCCGCGCTGAGGATCGCCATGGTCATGGAGGCTCCGCGCGCGCTGCTCGACCCGATGCGACGCAGCGCAGGACGCCGGATCGACCGAACCGCGGTGGCGCCATGGTGATGATCGACCCGGTGCAGGCCGAGCCGCAGCCAGAGCCGGATACGCAGACCGAGCCGCAGCCAGAGATGCAGACGCCCGACGTTCCCCGCGTCCTGGCCGCCAACACCGGCCTCTCCGACAGGATCTTCCGCGGCGTCGCACGCACCGGCGGCACGATCGTGCTGCTCGTCATGCTGCTCGTCGGCGTCTTCCTGCTCTACAACGGCTACAAGGCCATCAGCGTCGCCGGATTCGGCTTTCTCACCACGCAGGCGTGGGAGCCCAACAACGGCGACTTCGGCATCGCCGCCGTGCTCTCGGGAACGTTCTTCATCGCCCTCACCGCGATCGCCATCGCCGTTCCGCTCGCGCTCGGCACCGCGCTCTACATTAACGAGTACGCGCCGCGCGGAATCAAGCGCGCTCTCATCAGCGTGGTCGACCTGATGGCCGCCATCCCGAGCGTCGTCTACGGGCTGTGGGGGCTGTTCTTTTTGCAGCCGCTCATCCTCCCGTTCTCGCAATGGCTCGCCACCTATCTCGGCTGGATTCCGATCCTGTCGGCGCCCAACTTCGATCCGTCCGACCCGCTCGCGAGCCCCACGCTGTTCACCTCGTCGACGTTCATCGCGGGGATCGTGGTGGCCCTGATGGTGGCGCCGATCGCGAGTTCGATCATGCGCGAGGTGTTCAGCCAGACGCCGCTGGGCGAGCGGGAGGGGGCTCTCGCCCTCGGCGCGACCCGCTGGGGCGTGATCCGCAGCGTCGTTCTGCCGTTCTCGCAGGGCGGCATCATCGGCGGCACGATGCTCGGCCTCGGTCGGGCTCTCGGCGAGACCATCGCCGTCTACCTGATCATCTCGCCCGTGTTCATCATCCAGCCGCACATCCTCGAGAAGGGCGCCAACTCCATCTCGGCCCTCATCGCGCTGCGCTACAACGAGGCGTCGGCCCTCGAGATCTCGGCCCTGATGGCCGCCGGTCTCGCCCTCTTCCTGGTGACGCTCGCCGTGAACTTCGGCGCCTCCACGATCATCGCCCGCAGCCGCTCCGGCGCATCGAGCGAGGGATAGACCGCCATGACCACCGTGCTCCCCGACGCTCCCACCGAGGTCATCGCTCCGGCCACGCAGGCCGGCCGACGCACCGAACTGCCTGCGCGGGCCCCCGCATCCGATGCGCCCGAGACGCGGCGCGCGCTCACCGGCGTGCGATTCTCGGACCTCATGCGCCTGGTCGGCGCAGCCGCCGCGTCGTTCGCCCTGACCTGGTGGGCCTTCAGCCAGCTGCTGCCACTGCAGGGCGTGCTCGGCTTCATCGTGACCTGCTTCGCCCTCTTCGTGATCATCTTCGGCGTGCTCGTGAGCCTCGACGAGTCGGGCCCCACGGTGAAGGACCGCGTCATCAGCGTGTTCGTCCACGGCATCGGCGTGCTCATGCTGCTGGCCCTGTCGTCGGTCGTCGTGTTCACGATCGTGCGCGGCTGGGACTCCCTCTTCCACGGCAATTTCTGGATCATGGACATGTCGGCGACCGGGCCTCTCGACGGCCTCGATTCCGGCGGCATCCTGTATGCCATCATCGGCACGCTGATCATGATCGCTATCGCGCTGGCGATCAGCGTTCCCCTCGGAATCCTCACCGCCGTGTTCCTCAGCGAGGTTCCCGGCCGCTACGCGAAGTTCGTGCGCACCGTCGTCGAGGCCATGACCGCCCTGCCCTCGATCGTCGCCGGCCTGTTCATCTACGCGTCCGTCGTGCTGATCCTCGGGTTCGAGCGCTCGGGCTTCGCGGCATCGCTCGCCATGACCGTGATGATGCTGCCGATCATCATCCGGTCGGCGGATGTCGTGCTGCGGCTCGTGCCCGGAAACCTCAAGGAGGCGTCGCTCGCGTTGGGCGCCAGCCAGTGGCGCACCGTGTGGAACGTGACGCTGCCCACGGCGCGATCCGGGCTCACGACGGCGGTCATCCTCGGCACCGCGCGCGGCATCGGCGAGACGAGTCCCGTGCTGCTGACCGCGGGAACGACCACGTTCTTCAATGTCAATCCGTTCTCCGGCCCGATGGTCTCGCTGCCGTTGGCCACCTTCAACTTCGTGAAGTCGCCCGAGCCCACGATGATCGCCCGAGGGTTCGGAACGGCCGTCGTGCTCATGCTGCTGGTCATCGTGCTCTTCGCGCTGGCTCGCGTGATCGGCGGCCGCGGTGCGGGCGTGCTCTCGCCCCGCCAGCTGCGCAAGCGTCGACTCGAGTCCGTGCACGACCTCGAGCGCATCACCCGGGGCGAGCGGGCCGAGGCCGACCGACCGACCGTGGAACAGGCATCCGTCGACGCGGTCGCCCAGGCGGCGGCCGTCGCCGCCGCAGAGAGACTCGTGGCGCGCTCGCGGCGCGGCCGCCGACGCAAGGACGACTCCGAATGACCCGCCGACTCTCACGTCTCGTTCGCACCTCCGTCGGCGCGTTCGCCGTGCTCATGATCGTGACGGGCCTGTTCTCGTTCGCGCCGCAGCCCTCGGCCGTCGCGGTCGGCGCCATCCACCAGCCCATCTCGGGGGCCGGCTCGACCTGGTCGGCCAACGCCCTGCAGCAGTGGATCCGCAACGTCTACGACAACTACAAGTGGCAGATCACCTACAACGACAGCGGCTCCTCTGCGGGGCGCCAGCTGTTCGCGGCCGGCACCGTCGACTTCGGCGTCTCGGAGATCCCTTACGAGCTGAAGGGCAGCGACGGCGTCGATCCCCGCCCGGCTCGAGGCTTCGCCTACGTGCCGATCGTGGCCGGCGGAACGGCGCTGATGTACAACCTCGTGATCGGCGGCAACCAGGTGACGAACCTGAGGCTCAGCGGCCCCACTCTCACCAAGATCTTCACCGGCGTGATCACCGTGTGGAACGACCCCGAGGTCGCCGCCGACAACCCCTCGCTCGCTCTGCCGGCCACCCCGATCGTTCCCGTGGTGCGCTCCGACGGCTCCGGAACCTCGGCCCAGTTCACGGCCTGGATGCGCCAGCAGTACCCCGACCTCTGGAACGCGTTCTGCGCCAAGGTCGGCCGCGGGGCGACCTGCGGAATCACGTCGAACTACCCGTTCGTGGCCGGCTCGTCGTTCGTGGCGCAGTCCGGCTCGAACAACGTGGCCGGCTACATCGCCCAGGGCCAGGCCGTCGGCGCGATCGGATACGTGGAGTACTCGTACGCCCTGAACTCGGGCTTCCCGGTGGCGAAGGTGCTGAACAACGCCGACTACTACACCGAGCCGACCGCGTCGAACGTGGCCGTCTCGCTGCTCGGCGCCACGATCAACCAGGACACGTCGTCGCCCGACTACCTCACCCAGGACCTGACCGGCGTCTACAACAATGCCGATGCGCGCAGCTACCCGCTGAGCTCGTACTCGTACATGATCGTGCCGACGAGGATCGAGAACCAGTTCAGCGAGGACAAGGGCCTCACCCTCAGCGACTTCGCGAACTACTTCCTCTGCGAGGGGCAGCAGCAGGCCGAGGTGCTGGGGTACTCGCCGCTGCCCATCAACCTCGCCACGGCGGGTCTCGACCAGATCAAACGCATCCCCGGCGCCGACCCCGCCGGCAAGGACATCTCGACCTGCAACAACCCCACCTTCTCGCCCGACGGCAGCAACAAGCTGGCCAACGAGGCCCCGCAACCACCCGCGTGCGACAAGCGCGGGGCGGATGCGCAGTGCGCCATCGGCACGGGCGGTGCCGGCGGCCCGGGTGGCTCGGGCGGCCCGGGTGGCACGGGTGGCACGGGCGGGCCGGGCGGTAGCGCCGCCGGGGGTACGGATGCCGCATCCGCGGCCGCCGCGGCAGCAGCATCCGCAGCGGCGGGCGCCGCGGGAACGGCGGGCGCCGGAGCCTCCGCCATCGCCGGAAAGGCGGGGCCCGTGACCGTGGCAGGGACACCGGTGAGCATCGACTCGTTGGTCAAGAGGACTCCCGCCAATGCCATCGCTTTCGCCGCGGGTCTCGTGGCGCTCCTGGGCCTGCTGCTCCCTCCCGTCATCTCGAAGAGACGACGACGGGCCAGAGAGCTGAAGCAAAGCTCAACATTCTCCTCCCGTTAACCGGGCCAGAAGCCACAGCGGGTCGACTCAACACGCACCGCTCCTACATTTCAAGCATCACCTTCCGAAAGGCTCCACCCGATGTCGCGTGTCTCATCCGTCGCCCTGCTCCGAGTGCTCTCACTCGGCGTCGCGGCGGCATCGACCGCTGGGCTGTTCATCGCCGCCCCGCTCGGTGCGTCGACCGCGAGCGCCGACATCGTGGCGAGCGACTCGGCGGTCACCGTGGCCTGGCAGGGCGGCACCAGCGACCTCGAGAAGAGCCAGCCGGAACGCAACCCTGACAGTCCGCACTTCGCGGACTTCGAGAATCTGTCTGTCACCGTCTCCCAGACCACCGAGCTGACGGATCAGGCCATCAAAGTCGACTTCACAGGCATGAAGCCGACTCGGTCGGGCACAAGTTCAGGAATCGACGTTGCGAACGCGATGAACTTCATGCAGTTCATGCAGTGCTGGGGTGATCCGACATCGGCAACCTTCCGCAACACCTGCGAATGGGGAGGCTTCGGAGTCACACCGGTTGCGGGCTTGGAATCGTCCATTCCGGCGGAGAACGAGATACGCGGCGCCAGAACCGCAGATGCACCCCCCAGTGCGGAATTTCCAGACGGTGGCGCTCCTGACGTCACCTTCACGTCGGCTCAGGGTCGCAGCTTTCCTGGCGTGGCCTCACTCGATGAGAATCAGCGGGTCGTGTGGCCACTGGGCGAGATGTTCGACGGATCCACAACCAATGAGGTCATCGTCTCTCGCACGGGAACCTCCGGCTCCGGTACGACCAACTTCGAGGCGCAGTCCGCGAACCGTGCTCCCCAGCTGGGCTGCGGGGCCACGAATGCGACCTGCTACCTCGTGGCCGTACCCAGGGGATCTCACTTCGGTGGAGAATCCGGAACCGGCCAGTGCACCCAGAACACGGTTCCCGGGACCGAGCCCCTGACGTATGGACGACCGGACACCGCTCAGGAGGGCTCGCCGCTCAATCCGAAGTGCGACTACTGGGACAACAGAATCGTCATTCCTCTCACCTTCCAGCCGGTGGGAAACAACTGCCCGGCTGGTTCCGCTGAGCGCTTGACGATCGGATCCCAGCTTCTGATCGGAGCGATGAGTTCATGGCAGCCGGCGGTGTGCAAGGTGTCGAACAACGTCTACAACTTCGGCACCAATCCTGACAGCGTCGCCCGCGCTCAGCTGCTGACCGGACGCGCAGGCCTCGCATTCACCTCCCTGTCGCTGGAGGACGACACCTTGTCGGCCCTGGACTCGACGAAGCTCACAAAGTCGGACATCACCTACGCTCCCGTTGCCGTGTCCGGACTCACTGTGGCGTTCTTCATCGAGGACAACAATGGGCGCAGGACCGAACTCAACCTGTCCCCACGAATTCTGGCAAAGCTACTGACCGAGTCCTACCGGTTTCAGAACCCGCTGTCATTCGTCGGCGGGAGCAAGATCTACAACCTGCCAGACGTGGTCTCAGACGGAAAGTCGTCGGCCCCTTACCAGTTCTTCACCCGAGACCCTGATTTCGAAGCACTTAATCCCGACTTCAAGGATCTCCCCGGGACCAATCCGATGTTCGTCATCCCCGGCCCGGCAGGCGCCGACGCGATCAAGCAGCTCTGGAAATGGATTGTCGCCGATGACGATGCGAGGGCATGGTTGTCCGGAAGTCCCGACGAGTATGGAATGCGCATAAACCCCTACTATCTGCCGATCGGCGACTCGGCGGCGCGCGTGCCTGTCGTGAGCGACGTCGACGGATCGCCCGTTCTCGATGACGACGGCAATATGACCTACAGGCCCGTCGGGCTCTCGAACAGCGATGGCAGCCCCATCAGACTGAGCACAGACGTCCGAGACTTCATCACCAAAGCGGATCAGACTCTGGCGCCTCCCGCCCTGGGCGTCGGTCAGAAGTACCGCTTCACCTCGCTCGATTCGGCTCCCTACGCCGACACCCTTCTCAGCAGCGCTCGAGCTGCATTCAGAACGAACGCGAACGCGAAGATCATCTGGAACGAGAACGAGTACAACGCCGCCGGCGAGAAGGGCGTCTATAAGAGCGCTGGGCCTCAACTCCCGGGCGAGAAGTTCGCGCTTGCAATCACAGACACCGCGTCCGCCGAGAAGTACGGCCTGAGTACTGCATCTCTGAGCACACCAAACAGTGATGTCTTCGTGCCGCCGACGACGGAGACGATGTCGGGAGCGTTGGTCGGTCTCCAGGCGACGAAGAACCCCCAGATCCTGCAGGTGGAGCCGTCTGCGGTTCCCGCGGGAGCCTACCCTCTGACAACGACAACGTATGCGGCCGTCAACCTGTCTGCGACGGACGAGATCGCCCGCAAGGCGTACGCCGCGCTCGTCACCTTCGCTATCACCGACGGTCAGGTCCCAGGTACGAAACCCGGAAGTCTTCCCCTCGGATATGTTCCTCTTCCCAGGGAGCTGGTTCAGGCATCGATGGTCTCGGTGCAGACGATGCTCGGTTACGTCGCCCCTACGAGCACCCCGGACTCTCCTTCGATCGGTGTACCGCCCCCTGTCGCGTCGGGTGTCGCACCTTCGGCACCGTTGCAGGCCGCGGCGGTAGCAGCGGCGGCTCCTGGTGCTTCGACACCCTCGATTGCCAGCATTCCCACCGCGACCGCTACGGCGACCGCTTCGATCGATACTCCGTGGGCCTACCAGGGCGCACTCGGGGTATCCCTCATCGTCGGACTGGCGGGCGCCGCCTTCGCCCCCGTTCTCATGAGACCAAGGAGGCAGAACGGCTAACGCCCCCGACGAAAAAACCGCCCTGGAAAACCGCAAAGAGACCCAGGGCGGGCCCACCTCAGATACGCACCCAAAGCAAGCACTGCAATCCTAGAAGGGGATTCCATGAACACGAAGACCAAGCTGCGCCTCAGCGCACTCGGCGCGATCCTGGCCGTCGGCCTGACGGTCGTCAGCGGCGCCACCGTCGCCAACGCCGCCGACCCGACGAGCTTCAAGCAGCTCAACGGCGTCGGCTCAGACACCACGCAGGATGTCGTTCGCGCCATCGCCGCGACCACCACGACGCTCGGCTCCTACGACGCGGCCGGCGCGAACCTCTCCGCCACGATCAAGACCACCGCCAGCGGGCCCTCGTTCAACCGCCCCATCGGCTCCGGAGCAGGCGTCAAGGCACTGTCGGCATCCGCCCAGGGCCTGAACTACGGCGGATCGGCCGCCCCCATCACCGGCCAGGTCGACTTCGCCCGCTCCTCGAGCGGCCCCGTCACCGGTTCCGTTCTCACGTACGTGCCCTTCGCAACGGATGCCGTCAGCTACGCGGTCAACTCGGCCAGCGACTTCCCGCGCAACATCAAGCTGGGAACGGCCGCGGACTCCGACACCAAGTTCACGCTGCGCAACATCTACCGCTGCACCGTGACGAGCTACAACAACGCCGACGGCGACGCCGTTGCGATCACGCCCCTGCTTCCGCAGACCGGATCGGGAACGCGCAGCTTCTTCCTCGGCAAGCTCGGCCTCACGGATGCCACGACCTGCGGCAACACGCGCAGCAACACCATCATCGAGCACGACGGAACGGTGCTGACCGGCCCCGGCGACATCGTGCCCTTCTCGATCGGCCAGTTCATCGCGCAGTCCAACTCGCCCCTGACGGGTTCGCAGGATCGTCGCGGATTCGCCGAGCTCGGCAAGATCGACAACGTCAAGCCCACCGTGCTCTCGACCGACGGCGTCGCCCTCAACGGATCCTTCCCGCTGGTCCGCACCGTCTACAACGTCGTTCAGACCTCGCGCCTGGGCGAGCCCGCGATCGCCGCAGCGTTCGTCGGCACCTCCTCCTCGTTCTGCGCCAACCCGTCGATCATCCGCACCTACGGCTTCGCTCCTCTGAGCTCCGGCTGCGGCGCCACCACCCTCACCGGTGGATTCCAGTAACCGGCACGCCCGCACCGTTTCCTTTCACGACTTCAGACCAGAGAAAGAGCACAAGACAATGATCACAACCAAGCGGAGACTCGTCTCCCTCGCACTGGCCGGCGCCCTGCTGACCGGTGGATTCGTCTCGGTCGCGTCCGCGGCCCAGGCGACGCCCGATCAGATCATCGGCGACCTCACCATCACGACGACGGGAAGCGCGAGCCCGAACGGCACGCGCACCAAGCAGCCCGTCATCGACTCGCAGACCACCACCGTGTCCTGCCCCGTCGGCTACCGCATGAAGGCGAACACCGTCATCGCGCAGAACGACGTGGTTCTCGGAGGCTTCAGCCAGACCTGGGACGCCTCGATCCCGAACACGTTCGGCAACGGAGGCCTCACCGGTCCGGTGAACCTCAACCAGGTCGACAGCGTCGGCCTCAACAGCAACCGCGCGATCAACTCGATCCCCAACGTGACGACGACGCTCGTTCCCGGTGACTTCGAGATGCGCCGCTACTGCTGGTCCGACGAGTTCAACTCGGCCTACGCGACCGACAAGTACTTCGTCTCGCCGGTTCTGACGCTCGACGCGGCAGGAAACTGGGCAGTCAAGACCGCCGGCGCCGCCGGCGTCGCGGTTCCCTTCTCGGCCACCTCGAACTCCGAGACCGGCCAGATCACGCTGAGCGCCACGGTGCAGAAGTCGGCGACCGACACCACGGTCGCCACGGATGCCGCGGGCAAGGTCGAGTTCTACAACACGACGGGTGGGGCGAAGGTCGGCGAGGGCAACGTCACCGCCGGCGTCGCGACCTGGACCTCGGCCCAGCTCGCCTCGGGCACGTACTCCTACACCGCGCGCTTCATCTCGAGCGACCCGTCGAAGTACCTCTCGAGCGAGATGACGGCGTCGCAGGACGTCGTGCACACCTTCTCGGGTGTCTACGAGGGAACCCCGAGCGACGTCAACATCACGGTCGCCATCCCCGCCTCGGTCAGCAACAACGGTCTGAAGCTCACGGTCGCCAACGCGGCCGTCGCCCTCACCGCCACGCAGACCGCGGGCAACTTCGTGGCCACCGGAGCACTCGGCCAGGCCACGGTCGCCGACGCGCGCCAGACCAAGTCCGCCTGGAACCTCAACGGCAAGGTCACGGTCTTCACCAACACGACCGACACCAGCAAGACGATCCCCGCAGGCGCCCTCGGCTGGGCGCCGTCGGTCGTCAGCAGCGACAGCGCTGCTGTCGCCGGTGCCACCGTCGCACCCGGTGCGGCCGGCCTCGGCACGCCGAGCATCCTCGCCCAGGCTGCGGCCAGCACCAAGCCGGGCACGCTCACCACGGTCACCGACGCGACACTGAACTTCTCAGTGCCCGCAACGGGATCGGTCGCGCCCGGCACCTACGGCGCGACGCTGACCTTGACCCTCATCTAGGTCGAGTCGGCAGTCGCAAGACGCTGAACCGCTGCGGATCCGGGGCAATAAGCCCCGGGTCCGTAGCGGCACGTTCACCCCCCGATAACCCCCGAGCCAGCTTCGCCCTGAACAGTAGGAATCCTCGTGAAAAAGTTCCCCGCCGCCGTCCTCTCGGTCGCCATCGCCGGTCTGCTCGCCTTCGCCGGAGCATCCGTGCCGACCTCGGCCCAGGCCGCCGACGGCGACGTGACGTGGAGCGTCGAACCGAGCGGTCCCCAGGGGCCGGACGGCCGACTCCTCTACGACTACTCGGTCGATCCCGGCACCGTCATCAGCGACACGATGGCCATCACGAACTACAGCAGCACCCCCCAGACATTCCAGCTCTACGCGGCCGACGGCCTGAACGACTTCGACAACGGGCAGTTCTCCCTGCAGTCGGGCGGAACGCCGAACGCCGACCTCGGCGCCTGGACATCGATCGACGCCGCAGAGGTCACGATCGAGCCGGGCAGCAGCCAGGCCATCGGTTTCACGGTCACCGTTCCCACCAACGCGACCCCCGGCGACCATTCGGCGGGCGTCGTCGCATCCATCACCCGCAAGGGCACGGGCGACGGCGGCCAGGCCATCGACGTCGAGCAGCGGGTGGGGGCGCGCATCTACCTTCGCGTGTCGGGCACCATCGTCGGCGGCATCAACACGCAGGGTCTCGTCGCCAACTACGACGGCGTGCTGAACCCGTTCGCCGGCGGCGACCTCGAGGGCAGCTACACGGTGCAGAACACCGGCAACACCCGTCTCAACCTCGAACAGACCGCCCAGATCTCCGGCCCGTTTGGAATCCGGCTGGCGACCCTCTCGTCCGACGCCGCCACCAACCTCCTCCCCGGACAGATCATCAGCGTGCCGGTCGTCTCGAGCGCCATCCTGCCGCTCGGCCTGCTCACGGTCGATGTCGAGGTACGCCAGAAGGTGCAGCCCGGAGTGGGGACGGCAGATGTCACTCCCGCGACGGAGTCGGCCTCCACGTGGGCCATGCCGTGGTCGATGCTGGCCGTGATCGCGCTGCTCGCCCTGCTCGTGGTGGTCATCGTGTGGCGTCGCCGCGTGCACAATGCCCGGCTGCGCGCCGCCATCGCCTTCCTGCAGGAGCAGTCGCGCGACTCGGCCGGCGTCGCCGCGCCCGCCTCGCCGACCCCGGCCTCCGAGTCCGTGCCGGTGCGTTCATGAGCCGCGGACCCTCGCCCCTCGCCCGTCGAGCGCTGCTCGCCGCCCTCGTGCTCACCCTCGTCCTGGGCGGCGCGGCCGCGCCCGCGAGCGCCGAGACGGGAGACGACGGCACCATCACCGAGGGCACGCCCGACACGTCGCCCGTGACCGTCGTCATCCCGAAGTCCACGACTCCCGCGGTGAGCCCCGCCACCGTGCCTGCGCCCGCGGGGTCGGGGTCGGGATCGGGCGGCAAGACGTCGGCCACCACCTCGACTCCCACAAGCGGCACTCCCGCCCCGACCTGCTCGATCGCAGAAGACGGCGCTCCCGTCGTTCCCGCCTCGCCGGTCACCACTCAGAACACGCTCATCACCGACAGAGCGGCATACTCCCCCGGCGACACGGTGCATGTGTCCGGGGGCGGCTTCGCGGCATCCCAGCCCGTTCGGGCCATGACCTTCGCCGGCGACGTGATCGTCGCCGACCCGGTCGCGGATGCCGCGGGGGCCGTCTCGTACGACGTCACGATTCCCGACGCCACGGCCACGGGCGAGCTGGCCGTGCAGCTGGTCGGCTGGAACTGCGGCTACGTCGCCGCCGTGACGGTGCTGGTCGGCGATGCGACGCCCGCCGGATTCGGCGGCCTGCCCCAGTGGTGGTGGCTGCTGATCGTGGGCGGTCTCGCCGTGATCGCGACCGTGCTGATCATCGTCGGCCGCAGCAACGGCTGGTTCGCCAGACCCGGCACCCTGGCGCCCCTCGCATGAGCCACGCCGCCCCGTCCGTGAGTCCGGCCGCCGCCGCGGTGGGTCGCCTGTCGCCCGCCCGACTCGCCGCTCTCATGCAGCCGCCCCGGCCCGCACCGGTGAGCATCCGGGACGGCCGCTGGTGGGCAGGGGCCGTGCTGCTCGCGATCTCCGCGCTCATCGTCGCCCTCGCCGTGCAGATCTCGTTCGCCAGCGGCCTGCAGCACGCCCGCGACCAGGCGGTCGGCTACGACGAACTGCGCACCAGCCTCGCCAAGGCGGTCACCCCCGTCGGCCAGCTCGACTACGAGGAGAAGATGGTCGCCTACGGCACTCCCGTCGCGCTCCTCGAGATCCCCTCGATCGGCCTGCGCGAAGTCGTGAGCCAGGGAACGACGGGCACCGTGCTGCGCAGCGGCCCCGGGCACAGCGCCGACACGGTCATGCCCGGCCAGGAGGGCACCAGCACCATCCTCGGCCGGCAGGCCTCCTACGGCGGTCCCTTCAACTCCCTCACCCGCCTCGCCATCGGGGCCGAGATCACGGTCACGACAGGGCAGGGCGCGCAGACGTTCACCGTCTTCGGCACCCGCAAGGCAGGCGATCCGCTGCCCTCGGCTCTGGCAGCGGGCCAGAGCAGACTCGAGCTCGTGACAGCCGACGGACCGGCCCTGCTGCCGAACGGCGCCCTCTACATCGACGCGCAACTCACGACGAAGGCGGTCACCACCCCGGCCTTCCAATTCAGCGCCCTCGCCCTCCCCGAGGCGGACAAGCCGATGGCGATGGACCCGAGCGCCTGGATCGGCGTCTTCTTCAGCATGCAGTGGGTGGTCCTCGCCAGCCTCGGCGCCCTCTGGCTTCGCCGCCGCTGGGGTGCGTGGCAGACGTGGATCGTCAGCGCCCCCGTCATTCTCGCCCTCGCCATCGCCACCGCCGACGGCATCGGCAGCGCCCTTCCCAACCTGATCTGAAAGACGACCCCATGACGACGACAGAGCTCCCCCAGCCCGATGAGGCGCAGACGAGCATCGTGCTGCCCCCGGCGTTCGCGCCCGTGACCGACCCGTTCCCGCCCATGGGCGACCCGTTCCCGCCCACCGTGGGCGAGCCGTTCCGCGCCCCCGCTCCTCTCGCCGGCATCGAGGCGCGAGCCATCTCGGCCTGGTTCGGCGACCACAAGGTGCTCGACCGTGTGTCGCTCGACATGCCCGCGGGCCAGGTCACGGCTCTGATCGGGCCCTCCGGATGCGGCAAATCGACCTTCCTGCGCATCCTCAACCGCATGCACGAGCTCGTGCCGTCGGCGTCCTTGGCCGGCGAGGTGCTGCTCGACGGCGTCGACGTCTACGACCAGAGCCGAAAGCTCATCGATGCGCGCCGCCAGATCGGCATGGTGTTCCAGAAGGCCAATCCGTTCCCCGCGATGTCGATCTACGACAACGTGATCGCAGGCCTCAAGCTCACCGGCCGGCGCGCATCGCGCGACGACAAGGACGCCCTCGTCGAGGAGTGCCTCACGAAGGGCGGCCTCTGGAAGGAGGTCAAGGATCGCCTGCGCCAGCCCGGCGGCGGCCTCTCCGGAGGCCAGCAGCAGCGCCTGTGCATCGCGCGCTCCCTGGCCGTGAAGCCGCGCGTTCTGCTGATGGACGAGCCCTGCTCGGCCCTCGACCCGACATCCACCCGGGTGATCGAGGAGACCATGCTCGAACTCGTGCAGGAGGTGACCATCGTGATCGTCACCCACAACATGCAGCAGGCCCAGCGGGTGTCGCAGAACTGCGCGTTCTTCCTCGCGTCGCAGGGCACCCCGGGCATGATCGTCGAGCACGGAGACACCGAGGCGATGTTCACGAACCCCCAGGACGAGCGCACCTTCGACTACGTCAACGGTCGATTCGGCTGATCGCGTGACGGACACCTCCGACGCGCCCGGATCCGCGCCCGACGATGCACTCGTCGTCGGCGGACGCTTCGAGCTCGGCCGCCTGCTCGGCTCCGGCGCATCCTCGGCCGTGTTCGAGGCGCACGACCGCGAGCGCGGCGACACTGTCGCGCTCAAGATGCTGCATCCGCACCTCTCGTCACGAGACGATGACGTGGTGCGATTCCTCGGCGAGGCGGCCACGTCGCCCACGGCACCGCACCCGAATCTGGTGCGCACGCGCGCGTCGGGCGTGCACGACACCGGCGGGCTCGCGCAGGCGTGGATGGCCCTCGACCTCGCCCCGGGCATCACCCTGGCCGAATCGATCGAGCTGTTCGGGCCGCTGAACATCCCCGAGGCGCTGACCGTCTCGGCGGCCCTGCTCGGCGGCCTGGCCGCGCTGCACTCCCACGAACTCGTGCACCGCGATGTGTCGCCCAACAACGTGATGATCTCGAGGCCCGCCGATCGCGCCCTCGAGACCTCCGACGTGCGCCTCATCGACTACGGGCTGGCGGATGCTCCGGGCCGGGTCGCCCGCGACGCCGACGGTCTCGTGGCCGGCAGCGTCAACTTCATCTCGCCGGAGCAGGCCAGAGGGCTCGAGGTCGACGCCCGCGGGGATCTCTACTCCGTCGGCGCCGTGCTGTTCTTCTGCGTCACCGGTCAGGTTCCCTTTCCGCGCGAGACGAGCGAACTGACGCTGCGGGCGCAGGTCAACTCGCCCCCGCCCCTGGCCTCGGCACTGCGACCGGGGGTGTCGCGCGGGCTCGACGGCCTCATCGCCCGAGGCATGTCGAAGAGGGCGAGCGCGCGATTCGACTCGGCGGCCCTGATGCTCGAGGCCGTTGCGGAGTTGCAGCAGCGGGAGCGGTCCGGCCAGTCGTCGGAGACCCTCGCACGAACCACGGTGATGCCGCCGGACTCGGTTCGCACGCGTGTCACCGCTCCGCGCGACGCGGCGACCGAGAGGTTCGCATCGCCCGGCGTGCGCTCCACGGTCACCGCGCGTCGCGCATCCGTTCGGCCCGTCGCACCCGCCGCACCCGCGCGACGAACGCGCCGCCGGGCGAACCCCGTCGTGGTCCTGGCAATCGCGCTCGGTGCCGCAGTCGTCGGTTGGGGCGTCGTCGCCGCGGTGCTGGAGGCGCCTCCGACTCCGACGATCGCGGCTCCGATCACCTCGACCGCCGCGGTCGAGCCCGCCCCGGTGGCGCCCGTCGTGGCCGACGAGCCGGTGCGCCTGCAGCTGCCGAGCCTCGCGTCGCTGGCCATCGTGGAGGCGCAGCAGACGCTGGCGTCCCTGGGACTCACGACCGGAGGGCTCACGGCCGTCGACGGCACGCAGCCCGCGAACACGGTTGTCGCCAGCTCTCCACCGGCGGGCGACTGGCTTGCGCCCGGCGACGTCGTGCAGCTCTCGTACGCCTCCGGATCGAACAGCGTGCCCGATGTGACCGCGATGAGCCGCGACGACGCGGTGGCGGCCGTTCAGAATGCCGGCTTCGCCGTGACGACGGCGACGGTCGAGGACCCGGTCGCCGCAACCGGATCCGTGGTCGGGAGCACACCCGTTGGCGGTTCACGGCTCGTTCTGGGCAGTACCGTGACCGTGCTGATCGCGTTCACCACGCCCCGCCCCACTCCGACACCGACCCCCACGACGACTCCGACGCCCTCGCCGACTCCCTCTCCATCGGCGCCTCGCTGACCGGGCAGGATGGAGGGATGCAGATTCGACCTTTCGCCCCCGAAGACACCGATGCCGTGATCGAGCTGTGGACCACCGCAGGACTCGTGCGCCCCTGGAACGACCCGCGTAAGGACATCGAGCGCAAGCTCACGGTGCAGCCGGAGCTGTTCCTCGTGGGCGAGTCGGACGGCCAGGTCGTGGCGGCCGCGATGGTGGGGTACGACGGCCACCGCGGGTGGGTCAACTACTTGGCCGTGTCGCCCGGAGCCCAGGGCCTCGACTACGGTCGCCGCATGATGGAGGAGGCGGAGCGACTGCTCATCGAGCTCGGCTGCCCGAAGCTCAACCTGCAGATCCGCAGCGACAACGCCGCGGTGCGCGCCTTCTACGAGCACCTCGGCTACACGGAGGATGCCGCGGTGAGCTACGGAAAGCGGCTGATTACCGACTGAGGCCGGGGCTGCCGACACGGCAGCTGCCGAACCCCGCACTACTGAGAATTCGACTACTGAGACCCCGAGTCCCACAACTCAGTAGTCCGCGCCGAGGCTCTGAGAGCGTTCTCCACGTAGGCTCAAATACTACCGATCAGGGGTGATCGGGCATGGGGGGTGTGACAGTGATTCCGCAGGCGGGCCACAGATATGTGGCATACAAGTCCGATCTGCGCACGATCGCAGAGTCGTCGGGCAGCAATCGGGATGAGCACATAGCCCGACTGAGATCGATCGTTCTCGGCGGAGGCACAGCGATCATCGCGGCCGCAGCCGGCCTTGGCAAGAGCTTTGTCGCACGGGGGATCGCCGCTGCGGTGACCGCCCTCGGCGGCTCGGTCAGCACCGTCGCCTGCGTCCACACAAGAGAAGACCAGCTCGTCGATGGAGTCGTTCCACGCAGCGATCTGCTGATCATCGAGGATGCTCACCTGCTCAGCTTCGACGATGCGGTGCGGCTGACCCGCCTCGCCCTCGACCCGAAGCGGAGCGTCTTGATCACGATCGACTCGGGCATGTCATGCACGGCACCCCGCAGCGAAGCGTGCCATCGAGAACTCACCACACTATGGACAGAGCATGGCGTCTCCCGAATCGACCTCAGCGGGGTCGGCTATGACGAGGCCGTGATCATCATCGAGGGAGTCGCCGGGCGCGATCGTATCGATGTCGTCACCCGGGCACGCATCCTTCTTCTCGCTGAAGGCAACCCTCGGCTGCTCGAGGAACTGACTCGGGAGGAACTGCACCGAGGCACCTATTCCGCCAGACAGCAGAACATCCTGCTCGGACCGTCCTACATGTCGCCCCGCATCCTCGATTTTGTTCGCCCCCTCCTGCGCGGGATGTCAGACGATGAGGAATACGCACTCGTCACCCTCGCTCGCCTGGGCGCTCTCCCGTTCGCGAGAGCAGCCCGGCTGGTCGGCAACAGCCCGCTCCGCTCGCTTCTGCGCAGGGGACTCGTGAGCTACGACCCCCGCACACCGGACAGCGTCTCGAGCAGGCCCATCTACGCTGCTGCGGCCCTCGCGATCCAGGTGGGGGAGAATCCGTTCGAGGCCGGGCACACGGCCGAACTCATCCTGCTGAGTGACCTGTCGGCCGGTCTGGAGTTGTCGAACGCGGAGTGCGCCTTCGTGGCCGAGTACCTCGTCAACGAGCCAGGCCCCGATCCGCTATCCGAGATCTCCAACACAGAGGCGGCGATTCTCCTCGCCAGGGCCGCCCGCCATGCGAACAAGACGGGTATGCCCGGCTCCGCTCGCATGTTCGCCCATCGCTCGCTCGGCTATGCCCCTACTCTCGCGGGCGTCGAGCAGCTGTCTCGATGCCTCGTCGCCCAAGGCAAGTTCTCCGAGGCGCTCGACGTGCTCGAAAGAGTGCCCGTCGAACACGTCGATCCTTCGGAGGACGCTGCGTTCCTGTCATGGTGGATGCTGGTGCTGAGCCGTCGCGGTCCCTCCTTCGAGCGAGTCGAACGCCTCGAGAAAGAGGCCAGATCCTGGGGAACTGTCGACTCGGCACTCGACGAGTGGAAGGTGTTTCTCACCGCGCGGTCGAACATGATGCTCAGCACCTATCGCGACGGTGTCGCAGAGATGGAGTCGATCGCCCGGGATTCATCGTCATCGGCCTACTTCGTTCTGCGAGCCCTGACCGAGTTGATGCCGTGCTACGTGCACCGGGGCGAGAAGACGAAGTTCACGTGGGCTCTCGAGAAGGGATGGGCGCTCATAGCCCCCATCCTCGCGTCGAATCCGGAAGATATGAGATGGGACCCGGCCCGCTCGACGACCGAGTTCATCATTCAGGCCTCGCTTGTCCGGGCCACGATCGGTCATGATCGGGCCGGGCTGTCGCGGGAGCTCGAATCGTTCGCCCTTCGCACAGTCGACACGGCCGACGAGTACGGAATGTCGCTGGTCAACCTTGTAGCGGGCCACCTCGCACTCGAACAGAGCGATGCCCAGCGTGCCGAGAACGAGTTGGCGCGCGCCTTGGAGAGAGTCGGCAACAGCCCTCAGACGAAGTGGGTGACCTGGATGCAGATTCTCCGATCCAATGCTCTCGCAATGCTTCAGCGGCACGACGATGCCCTGCTCTTGGAACGAGAGATCTCGCCGATCGAACGCGAGAGCACTCCGTGGCTCGCGCACTACTCTGGTCATCTCAGCGCGCGGATGAGGGCCTATGAGGGAAACGTCGCCGGCTCGATCGATGCCTGCCGTACCATCGCCGACGAAGAATCGAACTCTCGATTCTTCGCCATGCGTCCACTTCACGTCGCGGCGGCGCTGGGAACCGATCCGAGCACGCTAGTCGCAGAGATCGACAGGCTGCCCGAGCAGCAGATGTGGGATTCGACGCGGCTGCTCGAAGAGCATGTTCGCGCCTCCGCCAGCGGGGATGCACCCGCGCTCGAGCGGATCGGCGACGAACTCGCCTCCCTGAACCACTGGTGGGAGGCCGTGCTCTCGTATACGACGGCCGCCACACTGTTCGACGTGGCGGGAGAGGAGGCACGCCGAGCCACCGCATTGGAGAACGCCCGCACCACTCGATCGAAGCTGCCGGCCACTCCGAAACTCGGACTCGTGGACAACGGCGCATGGTCCGAGTCACCATCGATTGATCCCGACCAGCGGCGCTCGACCATGCTCGCCGCGCTGACACCTCGGGAGCGGGAGGTCGCCACGCTCGCGGCTGACGGCATGTCTAACGCCGAGATCGCTGCCCGACTCTATTTGAGCGTGCGAACGGTCGAATCGCATATCCTCCAGGCCCGCTCAAAACTGGGAGACGTGCGCCGCTCCGAACTCGCGTCGATCGTTTCGACCTGACGCTCGAGTCGAACCCTCGGCGACGACGTTTCAGATCACGGCCAGTGTCTGTCGCGCGATCTCGAGTTCTTCGTTCGTGGGAATGACCAGCACCGCGACCCGGGACGCATCCGTCGAGATGAGTCGGGGCCCGCGCTCGGAGGACTCGTTGCGCTCCTCGTCGATCTCGACGCCGAGGATGCCCAGGCCCGCGAGCGCCCCGGCGCGGATGAGGGGGGTGTTCTCCCCCACGCCCGCCGTGAAGACGATCGCATCGAGGCGGCCGAGGTGCGCCGCGTAGGCGCCGACATACTGCTTCAGGCGGTGCAGGTACACGTCGAGCGCCGCCTGCGCGTCGGCGTCTCCCGCCCGCGCCGCCGTGATGAGGTCGCGCATGTCGCCGTGGCCGCTGAGCCCGAGGATTCCGCTGCCGCGGTTGAGCAGCGTGTCGATGTCGTCGAACGTCTGACCCGTCTTGCGGTGCAGGTGGAACAGCACGGCGGGGTCGAGGTCGCCCGAGCGGGTGCCCATCACGAGCCCCTCGAGGGGAGTCATGCCCATCGACGTCTCGACCGACTTTCCGTCGGAGACGGCGCAGGCGGATGCCCCGTTGCCGAGGTGCAGCACGATCGTCTTCGTGTCGTCGAGGGGCCGGCCGAGGAACTCCGCCGCGGCCTCCGACACGAACTTGTGCGAGGTTCCGTGGAACCCGTAGCGACGGATGCGGTGCTGGTCTGCGAGCTTCTTGTCGATGGCGTAGGTGTACGCGGCGGGCGACAGGGTGGAGTGGAACGCGGTGTCGAAGACGGCCACGTGCGGCACATCGGGGAACGCCTTCTGCGCCGCGTCGATGCCCTGCAGGTTCGCCGGATTGTGCAGCGGAGCGAGATCGGCCAGATCCTCGATGTTGATCTTCACGAGATCGGTCACGATCGTCGCCTCGAAGAAGCGTTTTCCTCCGTGCACGACGCGGTGGCCCACGGCCACGGGCGGATGCTCGTCGAGCGACGGCCCGTTCGCCCGGAACGCGTCGAGCATCACCTGGAATCCCTGCGAGTGATCTTTGATCGGAAGGTCGAGTTCGCTCGAGCCGTCGGCGGTGGTGTGCTTGGAGTGACCGGTCTCGTCGCCGATGCGCTCGACGAGGCCGGAGGCGAGCACCTCTTCGGTCGTCATCTCGATGAGCTGGTACTTGAACGACGACGAACCGGAGTTCACCACGAGGATCGCGCTCATGCGGGGACTCCTTCTGCTGCGACGGCGTCGACGGGCTGCGCCGCCGCCTGGATGGCCGTGATGGCGATGGTGTTCACGATGTCGGCCACGAGCGCGCCGCGCGAGAGGTCGTTGATCGGCTTGTTGAGTCCCTGCAGCACCGGCCCGATGGCCACGGCGCCCGCGCTTCGCTGAACCGCCTTGTAGGTGTTGTTGCCCGTATTGAGGTCGGGGAAGATGAACACCGTGGCGCGACCGGCCACCTTGCTGTCGGGCATCTTCGTGGCCGCCACCGCGGCATCCGCTGCGGCGTCGTATTGGATCGGACCCTCGACCAGCAGGTCGGGCCGCCGCTCGCGCACGAGTCCGGTCGCCTCGCGAACCTTCTCGACCTCGGCGCCCGAGCCCGATGTTCCCGTGGAGTACGAGAGCATCGCGATGCGCGGGTCGACTCCGAACTGCGTGGCGGTCGCGCTCGACGAGATGGCGATGTCGGCGAGCTGCTCTGCGGTGGGGTCGGGGATGACGGCGCAGTCGCCGTAGACCAGCACGCGGTCGGCGAGCGCCATGAGGAACACGCTCGAGACGACGGATACGCCGGGCTGGGTCTTGATGACCTCGAACGCCGGGCGGATGGTGTGCGCCGTCGTGTGCGCCGCACCGGAGACCATGCCGTCGGCGAGGCCGAGCTTGACCATCATGGTTCCGAAGTAGGAGACGTCGGTGATCGTGTCGCGGGCCTGCTCGACCGTGACGCCCTTATGGGCTCGGAGCCGGGCGTATTCCTCGGCGAACGGCTGGCGGTACTTCTCATCGAACACGCTCACGATGTGCGCGCCCTCGAGATCGAGTCCGAGTCCAGCAGCCCTGGTGCGCACCTCGTCCTCCTCGCCCACGATCGTGAGCTCGGCGATGCCTCTGGCCAGCACGGTGCTCGCGGCCTTCAGCACGCGATCGTCGTCGCCCTCGGGGAGCACGATGTGTCGACGCACATGACGGGCCTGGTCGATGAGACCGTACTCGAACATGAGCGGAGTGACGACGGTCGAAGAGCTCACATCGAGCAGCTCGAGCAGCTTCGCTCCGTCGACGTGCTGCTCGAACAGGGCCAGCGCGCTGTCGTATTTGCGCTGCGAGTCGGCGGCCAGGCGCCCGCGGGTCGAGGTGATGCGCAGCGCCGTGTCGTAGGTTCCGAGGTCGGTCGTGACGATCGGCAGGGTCGAATCGAGGCCCGAGATCAGCCGGGTGATCGGTTCGGGAAGCTCGAAACCGCCGTTGAGGATGATGCCCGACAGCGACGGGAAGGTTCCCGAAGCGTTGGCCATGAGAACCGCGAGGAGCACCTCGGAGCGGTCGGCGGGGATGACCACGACGGCGCTCTCGGTGAGCCGGGGAAGCACGTTGACCATCGACATGCCCGCGACGACCACGCCCAGGGCCTCACGATTGAGCAGGCTCGCATCGCCCGAGAGCAGCGAGCCGTTGGTGGCCTCGACGAGATGCTGCATGGTCGGCGCGACCAGAACGCGGTCTTCGGGGATGGCCCAGATGGGAACGGATGCGGGTGCGTCGATGGCGGAACCGATCGCATCCCGGATCTCGTCGAGGCGCTCGGGATCGGCGCGGTTCGACACGATGCCGAGCAGGGTGGCATGCGCCAGTTTGAGTTCGACCTGGGCCAGCTCGGTGAGCTGGCGCATGTCGTCGGGAGTGCGCGACTCGGAGTAGCCGAGCGTCTCGGACGAGCCCTGGCCCTTGCGTCCACCGAGCACCAGCAGCACGGGCGCACCGAGGTTCGCGGCGACGCGGGCGTTGAACGACAGCTCGCTCGGGCTGCCGACGTCGGTGTAGTCCGAGCCGAGGATGACCACGGCGTCGCACTCTCGTTCGACCGCCTTGTAGCGCTCGACGATGACCGACAGGGCGGCATCCGGGTCGTTGTGCACGTCGTCGTACGTGACGCCGATCGTCTGCTCGTAGCTCAGCTCGACGCCGTCATGAGCCAGGAGCATCTCGAGAACGTAGTCGCGTTCTGCGACCGAGCGGGCGATGGGCCGGAAGACTCCGACCCGTTGCAGCGAGTGGCACAGGGTGTCGAGCACCCCCAGCGCGATCGTTGACTTGCCGGAGTGGCCTTCGGCTGACGCGACATAGATGCTTCTCGACACTTCGGATCCTTCGAACTCGTGGTTGCTTAGGCTCTCCTCACCCTATTCGCTCGTGCTGTCGTTCAGCGGGGAACCCTCTCAGGTCGAGAGGATGTGCAGTGTGATCACGTCGGGTTCGGCGCACAGGTGGGATTCGCCCCGAGCAGGCCCATGGCGGCCGTGGCTCCGGCCCGCCCGGAGGTCCATCCCGTCGCGTCGACGGTCTGCAGGTAGAGCCCGTAGCTGCCGCCGAGAAGGCCCCCCAGTACTGAAGCGGCGAAGGTTGTCGTGTACGTTCCTGCGACCGGCCCCGTCGTGGTGACTCCCTGGCCGAGCAGCACCACCGTGAGGCTCGGCAGGAGGCCACCCTCGGCCACCGCGTACGCGATGTTCGCCGGTGCCGCGTAGCCGGTGCCGGCCGGGAAGTTCCATTTCACGGTGATCGTCGGGCTCGTCCCCAGCGTTCCGGGGCTGAGCACGCAGCTCTGGATGACCGGCTTCGGAACAGTCGTGGCGGTCAATGTGGTCTGGGCCACCTCCTTCTCCGCCCAGGAGGCCTCGGTCTCGTCGACGCCTCCGACACCCCATCCCGCGATCACGGCCGCGCCCAGCACGATCGCGACGACCCTGTTTCCCCGCCGCATCAGCAGACGTATCCTCCGAACGAGTCGGCGCCGGCACCGTGTCGGGCGCGGGTCGTTCGTCGCGGCCTCGTCGATCGGGGCCAGAAATACCAGGTGATGAACGAGGCCACGACGACGGTCACCGAGCCGAGCGCCACGGGATTCGACATGGCCACGACCGCCACGGCGAGTCCCGGAACGGATGCCATGACGATGCGCACCGTCGAGACCGTGTACGGCGCCGGGTCGTCGACGGGGTTGGCATCTCCGCGCAGGGTCAGGATCGTCTGCCCGTCGGCGCCTCGTTCGGTGGCGACCACACGGTGGGTGACGGGCAGCTGGTCGGGGCGGTCGACGGTCACGACGTCGCCGACTTTCGCTTCGGATGCCGGAATCTCGCGCACGACGGCGAGCGACCCGGCGGGGATCGTCGGGGACATCGACCCGGTCTTGAACATGATCAGCGTGACGTGGAACAGCACCGCGGCCAGCGTGAGTGCGATGCAGACTGCGCCGAGCACGGATGCGATGTTCAGGAGCACCTCTCGAACGACGCCGTGCCGTCGACCGTGCGGGGCGGATGCCGCGGCGTCGGATCCGACGCCGGAGTCGACCGCGGCCAGGGTTCCGATCATGAGCTCGAGGTCGCCTTCACTTCCCACGTGGCGGTGATGCTTCCTCCCTGCAGGGTGTTCGGGGCATCGGCGTTCATCGACACCTCGAAGCAGAGTTGGGTGACGGCGGACTGGTTGGCCGCCACGCCCGTGGTCACCGTGGGCGTGCTGGTGAGCGCGGCACCCCCTGCGGCGGGAAGCCCCGCTGCGCCCACGATGTAGACCGCTCCGGCGCTGAACTGGCTCGCGTCGCAGGTGCCGCTGGCATACCGGACCACCCGGTACTTGAGCGCTGCGGCGAAGGCCGTGTTGTTGGAGGTCGCGGTCTGCAGCGCCAGTGTGCCGTCGAGCGACACCGCCTTCGTGCGAACCCAGAACGGCGCGTACTTCACCGTGGTGGGCGACATGGCCGCGGCGGAGAAGGCGAAGACGAGCGGCGCGGCGGCCGTCGAGTCGGCCCAGGTCGAACCCGAGTTGATCGACGACTCGGTGTTGAAGCTGCTCGCCGTGAACGTGGCCTGGCCGAACTCGCTGTCGGTCCACGCCGCCATGGTCAGAGACCCTCCGACGCCGAGCACGAGACCCCCGGCCAGAATCGCCCGGATCCGCGTGAAGCGGCGGGGACGATCCTCGGCTCGGTGCCCGTGTGCGTGGCGCATCATTCTCCGTCGTCGTCCGAGGCTCTCAGTCGTTGTCCGAGACCGACTCGGCGGCGAACTCCCATGTCACGGTTGCGGCGCCGCCCTCGACCAGGCCGTCGCCGGCCGTCACGATCAGGCACAGGTTCACGGGATCGCCGGCTGCCGCGGCCGCTCCCTGCGTCAGGTCGAACGTCGCGGCGTCCGCTGCCGTGGTGGCCGTGCCCGCGGCGACCAGCTCGCCGCCGGTCGTGTCTGCATCGCAGCCGAAGGCATCCGTCGTGAGGATCTCGTAGGTGAGGTTGGCCGCGTTCGCGCCCGCGCCGACGCTGCTGAGCGTCACGACCGCATCCGTCGTGGTGGCCGCATCGAGGCGCACGGCGAACGGTGCGTAGACGACGTCGGCCGGTGCCAGGTTCAACGGCTCCACCTCGAACGTGAGTGCCGCGCCCGGCGCGGTCTCGTGGTCGCTGAACGCGCCGCCGGGTGTCT
Organism: Agreia sp. Leaf283; assembly: GCF_001422485.1. Classification (GTDB taxonomy): domain Bacteria; phylum Actinomycetota; class Actinomycetes; order Actinomycetales; family Microbacteriaceae; genus Agreia. The sequence continues at coordinate 187,672 of NZ_LMNF01000001.1, forward strand.
CCTGACCCTCGAGGTTGAACGAGCCGGCGCCGAAGGTGCCGGTCGCGAATTCGGAATCGTTCCAGGCGGCCAGAGTGACCGCCGCCCCCACCCCGAGGACGAGGCCGCCCGCGAGAACCGCGCGAACGATCCCCCTTCGCCGCGTGCCGCGCTCTGTCGCCTGCTCTGTCGTCGTGTGTTCGCTGGTCGATGTGCTCATGTCGGTGCCCCTCGAGTCCCCCGGATCGTTCGCCGCACAGCGCGGCCTGATCTCGACATGGTGGAACGGGAAAGCGGGGCCGGGGGCCGAAAAGGCCGATCTCCAGCAGCAGAACGCAGACAATCCAGTAGTCCGCGGGCTCGCCCCAGTAGTACCGAGGCAAAAGAAAAGACCCCCCGCGCACCCGCCAGAGCCTGGTTACCCTTGCTACGTTTCCGTCCTGGGGGAGTTGGCCTGGATGGCGCCACGCGGGGAGCCGTCAACCACTTTACGCGAGGTTGTGCGCCTCTCGCGAACTGAGGTGTACTTGACGCATGCGTATTGCAATTGCGGGGGGTCACGGCAAGATCGCCCTGATTCTCCAGAAACTTCTCAGTGACGCCGGCCACGAGGCCGTCGGCCTCATCCGAAACCCTGAGCAGGCGGGCGATCTGCTCGTCGCGGGCGGCATCCCCGTCGTGCTCGACCTCGAGCAGGTCTCGGCCGAGACGCTCGCCGCCGATCTCGCCGGGGTGGATGCCGTGGTGTTCGCCGCCGGGGCCGGTCCCGATTCCGGGGCGGCTCGTAAGCTCACCGTCGATCGGGATGCGGCCGTGCTGCTGGCCGACGCGGCCGTGATCGCCGGCATCCGGCGTTACGTGATGATCTCGGCGATGTCGGCCGACTCGTTCGAGCCAGACTCCGACGATGTGTTCCAAGTGTATCTGCGGGCCAAGAGCGAGGCCGACTCGGCCGTGCGCCAGCGCGATCTCGATTGGACCATCATCCGCCCGGGCGCCCTCACCGACGACCCCGGAACGGGCCTGGTGCACCTCGCCGAGAGCACGGGCCGGGGCTCGATCCCCCGCGCCGACGTCGCAGCGCTCGTGTACTGCAGCCTCGTCGACGGGGTGGGCCTGCACGCCCAGTTCGAGGCGATCGAGGGCGACGACCCGGTGGCCGAGGCACTCACCATGGCGCGCTACTAGCGTCGTCTCAGCTGCGGCGATCACCCGCGGAGACCCCGAAACGCACAAACCCCTGACCGAAGGAAAGACCTTCGATCAGGGGTTTCGGCGGTGGCGGAGAGATTCGAACTCTCGATAGGTTGCCCTATACACGCTTTCCAAGCGTGCCTCTTCGGCCGCTTGAGTACGCCACCTTGCGTTCTTGACGAACCTGACTATCGTAACCGATGACGTGCAGGCGTGTGCGCATGGCTCTACTCGGAGTCCGAGCAGTCCCCGTCCGACACCGGAGCGGTCAGGGTGATCTCGGTGTAGTCCTTGTCCATGAAGCGGATCTCGGCACCGCTGTCGTCTGACGACGAGATGCCGGTCCAGCCGCCGTCGAGGGTGTCTTCAGACGACACCGTGTCGAAGTCGTGCTCGTCGAGCACCGGATTGACGACGTCCATGACCGCCTTCCACCCTCCCGCCTCGGCCCACAGCGATGAATCGCTGCGAAGAGTGGGCAGGATGAGCACGCATCCGCCGTCGTTGTCGGCGGTGATCTCGGCGGCATCCGTCGCCGATCCGTCCCAGGCGAGGTCGGGGTAGGCGGATCGCAGCGCGGACTGCACGTCGCCCAGCACGACGGGATAGCTCGCCGAGGCTTCGTCGGAGGAGACCGGCTTCGGCTGGGCCGAGCACGCCGAGAGCAGTGTCGTCACCACCGCCATCAGGCCGATCGTCGCGACAGCCGCACCCCGGCGTGAACCGGCGAGACTCCGCCTGCGACCGTTGTTCGACCGCCAGGAATCCGAGAGCGTCATCTTCACTCCTTGCATCGCGCGCCACCGAGCCACATCTCAGGTCCGCGCACCCAGCGTAGCGAACGGCGCCCTCGCGCCCATGGGGACCTCTCCCCATGGGCATGCAGCGAAGCGACGAGTATCTTTCTTCTCATCGCGAGATTTCGCGATCACGATCACACTGTGGGAAATGAGCTGGTCATGGGTACTTTCTACGGGGCCGACGTCACCGAGCTGCGCACCTTTGCGAAACTCGCCGACGCGAGCGGCCGCCAACTGGAGGAGACCATCGCACGACTCACCGGTGAGCTGAACAGGGTTCCGTGGCACGGGCCCGATGGCAGTCAGTTCACGGCCGCGTGGCACGGCCAGCATCGCCTCACCCTGCAGGCGGCCCAGCTGGGCCTGGTCCAGGTGGCCTCGACGATCCGCGCGAACGCCGACCAGCAGGAGAGCAGCAGCACGGATTCGGGCGGATCCGCGGGTGGCCCCGGCAGCGGCGACAGGTCAGGCGGTGGCGATGGCGACAAGCCCGAACCGGATCCGTACGGCGACCTGGGCAAGGACTACATCGACATCACCAACCCGATCGCGCTCGACGATGACGCGCTCGACCCCCAGAACATCAAGCAGGGGGCGCTCGGCGACTGCTGGTTCCTGGCCGCGCTGGGCACGGTCGCCGATGCCGACCCGGACTTCATCCGGGAGCACATGACTCAGAACGACGACGGAAGCTGGACGGTCACGATGTACGACGACGGCAAGCCTGTCGAGATCAACGTCGACCCGACCGCGCTCCCGGGAGCGGTGAGGGATGCGGATGGCAACTTCAACTTCGCGACCATCTACGAGAAGGCGGCCGCCGAGTTCTTCGGCGGGAGCTACGAGGACATCGACGGCGGATACTCCGACGACGCCTTCGCGGCCATCACCGGCGGCGACACCGACCGGAGCGGAGAGTCGGACTTCGACGGGATCAAGGACAAGATGGCAGACGGGCCCGTCGCTGTGGGAACCGAGGGCGACGACGCGAAGTGGTGGTGGGACGACGAGGTCGACAACGACCACATCGTGCCCAATCACGCCTACATGGTCGACACCATCGAGACCCATGTGAACGAGGCCACGGGCGAGGAGGAGACCATGATCCACCTGCTCAACCCGTGGGGCCCCAACGGAGGTAACCTCACGGGTGACACCCCGGGCGAGAACGGCGAGAACCAGCGCTGGGGCGACGTCTGGCTGACCGAGGACGAGTACAAAGAGAACTTCGATTCGGTCTACTCCGGCACCATCGAAGAGAAGTAGAGGCCAGACATGAGCACGATCACCGCCGAACAGGGCTCACAGCCGACCATCGACGAGCTGACGATCGGCATCATCGATGCCGCGACACGGGCCGGCGTGTCGAAGGCCCGCCTGCTGTTGCGGCTGCCCACCGGCGACATCGCCGTCACGATGACCACGGGTGAGTCCCGCGCGGTCGAGGGGTACGGCATCCTGACGCTGGATGACGTCGTCGCCGACCAGCCGGCGCCGAGCCGTCCCACGGTGAGCCTGACCTTGACTCCCGAAGCACCATGACCCGAGTGCGCTGATCCAGCGTCAGCGCGCCCTCAGCGGGCAGGCGCGCCGTCGTCGAACGAGCGCTCGCTCGCTGACGGCGCGCTCGACCAAATCTCAGCGCCAGCCCGACAGCTCCCCCGCCAGCAGGGCCCGGGTGCGAACCAGCATCCCGCGCACGGTCGTGGCGGGGATACCCAACTCGATGCCGATCGCCGCGTAGCTCAGGCGGTCGATCTGCCGAAGCTCCCAGCACCGTCGCTGCACGTCGGTCATCAGGTCGAGAACGCGCCGAGCGTCGGCGACGAACGCTCGCCGGTCGGCGACGGCATCCGGGCCGTGGTCATCGGATGCCCTGTGATCGTCGTCGAGATCGGCCCGGCTGCGTAGCGCGGCTGATCGCAGCCGGTCGTAGCAGCGGCGACGAACGGTCGTGATCAGCCAGGCCGCGATCGTATCGCCGTCGATGACGTTGTCGGCATGGGTCCAGGCGGCGAGGAATGTCTCCTGCACGACATCATCCACATCGGCGGTGCCCCCGAGAACCCGATACGCGACGACGTTGAGGAGCGTCGTGTACCGACGCATGATCACACCGAAGGCCCGATCATCGCCGGAAGCCGCTCGGATGATCAGGACACGATCCGAATCCGACTGCAGCCCCGCAAGGGGCACTCGCTCGACGTGATCGGCAGAGCGAGGCGGACGGGGTGCTGAGATCGTGGCGAGCATGCAGACTCCAGGCGTCGAACAATATGTATACGCATTGTTCGGACTCGGCCCATGCGACGATTGCCGCGCTGGTGCCCCCAAAGCGAGGGGTTCTTTCCGACGCACGCGCATGCGTCGGAATGGGGCGTCGCATGGGCACCCCCACAGGAATAGGCTTGTCCGTGGCTCGCCTCGCACCGCTGCGAGAGTCGCGGGCCGCGCGCCACCGGCACTTACGGAGAACCCCTTGACCGAATCCGCTCCCGTCGATCCCACCACGACAGACGCCTGGAAGAACCTCGCCGCCATCGCCGATGGCTTCGCACCTGATCTCCGAGCCTGGTTCGACGCCGACGCCGGCCGCGCCGAGCGTTACACCTTCCAGGCGGCAGACCTCACCGTCGATCTCTCGAAGGGCCTCGTCACCGAGGAGATCCTCTCGAACCTGCTGCAGCTCGCGACAGACGTCGACGTGGCCGGCCGCTACCAGGCCATGATCGCCGGCGAGCACATCAACGTCACCGAAGACCGCGCGGTTCTGCACACGGCACTGCGTCGGCCGAAGAACGGCGAGGGCCTCGTTCCGCCCGCGGGCTTCATCGTCGACGGGCAGGACGTCGACGCCGACGTGCACGCCACCCTCGACAAGGTGTACGCGTTCGCCGACAAGGTGCGCTCTGGCGAGTGGACCGGCGTCACGGGCAAGCGCATCGAGACCGTGGTCAACATCGGCATCGGCGGATCCGACCTCGGTCCCGTGATGGTCTACGAGGCACTGAAGCCCTACGTGCAGCAGGGCATCGAGGCCCGATTCGTGTCGAACATCGACCCCAACGACGTCTACGAGAAGACGGTCGGACTCGACCCCGAGACCACCCTCTTCATCGTCGCGTCCAAGACCTTCGGCACCCTCGAGACGCTCACCAACGCGCGCCTCGCCCGCGAGTGGCTCTGGGCTCAGCTGGGCGCTGCCGGCGTTCTGGAGGACACCGACGAGGCGCGCACCGACGCTGTGGCCAAGCACTTCGTCGCCGTGTCGACCGCGCTCGACAAGGTCGCCGCATTCGGCATCGATCCCGAGAACGCCTTCGGCTTCTGGGACTGGGTGGGTGGCCGCTACTCGGTCGACTCCGCCATCGGCACCTCCGTCGTCATCGCGATCGGACCCGACAACTGGCGCGAGTTCCTCGCCGGATTCCACGCGGTCGACGAGCACATGCGCACGGCCCCCCTCGAGCAGAACGTGCCCGTGCTGATGGGCCTGTTGAACGTCTGGTACACGAACTTCCTCGGTGCCCAGAGCCACGCCGTGCTGCCCTACGCCCAGTACCTGCACCGCTTCGCGGCCTACCTGCAGCAGCTCACGATGGAGTCCAACGGCAAGAGCGTGCGCTGGGACGGCTCGCCCGTGACGACGGACACCGGCGAGATCTTCTGGGGCGAGCCGGGCACGAACGGCCAGCACGCGTTCTACCAGCTCATCCACCAGGGCACCCGTCTCATCCCCGCCGATTTCATCGCGGTGGCCAACCCCGCGCATCCCTTGAAAGACGCGACGGGCGACGGCGCAGGCGTCGAGCCGGGGCAGGATGTGCACACGCTGTTCATGGCCAACTTCTTCGCGCAGACCAAGGCCCTCGCCTTCGGCAAGACGGCCGACGAGGTGCGCGCCGAGGGCACGAAGGAGTCCGTCGTTCCCGCACGCGAGTTCGCCGGGAACCGGCCGACGACGTCGATCCTCGCGCCCGCGCTCACGCCGAGCGTGGTGGGCCAGCTCATCGCTCTCTACGAGCACATCGTCTTCGTCGAGGGCACCGTCTGGGGCATCGACTCGTTCGATCAGTGGGGTGTCGAGCTCGGCAAGCAGCTGGCGCTGCAGATCACGCCCGCCGTCGCCGGAGATGCGGCCGCCCTCGAGACTCAGGACTCGTCGAGCAAGTCGCTCATCGCGAAGTACCTGGAGCTGCGCAAGTAGTGCGCAGCTAGGAGCGTAAGGAGAGCCCACCATGGCCGGTCGCATCGAGATCGATCTGTTCAGCACGCTCGACGGCGTTATGCAGGCCCCGGGCGGGCCCGAGGAGGACCCGTCCGGTGGTTTCGGCTTCGGCGGGTGGCAGGCGCCGATGAACGACGAGGCCGTGGGCGAGCAGGTGATCGAGGGCATCCGGCGCATGGATGCGCTCCTGCTGGGTCGGCGCACCTACGACATCTTCGCCGCGTACTGGCCGAACCAGCTCGTCGGCGATGGCGGTGTCGAGAACGAGATCGCGGCCGCCTTCGATGCCATCCCGAAGTACGTGGCCTCGCGGGGGGAGCCGGAACTGCCGTGGCGGGACTCGCACCTGCTCGGCCCCGATCTGGCGTCCGAGATCGACGCACTCCGCGAGCGCCACCGCGAGGTGCACGTGATCGGCAGCATCGACCTCGCTCGCACCCTGGTGGCCGAGGGCCTCTTCGACCAGCTCAACCTGTGGGTCTATCCGATCGTGCTCGGCGCGGGCAAACGCCTCTTCCCGGCCGACGGCCCGGCCATGAGACTCGAGCCTCTCTCGTCGTCGACGGTCTCCAGGGAGGGAACGCTCCTCCTCCGATACGGCCCGACGGGCGAGGTGCCCGCCACGGGCGATATGACATGAAGGAGTCGTAGGCTGACAACATGAACCTCGACGACATTCCCATCACCACGACGACCGGTGAAGAGACCACCCTCGGCGCCTACGACGGCGTGAGGCTGATCGTCAACGTCGCTTCTCGCTGCGGCCTCGCCCCGCAGTACGAGAAGCTCGAGACGCTGCAGAAGACCTACGGAGACCAGGGCTTCACCGTGCTCGGCTTCCCCAGCAACCAGTTCCTCCAGGAGCTCTCGAGCGACGAGGCTATTCAGGAGTACTGCTCGACGACGTGGGGCATCACCTTCCCCATCTTCGAGAAGATCCGGGTCAACGGCCGCAACGCCCACCCGCTCTACAAGGAGCTCACCAAGACGCCCGACGTCGACGGCAAGAAGGGGCGCATCAGCTGGAACTTCGAGAAGTTCGTGGTCACCCCCGACGGCGCGGTGCACCGGTTCAGCCCGCGCACGGAGCCCGACGACCCCGCCATCATCGGGCTGATCGAATCGTCGCTGCCCACCCCGTCGCAGTAGCCGCGGTGCGGAGCGATCCGGCGACCGTCGCCCCGGAGCACCGCGCGGAGGCGCTGAAGGAACGCGTCTACGTCACCTTCACCAGCCTCGCGGTGGTGCTGGCGATGCAGTCGCACTCCACAGACGAGCTCAGTGCTGGCGAAGCGGCATCGACCCTGAGCATCACGGTGATCGGCACCCTGCTCGCGGTCTTCGTGGCCGACGTCGTCTCCCACCTCGCGGTGCACGCGACCGTGCCGACAGCGGCGGAGATCCGACGCATGGCCGCGGTGAGCTTCGGAGCCTTCGCCACGGTCGTGCTCCCCCTCATCTTCATCGGGTTCGCCGCTCTCGATGCCTGGAGCGTCGACGCGGCCCTGCGCGCATCCACCATCGCCCTCACGATCTCGCTGATCGCCATCGGCTTTCTCGCCGTGCGCCGCGTGAAACTGGCCTGGTGGCAACGCCTCATCGTGCTGGGAGCGGAGTTCGCCGTCGGCGCAGCGGTGGTCGGCCTCGAACTGCTGGCGCACGGCTGAGCACTCGTAGGCTTGATGCATGGGTGGTCCCACGGAACCTCGTGACTCGCGGCTGAACGTCGCCCGGTATCAGGTCGACAAGCTCACGCCCGAGAGCGAACGCGACGACGATGCGGCCGACGCCGGACAGCCGACCATGGAGCAGCGGGCGCAGATCGTCGAGATCTCGATCCAGCAGGCCATGCGCCGGGGCGACTTCGACGATCTGCCCGGCGCGGGCAAGCCTCTGACGGGCCTGCAGAACGCCTACGACCCGAACTGGTGGATCAGGCAGAAGATCGAGCGGGAGCGTCTGACCGGACTGGGTCCGCCGGCGCTGACCCTCCGAACGGAGGATGCCGAGCTCGACGAGCGCCTCGATGCCGCCCCATCGGAGGAGGCCGTGCGCGGCATGCTCACCGACTTCAACGCGCGCATCATCGAGGCCCGGCGGCAGCTGCAGGGCGGGCCGCCGGTCGTCACGCGTCCGCGCGATGTCGACGCCGAGGTGCTGCGCTGGCGCGAACGGCGGGATGCGCGCTACCGGCAATACGCGGAGGCTCGGCAGCGCGAGGAGGCGGAATACCGGGCGATGAGCTGGCGAGACCGGCGAAGACTGCGCCGCACTCGGTCACACCAAGAGAATAATTTAGGCTGACCTTAGTCACGGGCATCGGCCCGTGCAACCCCATTGCACCGGCAACGCCGGGCACACGAGAGTGGACACATGAGAGAGCTTCACTATGGGGGCGGCACCCTGATCGTCGGCTACGAGGTCTGTACCGCCGTCTTCGACTATGCCCTCGCGCTGGTGAGGTCGGGCAGGTCCGACCTGATCACCGTGCCCGTGCTGGTGAACGGCGAGGTCGACGAGTCGAACCTGCTGCTGGGGCCGACCACCCAGATCTTCTGCACTCCCGCAGGCGTGACCCACCGCGATCTCGACGACCCCGCGGTCGTCAGTGATCTGCGCGCACGCATCGACGGACTGCATCGACCGATCATGGCGCTGTCCAACGACGCCGCGGCCTACCCGGACTTCGAGTTCGAGTACTGAGAGGCGTGCGGCTACAGTTCAGTGCATGTCGCCGCAACTGATCGCCCTCATCGTGCCGGTCGAGGTGCATCCTGGCTGAGCAGACGCGGGGAGACCTCGCCCGGCTTGTCACCTTCAGCGACGCCGTCGTGGCGATCGCCGCCACGCTGCTCGTTCTGCCGCTCGCCGAGAATGCCACACAGGGCGGTGCTCCGTCGCTCGGCGAGATCGTCGCATCGAGCGGCAGCCAGATTCTGCTTCTGCTTCTCAGTTTTCTCGTCATCTGCCGGTTCTGGCTCAATCACCACGACATCATGCGAGAGCTCGTCACCTTCGACTCGCCGCTCTTCTGGGCGAACGCCGTCTGGCTCGTCTCGATCGTGCTGCTGCCGTTCACGACCAGCCTGATCGGCACGTCCGACAGCCGGGATCCCGCCACGACAGGCGTCTACATCGGCAACATGCTCGTGACCTGCCTGGCCGCCCTGGCGATGCAGTGGCACGTCACCCGCACGCCCGCACTGCAGTCTCCGCAGAATCGGGGCGCTGCGAAGCTCAAGGGCGACGTCGTGACGGCGATCACGATGGCCGTCGCCCTGATTCTCGCCGTGCTCGTGCCCGTCATCGGGCCGTGGGCACTGCTGCTGCTCGCGTTCGACGGGCTCGTCGCGCGACGCATCCACCCGAGAACGAGAACGCCGGGTCCGCCGCGTCGATGACGCGGCGAACCCGGCGCGGGTTCAACTCGAGGTCAGTGCTCAGGCCACCGACTGCTCACGGCGCGGGAGCTTCCAGCCCGGACGCACGTAGTGGCAGGTGTAGCCGTTCGGGTACTTCTCGAGGTAGTCCTGGTGCTCCTCCTCGGCCTCCCAGAACGCGCCCGCGGGCTCGACCTCGGTGACGACCTTCGCGGGCCAGAGACCGGATGCGTCGACATCGGCGATCGTGTCGAGAGCGACCTGCTTCTGCTCGTCGGAGGTGTAGAAGATCGCCGAGCGGTAGCTCTCGCCCACATCGTTGCCCTGGCGGTTCTTGGTCGACGGGTCGTGGATCTGGAAGAAGAACTCGAGCAGGTCGCGGTAGCTGATCTGCGAGGGGTCGAAGACGATCTCGAGCGCCTCGGCGTGGGAGCCGTGGTTGCGGTAGGTGGCGTTCGGGGTGTTGCCGCCCGAATAGCCGGTGCGGCTCGAGATCACTCCCGGGCGCTTGCGGATCAGGTCCTGGACGCCCCAGAAGCATCCGCCGGCCAGGATTGCGGTTTCGGTTGTCGTGGTCATCGTGAGATCTCCTCGGTGCTCGTGGATGCAGTGGTGGTCGTCGTGCTCGTCGTCGATGTACTCAGCGTCGATGATGTCGAAAACAGGCTCCGGTAATCACCGTAGCCCTCCTTCTCGAGGTCCGCCTCAGGGATGAAACGCAACGACGCGGAGTTGATGCAGTAACGCAGCCCTCCCGCCTCGGCCGGCCCGTCGTCGAAGACATGACCCAGGTGGCTGTCGCCGTGGGCGGAGCGCACCTCGGTGCGCACCATGCCGAAGGCCTTGTCGGTCTTGACCACGATGTTGGCGGGGTCGATCGGAACGGTGAAGCTGGGCCAGCCGGATCGGCTGTCGTACTTGTCTGTCGATGCGAAGAGCGGCTCACCCGACACGACGTCGACGTAGAGCCCCGCGTCCTTCTTGTCCCAGAACTCGTTCTGGAACGCGGGCTCGGTAGCGTCGTCCTGCGTGACGCGGCGCTGCTGGCGGGAGAGGCGGGCTATGGCCTCGGGGGTCTTGCTGTACTGGGCTGACACTGTCGTCTCCTCGTATGGTGCGCAGCTGGCTGCCGCGACTATCAGGTAGAACAGGCGTGCACCACCGGATGTTCCGGTGTCGGCAAACACTCAGGAACGGGCATCCACAACGGCCGCCGCCCTGCTCAGGAGCGGCTCGTCACCTCGCGCCCAGCGGGCGACGACGGTGTCTGCGCGGGGTCGATCCCGAGCGTCGAGAGACCGCACGAGCGGCCCGATCACGTCGTGTGCGAGCCCTTCGGCGATGTCGGGGAGGATGCTCGACCGCAGGAACCCCTCGAGCCTCGTGAGGTCGGAGGCCACGAGCACCGACAGATTGCCCTGCAGCAGGATGATCGCAGCCAGGCGGCGCTCATACACGGGAGTGGACCAGAGCAGCGAGCTCAGAGCCGTGATGTCGTCGTGTACGAGCGCGGGATACCGCCTCAGGGTGTCGCGAAGGGTCGCCCGGATGGCGCCGACCGACGCACCGTAGTACTCGATTCCGTCGCCGAAGCGGGCGCGGTGATCCTCGGCGCGCTGCCACGACGACTCGTACTGCAGCGCCTCGTCGATCGCGTCGGCGGCATCGCGCAGGTGCTGCGACGCCACTACTCGCTCTCGGCGACCAGGGTGCCCATCACATCGAAGAACGCGTTGTATCCGATGGCGGTCTGGTCGAGCTGGCCCTGGTCGAAACCCGGGGACTCCTGCGACATGATCATCTCGGTGCCGCCGCCGACCTCGGCGAGATCGACCGTGATCACGCCGCGCGCATCGAGCGCGGGATTGTCGGTGATGGTCATCACGAGGTGAGACGGCGCATCGACCTCGAGGTACTCTCCGATCCAACTGATCGACGTGTCGTCGGGCAGCTTCATCACGGCCTTCCACGATCCGCCCGGGCGCACATCCATCGACAGGGTCTCGGCGGGAACGTCGACACCATCGGTGCCGAACCACACGGCGAACTTCTCCGGGTTCGTCCAGGCGTCGAAGACGGCCTCGCGAGGCGCGGCGAACGAGCGGGTGATGGTGAGTTCTGCCATGGTCGTACTCCTCGTCAGTGCTGGTGTGTGTGCAGTGAACGGTAGCGCATCGAGATTGCTCCGTTGCCGAACCGGTGCACATCGACGAGGTCGAGGTCGAGGTGCACTGCGCGCGGGAAGAAGGGAGTGCCGCCGCCCACGACCACGGGATAGGCGAAGAAGATGTACTCGTCGACGAGCCCGGCGGCGATCGCCTGCGCGGCGAGGTGCGCTCCGCCGATGCTGATGTCGGCGGCGGCCGTGCGCTTCAGTTCCGCGATCGAGCGGGCGTCGAACGAGCGCTCGATACGGGTGCGGTCGGTGGATGCCTCGGCGAGCGTCGTCGAGAACACGACCTTCTCCGCCGCCCGCCAGATGCGCGTGTAGTCCTGCATGACCGGCTCGGGGTCGGACTCGGCTTCGGACGAGGCCCAGAACGACATGACGTCGTACATGCGGCGGCCATAGAGGTAGGTGCCGATCGGCCGGGCGACCTCGTTGGCCGCGGCGTGCACCTCGTGATCGGGCTCGGCCCAGTCGAATCGACCGTTCTCGTCGGAGACGTAGCCGTCGAGCGACCCGATCCCGAAATACAGCAGCTTCGCCATGGTCAGGACACTACTCGTCTACTCGGGCAACCGCACCCGATCGTTCCGAGGCGTTCCGCGCTTCGTCGAGGCGGGCTCGATCGGGGCGTCGAGCGGCGGTTCGGTCTTCTCGCTCCTCACGAAGCCGATGCCCACGAGGATGAGCACACCCCCGAGCAGCTGCGGAATCGTCAGCTGCTCGCCGAGCAGCAGCCAGGCGTAGAAGGTCGCGGCCACGACCTCGAGCAGACCGACGAAGGAGGCGAGCCGGGAGCCCAGCATCTCGCTGGCCGTGATGCTCGTGGCGTAGGCGATCGCGGTCGATACGACGCCGACGATCGCCAGGGGGATCCACCAGGGCGCCGTTCCGCCGAACAGGGCCACGTCGCCGAAGGTCGCCGTGAACGGCACGAGCCCGGTCAGGCCGACTGCTCCGAGCGCGACCCCGCCGATGACCAGCCCGGCGGCTGCGAGGGCGACGGGAGGAAGGCCGTCGCTCGGTTGTGCGGCGACGAGGTAGTAGACCGCGCAGCCCACCATCGCCGCGAGCGCGAAGCCGAGTCCGAGCGCATCGAAGCTCGCCGAGCCTCCGGGCGACACGACCATGACGAGGCCGACCAGGGCGACGACCGAGCCGATCAGGACCACGGCCTTGGGCATCCGGCGCGTGCGCGCCCAGGCGAAGGCGACGAGCAGCAGCGGGGCCATGTATTCGATGAGCACGCCGGTGCCGACCGGGATGCGCTGGATCGCCGCGAAGTAGAGCAGCTGGGTGCCGGCCACGCCGATGAGCGCCATGGCGAGCACACGACCACGCGAGCGCCAGAGCGCTGACCAGCGTCCGCGCAGCATCACGATGGCAACGGGCGAGAGCACGATGCCGCCGACGAGGGCGCGCACCGTGACGGCCGCCGCTGGGCTCCAGCCGGCCTCGAGCAGCGGCTTGACCAGGGCGCCGGAGCTGCCGAACGTGGCCGCCGCGATCACAGCGATGACGAGACCGGCTGAGGTCTGAGACCGTGGCATGGCATTCCCTTTCGAACCGCTGTTGATGCTCCCTGATCCAGACGCTAGTCTCAGAATGAGTAAGGAGTCAATTTGCATTTAGCCCCTGACACTGAAGACATCCTGGCGTTCATCGTGGCGCTCGGCAATACGGTCGCCTCCGCGTCTCGCAGCGGCACCGACGAGATCGCCACTCCCGCCCGATTGACCGAGCTTCTCAGCGCCCACGGGTACACCGGGCGCTTCGATCGCGACGAGCGGGAGCTGGCCGACGTGCACCGCGCACGCGCCCGGCTGCGACACGTCTGGAGCCTGAAACGCGAGGCGGCGGCAGACGAGGTCAACGAGATCCTGCGGCAGACACGAGCACTCCCCCAGCTGGTGCGACACGACGCCTTCGACTGGCACCTGCACGCGTCGGCCGACGACGAGCCGCTGGCCGATCGCATCCTGAGCGAAGCGGCGCTGGCGTTCGTCGACGTGATCCGCACCGATGAGATGACGCGCCTGCGCTCGTGCGGGGCACCCCACTGCGAGGGCATCTTCGCCGACCTGTCGCGCAACGGCTCGAAGAGGTTCTGCAGCGTGCGCTGCGGCAACCGGGTGAACATGATCGCGTTCCGCGAGCGGGCGGCAGCCGACAGCGCCTAGCCTTGGCGCATGGCCAGAACCATCTCCACCAACACCACCGTCGACCGCGACGGAATGCTCGCCTTCGTGCGCCCCCGGCACCGGATGCTCGTCGCCACGACGCGCGCAGACGGCCGGCCCCAGATGTCGCCCGTCTCGGGCGGCGTCGACGAGCTCGGTCGCATCGTCGTCTCCACCTACCCCGGCCGGGCCAAGACCCGCAACGCAGAACGGCGATCGGCCGCGTCGGTGCTCGTGCTCTCCGACGACTGGAACGACGCGTGGATCCAGGTCGACGGCGACGCCGAGGTGCTGCACATGCCCGAGGCCGCCGACGCCCTCGTCGACTACTACCGCAGCATCGCGGGCGAGCACCCCGACTGGCAGGAGTACCGGGCCGCCATGGCCATCCAGAACAAGTCGTTGCTGCGCATCACGCCCACCAGGTGGAGCCCGATCTCGACCGGAGGATTTCCGGCCGACGTGGCCGCCCGACTCGACGGGGAATGAGCGCGAGACCGCCCGGCGCCGCCGTCAGAGCACGCCGAGGTGGTCGAGCAGGATGCGGGTGCCGATGAGGATCAGGATGAGCCCGCCGGCGATCTCGGCCGGGCGGCGGAACTTCACGCCCGCGCGATGACCGATCAGGATGCCCGCGAACGTCAGCACGAACGTCGTCACTCCGATGAGCACGGCCGTCTCGGCGATCGAGATCGACAGGAACGCGAACGACAGGCCCACCGCGAGCGCGTCGACGCTCGTGGCCACCGACAGCACCAGCAGCTCCCTGATCTTCAGGCGGTCGTCGACCTCCTTGTCCTCGGGGTTCGAGAACGCCTCCCAGAGCATCTTGCCGCCGATGAGGGCGAGCAGCCCGAAGGCCACCCAGTGGTCGACGCCCGTGATGTAGGCGGCGAACTGGGTGCCGAGGAACCACCCGATCACGGGCATGACCGCCTGGAACAGGCCGAACGCGGCGGAGATGATGAGGGCGTTGCGCACGTTGAAGCGGCGCATGTGCAGGCCCTTGCCCAAGGCGACGGCGAAGGCATCGGCCGAGACTCCGAGCGCGACGAGGAAGAGTGACCAGAGGGCCATGCGAGGGGAGACCTTTCACGGAACGAGCAAAGAACTGCTCGCCGTTGAGATCTCCAGCCTGCCAGCCGCGCGCACACCGCCCGGCCGAAAAGCCCCGATTCACGGGATTTCGGGCCGCCTAAGCTGCGGCGTCGACACCCGTACCCGCACGCGGGCGCGACTCGTCGTCGTTCCAGGTCTTGATGATCGCCCACCCGACGGCGGCGATCGGCACGGCGAGCACCGCTCCCGTGATGCCGCCGAGGATGGTTCCGGCGGTGAGGGCGACGAGGATCACGAGCGGGTGCAGCTTGAGCGACTGCGCCATCACGACGGGCTGCAGGAAGTTGCCCTCGAGCTGGTTCACGGCGATCACGATGATGATCACGATCAGCGCGATGACCGGCCCGTTCGCCACGAGGGCCACCAGGGCGGCGAGCACGCCGGCGGCGGTCGCTCCGACGATCGGGATGAAGGCCGTGACGAAGACGATGACGGCGAGAGGCAGGGCGAGGGGCACGCCCAGGATCGCGAGGCCTATACCGATACCGGCCGCGTCGACGAAGGCGATGATGGCCGTGCCGCGCACGTAGCCGCCGAGCACCCGCACGGCGGTCGCGCCGATGCGCTCGCCACGGGCCTTGCGGTGGCCGCGGAACGGCCGCAGGAAGAAGGCCCAGATAGCCGGCCCGTCTTTGAGGAAGAAGAACAGGATCACGACGGCCAGCGCCGCTCCCGTGGCGAGCTCTCCGACGACGGATGCGCCGGCGAGGGCACCCGATCCGGCCTGGCTGCTCGTGGCGAAGTCGATGAGGGCCTGCTTGGCGGACTCGATCTGGTCGGCGTCGACCGGGATCGGACCGTTGGTGATGAAGTTCTGCAGCTGGTCGAGGCCGTCCTTCGCCGACGACGCGAGCGTGTCCCACTGGCCGCGCACGGCGAAGACGATGAGGGTGACCAGACCGCCGATCACGACGATGCCGGCGAGCAGCGTCAGCCAGGTCGCCAGGATCGCCGACATGCCGCGGTTCTTCAAAAAGCGCATGATCGGCGACGCGGCGGCCGCGATGATGAGTGCGATCAGCACGGGGATGACCACGAGCTTGAGCTGCACTAGCGCGAACACGACGACCACCGCCAGCGCGAGCACGATGAGGATCTGGCCGCTGCGGATGGCCAGGGAACCCATCTTGTCGGTCAGCAGGGATCGCAGTGAGGGAGTCGTCGTGGGCTCGCCGGAGGGAACGGTCATACAGACACCCTAGGGAATGATCGGATCGGCGCACCCCCCTGGACGCGCGCACCTATACTTGCCCGGTGCCGCACCGCCCTCATCCCCCGACCGGCGATTCGGCTTCGTCGGCGCGGGCCGGCGGTCGCGCGCTCGCCCTTGTCGGCATCGTTCTCGTCGCGGTCAATCTGCGCACCGCCGTGGCGGCCCTGTCGCCGATCTTCTCCCAGATCAGCGTCGACGTTCCCGTCGACAGTGTGGGAGTAGGCCTGCTCGGAACGCTCCCTCCCCTCTGCTTCGCGGTCTTCGGACTGCTGGCCCCCGTTCTCAAACGGCACCTGCGCCTCGAGACCCTGCTGATCGCGGCGCTGTGCGCCATCCTGATCGGTCATCTCGCGCGGGGACTGTCGCCCAACTACGCCGTGCTCGCCCTGGCGAGCGTGCTCACCTTCGCCGGCATGGGCGTGGCCAATGTCGCCCTGCCGCCCATCGTCAAGAAGTACTTCCCCGCGTCGATCGGGGCGCTCACCTCTGTCTACGTCACGATCATGGCGCTCTTCAGCCTGATCCCTCCGCTCGTCGCCGTGCCCGTGGCCGACTCCATCGGCTGGCGTGTCAGCGTCTCGATGTGGGCGGTGCTGGCGCTGGTCGCGATCGTGCCGTGGCTCGGTCTCTGGATGCGCGACCGCCGGTCGACGGCGGCGGCCGCACCGGCGGCATCCGATTCGCGGCTCGACGCCGAGCTGCTGCCGCAGGTCTCGTCGGCCGTCGCCGGCTCGGTCTGGCACTCGCGGTTGGCCTGGTCGATGGGCCTGCTGTTCGGCGCCACCAGCCTCAACGTGTATGCGGCCTTCGCGTGGCTCCCCGAGATCCTCATCGATCTCGCCGGGGTGTCGCCCGCGCAGGCCGGCGTGCTGCTGTCGCTTTACGCCGGCATGGGCATCCCGTTCTCGCTCCTCGTGCCGGTTCTCGCGAGCCGCATGCGCTCCGTCGGGCCGCTGATCGCGCTCGGTCTGGTGTTCTACGTGCTCGGCTACGGCGGTCTGCTGCTCGCGCCGGCCGCCCTCCCCTGGCTGTGGGTGGCCCTGGCCGGAGCCGGTCCCCTGCTGTTCCCGCTCGTGCTCGTGCTCGTGGGGCTCCGAAGCCGCACGCCGGAGGGAACCGTCGCGCTCAGCGGATTCACCCAGGGCATCGGCTACGCGCTCGGCGCCCTCGGGCCGCTGCTCGTCGGCGTGCTGCACGAGCTCTCCGGCGGCTGGACCGCTCCCCTCGTGTTCCTGCTGCTCACCCTTGTGGTCGTCGTCGTGGCGGGTCGGGTGGTCGCGCGTCCCCGCGTGCTCGAGGACGACTGGCACAGCGGCCACAGCGTTCCCTGAGCTTGTCGAAGGGTGGCCTCGATACGCTCGTTCCTCGCTACTCGACCGGCGCGGTGCGCGCGTAGCTCACGAAGCGGTAGCGGATGCCCGTGCGCGAGACGAGCCAGTCCGTCGCCTCGGTCGAGCCCCAGGCCGCGGGGTCGACGGCCGGCGCCCGGGTGTCGCCCGCCACGTCGAGGTCGACCTCGGTGACCTCGAGACGGGATGCCCGGGGCAGGGCCTGCGCGTAGATGTCGCCGCCGCCGATGACCCAGACGGGAGCCGACGGATCGTCGCGACCCGTCGCATCCAGAACCTCGTCGAGCGAGTGCGCGACCTCGGCGCCCTCGGCGGCGAAATCGCGATCGCGGGTGAGCACGACGTTGCGCCGGCCGGGAAGGGGCCGGAAGCGCTCGGGGAGGGACTGCCAGGTGCGGCGCCCCATGACGACGGTGCCCCCGAGAGTGACCTTCTTGAAATGCGCGAGGTCTTCGGGCAGGTGCCACGGGATCGTGCCGTCGCCGCCGATGACTCCGCCGCGCGCCTCGGCCCAGACGAGGGCGACGCTCATACGGCGACGGGCGCCTTGATCGCGGGGTGGTGCACGTAGTCGACGATCTCGAAGTCGTCGTAGCGGTAGTCGAAGATGCTGTCGGGCGTGCGGGTGATGCGCAGCGTCGGAAGCGCGTAGGGCTCGCGGGTGAGCTGCTCGGTGACCTGCTCGACGTGGTTGTCGTAGATGTGGCAGTCGCCGCCCGTCCAGACGAAGTCGCCGACCTCGAGGCCGGCCTGCTGGGCGACCATGTGGGTCAGCAGCGCGTAGCTCGCGATGTTGAACGGCACACCGAGGAACAGGTCGGCGCTGCGCTGGTAGAGCTGGCACGACAGCTTGCCGTCGGCGACGTAGAACTGGAAGAGGGCATGGCAGGGAGCCAGGGCCATCTCGGGAATCTCGGCGACGTTCCACGCCGACACGATGATGCGCCGCGAGTCGGGATCGGTCTTCAGCGTCTCGATGACCTGTGCGATCTGGTCGATGTGGCCGCCCGACGGCGTGGGCCATGATCGCCACTGCACACCGTAGACAGGGCCGAGCTCGCCGTCGGCGTCGGCCCATTCGTCCCAGATCGTGACGCCGTGCTCGCGCAGCCAGCCCACGTTGCTCTCGCCGCGCAGGAACCACAGCAGCTCGTAGGCGATCGACTTGAAGTGCACCCGCTTGGTCGTGATCAGCGGAAAGCCCTCGCTCAGGTCGAAGCGCAGCTGGGCGCCGAAGACACTCGTCGTTCCCGTGCCCGTGCGGTCGGACTTCGCGGCCCCCGTCTCGAGCGTGTGGCGCAGAAGATCTTCGTACGGAGTCTGAAGTGTGGGCACCCTGCGATCTTAAACCACCGGGTGCCCGCGTGGGACGAACTATCGTGGACAGCGATGATCACTCGACGAGAAGCCGCCCTCCGCCTCGACATCTCTGTGGAGATGGCTCGAAAGCACGGCATCGCCGGCAAGATCTCCGAGGCCGAGCTCGACGAGCTGAACGACAACCCGCCGCCCTGGCTCGCCCAGTCGCGAGCCAACCGCACCGGCAAGAAGGCCGTCTGGGTGCAGCTCAGGTGCGACGTATGCGGCTTCGAGGAGTCGGTCAGGCCGAAGAAATGGTGGCCCGACTTCACCTACCTGACGTGCGATCACCACAGCATCGGCGACATCCCCCTGCCCGCCGAGGGCCTCAAGCGCAGTGAACTCGACGGCATAGGCTCACGCTTCATCGCGATCATCGACGCCTGACCTTCCTCCGAGTTCCCTCCGTAAACCCCCCGTTCGGGGATGATCGACGGCAGGGTTGAAGTCAGAGAGAAGGGAATCATCATGCCCGAGAGCACCATGTCCGGATTCTTCCCCATCATCTTCTGGGTCATCGGCGGCATCGTCGTCGTCGTCGCGATTTTCGTGATCGTCTCCGCGGTCACGAACGCGGCTCGCGTTCGCAAGGCCGGCCACAATCCGTTGACCCTCCAGACAGACATCGCGACGAAGCTGCTCGACAGCGACGCGCTGAGCTCCCAGCCCACGGTGGAGGCGCGGCTGCAGAAGATCGAACAGCTGCGCGCTGCCGGCACCATCACGAGCGAGGAGTACGACACCGCGCGCTCGCGCCTGTTGACGCAGCTCTAGCGGCGCATTCTTCCCTGTCACACCTGTCGAGTACCGTGACCGCATGGGTGTGATGAACGAACTGATCGATAGAACCACCGTCGTGCGCCTGACGGCTCTGCTGCGCGACGCCGACTCCTCGCGCGACTGGATCGCCGTCGAGGAGTCGGCCGACGCAGTAAACGGCCTTCAGTTGCGCGCACGCAGCGACGTCGTGGCGGCGGCCATTCTGCGCGACAATTCGGGCGCCGACGACGACCACGCTGCGAACTACCGTCGTCTCGCCGAAACCGTTCGTCGGGCACTGCGCGAGAACGCGCTCGCCGGATGGATGGTCTGGCCCGTGTCGGAGGCCGTCACCTCGGCGGCACTCCTGTGTTGGTCGAGCGGCATGCCCCACGACGACGGCCCCTTCGATAACGATCCCTTCGACGACGGCCTCGACCTGCTCTCCGAGCTGACGCCCCGCCTCAGCTCCGAGTTCGCGATCCGGCGGTTCCTGGCGGCCGACCTCGACCGCGCCGTCGACCGCATCCTGCCCTGGACCCTCAGCGACGACGAGCACGTTCGTCGGCTGGCCACCGAGGGCACGCGTGCGTTCCTGCCCTGGGCGGTTCGGGTGGCCGAGCTCACCGCGAGACCCGAGAAGACCGTGCCGATCCTCGATGCGCTCCGTCGCGACCCGAGCGAGTACGTGCGGCGCTCGGTCGCCAACCACCTGAACGATCTCAGTCGGCAGAACCCCGGCCTCGTGGTGCAGACGGCAGAACGATGGATGCGCGAGCCCGACGAGAACACCCGCTGGGTGGTGCGGCACGGGCTCCGCACCCTGGTGAAGAAGGCCGACCCCGGAGCCCTCGCCCTCATGGGCTTCTCGGACACCTCCGTCGTGGCCTCCGAGATCTCGGTCGTCGACGACACGGTCGTGCTTCCCGGAGCGCTCGACTTCTCCTTCAGCGTCACCAACGACGCCGAGTCACGTGTGAGGCTCGCGGTCGACTACGTCGTGTCCTACGTCAAGAGTTCCGGGGCGCTGGCCGAGAAGGTGTTCAAGCTCACCACCAGAGACCTGGAGCCGGGAGAGTCCGTGGAACTGAGGAAAAGACACGCGATCCACCAGATGACCACCCGGGTGCACTACGCGGGAACGCACCTGATCGAGTTGCAGATCAACGGTCGCCGCTACTCGCGCCGGTCGTTCGAGGTCGAGCTGCCGACGGGCTGATCGACGCTCCGATCGACGCGATGCGAGACGGCGGCCGCGGCGGCGGTGCGACGCCGCAGCACGCGCGGCAGCACGACCCAGAGCATGCACACGACGGCGAGCACGCCCGCACCGGCGAGCACACCGCCGACACGTCCGAAGACGAAGTCGAAGATGAGCATCGCGGTGCCGGCCAGGGTGATCGCCACACCGCCCATCGTCACCTGCAGAAGACGGTCGGTCGAGGCCACGATCGTGGCCTTCGCCCGCTGACGGAAGAGCACGCGGTGCAGGCTGACCGGAGCCAGCCCCATCACGGTCGTGAGGATGGTGACGACCACGAGGCAGGCGTAGACGGTTCTCTGATAGTCGTCGAGGTCGGAGAATCTGCTCTGGAACACCGCTGCCAGCAGAAAGCCGGTGAGGATCTGGGTTCCCGTCTGAATGACGCGCAGCTCCTGCAGGATCTCGTCCCAGTTGCGATCCAGCCTCTCGGTGAGAGTCTCGTCTCGACCGTCGTTAGGGTCCGCGTCCTGGTCGGCCGCATTGCCGGGAATGTCGTTCACGTGCGCTCCTTGTTCTGCCGTCAGGCTACCGAAGCACGAGTTCGAAGCACAGCGACTGGGGCATGACCTCGGCGTAGGGCGCGTACACCGGGATCGGCGTGAATCCCAGGCTGGTATACAGGCCGACCGCCTCGGGCTGCCGGTCTCCCGCCTGCAGAATGAGGCGACGCGCACCCCCGCGGCGGGCGATGGCGATGATCTCCGTCATCACTGCGCGACCCAGGCCTCGCCCGCGCTGCGAGCCGTCGACGATGACCCGCTTGACTTCCCACTCCTGACCGGAATCGGTGGCGAGCATCCGAAGACCCGCATGAGCCACCGCGACGCCCTCGTCGACCAGCAGCACCGTGTCGACGACCGTTGTCTCATCGACCGCGAGCGCACGTTCGATCTCCGCCGACAAGTCGGCGTCGGCCGGGCTGTCGAGGCCGTAGCGCACGTGCATCTCCGCATCCATGAGCGCGCGCATCGCCACCGCGCGGGGATCGGTCCATTCGACGTGCTGAATCTCGGGTGCGTGAGGTGCGGGCATCCGACGATTCTCGCAAACACACCGGCACCAGACAAAAGCCGCCGCAGCACGGCCGGGCACCACTCGTCAACCCCCGACTCCATTGCTGAGGTTCCGTCGTATACACCTCTACGATCACTGATAGGGGTGAACGGCATCCACTGGGGATGGGGGCTGCACGATGAGCGAGAAAACGGCGCGCCACCCGTACTCCGTGCTGCACGATCGGTACCGCATCGACTCCTTCGTCGGCAAAGGCGGAATGGCCTCCGTCTATCGCGCACACGACCAGATGCTCGGTCGAGACGTGGCGGTGAAGCTCTTCGAGCCCGCACCGGCCAACACCGAGGAGCTTGCGCGCCAGCATCACGAGCTCGCCGTGCTCGCCAGCCTGAACCACCCGAGCCTGGTCACGCTCCACGATGCGGGAATCGACCGCACCGACCCCGACAACCCGCGTCGCTTCCTGGTCATGGAACTCGTGAAGGGCAAGAACCTCAAAGAGGCGCTCGCCGAGGGGCCGATGACCCGTCGCCAGGTCGCCCAGCTCGCATACGACCTCGCCGAAGGACTCGAGTACGCCCACCACCACGGCGTGGTTCACCGCGACGTGAAGCCGGCAAACATCCTGCTGGCCGAGTACACGAGCCACGGCGTGCGCACGCGGGCGAAGCTCGCCGACTTCGGCATCGCCCAGTCGCCCAGGAGCCTGCCCGAGAGCAGCGGCTCCGCCACGGGAACCGCCGCGTACCTCAGCCCGGAACAGGCCCGAGGCGAGGCGCTCGGCCCCGCGAGCGACGTGTACTCGCTCGGCCTTGTGCTGCTCGAAGCATTGAGCGGCCACCCCTCGTTCAGCGGTCCGAAGCTGCAGGCCGCGATGGCGCGGCTCCTCGACGACCCCGAGGTGCCCGACGACCTGCCCGTCGACTGGCGGATCGTGCTCACCGGCATGACCTCGCGCACGATCGCCGACCGGCCGGCCCTGGGCGAGATCATCCTGTTCTTCCGTCGTGCCTTCCTGACCGACTCGGCTCGGCATGGCGCACCGGCGGCCTCGGTGCTGCCTCACGACGAAGCTGCCCGTCTCGCCGCCGTCAGGCGCTACGACGTGCTCGACACCCCCGCCGACGGCACCTTCGACCGCATCACGGCCCTCGCCGCCCGACTCTTCGACGTTCCCATCGCCATCGTCAGCATCGTCGATCTCGACCGCATCTGGTTCAAGTCGCATCACGGCCTGGAGATCTCGGAGACGGGCCGCGACGCCGGCCTCTGCGCCTCCGCCATCCTCGGCGGCGAGGCGTGGGTGGTGGATGACGCGTCATTCGACCCGCGGGCGATGGCCAATCCGCTCGTGGCCGGGGAGTTCGGACTGAGGTTCTACGCCGGAGTGCCCCTCACCACGCGTGACGGGCACAACCTCGGCACCCTCTGCGTGCTCGACTTCGAGCCCCGCCAGACGAGCCCGGACGAGCTCGAGACCCTGACGGACCTCGCCGCGATGGTCATGAACGAACTGGAACTCCGCCTCGAGCTGCGCCGCGCTTCCGGCGCCACGGAGACGGTCAGCCCTTAGTCCTTAGAATCCGGCAGAGGCGTCGTCGAGCAGGGCGATCTCCGAAGCGGTGAGCCCGAGGCGGGCGCCTTCGAGCAGATCGGGCAGCTGCTCGATCGTGCGGGCACTGGCGATCGGCGCGACCACGGTCGGCCGGGCCAGCAGCCAGGCCAACGCGACGCTCGCGATCGCGACGCCCCGCGCATCCGCCACCGTCGCCAACGCGGAGACGACGCCGAGGCCCTCGTCTGTCAGGTAGCTCTTCGCACCCGCCCCGCGGCTGCTCTGGTCGAGGTCGGCGGCCGTGCGGTACTTGCCGGTCAGGAATCCGCTCGCGAGTCCGTAGTAGGGCAGAACACCGAGGTCGTTCCGCTCGGCAACGGGAGCGAGGTGCTGCTCGAAGGCGGAACGATGCACGAGGTTGTAGTGGGGCTGCAGGGCGACAGGGGCTGCGAAGCCGTTTCGACGGGCGATGCCGACCCACTCGGAGACCCGCTCGGCCGTGAAGTTCGAGATGCCGACGTAGCGCACCTTGCCGGCGGTGACCAGCGCATCGAAGGCGGCCACCGTCTCTTCGAGAGGAGTGTTCTCGTCGTCGTAGTGCGCGTAGTAGAGATCGATGTAGTCGGTGCCGAGACGCGTGAGGCTCGCGTCGGCCGCCGCGGCGACCGTGCGCGCCGAGAGACCGCGGAACTCGGGGTGCTGGCTCACCTTGGTCGCGATCACGACATCCGATCGGTTGCCCGCGTCCGCCATCCATCGGCCGATGATCGTCTCGGACTCGCCACCCGAGTTGCCGGGAACCCAGGCGGAGTAGGCATCGGCGGTGTCGATCAGGTCTCCCCCGCCGGCGATGAACGCGTCGAGCACGGCCCGCGACGACGGCTCGTCGCTCGTCCAGCCGAACGTGTTGCCCCCGAGAGCCAGGGGAAAAACGGTGAGATCCGATGAACCGATTGTGGTCACGACACACTCCTTCGACTGTTTTACATCACTGAGAACCACCACGTACTTTAGAACGGGCCACCCGCCCGGCAGGCCGCAGTCGTTCCGCAGACAAGATACCCCCGAATCCCTCCCAATCGAGTGAAAGGGGTGATCTATGAGGTGAAAGCTTCGATGCCGGAGACTCTCGCGCTTCCCCTCTGACCGATCTGACGGTATTAGAGAATTCCGGCAAGTTACTTACAGTGTCTAACGATCTTAGTCAAGGCGGTGCTGCAAAGGATACGTCTCGCCTATCATTGCGTTCGTGACTGACCCCCGAATCAAAAGAACCCGCCTGCACGTCCTCGAGACGACCCGTCGTATGCTCTCGGAGCGCAACGGCGAGACGATCACCCTGAGCAGCCTCGCGAAGGAGGCGGAGGTCTCCCGACGCACGCTCTACGTGCACTGGGGAACCATCGAGCAGGTCATCAGCGAGGCCGTGAGCCTCGCGCCCGGCAGCGACGGATTCGATCCCGAGGGCCTGTCGAATCGCGAGCGGGTCGTGCACTTCCTGACCAGCGTGCGCGACGGCATCCACGAACCGATCACCAAAGTGGCCCTGACCTCGCTGATCCACCACGCGACGCAGGAGGACAAGGCCGTCGCATCGATGGACGACATGAGCGACAAGCGCCTCGAGCAGTTGCGTGAGCTCATCGGCCCCGTCACCGAGGAGCAGTTCGCGCAGCTCGTCGGGCCGGTCTATTTCAGCGAGCTCGTGCTGCACAAGCCTGCATCCGACACGCTCATCGAGAGCCTGGCAGACGTCGCCGTCGAGCTGGTCGGCGCCGGAGAGCCCGCCGCCTCGAAGTGAACTGACACGCCGATACGGCGTGTCCTCATTAATGCGGCTGTCCGACACCGCACCGCGCGATCTACGATTGCCGGAGGCGGGGGCGCCCGGCCCCTCCTCTCCTTCGGAGCTTGAGGAATGGGGTCGCGGTGATACAGAACCCGGTCTCGCGCGCCGAGCGCCTTCTTCGGCCGGTGGCCCAGCTGCACGGTCAGACGCGTCTGGTCACCGCCGCCCTGCTGATTCCCGTCTTCGCCGCGGTGTTCTGGTTCACCATCCCCCGCGGAACCTGGCCCCGTGTGCTGGTCGCGCTGGTGGTCGTCACCGTTGTCTACGCCCTCGCGTCGTTCCTGCTCTCGCGCGTGTCGATCCGCATCTCGCACGACTGCGTGAGCGAACGCGGCTTCTTCACCACCAACAGGGTGGCCGGCAAGCGCATCGAGAGCGTCCTCATCCTGACTGTCTACCGGGGTCAGTCGCTCGAGACGGTTCAGCAGCTCTTCCTGCTCGACACCACCGGCGATGCGCTGCTGCGCATGCGTGGGCAGTTCTGGTCGGTCGACAGCATCGAGGCGTTGGCCTCCGCGTTCGACGTGCCGGTGCGTCGCGTCGAAGAACCCATCACCCGGGCCGCGCTTCGTCGTGACTACGCGCCGATCCTCTACTGGTTCGAGCGGTGGCCGTTGCTGGGCGCCGTCGTCTCCGCGGGCGCGATCGCGGGCCTGTCCCTCGTGCTCATCCTGCTGATGTCGCCCGAGAACCTCGTCGTCGGCTAGCCCTCGTCGACGAACCGCAGGGTGAGGGTGAGCGTGTGCCCCTCCTCGTTGTTCGCGTAGATCGCCTCGCCCCGGGCGCCGGCCAGCGCACCTGTGCCCGACCCCGGAACGATGCTGCCGAAACTGTGTCCGTCGTCACCCTCGGCGAGCCCGCCGTGCTGGATGACCAGGGATCCGGCGCGACCGCCGATCACGCCGGTGAACAACTCGGACGCGACGTACCCGGCGCCGACGGGGTTGCTTGCCATCAGCAGTTCAGCCGCGCTCTCTCCCTCTATGTCGCCGGTGAAGACCTTGGTCACCGTCACCCGGGCGAGCTCGCTGCGCTCCCCCTCGTCTCCGTAGGAGGACTGCTCCCAGCCGATGATCTCGAAGGGGGCGATGAAGGGAGCGTCGTCGGTCATGTGGCGATCCTAGAGCGTCATGCCCATCAGCGCACCGACCTCGGGCTCGGCCGGCAGCGCGACGAAGCCGAGTCGCAAGTAGAACGCGATCGCCGACGTGTTCGCCGGGTCGGCGACGAGGTGCAGACCCGGCACGCCGCGGGCCCGCAACGCGTCTGCGAGGGTCTCGATGAGCATCCGGCCGAGGCCCTGCCTCTGCAGCTCGGGAAGCAGGTCGATGTGAAGGTGGGCGGGATACTCGTCGACCCCGGGCACGAGCATCCGCTCGGGGCGCAGCCCGGCCGCAAGTACTCCGTGCGGGCCGTCGTCGGGTGCGTCGGTGGGCACCGCGTGACGCGCGGCGAAAGCGGGAAGCCACTCGGCCCGGTACCGGCGAACGAACTCGCGCGTGTCGGCGGTGCCGAGGATGTAGCCCGCGACCCGCTCGCCCGTATCGACGACGAACGCGAGCTCCGGGTCGAGACGGAGGTACGGCGCCGCATACACGTCCGCGAGGATCGCGGGGTCGCCCTGGCCGGTGCGCACGCAGACATCGAAGACGTGCGACTCGTCGCCCTCTCGAAACGGCCGGATGCGCGGTTCGGCCATCAGCGTCGGCGCGCGTTGCCGAAGATGCCGCGCATGACCTCGGTGAGGATGGTCTTCGTCACGGGCGATCCGAGCACCTGCTCCATCGGCGTCTTCGACGATCGGCGGGTCGACGACGACCTCGTCGTGGTGCGGCGGGGCTGAGTCTGCCGGGTCATCCGGTCGTACTCGGCGTCGAGCTTCTTCTGCGCGGCCAGTCGCTCCTTCTCGGTCTTGGCGGCCTGCACCGCGGCTGCCGCCTCGGCCTCGGCCTGAGCGGCGGCGGCGGATGCGGCGTCGAGGCGACGGGCCAGCATCTCCTTCGCCGAGTCGGGGTCGACGGCGGTGCCGTAGCGCGCGAGCAGCGGCGAAGCCTGCACGGTGGCCTGCATGTCGGCCGCCGGCGTGGGATCCATCGAACCCTGCGGGGCGCGCATGCGCGTCCACGCCACCGGAGTGGGCGCGCCCTTCTCGTTCATCACCGTGACGATCGCCTCGCCGATGGCCAGGCTCTGCAGCACCTCGCCGAGGTCGTACTCGCTGACCGGATACGTCTGCACGGTCTGCCGCAGCGCCTTGGCGTCGTCGGGGGTATGGGCCCTCAGCTGGTGCTGCACGCGCGAACCGAGTTGGGCGAGCACATCGCCCGGAACATCCTTGGGGGTCTGCGTCACGAAGAAGATGCCCACGCCCTTCGAGCGGATGAGGCGCACGGTCTGCGTGATGGCCGACAGGAAGTCCTTCGAGGCGTTCGCGAAGAGCAGGTGCGCCTCGTCGAAGAAGAACACCAGCTTCGGCTTGTCGATGTCTCCGACCTCGGGGAGGTCGTTCATGAGATCGGCGAGCAGCCACATGAGGAAGGTGGAGAACAGCGCCGGCTTGTCCTGCACCCCCGGAACCTCGAGGAGGCTGACGATGCCGCGACCGTCGGATGCGAGCCGCAGGAAGTCGGCCGTGTCGATCTCGGGCTCCCCGAAGAAGACATCGGCGCCCTGGTCGGAGAACGTGATGAGCTCGCGCAGGATCACTCCGACGGTGGCGGGTGCGAGGCCGCCCAGATCTTTCAGCTCGCCCTTGCCCTCGTCGCTCTGCAGGTAGCTCAGAACCGAACGCAGGTCGGCGAGGTCGACGAGCGGCAGGCCCTGCGCGTCGGCGTAGTGGAACACCAGCCCGAGGCTCGACTCCTGCGTCTCGTTGAGGCCGAGCACCTTCGACAGCAGCAGCGGCCCGAAACTGGTGATCGTCGCGCGGATCGGCACTCCTGTACCGAGGCCGCCGAGGGTGAAGTACTCGGTGGGGAAGGCGGTTGACTTCCAGTCCTGGCCGATGCCGCGGGTGCGGTCGGTGAGCTTGTCGCTCGATGCGCCGGGCGTGGCGATGCCCGACAGGTCGCCCTTGATGTCGGCCGCGAAGACGGGAACGCCCGCGGCGGAGAGCTGTTCGGCGAGCCCCTGGAGGGTCTTCGTCTTGCCCGTGCCGGTCGCTCCGGCCACGAGGCCGTGCCTCGCGACCATGCCGAGCGGGATGCGCACCTGCACGTCGGCGAGCGCCTCGCCGTTGACGAGCGCCCCCATTTGCAGGGCCTCGCCCGCGAAGTCGTAGCCCGCCCGCACAGCGTCGACCGCCGCCTGGCTCAGGGGCCCGGACGCGACGGGCTGCGGGGATGCGACAGGCTGCGGGGATGCGACGGGCTGCGTGGGCGCGACAGGCTGCGGGGGCGAAACGGGCTCCGGATCGACCGGCGCTGCAGCGGCCTCCGCCTCAGCGGCTCGCCGTGTGGCCTCAGCGAGCGCCGCCTCGGCCGCATCCGCTGCGGCCTGCGCCGCGGCCGCCGCGGCCTTCGCCTGCGCGAGTGCGGCAGCAGCATCCTGAACAGAACCGTCGTCGTTCGTCATACACAGACTCTACCGACGAAGCCCGCGCTCCGATCGACGAGTCGACTTGCCTCGTTTCGCCGCCTTCCCGGGCGACAACGCGGCAGATTCGGGCAACTCGGCAACGCTGTGGACAACTTCTGTGAGCATTCACGATTGTGGGCATAGTGAGCGGGTGAGTCCGGTCCCTCCCAAGCGAATCGTGTTCCCGCCCCGCGCGTTCACGGTGGCCGAGGCCCGAGCGAACGGTGTCACGGAGAAGCGCCTCCGCGCCCGCGACCTGACGACGCCGTTCCACGGCCTACGCCTCCGCGCCGGATGGGAAGACGGTCTTCCGCCTGCGATGGTGTTCGAGGAGAGGTGCCGCGCTCTGGCACAGACCCTTCCTCCCGAGGCGGCCTTCAGTCATGCGACCGCCGCAGCCCTGCACCGCCTGCCCCTGCCGACCGAGTTGCAGAACTCACCTCTGCACGTGACGGTGCCTCGTGGCCGGCGCGCGCCTCACCGGCACGGAGTGGTCGGGCATCAAGCCACTCTGTCGCCCGGCGATGTCGATTCCCGGTTCGGCTTCGGGGCGACAACGCCCGAACGCACCTGGTGCGATCTGGCTGCGGTTCTCGCCCTTGCGCCGCTGGTAGCGATCGGCGACCGTCTCATCCACCGCTCCCTCCCCCGGACAGACCTCGCCCGTCTCGCTCTCGCCGTCACCAACCACGGTTCCGGGCGGGGTGCCAGGCTTCTCGCCCGGGCACTTCCGATGCTCGACGACGGCAGCGAATCACCGATGGAGTCATGGCAGCGGGTGATCATCATTCTGGCGGGGCTGCCCACGCCCGTCACCAACTACGAGGTATTCGACGATCGGGGCGTCTTCGTGGCGCGCGTCGATCTCGCATACCCCGCCCTGAAGATCTCGATGGACTACGAGGGTGACCACCACCGCACCGACAAGAAGCAGTGGCGCCGCGACATCGCTCGATTCAGAAGGCTGAAGACGATCGGCTGGGACGCGAAGCGCTACACAGCCGACGACCTCACGGCGCCCGACGAGTTCATCGCCGATCTGGCGGCCTCGATTCGGGCCCGGTCGTAGCCGAGTTGCCCGAATCTGCCGCCTGGCAGGCGGTCGAGCGGGCAGATTCGTGCAACTCGACGTCGCGCAGAGCCGGGGCGGGCGGGCGGGCGGGCTCAGCGCAGCAGCAGCGGTGGCCGGGTCGCCCACTCGGCCATGAGGTCGGTGCGCACGGTGACGCCCGTTCCCGGGCCCGTGGGAACACGAAGGCGCCCGTCGACCAGTTCGAACGGCTCGGTCAGATCGTCTGCGTAGTAGCGCTTCGAGGCCGAGGTGTCGCCGGGCAGGGTGAATCCCGGAAGCGCCGCGAGCGCCACGTTCGCCGCTCTGCCCAGCCCTGTCTCGAGCATGCCCCCGCACCACACGGGAACGTCGCGCGCGAGGCACACGTCGTGGATGCGCACGGACTCCAGGTATCCCCCGACCCGTCCGGGCTTCACATTGACGATGGATGTCGCATCGCGCTCGATCGCATCGCTCGCTACGGCGGCCGACGTGATGGACTCGTCGAGGCAGACCGGGGTGTCGATGGCGGCGGCGAGCACGGCATGGCCCGCGATGTCCTCCTCGACGAAGGGCTGTTCGATCAGGAGCAGCCCGAACGCATCGAGCTCGCGCAGGTGATCGATGTCGTCGAGGGTGTAGGCGGTGTTGGCGTCGACCTGCAGCAGGGTCCCGTCGCCGAGCAGCGCGCGCACCGCACCGACGGGCTCCAGGTCCCAGCCGGGCTTGATCTTCAGCTTGATGCGCCGATACCCCTCGGCGACATACCCGGAGACCTCGTCGAGCAGCTCGTCGATGCTCGGAGCGATGCCCACCGAGACTCCGCAGTCGACCTCGTCGCGCGCGGCGCCGAGGTACCGCCCGAACGAGAGCCCGGATGCGCGCAGCTGGGCATCCAGAACGGCCGCCTCGACGGCGGCCTTCGCCATGCGGTGGCCGACCACGAAGCGCAGTCGCGCATCCAGTGTCTCGGCCGTGATGTCGCGCGCGGCCAGCACGGCGGGCGCGAGGTAGTGCTCGATGACGTGCTCGCAGCCGGAGACGTACTCGCTCGAATACACGGGGTCTGCCCCCGCCACGCACTCGCCCCAGCCCTCGACGCCGTCTGAGGTGACGACGTGCACGAGCAGCACGTCACGCTCGGTCTGGGTGCCGAAGCTGGTCTCGAACGGCCTGACCAGGGGCATCGCCAGGCGATGCAGGCTGATCCGCGCGATCTTCACGAGACGAGCGGAACGAGCCGGTCTTCGAGCCCCCAGGCCTGGCCGTAGCCGCCCTCGGACTCCGGCGCCTTCATCAGGTCGAGGAAGGCGCTCGCGTCGAAGGCCTCAGGGCCGAGCACGCCGACGCCCGACCAGGCGCCCGTGCTGAGCAGCTCGAGCGCGATCACCGGGTTGAGGGCGGTCTGCCAGACCACGCACTGGGCCTCGTACTCGCGCATCGTCCACTCGTTGTCGCTGACGTGATAGAGGTAGACCTCGCGAGGCCGGCCGTCGACGCCCGTGCCCGTGACCCACAGGCCCGCGCAGGTCTTGCCCGACATGCGGGGTCCGAGGGTGGCGGGATCGGGCAGTCCGGCGGCGACCACGTCGCGCGGTGCGACCTCGACGGGGCCGTTCGCCGAGCGCACCCTCAAGGGCACGGTCGAGTCGAGCCCCAGCTGGTGCAGCGTCTTGAGGATTCCGATGAACTCGTTGCCGAGGCCGTACTTGAACGTGACCCGCTTGGCGTCGACCCAGCGCGGCATCAGCAGCACCTCCTCGTGCTCGACGTTGACGCACTCGACGTCGCCGATGCCCTCGGGGAAGGTGAAGACCTCGGGCTCCGAGAACGGCGGGGTGGTGAACCAGCCGCGATCCTTCTCCCAGACGACCGGGGGGTTGAGGCACTCCTCGATGGTCGTCCAGATCGAGAACGACGGGGCGAAGATCTCGTTGCCTGCCTCATCGCGCACCACGAGGTTGGCGCCGTCGCGGGTGCCGAGCTCGTCGATCTCTGAGAAGAGGTGATCGGCGGCGTAGCGTGCGAACACGTCGCTGAGCCCGGGCTCCACTCCCATGCCCACGAGGGCGAGGCGCCCCGCGGTCTCCCAGTCGGCGGCCTGCGCGAACTGGTCGTCTCCGAGCTTCACGCCTGTCTCGGAGTGCGGGTCGGTGGGGTGCGGCTCCGACAGGCTCATCGCCATGTCGAGGTAGTCGGCGCCCGCGGCGAGCGCGCCCGCGAAGATCGTGGGCACGAACTTGGGTTCCACCGCGTTCATCACGTGGGTGGCGCCGTGTCGCCTGGCGACGTCGGCGACGCTGTCGGGGTCGGATGCGTCGATCGCGTCGACCGCGAAACGGCCGGCGACCTCGCTGCCGTGCTTCGAGGCGATCCAGTCGACGGTGCGCTGCGCCCTCGAGATGTCGTAGTCGGTGACGACGATCTGCTCGTAGAACGACCGCCGCGCTGCGATCTTGGCAATGGCATCGCCGACGCCGCCGGCGCCGACCAGGAGGATTCTCATGGGTGAACGCTACCCCAGGCTCACCGCGCTCCACGAGACCGCCGGCAGGGTGATCGTGACGACGCCGTCGACGAGGCTCGCACTCGTGTTGGGGGTGAGGCCGACTCGGTTCTGATCGGCGAGCGTGTTCGCCGCGTAGACGTCGGCGTCGGCGAGCGTCGAGGCCTCGAGGATGCCCAGAGCGCCCAGGCCCGCGACGTCGATGGTCACGGTCGCCTCCTCGGTCTCGCTGCGGTTCACCAGGAAGACGGCGGCGGTTCCCGTCTCGGCGTCGAAGGTGGCGACGGCGTCGACCGTCGCGACCGTTCCATAGTCTTTCGTGTCGTGGGTGTCGCTATCGAGCTTGACCTCGAGCACCGTGCCCCGGGCGAGGCGCGAGGTGACGGAGAAGGGGAAGAAGGTGGTCTGGCGCCACGAGTCGCCGCCCGGTTCCGTCATGATCGGCGCGATCACGTTCACGAGCTGGGCGAGCGAGGCCGACTGCACTCGATCGGCGTGCTTCAGCAGCGAGATGAGCAGGCTGCCGAAGACCACGGCGTCGGCGACGGAGTAGACGTCTTCGAGCAGGCGCGGGGCGACGGGCCACTCCTCGACGTCGGTGATGCGATCGACCGTCTGGTAGCGCTCGATGTACCAGACGTTCCACTCGTCGAACGAGATGTTGATCTGCTTCGACGACCGCAGCTCGGCCTTCACGCTGTCGGCCGTCGCGACGACGGACTCGATGAAGTGGTCCATGTTGACGCCCGAGGCGAGGAAGCTCGTGAGGTCTCCCCCGCGCTCCTCGTAGTAGGCGTGGCACGAGATGTAGTCCACGTCTTCGTAGGTGTGCTGCAGCACGGTGCGCTCCCACGATCCGAAGGTGGGCATCTGCGCGCTCGACGATCCGCACACCACGAGCTCGAGCCGCTCGTCGAGCTGGCGCAGGGCCTTCGCGGTCTGGCTCGCGATCTTGCCGTAGTCCTCCGCACTGCGATGACCGAGCTGCCACGGGCCATCCATCTCGTTGCCGAGGCACCACATGGTGACGCCGAACGGGTCGACCTGGCCGTTGGCGATGCGCAGGTCGCTGAGCGTCGAGCCGGAGCGGATGTTCGTGTACTCGACGAGGTCGAGCGCCTCCTCGACACCGCGGGTGCCCAGGTTGATCGCGAGCATCAGCTCACTGTCGACCTTCGTGAGCCATGACGAGAACTCGTGCAGCCCGATCTCGTTCGTCTCGGTGGAGTGCCAGGCCAGGTCGAGCCTCCGCGGGCGGTCCTCCCGCGGGCCGACGCTGTCCTCCCATTTGAACCCCGAGACGAAGTTGCCGCCGGGGTAGCGGATGGTGGTTGTTCCGAGCTCCTTGACGAGGTCGATGACGTCGCCCCGGAAGCCTTCGGCATCGGCCGTGGGGTGCCCCGGCTCGTAGATGCCGTCGTACACGCAGCGTCCGAGGTGCTCGACGAACGAGCCGAAGATGCGGCGGTTGATCGCCCCGACGGCGAAGTGGGGGTCGAGGGTGAGGCGTGCGGTGACCATGGGTGTCTCCTGGTTTTCAGGGGGTGAGTGAGGTGAGTGGTGCTTCGCGAGCGGGACTACTTGAGGGCGCCGAGCGAGAGGCCGCCCTGCCAGTACTTCTGCAGCGAGAGGAATGCGATGACGAGCGGGATGATCGAGATGAGCGACCCGACGACGATGAGCGTGTAGAGCGAGGTTCCGCCGCCGTTGTTCGAGGCCGCGAGCG
This sequence comes from Agreia sp. Leaf283, assembly GCF_001422485.1. Lineage (GTDB taxonomy): Bacteria > Actinomycetota > Actinomycetes > Actinomycetales > Microbacteriaceae > Agreia. The sequence continues at coordinate 221,940 of NZ_LMNF01000001.1, forward strand.
CCTGCCAGCCGCCCAGACCGACGGTCACGGGATAGAGGTTCTGGTCGCTGAGCACGGCGAGCGGCAGGAAGTAGTTGTTCCACGTTCCGACCACGGAGAGCAGCAGCACCGTGACGACGGCGGGCCGCATGAGCGGCAGCGCGACGGTGAAGAACGTGCGCAGCTCGCCCGAACCGTCGACGCGGGCGGCGTCGAGCAGTTCGTCGGGAACGGCGTCGGCCGCGTAGACCCGCATGAGGTAGACGCCGAACGGGCTGAGCAGCGACGGGAGGATGACCGCCCAGATCGTGTTCGTGAGGTGCAGCTGCGACATGAGCATGAACGTCGGAATGACGAGCGCGGTGAGCGGCACCATGACCGAGCCGAGCAGGATCGCGAACGAGAAGTCGCGACCCTTGAAGGCGAACTTGGCGAAGCCGTAGCCCGCGAGCACCGCGAGCACGGTGGCGCCGACGCCGCCGAGCAGGGAGTACAGCGCGGAGTTGCCGAGCCAGCGGAAGTAGAGGCCGCCCTTGTAGGTGACGAGCTCCTGGATGTTCGCCAGCAGATTGAAGTTCTTGTCGAACCAGAGCGCACCTCCCGTGCCCGTGAACAGGCCCTGCGGGTCTTTCGTGCTGGCGACGAACAGCCACCACAGGGGCAGCAGGAAGTACACGATGAGGATGACGAGGAAGACGTGCGCCGCGACGTTCGGCTTCTTCCTGACCTTGATCGGGCTCGTGATCGTCGTCATGAGAGGCCTCCCCGGCGCTTGCGGCTGGCGAATAAGAAGATGTACACCGCGATGAAGACCACGATGCCGAGCGAGAACGAGATGGTCGACGCGTAGTTGAACTGCGAGAACCGGAAGGCGAGATCGAACGCGTAGATGTTGGGCGTGAAGCTCGAGGTGATCGAGCCGTTCGAGATCGGCCTCAGCACCTGCGGCTCCGTGAAGAACTGCAGCGTGCCGATGAGAGCGAAGACGAGGATCAGGGCCATCGCGCTCGAGATCATCGGCACCTTGATGCGCAGCGCGATCTGTCTCGGCGTCGCGCCGTCGATGCGCGCGGCCTCGTAGATCGAGGGGTCGATGCCCCGGAGCGCCGCGTAGATGATGATCATGTAGTAGCCGGCCCACTGCCAGACGACGATGTTGAGCAGCCCGCCGAAGATGTTTCCCGAACTCAGGATCTCGGGTGCGCTCTGATTGACCACCTTGAAGAGGTCGGTGAGCGGACCGAAGGTCGGGCTGTAGAGGAAGCCCCACATGAGCGTGCCGACGACGGCCGGGATGGCGTAGGGCACGAAGATGGCCAGCCGGGCGAAGCGCGACAGCCTCGTGGTGAGCGCGTCGAGCACGAGCGCCGCCGCGAGCGATACCGCCATCTGGATGGGGATGAGGATGACCGCGAAGCGGATGACGAACCAGATGCCCGAGAGGAACTCCGGGTCGGTGAACGCCTTGATGTAGTTGCCGGCGCCGGCGAAGATCGTGCCGGTGGCGAGGCCTTTGGAGAAGAGGCTGAGATAGAACGCGTAGGCCAGGGGCGCCACGAGGAAGACGAGGAAGATCGCTCCGAACGGAGCGATGAAGAGCCAGCCTATCCAGGGGCGACGCAGGTTGCGGCGCCGGGAGGGTGCTCTCAGCACGGCGGCGGGGTGTGTCATGTCAGTCCTTCGATCGACTGTGAGGAAAGAGTGGGGGGGCCCATCGACGGGCTCAGGGAACGGTGTCGCTCCCTGAGCCTGTCGAAGGGGAAAGACGTTCTACTTGACCGTGAAGCCCTGCGCCTTGGCGTAGTCGGTCATCGTGCCCTGCAGGTCGTCGAGAGCATCGGAACCCGACTTCGACCCGTCGATGATCGAGACCATCGCCTTTGTGAGCTCCGAGTAGTAGTACGTGGTGAACGGGCTGTAGGTGTAGCCCTCGTACGCGTTCTCGGCGGGGATGTAGACCTCTTTGTTGGCTGTCTGGCCGCCGAAGAACTTGACGGGCGTGTCGGCGAACGCGTCAGAGGCCAAAATCTTCTGGTTGAGCGGGAAGATCGTCTGGGTGTCGACGCCGTCCTGCAGCTCTTCATCGGATGCGTACAGCTCCTTGGCGACGGTCGCCGCCAGATCCTTGTCCTTGGCCTGCGTGGTGACGGCGAACGTGGATCCGCCCCAGTTCACGGAGACGGGGTTGGCGGGATCCCACTGGGGAAGCGGGGCCGCCTTCCAGTCTGCGCCGTCTCCCTCGGTCGAGGCTCCGGCTCCGGTCAGGTATCCGGGAGCCCACGCCGCGGAGACGTAGGTGGCGTAGGAGCCGTTGGCCAGGCCGCCGATGTAGTCGGTGTTGAACTGGTCCTGCGTGTCGACGATGCCCTTCTTGACCAGGTCTGCCCAGTAGTCGGCGACTTTCTTCGAGCCACTGTCGTTCAGTTCGACGCCGATGTTCTGCGGGTCGGCCGACTCGTAGTCCCAGGCCTTCTGGCCGTTCTGCGTCATCAGAGCCGTGAACCATGCGGGTACGTTGCTGCCGAAGTCGCCCATGAACGGGCCGCCCGCGTCTTTGAGCTGCTGCCCCGCAGCGGCGTATTCGTCCCACGTCGTCGGCACGGCGATGCCGTACTTCGCGAAGATGTCGGCGCGGTAGATCATGGCCATCGGGCCGCCGTCGACCGGGATGGCGTAGACGGAGTCGCCGCTGGAGACGTCTTTCCACGCACCGGCGCTGAAGTTGGCCTTCACGTCGTCGGCGCCGTGCTCGCTCAGGTCGACGAGAGCGTCCTGCAGGATGAACCCGGGAACGACCTCGGCCTCGAGCATGACCACGTCGGGGGCACCCGTTCCGGCCGCGATCGCGGTGGAGAACTTGGCGTATTCGTCTGCGCCCTGACCGGCGTTCGACCAGCAGACCTGCACGTCGTCGTGCGATTTGTTGAACATGTCCACGACCGTGTTGATGTTCGGGTACCACGCCCAGACCGACACCTGGGGGGCGTCTTTGTTGACGATGGTGTTGCTGCACGAGCCTGCGTCACCGCCTGCGGAGTCGGTGCTGCCTCCTGCGCTGACATCGGGCGAGCAGCCGGCGAGAGTGACCAGGAGAGCGCCAGCGCTCACCACGGCCAGAAGTGATTTGGTCTTCACTGTGATGGTTCCCTTCGAGGAAAGAACCGCGACGATGCTGTCGCGAGTTCGGGTGGGGGTGCGTCGTCTCCCTAGCGCAGCGGTGCGTGCGCCGAGGCGGGAGAGGAGTGGAAGAATTCGGCGATGACGCCTGCCTGCGGGTAGCGGCATATGACCATCAGCGAATCCTCCTTGATTCGGGCAATCGACTTCGCCCATGAGGCGTGAAATCGAATTCTTGTCATTTACAACGTTGTAAAGTAAACGTTGTAAAAGCGATTCTGCACTGCCTCGCCACCCCTGTCAAGACGAAGATCGCGACGAGTGCGCAATCGATATGAACGCCGTCCACGCGGCGCTCAGGCGGCACTCAGCGCGCGCTCGACTCCCGTTGCACCACACGGAATTCGGTCGCGAGATCCCGCGCCGGAGCATCGGATTCGGGATTGTCAATGCGTTCGAGGAGCAGGTCGACGGCGGTCTCGGCGATCTCATCCTTCGACGGATCGATCGTCGACAGCGAGGGGATCGAATACCGCGTCTCGTCGATGTCGTCGAACCCGATGACCGAGACGTCGTCGGGAATGCGGAGTCCCGCCTCCTGCATCACGCGCATGGCACCGAGGGCCATGGAGTCGTTGAATGCGACGAGCCCGTCGAACGGCACGCCCTGTTCGAGGAAGCGCCGCATCGCCGCAGCGCCGTCCTTGCGGTGCCAGTTGATAGCGGGGATGACGAGCGACGGGTCGTAGGCGACCCCGGCCTCGTCGAGGGCCTGTCGGTACCCCTCGAGCCTGAGCCCCGCAGATCCGACCACCTCGCCGGGATGCGAGCCGAGGGCGGCGATCCGCCGCCTGCCGAGCGAGAGCAGGTGCTCGGTGGCGGCCTTCGCGCCCGCCGTATTCTGCATCGTCACGTGATCCTTCGGCCCGTGGAAGATGCGGTCGCCGAGCAGCACCATCGGCATCCGGCTGTCGAGCTCGTGCGCGTCCTCCTCGCCGAGGGCGAGAACGCTGTAGAGGATGCCGTCGACGAGCTGCATGCGGGGCCCGCGCAGGATCTCGAGCTCCTCCTTCTTGCCCCCGGGCATCTGCTCGATGATCACCGAGAGCCCCTTCGCCTGGGCCGCGCGCATGACCGCGTCGGCGAGTTCGGCGAAGTAGGCGTTGCGCAGGTCGGGGATGAGCAGGCTGATCACACCGGAGCGCCCGGAACGCAGGCTGCGGGCGGAGAGATTGGGCTGGTAGCCCAACTCGGAGATGGCGGACTCGACCTTGGTGCGGGTGGCCGGCCTGATGTGCGGATAGTCGTTGATGACGTTCGAGACGGTCTTGATCGACACGCCGGCCAGCCGGGCGACATCGTGCAGGGTAATGGCCACGGCTTGAGACTACAACGTTGCAGAAACGGCGGCCATCACCCTCGCGACAGAACGAAGCGATGCCTGCGCTCGTTCTCCCGAAACAGCCTGTTCGCGATCGGAGCCCAGACGATCACCGCGACTCCGGCACCCAGCAGCAGTCCGCCGAACGTGTCGCTCAGCCAGTGCGCTCCGAGATAGGTGCGGCTCAGCAGCATGAGCACGACGTACACGACCCCCGCGATCCAGACCCAGCCGCGGCGCAGGATGATCGCGAGCACGACGGCCATGGTCGTCGCGTTCGCGACATGGCCCGACGGGAAGGACCCGAAGTCGGCGTGCACCAGGATCTCCTCCGGCCTCGCCCTGCCGAAGATGCCCTTGAGCAGCTGCACCAGGCCGGCCGACAGGATCGTGGCGACCGCGAAGTACAGCGCGGCCCAGAACCTGCGGAACAGGCAGAGCCCCACGATGATGGCGATCGGAACGATGAACACCCCGATCACCCCGCCCCCGAGGTAGTTCATCGCGAGCGACGGGATCTCCCACACGGGCGAGCGGTGCTCGACGATCTCGTCCATCCACTCGGTGTCGAAGCCGAGCGGGTTGCCGGCCCCGCGCAGCATGACGAGCGCGCCGATCAGCACGGCGACCACCAGCACCGCGAACGCGCTGACCAGGGGCCAGAACCGCTGCACTCTGCGGGTCTTCTGGTCGGTGCTGGGCTCCGTGCCCGGCTCGATATTCTCGGGGTTGCGCGTCGTCATCCACCGACCGTACCGGCTCGGTCGAATCCCCGCGCAGGGCTTGCTATCGGCGTCAGTGACCCAGCGCCGGCACCGTCGACGGCCGCACGATGAGCCACAGGGAGAGCACGGCGACGGCCGCTGTCACGGCCATGACCGCTCCCATGGGCACCGCGCTGGTGATGCCGAGGAACCCGACGACCGGGGAGATGAGGCCGGCGAGGCCGAAGTTGACCGCGCCCAGAAGAGACGCGGCCGTGCCGGCCTCCTTGCCGTGCCGGTCGAGGGCGAGCACCTGCACGCACGGGAACCCGAAGCCGCAGGAGGCGATGAAGAACCAGAGCGGAACGAGGATGCCCACCAGCCCGGCCCCGGCGGAGTCGAGCACGACGATCGCGATGGCGCAGACGAGCATGACCATCGTCGTTCCCGCCAGGATCCACTGCGGGGGCACGTATTTCGTGAGCCTGGCCGATGCCTGCGTGCCGACGGCGATACCGATCGAGTTGACGGCGAAGAGCAGCCCGTACTGCTGCGGGTCGAGCTCGTAGACGAGCTGGAACAGGAACGACGACGCCGACAGGTAGGTGAAGAGCCCGGCGAACGTCATGCCGCCGATGAGGGCCACGCCCACGAAGATGCGATCGCTGAGCACGGACTTGTAGCGCTGCCCCAGGGTCGAGTGCCCGTCGTCTCGCGGGCGATCCTTGGGCAGGGTCTCGACGATCCAGAGCCAGACGGCCACCACGACGAGGATGCCGTAGATCGCGAGCGCCCAGAAGATTCCACGCCAGTCGGTGAAGCGCAGCATCTGCGAGCCGATGAGCGGCGCGAGCAGGGGTGCGAGCGTGGTGACGAGGGCGAGGCGCGAGAGCATGCGCACCAGCGGACGACCGCCGAACAGGTCGCGCACCATGGCCATCGCGACCACTCCGCCCGCGGCGGCGCCGGCGCCCTGGAGCACCCGGAAGATGCCGAGCGACACGATCTCCGGAGCGACCGCGGCTCCGATGCAGGCCGCGATGTGCAGCAGGGTCGCGACGATGAGCGGCAGCCGTCGACCGACCTTGTCGCTCCACGGGCCGACCACGAGCTGACCCAGCGCGAATCCGATCGTGGTGCCGGTGAGGGTGAGCTGGATCGCTCCGGCCGACACCCCCAGGTCTTCTTCGAGGATCGGGAACGCGGGCAGGTAGAGGTCGATCGTGAGCGGCCCGAGCGCGGTGAGTCCGCCGAGCAGAAGCACGTAGACGAGGCGTTGGCGCCGCGAGAGAGAGTCGCCCGGGTGAACGACGGTGATGGAGTCAGTTGTCACGGGATTCCTTGCGCGGTCGCGGCGATAGACGAATGGAATCCACACTACCGAATCGATTCGACTTCTGATCCCGTGCGCTCGAATCGGTTCGATCCGCTTTCAGCCGCGGCGCGAGAAATCGACGGCGAGAACGGCTCCGGCCTGCTCCGCATAGACGAGCGGATGCGCGAGCGAGCGCTCCCGGGACCCGGCAAGGTCGGTCAGCGACACGACCGCGGCGAAGTCGTCGCTCGGCGCGGCGATGCGCCCGGCCACCAGCATCGGCACGGTGGATGCGGCGCGAGCGGCCGAGAGCACGCGCGACGCCACCTTGCCGTCGGCCGACTGCTCGTCGAAGCTGCCCTCGCCCGTGACCACGACGTCTGCTGCGGAGATCGCCGCGTCGAGGCCGGAGAGGAGCGCGATCTCGTCCGATCCCGAGACGAGCACCGCGCCCCAGGCCACGAGGCCGAAGCCCACTCCCCCGGCCGCGCCGACGCCGGGAAGATCGGCGGGCACCGCCGGCAGGGCCGAGGCGAGGGCGGCGAGACCGCGCTCGAGCTCATCGACGAGGTCCGGGGACGCACCCTTCTGCGGCCCGAAGACCCGGGCCGATCCGCGTTCGCCCAGCAGGGGGTTCGTCACATCGCAGAGAACCGTGACCCCGCCCGGCGGCAGCGGCCGCAGACCGCTGAGCTCGGCTTCGACGAGGTCGTGCAGGCCCCGGTTGCCGTCGGCGATCGGCGAGCCCTCGGCATCCAGAAACCGCGCGCCGAGCTCGCTGAGCACGCCCGCTCCCCCGTCTGTCGACGAGCTGCCGCCGATGGCCAGGACGAGACGGCCCACCCCGTGGTCGAGGGCCGCCCGCACGGCCTGGCCGAATCCGCGCGTGTGCGCATCCAGGGGCCTGAGGCCGGCGAGCAGCGGGAGGCCGCTGGTGTTCGCCAGCTCGACCACGCCCGTGCCGTCGGGCAGGAGAAGCCACTCGGCGTCGACCACCGCGTCGTCCGGGCCGGTGACGCGAACGGGCATGCGCTGCGAGCCAGGCACCGCGGCCGCGACGGCATCGATCGTGCCCTCTCCCCCGTCGGCCAGGGGCAGCAGCACGAGGTCGTCGTCGGGGCGCGCGCGGGCCCAGCCGCCGGCGATCGCCCGGGCCACGGCATCGGCCGACGAGCTGCCCTTGAAGGAATCGGGGGCCATCACCACCCGGCTCACGGCCCGAGCACTCCCGCGGGGTCGGCCAGCATCGGCCCGAAGGCCAGCTCGGCGGCGCCCACCATCAGCAGGCGCGTGCGCAGCTGGGCTCGCTCCACCGTGACCTGCTCGCCGAGGGTGCCGAACGACGCGCGTCGGATGCCGTCCTGCAGCCGGGTGGGATTCGCGGCGAAGAGCGATCCGAGGAATCCGCCGAGGATGATCGACGACGGGTTGAAGATGGCCACGAAGTTGCCGAGCGCTGTGCCCAGAACGTCGAGCTGCCTGTCGATCTCGGCTCGCACCGCGTCGTCGACCGTCTCTCCGAGCATCCGGTCGAACTCGTCGCCGTCGACGGGGTCCGCACCGAGCACGTCGAGCAGGCGACCGACGCTGACCTCGGTCTCGAGGCATCCGGTCTTGCCGCAGAAGCAGGTGACGCCGTTGCTGTTCACCAGCGTGTGGCCGAGCTCGCCGGCGTAGCCGCGCGCGCCCTGCAGGGTACGGCCGGCGACGAGCACGCTGCCGCCGATGCCCGAGGTCGATCCATTGAGGTAGACGATGTCGTCGACGCCGCGTCCGGCGCCGAAGAGGCTCTCCGCGAGCAGGCCGAGCTGCGCGTCGTTCGCGGCGAGGGCCGGGATGCCGACCTGGGCGGCGACCGGCTCGGCGAGCGGCTCGTCGTTCCAGAGAAGGTGCGGGGCGAGGGTGACGACACCGTCCGACGTGCGCACGAGCCCGGGCACGGCCAGGCCGACACCCACGATGCGCTGGTCGTCGTCGAGGCCGGCGCGCAGAGCATCCACCTCTCGTCTCACGATGTCGATCGTCTCGGAGACGCCGGGCGCTGCGGGGGTCTCGTGCCGCACGCGCGAGTGCACACGGCCGCCGAGGCCCACCAGGCCGATGGTCACGGCGTCGAGGTCGGGGTTCACCGCCACCGCGAGCATGCGGTCGGTCAGGTGCACGAACGGGCTGGGGCGCCCCACCGTTCCGGGGTCTGTCTGCTGGGTCTCGTACACGAGCCCGAGCTCCGCCAGCTCGGCGACGAGTGCCGCGATGGTCGAGCGGTTCAGGCCCGTCGCGCGGGTGAGACCGGCCCGCGTCTGCGACCCGCCGTGGTGCAGCAGCGTCAGGATCGTGGAGAGGTTGTGCCGCCTGGCCTGGTCGTTGCTGTTGCCCACGCGACTCAGCGGGGCGGGCACAGACTCGACACTCATGATCCGAATACTAGTCTCCCGATCGTCGTCGAAAGCTGATATGTTTTCGACAGCAACAATTCACCAATGACGTTGAGAGACGGGAATCACCATGGCCCTCGAGCCCACGCGCGACGATAAATTCTCCTTTGGCCTCTGGACCATCGGCTACAACGGAGCCGACCCGTTCGGCGGCCCCACCCGAGCCCCCCTCGACGTCGTCGAAGCGGTGCACAAGCTCAACGAGCTCGGTGCCTACGGACTCACCTTCCACGACGACGACCTCTTCGCCTTCGGCTCCACCGACGCCGAGCGCCAGACGCAGATCGACCGCCTCAAGCAGGCACTCGCCGACACCGGCGTGATCGTGCCGATGGTCACCACCAACCTCTTCTCTGCTCCCGTCTTCAAAGACGGCGGCTTCACCTCGAACGACCGCGGCGTTCGCCGCTTCGCGCTGCGCAAGGTTCTGCGCAACATCGACCTGGCCGCCGAGCTGGGCGCCAAGACCTTCGTCATGTGGGGTGGCCGCGAGGGCGCCGAGTACGACTCGGCCAAGGACATCCGCCAGGCCCTCGAGCGCTACCGCGAGGCCGTCAACATGCTCGGCGACTACGTCACCGACAAGGGCTACGACATCCGTTTCGCGATCGAGCCCAAGCCCAACGAACCGCGCGGCGACATCCTGCTGCCGACCCTGGGCCACGCGCTCGCCTTCATCAACACCCTCGAGCGCCCCGAACTCGTCGGCGTGAACCCCGAGGTCGGCCACGAGCAGATGGCCGGGCTGAACTTCGCCGCCGGAATCGCGCAGGCGCTCTACCAGGGCAAGCTCTACCACATCGACCTCAATGGCCAGCGGGGCATCAAGTACGACCAGGACCTGGTCTTCGGCCACGGCGACCTGCAGAACGCCTTCGCCCTCGTCGACCTGCTCGAGAACGGTGGCCCGAACGGCGGACCGGCCTACGACGGCCCCCGCCACTTCGACTACAAGCCCTCGCGCACGGAGGACATCACGGGCGTCTGGGATTCGGCTGCCGCGAATATGCGCACCTACCTGCTGCTCAAGGAGCGCGCCGCCGCGTTCCGCGCCGACCCCGAGGTGCAGGAGCAGCTCGCCGCGTCGCGCGTTCTCGAGCTGTCGCAGAACACGCTGGGCGAGGGCGAGAGCTACGACGACCTGCTCGCCGACCGCAGCGCCTACGAGGAGTTCGACGCCGACGCCTACTTCAACGGCAAGGGCTTCGGCTTCGTGCGCCTGCAGCAGCTGGCCCTCGAGCACCTGCTGGGCGCGCGCTAACGCGGCGACGCTGGTGCGTCGCCGCGTTAGCGCGCGAAAGGCGGCAGCCCCCGGCCGCGGCAGGCTCATCAACGTGAGCCCCGCGGCCGGCCATCTCATTCACCTCGCTTAAGGATTCCCCCATGCCCCTCGTCGCCGGAGTCGACTCGTCCACCCAGAGCTGCAAGGTCGTCATCCTCGACGCCGAGACCGGCGCGCTCGTGCGCATGGGCCGCGCGCCGCATCCGGAGGGCACCGAGGTCGACCCCGCCGCCTGGTGGCAGGCCCTGCGCCAGGCGCTCACCGCCTCGGGCGGGCTCGACGACGTCGACGCGCTGGCCGTGGCAGGCCAGCAGCACGGCATGGTCGCTCTGGATGCCGACGGCCGGGTGATCCGCGACGCCCTGCTCTGGAACGACACCCGCTCGGCCCCCGCGGCCTCGGAGCTGATCGCGGAATTCGGCGCCGAGGAGCTGGCGCGACGCACGGGAACCGTGCCCGTCGCATCCTTCACCATCACGAAACTGCGCTGGCTGCGCGATGCCGAACCGGCCAACGCCGAGCGCGTCGCCGCCGTCGCCCTGCCCCACGACTGGCTCACCTGGCGCCTGCGCGGCTACGGCCCCGCCGGCGACGAGACCAGCCCGCTGGGACCGGTCCTCTCCGAGCTCACCACCGACCGCTCCGACGCGAGCGGCACCGGCTACTTCGACTCCGTCTCCGGAGAGTACGACCGCGAACTCCTCGTCGCCGCGCTCGGTCACGACTGCATTCTTCCGCGCGTGCTCGGCCCGGCCGAGTCCGCCGGAACGACCCCCTCGGGCGTCGTCCTCGGCGCCGGCGCGGGCGACAACGCGGGCGCGGCCCTCGGCCTCGGAGCCCGGGCCGGAGACGTCGTCGTCTCGATCGGCACGAGCGGCACGGTCTTCGCCGTGACCGAGGCCCCCATCAATGACCCGTCGGGCACCGTCGCCGGCTTCGCCGACGCGAGTGGGCTGTCGCTGCCGTTGGTCGCCACCCTCAACGCCGCGCGCATCCTGGATGCGACGGCCCGGCTGCTCGGGGTCACCCACGACGAGCTCGGCTCGCTGGCCCTGGCCGCGGCCCCGGGATCGAACGGTCTCGTTCTGCAGCCGTACTTCGAGGGCGAGCGCACACCGAATCTGCCGGATGCCACGGCCACCCTCTTCGGCATGACCCTCGCCTCGACCACCCGCGAAGGCCTCGCCCGCGCCGCCATCGAGGGACTGCTCTGCGGCCTGGCAGACGGCGTCGCCGCCGTGACCGCGCTGGGCGTACAGGCCGAGCGACTGCTCATCATCGGCGGAGCCGCCTTGAACCCGGCCGTGCAGGCGATCGCCGCCCAGGTGTTCGAGCTGCCCGTGAGCATCCCGACGCCCGGCGAATACGTGGCCGACGGCGCCGCGGCACAGGCCGCCTGGGTTCTCACGGGCACGCGCCCGAACTGGACGGTCTCGACAGTCGCCACTCCCGCCCCCGACTACCGCCCGGAAATCCGAGCCCAGTACGCAGCTCACGCGGTCTGACGCCCTTCTCCAGGCCCACTCTCCAGGCCCACCCGCCCTCGCGCCTGTTGCCCAGGGCGACCGATGTTGCCCGGCGACCGGCAACATCCGTCGCGCCCGGCAACATCCGCTCGGCGGCCGGCCGCAGAAACAGCTCAGGCCGACCCGAGAAGTCTCTCGGATCGGCCTGAGCCTTGGTGCTGCTGAGCGTGCTACTTGGTGAGCGGCTCGAGGGTCGGGTCGTTGGCGTACGCCTCGGCCGCGTTGTCCTTGGTCACGATGACCGGGTCGAGCAGGAAGGCCGGAACGACCTTCACGCCGTTGTCGTACGACTTGTCGTCGTTCGTCGTGGCCTTGCCACCCTTCTGCAGTTCGCCGACCATGTCGATGGCCTGCTTGACCAGCGCGCGGGTGTCCTTGTTGATGGTCGAGTACTGCTCGCCCGCCATGATGGACTTCACGGACTCGACCTCGGAGTCCTGACCGGTGACGACCGGGATCGGCTTTCCGGCGGCCTTCACCGAGGTGATGATCGCGCGAGCCAGCGTGTCGTTCGGGGAGAGGACTCCGTCGAGCGACGTGGTGCTGTACGTGCTGGTGATCAGCGAGTCCATGCGGCTCTGGGCGTTCTCCGCCTTCCAGCCGGCGGTCGCCGTCTGCTTGATGTCGGTCTGGCCCGAGCCCACGACGACGGTGCCGTCGTCGATGGCCGGCTGCAGAACGCTCATCGCGCCGTCGAAGAAGACGGCCGAGTTGGCGTCATCCGACGAACCCGAGAACAGCTCGATGTTGTACGGGCCTTCGGCCTTCTTCGCCTTCATGCCGTCGAGCAGGGCCTGGCCCTGGAGCTCGCCGACCTTGAAGTTGTCGTAGGCGACGTAGTAGTCGACGGCCTCGGTGTTGAGGATCAGGCGGTCGTACGCGATGACGATGGCGCCGGCGTCGTGCGCGGCCTCGACCTGGGTCGAGAGCTGCGAACCATCGGCGGCACCGATGATGATGACCTTCGCGCCCTTGGTGACCATCGACTGGATCTGGCCCTGCTGGTCGGCGACGGTGCCGGATGCGGCGGCGTACTGAACGTCACCCTTGTAGCCGGCCTCCTTGAGGCCGTCTTCGAACAGTCCACCGGCGAGAACCCAGTTCTCACTGGTCTTCGAGGGCAGTGCGACTCCGATGACGGAATCGGCGGCGAAACCGGCCGACGCTCCATCGGTGGAGGTCGTGTCTCCGGCGCGGCTGGAGCAACCCGACAGCGCCAATGCTGCGACCGCAGCGACAGCTGCAGCGGTTAGTGCGACTTTACGCATTTCAATCACTTTCTTTTGTGTGGTGCAGGGATGAGTGGTGCAGGAAGGAAAGATCTAGTTGTTGGGAGTGACCGACGAGGGGCGGTTGGTCTCCGACGCGCCGACTGTGGGCTCGAGGGCGTTCGTGTCGTCCTGCACCCGGGGAACCGGGGGCGTCTCGACGGCCACGGCGCCACCTGTGCGCTTGCGCGTGAGGAACCCGGTGATCGACGGGCGGCCCTGGCTCTTGTTCCAGACGTCGATCGCAACGGCGGCAAGGAGGACGAGGCCCTTGATGATCTGAACCCGGTCAGACGGAACGCCGACGAGCTGCAGACCGTTGTTGAGCACGGCCATGACCAGACCACCGATGATCGAGCCGGTCACGGTTCCGACACCACCGGCGACGGCGGCGCCACCGATGAACACGGCCGCGATCGCGTCGAGCTCCCAGTTCAGGCCGTCCTGCGGGCCGGATGCCGTGGAGCGGGCCACGAAGATCATGCCGGCCAGCGAGGCGAGCACAGACATGTTCATCATCACGAAGAAGTTGACACGGCGCGAGTTGACGCCCGAGAGCTCAGCAGCGTGCGAGTTGCCGCCGACCGCGTAGATGTGACGGCCGAAGATCGTGTTGCGGGTGACGAACGAGTAGAGCAGCACGAGCACGCCGAGGATGATGCCCGAGATGGGGAAGCTGGTGCCGACGCGGCCCGACGAGAAGAGGTAGGTGGCGTAGCCCGTCACGATGACGAGCCCGGCGATCTTGATCAGCGAGACCCAGAGAGGAGCCATGTCGCTGCCCATCTCGGCCTGCGTGCGGCGGGCCGAGAACTCGCGCCACACGATGGCCACGATCACGACGATCCCCAGCAGCAGGGTGAGGTTGTTGTAGCCGGTGTCGGGGCCGATCTCGGGCAGGTAGCCGGCGCCGATGAACTGGAACTCCTTGGGCACGGCCACCGAGTTGGCGTTTCCGATGAACTGGTTGCCACCGCGGAAGATGAGCATGCCGGCCAGCGTCACGATGAACGCAGGCACTCCCACGTAGGCGACCCAGAAGCCCTGCCAGGCTCCGATGAGGGCGCCGACGACCAGTCCGAGCACGATCGCCACGGGCCACGGCACGTTGAAGTTCTGCATGAGGCTCGCGACGACGATGCCGGAGAACGCCGCGACCGAACCGACCGAGAGGTCGATGTGCCCCGCGATGATCACCATGACCATGCCGATGGCGAGGATGAGGATGTAGGAGTACTGGCTCACCAGGGCGATCAGGTTGCCCGGGGTGAGGGTCAGCCCGCCCGTCCACACCTGGAAGATGATGATGATGACGACCAGGGCGCCGAGGATGCCGAGCTGCTTGGCCCCCGATCCGCTGCCGAACATCTTGCCGAGGTCGCGAATGCCTCCGGACTTCTTGGGGGCTTCGGTGATTTGAGTCATCAGGAAAGAACCTTCTTCTTGGCGGAGGTCATGCTCTTCATGAGCGTTTCGGGATCGGCCTCTGCGGCCGGGATGTCATTGGTGATGGCGCCTTCGAAGACCGTGTAGATGCGGTCGGAGATTCCGAGGAGCTCGGGCAGCTCGCTCGAGATGACGATCACGCCCTTGCCCTCGTCGGCGAGCTTCTGGATGATGCCGTAGATCTCGAACTTGGCACCGACGTCGATGCCGCGGGTCGGCTCGTCGAGGATCAGCAGGTCGGGGTCGGTGAACATCCACTTGGCCAGAACGACCTTCTGCTGGTTGCCGCCCGAGAGCTTGCCGACCCCCTCGTTGACCGTGGGCGTCTTGATGCGCAGGCTCTTGCGGTAGGCATCCGAGATCTCGTACTCCTTGACCTCGTCGACCACGTCGCGCTTCGAGATCTTCTTGAGCTTGGCCGAGACCGTGGAGCGCTTGATGTCGTCGAGCAGGTTGAGCCCCAGGACCTTGCGGTCCTCGCTCACGTAGGCGAGACCATGGTCGATCGCGTCGCCCGCGTTCTTGAGCACGATCTCCTTGCCGTCCTTGATGATCGTTCCCGACACATAGGTTCCGTAGGAGCGGCCGAAGATGCTCATGGCGAGCTCGGTGCGCCCGGCGCCCATCAGTCCGGCGATTCCGACGATCTCGCCGCGGCGCACGAAGAGGCTCTCGTCTTTGCAGACCAGGCGGTCGGAGATGAGCGGGTGCTGAACGGTCCAGTTGCGCACCTCGAAGAAGACCTCGCCGATCTTGGGGGTGTGCTCGGGGAAGCGGCTCTCGAGGTCGCGACCCACCATGCCGCGGATGATGCGGTCCTCGTTGACCCCGTCCTCCTTGACGTTGAGGGTCTCGATGCTGCGGCCGTCGCGGATGATCGTGATGGAGTCGGCCACCTGCTCGATCTCGTTCAGCTTGTGCGAGATCATGATCGACGCGATGCCCTTGGACTTGAGGCCGCGGATCAGGTCGAGCAGGTGCTGCGAGTCGTTCTCGTTGAGCGCCGCCGTGGGCTCGTCGAGGATGAGCAGCTTCACGCTCTTGTTGAGCGCCTTGGCGATCTCGACGAGCTGCTGCTTGCCGACGCCGATGTTCTTGATGAGCGAATCGGGGTCGTCTTTCAGTCCGACCCGGGCGAGCAGCTCGATGGCCCGCTTCTTCGCGTCCTTCCAGTCGATGACGCCGCCGCGGCCGGGCTCGTTGCCCAAAAAGATGTTCTCGGTGATCGAGAGCTCGGGGATGAGCGCCAGCTCCTGGTGAATGATGACGATGCCGGTCTGCTCGCTGGAGCGGATGTCGCGGAAGCGCACCTCGTTGCCCTGGAAGACGATGTCTCCCTCGTAGGTGCCGAAGGGGTAGACGCCCGAGAGCACCTTCATGAGGGTGGACTTGCCCGCACCGTTCTCGCCGCAGATCGCGTGGATCTCGCCGGCCTTGACCGTCAGCGATACGTCGGAGAGGGCCTTGACCCCGGGGAACTCCTTGGTGATGGATCGCATCTCAAGGATCGTGGGACTAGAAGACATTCATGCGCTCCTTGAAAGACTCCGCTGTCGGACTCGAGGACTCTGTCGAAATCTCTCGCTTAGGTAGTAAACGCCCTCGACCCCCTTGTCGTCAAATAGTTAACGCAACGACTTGATAACGGGAGGTCAGTGCGGGTGCACGCCCGGCTGCTGCAGCACGAGCGCGGCCGCGCCCAGGGCCTCGGCCCGGTCGCCGAGCGACGACATGCGGATGGCGGTGGTCTCGCCCACGATCGGCAGGGCGTTGCGCACCAGGCCCCGCTTCACGGGCTCCAGGATGATGTCGCCCAGGGCAGCGAGCGGTCCTCCGATGAGCACCACCTCCGGGTTGATCATGTTGGCCATGTTGGCGATGGCGCGGCCCACGGCCGTGCCGGCATCGTCGAGCACGCGCAGGGTGGCGGGGTCGCGTGCGAGCCCGCGCCGCACGATGTCGGCCGTGGTCACCGGCACGGGCGACCCGCGCCCGAGCAGCTCGATCATGATCGAGATGGATGCCACGGTCTCGAGGCATCCCCGGTTTCCGCAGCGGCACACGAGACCGTGGTCGGAGACCGGGGTGTGCCCGATCTCGCCGGTGATGCCGAGGTGACCCCCGTAGGGCGCCCCGTTCAGGATGAGACCGGAGCCGATGCCCGAGCCGATCTTCACGAAGACGAGGTTGCGGACGCCGCGATTCTCGCCCCAGGTGACTTCGGCGAGAGCGCCGAAATTGGCGTCGTTGTCAATGATCAGGGGGAATTCGAAGTGTCGTTCGAGATCGGTGAGGCCCACTCCCACCCACTCGGGAAGGATGGCGCCGACGACCACGGTGTTGGTGCGCCGGTCGATCGGTCCGGGGATTCCGATGCCCACACCGAGCACCTGGGGGCGCTCGATGCCGTTCTCCTCGAGCAGCCGGTCGAGCAGCTCGGCACCGACGACGAGGCCGTCTTCCGCGGCGTAGCCGAGGGGCAGGGCCAGGGCCTCCTCCGCTCGCACCTCGTAGCCGAGGCTGGTGATGACGACACGCACGTGCCGCCGTCCGAAGTCGACTCCCACGGCGACGGATCCGCTGTCGAGCAGACGGACAGAGAGCGCGCGGCGGCCGGAGCTGGTCACAGGCGAGGTGTCGACGAGACCGTTCGACTCCATCTCTTTCACGATGTTGGAGACGGTGGCGGTGGACAGCCCCGTGATGCGGGCGAGCTCGGCCTGGGTCGAAGGTCCTCCGGTGAGCAGCGACTCGACGATGCGTTGCTGGTTCAGCTGCCTCAAGGCCCCCTGCGACCCCGGGTTTCGAGGACGGCTCTTCGCTGAGCGTGTTCGTGCAGGCATGTTAGAAGGGTGCATCATGTTCACCTTGTAGTCAAGAAGTTAACGCATAGCCGACAGAGAATGTGATCGGTCACTCGTCAGGTGCACAACCGCCGACACGAGAAAGGCCCGGCGAGCCGCACCGCGATGGATGCGACCCGCCGGGCCCACGGGACGACTCGGGTCAGATCGCCTGCGCCAGACGGTAGTAGGCCGCGTTCCAGCGCACCTCTTTGGCGAACTCGCGCAGTTCGGTGTTCTCGTCGATGACCAGCAGCTCGGTCTTCGCGATCTCGGCGAAGTCCTGGAAGACCTCCAACCCGAGGGCGGTGGACATCACCGTGTGGTGCGCCGCACCGGCCGTGAGCCACGCGGCGGCCGACGTTTGGAAGTTCGGCTCGGGCTTCCACACCGCACGTCCGACAGGCAGCTTCGGCAGCGGAGCCGTGGGCTGCACGACCTCGACCACGTTGGCCACGAGGCGGAAGCGGTCGCGCATGTCGGAGAGGGCGACGACCACGGCGGGGCCGGAGTCGGCGGTGAAGACCAGGCGCACCGGGTCGTCCTTTCCGCCGATGCCGAGCGCGTGGATCTCGAGGGTGGGCTTCTTCGTCGTGAGCGACGGGCTGACCTCGAGCATGTGGGCGCCCAGGATGAGCTCCGCACCGGGAGTCATGTCGTAGGTGTAGTCCTCCATGAGGCTCGCGCCTCCGGGCAGGCCCGCGCCCATCACGTTGGCGGCGCGCACGAGCACGGCCGTCTTCCAGTCGCCCTCGGCTCCGAAGCCGTAGCCCTCGGCCATCAGGCGCTGAACGGCGAGACCCGGAAGCTGCTTCAGCCCGCCGAGGTCTTCGAAGCTCGTGGTGAAGGCCGAGAATCCTCCGGCCTCGAGGAAGGAGCGCAGTCCAAGCTCGATGCGGGCCCCGTCGCGCAGCGACTCGTGGCGCTCTCCGCCGACGAGGAGCTCGGGCACGACGTCGTAGAGCTCGATGTATTCCGCCACGAGAGCGTCGACAGCGGCGTCGCTCTGCGCATCCACGGCCTCGACCAGTTCGTTCACGCCCCAGGTGTTGACCTGCACGCCGAACCTCAGCTCGGCCTCGGTCTTGTCGCCCTCGGTGACCGCCACGTAGCGCATGTTGTCGCCGAAACGGGCGAGCTTCATCTCGTGCGTGGCGGCCCAGCCTGCGGCCGCGCGGCTCCAGTCGGAGATCTGCTTCTGCACGCTCGGGTCGGTGACGTGGCCGACCACCGTCTTGCGGGCGACGCCGAGGCGGGCCTGGATGTAGCCGAACTCGCGGTCGCCGTGGGCGGCCTGGTTGAGGTTCATGAAGTCGAAGTCGATCTCGCCCCAGGGCAGCTCGACGTTGGCCTGCGTGTGCAGGTGCAGAAGCGGCTTGCGCAGCAGGTCGAGTCCCGTGATCCACATCTTGGCCGGCGAGAACGTGTGCATCCAGGCCGTGACGCCGATGACCTTGTCGTTCGCGTTGACCTCGAGGGCCATGCGGCGGATCGCGTCGGAGTCGGTCAGCACCGGCTTCCACACGATGCGAACCGGGATGCCCGTGGACGCCTCGAGCGTGTCGGCGATCGTCTTCGACTGCTCGGCCACCTGGCGGAGGGTCTCCTCTCCGTAGAGGCCCTGGCTGCCGGTGAGGAACCAGATCTCGTAGTCGTCGAGGGTGGTGCGGAGTGTGCTCATGCGAGGGATCCTTCGGGGTTCTGTCCGTAGACGTTCTGGTAGCGGTCGAAGAGGGAGTCGATCGCGGGCTCGGGAATCTCGACGGGGGCGCCGAGCTGGCGGGAGATGTGCACCGTTCGGGCGACGTCTTCGACCATGACGGCGGCCTTGACCGCGTCGCGGGCGTCCTTGCCGATCGTGAACGGGCCGTGGCTCTTCATGAGCACGGCGCGCGAGCGGTGGCCCTTGAGGGTCTCGACGATGCCGCGACCGATCGAGTCGTCGCCGATGATTGCGAACGGTCCGACCGGGATCTCGCCGCCGAACTCGTCGGCCATGGCCGTGATGACACAGGGAATGGGCTCGGCGCGAGCGGCCCAGGCGACCGCGTAGGTGGAGTGCGTGTGCACCACTCCCCCGACCTCGGGCATGTGGCGGTACACGTAGGCGTGTGCCGCCGTGTCGCTCGAGGGCGAGCGCTCGGAGCCCGGAGTGCCCGGGATGACCGCGCCGTCAAGGTCGCAGAGGATCATGTTCTCCGGCGCCAGGTCGTCGTAGTCGACGCCCGACGGCTTGATCACGAACAGGTCGGCGCCCGGAACGCGGCCGGAGATGTTGCCTCCCGTCCAGATGACGAGGCCGTAGCGCACCAGCTCGCCGTGCAGCCGCGCGACGTCGTCGCGAACGCGCGCGATCGCATCCTGGATCTCGGGGGTGAAGTCTGTCACGGTGTCGCTCACGCGAGGGCCTTCTTTCTGGCGGTCTTCAGCCGCTTCATCACGTCGTTGGCGCCACGACCGAAGTAGTCGTGCAGCTCGGAGTAGTCGGCGTAGAGGGCGTCGTAGGCATCGGCGTTCGCCTTGTTCGGCACGTAGACGGCCTCGTCGAGACGGCCCATGGCGTCGCTCGCGGCGAGCACATCGGGGTAGGCGCCGGCCGCGACGGCGGCGTGGATGGCGGAGCCGAGCGCGGGGCCCTGCGTGCTGGCGAGGATCGAGATCGGCAGGCGCAGGATGTCGCTGTAGGTCTGCATGAGGAACGCGTTCTTGATGAGGCCTCCGGCCACGATGAACTCGGTCACCTCGACTCCCGACGCGTTGAAGGTCTCGATGATCTTGCGGGTTCCGAACGCGGTCGACTCGAGCAGCGCGCGGTAGATCTCCTCGGCGCGGGTCGCGAGCGTCTGGCCGACGAGGAGGCCCGACAGCTCGGTGTCGACGAGCACGGAGCGGTTGCCGTTGTTCCAGTCGAGGGCCAGCAGGCCGTGCCCGCCCACAGGCTGGTGCTCGCTCAGCTCGGTCAGGTACTGGTGAATGCTGATGCCGCGCGCGTCTGCCGCCTCGCGATAGTGGGAGGGCACCTGGTTCTCGACGTACCAGGCGAAGATGTCTCCGACGCCGGACTGTCCCGCCTCGTAGCCGTAGAGGCCCGAGACGATGCCGCCGTCGACGACGCCGCACATGCCCGGAACTTCCTTGAGAATGTCGGAGTTCATCACGTGGCAGGTCGAGGTGCCCATGATGGCCACCATCTGTCCGGGCTTGACTGCGCGCGCGGCGGGGGCGGTCACGTGGGCGTCGACGTTGCCGACGGCCACGGCGATGCCTTCGGGCAGGCCGGTCCAGGCCGCGGCCTCCGCGGAGAGCCGACCCGCGGCATCCCCCAGCTGGCCGATGCGGTGTTCGACCTTGCTGGTGGCGAAGTCGGCGAAGTCGGGGTTGAGCGCGCCGAGGAACTCGGAGCTCGGGTATTCGCCGTCCTGCCAGATGCCCTTGTAGCCGGCTGTGCAGGCGTTGCGCACGTATTCACCGGTGAGCTGCCAGACGATCCAGTCGGCGGCCTCGACCCAGTGGTCCATGCGGTTGTAGAGCTCGGGGTCCTCCTCGAGCAGCTGCAGGCCCTTGGCGAACTCCCACTCGCTCGAGATGAGTCCGCCATAGCGGGGAAGCCAGGCCTCGCCGCGCTCTTCGGCGACCCGGTTGATGCGGTCCGCCTGGGGCTGCGCGGCGTGGTGCTTCCACAGCTTCACGTAGGCGTGCGGGCGGTCGGCGTACTCGGGCAGCTCGTTCAGCGGGGTGCCGTCTGCGAGGGTCGGAACCATCGTGCAGGCGGTGAAGTCGGTGCCCACCCCGATGACCTTCGACGGATCGATGCCCGCTTCGGCGAGCGCGGCGGGAACGGTGTGCTTGAGCACGTCGACGTAGTCGCTCGGCACCTGCAGGGCCCACTCGGGCGGCAGGGCGGCTCCGGATGCGGCGAGCGTGCGATCCATGACCGCGTGCGGGTATTCGAGAACACCGCTTCCGAGCTCGGCGCCGTCGCTCACGCGAACGACGACGGCCCGGCCGGAGAGGGTTCCGTAGTCGATGCCGACGACGTAGCGCTCGTCGTCGTTCATGTCGGAAGTGCTCATCGGGGGAACTCCTTTGTTCGCATCACGCGGTGGATCCAGTTAATGTGACCGTTCACATTGCCGTGTTCATGTTACCCGAGCGCCGCCGCCCGCTGTCAAGCGAACTATCCGCGCCCGGCCGGTGCATCTGCGCCCGGACGACCGGCAGCGAATGCGCCGAACAGGCGCGGATACTCACAGCGCGCGGGGCGCAGCCGTCGACGCTCGCACGATGAGGTCGGGAACCAGGGCGCGCTCCTCCACCGGGGTGCCGCGGATCGCCGCCAGCAGCAGCGCGATGCAGCGCCGCCCGAACTCGTCGAAGTCCTGCCGCACGGTCGTGAGCGGCGGCCAGAAATGGGCGGCCTCGGGAATGTCGTCGAAACCGACGACGCTCACGTCACCCGGAACATCCAACCCCGCGTCGCGGAGCGCGTGCAGCAGGCCCAGCGCCATCTGGTCGTTCGACGAGAACACGGCGGTGACATCGCCCTCGGCGGCGATCCTCTGGCCCGCGAGATAGCCGGATTCGGGGGTCCAGTCGCCCACGAGCGGCTCGCTGGGAGGGAGCCCGGCGGCCTCGAGCTCGGCGTGGAAGCCCACGATGCGCGCCTCCGCCTCGATCCAGTCGAGCGGACCCGCGAGGTGCCGGATGCGCGTGTGCCCCAGCTCGAGGAGGTGCCGCGTGGCGCGCCTGGCCCCCGTGATCTGGTCGACCGAGAGCGCGTGATCACCGCGCCGACCGGTGGACTGCATCGTGACGAACGGCAGTTCGAGCCCGCGCGAGACCAGCGCGTCGAACACGCGCACCTGCGGCGCGATCACCACCAGCCCCTCGATTCCGAGGTCGAGCAGGTGGGTGAGCGCCGCCTGGATCTCGTCGACGTCGTTGCCGTCGACGTTGACCGTGTTCACGAAGTACCCCTCGGCGCGGGCCGCGCGCTCGATGGCACGGATGCTCGATGCCGGCCCGTACTGCGCACTCGACGCCGACAGCACGCCGAGGGTCGCCGAGCGCGAGGTGACGAGGGCCCGGGCAGCCCGGTTGGGTCGGTAGTTGAGCTCGCCCATCACGGCGAGCACCCGCTCCCTGGTCTCGGGCCGGATGCTCGGGTGCGCGTTGAGCACGCGCGACACGGTCTGGTGCGACACCCCCGCGATGCGGGCGACGTCGCGAATGCTGGGGGCGCGACCGGATGCCGGCGGCTGCGTCACTCCGCCCTCCGCAGGGCGTGCGCCATCCACCACCACACCAGGGAGCCCGCGGTCGCGTAGACGAGGAGCGAGAAGATCGTGGCGAGGATGGAGACCGCGAAGGTCAGGCCGATTCCGGATGCGTCCTCGCCGGAGACGGATCCGCTGCCGAGGACGGCGCCGAAGATGATCGTGATCAGCGGCGCGACCAGGGGCGAGATCGCGGTCGAGGCGATGAGACCGAAGCCGACCAGAATGCCCGTCGCGCTCCAGGTGACCGCCCAGGGGCGAGCGACTCCGACCGGAGAGATCATGGCCTTGCCGATCCAGATGCCCGCCCAGCTGACCGCGGCACCCAGCAGCATGGCGACGATCAGCACGAGCCACGCCACCCAGGCATGCTCAGGCGACAGCCCCGCGGCTTCGAGGACGGAATCGAGGGGCCTCACCTGGTAGCCGTCGGACTGCCGGACGATGCCCTGCACCAGCGACATGATCACCACGATCAGGAACAGGATGCCCGCCAGCGTCACGATGGTCAGGCCGGCGGTGAGCACGGTGTTCGACACGGCGCCCGCCAGCAGCGCACGGTTGCGGTGCGCCCGCGTCAGCGGTGGCCTCACGATGCGCTGGTTCGGGTACGAGAAGCCGGGCGGCTGAGTCGGTTGGCTCACACGATCTCCTTGTCGAACGTCGTGCCGAAAGGATAGCGGCTGGCTCGATGCGCGGCCCGCACCCCCGGCGCGGGTGTTTAATGAGTCATCATGACGATATGGGACTTCTCGGATTCCACCCGATCGACCCCGCACTCCTGACGTGACGAGAACCGCGAGCAGATCACGAATCGTATCGGCGTGGAATACGTCGATGCTGCTTCAGTGCGCCGCCTTCGGAGCGTTGACGGCGGTGCTCATCACGGCCATGAGTCCGATCACCTCGTCGATCGCCCTCGCGTCCCCCGTGGTCTACTCCCTCGTGGGATCGATCTCGTCGCTCGGCCCGCTGGTCGCCGCCCGGTGGCTGCGCGCACCGGGCTCGCTCGTGCTTACCGCACTCGTGGCCGGACTCCTGGCGATGCCCTTCACCGCGCTCGGATTCCTGATCATCCTGGCCTTGGGACTGCCCGCGCTCGCCGCCGAACTGGTGCTGCTGGCAAGCAGCTTCTCGACCAGGCCCCGAGAGGCGTCCTGGTACGCCGCGGCGGCCACCCTCGCCCTGGTGCTCTTCGCGATCTCGCTCGTCGTGATCGACCCGGCGGTCATGTCGCCGTGGGTGGTCGTTCTCACCCTGCTCGGCCGCGTGCTGTCGATTCTGCTGCTCGCAGCCGTCGCGGTGCGCGTGGAGAAGGCGCTCACCCGCTCGGGCCTCCGTCGACGGCCCATCGGCGGGGTCGCGCCGTGACGGTGTGGGGCGCCCCGCGACTGCCGCCGCACTTCGTCTCGAGGCCGGGACTGGTCGAGATCCTCGAGTCGCCGGTTCCGCTCGCCATCGTGCACGGGCCGGCCGGTGCGGGCAAGACGTCGTTGCTCGCCGAGTGGGCGGCCGGCACCGCCCAGCATGGCGTCTGGGTGCAGTTCGAGACGGCCGACACGACAGGGCCCGCGGCGGTGTCGATGATCGCCGCCGAGCTGTCGGCCGCGGGAATGATCTCGGAGCCGAACCCCCTCCAGCTGGCCGATGCCGCGATGGCGGGCGGCACCGACGAATGGTCGTTGCTGCGTCGCGGCCTTCAGGCGCTCGGTCGCGAGCTCGTTCTCGTGATCGACCGCGCCGATCTCCTGATCCCCTCCGAGCTGCACTCGCTCCTGTCGATCCTTCCCCGAGTCGAAGGCCTGCGACTCGTCCTCTCGACCAGACGCATCTCCGTCGTCGACGCGTCGACGCCCGTCGTGGGCGTCGTGCGTTCCGTCATCGGATGGAAGGAGCTCGCCTTCTCCCGCTCCGACGTGCGCGTCGCCCTCGGGGCCGGCGAGACCGACGAGCTCGTCGATGAGGTGATGCGTTTCGGCGGTTCACCCCTGCTCGCGCGAGCCCTCGCAGCGGCCGGACCGAGAACATCCGACGTGCCCGAGCGGATCGCCCGTGCCGCCGATACCTACGCGAGCTACGTCTGGGCGAACACCGCGGCCGACGACGATTCCGGCGCGAGCGTCGAGGGATACAGATCCTTCCTCCTCGCCATCTCGATCGCCGACGCGCTCGACGGCGAGCTGGTCGAGACCCTCTCCGGATCGCCGCATGCGGCGGCGCTGCTCGATCGCGCCGAACGCGATGGGCTCGGGCTCTGGCACGGCGAAGGCGCCACCCGCACCTTCACCCTGACGCCGCTGCTGCGCGAGACTTTTTTGCAAGAACTGAAGAGCGAGAGACGCGCAGCGCTCGTGGGGCTGCGCCGGCAGGTCGCCGTGTGGTCGCGCGCGCACGGGCGCCCCTTCGAGGCCCTCGACTTCGCGGTGCGCGCCAAAGACCTCGCCTTCGCGTCGACTGTCGCTCGCGGTTCGTGGATGGTGCTGCTGCGCAACCACGGGTCGCAGGTCATCGAGGCCTTCTCCACGACGCCCCTCGTCGCACTGCGCCAGTACCCGCTGCTCTCGTTGCTTCTCGCGTTGATCTTCAACGCACGCGCGCACCATCGGGTTCGGGCGATCGAGTTCTTCGGCCTCGCGATCGCCTCCTCGCGCATCCTGGGTTCGCGCGCCGCCCCGGCCGACCGCGCCCTGTTCCGCACGATCGAGAGCAGCTCGCTGCGAGTGCTCGGGTCGTTCGAGCCTGCACTTTCGGCAGCCGAATCGGCCTACGAGACGCTCGTGGGGCTCGACCTCGAAGACATCGCCCGACTCGGTCGTCTGCAGCCCGCCCTCTTCAACCACGTCGGCATCAGCTTCTTCTACAACGGACGCATGGAGAAGGCCATGGCCAGCTTCCGGCGCAGCTCGTCGATCGGTGAGGCCGAGAACGTGCCGTCGGGACTCGAGGGGCTCGCCCTCGAGTCGGGGGCCGCTGCGATCACGGGAGATCTCGTGACGGCCGAGGATCGCTCGGCCGATGCGCTGCGCCGACACTGGCCCGACGGGTGGATCACCGGGTACATGGGCAGCTTCTACCAGGTCGCCGAGGCGTTCATCGCCCTCGAACACTTCGATGCCGAGAAGGCCGACGAGCATGTGCGCTCGCTCGACCGGCATCGCGCGACCATCGAGCACTGGCCGATCCTCGCGCACCTGGACGCCCTGATCGCCATGTTCAGGGGAGACCCCGATCGGGCACTGCTCGACCTCGAGCGCGAGATCGCCACCCACTCGAAGCGCTCCTCGCTCGGTCCTTTCACTGCGGCACGGCTCCGTGCCACCCGATCGCTCCTGCACCTGGCGGCGGGCGACGCCGACGCCGCCGAGAGCGCCCTCGCGGTTCAGGGTCGGCGCGCGCGGCGCGACACGGTCGCTCTCGCGCGCATCATGCTGGCGCGAGGCAATCCCGACGGCGCCCTCGAGCTGCTGGGGCAGGCCGCGCCCGGCGACGATCAGACGCCCCGGGTCGAGGGCGAGGTGCTGGTTCTCAGGGCCGCCGCGCTCACGGCCAGCGAACGCACCGAGGCGTCGGCCGCCACGCGTCGGGCGGCGACCTTCCTGCAGCACAGCCACCAGGGACTCGCCTTCGCGCTCATCCCGGAGACGCACCAGCGTGGGATGATGCCGGGCATGCTGGCCGTGAATCCCGCCCTCGCGTCCGCACCGTCGCTCGTGCCGGTCGCCGAGACCCGCGTGTCGCTGACCGCCCGGGAGGAGGCTGTCGCCGAACAGCTGGCGCGCTTCGCCTCGGTCTCGGACATCGCGACGGCCTTGACCGTGTCGCCGAACACGGTCAAGAGCCAGCTCAGATCGCTCTACCGCAAGCTCGGCGTCTCGAATCGCGCAGACGCGATCGCCGTGCTGAGCCAGCGCCGCGCGCCCTGAGAGTGCGCGTCGGGCCTACGAGACGGGCACGACGAGCCCGCCCCAGGTCTCGTCGATGTAGTCCTTCGTCTCCTGCGAGGTCAGCAGCTCGTAGAGCTTCGCCACCCGCGGGTCGTCCTTCAGCTTGTCGCTGGTGGCCAGCACGTTGAAGTACGGGCTGTCGCTGCCCTCGATGAGGATGGCCTGCTTGGCGGTGAGACCGGCGGGAAGTGCGAAGGAGATCGTGACGAAGGCCGTGTCGACATCGGCGACCGCCTGGGCGAGGGTGGCGTTCTCGATCTCGACGAACTCGTAGTCGTGGGGGTTCTCGGTGATGTCGGCGAGCACGGTGGGCTCATCGGTGACCTCGATCAGGCCCTCGGCGGCCAGGATCTTGAGGGCGCGGCCCTCGTTCGTCGGGTCGTTGGGGATGGCGATCTTGGCGCCGTCCTTCAGGTCGTCGAGACTGGTGACCTTGTCGCTGTAGAACGCCGCACTGGGCAGGTAGACCTCGCCCGCGCTGACCAGCGTGCCGCCGGCCTGATCGTTGTACGTGTCGAGGAAGGTGCTGTTCTGAAAGAGGTTCGCGTCGATCGAGCCGTCGCTCAGCGCCGTGTTGGGCGTGTTGTAGTCGGTGAACTCGGTGAACTCGATCGTGAGGCCGGCGTCGGCGGCCAGGTTGTCGGAGACGAACTTCAGGATGTCGCCGGCGGGCGTCGCGAGCGCGCCCACCTTGATCGTGCCCAAATCGCCGGAGCCCGACCCGGAGCCGGCGTCGGAGGACGAATCGGAGGACGAATCGGAGGTGGTCGAGCACGCGGCGAGCGCGGTCAGGGACAGTGCGGCCGTTGCGACGGCGGCGACGATGCGGATGCTGTTCTTCATCATGGTGCCTTTCGGATCGAGGTGCAGGGGGTAGGAGTGGGGGTGTCAGGAGTTCTGGCGCTGGAGGCGTCGCGCGCCCCACGCCGCGAGGGCGGCGAGGGCCTGCACGATCAGATAGATGACGATGATGACCGCGACCATGTGGATGGTGCTGTAGCGCTGGTAGCCGTAGCGGAATGCCACGTCGCCGAGTCCACCGCCGGCCACGGTGCCGACCATGGCCGAGAAGTTGATGATCGAGGTGACCGTCGTGGCGAGCCCGAGGAGGATGCTGGGCAGCGCCTCGGGCACCAGCACCTTGCGCACGATCTGCCACGACGTCGCGCCCAGGGAGTCGGCCGCCTCGGACAACCCGGGCTCGACCTCCTTGATCGCGATCTCGACCATGCGGGCGAAGAACGGGATGGCCACCAGCGACAACGGCACGATCGCCGCTGTCGAACCGATGAACGTGCCGACGATGAGGCGGGTGAACGGGATGACCGCGATCATCAGGATGATGAACGGCACGCTGCGGCCGAGGTTGACGACGAAGTCGAGAATCCGGTTGATGACGACGCCTGCGCGGCGCGAGCCGAAGGGCGCCGAGAAGAGGCCGCCCTTCTCCGTGCCGACCAGCAGGATTCCGAGGGGCAGGCCCACGATGATCGTCACGAGCAGCGCGACCCCGACCATGTAGAGGGTCTGGCCGGTGCCGATCAGGAGCACCTGGAACAGGTCTGACCAGAATCCGGGAGCGGAGGGATCGATCATGCGTCCGCACCTCCGACGACCTCGACGAGAAGGCCCTGGCCGCGCAGGTCGGCGAGCGCCCTGTCGATGTCGTCGCGCGCGCCGGGGAGGGCGAGCCGCGTGCGCCCGGCCTGGTTGCCGCCGATGGTCTCGACGGCGGCGCCGAGGATGCTGACGTCGAGTCCGTGCACCCGTGCCAGCTGGGCGATCACCGGCCGGTCGGCCAGGCCGCCGCTGAAGGTGATGTCGACGACGGTGTGGCCGGCGGGCGTGTGCACCTCGCCGAGCGGGAACAGGTCGCGGGCGAGACGCGAACCAGGAGTGCGGATGAGGTCGACGAGGTTGCCGGTCTCTGTGACCCGGCCGCCCTCGAGAAGCGCGGCCGAGTCGCAGATCGTCTTGACGACATCCATCTCGTGGGTGATGAGCAGCACGGTGAGTCCGAGCTCGGAGTTGATCGTCTTGAGCAGCGCGAGAATCGATCGGGTCGTCTCGGGGTCGAGGGCGCTCGTCGCCTCGTCGCTGAGCAGCACCGACGGTTTCGCCGCGAGCGCCCGGGCGATGCCGACGCGCTGCTTCTGGCCGCCCGAGAGCTGGCCCGGGTAAACGCAGGCCTTGCTCGACAGGCCGACGAGGTCGAGGATCTCCGCCGCCCGGCGGCGACGCTCGCGCACATCGACGCCCACGATCTCGAGGGCGAGCTCGACGTTGCCCTGCACGGTGCGGCTGGTGAGCAGGTTGAAGTGCTGGAAGATCATGCCGATGCCTCGACGTGCACTGCGCAGCTCAGCGGCGCCGAGGCTCGTCAGAACGCGTCCGTCGACCTCGATGCTTCCCGAGTCGGGGCGCTCGAGCAGGTTGACGGTGCGGATGAGCGTGCTCTTGCCCGCCCCGCTCTGGCCGGCGACACCGAAGATCTCACCCCGCTCGACCGCGAGGCTTACGTTGTCGAGCGCGGTGACCCGGCGGTCTGCGCGGCCGAACGTCTTGGTGACGTCGGTGATGGCGATCATGGGGTTCCCCGGGCTCGGTGGTGCAGACGACATTGCACAGCACCGCGCAACTTCAGGTGCTCCCCAGTGTGGCCGAGCCCGAACCGGCCGACCAATTCGTGTTACCGAATGTGAACGGCGCGCTTCCAGGCGACCTCGCGGTCGAGCTGCCCGGTCTGCCGGAAGAGCGCGACCTGGGCCGTCTCGCCGAGAGCCGCGGCCAACGACGCGGTCGACACGCGCTCGAAGCCGAGCTTCTGCCAGAACGGGCCGGAGCGCCGACTGAACAGCCAGGCGCGCTCGACGCCCGCGGCGCGTGCCGCATCGAGGGCGAACCGCGCCAACTCGCTTCCGAGTCCGCACGATCGAACGGCCGACGCGACGGCCACGCTGCGGATCAGGGCGTCCGGCGCCGAGGGCGACCGCTCGAAGCCGGTGCTGCCGACGATCTCGCCCCGCTCCCCCCGCACGATCCAGTAACGCGCGCCCCGCGCATCCAGCCCGGCCGTCGTGAGGTCGGCCTCCGCCAGAAAGTCGTGCAGTTCCGCCGTGTCGAGCGGGTCGACGGGCATTGGACGGATCACCTGACCGAGCGTAGCAATCGAAGGGATTCGTTGACAGGTGACCATATAGTCACCTATTTTTGACGACATGGACGAGGTGTTCCGGGCTCTGGCAGACCCCACGCGGCGGGCGATCCTCGACGCGCTTTTCATCGAAGACGGTCAGACCCTGGGCGCACTCGAGGCGCGGTTCGACATGAGCCGCTTCGGCGTGATGAAACACCTGGGAATCCTCGAGGAGGCCCGGCTCGTGATCGCTCGACGACGAGGCCGCGAGAAGCTGCACTTCCTCAATCCCGTGCCCATCCGGCTCGTACACGACCGGTGGACGAGCAAGTACGCGGAACCCTGGACGGCCGCCCTCAGCGACCTCAAGACAGAACTGGAGAGAACCATGGAGAAGGTATTCGAGATCTACATCCGCACGACGCCGGAGCGCCTGTGGCAGGCGATCACCGACCCCGAGATGCGCAGCGTGTACAGCTTCGGCAACCGCATCGAGTCGGACTTCACCGAGGGGTCGAGCTACACGCAGACCAATCCCAAGGCGAACGCGCCGCTCGGCGACGGGGTGAACCTCGTGGTCGATCCGCCTCGCAAGCTGGTGCAGTCGATGGTGGCCAGGTGGAGCGACGAGGTCGCGTCCGAGGGCACCACCCGCATCACGTGGGAGATCGAGCAGGTCGGAGACTCGTGCCGACTCGTCGTGACCCACGACGAACTGCGCGAGGGCGCGAACGAAGAGTTGTACGGCGGCTGGCCGATGATCCTCTCCGGCCTCAAGACGCTTCTCGAGACCGGCGAGAAGCTCACGACGCCGGGCTCGCTGATGTACACCTAGATCCGTTCCCTGAGCCTGTCGAAGGGTACGTCCGCTGAGATTCCCTTCGACAGGCTCAGGGAACGGCGACGCGGGCGAGCGCCTGGTCGAGGTCGGCGATCAGATCGTTCACGTCTTCGATGCCGATCGACAGCCTGATGAGCCCGGGGGTGATCCCGAGCCTCTGCCGCAGCTCCTCGGTGAACGAGATGTGCGTCGTGGTGGCGGGATGCAGCGCCATCGACCTCACGTCGCCGATGTTCGTCATGCGGGAGATCACCCGCAGACCGTCGAGAAAGCTCCGCGCCCCGGCTGCTCCCCCGCGCACGGTCACGGCGAAGACCGACCCGGTGCGGCCGCCGTACAGGCGCTGCGCCAGCTCGTACGCCGGATTGGATTCCAGCCCGGCGAAGTCGACGCTCTCGACCTTCGGGTGCTGCTCGAGCCAGCGGGCGATCGTGACCGAACTGTCGAGGTGCCGTTCCATGCGCAGAGACAGGGTCTCGATTCCCTGGTGCAGCAGGAACGAGTTGAAGGGCGACAGCGCCGGCCCGATGTCGTTGACCACGGCCTCGCGGGCGAGCCGCGCGTAGCCGGTGCGGCCGTAGCGCTCGAGCAGCGATCTGCCACCGGATGTCTGGGGTTCGGTCAGCAGCGGATAGCGCCTCTCCGAGGCGGCCCAGTCGAACGTGCCTCCATCGACGATCGCCCCGGAGAGCCCCGCGCCATGGCCGGAGAGGAACTTCGTCGACGAGTGCACCACGACGGCGGCGCCGTGCTCGATCGGGCGGATCACGTAGGGCGACGCGATGGTGTTGTCGACCACGAGCGGGATGCCGTGCCGGGCGGCCACGCGGGCGACCTGGTCGATGTCGACGATGTCGTTCTTGGGATTGGGGATGGTCTCGGTGAAGATCGCCTTCGTGTTCGGCTGGATGACGCGATCCCACTCGTCGTCGTCGGCCGTGTTCCACACGTAGTCGACGGAGACGCCGAAGCGGGCGAAGCTGCGACCGAAGAGCACCCGCGTTCCGCTGTAGATGCTGGCGGTCGACACGATGCGCTCGCCGTTCTCCGCGAGCGCGAGCAGGGCTGCGGTGATCGCGGCCTGCCCCGACGAGACGACGATGGCCTCCGAGCCGCCTTCCAGCGAGGCGATGCGCTTCTCGGCCACGGCTCCCGAGGGGTTGCGCTGCCGGGAGTAGATGAGCCCGTCGGCGTCTCCGGAGAACCGGTCTCGGGCATCGTCGAAGGAGTCGAAGCGGTAGCCGGCGGTCATCGCGATGGGCGAGACGCGGGCTCCGGCGTTGAGGTCGTCGTACTCGCCGGCGTGCACCTGGCGCGTGTCGAAGGCGTAGCCCTGCCAGTCGTATTCGGGCGGGGCGATGTCGGTCGAGGGCGGGGTGGCATCGGTCACAGAACACTGCTTTCTTGGGCGGAGGGGCTGAGACATCGGCGCACGGCGTGCGCCATGTCGAGCACGGCCTGCTCGAGGATGGGTCGGGGCATGGCGAAGATGAGACGCGCGTACCCCTCGTAGCCGCGGCCGCAGAGGGATCCGTCGGTGAGGGTGACGCCCGCCTCGAGGCGGAAGAAGTCGGCGACCGAGCCGTCGATCTGCAGATCGGAGCAATCGAGCCAGGCGATGTACGTCGCATCCGGGATCGTGTAGCGCACCTCGGGCAGGTGCTCGTCGAGCAGCTCCGCGAGAAGCCGGCGGTTGCCGTCGAGGTAGTCGACGACCTCGCCCAGCCACTCGCGCCCCTCGGTGTAGGCGACGGTCGCGGCGATCACGCCCGGGGTCGCAGCGCCGTGCATGACCGCGAACCCGAAGGTCTGGTAGAGCTCCTCGTCGGACGTGTTCGAGGTGATCAGCTGTGCGGTCTTCAGGCCGGGCAGGTTCCAGGCCTTGGATGCCGACGTCGACGTGATCGTGTGCCGCGCCGTGGTCTCGGACAGCGACGCGTAGGGAATGTGCGCGACGCCGTCGTAGCGCAGGGGCGCATGGATCTCGTCGGCGAACACACGCCCGTTGTGCCGGTCGACGATGCGGGCGATGGCCTCGAGCTCGTCGCGCGTGAGTACCGTTCCGGTGGGGTTCTGCGGGTTGCAGAGGATGAGGGTGCGGGCGCCGGCGCGGAAGGCCGCCTCGAGCCCCGCGAGGTCGTGCTGCCAGCGGCCGTCGGCGTTCACGACGCCGGGAACCTCGAACACCTCGCGGCCCAGCGTGGGAACGAAGCTGAGGAACGGCATGTACGCCGGCGTGGGGATGATGACTCCCGTTCCGGATGGCGAGAACTTGGTGATGGCCACCTCTAGCGCGGCCATCACGTCGGAGACGGCGTGCACGTTCTGCCACGGGAAATCCCAGCCGTACTCGTCGCGGTGCCAGGCCGCGGTGGCCTTGCCCATCTCGTGCGAGGTCGCCGGGGCCAGATAGCCCAGGTTGCCGTCGTCGATGGCCTGGTGCAGCGCGCGGGTCACCTGCGGCGCCGTTCCGAAGTCCATCTCGGCCACCCAGGCTCCGATGGTTCCGGGGTGCAGGCTCCACTTGCGGCTCGAGGGAATGCTCAGCTCGGCACGGGTGATGTGGTCGAAGCGGGCGTGAGTCATGCAGCGATCGTACGGACAATGCGCCCGACCCCGTCGCTGCTTTACGCCATGTGTCATCGGCCCTCGGCGTTCCCCGTCTCCGCGCTTATGGTCGTCGCATGACCACGCCCACGCCTGTCCGCATGTTCGAACGCGATGGACAGCTGGTTCTCGGGGCGATGGTGCGCACGCTCGGGGCGTTCCCCTCCGGATGGAGGTATCCCGGCGCCCACAGGAACCCGGCGAACGACCCGGCGGCGCTCAAACGCCTCGCCCGCACAGCCGAGAAGGCCGGCCTCGACTTCCTCTTCCTGGGCGACTGGCTGTCGTCGAGCTCCGACCTCGAGTACACGGAACCCTCGCTCCTGGCGCGCATCGATCCGTTCAGCTCGGCCGCGTACCTCGCCGCCGTCACGAACCGCATCGGCCTGATCGCCACGGCCAGCACCGCGCATTCCGAGCCCTACGCGATCGCCCGGGCCGCGGCATCCATCGACCGCCTCAGCGGCGGGCGCTTCGGCCTCAACCTGACCGTGGGAACCGACCCGAGGGCCGGTGCGAATTTCGGCAGAACGGATGCCGGCGGCCCCGACGACAACCGCTTCGAGACCGGGGTCGAGTACGTGCGGCTGCTGCGCAGCCTCTGGGACAGCTGGGACGACGACGCGGTGGTGGCCGACGCGAAACGCGGCATCCTGGTCGACCACTCGCGGGTGGATCCGGTCGACCACGAGGGCAGGCGGTTCAGCGTGGCCGGGCCGCTCAACGCGCTGCGCCCCGTGCAGGGGCAGATCCCCGTGGTGCACGCGGGCGTCTCGGTTCGCGCCCGGGAGTTCGCGGCCGCGCACGCCGACATCCACATCGTGGCGCCGTCGAGCCTCGGAGACGCGGTGAAGTTCTATCGCGAGGCGGGCCTCCGCGCGACGGCGGCCGGGCGGGCACCCGGCGACATCACGATCATCGCGCCCATCCTGCCCATCGTGGGCGAGACGCGACAGGCGGCCTTCGCGATCTACGACGAGCTCGTAGCGCTCGTGCCCCTCGACGACGGCAGCCCCCGGGCGCAGTCGCTCGGACTGCCGGCGAACAGGTCGACGGCCGCGCTCCTGCGCTCCGTGGGCCTGCCCCTGCTCGAACGCGGTCTCGACGAAGCAGTGTCGCTCGCGACCGCCGAACGCTTCAACGCGGTGGGGCAGCGCCTGCTCGAGGTCGTCGAGTCGCGCTCCGGGCGCTCGGTCGGCGGCGCGCGGCCGATCACCTACCGGCACCTCGTGGTGGCGCAGGCCATCGCGGCTCCGCTCGTCGTGGGGTCGGCCGTCGACATCGCCGATCACCTCGAGACCTGGTTCCGCGCCAGCGCCGCCGACGGCTTCGCCATCCAGAGCGCGTTCCTGCACGAGCAGTTCGACGCGTTCGCGCATCAGGTGGTTCCCGAGCTGGTGCGCCGCGGCCTCGTGCACGAGGGCTACGACGCGAAGACCCTGCGAGGCCACCTGAACCTCACGAAGCCCGCTCGCGAGGCGCCGGTCGCCCCAACGGTCGGCCCGCACTGGGTGATCTGAGACGGTCTGAACGGGCACTGCAGTCAAGCCGCGTTACGCCCTGTTTCGTGCGTGACCTTCTATGTCGGACCCATCGCATCACGTCGCACACGCACTCGTAGCGTGACTGCCATGAGTACAGCTGCAGACACAATCGATTTCACCGCCGAGTGGCAGGCGTGGCACGACGCCCACGAGAAGAACCGCGCCGACCCGCACGGGTTTCTCGCTGTCACGAGCCTGAACTGGCTCGACGAGACGCCTACGAGATACCCGGATGCGCCGGGCGAGTGGTCGACGTCGGCCGCCGGTCCCGTCGTGACACTCTCAGACGGAGAGCGGATCGTGGTCGACGGGCGGACCATCGCCGGCAGCCCGGACCGCGTCACATACGAGTTCGGCGTCATCCCCGAGCGCGGCGGCGTCACGGTGATCTCCGGCGACGCCGAGTTGGAGGTGGCCCGCCGCGGCGGCGCCGACATCGTGCGCCCGCGGCATCCATCGCACCCGACCCGCGTCGAGTACGCGGGCACGCCGGTATACCCGGCGAACCGCAGCTGGGTGGCCGAGGGCACGTTCCGTGCGTTCGATGCACCGAAGCCGGTGACCGTGGGCTCGGTCGCCGAGGGGCTCGAGCACGTCTACGACTCCCCCGGCGTGATCGAGTTCGAGCTGGGCGGCGAGAGCCTCTCGCTCACGGCCTTCAACGGCCCCACGCCCGGGGCGCTGTTCGTGCTCTTCACCGACGCCACCAGCGGGGTCACGACCTACGCCGCCAACCGCTCGCTGCAGATCGACGCACCGGATGCCTCGGGCCGCGTGACCGTCGACTTCAACAGGGCCACGAACCTGCCCTGCGCCTACACCGAGTTCGCGACCTGCCCGCTGCCTCCCGCCGAGAACCGGCTGCCCATCGGCATCGAGGCCGGCGAGAAGACGCCGCTGCGCCCGACCGCCGCACCGCACGGCGACGCGCGATGAGCCGCACCCCGTTCCACCTCGGCGTCGCGCTCGACGGGGCCGGCTGGCATCCCGCGGCCTGGCGCGACGCCACCGCCCGGCCTGAAGCGCTGTTCGACCACGACTACTGGGTCTCGCTCGTCGTCGAGGCGCAGGCCGCCGGCATCGACCTCGTCACCATCGAGGACTCCTTCGGCCTGCAGACCAGCGGGTACGGTCCCTTCGAGCTGCGCGGTGACGAGGTGCGCGGCCGGCTCGACGCGCTGCTCCTCGCCAACACCATCGCGGCGCAGGTGCCCGGCATCGGCATCGTGCCGACCGTGACCACCACGCACACCGAGCCGTTCCACACGGCCACGGGCATCCAGACCCTCGACCACGTCTCAGAGGGCTGGGCCGGATGGCGGGTGCAGGTCTCCGGCCGCTCCCACGAGGCCGCCCACGTGGGCCGCCGCGAGATCCCGGTGCTCGACCCGGCACGCGCGGCGAGCGGCACCGACGAGCAGCAGACCGCGCTCATCCGCAGCCTGTTCGGCGAGGCCGCCGATGCCATCGAGGTGGCCCGCCGCCTCTGGGACAGCTGGGAGGACGACGCGGTGATCCGCGACGTGCCGACGGGCCGCTTCATCGACCGCGACCGGCTGCACTACGTCGACTTCGAGGGTGAGAACTTCAGCGTGAAGGGGCCGTCGATCGTGCCTCGCTCGCCCCAGGGCCAGCCCGTCGTCTTCGTTCTGGCCCACCAGACGGTGCCCTATGAGCTCGCCGTCGCCCAGGCCGACATCGTGGGCATCACGCCGCACTCCGACGAGCACCTCGAGCAGATCCTCGGCGAACTCGGCGACGCGGAGCTGACGGTCGAACGCCGTGCTCCCGAAGCCCTGCGCGTCTGGACCGAGGCCGTGGTGCTCATCGAGGAGACGCACGAGTCGGCCGTCGCCGCCCTCGCGGCGCTCGACGACCTGCACGGGTCGCCCTACGCATCCGACGCCGTGATTCTCGCCGACACCGCCGAGAACGTGGCCGCGCAGCTGCTGCGCTGGCAGCAGGCCGGCATCACCGGCGTGCGCCTACGCCCCGCCCGACTGCCGCTCGACCTCGAGCGCATCACGCGCGACGTCGTGCCCGTGCTCGCCGAGACGGGTGTGCTCGAGCGGCCGGCATCCGCGTCGTCGCTGCGCGAGCGCCTGGAGTTGGCGCGCCCGAGCAACCGCTACGCCGCAGAACTGATCGAAAGCGCACACCGATGAGCACCCAGAAGCCCGCCAAGCAGATCCATCTCGCCGCCCACTTTCCCGGCGTGAACAACACCACGGTGTGGAGCGACGAGAGAAGCCGGAGCCAGATCGCGTTCTCGTCGTTCCGCCACTTCGCCCAGAACGCCGAGCGAGGCAAGTTCGACTTCCTGTTCCTGGCCGAGGGGCTGCGGCTGCGCGAGACGCGCGGCCTCATCCACGACCTCGACGTGGTCGGGCGCCCGAACACGCTCGCGATCCTGGCGGCCCTCGCCGGGGTCACGTCTCACATCGGGCTCGTCGGAACGCTGAGCTCGACCTTCAACGAGCCCTACGAACTGGCCCGCCAGCTCTCCACGCTCGACCACCTGAGCCGGGGACGCGCGGGCTGGAACATCGTCACGACGTCGGATGCGTTCCACGGGGCGAACTTCCGCCGCGGACAGTTCCTCGACCTCGCCGACCGCTACAGCCGAGCGCAGGAGTTCTTCGACGTCTCGTCGCAGCTCTGGGACAGCTGGGCCGACGACGCGATCGTGGCCGACACGGAGTCGGGCGAGTTCGTGCGCACCTCCGGTCTCGGGCTCGTCGACCACCACGGGCCGCAGTTCGACGTGACCGGCTACGCCACCCTCCCGCCCAGCCCGCAGCGGCATCCGGTGATCGTGCAGGCCGGCGATTCGCCCGACGGCCGCGACTTCGCGACCAGTTCGGCCGATGTCATCTTCTCGAGGCACGCCGACTACGAGGCCGGTCGCGCGTTCTACGACGACGTGAAAGGGCGATTGGATGCGGTGGGTCGCCCCCGCGATTCGCTCAAGATCCTGCCCGCCGCCACCTTCATTCTCGGCGACACGCACGCCGAGGCACGGGAGCGGTCGCGCGAGATCTCCCGCCTGCAGGTGAGCCCGCAGACGGCCATCTCGTTCCTGGAGCAGGTGTGGAACACCGATCTCTCGAGCTACGACGTCGAGGGGCCGCTGCCGTCGATCGATCCCGTCGTCACGGCGGAGGGCGGGGCGAAGGGCCGGGCCCACGTGCACACTGACCCGATTGCCACGGCGAACGCGTGGCGCGAACAGGCCGCGGCATCCGGCTGGTCGATCCGCGAGCTCGTGATCTCGTTCGCCGCGAAGCACACCTTCGTGGGCACGCCGGTCGAGGTCGCCGAGACGATCAACCGGCACGTGCAGGAGGACGCCTCGGACGGCTTCGTCATCGTGGGGAACACCAACCCGACCGGCCTCGACGAGTTCGTCGACCGGGTGATTCCCGAGCTGCAAGAGCGCGGCGTGTACCGCACCGACTACGACGAGAACGCCACCCTGCACGAGACGCTCGGACTGCCGCCGGTGCCTTCTCGTTCGACCGCGGCGCTGGCCTCGGCCTAGTGGTCACGCGCGCCGACGTCGTCGTGGTGGGCGGCGGGGCCATGGGCTCCGCCGCCGCCTGGCAGCTCGCCCGCCGGGGACGCGAGGTGACGCTGCTCGAGCGCTTCGGCCCCGGGCACACCCAGGGCGCCTCGCACGGGGCGTCGCGCAACTTCAACCTCAGCTACGGCGAAGACACCTACCTGTCGCTGCTGCACGAGGCGCTGCCGCTGTGGCGCGAGCTCGAGGCCGAGTCGGGCGTTACCGTTCTCGACCAGGTCGGGCTCGCGAACCACGGCGCGAACCCGGCCTTCGATGCCGTGGCGTCGGCGTTGCCGACGTACGGTTTCGACGCGTCATTCCTCACACCGGAGGAGGCGGGCGAACGCTGGCCGGGCATCCGCTTCGATGGTCGAGTGCTCTTCACTCCGCAGGCCGGCAGGCTCGATGCGGATGCCGCGGTGTCGGCCCTGCAGCGGGCCGCGGCCGCCCGCGGCGCCGTGGTTCGGCACCACTCTCGGGTCGTCGCCATCCGGGTCGTGTCGGACGAATCGGTGCTCGTCGACGTGCAGCCTGTCGATCCCATTTCCGGCGAGCCGGCCGGCGCCGTCGAGACACTCGACGCGCGGCGGGTGGTCGTGACGCTCGGCGCCTGGACGTCGAAACTGCTCGGTTCGTCTGTGCCCTCCATCGCGCTGCCGCGGCTCGTCGTGACGCAGGAGCAGCCCGCGCACTTCGCCGTGCGCGACACGACGCTGACCTGGCCCGGCTTCAATCACGCTCCGAACCCTGTCGACCCGTCATACGACTACTGGTACTCGGGCGTCTATGGCATGTTCACTCCGGGCCAGGGCGTGAAGGCCGGATGGCACGGCGTGGGCGCGGTGGTCGACCCGGATGCGCGCACGTTCGTCTCGGAGCCGGCCCAGCTGGCGGCGCTTCGGCGCTACGCGCGAGAGTGGCTTCCGGGCGCCGACCCGGATGACTTCGTCGAGATCAGCTGCACGTACACGACGACCCCCGACTCGAATTTCGTCGTCGACAGCGTCGGACCCGTCTCCGTCGGCGCGGGCTTCTCGGGCCACGGGTTCAAGTTCACCCCGTCGATCGGACGCATCCTTGCCGACCTCGTCGATGGCACGGGCCCGGCGCCCGCCTTGTTCTCGCTCGCGGCGGCCCGGTGATCTCGATACGCGGTGCTCGTTCCTCGCGACCGCTACTCGATCGGCGCAACATGGATGCGCCGGTCGAGTAGGTCGCCCCGCGACCGTATCGAGACCACCGCCCCCGAGCTAGGCCCTCGCCGACCGCCGACGCCGGGCCGGGATCAGGAGTGCCGCGCCCGCGAGAAGCGCGAGGAGGGCCGACCCCCAGAGATTCTGGTCGACGGAAAGCCCCGTCGCCGGAAGCATCGTGTCGTCCGTTCCGGCGCCGGCCGCGTCCGCCGGTGGAACGACGATCCAGGGCGATCCACCCGAGCCGGGCAGAGTCGGACCAGGGCCCGGGTCCGTGCCCGGATCGGGAACCGTCGGAGCCAGCACGGTGACGGCCGCCTCTCCGATGATGCCGGAGCGTTCACCCGTGGCGCGCAGGGTGTGCGCTCCCACCGGCTGCTCGGCAGGCACGATGAATGTTCCCGTGAACGCGCCCGCACCGTCGCTCTGCACCTCGGCCAACGTGACCGGCTCGGAGAACAACTGCACGGTCACCTTCTCGTCGGGGTCGAAGCCGGTGCCGCTCAGGGTGAAACTGCCACCGGCCCGAAGCTCGGTCGAGTCGAGTTCCAGGACGGCGGCCTCGACGGGAGGTGCCGCATCTGCAGTGATGGTGATGTCGTAGGTCGACATCGTCACGTGGTCCTGCGCACTGGCACGCAGGGTCAGGGTGGTCGGTCCATTCTCTGCGAGAGCCACGGTGCGAGGCAGCGAGTCGTCGATGAGCACGTCGCCCACGAAGACGAGGCCGCTCGGCACGGCGGGGTCGGCATCGAACGTCGCGGTCGTCGCGCCCTCGGGCACGCTCACCCTGTAGGAGTAGACGCCACCCGCCAGCTGCGGGGTCAGGCTGCCGCCCTCGAACGACAGGCCCGCCAGATCCGACTCGGTGGCGAATGAGGTATCGGATGCGGTGTAGACGCCGAATACGCCGCCCACGTAGCTCGATCCGTTTCCCTGGAATCGAACAGTCACGACGGGGATCTTCTCGCCTTGCGCGTCGAGCACGTAGGCACCGCTCTGATCGCGCTTGTAGCTGTCCTCTGCCTCGATGGAAGCCAGCACGGAGGCCGGAATCTCGTCGTACTGGATGTACCACGAGCTGGATCCATTGGCATTCGTCACGCGCTCGTTCTTCAGCAGAACGTCGTTGAGGTAGATATCGAACGTGCGCCCATTGTCACCTCCGAAGTAGCGGACCCCGAGGTAGTTCTTCGGCAGCGACGGATCGACGATCATCTCGTACTGGAAGAACGCGTCGGTGGCCCTCTGCCCGTCTCGGTAGCCCTGGCCGAGGTGCACCCCGACGCCGGACTTGGCGAAGCGGTAGTTCTTGTCGGCCTCGCTGTTGTTGTTGTCGAACGAAGTGAGCGAATCGATCGTCGTCTCGTCGACCCGCAGCTGCTCCTTGTTCTGGCGGATCAGAGCCTGGGCCTGCGCCGAGTCGGGCTCGATCAGGTTCATGTAGGTGGCGTAACGCGCGTTGTAGAGGCTGTAATACGGCTCGAAGACGAGTGCGGCCGATGCGGCGTCCGTTCCCTGCAGAGCGAAGCGCATCGTCGTAAGGCCGTTGTTGTTGGCACCATCGTCAAGCCGCACGAGGTTGTGGGCGATGTCGTCTCTGAATGCCGTCGCATCCGGAACGACGATGTCGTTGCTCACCGACTTGTCGGCCTGGCTCATGCGCACGAGCACGCCGGCCACATAGTCGGCGTCGACGTTGTTGCGGTTGAGCTCGGTCGCGAGAAGCACGGGGCCGTACTTGAACGCGACCCAGTCCTTGTTCTCGGTGTTGTTGTCGACGGTCACCGACGCGGGAATCACGTAGCTGACCTGATCACCGGCGGAGACAGGCAGAACGGCGTAACCATCTGACGTGATCGTCGCGACATCGACGGGCGATCCGTTGACCGTGAGGGTCGGGGTCGAAGCGACCCACGCAGGCACCCGGAGCTTCAGGGTCGTTCCGTCGCGAAGGGCGCCGCCATCGATGGACTCGACGGTCAGGGAGACCGTGTCACTCGAGGGCACGTCGGCCACCTGCCGGAGCCGGAGGTTCTGCGCGTCGGAGGTGAACACGGACGACCGGAACTGGTTGACGTAGACGGTGGAGTCCTTCGTGAAGTAGATCGAGTCACCGAGCTTCGTGAAACTCTCGGTGGCGGTGCCATGGTCGCACCAGAACTCGTCGAGTTCGCGCCCGAACACCTTGGCGTAGCCCGCCGCCTGGGGCTGGAAGTAGGTCATCATTCCGGTCTCGGGGTTCTGCGAGGCGAGGATGGTGTTGATGTAGGTCGACTCGTAGAAGTCGGCGTACTTCACGTCGGGTTCGACCTGGAAGAGAGCCTTCGAGAGCTTGAGCATGTTGTACTCGTTGCAGCCCTCCGAGGTGCTGTTCTCGCCGTACCCGGTGGTCGATCCGCTCGTGCCGTACTGGTAGAGGGTGTCGGCTTCGTGGAAGTGCTCCGAGTAGCTGTTGCCGCCGTTGGCGTAAGTGTGGTCGTCGACGACCATCTGCCAGAAGTTCTCGGCCGCGGTGCGGTACATGCCGAGGTTCGCCTTCTCCGTCTCGGTCAGCGTGGCGTAGAGGTTCGGATTCTCGGTGAACACGGTGTAGCGCTTGAGCGCTCCGATGAGCTTGGGGATGGTGGTGTTCGCGTGCTTTCCGTTCAGCACGTCCTGACCGGCGGCCAGCTGCTGGAAGAGCGTCACCTCGTCGAAGTACTCCGCCGCGCGCTTGTGGGTCGGATCCTCGGTGATGGCGTAGAGCGAGTAGAGCGCCTCGTTCATTCCGCCGTACTCGGTGTTCAGCAGAGCGCCGGGGTTCGACTGTCGGTCTGCCCAGTTCGTGACCCAGGTGCCGAATCCGCTCGCCACCGCCAGCGCATCCGCCGACACATCCGCGGGGGCGTACTTGTGGGCGTCGAGCAGCCCCGCCTCGATCTTGTGCAGGTTGTAGAAGGGAACGAGCAGTCCGTCGCCACCGCCCGGAAGCAGGTTCACCGAGAAGGGAGCCACGTAGCCGGCGTTCGCGGGATCGACCTGGGCATAGGCATCCTGCGCCTTCTTGAGACCGCTGACCGCGGTCGTGAGTTTGGCGAGGAGCGCCGCCTTGGTTGTCGCGTCGGTGGTCGTCGAATACGACTGCGACAGGGCCGAGATGTAGTGCCCGAAGAAGTGGCCCTGGAAACGGACGCCGCTCGTGCGCTCCCATCCGCCGTAGGGATCGGCCGTCACGGGCAGGCCCGCCTGTGTGTAGAAACCGTTGAGGAACTTCTCGGGGTCGAGGCTCAGCAGGTAGTCGATCATCTTCTGGTTGCCGTTGACGAGGTAGGGATCTTCGAGCAGTACCTGATCGAGCCCCGTCGCGTCGAGGAACGGCGATTCGGCGGATGCGTCGGTCGGCACGACCACCTCGAACGTCTTCGACACGGGGGCGCCCGATCCGTAGGTGGCCGACGCGGTGAGAACAACGGTCGCCGCATCATCGCCACGCACGACGGTGGCTGTGGCTCCGTCGACCGAAATGCGCTCAGGGTTCGACGACGACCAGGCGAAGCGGGTTCCATCGGATGCTTCGACCGGCAGTGTGAAGGATGTCGCCGACTGGGCGGGGACGGTCACCGCATCGAGCGCCGCCTGAGCGATCGTCTGGGGGTCGAATGCGGAGTCGTTCTTCTGCGTCAGCGTCACGACATCGTCGATCGTGGCGACCGCGCTGTAGAGCGAGTAGTCGTCGACCAGTCCCGCCACGTGTCCGCCGTTGTAGATCGGGCCGTTGAAGCCGAGGGTCTTGACCGAGGTGTTCTCGGAGCCGAGTACGCCCGATGCCGCCGACGACACGGGAGTGGAGATCGTTGCGACCTGCCGCACTCCGTTGCGGTAGAAATCGACCTTCTTCGTGGCGCTGTCGTAGCTTGCCACCACGTGCGTCCACGCCCCGGACGGGAAGAAGTCGGAGCGGGGAGACTGAACGACCACCTTGTACGGCTGCCCACCCGAGGGCCCGATCGAGAGAGCGAGCGGGGTGCCGGCACCCTCCGAGGTGAGGTACCAGCCATCCGAGTTGTACACGGTCTTGCTCCAGGCGAACACCTGCTCGCCCGACATCGCGCCGTTCGGCTTGAACCAGAACGAGACCGTGAGGTCCTTCGGCTGCAGTGCCGAGTCGGTTCCGAGGTTGATCGCATTCGACCCGTCGAACGAGAAGGCCTGCCCGTCGATTCCGGAGTCGTACTTCTCGGTGCCCTTCTGCATCGTGGCGTTGCCGGCGCGCGTGCTCGAGTCGGACAGCGAGCCGTCGAACGTCAGGTCGAGCACCTTGGCTGCGTCGAGGGCCCCGGAGGCGACGGGCTCGGCCGCGACGAGCTGGGGCGCTCCCGTCGACAGCCCGAGGGCCAGAACGGTGGAGAGTGCGAGGGCGAGAGGCGTGCGAAGACGAGTTCGCGAGATGACGCCGGTCATAGTTCTTTCCTTTTGTCGACAGCAACGTTGCTGAGGTACCAGGTCAATTCAGAAGCGCTCGATGGTGCACGATGTGAGCGGTAACAATGACCATAGGGTATGCGTTATGAGACAGCAATGATCAAAATTGTGAGCGCTCATAGTTGAACCGTTCCAACGTCTTGCAGACGTCGATCCGCTCTGGACTGCCCAGGCATCGCCGCGCGTCGGCACCCCGTGACCGTTCAATGCGAAGATCCGCTAAGGGATGAGCACGATCTTTCCGCGGGTGTGGCCCTCTTCGCTGAGGCGCTGCGCGTCGGCGGCGCGGGCCAGCGGAAAACGCTCCGAGACCTCGACGTCGAACTGTCCCTGCGACGCGAGCTCGATCGCCGCGGGAACTCCTTCGGAGCGCAGCCGCAGCTCCTCCTCGGTGAGCGGAACCGGGCTTCCACCCGA
This sequence comes from Agreia sp. Leaf283, assembly GCF_001422485.1. GTDB lineage: Bacteria > Actinomycetota > Actinomycetes > Actinomycetales > Microbacteriaceae > Agreia. Next base: position 266,220 of record NZ_LMNF01000001.1, read on the forward strand.
CCAGGCGCGGATGCCCAGCTCGGCAGCACGTGCTCCGGCGACGATGGTGCCGATTTGAGAGCGATCGGTCACCAGGTCGAGGGAGGCCTGGAGCGCCTCGTCAGTGCCGGCCCCGTCGAGCACGACGTCGATTCCGTCGGGCGCCGCCTCCCGCACGCGCTCGACGAGACCGTCGCCGTAGCTCAGGGGCACGGCACCCAGCTCGACGAGCCGAGCGTGGTTCGACGGGCTCGCGGTGGCGAACACCGTAGCACCCCAGGCCACCGCGAACTGAACGGCGGCCTGACCGACGCCGCCCGTTCCGCCGTGGATGAGCAGGCGGGTTCCCTCGCCCACGCCGAGCGAGCGGAGCGCCTGGTACGCCGTCGACACGGGAATGCCGACGGCCGCGGCCTGCGACCACGTCCACACCGATGGCTTTCGCACGAGGGTGGAGGGCTCGAGCACAAGGTGGCTCGCGTAGGCGCCGGTGGCGCCCTGAACGATGACCTCGTCGCCGACGGCCCAGCCGTCGACCCCGGAACCGACCTCGAGAACCACGCCCGACGCATCCGACCCCACGCGCCGCGGCGCGTCGATCGGAGGCGTCGGCCGTTTGCCCGAGCGCAGCTTGGAGTCGATCGGGTTCACCCCGATGGCCTGCACCTCGACGAGCACCTGCCCCGGCGTCACAGTCGGAATCGGAACTTCGACGACCTCCAGAACGTCTGGCCCTCCGAGACGTGAATACTGAACAATCGTCGCCATCGTTCGACTCCCTCTTCTGCTTCTGCTCATGCCCACGCGTTCTGCATGAGGCGGGTCGAGCGCGACGCTAGTTCGCGACGGCGCGCATTGCAAGTGTGCGCAGCCGAGAGAATTCTCAGAAGGGGCAGGGTTCTTCTGCGGTCACCTCCCTCGGTGTGGTCTTCGCGACCGCGTCGACGAGCGCCTTCGGCGCGGGCCGCATCACACCCTGGGGTTCGAAGACGTAGACGAGGCCGGCGGGTGAGGTCCAGATGAGGGTGTTGTCTTCTCCTTGTTCGATCTGCCATCGGGTGTGGTGCTTCACCCGGTGGTGGGTGGGCGAGAGCGGTGCGAGGTTCTCGTCTTCGGTGAGCCCGCCGCCCGCGAAGTCGCGGGTGTGGTCGATGTCTGCATCGACGGAGTCGTCGGCGCAGCCGCCGAACACGCAGTACGGATGCACCAGCGTCGCGTGATCGCGCATCTCCTGGGTGGGCCGGTAGTCGGTGGGGCTCAGCTGCAGGATGCGACCCGTGATCGGGTCGGTCAGGATGCGGCGCCACGACGTGGCATCCGCCGTGAGCCTGGCCGCGGTCACCGGGTCGATCGGGCCGTAGCCGCGGAGGATCGCCGGCTCCTCGCCCACGCCGAGCAGTGTCATGGCCGGAACCATGACGTGCACCCGGCCCCGGATGCCCGTGGTTGCGCCCGGGATCGAGGTCTCACCGTTCAGCATCAGGTCGCAGAGCACGTCGACTCGCAGCTGGGTGATGCTGCGCGGATCGCCCCCGACCTTCAGGCCCTTCGCCAGCGCCACCGCCCGGTTCGCGATCGCATACACCTCGGGAGCCGGGGCGAACAGGGTGAGATACGCCATGCCGTCTTTCGCGGGGTCGACCGTAACGCGGCGGGTCTTGACCGCCTTCTCGACCCGCTCGAGCACCGTCTCGGGCTGCGCGATCTGCGCGTGCGAGCGGGCGCGGTACTCGAGCTGCTTGTAGGTGAGCCCGGGAGCGAGCCGGGCCATGCGAGCGTCGTACTTCTCGAGCGCCTCCCCCTCCAACCCCTCGGAGTGCGTCGCGATCACTGAGGCGTGCTCCTCGGACATGTCGCCCGCCGCCAGCACCGCGAACGACGCCGGCAGTTTGGACACCAGTGCGATCGCCGTATCGGCGAGGGTGCGGGCCCGGTACTCGGTGCGGTGAGTGAGCATCGCGACCTCGGTGAAGAACTCCACCTCGGCAACACGCTGAGGAGACCACTGCGGGCCTGCCGTGGACTGGTCGTGCGGCGCCTCGGCCAGCAACAGCTGCCAGGCGTCGTGCACATCGATGGCCCGCAACGCAGACAGCTCGGCTATCTGTTTGTCTCGGGCGGCTATTCGCTCGAGCGCCACCACATACGGTGACTGCTCGGGAGGGATGTCGGCTGGTGTCATGGAAGAAGTCAAACAGCAACCACCGACACCGGGTCGATCACAACAATCTAACGTTGATCAGGGGTTACACCTGTGGACAACCCGCCGAAAGGGCACCCTGTGGAGGAGCAGTCGCGGCTGAAAGGGCTGCCCTTCGACAGGCTCAGGGAACGGGTCTCGATACGGCCGTGGCCGGCCTACTCGACCGACGCAACCGTGGGTCTCTATACGGCCCGAGCGTTCCCTGAGCTCGTCGAAGGGCGGCGTAGCGAGACCACCGGCGACGACGAAATGGGCGCCGCCGGTGCGGCTGGCGTCGGCCGCATCTCGTAGTCTCGACTGGTGTCAGAACCGCTCGAAACCCAGCCCGCCGCCACCCTCTCCTTCACCGTGCGTCAGGCGCGTGAAGACGAGTACGTGGCCACCGGCGAACTCACCTCGCTCGGTTTCGCCACCGGCCCCTACGCCCACCTGCCCCGCCGACCGGAGCGAGTCGCCCTCGAACGCGACGCGGGTGCCCGCGCCGTCGACGGCGGACTGCTCGTCGCCGTCGAAGACGACACGAACCGCCTCCTCGGCACCGCCACCGTGACCCGCGCCGAGAACCCCATCTCGAGGCAGGCGCGCGACGGCGAAGCCGAGCTGCGTCTGGTCGCGGTCGACCCGGCCGCCCGGGGTCGGGGCGTTGCACAGGCGCTGGTGCAGGCATCCATTGACCTGGCCCGCGGCTGGGGCGCAACCGGGCTCGTCCTCGACACCGGACCCCTCAACCACACCGCGCAGCGCAACTACCTGCGCGCCGGATTCGAGCGCGTCGCCGCACGCGAGCTCGGCACCGAGACCGGCATCGGAACCCCGCAGGTCTACCGCTACCCGTTCGACGCGGTCGCGCCCGTGCGCATCCGACTCGTGCGCCAGAACGAGCTCGATGCCGTGGCGCGGCTCACCGTCGAGGCCTACACGAACGACTACGACCTCTCCGCCGCATACCGCGCGTCGCTGGCCGACGTGCACGACCGCGCCCGCGCCGACGAGGTCTGGGTGGCCGAGGACACGGCGTCCGGTGCCATCCTCGGCACCGTCTGGACTCCTCGCGAGGGCGCGCGCCTCTCGCCCGTCGCGCGCGACAACGAGCTCGATTTCCGGCTGCTGGCCGTGGCCCCGGATGCGCGGGGGCGCGGAATCGGGGCCGCGCTCACCGAGCACGTGGTCGGCCTGGGCCGCATCCGCGGCGTGAAGCGCGTCGTGATGAACAGCGGCGGTTCGATGGTTGCGGCCCACCGTCTCTACGAGCGGCTCGGTTTCGTGCGCCTGCTGGAGCGGGAGGAACGCATCGAGGTCGAGCCCGGACGATTCGTGGATATCGTCGCGTTCGGACTCGACCTCGGTTAGACGGAGAAGAGGCCCCCTTCGACAGGCTCAGGGAACGAGGCATCTTCCCTTCAGCTAGTCGGTCTTCGGCAGTCCCGGAGGGTTGACCTCGCTCGTCGGCACGGACTCGCTGTCGAGGCCCCAGCGATCGAGCACCTCCTGGTACTCACCGCCCTCGATGACGGAGTTCAGCACGATGCTGACGGCGTCGATCAGGCCGTTGCCCTTCTTGGTGGCCGCGGCGATGTCGGCCGTTTGGGGCCATCCGCCGCTGATGGTGCCGACGAGCTTCGTGTCGCCCGTCGAGGCCGCGGCATAGGCACCGGTCGCATTCGGCTCGAAGTACGCGTCTGCTCGACCCGACTGGATAGCGAGGTTCGCCGCAGCGGTGTCGTTGTAGTACACGAGCTCGGCGGGCTTCTCGCCGGCGGCGGTCAACTCCTCGTTCCAGGCGAGCAGGATCTTCTCCTGGTTGGTGCCCGATCCCACGATGACAGTGAGCCCGGAGATGTCCTTGGCCTCCTCGATCGAGGTGATGTCGCTGTCGGCCTTCACGTAGAAGCCGAGCAGGTCGACCCGGTAGCTGGCGAAGTCGTACAGCTCCTTGCGCTCCTCGGTGACGGTCACGTTGTTGAGGATGATGTCGTACTTGCCCGACTGGATTCCCAGCGGCCAGTCGGCCCAGTCGACCGAGACCGGGTTGTACTCGAGGCCGAGTCCGTCGGCGACGAGGGCGGCGAAGTCGGCCTCGCTTCCCAGCGCGGTGGTGTTGTCATCGGATGCCGCGAAGACCAGGGGCGGGGCGCCGCTCGCGACGGTCTGGGCGACGGTGAGCTTGCCCGCCTCGATCGGCTGGAAGCCGCTCGCCTTGAGGGATGCGACCGCGTCGGCGACGGGATCGATGCTCGGCCGATCGTCGGCGGTCTTCGACGTGAGGTCGAACGAGGTGGCCGCAGCGACCTGGTCCTCTGTCGAACCGGTCGGCTTGACGTCGGCAGAGCTCGTGCCGTTTGCATTGGCGGCGAGGGCGATACCTCCGCCGGCCAAGGCCACGACGACGACTGCGCCGACGATAGCCCCGATCTGCTTCTTGTTTATTGCCATGATCTGGTGATGCCTCTCTGGATTGCTGGAGTGATGCGTGATGCTCGGGCTGTGACGGGTCGTCAGAGCACCTTGCGGAGGAAGTCCTTGGTTCGGGGGTGGCGCGGCTTCAGCAGAACCTGGCTCGGCGTGCCCTCTTCGAGGATCTCGCCCTGCTCGAGGAACACGACGCGGTCGGCGACCTCGCGGGCGAAACCGATCTCGTGGGTCACGATGATGAGCGTCGTGCCGCTCTTCGACAGTTCCCGGATGACGTCGAGCACCTCCCCGACGAGCTCCGGGTCGAGCGCGCTGGTCGGCTCATCGAAGAGCAGCACCTTCGGGTGCAAGGCCAGCGCTCGGGCGATCGCCACGCGCTGCTGCTGACCGCCGGAGAGCTGCCGCGGGTAGTGGTGCTCCTTGTCTGCCAGCCCGACCCGGGCGAGCAGGGCCTTCGCCTGTTCGCGGGCCTCGGCCTTGGTGGCCCGCTTGAGAGCGACCGGCGCCTCGACGACGTTCTCGAGCGCGGTCAGGTGCGGGAAGAGGTTGAAGTTTTGAAAGACGATGCCGATCTGCGTGCGGCGTTCGAGCACGTTCTTCTCGGGCAGCTCGTGCAGCCGGCCCGAGCGCAGTTCGTAGCCGATGTACTGGCCGTCGACCGTCACCGATCCGGAGTCGACCGTCTCGAGGTGGTTGATCGTGCGCAGCAGCGTCGACTTGCCCGAACCCGACGGCCCGATGAGGGCGATGACCTCGCCGGGCTGCACGGTCAGGGAGACGTCGCGCAGCACCCGCACGGCGCCGTAGCTCTTCGAGACGTCGGTGATCTCGACGAGCCCGACGGTGGCGCGAACCGGCTTGACCGGAAGCGCGAGCGGGATCGCCTGCTCGTCGAAGGATCGGATGAACGTCGGTGTACTCATGATCCACTCCCCAGAACGGTGTCGTGTCGTCGGTTCTTCTCGGCAGCGAGCGGGTCGTCACCGGTCTCGTCGCCGAGGCGCGCCCATTGCAGCTTTATCCAGGCCGTGGCCCGCTGGATGGGCGTGGGCGGCAGCTCGCGATGCGCGCCGCGGGCGTAGTGCCGCTCGACGTAGAACTGGATGATCGAGAGCACGGTCGTGATGATCGCGTACCAGACCACCGCCACGAGCAGCAGAGGAATGACCCGCTGGTTGCGGTTGTAGATGACCTGCACCGTGTAGAACAGCTCGGGCAGCGCCACGACGAACACCACCGAGGTGCCCTTCACGAGACCGATGACCTCGTTGAAGAAGTTGGGCAGGATCGCCCGCGCGGCCTGGGGCAGGATGATGCGGAAGAATCGAACCCGGCGCGGCAGGCCGAGGGCGGCCGACGCTTCGAGCTGGCCCTGGTCGACAGACAGGATGCCGCCGCGAATGATCTCGGCGAAATACGCGGCCTGGTGCAGCGTGAGTCCGATGGTCGCCGCGGCGAACGCCGTGATGAGCGTGGTGGTCGAGAACTCGACGAGCCAGAAGTCCGTGGTGAACGGGGTTCCCAGCCCCAGCGTCGGATAGAGGTAGCCGAGGTTGTACCAGACGAGGATCTGCACCAGCAGCGGAACCGAGCGGAAGAACCAGATGTACGCGTAGGCCGCTCCGCTGAGCAGCGGCGACTTCGAGAGCCGGAAGTTCGCGAGCACCGCTCCGAGGACGAACCCTCCGATGACCGACACGACCGTGAGGCCCAGGGTCACGCCGAGGCTGTTCAGCACCGACTGCGAGAAGAAGTACTCGGCGAACACGTTCCACTCGTACTGCTGGTTCGTGACGAGCGACCACACGAACTGCAGCACGACGAACGCGACCAGTGCGCTGAGCACCCACCGCCACCAGTGCCGCGTGGGCACCACCTTCACGGCCCGTTCCCTGAGCTTGTCGAAGGGCTCATCCGAGCGTCGTTCCCCCTTCGACAGGCTCAGGGAACGGTCATCCCCCTTCGACGGGCTCAGGGAACGGTTCGACGGGTTCAGGGAACGCACGGCGAGGCTCGCGTCATGGGCCGTCGTGATGCCGGCCACGTCGAGCGGCACGTCATCCAGGCTCTTGGCGAACCCGTGCACGACCACCTCTTCGGGGTCGAGCGTGGTGTCGAAGAGCGGGGTGTAGCCCGTCTGGAAGTAGAGGTGCTTGGCCTCGGGCTGACGCGGACCGGTGGTCAGGTAGGCCCGCGTGTAGCCGCGGCGCACCGCCTCGGCCTCCAGCTCGGCGACCACCCGACGGGCGAGGCCCTGGCGGCGGTGCGCCGACGAGGTCCAGATGCGCTTCAGCTCGGCCGTGCGCTCGTCGAACCTCTTGTAGGCGCCGCCGGCGATCGGCACGCCGCCCCGCAGCAACAGCACGAACGCTCCACCCTGCTCGGGCGAGAACGCCTCGACCGGATAGCGTCGGATCTCGGCCGACGCCTTCTCGCCGAAGAACTCGCCGTAGCGCGCGTCGTACTCCTGCTCGAGCTCGCGCAGCAGGGGCTCGGCGAGCACGTCATCGGCCGCCACGTAGACGAAGCGGTCGATCACCTGCACGGTGTGCTCATGCAGCGTCACGGGATGCCTCCGGCCGGGCTGCAGAGGACACGCTCGCCGCGGCGGCGTCGCGCTTGACGACCTCGTCGCGCACCAGCGGAATGACGTAGCGGCCGAAGTCGATCGTGTCGTTCACGAAGTCGTAGCCGCGGGCCGAGATGATGTCGACTCCGAGGTCGATGTAGTCGAGCAGGGCGGCGGCCACCGTCTCGGGTGTGCCGACGAGGGCGTTCGAGTTGCCCCGACCGCCGGATGCCGCAGCGGGCCTCGTCCACAGCGCCCGGTCGAAGCGGTCGCCCTGGCTCGCGATCGAGAGCAGGCGCTGCGATCCGGCGTTCTCGGGATTCTTCAGGTCGCCGACGAACGAGTTCGGCGCCGCCTGCGCCTGCCGCGCCTCGATCTTTCCGAGAATCTCCTCGGCCTTCTTCCACGCCAGCTCCTCGGTGGCGCCGAGGATCGGACGGAACGCGACCTGGATGCGGGGCCGCTCGGTGCGTCCGGCCGCGAGCGCCTCGACCGTGATGCGCTCGATCTGCTCGGCGGTGTTCGCCAGCGGCTCGCCCCACAGCGCGTAGATGTCGGCGTCGGCCGCACCGATGCGGTACGCGGCATCGCTCGATCCGCCGAACGAGATCTGCGGCCGCGGCTGCTGCGCCGGCCAGATGTCGCTGACGAAGTTCTCGAAGCGGTAGTGCGCCCCGTCGAAGCTGAACGGCTCGCGGCTGGTCCACGCCTTCTTCACGATCCGGATGTATTCGCCGGTGCGGGCGTAGCGCTCGTCTTTGGTGAGGAAGTCGCCCTCCGCCGCCTGGTCGGCCGTCGATCCGCCCGTGATGACGTGCACGTTGAGGCGTCCGTCGCTGATCTGGTCGAGCGTCGCGAAGACCTTCGCCGCGTAGGTGGGATACGACACGTTCGGCCGGTGCGCGAGCAGGATCTTGAGGTGGTCGAGCTTCGACGCGATGTAGGCCGCCGCGGTCGCCGGGTCGGGCGAGCCCGAGTGGTAGGCGAAGAGGATGCGGTCCCAGCCGTTGTCCTCATGGGCTCGGGCGAACCGCAGCGTGTAGTCCTTGTCGAAACTGGCGCCGGAACGCGACTGGGTCTCGCCGCCGTCATTGAGCCCGGCGATGCCGAGGAATTCGATGGGCATGGCTGCCTCCTTCTTATGGTCTCGACACGGGCCGTGTCGCGTTGGAGAGACGTTAGGTGTGCTCGCGCAAGCCGGCCAAGCGGTTTCGTTCACAATTCGTCACGTCGTCACGCGGGGTCACAAACCTCGATTTCGGTGGACGAAACGTCGACGGTTGTGGGATGTCGCACGCGCACCACTCCTCAGCCACCTCGCCCGAGCCAGCCACCTCGCCCGAGCTCCACGTCGCCCTCATCGGAGGCGGCCCCCGCGGAGCCGGAGTTCTCGAGCGGCTCGCCGCCAACCTGCCCGAGCTGTGGACCACCGACGCACGGATCGTCCTCCACGTGATCGACCCGCATCCGGCCGGCCCCGGCCGCATCTGGCGTTACGCGCAGTCCCCTCTTCTCAAGCTCAACTCGATGGCGGCCGACGTGACGATGTTCACCGACGAGTCGTCGACGATCGACGGACCGGTGCGGCCGGGCCCGTCGCTCATCGAGTGGGCGGGCCTCGTGAACGCGGGCGAGATCGCGATTCCGCGCGTCGATGCGCGTCTCCGTCAGGAGATCGAGAATCTGTCGCCCGCGAGCTTTCCCACGCGTCGGCTGCAGAGCCTCTACCTCAGCTGGTTCTTCGAGGATGCCGTGGGTCTCCTTCCCGAGACCGTCACGGTCGTCGTGCACCGGGCATCCGCCGTCGAGACCGTCGACGAGGGGCCGACCCATCGCATCCGGCTCGACGATGGCGTCTCGATCGCGGCCGACGTGGTGTTGTACTCGCTCGGCCACACGGGTGCCGAGGCCGAGCCGGAGCACGCCGACCTCATCGACTTCGCGCGCCGCCGCGAGCTGTTCTACCTGCCGCCGGCGTTCACGGCGGATGCCGACACCCGCGCGATCGTGCCCGGCCAGCGTGTGATCGTGCGCGGCATGGGCCTCGCGGCCGTCGACCTCACGGTGCTGCTCACCGAGGGGCGCGGCGGCCGCTTCGGTCGCGGCGACGACGGGGTGCTGCGCTACACGGCGTCGGGCCTCGAGCCGCGGCTGTACTTCGGATCGCGCCGCGGGGTTCCGTACCACTCGAAGATCTCGTCGACGCTCGCGGGCGAGCGTCCGGAGGCCCGGTACTTCACACCCGCCGTGGCCCGCTCGCTCGAGCAGTCGCTGCCGTCGCTCGACCTCAGCGTCGACGTGTGGCCCCTCACCGCGAAGGACATGCTGTGGGGCTACTACCGCGAGCTGTTCACCGGACACCCCGAGCGGGTCGAGTCGAGCTGGGATGCCTTCGTTCACGTCTTCGACCGGCTCGATCCGCGGGCGCTGCTGCTGGCCGCCCCGCACATCGATGTCGCCGACAGCACACCGCGCGGCCACGCGATCCCGTCGTTCGAGGGCGAAGACGAGCACATCGCCCGCGACGCGCAGACCTTCGTCGACCTGGTCGAGGGCACGGTCGCCTACGCGGAGGACAGGCTCTTCCTGCCGGAGCTCGACCGACCGCTCGGCGGCGCCCTCGTCGCCGACCCGGCCGAGCTGCAGGAGCTCGTGCGCGACTACATCCGCACAGACCTGCAGCTGCGCACCCGGCCGGAGCACAGCGCCACCCTCGGGCTGTTCATCGCCCTGCTCACGAGCCTCTTCACCCTGTCGGACATCGTGGACTCGCCCAAGTGGACCGCCCAGTCGAGGGTGCGTGACATCCACGGCTGGTGGCTCGGCTACTTCAGCTTCATCGCCAGCGGGCCGCCCGCGCACCGGCTCGAGGAGCTCGTGGCCCTGTCCGAGGCGGGCATCGTCGAGTTCCTCGGTGCTGGCATCTGGGTGGAGGCCGACGAGAACGAGGGCATCTTCCGGGCGGGCAGCGCCACGACGCCCACGACCGTCACCGCGAGCGCCCTGGTGGATGCGCGGCTGCCCGAGACCGCGATCTCGCGCAGCGACAACGAGCTGCTGAGGTCGCTGGTGACCAGTGGAGCCGGCCTCGAGGAGATCGTGAGCGACGGGGCGTACTCGGCCAGCACGGGAAGGCTGTCGGTGCGGCAGCTCGACACGAGGCTGCTGGGCGCGGGCGGTTCGCACTCCTCACGCCAGTACGCGATCGGGCCGTACACGAACTCTCCGTTCGTGGGGGCGTTCTCGCGCCCGCGCACCAATGCGATCTCGTTCCGGGAGAACGACAAGGTCGCCCGCGCCATTCTGGCCCGCCTCGCCGAGCTGGCCGAGGAGCGTGGTCTCGATACGCCCGCTCGTTCCTCGCGACCCACTCGACCGGCGCCGTCCTCCCCCGCGCTGATCGAGTAGCTCGCGCAGCGACGCACTCCCGCGCTGATCGAGTAGGTTGCCCCGCGACCGTATCGAGATCACCCGTCAGCGGCGGAGCGCCTTGCGGGCGAGGTAGTTGCCGAGAAACTGCACCAGCTGCACGATCACGATGATCACCAGCACGGCTGCCCACGTGACCACCGGGTGGAACTGGCGGTAGCCGTACTGGATGGCGAATGTTCCGAGACCGCCACCGCCGACGTACCCTGCGACGGCCGACATGTCCACGAGAGCGACCACGATGAAGGTGTACCCGAGGATCAGCGGCCCGAGCGCCTCCGGAATGAGCAGGGTCAGCATGATGCGGCTGCGACTCGCACCCACCGACCTCGCCGCCTCGATGACCCCGGGTTGCACGGTCAGCAGGTTCTGCTCGACGATGCGGCTGATGCCGAACGCCGCGGCCAGCGAGAGCGTGAAGATGATGGCCGTGTTGCCGATTCCCGTGCCGGTGACGAAGCGAGCGAGCGGCTGCGCGGCGGCCAGGAAGATGATGAACGGAATCGGCCGGAAGACGTTGACGAGAACGTTGAGCACACCGAACACGGGCTTGTTGGCGAAGAGACTGTTCGACCGCGTCGTGTACAGACCGAGGCCCAGGATGAGCCCGCCGATGCCTCCGAAGAGCAGGCTGAGGCCCACGATGTAGAGCGTCTCGTAACTGGCCTGCCACAGCTTGGGCAGAAGAGGAATCAGGTCATCCATGGTTCGGTGCCTCCGTGACGTCGACCTGCGTGGAGATCGTGGCGAGTGCTCGGTCGATGGCGGCGCCGTCGGCAGTGAGGGCGAGGGTGAGGTGGCCGAACACACGACCCTGGATGTCGTTGATGCCGCCGTAGATCAGCTCGAATGCGACGCCTGCCTCGGCGAGGGTCAAGAATACGGCGCCCTGCGAGGTGTTGCCGTCGCGGAAGGAGAGCGTCACGATGCGTCCCCGATGCCTTTGCCGCAGCGCAACGAGTTCTGCTTCGGAGGGCACCCCCCTCACCACGGTCGAGACGAACCGCTGCGACGACGCCTCCGTCGGCTTCGAGAACACGTCGAACACGTCGCCCTGCTCGACGATGCGCCCGCCATTCATGACCGCGACCTTCGTGGCCAGCGTCTGAATGACATCCATTTCGTGCGTGATGACCACGATCGTGACGCCGAACTCGGTGTTCACGCGCTTCAGCAGGTCGAGCACCTCGTGGGTGGTCTCGGGGTCGAGCGCGCTGGTCGCCTCGTCGGCGAGCAGGATGCGGGGGCTCGTCGCGAGGGCGCGTGCGATGCCGACGCGTTGCTTCTGGCCGCCCGACAGCTGTTCGGGATAGTTGCGCGCCTTGTCGGCGAGGCCGACGAAGTCGAGCAGCTCGGCCACGCGCGGCGCGATGTCGGCCCGCTTCGTCTTGGCCACCTCGAGGGGGTACGCGACGTTGCCGGCGACCGTTTTCGAGTTGAAGAGGTTGAACTGCTGGAAGATCATGCCGATGCCGAGACGCAGACGACGCAGTTCGCTCTCCTTCATGCTCGTCACCTCGTCGCCGTCGACGAGGATGCTGCCGCTCGTGGCGTGCTCGAGGGCGTTGATGAGGCGCACGAGTGTGCTCTTGCCTGCACCCGAGTAGCCGATGATTCCGTAGATGTCGCCGGCGTCGATGTCGAGGTTCAGTCCTTCGACGGCGTTCACGACGGGACCGCCGCGTTGGGAGGGTGGATAGGACTTGGTGACGTCTCGCAGGCTGATGAGGGGCATCGGGTGAGTCTCTCTGTTAACGGCGGATGCCCTTCGACGGGCTCAGGGAACGGGTCCGTTCCCTGAGCCTGTCGAAGGGGTGGCGAGCAGCTGCGGCTAGCCCTTGGCCTTGATGTCGGACTGGACCTTCTCGAGCGAGGACTGCAGGTCTTCGACCGGCGTCTTGACGAACACGGCGGTTCCGCCCGAGTTCTCCTGCACGGCGTCGGTGACGGTCTTCGTGTCCTGGTAGATCTTCACGAGCTTTGCGTACGTCTCGTTGTCCTTGTCTTCGGCGCGCGCGGCGAAGATGTTCACGTAGGGCAGCGCGTTGGGATCAGACGGATCGTCCTGGGCGATCGCGTCCTCGAACGTCAGGCCTGCGTCGGCGACGAAGTCGTTGTTGATGATCGCCGCGGCCACGTCGGGAAGCGATGTGGGGGTGAGCGATGCCTCGAGCGTGGTCACCTTGACCGTGGACTTGTCGGTGTCGACGTCGTCGACGGTCGAGAAGATGCTTCCGCCGTCTTTCAGCTCGACCAGTCCGGCGGACTGCAGAACCAGCAGCGCGCGCGACAGATTCGACTCGTCGTTGGGGATGGCGACGGTGTCGCCCTCCTTGATGTCCTTCACCGAGTCGTACTTCGTGGAGTACAGGGCCAGCGGATAGATGGCGGTGGCGCCGACCGGCACCAGGTCTTCGCCGGACGCCTCGTTGTACTGGGCGAGGTAGACGATGTGCTGGAACTGATTGAGGTCGATCTCGCCCTCGGTGAGAGCCGGGTTCGGCTGCGGGTACTCGGTGAAGTCGACGATATCGACGGCGATCCCCTCGTCTGCCGCGGCCTTCTTGTAGACCTCCCAGTACGGGTCGCTGGCGCCGACCACGCCGATCTTCACGGGGTTGTCTTCCGTGCCCTTCTCCGCATCGGCTGCGGATCCGGCGCAACCGGCGAGAACGGCGATCAGGGGAAGAGTGGCTGCTGCGGCCAGGATCTTCTTGGTGAGGGACATGGGTGTTTCCTTTCGATGGAGCAGGTGCTGTCGTCAAGCAGCTGCCCACGCTACGGACGGGGCCCCACGGCGCGAAATGTACCTGTAACAAACTGACTTCGTTCGTGTCTGGTGCGCACCGACCGAATCTCGATAAGGTCGCCAGACTGCAACAAGATGGGAACCTTCTGTGACGACGTGTGTTCTTGCCGCGACCGGATTCGATTCGGGGCCGATGCTCCTGATCATCGCCGTACTTCTTCTCGCGACAGGAGGTGCCGCCTGGCTGCTGCTCGGCCGTCGCCAGCGCGGCGCGAAGGCCGCCGTGTTCGCGGCCGTCCCCCTCCTGCTGCTGGCCCTCGTCGCCACCGGCGGCATCGCACCAGCCCCGGCCAGTGCCGCGGAACCGTGCCCGCCGGGGATGAGCGCTCCCGTGGCGACGCCCCCCGCGACGACCGACCCGGTCACGCCAGACCCTGTCACGCCCGTCGACTTCGAGCCCGGGGCGGCCGGCATCGGCGACTCCTACTTCCCGCTCGACGGCAACGGCGGCTACGACGTGCAGCACTACGACCTCGACCTCGCCTACGCGCCCGACACCGACGTGCTCTCGGGCACGACCACGGTCACGGCGACCGCCACCCAGAACCTGTCGGCCTTCAACCTCGACTTCGACACCCGCGATGTGAACGGCGACGACGCGATCGTCATCTCGTCGATCACCGTCGACGGCGTGCCCGCCGCATGGAGCCTCGCGTCCACCCAGATCAGCGCATCCACCGGCCAGCCGCAGGTGGAAGGCTCGGGCGACGACGACGCCACGCCCCCGCGCACCGAGCTGACCATCGTGCCGCCCGCGGGCATCCCGCTCGGCGCCACGATCACGACGGCCGTCACCTACAGCGGCGTGCCAATCGTGGTAGCGGATGCGTTCGGTCCGGCGGGCGTGTTCCCCACCCCGACCGGCGCGGTCGTCGTGGGACAGCCGCGGGTCGCGGCCACGTGGTTCCCGTCGAACGACCACCCGAGCGACAAGGCCACCTTCTCGACGCGCATGACCGTTCCCACAGGCCTCGAGGTCATCGGCAACGGCCGGCTCGCCTCGCAGACGACCGCCGCAGGCCTCGACACCTTCGACTGGGAGATGGAGAAGCCGATGGCCACCTACCTGGCCACGGCGACGCTGGGCGACTTCGACGTCGAGACGAACACCGACCCGGCCACCGGCATCACCTATGTCGACGCGATCGACCCGACGCTGTTCGACCGCGACGTCGACGGCGCCCCCGGAGTCAAGGTGGGCGACATCGCTTCTCAGATCTTCGCGACCGAGCCCGAGGTCATCGACTTCCTGTCGACATACTTCGGCCCGTACCCGTTCTCAGAAGCCGGCGGCATCGCCATCGGCTACATCGACGAGGACACGGGAGACGACCTGCCCTACGCGCTCGAGAACCAGACGCGACCCATCTACCCGGCGTGGGCGTTCCCGGCCGACGTCGATGCCAGCGTCGTCGTGCACGAGCTCGCCCACCAGTGGTACGGAGACGACCTGTCGATGAACCGCTGGTCGGACATCTGGCTCAACGAGGGCTTCGCCACCTACGCCGAATGGCTGTGGGAGGAGGGACAGGGCGGTCGCACGACCCAGCAGAGCTTCGACGCGGCCTACGCGCGCTCCGGCACCTCGTCGTACTGGCAGACCGTCGTTGCGGACCCGGGCTCGGCAGGTATCTTCGCCGGCGCCGTCTACTCACGCGGCGCCATGACCCTGCAGGCGCTGCGCAACGAGGTCGGAGACGACGACTTCTTCGCCATCCTCAAGGGCTGGGCCACGGAGAACGCGGGCACCTCGGTGTCGACGACGCAGTTCGTCGACTACGCCGAGAGCGTGTCGGGACAGGACCTCACGGAATTCTTCGACACCTGGATCTACACGGCGGGCAAGCCGGCGCTCGGCTGAGCGGACCGGCGGGCTCTCCAGCGCGCCAGACCCAGCAGCACCAGGCCGGTGACCAAGAATAGGATCGCCAGCGCACCGACCGCCACGGCCCCGACGATGGAGAAGAACGACACGACCGGGCCCACGGTGAAGCGGCCATCCGGCACAGGGCCGTCGCAGGAGATCTCGAGTACGCCTGATGTGGTGGTCCCGAAGCTTCCCTGAGCGTCCCACCGCTCCGGCAGCAGCAGCCCCTGCTGAGTCATGTCTGGCCTGAGCCCTATCTCCTGACCGTCGAGATCACCTGTGCAGGAGATGTCGCCCCACTGGTCGTTGGGCGTGACGTACACGGCGTGGTCTCCGCGCGACACCTCCACCGTCATGACCTCGCCGAACGGCACGGCCGGGGCCAGCTGGAACCCCGCGCCGAGCACCAGGAATGCTCCTCCGAGCAGCCCGAGCACCCCGAGCGCGCTGAGGATCAGCCCGACGACGACCAACGCGCGCGACGGCGGCGCCTTCGACTCCGGCATGCGACTCATGCCGTGAGCCTACGGCCACCGTCCCCCGCAAGACGATGGGGAGTTGTCCCCCTCGACACGAGCAGTCGTCGGGCTAGTCGGTCGGCGCAGCGGCGTCCACAGGCCGGTAGCGACGCAGCACCGGCGAGAGCGGGGTCGTCGGGGTGCGCACCGCCACGTCGAAGCGCTGCAGCATCGCCGGCGTGGTCGGCGTCAGCTCGATGCGGCATTCCAGTTCGCCCGTGCGGCCGGGAATCGTCCAGGCGACGTGGGCCGGCGCGACCGACCAGGTGAGCCGGGCGTCGAGCGGCGGCGTGCCGTCGGCATCCAGAACCCCGCCGACCTCGGCGATCGCCGCCGCGATGCGCGCGTCGCGCACGTCGGCCGGCACGTCGCCGAGCAGGTTCGGGCTGAAGATCGTGGGCGGCGTGGCCGCGTCGAGGATGCGCCCCGACCCGCGAACGGCCGTGTCGACGGCGCGGGCAGCCTCGACGGTCGAGGGCCAGAGCGGGATGCGCCGCGCGGGTTCGTCGCGCGAGCCCAGCACCAGGCGCAGCATGCCGGCCGCCGCGACCGACAGCTTCAGACCGTTGGTGTTGCCGAAGACCACGGCGCCGACGCCCGACTCCAGGTGCCAGCGCATGTTCGACGACCAGCCGGGCAGACCGCCCGAGTGCTGGGCGAAGCGGCCGAAGCGCACGTCGTGCTCGACGTAGAGACCGAGGCCGTAGCCCTGCGCCTCGAGGGTCTGATCGGCGGTTCGATCGGCGGCACCCGGCGCGACGGTGTGGATGCGCTGCATCTCGCGCCGCGATGCCCTGCTGAGAATGGCGTCGTCGGTGTTCGTCGGGTCGAAGGCGCTCGAGAGCCAGGCGCTCCAGCGGGCGATGTCGGGCGGGGTGCTGAACATGCTGGCGGCGCAGGCCCCGATGCCGCCACCGACGACGGGGCGCGAGACCCAGCTGGCTCCCTTGTCGTAGCTCGTGAAGCCGTGCGCGATGCCGCCGCCGCCCTCGCCGTCGCCCGCGAAATCGGCGGGCTTGTAGCCGGTGGAGGAGAGCCCGAGCGGCCCGAGGAACGTCTCGCGGGCGAACTGCTCGAAGCCCTGGCCGGTGAGGTCCTCGACGATCACGCCGAGCAGCCAGAAGCCCACGTTGGAGTACTGGAAGCCGACGCCGGGCAGGCCCGCGAAGCCCAGGCCCGCCTCGACGACGTCGAGGAAGTCGGCACGCGAGAGGGCCAGCTCGTGGTCGGCCCACCCGTTGTCCTCGGGCAGCCCCGAGGAGTTGCTCATGAGCATCCGCACCGTCACGGGCTGCACGACCCCGGCCTCGTCGACCGGGTCGCGGAACTGCGGCACGAGGTCGGAAACCCGATCGTCGAGCGAGAGCAGTCCGCGGTCGCGCAGCACGAGCACGGCGGCGATGCAGAAGCTCTTCGACATCGAGGCGATGCGGTAGATCGTGTTCTCGGCGGGCGCCCGGCCGTCGAGCTGGAACTCGCCGATGCCGTGGTGGAACAGCACCCCGCTGCGATCGAAGACGGCGTAGCTGATCGACGGGCTCACCAGCTCGGTGTCGTCGAACCAGGAGCCAAGGCGCGCGACGACGTCGGCAGACAGCTCGGATGCGGCGGTCATGATCAGCGGGTCTCGGATGCCGGGCCCGCGTGGGCGGCGTCGTCGACCGCGGCCCCACCGATGGCCTGGCCCATCCAGGTGAGCGCGCGCCAGCCCGACTCGGGGCTGCCCTCGAGAATGACGACGCCCGTGTTGCTCAACGAGTGCTCGGCCGAGAAGTCGGCGCTCACGTTCTCGGCGCGGGCTCCGACCCAGGACCGGATGATGGCTCCGTGCGACACGATCGCCACCGCGGAATGCCCCGTGGCGGCGGCCTCTGCGATCACCTCGTCGTAGCGGGCGTAGACCTCGGCGCCCGACTCGGCCCCGGGCATCCGCCGATCGACGTCGCCGTCGGCCCAGGCGATGACGGTCTCCATGTAGATGCGCACGGCCTCATCGTCGTTGCGCATCTCGAGTTCTCCGGCATCCACCTCGCGAAGGCCCGAGCGGATCTCGACCGTGAGGCCGCGGGCCTCGGCAAGCGGCGCCGCCGTGAGCTGCGCGCGCAGTTGCGTCGAGGCGAAGATCGCGCCGATCGTCTCGTCGACGAGCGCGCCCGGAACAGCGGCGGCCTGCTCGACGCCGAGGTCGGTGAGGCCGGGTCCGGGAATCGCGGTGTCGAGGGCTCCGATGATGTTCGAGGGGGTCTGGCCGTGGCGGATCAGCAGTAAACGCATCCTTCGACATTACCGGCCCGGTTCGTCGCGCCCCGTTCGTCGAGCCCCGTTCGTCGAGCCT
The DNA here is from genome assembly GCF_001422485.1 of Agreia sp. Leaf283. Taxonomy (GTDB): domain Bacteria; phylum Actinomycetota; class Actinomycetes; order Actinomycetales; family Microbacteriaceae; genus Agreia. Next base: position 284,341 of record NZ_LMNF01000001.1, read on the forward strand.
GTCGAGACGGCCCCTTCGACAAGCTCAGGGAACGGGCCGTTCGTCGAGCCTGTCGAGACGCGCCCTTCGACAAGCTCAGGGAACGGAGCGCTCAGCCGTCGCGTAGTGCGCGGCAAGGCGGCGCAGCCCCTCGTCGAGGCTCACCGCGGGCTGCCATCGCAGCTCTGCGCGGGTGCGTCGCTGGTCGAACCAGTGCGCGGTCGAGAGCTGCTCCGCGAGAAAACGCGTCATCGGCGGCTCGTCGACCCCCGGCTTCACGCGCCAGACGGCCTCGATCAGGGAGCCCGCGACCCGGGCGACCCCGGCGGGAACGCTCCACGCCGGCGCCGGAACACCTGCCGCAGCGCAGATGCCCGCGAGCAGCTCGGCCACGGGGCGCGGCTCTCCATTGGTGATCACGTAGGCGTTGCCGTGCACCTCGTCGACGCGCTCGAGGGCGGCGGCGATCGCGGTCGCGGCGTTGTCGATGTACGTGGTGTCGATCAGCGCGGCGCCCCGGTCGAGCAGCGGCAGCCGCCCCGCCCGCGCGCGCTCCACGATGCGTTCGATGAGCTGCGTGTCGCCCGGCCCCCACACCAGGTGCGGCCGCACGGCCACGACCCGCAGCGACGCGGAGTCCGCACCAAGGGCCAGCAGCTCGGCGCGCGCCTTTGTACGGGCGTACTCGCCGCGTGCGTGCGCGGGGTCGGCCGGCTGCGCGTCGTCTCCGACGATGGATGCCCCGGCGTGCGCCACCGACGGCGACGACACGAAAACGAGACGGCCGGCCCCGGCCTGGCGCATCGCCGCGATCAGGGTACGCGTGCCGCCGACGTTCACGGCCTCGAACTCGGCCGGGTCGCCGGCCAACGAGACCTTCGCGGCCAGGTGCACCACGGCATCCATGCCCTCGACGGCGCGTTCGACGTCGGCCTGCGACGTCAGGGAGCCGAGGACGTCGTCGACGCCGTCGACACCGGATGGCCGCCGCTGGAACGTGCGCACCTCGTGCCCGGCGCCGGCGATCTCGCGGGCGACGGCGCCTCCGAGGAAGCCGCTGGCCCCCGTGACGAGAACCTTCACGGTGCGCTCAGCTTCGCACCCGAGAGCACTCCCTCGGCCCAGCGCGACAGGGCCGAGCGGTCGATCTTCGAGTTGTGCCGGATGTCGGTGGGCAGGGCGGCGACGACGAGCACTGCCGCGATGTCGAGTGCTGTCGCGTGGCGAACGGCGGCAACGAGGTCGCTGTCGCCGAGGGCTGCGGGGCGGCTCGCGGCCGGGTCGGTCTCGAGCACGGCGACGAGCTGCTGCGTTCCGCGAGGACCGATGCCGGCGAGGGCCGCCCTGTTCACGCCGAGCAGCGACTCGATCCTCTGCTCGGGGCCGACGGGTGTGATGACTCCCCCGGCCGTGATGATCACGTGGGGAAGGCGGCCCTCCACCCAAAGGCGTCCGGCGGCGTCGAGGTGCCCGACGTCTCCGGTGCGGTGCCACCGCTCGCCCTCCGCGGCCGGAACCGAGTCGGCGTCGGCGATGCGGTTGGTGGCCCAGAGCCTGTCATACGACTGCTTCAGGTGCGGAGCCGACAGAACGATCTCCCCCGTGACGCCGGGCCGATCGCTCGGCCCGCCCACGGGCATCCCGTTCTCGTCGAGGGCCGCGATGCGCACACGCACCGACCCCGCGGGGCGTCCGACGCAGACGCCGCCCGCGTGCTCGCCGCCGGGCAGCGCGGCGGCATCGGCGGCGGCGGCGCGGATTCCGTCGAGCGTGATGTCGGTCATCAGCAGCCCCTCGGTCATGCCGTAGGGGGTGTGCGGGGTGGCGTTCGGCATCAGGCGACCGGCCGCGGCGAGCAGCGACTCGGGCACGGGGGCACCCGCCGAGAGGAAGGTGTGCACGCCCGCGAGCGCCGCCATGTCGGAGGCGTCGAGGGCATCCGCCGTCGCGACCACGTTGGCGAGCGCGGCCGGCGAGAGGAAGACGACCGAGGCATCCACCGCGGCCGCCGCCCGGGCGGTGGCCTTCGCCGTGAGCGTGCGCGGCGACGTCACGTTCATATCGGGAGTCACCGAGCGCGCACCGAGGGCGGGGCCGAGCAGCGCGAACGGGGCGAAGCCGGCGACGAGCCCGGTGCCGACGCCCACGTCGTACTGCGACGAGAGGGCGTCGCGCACGGCCTCGAGCTGTTCGTGCGTGTACACGACGCCCTTGGCCGGTCCGGTCGATCCCGACGTGAAGAGAACGGCGGCGACAGCGGATGCCGCGGGCGGCTCCGGCAGGGATTCGTCGGCGCCCAGCCGCGCGACCTCGCCGAGGGAGTGACGCACGCCGAGGGCGAGCGCGGTGGGCAGGGGAAGCGTGGTGGTGGAGATCTTCTGGCCGGGCCAGGAGAACGCGCGGGCCACGGTGAGTCCGGGCAGGGCGCCGATCACGTGGTCGGGGCGGGCACCGCGCACGGCGCGGGTCAGGCCGGGCAGGCCGAGGCCCGCGTCGGCGACGACCACGACCGCGCCGATGCGCAGGCAGGCGTAGAGCACGGCGGTGAGGTCTGCGCTCGGCGGGATGAGGAGGGAGACGCGGTCGCCGGGCTTCACTCCTGCGCGCACGAGTCCTGCGGCGAGCTGGCGCACGCGCTTGGAGAGGAGCTTCCACGAGACCGTGCGGTACGGCTTCATGTCGACGAGCGCCGTCTCGGAGCTGTCGCGCAGCTCGTCGAGCACGCTCCAGAGGGGTCGCTCCGACGCCTCCCGTTCCCTGAGCTTGTCGAAGGGGAGCTTGTCGAGCTCTCGTTCCCTGAGCTTGTCGAAGGGGAGCTTGTCGACGGGCTCGGTTCCCTTCGACAGGCTCAGGGAACGGGAACGGGACAGACCACCCAGCCAGTCGAGAACGACCGGCGCGTACTCCACGTCCTCCGCGATCATGTGCCCGGCGCCCTCGAACCTGTGGATGTCGGCCAGCGGCATCCGTTCGGCGAGGTCGTCGAGGTAGGTGTCGGAGAAGATCGGGTCTCGCGGGCCCCACAGCATGAGCGACGGAACGCCCAGCTCGCGCACACCGGCCGCGATGCGCTCGAGCTCATTCCACGACTCGTGCTGCTCGTCGACCGGGATGTCGGCCACGAACGCGCCGATGCCGCCGCGCCGGTCGGCCGAGCGATACGGCGCGCGGTAGCCGTTCTTGACCTCGGCGGAGAGAGGCGGATGCGCCAGCGCCAGCGTCGTCTCGAGGAAGGCGGGCGTGGCCACGGTCGCGCGCCCCAGCACCCCGCGCTGCAGGGCGAGCCGCAGCGGCCAGGGGATGGCGCGGTCTTCGGGCTGGTGGATGGCGGTGTTCAGCAGCACGACGCCGGAGAGGAGCTCGGGGTGGTCGACCGCCCAGCCCATCGAGACGACGCCGCCCCAGTCGTGCCCGACCGTGACGACCGGGCCGGTGAGGTCGAGGGTGTCGGTGAGGGCGGCGAGGTCGGTGACCCGACGTTCGAGCGGCCGCTCCGTGCCTGTGCGCTCCGAGAAGCCCATCTCGAGCTGGTCGACGGCGATGACCCGCCACACGTCGTCCGAGCCGGAGCCCGTCGCTGCGGCCACGAGCCCGCGCCACAGGTACGACCAGGTGGGGTTGCCGTGAACGCAGAGCAGCGTGCCCACGGGGGTCACTCCGAGCTCGTCGAGCACAGGGCCGTTGTCGAGCAGATGCCAGGTGACCGGGCGACCGGAGCCGCTGTCTGCGACCTCGACGAGGCGGGAGAATCGCGCATCCATGCCCGGCAGGCCGGCGGGCGGGAGAGACGCGGCAGCGGTTCGACCCGCCGACCGGGGCAGGCGGGAGGAGCCGTGACTCACCAGGCGATCTCCATCATGGAGGTGTTGAGGCCGGAGCCGACCCCCATCAGCAGAACGCGATTGCCGCGCACGAGCTTCGAGGCCTCCTGCGCGAGCGTGATCGGAATCGACGCGGGACCCACGTTGCCGAGCAGCGGGAAGGTGATGGGCACGCGGGTGGCGTCGAGGTTCGCGGCCTTGACGATGGCGTTCGTGTGCACCGACGAGACCTGGTGCATGATGTAGCGGTCCATGTGCGACCAGCTCCACTGGCGCTTCGCGTCTTTCCAGGCGCTCACGACCAGCTCCATGCCGCCCTTGAGCAGGGCCTTCGCGTCGGTGAACATGCCGTCGACGCTGCCGACGCAGAGGTCGTTGAACTGGGTGGCCGCGCGGGTGATGCCGCCGAGCATGCGGTGGCCTTCCGGATGCAGGTCGGCCCGGCCGATCACGGCCGCTGCGGCGCCCGAACCCAGGGTCAGGCTCGCGAACTCGCTCATGAAGTCCTTGCGCTTGATGCCCTCGCGGCCCAGGCGCTCGATGGTGTTGACCTGGATCTCGTCGGCGTCTTCGCCGTCGATGATCACGGCGTAGTCGATCTGGCCGGCGTCGATGAGCTGGCCCGCGAGCGCCATGCCGTTCACGAAGCCGAGGCAGGCGTTGGCGATGTCGAAGTTCGTTGCCGAGCTCGGCAGGCCGAGCCCGTGGTGGATGCGCACGGCGACGGAGGGCTCGAGGTGCTTGCGGGTCACGGAGGTGTTGATGAGCAGGCCCACCTGGTCGGGCCGGATGCCCGCCTCGGCGAGGGCCTTCTTGCCCGCTTCGATGGCGGCGTCGTCGAAGGTCTGGCCCTCTCCCCAGTTGCGGCGCTCGTGCACTCCGGCGACGCGCTGCAGGAGCCCGGTGGGAAGCTTGAGGCGTTTGAGCGCGGGAGCGAGGCGACGATCGATCTCTTCGGATGTCGTGATTCGGGTCGCCATGGTGGTTGCGACCGACAGAAGTGCGACATTGCGGTGAGTCGTCGTAGCGTTTCCGTCCAACGGAGGTTCCTATCGAGTTGTGTTCGTGGGGTGCGGCTCGCAAACTGAGCGATCGTCCACAGGAGAGTTTAGTTCCTCACAAGCTGGGGGTTGCCCCACTTGACTCCTCACCGCAGAGCGGGAGTTCCCGCCGGGCGCGGTGGCTGGGCCACGGCTCTCGGCGGGAACTCCCGCGCATCCACGTCTTCTCGGTGGGCTACTTGAGTGCAGCGGCGATCGCGTCGGCGAGCGGCGTGCTCTCGCGCCCGAGCAGGCGCTGCAGGTCGCCCGAGTCGGTGAAGAGGTCGCCGCGCTTCGTCGCCACGTCGAGCGCCGTCACGAAGCCGGCCGTTCCCGAATCCAGACCGACGCCTTCGAGCGTGGCGACGAGCTCGTCGGGGGTCACGTCGCGGTAGACGATCGTCGTGCCCGTGGCCGTGGAGAGCGCGGCAGCGAGGTCGGTCATCGTGAAGGCCGGAGCGCCGCCCAGCTCGTAGACCGCGTTCTCGTGGCCGGACTGCACGAGCGCGGCGGCCGCGGCCTCGGCGAAGTCGGCGCGGGGTGCGCCCGAGACGAGTCCGTCGCCGGCTGCTCCGACGATCTCGCCCGTCGCGCGGTACTGCTCGACCTGGCCGAGGTAGTTCTCGATGTACCAGCCGTTGCGCAGAATGGTGAAGGCGATGCCGGATGCCCGAAGAGCCTCCTCTGTCGCCTTGTGCTCCGGGGCGAGAGCCAGCTCGGTCGTGTCGGCGCGCGGCGCGCTCGTGTAGGCGATGCGCGAGACGCCGGCCGCCTTCGCCGCATCGATCACGTTGGTGTGCTGAGGCACGCGCTGGCCGACCTCGCTGCCCGAGACGAGCAGAAGGGTGTCGACTCCCGCGAGGGCGTCGGGCAGCGTGGCGGCGTCGGAGTAGTCGGCGGCGCGGACCTGAACGCCCTGATCGGCGAGGTCCTGGACCTTCGAGGGCGTGCGCACGAGGGCGACGATGTCGCTCGCGAGCACCCCGGCCTCGATGAGCGAGGTGACGGCGTGGTGACCGAACGGTCCTGATGCTCCGGTGACGGCGTAGGTGGTCATGATGTTGCTCCTTCTCGAGGGCTTTCGTTCGTGTAGCACTAACTATTACACAGTACCCCCAAAAGCGCAGCACAGGCTACGATGGAGACATGACAGATCAGGAAACTCCGAGCAACGAGCTCGTGACCTCTGTCTTCGCGCGCGACTGCACGTCACGCGCAGCTCTCGAAGACGTGTCGACGAAGTGGTCGAGCCTTGCTCTGCTCGCCCTCGGCGAAGGCGACTTCCGCTTCAACGCGTTGCGGCGCAAGGTCGAGGGAGTCAGCGAGAAGATGCTCTCCCAGACGCTGCAGACCCTCGAACGCGACGGAATGGTCACGCGCGAGGTGCACTCCACTATTCCGCCGCGGGTCGAGTACTCCCTCACCGCACTCGGCACCCTGGTGGCCGAGAACCTGCGCACCCTCGCCGACCTGCTCGAGGCATCCGCTGACGGCATCGGGGCGTCGCGCGCCACCTACGACGAGACGCGCGCGACCGCCTGAGGCTGCCGAGGCATCCGCTCCTGTTCGGCACATCGGCGCCCGGTCGTCCGGTGGCGGATGCGCCGAACAGGCGCGGATACGGCTTTAGTGACCCGTGTTCGTGCGGCGCGGCAGCGCGAACACGAGGATGAACGCCAGCACCGCGAAGCCGAGTGAGACGACCATCGCGGCGGCCGCCGCGTCCGTGAATCCGGTGGCCACGGCATCCGGCGTCTTGCCACCGATCACGAGGCTGCCGAAGAACACGCTGCCGATCACCGCGATGCCCACGGCGCTTCCGATGCGCTGGACGGCGCCGATCACGCCGCTGGCCGCGCCGGCCTCGCGGGGGTCGACCGTGGCCACGATGAACTGCGCGTTCGGCGCGATGAAGAGTCCGTTGCCGAGGCCCGCGATGAGCAGCGGGGCGATGAGCAGCCAGTTGGTAAGGTCCGCCGCGTCGGTCAGCAGCAGTACGAGCCAGAGCCAGGCCAGGCCGACGACGACCAGCAGCGTACCGAGGATCAGCACGGTGCGACCGAGGCGCTGCGTGAGGCGGTTGCTCTGCGAGCTGCCCACGATGCTTCCGATCGCGAACGGAATCGACACGATGCCCGACTCGAGGGCGGTGTGGCCGAGGCCCGACTGCCAGAGGATCGAGATCGTGAAGAAGATGCTGGTGAAGGCGGCGAAGTAGACGAGCGCGAGGATGACTCCACCGGTGAACGCCGGGTGCGAGAACAGCCGCGGCGGAACGAGGGGGCTGCGTCCGCGCTTCGTGTAGGCGACCTCCCACGCGCCGAAGGCGACCATGAGCAGCGCGCCCGCGACGAGGGAGAGGATCGTCCAGAGCGGCCAGCCGGTGTCCTGGCCCTCGATCAGCGGAACCAGCAGCGCGATGAGGCTCGCCGAGACCAGCACGAGGCCGATCCAGTCGAGGCCCGAGCGGTCGGCGTGGCTCGCCTCCTCGTCGCTCTGCTTCGGCAGCAGGATGGCCGCCGCCACGAGCGTCGCGATGCCGATGGGCAGGTTCACCCAGAACACCAGCCGCCAGCCGTCGGTCTCGCCGAAGGCCTGGATGAGGAGACCGCCGATGATCGGACCGAGCGCAGAGGAGACACCGATGACCGCGCCCATGATGGCGAAGGCCTTGCCGCGCACGCGGCCGGGGAACAGAAGCTGGATGAATGCGGTCACCGCGGGCACGAACATGCCGCCGGCCAGACCCTGCACGACGCGGGCGATCACGAGCTGCAGGTCGTTCTGGGCGAGGCCGCAGAAGAGGCTGGCCAGAGTGAAGAGCGCGAGCCCGGTGAAGAACACCCACTTGTGCCCGATGCGGTCGCCCACGCGACCGGCCGGAATCAGGGCGAGGCCGAACGCGAGAGCGTAGCCCGAGATGATCCATGAGAGCGTGCCCTCGCTGGCGTCGAGGGTCGTGCGGATCGTGGGCAGGGCCACGTTGACGATGGTGGTGTCGAGCAGTGCCATGAACATGCCGGCGAGCAGCACGATGAGCGCCTGCCACGCCCGGCGCGACACGACGGGAGGAGCGGAGGGAGAGGAAGTGGGGTTGTCGCCCCGGACAGTTTCAGCCACGAACGGGCCTTTCAGACTCAAAATCAGCCGAGCGAATCGATCGCCCGAACGAAGCCCGGGTGCGGACGACTTCAGAATCATACGCTCGCATCCGCCTCGCGATGCACCCATTGCGCTTTTGGTCAACCCGAATTTCGCGCGCCACCCCTGCCGTGTTCATGGTCGGCCGCGCTACTCTCCCACCATGACTGACTACAGGGATCACTACGATGTGGCCGTGATCGGCGCCGGCCCCGCGGGAACTGCCGCCGCTCTCCGCGCGGCGGAACTCGGCGCGAGCGTCGTCGTTCTCGAGGCGGCGCGGGTCGGCGGCACCTGCGTGAACACGGGATGCGTTCCCACGCGCGTGCTGGCCAAGACCGCGCGACTCATTCGCGAGACGCGTCACGCCGACGTCTACGGGGTCGAGGTCGCGGCTCCCACGATCGACTGGGCCACGACGGTCGCCCGCGTCAGGGAGCGCGTCGACCGCGTGCGCTCGATCAAACGCGAGGCCGAACGATTCGCCGAGGCGGGCATCCACCTCATTCACGAGGGACGGGCGAGGTTCGCCGACGACAAGACCCTCGTTCTCGACAGCGGTCGCCGCATCACGGCCTCGTCGATCCTCGTGTGCGTCGGCGGTCACTCGCGGCGCCTGCCGATCCCCGGCGCCGAGCTTGCCACGGTGCCCGAACAGGTGCTCGACCTGCCGTCGCTGCCGGGCCGCGTCGCCGTGATCGGGGCGGGCAACACCGGAGCCCAGCTGGTCACCGTGTTCAGCTCCTTCGGATCGCAGGTCACCGTGCTCGACCTCGCGCCGCGGGTGCTCATGCCCTCCGATCCGTCGATCTCCGAGGCCGTGTCGGCCGCCTTCGTCGAGCAGGGAATCGAGGTGCGCACTGGCATCGACGGCGTCGACGGTCTGGCGCGCGCAGACGACGGCGGCATCACCCTGTCGTGGAGAGACGACGGCGCCGCGCACTCGGCCGATTTCGACGCCGTCATCATGGCGACCGGATGGCCGGCGGACGTCGAGGACCTGGGTCTCGAGAAGGCGGGCATCGAGGTCGTGCGCTCGGCCATTCCCGCCGACGCGTACTTCCGCACGGTCGTTCCGCACATCTTCGCCGTCGGCGACGCGAACGGGCGGGACATGCTCGTGCAGGCGGCACAGTTCGAGGGCGAGGCCGCGGCGGAGAACGCCGTGCTGGGCGCCAACCGTCGAACTCCGCATCATCTGCTTCCGGCGGGCGGCTTCACCGACCCCGACTACGCGGGCGTCGGACTCACCGAGCAGCATGCCCGCGAGCGGGGTATCGAGTGCGTCGTTGCGACCGTCGCCTTCGCCGCTGTCGACCGCGCGGTCATCGACGACCGGGAGACAGGCTTCCTGAAGCTCATCGCCGACCCACGACGCGAGCTGATCCTCGGAGCCCACGCCGTCGGGGAGAACGCGATCGAGGTCATCCAGTCGGTGACCACCGCGATGGCAGCGGGAGTCGACGTGTCGACCCTCGCGAACGTGCGCTTCGCCTACCCCACCTACAGCGCCGTGATCGGTATGGCGGCGAGGGCACTGCTGGCCGCTGCCCCCGCGGACGACGATGGCGAGCTGAGGTGAGACACGCCCCACGACGCCGACTCCGCCTTGTCGGGGCCGCATCCGCCTTCGCTGCATCGCTCCTTCTTTCCGCCTGCGCCATCGGCGGACCTGCCTCGACGCCCGCGTCGAACGTCATCCTCCTCCCCGGCGGGCTCGTCGGTACGTGGACAGAAGACGGGAGCGATTCCCTCCTGCAGCCGTACTTATCCCTTGAGAAAAACGGCACATTTCGAGGCAGCGACGGATGCAACACGCTCAGCGGAACGTGGACGTACGCGGAGAGTGACGGGGTGGTCTTGGGCGACATCGCGTCGACGGAGATCGCCTGCGAGGGCATCGACACGTGGCTCTCTCAGGTCGCGACCGCCCAGGTGCAGGCCGGCGTCATGACTGTGAAGTCGGCCGACGGAACCGTCATCGGCCGGCTCGAGGGCTCTTAGAACCCTGCCGTGTCGGGGCGGCCGCTACGCCCCCGGGCGACTCAGCACGGCGAGCTCTCCACGGGTGCGGACGCCGGCCTTGCGCAGCACGTTCGACACGTGGAACTTCACCGTGTTGGCGCTGACTCCCAGCTGCTCCGCGATCGCGCGGTTCTGGGCGCCCGAGGCCACGAGCTTCAGCACCTCGCGCTCCCGCGGCGACAGCGACACCACGTCGGCGAGCGGCTCCGGAACGGCGGGCGGATCGAGGGGCAGCGTGATCGCGAGCGACGATCCCCACCCGGGAGTCGCTGTGACGTCGAAGCCGCCGTTCAACGCGGTGACACGTTCGGCGATCGGCCGCAGCGAATCATCGTGGGGCGTGAGCTCGCCCGCCCCGTCGTCGCGGATTCCGATGAGCAGGTTCAGCCCGTCGCAGTCCCACTGGATGCGCACCTTGCGGCTCTCGCCCGCGTCGACGAGCGCGAGCACGGCGCTGCGAACGATGGCGCGGGCGGCGTGCGCGACCTCACCGGGAAGCGCCCGGCCGGTCGACGGCGGCTCGACGAACTGCACGTCGAGGTCGCCGAAGCGCACAAGGGGGCGAAGGTCGCTGCGAAGGCGCGCGAACGCTCCGACCACCGGCTCGAGCTGAACACTCGAGCGTTCGTCGCTTGCCGTGCGCAGTCCCACGAGAGCCGACGCGGCCACGTCGATCGCCATGGCTCTGGATGCGCGATCGTCGAGCCGGGTCGATCTGAGCACGGCGAGCACAGACTCCAGCACCACGGCGTGCCTGTCGGTCTGCTCTGCGGAGAGGCGGGCCTGCTCGGCTCGCCACCGTCTGCTGGCGGCCGAGGCGGTGTCGTCGAAGGCGGTGTCGTCGAGGTCGGGGTCAGGCATCCGGCCACCCTACCCGCTGGAGCCGTACCTACCCATCGGTATAGGTGAAACCGGCCGTCCGGGCGGGGGCACCGGTCTGCCGACCCGCGAAGACTGGAGAAATGAGTTCAGATGCACCCGGGTTCGACCGTTCCCTCTCGCTGATCGCCGAAGAGCTCGGATCGGTCGTCGAGCGGCTCACCGCCGTCGATGACGCCTCCTCGGATCACGACGGCGCCGAGGCGCTGGTCGACGAGATCGCGCGAGCCCGCAGGGTCTTCGTTCACGGCGCCGGCCGCTCGGGGCTCGCCCTGCGCATGACGGCGATGCGCCTGATGCACCTCGGCCTCGAGGTGCACGTCGTCGGAGAGACCACGACACCGGCGATCGCCGAGGGCGACGTGCTCCTCACCGCCAGCGGTTCCGGCACGACCGAGAGCATCGTGCGCGCCGCCCGCTCCGCGATCGAGGCAGGCGCCCGTGTCGCACTCATCACGACGGCGACGGAGTCTCCGCTCTCCGAACTCGCATCGGCGACCCTCGTCGTGCCCGCCGCGGCCAAACTCGACAGGTCGATGACGGCATCCGCCCAGTATGCCGGCGGCCTCTTCGAGCAGACGGTCGTGCTGGTCGGCGACGCCCTCTTCCACACCGTGTGGCAGCGCTCGGGCCGCACGGCCGACGAGCTCTGGCCGCGACACGCCAACCTCGAGTGACGCCGATCGATTCGACTTTCCCCTCCCTCCACCCGCAACACGAAGGAACACAATGAAACTGCAGTTCGCCATGGACACCCTCACCACCGAAGCCGCCCTCGAGCTGGCCGCGGCGGCCGCGCCGCACGTCGACATCCTCGAGCTCGGCACCCCGCTCATCAAGAGCGCCGGCCTCTCGGCCGTCACGGCCATCAAGGCCGCTCACCCCGACAAGATCGTCTTCGCCGACCTCAAGACGATGGATGCCGGAGAGCTCGAGGCCGACATCGCGTTCACCGCGGGAGCCGACCTCGTGACCGTGCTCGGCACCGCCGGCGACAGCACGATCGTCGGCGCGGTCAAGGCCGCGAAGAAGCACGGCAAGGGCATCGTCGTCGACCTGATCGGCGTCGCGAACAAGTCCGAGCGCGCCCAGCAGGTCGTCGCCCTGGGCGCCGAGTTCGTCGAGATGCACGCGGGCCTCGACGAGCAGGCCGAGGAGGGCTTCACGTTCTCGACCCTGCTCGACGACGGCAAGGCATCCGGCGTGCCGTTCTCGGTGGCCGGTGGCATCAACGCCTCGACCATCGCCTCCGTTCAGCAGTCGGGCGCCCAGGTCGCCGTCGCCGGAGGCGCCATCTACGGAGCCCCCGACGTGGGAGCCGCCGCCGCAGAGCTGCGCGCCGCCATCGTCTGACGCACGGCAGCAACACGAAACGCGGGTGTTCCCGCCTGCCGCGGTGGTTCAACCACTGCGCTGGGCGGGAACACCCGCGTTCGTTGTGTGCAGGGCTGGGCTTAGAAGTCCCAGTCCTCGTCTTCGGTGACAACGGCCTTGCCGATGACGTACGACGAGCCCGAGCCCGAGAAGAAGTCGTGGTTCTCGTCGGCGTTCGGCGAGAGCGCCGACAGGATGGCCGGGTTCACGTCGGTGACCGTCTTCGGGAACATGGCCTCGTAGCCGAGGTTCATGAGCGCCTTGTTGGCGTTGTAGTGCAGGAACTTCTTGACGTCTTCGGTGAGGCCGACCTCGTCGTAGAGGTCTTGCGTGTACTGCACCTCGTTGTCGTAGAGCTCGTAGAGCAGCGAGAACGTGTAGTCCTTGATCTCGTCACGGCGCTCCTGGCTGACCGTCTCGAGCCCGCGCTGGAACTTGTAGCCGATGTAGTACCCGTGCACGGCCTCGTCGCGGATAATCAGGCGGATCATGTCTGCCGTGTTCGTGAGCTTGGCGCGGCTCGACCAGTACATGGGCAGGTAGAAGCCCGAGTAGAACAGGAACGACTCGAGCAGCGTCGAGGCGACCTTGCGCTTCAGGGGGTCGTCACCCGTGTAGTAGTCCATGACGATCTGAGCCTTCTTCTGAAGGTTCTCATTCTCGGTCGACCAGCGGAACGCCTCGTCGATGTCCTTCGTGTTCGACAGGGTCGAGAAGATCGAGGAGTAGCTCTTGGCGTGCACGCTCTCCATGAACGCGATGTTCGTGTAGACGGCCTCTTCGTGAGGCGTGATCGCGTCGGGGATGAGGCTGACCGCGCCGACCGTGCCCTGGATCGTGTCGAGCAGGGTGAGTCCGGTGAACACGCGCATGGTGAGCTGCTGCTCGGCGGGCGTCAGCGTGTTCCACGACTGCACGTCGTTCGACAGCGGAATCTTCTCGGGCAACCAGAAGTTGTTGACGAGCCGGTTCCAGACCTCCACGTCTTTGTCGTCCTGGATTCTGTTCCAGTTGATCGCATTGACGTGCGACACCAGTTTGAGCTTCTCGACCATGGTCTATTTTCTTTCGTTCACTGAGCTTGTCGATGTGGAGCGTGGGTGTGGATGCCCGCAGGCAAGGCTCAGGGAACGACTCGTTCCTTGAGCCTGTCGAAAGGCCGGGAGCGCTAGAGCGCGCAGCTCACGCATCCCTCGATCTCGGTGCCCTCGAGGGCCATCTGGCGGAGACGGATGTAGTAGATCGTCTTGATGCCCTTGCGCCATGCGTAGATCTGCGCCTTGTTGATGTCGCGGGTGGTCGCCGTGTCCTTGAAGAACAGCGTCAGCGAGAGACCCTGGTCGACGTGCTGCGTTGCCGCGGCGTAGGTGTCGATGATCTTCTCGGCGCCGATCTCGTACGAGTCCTGGTAGTACTCCAGGTTGTCGTTCGTCATGAATGGGGCCGGGAAGTAGACGCGACCCAGCTTGCCTTCCTTGCGGATCTCGATCTTCGCCGCGATCGGGTGGATCGATGCGGTGGAGTTGTTGATGTACGAGATCGATCCGGTGGGCGGCACGGCCTGCAGGTTCTGGTTGTAGATGCCGTGCTCCATGACGGATGCCTTCAGCTGGTCCCAGTCGGCCTGTGTCGGGATGTGCACCCCGGCCGTGTCGAAGAGTTCGCGGACGCGGTCGGTGGCGGGCACCCACTCGGCGTCGGTGTACTTGTCGAAGAACGCGCCGGATGCGTAGGTCGAGTCCTCGAAACCCTCGAACTTGACGCCGCGCTCGATGGCGATGGCATTCGAGGCGCGCAGGGCGTGGAACAGCACCGTGTAGAAGTAGATGTTCGTGAAGTCGATGCCCTCTTCGGAGCCGTAGAAGATGCGCTCACGAGCGAGGTAGCCGTGCAGGTTCATCTGGCCCAGGCCGATGGCGTGCGACTTGTCGTTGCCGTCTTCGATGGAGCGCACCGACGTGATGTGGCTCATGTCGGAGACTGCGGAGAGACCCCGGATCGCCGTCTCGACCGTGAGGCCGAAGTCGGGCGCATCCATCGCCAGGGCGATGTTCATCGAGCCCAGGTTGCACGAGATGTCTTTGCCGATCGTGTCGTATGACAGGTCTTCGTTGTACGTGGTCGGGGTGTTGACCTGAAGGATCTCGGAGCACAGGTTCGACATGTTGATGCGGCCCTTGATGGGGTTCGCCGCATTCACGGTGTCTTCGAACATGATGTACGGGTAGCCCGACTCGAACTGGATCTCGGCGATCGTCTGGAAGAAGTCGCGGGCCTTGATCTTGGTCTTCTTGATGCGCGAGTCGTCGACCATCTCGTGGTACTTCTCGCTGACCGAGATGTCGCCGAAGGGCACGCCGTAGACGCGCTCGACGTCGTACGGCGAGAAGAGGTACATGTCTTCTCCCTTCTTGGCGAGCTCGAACGTGATGTCGGGAACGACGACGCCGAGGGAGAGCGTCTTGATGCGGATCTTCTCGTCGGCGTTCTCGCGCTTGGTGTCGAGGAAGCGCATGATGTCGGGGTGGTGGGCGTGCAGGTACACGGCACCGGCACCCTGGCGCGCGCCCAGCTGGTTGGCGTAGCTGAAGGAGTCTTCGAGCAGCTTCATCACGGGGATGATTCCCGAGGACTGGTTCTCGATCTGCTTGATCGGCGCACCCGACTCGCGGATGTTCGACAGCAGCAGTGCCACCCCGCCGCCGCGCTTGGAGAGCTGGAGGCTGGAGTTGATTGCGCGGGAGATGGACTCCATGTTGTCTTCGATGCGGAGAAGGAAGCAGGAGACGAGCTCGCCTCGCTGGGCCTTGCCCGTGTTGAGGAACGTGGGGGTGGCCGGCTGGAAGCGGCCGCCGATGATCTCGTTGACGAGGTTGATCGCGAGCTGCTCGTTGCCGCCGGCGAGGCCGAGGGACGTCATCACGACGCGGTCTTCGAAGCGCTCGAGGTAGCGCTTTCCGTCGAACGTCTTCAGCGTGTACGAGGTGTAGTACTTGAACGCGCCGAGGAAGGTGTCGAAGCGGAACTTCTTCGAGTAGGCGAGGTCGTTGAGCTTGGTGATGAACTCGAACGAGTACTGCTCGATGGTCTCGGCCTCGTAGTACTCCTTCTCGACGAGGTAGTCGAGGCGCTCGCGCAGCGAGTGGAAGAAGACCGTGTTCTGGTTGACGTGCTGCAGGAAGAACTCGCGCGCCGCCTCTTTGTCTTTATCGAACTGGATCTCGCCGTTCGGGCCGTAGAGGTTCAGCATCGCGTTCAGCGAGTGGTAATCCATCTGCACCTGACCCGGGGTCTCGATGCGGGTGTTCTCTAGTGATGCTGTGGGGACGTCCAAAACGCTTCCAATCCTTCGTGGACGGCGGTGACGTCGTCCGGGGTTCCGAATACTTCGAATTTGTAGAGGTGGGGAACTTTGCACTTGCGGGAGACGATGTCGCCGGCCTTGCAGAAGGCTTCCCCGAAGTTGGTATTGCCTGCAGAGATCACTCCGCGGATGAGGGATCTGTTGTGCTCGTCGTTGAGGAACGAGATCACCTGTTTGGGAACCGCCCCGCCCTCGGTGCCCCCACCGTAGGTGGGAAGCACGAGAACGTAGGGTTCGGTGGCCATCAGTCTCGGCTGCCACTTGTGCAGTGGGATGCGATCGGCCGGCATCCCGAGCTTCTCGATGAAGCGATGGGTATTGCCCGACACCGACGAGAAGTAGACCAGGTTCGACAGGGTGGGGATCGTGTCGACCACCGCTGCGAGGGACACGGGGTGACTAGCCGGCGAGACGGGCCAGCTCATCGATCTTGTCGGGGCGGAAACCCGACCAGTGGTCGTTGTCGGTGATGACGACGGGCGCCTGCAGGTAGCCCAGCTCCTTGACGGCGGCCAGGGCCTTCTCGTCGACCGACACGTCGAAGATCTCGTACTCGAGGCCCTTGTTCTCGAGGGCGCGGTAGGTGGCCGTGCACTGCACGCAGGAGGGCTTCGTGTAAACCATGATTGCCATGGAAATGCGCCTTTCAGACGAAGGAGAAGGTGGGATGTTCTGTATTGGTTTGTGGTACTGGCGGGGTGTCTCGGGGGCCGTGAGGCCCCGTCACCGTGCCGGGAGTTCAATACTACATATAGGGATGGGTCTCTTCGACTGCCACTAGATGAAGTGTTACACCCGTGTAATTCTCCACACGAAGTGCACACCCTTATCAACCATTTCTCCACAAGAAAAATGCCTGAAATTCACGGTTGATCTCACCACTTGTGGATAACTCGGGCTGCGAAAAACTTTCCAAAAAAGATGCGGCGATCATTCCGCTCGGCGTGTCGCAACGCGTCTTCCCACCAGACGCCCGACACCCCAGAGCACCACTCCGATACCGAGCAGCACACCCGCGATCTCGTACTGCTCCGCTGGCCTTCCCGACGACCAGGGCAGCACGAGGTAGACGCACACGATCACGCCCAGAACCGGAAGCGCCGTGGGAGTTCTGAAGTGCTTGTGCTCGACCTTGTCGCGCCTCAGCACGAGCACGCTCACGTTCACGAGAGCGAAGACGGCGAGCAGCAGAAGAGAGGTCGTTCCGCCGAGCAGGATGACGAGCGGGTTCTCGGGATCGATCGACACGTAGGCGGTCAGGGCGAGAGCGATGGCCGTGGTGAACAGGATGGCGGCGAACGGCGTCTGGCGCTTTGTGTGCACCTTCGACAGGAACGACGGCAGCACGCCCCTCTTGCTCATGCCGTAGAGCAGACGGCTCGCCATCATCATGTTGATGAGGGCGCTGTTGCCGACCGCGAAGAGGGAGATGAACGGGATCAGGGCCGAGATCGGGAAGTCGGGCGCCGCGGTCTGCACGACGGTCACGAGCGGGGTGTCGTTGCCCGCCAGCTCGCCCACGGGCACGACGGCCACGGCGATGATCGCGACGACCACGTAGACGACGGCCGTGATGGTGAGGCCCGAGAGCAATGCACGGGGGAAGATGCGGGAGGGGTTCTTCACCTCTTCGACCATGTTCACCGAGTCCTCGAAGCCGACCATGGCGAAGAACGCCAGCGACGTCGCCGTGCTGATGGCCAGGAAGAGACCCTTGTCTTCGGGCGTCTCGAACGCGACGACGCGCGAGAAGTCGGCGTTGCCGCCGAAGATGGCGAAGCTGCCGATGAGGATCACGAGCAGCAGGCCCGACAGCTCGACGAGGGTCAGCACCACGTTGAGCCCCACACTCTCGGCGACCCCGCGCAGGTTGACCGCCATGACCAGCAGCATGAACAGCAGTGCCACGACCAGCAGGATGCCCGGATTGGAGCTGTCGAGGCCGAACCCGGTGGCGAAGTTGCTGGCGAACGCGCCCGATGCGGCCGAGGCCGAGGTGAGCCCCGAGCACATCACCGTGAAGCACACGATGAACGTCACGAAATGGATGCCGAAGGCCTTGTGCACATACAGCGCCGCTCCGGCGGCCTGCGGGTACTTGCCCACCAGCTCGAGATAGGAGCAAGCGGTGAGCATGGCCACGCCGAAGGCCACGAGGAAGGGCAGCCACGCGGCTCCCCCGACCTCGGCCGCGACCTGGCCCGTGAGCGCGTAGATGCCCGTGCCGAGAATGTCGCCGACGATGAACAGCAGCAGCAGCTTGGGGCCCATCACCCGCTTGAGTTCGGGCTGCGCGGAGTCGCCGTCGCCGGCCTTCCTGTCATCGAGAACCGTCATCGCACTCACTCCCGTCCGTCACCACCGTCGTGCCCGTCTGCACCAAGACTGCATGGGGGCCGGTGTGCGGTCTACCCCTTGAGTTCGAGCACCGGCACGTCGACCGGGGTGAAGCCCATGACCTGTCCGTAGAACGAGAGTTCGGCCTCGGTGGCCGAGATGATGGTGGATGCGCGCCTGAACCCGTGCGACTCGCCCTCGTAGGCCAGGTAGGCATGCTTCAGACCCTTGGCCTCGAGCGCGTCTCTGAAGCGCTCGGCCTGCGACGGCGGAACGATCTCGTCGTCGAGCCCCTGCAGCAGCAGCACCGGGCACGACAGCCCGTCGACGTTGTTCAACGGGGCCCTCTCCTCGTAGAGGGCTGCGGCCTCGGGCAGCGGGCCGACCAGGCCGTCGATGTAGCGCGACTCGAAGTCGTGGGTCTCCTGGGCGAAGAGGGTGAGCTCGGCGACGCCGAAGTACGAGGCCCCGCAGGCGAACACGTCGGACTGCGTCAGCGAGGCCAGAACGGTCCACCCGCCTGCGGAGCCGCCGCGGATGGCCAACCGCGAACCATCGGCGAGGCCCGCCTCTGCGAGCCCGCGTACGGCGGCGACCGTGTCGTCGACATCCACGATGCCCCACTGACCGCGCAGCCGGTCGCGGTACTCGCGACCGTAGCCGGTCGAGCCGCCGTAGTTGATGTCGACGACGCCAATGCCCCGCGACGTGAAATACGCGATCGCAGGATTGACCGCGGGCACGGTGCGGCTCGTGGGGCCGCCGTGCACGAAGGCCACGAACGGCGGCAGCTCGCCCTCGGGCGCTGCGAAGTCGGGATTGGCGGGTTCGTAGACGAAGGTGTGCACGGGCCTGTCGGCCGTGCCGAAGGTGCGCGCGGCCGCGGTGGGCAGATACGCGTCGTCGGGCAGGTCATCGACAGAAAGCCGGATGTCTGTCAGCACGCCGGTTTGCAGGTCGAGTTCGCGAAGCCCCGACGCCAGAACGGCGCTGCCGCCCGTGACGAGGATGCGATCGCCTCGGCGCGCCCCGAAGGAGACGGAGTCGACGGGCAGCTCGATGTCGCTCAGTTGACCCGTGTTCACGTCGAGGACGGCGGCCTGGTCGGTGCCGAAGGTGCTCACGGTCAGCAGCGTGTCTGAATCGAGCACCGAGTACCAGGTGGTGCCGAGCATCCACAGGGCGCCGCCGAAGTCTCTCGGCGCGGTGTGCAGCGCCCGCGCTTCGGGGCTCTGCGACCCGAGATCGAGCAGGTAGAGGTTCCACCAGCCGGTGCGATCGCTGATCACGAAGAGGCTCTGCTCGTCGCGCCACTCGGGCTGCAGAACAGACTCGGTGGTGCTGCCGGCCAGGGTGCGCCAGTCGAGAACCCGGCCGTCGTCGCCCAGAGACCCGACCCGCAACTCCGTGCCGTCCCACGGCATCTGCGGGTGCTCCCACGCGATCCACGCGATCATCGTGCCGTCGGGCGAGAGGCGCGGCGACGCCAGAAAGCGCGACCCCGCCACGATCGAACGGATGCGCCCCGCGTCGGCCGCGGCGCTGCCGTCGAGCGGAATGGCGACGATGTCGCGCTCGAGGTCGCCGCCCGAATGGGTCTCGCGAACCGCGATGATCTCGGCTCCGCGGTACTGCAGCTCGGCGAAGCGCATGCCGAGCCCGTCGGGAGTGAGAGGCGTCGGGGCAGCGCCCACGGTGTCGACGTCGAGGCGGTAGACCCGCTGGTCGTCGAAGTTCGCGAAGACGAGCACCGGCGGGCCGTCGGCGAGGCCCGCCACGGTCCACGCTCCCCCGCCGTATTCGTGCACGCGGGTTCGCGCGTTCCACGGCTGCGGCAGCACGTCGACCGGTTCGCCGGCCTGCCCCGCGCGGCGGATGGAGATGCGGCCGCCCTCGGTGGGCCGGAGCTCTTGCCACCACACCTCGTCGCCCGCGTAGGCGCCCCCGCCGACGGGGTGACCCGAGCTCGCGAGGGACTCCGCGCTGATGGGCGAGGTCCAGGTTCCGTACGGGGCGATGCGGGGCTCGGTCATGCGTTCACGCTACAACGGCGCACCGACAGCCACGATGTCGGGGGTCGCGACGGGCCCGGCGGCCTCGCCCGACGCATCCCTCTTCGCCCGGGCCGCGCGAGACATCACGCGATCGACCAGCAGGCCGAGGAGTACGGCCGACGCGGCTGCGATGAGGGCCGACAGCAGCGGGTTGTCCTGGATCCAGGCCGAGGCGATGAGGGCGACGGCGAACATGTAGAGCGACCAGGATGCGCCCGCCACGATGCTGAGCGGCACGAAGGTGCGGCGCGGCAGCCCCACGCTGCCCGCCGTGAGGTTCACGGCGATCCGACCCACCGGTATGTAGCGGCCCGTGATGATCAGGCTCGCGGGGCGGGCGAGCAGCTGGTGCTCCGCACTCGCGATCGCAGCCCGCATGGGACGACTGCGCATCCAGCGGTATCTCGTCGTGCCGATCCGGCGGCCCAGCGTGAAGACGATGTTGTCGCCGATCATCGCGCCGAGCGCGGCGACCACGATGAGCGGCACGAGCAGAGCGGGACTGCTGCCGACCGCGACGGCGACGGCCGCGACGAGAACGATGTCGCTCGGCACGGGAGGAAAGAAGGCGTCGAGCATGCAGACCGCGAAAACCACCAGCAGGGCGAAAGGCGACGACACCGCACCGACGAGAAGGTCTGTGACGAATTCCATGGAGCCTCCGGGGGTGAGAGACGAACGACGTACTTCCCACCGTAGGAATCAACGGCCGTCGGCACCTCCACCCGAGGGACCATCCGTGCGGCACCCCGGTCGTACCCTCACGCTAGGCGTCACTGCACCGGCGTATAGGGGTATTCCGTTGAACGTTTCTGGAATTCCAGGATCGCCGGGTTGCGTACCTCGCCGCCCTCGATCTCGATCGCCCGCCTGATGGTGTCGGACTCCGCCCACGACGCGGCGCCCTCCATGACGATGCGGAGGAACGGCATCAGCGCCTCGCTGATCTCCCAGGTCGTGGAGTTCCACAGCAGCGAGGGGCTGTGGTCGACCGCGTAGTAGTTGGTCGACTCGCCGACGGTGAACATCGGGTCGGCGAACGTGGTCGCCCTGGCCCATTCGAACCCCATGCCCTCGTCGACCGAGACGTCGACGATGAGGCTTCCGGGCCGGAACGCTCCAAGGTCCTCGGTGCGCAGGTAGGTGAGCGGCGCGTTCGGGTCCTGCAGCGTGCAGTTCACCACGATGTCGTTCTCGGCGAGGAAGGGAGCGAGCAGCACAGGCCCGTCGTCGGTGTTCACGGTGCTCTCGAAGGGCGCGGAGTCGTTGTGCTCGAACTGGATGATGTCGACCGACGGAATGGGCGACCCCACCGCAGCGATCCCGCGGTTGGTGAGCACCCGCACATCGTGGATGCCGTGGGCGTTGAGGGCGGTGACGGCCCCGCGGGCGGTCGCACCGAATCCGATGACGACGGCGGTCAGGCGACGCCCGTAGTCGCCCGTCGATCCGCAGAGCTGCAGCGAGTGGATGACCGAGCAGTAGCCGGCGAGCTCGTTGTTCTTATGGAAGACGTGCAACCCGAATCCGCCGTCGGACTGCCAGTGGTTCATCGCCTCCCAGGCGATGAGAGTGAGCCGCTTGTCGATCGCGAGCTGGGTGATCTCCCTGTCTTGCACGCAGTGCGGCCAGCCCCACAGGACCTGGCCGTCGCGCAGGTCTTGGAGGTCGGATGCTTGGGGCTTGGGCAGCAGCACCACGTCGGCTGTCGCGATGATCTCGTCGCGCGTCCCCATGGCCGCGACCAGAGGCTCCAGCTCGGAGTCGTGGATGCCGAACCGCAGCCCGTAGCCGCGCTCGAGGATCATGTTCGCGCGCAGATCCTCGTCGATGCGCTCGAGGTGCGCCGGGTGGATCGGCAGCCGACGCTCATCGGCTTTGCGCGAGGTCGCCAA
Source organism: Agreia sp. Leaf283 (assembly GCF_001422485.1). Classification (GTDB taxonomy): domain Bacteria; phylum Actinomycetota; class Actinomycetes; order Actinomycetales; family Microbacteriaceae; genus Agreia. Next base: position 306,250 of record NZ_LMNF01000001.1, read on the forward strand.
CACGCCGAGGCGCAGAAGGGCGGACGCTGAAGTGGTTTCGCTCATACCTGACCCTAGGCCACGGGCCGCCGACCCCGGGGCCGGGCGCTACTCGGCGATGTCGCCCGCCACGATGGCATCCGCGTACTTGCGGATGTCCGGCCCCGGCTCGAAGTCGATGAAACGGTCTTTCAGACGCGCGAACAGCTGCTCATAGGCCTCGTCGGACTCGTGTCCTTCGAGGGTCTTCGACAGCTCGAGCACCGCCTCGCGCAGCACCCGGTCGCTGTCGTCGAGGATCTTGGCGCGGGCTTCGTCGTTCCATACGATGTCGGTGGAGTTCATGTCTCCACGCTAAGCGTGGCCGCCCCGCTGAACGAGGGGGTTGCGTGACCCTACTTCTTGGGCAGGGCCTGCTCGATGTCGGCGAGCAGGTCGTCGGCGCCCTCGATGCCGACCGAGAGGCGGATGAGGTTCTCGGGCACCTCGAGCGCCGTTCCCTTGACCGAAGCGTGGGTCATCTCTGTCGGGTAGCCCACGAGCGACTCGACGCCTCCGAGGGACTCGGCGAGCGAGAACAGCTTCGTCGACTCGGCGAACCTGCGCGCAGCCTTCGGTCCGCCCTTGAAGGCGAGCGACAGCATGCCGCCCGGCCGACGCATCTGCCGCTTGGCGAGCTCGTGGCCGGGGTGCGACTCGAGACCCGGGTAGAAGACGGTCTCGATGGCCGAGTGTCCGACGAGGTACTCGGCGATCTTCTGCGCGTTGTCGCTGTGGCGCTCCATGCGCACCGCGAGGGTCTTGATTCCTCGAACGGTGAGCCAGGCATCCATCGGGCCCGAGACGGCGCCGGCGGCGAACTGCTGGAAGCGCACCTTCTCGTGCAGTTCGTCGTCGTCGAGCACGAGCGCGCCGCCGAGAACGTCGGAGTGGCCGCCCAGGTACTTGGTGGTGGAGTGCACGACCACGTCGGCGCCCAGCACGAGGGGCTGCTGCAGATAGGGAGACGCGAAGGTGTTGTCGACGACGACGAGCGCGCCCGCCGCATGGCCGATCTCGGCGAGCTCGGCCACGTCGCTGACCTTCATCAGCGGGTTCGAGGGCGTCTCGAGCCACAGCACCTTGGTCTTGCCGGGGATGACGGCCTTGGCCACCGCCTGCAGGTTCATCATCTCGACGGTGTCGTTCTCGACGCCCCACCGACCGAAGACGCGGTTGATGAGCCGGTGCGTTCCGCCGTAGACGTCGTTGCCCAGCACCACGTGGTCACCGGGCTCGAGCACGGCGCGCAGCAGTGCGTCCTCCGCCGCGAGCCCCGAGGAGAACGACAGCCCGTGCTTCGCGCCCTCGAGTGCCGCGACGAGCGTCTCGAGCGAGGAGCGGGTGGGGTTGCCGCCCCTGGCGTACTCGTAGCCGCCGCGGAAGCCGCCGATGCCGTCTTGAACGAAGGTCGACGTCTGGTAGATCGGCGGGATGATCGCGCCGGTCGTCGGGTCGAACTCCTGTCCGGCGTGAACGGCGACGGTCTCGAACTGCTGCTTTTTCTGGGGCATGTTTACTTTCAAGTCTCTTCGGAGGCGTTTTATTCGGCCGCGCGCTATTCGCTCAGGAACGTGAGCAGGTCGTGCCGGGTGATCACGGCAACGGGCTTGCCGTCATCGGTCACCAGCAGGGCCCCGGCCTTGCCGAGGAAGCGTCGCGCCGAGGCGACCGATTCATGGATGCCGATGAGCGGCAGAGGATCGCTGGCGAAGGCCCCGACATGGTCGGTCATCGCGGCGCGTCCTGAGAAGACCTCTTCGAGCAGGCTCTGCTCGTTGAGCGAGCCGGTGACCTCGCCCATGACGACGGGCGGCTCGGCCGAGAGCATCGGCAGCTGCGAGACGCCGTAGCTCGTCATGATCTGGATGGCGTCGCGCACCGTGTCGCTGGGGTGCGCGTGCACGAGCGCCGGCAGCGCCCCCGTCTTGGCCTTGAGGATGTCGCCGACCGTCGCCTCGTCGGTGGCGTCTGCGAAACCGTAGCTGCGCATCCATTTGTCGTTGAAGATCTTGCCCAGGTAGCCGCGACCGCCGTCGGGAAGGAGCACGACGACCACGTCGTCGGGGCCGAGCTTCGCGGCCGCCTTGAGCGCGGCGGCGACGGCGAGCCCGGAGGACCCGCCCACGAGGAGGCCCTCCTCGCGCGCCAGCCTGCGGGTGAGGGCGAACGACTCGGCGTCGCTCGCGGCGATGATCTCGTCGACCACGCTGGCGTCGTAGGCCTCGGGCCAGAAGTCCTCGCCGACTCCCTCGACCAGGTAGGGACGACCGGTGCCGCCGGAGTAGACCGACCCCTCGGGGTCGGCGCCGATGATCGTGACCTGGCCGTCGGAGACCTCTTTGAGGTAGCGGCCGACGCCCGAGATGGTGCCGCCCGTGCCGACGCCGGCGACGAAGTGCGTGATCCTGCCCTCGGTGTCCGCCCAGATCTCCGGGCCGGTGGTCTCGTAGTGGCTGAGCGGACCGTTCGGGTTGGAGTACTGGTTCGGCTTGAAGGCGCCGGGGATCTCGCGGGCGAGCCGGTCGGAGACCGAGTAGTAGGAGTTGGGGTCTTCGGGCGCCACCGACGTGGGGGTGACCACGATCTCGGCGCCGTAGGCGGTGAGCACGTTGCGCTTGTCTTCGCCCACCTTGTCGGGGAGCACGAACACGCAGCGGTAGCCGCGCTGCTGGGCCACGAGCGCCAGACCGATGCCCGTGTTGCCCGAGGTGGGCTCGACGATGGTGCCGCCCGGCTTCAGCTTGCCCTCGCGCTCGGCCGCATCGATGATGCGGGTGGCGATGCGGTCCTTCGACGATCCGCCCGGGTTCAGGTACTCGATCTTCGCGAGCACCGTGGCCTGGATGCCCTCGGTGACGCTGTTGAGCTTGACGAGGGGGGTGTTGCCGACGAGGTCGATGACGGTGTTCGCGTATTTCACCTCACGAAACTATCACCGACGCCTGTCGGGCAGCCCCGGGAATCAGGTGGCGGCGAGCTTTCGCACGCCGTCGAACAGGTAGCGGTAGCTGAGGCCCGCGATCAGGCCGCCGACGATCGGGAAGACGATGAACACCCAGACCTGCGCGAGCCAGTCGCCTCCGCCGAACACGGCCGTCGCGATGGAGCGGGCCGGGTTGATCGACGCGTTGTCGACGGGGATGGCGATGAGCAGCAGCAGGGTGAGCGTGAAGCCGATCGCGATCGGGGCGAAGCCCTGGTGAGCGCGCGAGTGGGTCACGCCGAGGATCACGAACAGGAACAGGCAGGTGATGACGATCTCGATCGCGATGGCCGAGCCGAGCCCGAAACCGCCTGGCGAGTGCTCGCCGAAGCCGTTCGACACGAATCCGCCCGCGACGGCCTTGTCGAGGAAGCCCTCGGGGCCGCCCGACGCGATCGCGAACACCGCGAGCGCCCCGAGCACCGCGCCGACCAGCTGGGACACGATGTAGATCGGCACGTCCTTCCAGGCGAAGCGGCCGGCCGCGGCGAGTCCGATGCTCACGGCGGGGTTGAAGTGGCCTCCGGAGATGGGGCCGAACGCGTACGCGCCGATCATCACCGTGAGGCCGAGGGCGATGGCCACGCCGAGAAAGCCCACGCCGAGCGGGTTCGTGCCGTCGGCGTCGCCGAAGAAGGCGGAGAAGGTGGCGGTGCCGACGAGGCCGAAGACCAGAAGGAACGTTCCGGCGATCTCGGCGATGATCTTGGCCGCGAGCGACGGCTCGGCGGGTGCGGGGGCATCGGGAAAGGACATGGGTTCCTCCAGGGCTGCGGGACGGGCGTCAGAGTGCGATGGTTCCCGACGAGGCCTGCGCGGCAGCGAGTGCGGCCGCGGCGAGTGAACGCCGGTTGTCGAGCGTCTCGCCGATGCGGCGAGCGAGCGACGGGTGCTTGTGCACCATGTCGTCGACGACCGAACTGGGCACACGCAGAACGGTCACCGGGCGACTGGCGACCACCACGGTGGTGGTCTTCTGCCTCGTGAGCGCGGCTTGTCCGATGAACTCGCCTCGCTCGACGACGCCGATGCGCAGCCTCCCCGCCTCGTACGGTACCGACAGCTCGAGCACGCCACTAAGAACGACACGCACACAGTCCGGAACAATTCCCGCTTTCTGAAGTATTTCTCCCGCACCGTACTGCTCGATGCGACACGAATCGGCGACCGCGTCGAGATCCTCCTGCGGGAGGTTGAGCCCGGGGCCGACGAATCCCAGTGCCTCGATCACGTTCTCTCGCGTGTTCACCGGATCTGTCGTTTCGCCGTCGAGGCCGAGATCGTGCCGGCGCGCGGCGTACCAGAGCCAGGCGAGGAAGAGCGAGACGGTCTCGCCCTCGACCGCGGGACTGGTCACCGGCAGGCTCACCGTGTACGAGGCCTTGCCCTCGTAGCTGACACTCGGCCTGCTGCGGCTGTCGAGCTGCGGCAGCGCCGACGCGGTCTCGGAGAGCATGGTCAGAACGACATGCGGGGCATCATCCGTGGTGAACGTGACCGGCACCGTGGCCACATAGCCGTCGACCGGCTGGCTCAGGTTGGTGAACGACCCGCCCGCCAGCGACGAGTTGGGCATGATCTGGATTCCGTTGCCCGTGTCGATGTGCACCGAGCGCCAGTTGACCTCGACGACCCGGCCCCTGACATCCCCCACGTCGAGGTAGTCGCCGAGCTTGAACGGCTGCTCGAAGAGCAGCAGCAGGCCCGAGATGATCGACCCCACGGCGTTCTGCAACGCCAGGCCGATGACGATGGATGTGACACCCAGCGCCGCGAAGAGACCCCCGACATCCGCGCCCCACACCCACGAGAACAGGATGGCGAGACCCACCAGAATGAGCGCGAGCCGCGCGAGGGTGACGAAGATGGAGGGCAGGCGTTCCCGCCAGCTGCCTTCGCGCGCGTTGCCGAAGATGGCCACGTTGAAGGCGGAGAGCACGAGCAGGATGAGCAGGAAGCCGAGCACCGTGCCGACGACGCGCACCCAGGTGAGATCGAAGCTCTGCTGCGATGCGAAGGTGAGCAGCGCGAAGATCGCGGCGACGGGAACCACGAAGTTGCGCAGGAGTCGAACGGGCTTGGCGGCGGGTGATTCGCGTCGCTGCAGCACCCCGTAGATCTCGGTGAGCACGACGAGCAGAACGGGCAGGGCGATGACCACGCCCAGGGCCCAGCCGAACCACGGTTCGCTCCAGAGATCGATCACGGCGTCGTCATCCCCTCTGCTGCGAGATCTGCCAGACCGACTGCGGGCCGGACTTCGTCTCGATCGTGCCCACCTCGGTCATGTTCGGCAGCTCGCCCACCTTGTCGCGCACCCGCTGGCTGATGAACACGCCGGGCTTGCCGGCCAGCGCCTGCACCCTGTTGGCGATACTCACCGCGTCGCCCCACATGTCGTACGCGATCGACGAGCGGCCGACCAGTCCGCTGGTGACCGTGCCCGTGTCGATTCCCGCGCGCAGCGAGAGGGTCGCCCCGTGCTGGGCGTTGAACCGCTCCACGATGCGGATCATCTCGAGGGCGAAGTCCACCGTGCGGCGAGCGCTGTCGACCCGGGGAACGATCAGTCCGCAGCTGGCGAGGTATCCCTCGCGCAGGGTGCGCACCTTCTCGATGCCCTTCTCCTGTGCGGCCTCGTCGAACTGGCGCACGAGGTCGTTGAGCAGGGCGAGCTCCTTCTCCGCTCCCCGCCCGGCCGCGAAGTCGTCGAAGCCCACGAGGTCGGCGAACAGCACCGACACGTCTTGATGGTCCTCTGCGATCGTCTCGTCGCCGTCGCGATAGCGTCGCGCGACGGACTCGGGCATGAGCGTGTGCAGGATCTTGTCGTTCTCGGCCTGCTGCTCGTCGATGAGCGCCTGCTTCACCTGGAGGCTCCGACTCATGTCGTTGAACGCCGACGCGAGGTCGCCGAACTCGTCGCGGGTGTTCGCCGCCACCTCCACGCCGAGATCTCCCCCGGCCACCTGTCGGACGGCACCCACGAGTCGGCGCACCGGGCGGGTGAAGACCTGCGCGAGGAGAAGGGAGAGCAGGGCCACGACCACGAGCAGCGCCGCGATCGACAGCACGAGGTTGCGCGTGAAGTCGGCCACCGGCGCGAAGGCCTCCGCCGCGGTGATGCTCGCCACGATGACCCACTGCTGGCCCTTGATGTCGAGGGGGCCGTAGGCGGCGAGGGTCTCCCTGTCGAGGTAGCTCTGCGCCACCATCACACCGGTCTTGCCCTGCTGCGCCTCGCGCACCGGGGCCGTGTCGACCGTCTGCAGCTCGACCGTTCCCTTCACGTCGACGGCGCGCTGAGCGAGCTCGGGCGACAGGCCGCCCGAGATGGCACGTTCGCGATACTGCTCGGGGTCGTCGATCAGCAGACGGGACACCGACCGCATGGTGTCGTCGGGGCCCACGATGTACGCCTCACCGGTGTCGCCGAGTCCGTCCTCCTTCCACTGCTGATCGCCGGTCATCACGTCGTTGATCGCGTTGATCGGCAGTTGCACGGCCAGCACGCCGACGACGTTTCCGTCCTGTCCGATCGGGGAGACTCCCCACGCCGTCGGCACACCAAGGCTCGGCTGATAGCGCTCGAAGTCGGTGACCTTCACGAAGTCGACGACGTTCGAGTTCAGCGCCTCGGTGTAGGCCTCGGCGAGATTCGTGCCCTTATAGGGCCCCGTGTTCACATTCGAGCCGAGGTCGACGCCCTTGTAGACCGAATAGACGATGTTGCCCTGGGTGTCGAGAATGAGCGCGTCCTCGTACTGGTACAGCTGCGCCATTTCGCGGAAGTACGGGTTGTACTTCTCGTTGACGGCCGACCAGGCGCTGCCGTCGCCCGCATTCTCGACCTCTGCGGCCGCATCGAAGTCACCCGCCGGCGGAACGGTGTAGTAGTTCTGGAGATACGTCTCGGCGCTCGTCTGCGGCAGGAAGGCGTCGGAGACACTCGTGGCGCCGGTGCGTTCGTTGAGCTGGGGGATGAAGCTGTCGTCGTAGTACGTCGCGACGGCGGCCGTCTGGGCGGGGTCGGTGGGCTGGTTCTGCAGCTCCTGGAAGGCCGAGGCGAACTCCGCGGCCGCCTGGTTGCCCGTCGCGCCCTGCGAGTCGAGATTCAACCCGATCTCGATGTTGGTGAACAGCGACTCGATCGCATCCGATTTCGCCTCGCGCAGGTTCGTCATGCGGTCGAACTCGGCCTGCCGCAGGCTGTCGGTGCCGGAGGTGTAGCCGATGTAGCCGACGATCAGGGTCGACCCGATGCTCACGCCGAGCAGCATGATCAGCAGCTTCGACTGGATGCTCAGCCCGCGTCGTACCAGCGTTCCCGCCGACGAGCCGAGTCGTGCGGCTCGCCTCCGGCTGTTCGAGAGAGAGTTATCCCCTGACATCGCGCCCCGATTCGATTCCCCGAGCCGCCTCCGAACCGCCGCCCCCTGGGTGCAACCTTAGTCACACCCGTCACTTTTCACGACGAATTTTCTCGCTGCTGCGAGTACAGCGTCGAGTAGACCCCGCCGGCGTCGATGAGCTCCTGGTGCGTTCCGCGCTCGACGACCTCGCCGTTGTCGATGACGAAGATCACATCCGCCGACAGCACGGTCGACAGACGATGGGCGATCGCGATGGTGGTGCGGCCCCGGGATGCCGTGTCGAGCGCTGCCTGCACCACCCGTTCGGAGATGGTGTCGAGCGCGCTGGTGGCCTCGTCGAGGATGAGCACCGCCGGGTCCTTCAGAAGCACTCGCGCGATCGCGATGCGCTGCTTCTCGCCACCCGACAAGCGGTAGCCCCGCTCCCCCACCACCGTGTCGTATCCCGCGGGAAAGCTCATGACGCGATCGTGGATGTTCGCCTGCCGCGCCGCATCCTCGATCTCGGCCTGCGTCGCATCCGGCTTGGCGTAGCGCAGGTTCTCGCCGATCGTGGCGTGAAAGAGGTACGTCTCCTGGCTGACGATTCCGAGGTTCGCCACGAGCGAGTCCTGGCTGAGCTCGCGCACGTCGGTGCCGGCGAAGCGCACCGTGCCGTCTGTCGCCTCGTAGAAGCGCGGCACCAGGTACGACACCGTCGTCTTGCCCGCCCCCGACGGCCCGACGAATGCGGCGAACTGGCCGGGCTCGATCACGAACGAGACCCCGTTGAGGGTCGGCCGCGAGTCGGCCTCGGCATCCGGGTAGCGGAAGACGACCTCGTCGAATTCGACCCGGCCGAGGGATGCCGTCTCGACCGACCGCGCATCGGGTGCGTCGGCGATGGCCGGCTTCAGATCGAGGTACTCGAAGATGCGCGCGAAGAGGGCGCTCGAGGTCTGCAGGTCGAGCGCGACGCGCATGAGCCCGAGCAGGGGGAACAACAGCCTGGCCTGCACGGTCGTGAAGGCGACGATCGTGCCCGCCGTGATGTCTGGCGCCCCGCCGACAAGCAGCCAGCCGGCGACGAGGTACACGATGGCGGGAATGGCCGACAGGAAGATGTTGACCATGGCGAAGAACCACTGGCCGCTCATCTGCTGGCTGACCTGCAGCCGAACCTGCGTGGCGTTCTCGTCGGCGTAGCGGCGGATCTCGGTCTGCTGGCGGTTGAAGCTCTTCGACAGCAGGATGCCCGAGACGCTCAGCGTCTCCTGGGTGATCGCCGTCATGTCCGACAGCGACTCCTGCGTCTTCGTGGCGATCCGGGCCCGCACCTGGCCGACCCGGCGCTGCGCGAGAACCAGGATGGGCATGAGCACCAGGGCCACGATCGTGAGCTGCCAGTTCAGCAGGATCATGGCGACGACGGCGGCGATGAGCGTGACCGTGTTGCCGAGGATCGACGAGATCGTGTTCGTGAGAACGTTGGCCACGCCGCCCACGTCGTTCTGCAGGCGTGACTGGATGACGCCGGTCTTCGTCTTGGTGAAGAAGCTCAGCTCCATCGCCTCGAGGTGGGTGAACAGGCGAACGCGGAGCGCGCCCATCACACTGTTGCCGACCTTCGCGGTGAGATACGTCTGCCAGACGCTCAGCAGGCTCGACACGACGTAGATCACGATCATCAGCACGACGATCTCGATCAGCACCGGCAGGTTGGGGCCCTGGATGATCGAGCCGGCGTCTCCCGTATCGCTCCCTGCGCCTGCCGAAGGGTCGGCCGAGGGGAAGAGCCCGTCGTCGAACGCTCGCTGCGTGAGCAGCGGCGGAATCACCGTGAGACCGGCGCCGAGCAGCACGAGAACGATCGTGCCGATGATCGGTCGGCGATAGGGAGAGAACAGCGAGAGGATGCGACTCAGCAGGTGGTCGATCTTCGGGGCGTCCTTGTTGAGCTCCTTCTGGAGGTCTGCGTCGCCGGCGCTGACCCCGCCTCGGCGGCCGCCGCCGCCCCCTCGCATACTCATCTCTTCAACTTACCCGCCGCACAACGAACAAAGCCCTTCGACGGGCTCAGGGAACGATGCGTTCCCTGAGCCTGTCGAAGGGCGACTCAGTGCCTGAGCTTGCCTGAGGTGAGCTAGCCCTTCGTGGCTCCCGCGAGCAGGCCTCGAACGAAGAAGCGCTGCAGCGAGAAGAACACGATGAGCGGAACGATAATCGAGATGAACGCACCGGCCGACTGCAGGAACCACTGGTTGCCCCAGGTGCCCGACAGCGAGTTGAGCGTCTGCGTGAGCGGCAGCGAGGTCGACGGCGCGAAGATCGTCGCGACCAGCAGGTCGTTCCACACCCAGAGGAACTGGAAGATGGCGAACGACGCGATGGCCGGCGTGGCCAGGGGAAGCACGATACGGAAGAAGATCTGTCCGTGTCCGGCTCCGTCGACGCGAGCGGCCTCGATGACCTCACCCGGAATCTCCGAGATGAAGTTGTGCAGCATGAAGATGGCCAGCGGCAGGGCGAAGATCGCGTGGGCGATCCAGACCGTTGCGAAGCTGTGCTCCGCGTCACGCAGCTCGAACCCCGGGAAGATGCCGACGCCGTTGACGGTGAGACCCTTCGAGAAGAGGCTCAGCAGCGGAACAAGTGCCATCTGGATGGGCACGATCTGCAAGGCGAAGACACCCACGAACACGATGTTCTTGAACTTGAAGTCGATCCAGGCGAAGGCATAGGCCGCCAGCGAGGCGATGACGAGCGGGAACACGGTTGCGGGAATCGTGATGCCGAGCGAGTTGATGAACGACTGCCCCAGGGTCAACGCGGTTCCACCCGAGTTCAGCGCCTGCGAATAGTTGTCGAGCGTGAACGACGGGTTGACGAAGACGGTCCACCAGCCGCTCGACTGGGTGTCGGCACCGGGTCGGAACGAGGTGACGAAGAGGCCGAAGGTCGGGATGGTCCAGACGACCGCGATGATGATCGCGGCGATCGTCGCGCCCTTCGAGGTGAGGCGCTTCTGCGCCATCTTCTCGCTCTTCTGAGTCTGCCGGGCGACCTGACGCTTGGTGCGTGTGTCGACGAGAGTGTCGGCGGTCATCGGATCTCCCTCTGCTTCCTCATCTGGTTTGCGTTGTAGATGATCAGCGGCAGCACGAACAGGAACAGCACCACGGCGAGGGCCGCCGAGTGTCCGTAGCTCTGGAAACGCTGCTGCTGGTTGACCATCTCGAAGCCGAGAACGGTCGTGTTGGCGCGACCACCGGTCATCACGGCGACGATGTCGTACACCTTGAGGGAACCGATGGCGATCGTTGTCAGAACGACGATCAGGGAGGAACGGATGCCGGGAACGGTGACGTTGCGGAAGCGCTGCCAGGCGTTGGTGCCGTCGAGTTCGGCGGCCTCCATCTGCTCGGTCGGAACTCCCTTGATGGCGGCCGACAGGATCACCATGGCGAAACCGGTCTGCGTCCAGATGAAGACGACGAGGAGAAGGAGCGTGTTGATCAACGGCTGCGCGTCGAGCCACGAGACGGGCTGGCCGCCGAACGCGGTGACGATGGCGTTGAGCAGACCGACCTGCTCGCCCTGCCTGTTGTCGTAGATGAACTTCCAGATGATTCCGGCGCCCACGAACGAGATGGCCATCGGCATGAACACGAGCGACTTGAGGTACTTCTCGCCGCGGGCCTTGTCGATGAACACGGCGTAGGCGAGGCCGATGATCGTAGAGAACACCGGAGCGACGAGCACCCAGATGAGGGTGTTGACGACCGACCAGAATCCCTCGGGGTTGGTGAAGACCCAGAAGTAGTTCTCGAGTCCCACGAACGTGGTCGTCGTCTTGTCGAAGAACGACTGGTAGATCGTCGCGACGGTCGGGTAGATGAGTCCGATGGCGAGCAGCAGCACTGCCGGCGCCATGAACGTCACCAGCTGGAAGAGGTAGCCCGCTCCCTGCCTCGACCGGTAGTCGGCGAAGAAGAGCAGGGCGCCGACGACGAGCGCTATGACGAGGACCCAGATCAGGGCGTTCTGGTACGGGCGCAGCAGCATGAACGCGAGAACGGGAATCACGAAGCACGCGGCGAGACGCAGCCAGAAGTAGAAGTTGCCTGAGCGAGGCGCGTACTCGATGAGAACGAGGATCAACGCGATCACGAGGCCGAAGATCACGATGATGATCGGGATCTGAACCAGGGGGTTCAGGTTGCCCATCCATCGGAAGAGGCTGTTCAGCGAGAAGCCGAGCGAGACGGGCTTGGCGTCATCGTTCGGAGGCGAGGTGATCAGCAGGATGAAGACGACGGCCAGGATGACCGCGGCCCCGGCGACGACCAGCCTGGTCGTTCGTGCCGACGGCGGCCGCTTCGGGGAGTCGTGCGGCTCCGGAGGTACTTGCGACACCGGAGGCGTCTTCGTTCGTGTGTCGGACATGGATACCCTTTCGAGTACAACGGTGGACTCTTGGATTGGCCAACAGTAGCGCTTAATTAACCAGCGCGTTGATCATGAGATCTGCGGGGCCGAGAGTGGGGGCCGCCCCGTTGCAAGAGCGGCCCCCACTGGGCGCCGGGCACGTGTGCCCGACAGGTGGTTATGCGTTAGTTGTCGTATCCGGCCTGGATGTCACTGAGCACCGTGTCGGTGTCCTTGCCATCGATCCAGCTGACCATGCCCTTCCAGAACGAACCGGCACCGACGGTCGACGGCATCAGGTCTGAGCCATCGAAACGAACGGTGGTGTTCGGGTCCTGGAGGAGCTTCATGGCGTCCTGCAGAAGCGGGCTGGATGCCTTGGACGGGTCGGCGTTCAGGTTGGCCGAGATGCTTCCGCCGAGTCCGACGCGAATGTCGGCCCACTCGGGAGTCGCCATGTAGGCCGTGACCTTCTGGACTGCCTCGGAGTCGGTGAACGGGGTGACGAACTCGCCGCCGACCTCGATGTTGGCCGCGTCGGCCTCGATGCCGGGGAGGACGAAGCCGTAGACGTCTCCGTCGGGACCGACGGTGGGCGTCTCACCGGCAGCGGTCTTCACGTCGAGGAAGTTCGCCGAGAGGAACGATGCCTGGTGGGTCAGGGCGCAGCTGCCGTCGGCGACCTTCGCCGCGACGTCACCGAATGCGGTGGAGTTGATGCTCTTCACGTCGCCGTAGCCCGCGTTCACGTAGTCCGGGTTCAGCAGGATCTTTCCGACGGCGTCGAACGCGTCCTTGATCTCGGGGTCGGTGAACTTGACGTCTCCTGCGACCCAGTTGTCATAGACCTCGGGGCCGGACTGGCGAAGGACGAGGTCCTCGATCCAGTCGGTTCCGGGCCAGCCCGACGCGGCGTCGGAGGCGAAGCCTGCACACCAGGGGGCGGCACCCGTCTTGTCGCGGATGGTCTGCGTCATGGTGAGGACTTCGTCGTACGTCGTGGGAACCGTGATGCCCCACTCCTTGAACTTGGCCGGCGAGTACCAGACGTAGCCCTTGATGCTGGCGAGCATGGGAGCAGCGTAGAACTTGTCGTCGAAGGTGCCGTACTTCTTCCAGTCGGGCGACCAGTTCTTGTCGACGTTGGCCTCGGTCTCTTCTCCGGCCTCCTTCACCTCGCCGGTGTCGACGAGGGTCTTGAGCAGACCCGGCTGGGGAACGATGGCGATGTCGGGGGCGGAACCACCGGTGACCTTCGTCACGATGTTGCCCTCGAAGCTCTTGTCACCCGTGTACTCGACCTTGATGCCGGTGTCTTTGGTGAACGCGTCGAACGACTTGTTCAGGGCGTCGGCCTCGGTGCCGGTGATGCCACCGGAGATCTTGACGGTCTGACCCTCGGTCGAACCGGAGTCGGTGCCGCTCTCTTCGGCGCAGCCGACGAGTGCGAGTCCGACGATTGTGGCGATGGCGATGGGTGCTGTGATACGGCGATGCAGGGAAACCCGCATTTCTCCTCCTCATTGAGTCGAGAACAGATCGTCAGGACTGCCGATCTGCCTGCCGGTTGAGTGACCGGACTAGGGCGCCCCAACCGCGCGAACAGGCCGCGAGGAGGGCAGGTAGGAAAACCTTTCCATAAGTCCTAATAAATCACAAGCTCTCTCTCGGCAGTCGAAAATTCCGTAACGATTCGATACCGAGAGCGCTCTCAGAGTTCCGCGCGTTTCCAGGGACGACACTATGGTGGGCAGCGGAATTGTGACGGAGACGTTACGATTCTGGAAGCGGTTGCAGACGAGGAGGTCGGCCAGGAATGTCGGGCATCGAAGACGTCGCGCTTCGAGCGGGGGTATCGAAAGCCACTGTCTCGCGCGCGCTGAGCGGTCGGGGGTACGTGTCGACCATCACCCGCAGCAGGGTGGAGACCGCGGCGAACGAGCTCGGCTACGTGGTGTCGTCGAATGCCTCGAGCCTCGTCACCGGTCGCACCAACAACGTGGGCGTCATCATCCCCGTGATCAACCAGTGGTTCTTCGGCAGCATCATCGAGGGAGTCGAACGCGCGCTCCTCGATCGCGGCTACGACCTCATGCTCTACAACCTCACGAAGAACACCGAGGCCCGCAGCAGGGTCTTCGAGTACTTCCTCGTGCGCAAGCGCGTCGACGCGATCATCGCCGTGACCCTCGAGATCTCACCCGACGAGGCGGCATCGCTGCTCGCGCTCGGCAAGCCCATCGCCGGAATCGGCGGTCCCCTCGCCGGAATCCCCACGCTGAGCATCGACGACATCGCTGCGGCGCGGCTCGCGACCGAGCATCTGATCGCCCTCGGGCACACGAACATCATGCACGTCGGCGGCGATTCGGCCGAGCTCATGGATTTCCACGTGCACTCGAAGCGGTTGCAGGGTTTCCGAGATGCGCTCGGAGCCGCCGGTCTGCCGTTCAGTGACGAGTCGTACATGGCGACCCACTTCGACATCCCCGGAGGCTACGCGGTGGCGAAGCAGATCCTCGGCGATCCCCGACGGCGACCCACGGCGATCTTCGCGGCAGCCGACGAGGTCGCCATCGGTGTCATTCTGGCGGCCCGCGAGCTCGGCATCTCCGTGCCGGACGACCTCTCGGTTATCGGCATCGACAACCATCCGCTGGCCGAGCTCTTCGGCCTCACCTCGATCGCGCAGAACCCGGCGAAGCAGGGCGAGCAGGCGGTCGACCTGGTCATCCGCCAGCTCGAGACCTCCGGTTGGACTCCGCCGAGCATCCACACGATGGTGCCCGCACAGCTCGTGATGCGCTCGAGCACGTCGGCCCCGAGAACGGGCGCCCAGCGCTGAAACGACCGCGCCGTTCGCGCAATCCTGCTTCGGTGCCGGTCGAGCGAACCCCTCCGGCGCCGGTCGGGTAGCGAGGAACGAGCGTATCGAGCGGTTAAGCCGGTTCGCGTCTCGGTGGTGGGGGGAAACGCTGTTCTGCGCTGGTCGAGTAGGCCGCCTGCGGCCGTATCGAGGCCACCGTCATACTGAAGTGCGGAAAGTGGCCGCGTCGACCGTCGGCGAGGCGGCCACTTTCCGCACTTCAGTGCGTCACACGACCGGCGCAGTGGGTGGGTCACGTCAGGTGACCCCTCGGCCGTAGCTCGACATCTCCGCCCAACCTGGCGGAATGGGAGGAGATACGCCACACCAACGCAGTATTCGGGCCGGATGTGCTCATCTCCTCCCATTGCGCTGTCGAGTAGGCCACGAAGCTGCCGCATCGACGCCACCGCGGGAAGGATTCCCACAACACCGGCTCGTTCATCGCGCGGCCACTCAATCAACGCATGGTGGGGTCACGTTTCATAGGAGACCACCGTGAGGCGATACGCCGTACTCGTTCCTCGCGCGGCTACCCAATCAGCGCAGAACAGGGCCGGATGCGACTAGTCGCGTTCTCCTCGGAAGGCTCGGCCCGAGGCGGTCAGGAATTCGTCGAAGGTGGCTCGCGCCCGGCGACGGCGGTCGCCGCGGGCGTGGCCGGCCGCGCGCACGCGCGGCTCAGGTCGTCTGGTGCGCAGGCGTTCGGGGCGCCAGCGATCCGGCCACCAGGCGTGCGCGAGCGAGAAGGCCAGGAGCAGCCACCCCGGAACGAGCAGCCAGCCGTTCGGCGCGCCCCCTCCCCCGAGGGTGGCCGACGCGATGACGAGACCCGCACCGATCGCGGTGCCGACGAGGGCGAGCTCGCCGTTGCGGATCCACCAGAGCCGGGCGCGGCGCGTGAAACGGAGCGGAACCCCGAGCACCACGACGAAGACGGTGGAGATCGCCGAAGTGACGACCGCGGCGAGCAGGCAGAGCAGAAAAGCCCCGACCCCGCCGTCGGCGTAGCCCGAACCGAGCAGAAGGATCGTGGCGGCCACGGAGAGAGCAGCGCCGGTTGCGATGACCTGCGCGGTCAGCACTCCGAGTTGAGCCGCGCCGCTCGCCACGGGAGGGGCGACGGCCTTGACGGTGCCGACGACCCGGGTCGCGGATGCTCGAACGCCGGCACGTGCACTCGGATCGAAGAAGGAGCGTCTGTCTCGGGCGGGCGGGGCGTCGTGCACCCGCGGGGGAACATCGTCGTAGACCGTGGCCATGATCGCTCCTTCCCTGCGCAGGTCTTCAGGGTACACATGACGGCTGGGAACACAGCCCCTCAGGAAACATCGCCTCTCCCGAAACACAGAAGACCCCCGCACGTTCAGTGCGGGGGCCTTCTGATTCAGTAGCGTGCTCCGAAACCGGAGCGCAGACTACTTGAGGGTGACGGTTGCGCCAGCCTCTTCGAGCTGAGCCTTGGCCTTCTCGGCGGTCTCCTTGTTGGCGCCCTCGAGGACGGCCTTGGGAGCGCCGTCAACGAGTGCCTTCGCCTCTCCGAGACCGAGGCTCGTGAGGGCGCGCACCTCCTTGATGACCTGGATCTTCTTCTCGCCAGCAGCCTCGAGGACGACGTCGAAGGAATCCTTCTCCTCGACCTCTTCGGTTGCGGCGGCAGCGCCACCGGCCGCGGCGACCGCGACGGGGGCAGCAGCGGTGACCTCGAAGGTCTCCTCGAACGCCTTGACGAACTCGCTCAGCTCGATGAGCGTGAGCTCCTTGAACGCGTCGAGCAGCTCTGCAGTTGACAGCTTTGCCATGATTTTCTCCTTGTTTCCCCTTCGACAAGCTCAGGGAACGGTTTGGTGTTACCTGCGCACAACGCTCAGGGAACGGTTTGTTGAAGGGTGTTAGTTACTTGACTGCTTCTCGCGCAGCGCATCGACCGTGCGAACGGCCTTCGACAGCGGTGCGTTGAAGAGGTATGCGGCACCGAACAGCGAGGCCTTGAAGGCGCCCGCGAGCTTGGCAAGCAGCACCTCCCGGGATTCGAGGTCGGCGAGCTTCGAGACCTCTTCGGCGGAGAGGGGGTTACCGTCGAAGTAACCGCCCTTCACAACGAGAAGAGGGTTTGCCTTGGCAAAGTCGCGCAGGGACTTCGCAACGGCGACAGGGTCACCGTGAACGAATGCGATGGCGGACGGGCCGGCGAGTTCGTCGTCGAACGACGAGATGCCGGCGTTGTTGGCCGCAATCTTGGTCAGCGTGTTCTTTACCACGGCGTAGCTTGCGTGCTCACGAAGGGTGCCGCGCAGCGTCTTCAGCTGGGCGACCGTGAGACCGCGGTACTCGGTCAGCAGAACGGCGGTCGAGCTCTGGAAAAGTTCCGTGAGTTCGGCAACCGAGGCTTCCTTGTTCGCCATGGCGCTCCTTGTGGTTTCAATGCCGGTAGCCCCGGGCTCACCCCACAAAAAAAGCTCCGGCGCAGGAGGCCGGAGCGAATGCACACGAGTGTGCGTTTACTGACTATTCCTGCGCAGGTCTTCACGGACGTGAACCTTCGATCACAGCGTCTGCGTTCGAACGAGTCGAATGCGGGCACGGCGATAACCGGCGGTCTTTGGCTTCGTTCACTGTACGTCATGCGCCGGAGCCATGCAAGTGCGGCCCCGGATCATGCCGTGGTACTACGAGAACACGTCCCGGGTCCGATGCCGGGGAACATCCTCGTTTGTAGCGTTGAAGCATGACAACTTCGACACTCACCCCAGACACCCCGAACACGCCCGACACCACCGAGACGGCGACGATCACCCCCGACCTCGCGGCCACCACCCCGCTGCCCGGCACGCCGCAGACGGCCCCCGGCCAGACGACCCCCGCCCAGCCGGCCACCCCGGCATCCCCCCAG
The DNA here is from genome assembly GCF_001422485.1 of Agreia sp. Leaf283. GTDB lineage: Bacteria > Actinomycetota > Actinomycetes > Actinomycetales > Microbacteriaceae > Agreia. The sequence goes on from NZ_LMNF01000001.1 coordinate 323,793, forward strand.
TACGGCTACCCGCCCGTGCGTCCGACCAACGTGCTGGGCATCATCACCCTGGTTCTCGGCGTGCTCGGATTCGCGATCGTTCCGGTGATCACCGGGCACATCGCCCTGGCGCAGATCAAGCGCACGGGCGACGACGGTCGCGGCATCACCATCGCCGGCCTCGTGCTCGGATACATCGGCCTCGCGGGCTACCTTCTCGCCGCCCTGTTCTTCTTCGGGGCGCTCTTCCTCGGAGCGGTCGGCGCCATCGGCTCCTATCGCTGATGCGCCGGTCGCAGGCCGCCGCCCGCGCTCTCCGTCGTCGGATAGGCGACGTAGGCGACGCGGCGGCCATCCGGTGACCAGCCGGGCACGTTCGTCGTGCCCTGCCCGCCCAGGAAAGAATCGATCGTGGACACCGTGCCCGACGCGAGCTCGATCAGCCTCAGCTCGACCTCGAGGTTCGGCGGATGGCCCGTCGTTCCCACCGGGTAGCTGAGATAGAGCACGTGCCGCCCGTCGGGCGAGGGATGCGGGAACCAGTTCACGCGATCGTCGTGCGTGACCCGAGTCAGCTGCGTGCCGTCGGTGCGCATGCGGAACAACTGAGCGTGGCCAGGATACTCGCCGGCCCGCTCGGAGTTGAACCAGATCCACTCGCCGTCGGCCGAGAAGTCGGCTCCATCGTCGGCGAACGCGTCGTCGGTGAGCTGCGTGTGCGGCCCGCCCGAGGCCGGCAGCGTGTAGACATTGGTCACCCAGTCGCCGGATGCGTCGAGGCCGCCCCCGATGGCGGCCAGCGTCAGGCCGTCGGGCGAGACCGAATGCAGGTAGTACTTGAAGCGCAGCGCCGGATCGGGCAGCTCGGTCACCGGAGTCGCCGCACCGCCGCCCCAGGGAAGCCGGTACAGCCGGCCGTCGCGGGCCGAGATCAGAAGGTGCCGCCCGTCGGGCGAGATCACGTGGTCGTTGTTCAGCACGAGCGGTGCGGGCACCTGCATCGGCTCGAGCGCCGATGACCCGTCTGCCCGCAGGCGCACCAGGCCGCCCTCGACGTTGAGCACGAGCCATTCGCCCTCGGGATGCCAGTTCGGCGCCTCGACGAACAGCGAGGTCGAGCTGAACACGACCGACGTTTCACCCGAATCGAGGTCGAAGATGCGCACGTCGGCGCGCTGATCCGCGCGGAGGGTCAGGAACGTCATGCCCTCCATTCTGGCCGCCTGCCGCGGCTGTCCGACTCAGCTCGACTCCGGCGTGCGGCGTCGGCGCACGAACAGCACCGCGGCGAGGCCCAGGATGGCGGCGAGAGTCGCCCCGATGAAGGGCAGCATCACGTCGGCCCCCGTGTGCGCGAGGGAGCGGTCGCCGCCGACGGGACTGGTCGTGCCCGTGCTGTTCTTCGTGCTGGACCCCGGCGTGGCAGAGCCCGGCGTGGTCGTGCCGCCCGTGCTCGATCCCCCGGAATCCGACCCGCCGTCGACCGGCGTGGTCGTGGGCGGTGTGGCGACCAGGAGGGAGACGGACGACGGCGTGCCGAGAACCGCGCCGCCCGTGGGAGCCGACAGCGACACGGTGAACGGAGCACTTCCCACCTCGGCTGCGGCGAGCGCCCGCGCGACCGCATGGTCGGCGACGACCGATGTCGCTGCCCGCGCCGATGCGCCCCCGAGACCCGGCGCATCCGTCGGATCGCTCGGCGGCGCATCGCCGCCGCCGGGCGGCACCGCGCCGCCGGGCGGGACCTCGCCACCGGACGGCACATCGCCGCTGCCGGGCAGCCCACCCGGCACGTCGCCGAGGAAGACGATCGGAATCACCTTGTCGGCGGTGTCGCGATCGAGGAAGGTGACCTGGGTGTCGATGGGGGCGATCACCGAGGCGAGTTCTGCGGGCAGCGCCTGCGAGTCGACGCTCACGCCGACGACCCCGTCTGCACCGCCGCTGCGGTGCACGCTGATGAAGGCCCGGTCTCCTTGAGCGATGCGCGACGCCGATGCGCTGATCGTGAGGATGCCCGGAGCGGCTTCTGCGCCGGACGCCGCGAGCGGTGCGCCCAGCGGGTTCGCGGCGACGAGGCCGCCGGCAAGGGCCGCTGCGACGGCCAGAAGGCCGGTGACACGCCTCGCGGCGGCGGGACGATCGATCATGCGACGACGGAGTGCACTAGTACTCACTATGTGGGGAATCCAATTCGGTCTCGAGAACGTATCTTTTCCCCCAGCCTCAGTACTATAGCCCACAGGGCCCACGGGGGGCGGGTTCTGTCGATGATGCACCGCCGACTCACGCACCCGGAGAACAGATGGCCAAGAACGACGCACGGTTTCCGTCCGTCGGCGCGAGCCATCACCTCGCTCCGGGAAACACGCCCGAGATGCCCGAGCTCGTGCCTTCCGGCTCGACCTCGGGCGCCCGCCTGAAACGCGCCACTGCGCTTCCGTTCGCCAAGCCCGCCGCCCCGCGTCGCCGCCGGCGCGCCGCGTGGGTCGTGCTCAGCATCGCCTTCTGGCTCGCCCTCGTCGCCGGGGGAACGTCGCTGATCGTCGCGGCCACCGGCTCGGGCGGATCGGACGATCCACCCGCGTCCGATCCCGATTCCCCATCCGACGCGTACCTGGCGGCCGTCGACGAGTTCCGCAGCACCTGGTCGGCGGAGGCGATCACCGGGCTCGGCGCGACCTCGATCGGCATCACGCTCGAGACGAAGTACGACGAGTTCTCGCAGACGACGCGCGCCTACGATGCGCTGGCGCAGCAGTGCGCGGCGCTCGGCGGCACGCGCAGCCGGTTCGATGCTCTCGCCGGCGTACCGCCGCCGACGGCTCCCTCGCCGGCCCAGCGTTCGACCGACGAGTCCGTGAACGCCCGCGTCGACGAGGCGACCGCCTCCATCGCGCCCCTGCTCGCTGCGGCGAACGAGCTGCTCTCCGACGGCAGAACCCAGCTCGACACCCTCGACACCCTCTGCGATTCGCTCACGCGACTGCGGCCGATCGCCGACGCACGCGCATCGGAGACGACCGCCACCGCCACACCGCTGATGGTTCCGCCCGGGGAGTCAGAGCAAGTCGTCACCACCAGCGGCACGGTCGAGTTCGCCTGCTCGGGCGATACTCCCTGCCAGCCGCTCGCGAGCCCCGCGCGCGAGAGCTACGGCGCGGCGATCAGCGCGGTGAACACCCGCTTCGACGACGCCGCAGCAGCTCTCTACTCAGATCACTGCCCCGTGGCCGCTCTCGCCGACTACTGCGTTCTCGCGGCCGATCTCTGGTCGAAGCGCTCCGCGGTCGACACCGAGTCGGCAGCCCGGTTCGCCAAGGAGACGCCGTTGAACGCCGGCGTTCCGCTGCCCGAGTACAGCGCCTGGCTCGAGACGACCGACGCCGAATTCGAGGCGGGCCAGTCCGCGCTCGACGACTGGCTGACGGCCTACTCGGGCGGAACCGCCGCGCAGCCCGGCGACAGCGCGTTCGTCACGGTCGTGTCGGCGACCGCAGACACGGCCGAGAGCCGCTTCGCCCAGCTGCGCGACGCCGCGAGCGATGCCGCGAGCGTCGCTGCCGCAGGCTGAGTCAGCGGGCGGCCGCGCCCACCGCTCGCTTCGGCAGCGTGATGCGGAACGCGGTGGCACCGGGGCGCGACTCGACCTCGACGCCCCCGCCGTGCGCATCCACCACGGCCCGCACGATCGCGAGACCGAGCCCGGTGGAGGTCGAACCGGCCTGCCGGAATCTCGACACGTCGCCGCGCACGAACCGCTCGAACAGGGTCTCCACCAGCACGGGATCGATGCCGGGACCATCGTCGGACACGGTGATGATCGCGCTCGGAACCCCGGATGCGTCGACGCCGGACGCGAGCGCCACGGTCACCTCGGTGCCGGCGGGCGTGTGCACCCGCGCATTCGCGAGCAGGTTCGACACCACCTGGTACAGCCGAGGTCCGTCGCCGGAGACCTCGATGGGCTCCTCGGGCAGGTCGAGCACCCACTCGTGGTCGCCTGCCGCGACGTGGGCGTCGCTCACGGCGTCGACGAGCACGCGGGTGAGGTCGACCGGAGCCTTCTCGATCGACGGCCCCTCGTCGAGACGGGCGAGCAGCAGCAGGTCCTCGACGAGGCTCGTCATGCGCGTGGCCTCCGACTCGATGCGTCCGAGCGAGTGCGTCACGTCGGGGGGCAGGTCGAAGTCGCCGCGCCGGGTCAGCTCCGCATAGCCGCGGATCGAGGCGAGGGGCGTGCGCAGCTCGTGGCTGGCGTCGGCCACGAACTGGCGCACCTTGTTCTCGCTCGCCTGCCGCGACGTCAGCGCGGAGGCCACGTGTCCGAGCAGCTTGTTGAGCGAGGCCCCCACCCTGCCCACCTCTGTGCGCGGATCGGTGTCGGCATCCGGAACGCGCTCGGCGAGCGCCACGTCGCCCCGGTCGAGCTGGAGTCGGGTGACGCGGGTCGCCGTGGCGACGACGCGATCGAGCGGCCGCAGAGCGAGGCGGATGAGCACGGTTCCGAGCAGCGCGGCCACCACGAGGCCGCCGATCGTCACGAGAACGGTCACGATCACGAGCTGCGTGACCGTCGCGGTGACATCGGCGAGGGGAAGACCCACGACGATGCCGTTGCCCGATTCGGAGCGATCGAACGCCACCCGGTAGTCGCCGAGCGACCCGCCCAGGTTCACGGTCTGGGGCTGGTCGGTCGCGGTGAGCGAGGAGAGGGTGTCGAGCTGCTCGGTCGTGAGCTGCTGCAGCACCCCGGCGGAGTCGACGATCGCGGCGCGGTCCACGACTCCCCCGAGGCTGAAGCCGCCGAGGGTTCCTGCGGCCTGCCCGGGGCCTCCCACGAAGGCGGGGTCTCCGGAGGATCCGGTGCTGCCCGAGCTCGGGGAGTCGGGCCGCGGCCCGTCGATCGACATGAGCGACCTGTCCGTGGCCGTCTTCAGCTGAGCGTCGAGCCGCGCGAGCAGGAACCCGTTGAGGGCCAGCGACGAGACGACGCCGATGATCAGTCCGACCAGGGCGATCAGGGCGAGGACGCTCAGGATGAGCCGGTTGCGCAGGGTCATGGATCGCACGGATGAAGGCCGGTCGGCGCTCAGGCCGCTTTGAGGATGTAGCCGGCGCCGCGCACGGTGTGGATCATCTGCGGGCGTCCGGCATCCACCTTCTTGCGCAGGTATGAGATGTAGATCTCGACCACGCTGGAGCGACCACCGAAGTCGTAGCTCCAGACCCGGTCGAGGATCTGCGCCTTCGACAGAACCCGGCGGGGGTTGCGCATCAGAAACCTCAGCAGCTCGAACTCGGTGGCCGTGAGCTCGATGGGGTCGCCGCCGCGGTGCACCTCGTGGCTGTCCTCGTTCAGCACGAGGTCGCCGATCGAGACCTCCGGGTCGAACGCGTCGGTGAGCGTCAGGGTCGAACGACGGATGAGCCCGCGCAGGCGGGCCACCAGCTCTTCGAGGCTGAACGGCTTGGTCACGTAGTCGTCGCCGCCCGCGGTGAGGCCGGCGATGCGGTCGTCGAGCGCGTCCTTGGCGGTGAGGAACAGCACGGGCGTCTCCTGCCCGTCGGCGCGCAGGCGCTGCAGCACGGCGAGGCCGTCGATGTCGGGCAGCATGATGTCGAGCACGATCACGTCGGGCTTGAACTCACGGGCGATGCGGAGAGCGGTCTGCCCGTCGCCCGCCGTGCGGATCTCCCACCCCTCGTAGCGCAGGGCCATCTGCAGCAGGTCGGTGAGCGTGGCCTCGTCATCGACGACGAGGGCGCGCACGGGCGAGCCGTCGGCCCGGGTGATCTTGGGGCGGGAGGAGGAAGCGTGGGTCTCGGTCACAAGCCCCAAGTATCGACCCGGTTCCTATGCGGATTCTATGAATCGGGCTGCGATCGGCTGTGGACATCGGAAGCCCTCCCGCTCTTACGTGATTCATAGCCTCGTCATAAGCCTCGCCGGGGCGGCGTCCCTACCGTGTGACCGCGGATCACCCGCACCGACACCGCCTTCCCAAGGAGCCCCATGTTCATCACCTACCTCCGGCGAGAACTCGTCAACAGACGAAAGCAGACCATCATCATCGCCGTCGGCATGGCCCTCGCCATCGCCCTCGTCATCATCGTCAATTCCGTCGCGGCCGGCGTCAAAGACGCCCAGACCTCTGTTCTCGGCAGCGTCTACGGGGTCGGAACAGACATCACCGTCTCCAAGGCCGCAGCGGCCCCGGGCGCGGACGGCACCGGAGGGCCCGGCCAGCGCTTCGACTTCGGCGCCGACGCGGGCTCGACGACAGACGGATCGACGGCCGTCGCGACCTCGCGCCTGACGGCGGGCATGGGCACGTCGACGTTCGACGCGACGGCCCTCGACACCGTCACCGCCGAGAACGGCGTCTCCGAGGCCGCCGGCGTGCTGACGCTCACGAACACCACCTTCGACGGCGAGCTGCCCGACTTCAGCCAGATGCCGCAGGGCGCCGCTCCGGGCGAGGCGGCCGAGGGCACAGCCCCGACCGGCGGGGCGGACGGCGCGGGCGGCTCCTCGTTCAACGTCGATTCGTTCACGGTGCTGGGTCTCGACCCCGCGGCATCCGCTGTCGGCCCCCTCTCGGCCGTGACGCTGACAGACGGCCGCACCCTCGCATCCGGCGACACCGGCACTTTCGTGGCCGTGCTCGACAGCGCCTACGCGACGACGGCCGAGCTCGCCGTCGGCGGCACGATCGACATCGGCGGCACGTCGTTCGAGATCGTCGGCCTCGTCGAGTCGTCGAGCGGCGACGCGTCGACCGCATCGAACGTGTACATCCCCCTCGACGTGGCGCAGAGCCTGAGCGGCGAAGACGGCATGATCTCGAGCATCTACGTGCAGGCCGCTTCCGCCGACGACATCGCGTCGCTCAAGACCTCGCTCGAGTCGGCGCTGCCCGACAATACGGTGAGCACCCAGTCCGACCTCGCGTCGAGCGTGTCGGGTTCGCTGTCGACGGCGTCGACCCTCGTCGGCAACCTCGGCACCTGGCTGTCGGTCATCGTGCTCGCCGCCGCGTTCCTGATCGCGATCCTCTTCACCATCTCGGGAGTCACGCGCCGCACCCGCGAGTTCGGAACGCTGAAGGCGATCGGCTGGAGCAACCGGCGCATCGTCGGCCAGGTCGCCGGGGAGTCGCTCGTGCAGGGGCTCATCGGTGGCGTCGCAGGCATCGCGATCGGACTCGTGGGGGTGGTCGTGGTGAACCTCGTGGCCCCGACCCTCAGCGCGACGGCGTCGACCCAGACGGCCGGCGGGCTTGCGGCACCGGACGGCGCGGCAGCCGGCGGGCCCGGCATGGGCGGCGGCGGCTTCGGTCAGGCGGCGCAGGCCGCAACGACCTCCGACGTGGTGCTCAACGCGCCCGTCACGGTGTCGGTCATTGTGATCGCGGTGGGGCTCGCCGTGGTCGGCGGCCTGCTCGCCGGCGCCATCGGCGGCTGGAGGGCATCGCGCCTCCGGCCGGCCGAGGCGCTGCGCGCCGTCGCCTGATCATCCACCCACCCGCGTATCCCCCACCCGCGCATCCATTACCCGCGCATCCATTACTCGCGCATTCATGAAGGAGCGACACATGTACCAACTCACCGACGTCACGAAGAGCTACACGAAGTCGAAGCACACCGTCACCGCGCTCAAGGGCGTCACCCTCACCATTCCGAGCGGCCAGATGGTCGCCATCCAGGGCCCGACGGGCGGAGGCAAGTCGACGCTGCTGCAGATGCTCGGCGCACTGGATAGACCCACATCGGGCCAGGTGATGCTCGGAGACTCGACGCTGTCGAAGCTCGGAGACACGAAGCTTGCCCACATCCGGGCCAAGGAGATCGGCTTCGTCTTCCAGGGCTTCAACCTGATTCCCACCCTCTCCGCACGCGAGAACGTCGAGACTGCGCTCGCGCCCCTGGGGCTCTCCAACGCCGAACGCACCTCGCGGGCATCGACGGCCCTGCAATCGGTGGGGCTCGGCGAGCGCATGCTGCACCTGCCCGCAGAGCTGTCGGGCGGTCAGCAGCAGCGGGTCGCGATCGCGCGGGCGATCGTGAAGGACCCCGAGGTGCTGCTGGCCGACGAGCCCACGGGAAGCCTCGACGAGGAGACGCGCGACGAGATCATGGAGCTGCTCGAGGGCATCTGGCGCGAGAAGCAGCTGACGCTGATCATCGTCACGCACGACTCCGCGGTCGCGAAGCGCGCCGAGCGCCGCCTGCACATCAAGGGCGGCACGGTGAAGGAGCTGTAGCGCCGTTCCCTGAGCTTGTCGAAGGGCCGTTCCCTGAGCCTGTCGAAGATCCGTTCCCTGAGCCTGTCGAAGATCCGTTCCCTGAGCTTGTCGAAGGGCCCCTTCGACAAGCTCAGGGAGCGGGGGGGCGTCAGTCGCGCCAGCTGTGCTTCGGGTCGTAGCCGAGCAGGCGACGGGCCTTGTCGATCGAGAGCAGCGTCTTCGTGTTGTCGAGGTCGCCCCGGGTCTCGACCCCGGGGAAGACCTCGGCGACGAGCTCCGCGTTCGGGCGGCTCATCACCGTGTCGGCCGCCGCGATGATGAAGCGATCGAACCCGGTGTGCTGCCACTCGAGCGCCTTCAGCACGGCCTGGGCCCCGTCGCGCGCGTCGATGTAGCCCCAGAGGTTCCACTTGCGCTTCAGCGCATCCGAGTCGAACGACGGGAACTCCGCGTAGTCGGACACGTGCATCACGTTCGAGAAGCGCAAGGCCACGATCTTCAGCTCGGGGTTCCACCTCGTGAGCTCGATCGCCATCGTCTCCTCGAGGTGCTTCACGAGCGAGTAGGTGCTCTCGGGCCGGGCCGGGTACTCCTCGTCGACCGGGATGTAGGGCGGCGGCACGTCGAAGGGCAGGCCGAGCACCGTCTCGCTCGACGCGTAGACGATGTTCGTGATGCCGGCCCGCTCCGCGGCCTTGAACACGTGGTAGGTGCCGAGCATGTTGTTCTCGAAGGTCACGACATCGCTCCGCATGCCCGGGGCCGGAATCGCGGCGAGGTGCACGATCGCGTCGAAGCCGTCGGGTCCGTCGTCGATGCTGTGGAACGCATCCACCACGTCGCCGTAGTTCGCGAGGTCGAGCCGTACGAAGCCCGACCCCCGCTCGCCGACGACGTCGAAGTTGGTCACGGTGTGGCCTTCGGAACGCAGGTACGACAGCACAACGCTGCCGAGCTTTCCAGAACCACCGGTCAGGGCAATACGCATTGAAACTCCATTGTCATGAGGCGGGCGCGAGGCGGTCATCCGGTCGATGCCGAGCGCGTCCCCCCAGTCTGTCACCGGTCGTGAGCGAGAATAAGCAGGTGACTCTTCAGCCCATGCTCTCCTTCCCCTGGGAAGACGAGCAGAGGCCAGCCCGCCCCGCGCACCTCGACCGGCTCGTCGCCGACGGCACGAACCGGGTCGAGTGGCTGCGCGCACGCAGCCGCGGGGTCACCGCCACCGACGTCGCCCGCCTCACAGGGCCGCAGAACCTCGAGTCGGTCGCCTACGACAAGATCAACGGCACGGGCTTCGGGGGCAACATCTTCACCGAGCACGGCAGGGATCGCGAGCCGCACATCGCGCGCTACGTTCGAGCCATGTACGGCGTGCTGCCGAGTTCGTCGCTGTTCCACGCCGAGGGCGAGAAGCGGCATCTCGCGACGCCCGACGGTGTGGCGGTCACGAAGCACGGCACGGTCGAACTCGCCGAGATCAAGACCACGAACAAGGCCTGGCGATCCATTCCGCGGCACTACCTGCGGCAGGTCTGGTGGCAGCAGTACGTTCTCGGCGCCGAACGAACCATCGTCGTGTGGGAGCAGCACGACAACTTCCTTCCCGTCGACCCCGAACCGCAGAGCCGTTGGGTCGACCGCGACGAGAACGAGATCGCGCGCCTCGTGAGCCTCGCCGACAAACTGCTCGCGCTCATCCAGCCCGGCCGATGACCGTCGTCCTGCTGCACGGCCTGGGCGGCGAGAGCTCCCAGCCGCTCAGCCTGTTCGGCCCGGTGATCCCGCCCGCGATCACCGTCGTGGCACCCGACGTCAGGGCGCACGGCAGCAGCTCGGTCGTGGGATCGGCGGCCGACTTCTCGCTGGCGAACCTCGCCGACGAGGTGGCCCTGGCACTCCTGGTGGCCGGCCACGCCGCCACGCCGCTGACCCTCATCGGCATCTCCATGGGAGCCGCGATCGCTCTCCGGCTCGCGCTCGACGAGCGCCTCGACGTGCGCGAGGCCGTCTTCGTGCGACCGGCCTTCACCGACAGCGGGCTTCCGCCCAACCTCAGACCCTTTCCCGTGATCGCACAGCTGCTGGCCGACCATGGCGCCGTCGAGGGCGAGCGACGCTTCACGAGCGGCGCGGTGTTCGCGCGTGCCGCCGCGGAGTCCCCCGTCGGCGCCGACGCCTTGCTTCAGCAGTTCCGCAGTCCGCTCGCCGTGGAGCGCTCGAGGAGACTCGTCGAGATCCCCCGCAACCGCGCCTGGTCCCACGCATCCGAGCTCGCCGCCGTGACCGCCCGCACGGCCGTGGTCGCCGCGATCGGCGACCCCGTGCATCCGGTCGCCGTCGCCCGCCGCTGGGCCGAGCTGCTGCCCGACCCGGACTACACGGAAGTGCCGTCGCGCGACGCGGGCTACGGAGCGCAGGTGGCGGCGATCCGCCGCAGCGTCACCGCATTTCTGGGGTGGGGCGCGTAGCGCCGAGCAGAGCCAGGGCGAGCACGGCCAGCCAGAGCAGGGCCACGGTCGTGGCGACGAACTCGAGAATGCCGCCGAGGTCGACCATGAAACGGGCCAGAGACAGGATGCCGCCGGTTCCGGCGACGACGGCGACCACGACGGCGGAGATCCACGAGAGTCGGGCCAGGCCCGGGTGGTCCTTCGCCGTCGCCACCTGAAGCATCGCGACGCAGGCCGCGGCGAATCCGAGCACGGCGATGCTCGTGTGGATGAGGTCCTGCCAGGTGAACGACGAACCGACGGGCAGGGGGCATCCGCTCGTGCAGGTCACCTGCGAGGCCACCGCGAACGAGACGCCGGCGACGACCAATGACACCGAGGGAGTCCAGACCGCGAGGACGCGCAGCCGCGAGCGTAGGTGGCGCGCGGCGACGGCCACGACCACAGCGGCCGAGGCGATGAGAAGGAGGGCCCAGCGGAACGCCCACGCGGTGGGTTCGCCGTCGGCCCCGAGTTCGCTCACGTAGACGAAACGGTTCGCGGCGACGCGCGCTCCCCACAACAGGGCGAGCCCGATGAGAACGGCTGTGGCAGCGATCGGAAGGAGGATTCGGACTGTCACGATATGCGAATGGTACCGGGGGTGCCTTTTGTTTGCTTCCAAGGAACACCGTCGTAACACCGGTGAATCATTCGACCGATTGACTGGAGCCTGCGGGAAGCCCGAACGACCCTCACGCTCGATGGACTCAGTATTCCCATCGAGAATCCCTCACGGGATGCCCAGAACCCGTCGATGAAAGGCCAGCAATGACGCCGCACGAGACCCATTCGATCACCCCGAGCCTCGTCAGCGCTCCCCCCTCGAACACTCCCGCAACCATGACGGCGATCGTGTTCGACGTGCCGGGAGGCCCGGGCGTTCTGCGCCTCGCAGAGGTGCCCACGCCCATCCGGGCCGGCTCGGAGATTCTCGTGAAGGTGTCGGCGGCGGGAGTCAACCCGATCGACGCGAAGACACGGGCGGGCGCCGGCGTCGCGGCGGCCATCCCGCTCTACCCCGCCGTTCTCGGCCGCGATTTCTGCGGCATCGTCGTCGAGAGCCCGTACGACGGGCATCCGCTCAAGCCCGGCGACGAGGTGTACGGCATCAGCGCCTCGCCGCGGGTGGCCGGCTCGTACGCCCAGTACGTCTCGGTGCCCAGCCTGCAGGTCGCGCGCAAGCCGCGTCGGCTCACCCCCGTCGAGGCGGGCGCGGTGCCGACCGCGGCGCTCACCGCATGGGGGCTGGTGGTCGACGTGGCCAAGGCGCACGAGGGGCAGCGCATGCTCATTCACGCCGGAGCCGGCGGAGTGGGCCATCTCGCCGTGCAGCTCGCCGCGTACTTCGGCGCCCGGGTGGTCGCCACGACCTCGGCCGCCAATGCGAGCTGGCTGCGCGAGCTCGGAGCGGAGGAGGTCATCGACTACACGACGACGCGCTTCGAAGACCGGGTGACGGATGTCGACGTGGTGATCGACCTCGTCGGCAACGTTCGCGACGACACCGGAACGCGCTCGCTCGCCACACTGCGCCCGGGGGGTCTGATCATCTCGGTTCCCACGGGCAGCTGGCCCGGTTTCGCAGCGGAGGCGGAGGCGGCCGGCATGCGGTCGAGCGGATACTCCGTGGCCCCTGACGCCGCCTGCCTCTCCATCATCTCCCGGCTCATCGACTCGGGCGATCTGCACGTGCACATCTCCGAGATCTACCCCCTGGAGGACGCTGCCGAGGCGCACGCGCTGCTCGAGCGCGGGCACACCCGCGGCAAGATCGTGCTCGAGATTCCCTAGCGCGACATCCCTTCGTGCGGCGTCACCGGCGCCGCGTACGCTGGGGCGGGTGACCACGTTTCCGCTGAGACTGACCTCGACCGACGATCGGCTCACCGCCGCGATAGCGGCGATCCGCGACGACCTCGACCTGCCGCAGCAGTTTCCGCCCGCGGTCGAGCGCGAGGCCGAGCGCGTCGTCGCCGCGAATCCGCTGCCCGCCGCCGATCTCACGGCGATACCGTTCATCACCATCGACCCCGAGGGGTCGACCGACCTCGACCAGGCCGTGCAGATCGAACGACTCGGCCAGGGGTTCCTCGTTCGCTACGCGATCGCCGACGTGCCCGCGTTCGTCGAACCGCTCGCGGAGATCGACGCGGAGGCCCGACTCCGCGGCCAGACGTTCTACGCACCCGACGGGCGCATTCCCCTCCATCCGACTGTCATCAGCGAGCACGCCGCGTCATTGCTGCCGAACCTCGTGCGAGGCGCGTTCGTGTGGAGGTTCGAACTCGACGGCGACGGCGCCGTGCTCGACACCACCCTCTCGCGCGCGCGCATCCGGAGCGTGCGCCAGCTGTCGTACCTCGAGGCCCAGCGCGAGATCGACGCGGGGCCCATCGAGTCCGATCCGGTGCGGTCGACGCTGCTGCTGCTCGCCGAGCTCGGCCCTGCACGACGTGAGCTCGAGCGCCTGCGCGGGGGTGCGAGCCTGTCGAGACCCGAGCAGATCGTCGAATCGCACGACGGGCACTACACGCTCGAGCGTCGCTCGTCGTTGCCCGTCGAACAATGGAACGCGCATGTCTCGCTGCTCACCGGCATGGAGGCCGCGCGCATCATGCTCGACGGTCGTGTCGGCATCCTGCGCACGATGCCCGAGCCCGAGCCCGACACCGTCGATCGCTTCCGACGCCGCACGAAGGCGCTGGGTCATCCATGGCCCGTGAGCATGCCCTACGGCGAGTACCTCGCGTCTCTCGACCCGAACGACCCTCTGCAGCTGGCCATCACGCACGCCGCGGGTTCGCTGTTCCGGGGCGCCGGCTATACCGCCTTCGACGGAGAGCTGCCCGAGCAGGTGATGCAGGCCGCCGTCGCGGCGCCCTACGCTCACACCACGGCTCCGCTCCGACGCCTGGTCGACCGCTTCGTGCTGGTCGTCTGCGAGGCGCTGTGCGCCGCTGAGGCTCCGCCGCAGTGGGTCCGCGACGCCCTTCCCACACTGCCCAAGATCATGGCCTCGTCCGACTCGCGTGCGTCGCAGCTCGACAAAAAGTCGATCGGGGCGGTCGAGGCGGCTCTGCTGAGCGATCGAGTGGGCGAGGTCTTCGACGCCTCGGTGATCTCGGCAAAGGAGTCCCGCGGAGTCGTGCAGGTGATCGACCCTGCCGTCGACGCCGAGTGCACCGGCGCCCTGACGCCCGGCCAGCGGGTCCGCGTGCGTCTCGTCGAGGCGGAGATCGCGACCGGTCGGGTGCAGTTCGAGCTCGTCGCCTGAGACAGGTCGGGGCTCGCCCGGTCGGGCCTAGGCCCGGGTCGGCGCTAGCCCCGGTCGCCCGGTGGTCGGTCGGTCGCGGCGCACAGCACGGTGTCGAGCTTCGCCCCGAACGACAGGGTCATCAGCTCGGTGGCCGCCTCGTCGCCCTCGAAGTTGTCGGGCAGACCGATGGCGAGAAGCGTGTTGATGAGCATGCCGTCGGCGAGGAAGCTGCGCACCTCGTCTGCCGGAAAGTGCGCCTCGTCGCGGAGCAGTCGGTAGATCTCGAGGAAGCCCGCCCGTGCCCGCTCCCCGATGACCGGGTCGTGCCCCTGGATGAAGCCCTGCATCAGGGACATCAGGATTCCCCGGTCTTCGATCAGGTCGACATAGGCCTGACCGAGCCTTGCGCCGAGCTCGTCCGACGGGATCTCCCCCGTGCTGTGCTGCCGGAGGACCTCCCGGAATGCCACGGTGAGCTTGCCGAGAGCGCGCTCGATCACCTCGACGAAGAGCTTCTCCTTGGTGCCGAACATACGCACCACGTAGGGCTGGCTGATTCCGGCCGCCTGGGCGATCTGCTCCGTCGTCGTTCCCGCATAACCGCGCCTGCCGAACACCTCGCTCGCGTGGCCGAGGATCAGTTCCCGGCGCTCGGCGGCGGGCATGCGTTCTCTGACCGGCTGTTCGACGGCTGCGTTGTTGGTCACGCTTGACATGGTATCAGGTGATAACTTAGCCTCTGGTTATTGATTGATTACTACCGAGAAACGTGTGGAGAGCTCATGTCCGTCGCCCGTCGCATTCCCGTCTGGCTCGCGCTCGTCGCCGCCTCGTTGCCCATGTTCATGGCCACCCTCGACAATCTCGTCGTCACGAGCGCCCTTCCCGTCATCCACGAGGACCTCGGCGCCGGCGTCACCGAGCTGCAGTGGATCACGAACGCCTACACCCTGAGCTTCGCCGCTCTTATGCTGCTCTTCGTCAGTCTCGGCGACCGCTTCGGCAGGCGGCACTTCTTCGTCGGAGGAATCGTGCTCTTCACGCTCTCGAGCGCCGCCGCCGCGCTCAGCACCGAACCGTGGATGCTGGTGCTCGCCCGGGCTCTGCAGGGTGCGGGCTCCGCGGCCGTGATGCCTCTGTCGCTCACCCTCCTCGTCGGCAGCGTCTCGACCCGCATGCGCCCCTTGGCCATCGGCATCTGGGGCGGCATCTCCGGGCTCGGCGTGGCGCTCGGCCCGCTGGTCGGCGGCGCGGTCGTCGAGGGCTGGAGCTGGCAGGCCATCTTCTGGCTGAACGTGCCCCTGGGCATCCTGTCGGTGCCCCTCGCCATCGCCGCCCTCCCGAATTCATTCGGCGCCCGGGTGCGCTCCGACGTCATCGGCGTCATCCTGGCCGGCGTCGGGATCCTCGGCATCGTCTACGGAATCGTGCGCGGCAACGACGCCGGCTGGACGAGCGCCGAGGTACTCGTCGGCCTGCTCGGCGGCGCCATCCTGCTGGCACTGTTCCTGGTGCGGGAGTCGCGTGTGTCAGCACCTCTGCTGCCGCTGCGTCTCTTCCGGGACCGCAGCTTCTCGATCTCGAACGCGGTGGGCCTCACCTTCAGCTTCGGTGCCTTCGGCTCCGTGTTCATCCTCATCCAGTTCCTGCAGATCGTGCAGGGATACTCCCCGCTCGAGGCGGGCGTCCTCACCATGCCCTGGACGGTCGCGCCCATGGTCGTGGCCCCGCTCGCCGGGCTGGTCGCTCCCCGCGTCGGCACGCGCATCCTGATCGTCGCCGGCCTCACGTCGCTGACGATCGGCATCGGCTGGCTCGCCGCCACCATGGCCCCGGATGCGACGTACCCGAGCATGCTTCCCGGGTTCATCTTCGCGGGGCTGGGCATGGGCCTGGTCTTCGCACCCAGCTCCACCGCCGTGCTGGTGAACATGGCTCCCGACGACCACGCCAAGGCCTCGGGCACCAACTCGACGCTGCGCGAGATCGGCGTCGCCCTGGGCATCGCCGTGCTGACCGCCGTCTTCACCGGGGCGGGCGGCGAACTCACGCCCACCGGCTACGTGGATGCCGCGGTGCCGGCCGTGTTCGTCGGCGCCGGCGCCCTGGCCCTCGCCGCCGTGATCGCGCTCTTCCTTCCGGCCGGACGGAGCCGAGGCATGCGCGATGCCGCCCCGCTCACCCCGGAGCCGGTGCTCGTCTCCGCCGCCCGCTGAGCGCGTCGGGGCACCCCGCTCCCTGAGCCTGTCGAAGGGTGCCGTTCCCTGAGCCTGTCGAAGGGCGCCTACAGGGCGAGTTGCCTCACGAAGTCGTCCTCATAGTTGTCGCCCACGAGAAAGTGCTTCGTGCCGACCCTCGCGAAGCCGTTCTTCTCGTAGAAGCGATTGGCGCGGGCGTTCTCCTCGTTCACTCCGAGCCAGACGCCGGCGGCCCCGCGTGCACGCGCCGTCGACAGCGTCTCGCTCATGAGGGCACCGGAGATGCCCTGGCCGTGGTGGCCCTGCATGACATAGAACTTGCTGAGCTCGATCGACGGCCGCAGGCTGAGGGCTGCAACGACGTCGGGATCGCTCGGCTCGGCGAACACCAGCATCGTGTAGCCGACGACCTCGTCGTCGACCTCGGCGATCAGGATGTCGCGGGCCGGGTCTGCGAGGTAGGCCTCGAAATTCGCATGGCTGAGGTGCGTCGCGATGAAGGCCGCCTTGGCCTCGTCGGTGGTGTGCGGAGGACACGCGAGCGGAAAGGTGACAGCGGCGACCCGGGCGAGCGCCGCAGCATCGGACGCGGTCGCAGGCCTCACAGAAACAGACATCCCGCCAGAGTACTGCCCTCCGGGTGGACCGTGGATGCAGAAAGGGCCGGCCTCGCGATGCGAGGGCGGCCCTTTCTTGAAGGAGCTGAGCCTAGATGGCGTTGACGTCGAGCGGGATGCCCGGGCCGAACGTCGTGGAGACCGTGCCCTTGTGGATGTAGCGACCCTTGGACGACGACGGCTTCAAGCGAACGACCTCTTCGAGGGCGGCCTTGATGTTGTCGGTGAGCTGGTCTTCAGAGAACGAGGCCTTGCCGGCGACGAAGTGCACGTTGGAGTGCTTGTCGACGCGGAACTCGATCTTTCCGCCCTTGATCTCGTTGACGGCCTTGGCGACGTCGGGCGTCACGGTGCCGGTCTTCGGGTTGGGCATAAGACCGCGGGGGCCGAGCACCTTTCCGAGACGACCGACCTTGCCCATGAGCTCGGGGGTCGAGACGGCGGAGTCGAAGTTCGTGTAGCCGGCGGCCACCTTCTCGATGAGCTCGTCGCCACCGACCTCGTCGGCGCCGGCCGCGATGGCGGCCTCTGCTGCGGGGCCCGTCGCGAAGACGATGACGCGGGCGGTCTTACCGGTGCCGTGAGGAAGAATCACGGTGCCGCGGACCATCTGGTCTGCCTTGCGGGGGTCGACACCGAGCTTGAGGGCGACCTCAACGGTGCTGTCGAACTTGGCGGAGCCGGTGACCTTCGCGAGGGCGACTGCCTCGGTGGGCGTGTAGACCTTGCCCTCTTCGATCTTCTCTGCCGCGGCCTTGTAAGCCTTGGAATTCTTTGCCATTGTCGATTCTCCTGAATCTGAGAGTGTGGTTTACGTGAGCCTGGCTGGCTCTCCCACGCCGTGCTGGATGTTCCGGATCTCGATACGGCCGCAGGCGGCCTACTCGATCAGCGGAGGGCGGTGAGGGGTTACGCCTCGACCGTGATGCCCATGGAGCGGGCGGTGCCGGCGATGATCTTCGACGCGGCGGCGATGTCGTTCGCGTTGAGGTCGGCCATCTTGGTCTCGGCGATCTCGCGGACCTGAGCCTGCGTGAGCTTCGCAACCTTGACGGTGTGCGGCGTACCCGAACCCTTAGCGACTCCGGCGGCCTTCTTGATGAGCTCGGCGGCCGGGGGCGTCTTCAGGATGAACGTGAACGAACGGTCTTCGTAGACGGTGATCTCGACGGGGATGACGTTTCCGCGCTGAGCTTCGGTGGCTGCGTTGTACTGCTTGCAGAACTCCATGATGTTGACGCCGTGCTGTCCGAGCGCCGGCCCGATGGGCGGTGCGGGGTTGGCGGCGCCGGCCTTGATCTGAAGCTTGATCAGACCAGTAACCTTCTTCTTCGGTGCCATGATTTCTCTTCCTTCTCTGTGTCGAGTCGGCCCTGATTGGCGAACTCTCCCGCCGTTCGGTG
Source organism: Agreia sp. Leaf283 (assembly GCF_001422485.1). Taxonomy (GTDB): domain Bacteria; phylum Actinomycetota; class Actinomycetes; order Actinomycetales; family Microbacteriaceae; genus Agreia. The sequence continues at coordinate 341,990 of NZ_LMNF01000001.1, forward strand.
AACGCGGTTTGTGGTCGACCCCGTCAGCACGCCACTGGCGCGCCGGAATGAGCACAACCCCGCAAGCATACGCGATTCAACTCGTTAACGCCATCGAGCCCACCGAATCAACGGTGGGCTCGATGTGCTGAAGAGGTTAGAGCTTGGTGACCTGGTCGAAGCTGAGCTCGACCGGAGTCTCGCGCTCGAACAGGGAGACGAGCACCGTGAGCTTGCCGCTCTCGGGCTTGATCTCGCTGATCGATCCGGGCAGGCCCGCGAACGAGCCTTCCTTGATGGTGATGGTCTCGCCGATCTCGAAGTCGACCTCGGCCGGGATCGAGCGAGAGACGGCCTTGCCGCCCTTGCCACCCGAAGCCTTGGCAACGGGAACCTCGGCGACGACGACGAGCGACTGAAGCATCGAGAACGCTTCTTCGAAACGCAGCGGCGTGGGGTTGTGAGAGTTGCCGACGAAGCCGGTGACGCCGGGCGTGTGGCGCACGACAGACCAGCTGTCTTCGTTGAGGAACATGCGCACCAGCACGTAGCCGGGGATGCGAACGCGGGTGACGAGCTTGCGCTGGCCGTTCTTGATCTCGACGACGTCTTCCATCGGAACCTCGACCTGGAAGACGAAGTCCTCCATGCCCATCGAGGTCTTGCGGCTCTCGATGTTCTGCTTCACGCGCTTCTCGAAGCCGGCGTAGGAGTGGATGACGTACCACTTGCCGGGGAGGGTGCGGAGCTCTTTGCGGAACGCCTCGTAGGGGTCGACCTCGGCGGGCTCGGCTTCAGCCTCGTCGGCCTCATCGTCACCGGATGCGTCGGGCTGGTCGGCCGCGTCGATCACGTCTGCTTCGGCCTCGGCTTCGGCGACCGCCGTGGCGATGTCGTCTGCATCGGCGTCGAGCACCGTGTCGGCGTCGGGGTCGTCGATCACGTCGATGGCCGCGCGGGCCTCGTCGGCGTCGCTGATGTCGAGTGCGTCATCGACGATGGCGTCGGCCTCGGGGTCTGGATTCGCGTCGATCGCATCGAGGAGAGCGTCGAGGTCGGCGGGCGTCTCGCGCGCCGTGGTGCTCTCGGGCTTCTCTTCGCCTGCGACGATGTCGACGTCGTCGCGCTGTGTGTCTGCCACGTAAATCCGTTCCAATTCGTTTATTGATGCGCACTGCGCATGGGGCCGTCGGTCACCGCTCAGCGGAGCCCGGCCGTACGACCTGATGGAGGTCGTACCTGTTGTAAGGACTAAACCGGGTTGCCGAAGACGATCAGTGCAAGCCAGGCGAACACTGCGTCGAGACCCGACACCAGCGCCATCATGATGATGACGAAGACCAGAACGACTGCGGTGTAGCTCAGCAGCTCCTTGCGCGTCGGGGTGACGACCTTCTTGAGCTCTTGGAAGACCTGCTTGATGAAGAGCACGATACGGGCGAACGGGTTGCGGCGAGCAGCCCGTTCTTTCTTGGCGCTCTCGACGACGTCTTCACTCGGTTCGTCGATGACTTTGCGTGCCACGTAAGTAGTTACCCTTCACAATTCGGCCATCCGGCCCAATCGCATCCGTTCTCCCTCGCCGAACAGCGAGGGCTACCGGATTCGATCAGCAGGGCGGACAGGACTCGAACCTGCAACCTGCGGTTTTGGAGACCGCTGCTCTACCAATTGAGCCACCACCCTTCGGGCTGAAAAGCCCGGGAATCGATGCCCTCCAAGCTTTGCTCTGCCCAAAAAGGGCACAAAAAAGCTTGGCAGACTTCAACTACCTCGACCAAGTGTAGGCGAGAGCAGAACGAGAGTAAAGCCAGCACACACGGCCCTCCCTGATAGCGGCATCGGGCCCCCGTTACTATGGGGTCATTCTTTTCCTCTACTTCAGGAGATCTCCGTGCGCAAGCTTCTCGTTACCGGTGGGGCCGGTTTCATCGGTTCCAATTTCGTGCACTACGTGCTCGAGAACACCGATGACCACGTGACCGTGCTCGACAAACTGACCTACGCCGGCAACCTGGCCTCGCTCGAGGGGCTCGATCCCGAGCGGTTCACGTTCGTCAAGGGCGACATCGCTGACGCCGCCCTCGTCGACGGGCTGGTGAAGGATGCCGACGTGGTGGTGCACTACGCGGCCGAGAGCCACAACGACAACTCCCTGCACGACCCGCGCCCCTTCCTCGACACGAACATCATCGGCACGTTCACCCTGATCGAGGCGGCCCGCACCCACGATGTGCGCTTCCACCACATCTCGACAGACGAGGTCTACGGCGACCTCGAACTCGACGACCCGGAGCGCTTCACCGAGCAGACCCCGTACAACCCGTCGAGCCCGTACTCCTCGACCAAGGCCGGCAGCGACCTGCTGGTGCGCGCCTGGGTGCGCTCCTTTGGACTGCGCGCCACCATCTCGAACTGCTCGAACAACTACGGCCCGTACCAGCACGTCGAGAAGTTCATCCCCCGCCAGATCACGAACGTGCTCACCGGCGAGCGCCCCAAGCTCTACGGCGCGGGCGAGAACGTGCGCGACTGGATCCACGCGAACGACCACTCCTCGGCCGTTCTCACGATCATCGACAAGGGCGAGATCGGCGAGACCTACCTCATCGGCGCCGACGGCGAGAAGAACAACAAGCAGGTCGTCGAGCTGATCCTCGACACCCTCGGCCAGCCGTCCGACGCCTACGACCACGTCATCGACCGCCCGGGCCACGACCTGCGCTACGCGATCGACTCCACCAAGCTGCGCACCCAGCTCGGCTGGACCCCGCAGTACTCCGACTTCGAGTCGGGCCTGGCCTCCACGGTGGCCTGGTACCGCGACAACGAGAACTGGTGGAAGCCGCAGAAGGCCGAGACCGAGGCGAAGTACCAGCTTCAGGGGCAGTAGCGTGACGACCGCCGCTCCGACAGCAGCCGACGGAACGACGAACCTCACCGCGCGTGCCGTTCTGTTCGACATGGACGGCACGCTCGTCGACTCGACGGCCGTCGTCGAGCAGGTCTGGACCGCATTCGCGGCCGAGCACGGCCTGGATGCGCAGGCGATCATCGCGACCGGCCACGGCGTGCGGGCGGAGGACACGATGCTCCGCCACGGACCCGCCGGCTTCGACGTCGCCCGGGGCGCCGACCGCCTCTTCGACCTCGAGCTGGCCGCGGTCGACGGGATCGTCGCCGTTCCCGGGGCCGCCGCGTTCGTCGAGAGCCTGCCCGCGGCATCCATCGCCCTCGTCACCTCTGCGAGGCGCGCGCTCGCGCTGCGCCGCCTCGAGCTGGCCGAGGTGCCGGCCCCCGGAGTGGTCGTCACCGCGGCCGACGTCGAGCACGGCAAACCCGCCCCCGACTGCTACTTGATGGCGGCGTCGCTGCTGGGCGTCGACCCCGCCGACGCGATCGTCTTCGAGGATGCCGAGGCCGGCATCGCCGCGGGTCTCGCGGCGGGCATGCGCACCGTGGTCGTGGGCTCGCACGAGAGCGAGACCACCCGCGGGCTTCCGCGCATCCGCGACTATCGCGACGTCGTCGTGACCCTGAGCGAGCCTCTCGCCGGCGACGCCGATCCCCGGCCGAGCTTCACCATCGCACTGCCCCTCTAGAATCGACGCGCCCGCGACTTTTGCGACCGGTGCAGAACGGACAGCCATGACTTCGACTCCCCGCCTCGTCGCCTTCGATCTCGACGACACCCTCGCTCCGTCGAAGACGGCCATCGATCCGCGCATGGCCGACCTGCTGCTCGAGCTGCTCGAGCGCGTCGAGGTCTGCATCATCTCGGGCGGCCAGTACGGCCAGTTCACGGCCCAGGTCATCGACAGGCTCACGAACGCGAGCGCCGCGGCCCTCGAGCGACTGCACCTCATGCCCACCTGCGGCACCCAGTACTACCGATACGGCGGAGGCACGTGGAATCAGGTCTACGCACAGAACCTCACCGACGACGAGAAGCAGCGTGCGCTCGCCGCCGTCGAGTCGGAGGCCAAGCGGCTCGGCTACTGGGAGAGCGAGACCTGGGGCCCGATCCTCGAGGACCGCGGATCGCAGATCACGTTCTCGGCTCTCGGCCAGGGCGCTCCCGTGGCCGAGAAGTCGGTGTGGGACGCCGACGGGGTGAAGAAGAACACGCTGCGCGAGGCCGTGCAGGCGCTTCTTCCCGACCTCGAGGTGCGCAGCGGGGGCTCGACCTCCGTCGACATCACGCGACAGGGCATCGACAAGGCCTATGGAATGACGCGCCTGGCCGAGATCACGGGAATCCCCCTCGACGACATGCTGTTCGTGGGCGACCGCCTCGACCCCGACGGCAACGACTACCCGGTGAAGGTGATAGGGGTCGAATGCCACGCGGTCGAGGGCTGGCACGACACGGCCGCCTACCTCGACGAGCTCATCCCGACGCTGTAGGCCCCCGCTCCCTGAGCCCGTCCGTTCCCTGAGCCTGTCGAAGGGAACCCGTCTCGACAGGCTCGACGAACGGGGGTCCCGTTCCCTGAGCCTGTCGAAGGTCCCCGTCTCGACAAGCTCGACGAACGGGGGGCCCGCTCCCTGAGCCCGTCGAAGGGCCCGTCTCGACAAGCTCGACGAACGGGGACCCCGCTCCCTGAGCCCGTCGAAGGGCCCCGTCTCGACAAGCTCGACGAACGGGGGGCCCGTTCCCTGAGCCTGTCGAAGGGAACCCGTCTCGACAAGCTCGACGAACGGGGCCGCCGGCGATCACCAGGTGGAGTCGCCCCTGATCACCGCGTCGCTGCCGCCGTCGACGAACACGACCTGGCCGCAGAGGTGCGAGTTCTCCTCGCTCACAAGCCACGCGAGCAGTCGCGCCGGCACGATCGCCTCGGCGAATCCGTTGAGCGGCATGGGCACGCCCTGGCGGATCTGCTCCCTGCCCTCCTCGGTCTCGAGCAGCGGCGCGGTCATGGGAGTCACGATGACCCCCGGCGCGATCGCGTTCAGGGGGATGCCCGCACCGGCCCAGTCGGGCGTCGGAGCGCTGCGCCTGATCCACTGCGCGAACGCCTTCTTGGTCGAAGCGTAGATCGAGCCGCCGGTGCCTCCCTGCGACACGGCCTCGGCCCTCGCGAGCGCCGCCGCCTCGTCACCCGCGGTCATCGCGGCGACGAGTTCGTCGTCGACGGGGTGCAGGCTCGCCATGGAGGCGACCCCGACGGCGCGCGGCGCGTCGGACGTCGCGAGCAGCGGGCGGAGCCCCTCGAGCGTGGCGACCATTCCGAAGAAGTTGACCCCGACGGTGGCGGGGATCTCGGCCGCGAGTCCTGCGATCGCGAGCACCCCGTCGATGGACCCGCCGCTGATGCGCTCGACCTCGGTCACAAGCGTCGAGCGGCCCTCCTCCGTGGTGAGGTCGACCGTGATGTCGGCGTTCTTCAGGTCGACGCCGATGACGGTGGCGCCCCGTTCCGCAAGAAGGGCGGCGGTGGCCTGCCCGATTCCGGATGCGGCTCCGGTGACGACGTACGTGCGAGTCATGCGATCTCCTTTGATCGTGAAAAGGTTTCCATTGGAAAGCATATCTGTCGACTAGCGTGGACTCCATGGTCGGCGGCGAATCCTCAGGCGAGCAGGCCGCTCCTCTGCAGTACCGCTCCGAGCTCGTCGCGATCCTTGCCGACCTGCAGGGCGTGTGGGACTCGCCGCGGTTCCAGTCCGGCATCGCGCACTCGCGACGACGCGACTTCGGCGCCATCGAGGTGCGCATCCTCTGGACCCTGGCCCGTCGCGGCCCGCTCCGGTCGTCGGCCCTCGCCCAGCTGCTGGTGACCGGCGCCCCGACGATCAGCAAGGCGCTCGTCAAGCTGACGGCATCCGGTCTCGTTCGCCGCGATGTCGACGCCAGCGACGGCCGCGCGCACACGATCGCGCTCACCGATGCGGGAGTGGCCGCCGCGCAGGACCTCTACGACGCGGGCGACGACATGATCTCCGAGCTTCTCGCGGACTGGCCGGCCGACGAGGCCGCCGACTTCACGCGCTTCGCCCGACGCTTCCTCGAACAGACCATCGCCTACGCGACGCGCCTGCCCGCTCCCTGAGCTCGTTCCCTGAGCTTGTCGAAGGGGTGCCCCTCGACAGGCTCAGGGAACGGCGGGAGGGCCCTTCGACAGGCTCAGGGAACGAGGCGCAGGATGCGCCGGGCCCAGCGCAGCCACGGCAGATCGTGCGGCCAGTGGATGAACAGGGAGTGGAACCCCCGGCCGATGCGGGTGGCGAAACCGCTCGCATCGAAGAGCGGACGCATCGAGATGCCCATTCCCAGCCCTCGCACGTAGCGGATGCGTCGGCGCGGCCCGATGTGCATCGACAGGTCCATGTCGTCGTGAACGACCTCGTCTCCGCGGTGCACGGCGTCGCTCACCGACACCCAGGCATCGCGCCGGATGGCGAAGTTCGAGCCGAAGAGCGGCGGATGCCCGAGGGCCAGGAACACCGTGCCGAAGTAGGCGCCCAGATAGAACAGCGCCAGGGGCGCACGCAGGGCCTTCGGCCCGTCGATGAAGTGCGCGCCGCCGGTGACGGCGACGGCATCCGGATGCCTGACCAGGGCCCGTTCGATCAGCTCGAGCCAGTCGCGCCCGGGCAGGCAATCGGCATCCAGTCTCGCGATGACGTCGCAGGCGGCCTCGTCGTAGCCGGCCGCGCTGGCCGCCGGGATTCCGCCGCCCTCGATGAAGACCACGCGGGCGCCGGCGTCGCGGGCGACACGGGCGCTGTCGTCGGTCGATCCGTTGTCGACGACGACGATCTCATCGGGCCGGCGCGACTGGCCCGCGATCGCGCGCAGGCAGCGCGCCAGCAGGTCGGCGTCGTCCTTGACAGGGATGACGACCGAGATCGTCAGCGCGATGGCGTCTCGTCGCCCGATGCCTCGAAGAGGTCCGACTCGGCGTCGTCGCCGTCTTCGATGCGTTCGCCCGGCAGCTGGGTCTCTTCCGGCTCGTCCTCGGGCTGCGGCTCCTCGAGCGTGGCGGCCGCCGGGATGCGCACGCGCAGCGCGCCCGCGTCGACCCAGGTGCGGAAGGCGACCGTGGTGCCGAAGCTGTCGCCATCGAGCTCGATGTCGTGGGCACGGTCGAGCTTCACGACGAGCTCCTTGCCCTTCACGTAGTTGAGGGCGCGCACCTCTTTCGACAGACCGGCAAGGCGGCGGCCCGCGGCGGTGCGGCGCAGCACGCCGTTCTCCCAGACGATCTTCACGATGATCTGCACCCAGCCCACGACGCCCTTGGGTCGCAGCATCACGATGTCGAAGAGTCCGTCGTCGACGGCCGCCTCGGGAAGCAGCAGGATGTTGGCCGGCAGCGAGCCGCAGTTGCCGATGATGATGGTGTGGGCGCGCACGGAGTGGTTGCCCTGCTTGTCGAGGTTGTAGCGCATGCGCAGCTCGTTCTTGTCGCGCAGGGCCTTGGCGATGGCGCTCACATAGGCCAGCCAGCCGACCTTCTTCTTGAGGTCGTCGTCGGTGTTCGCGATCATCGTGGCGTCGATGCCGAGACCGGCCATCACCACGAAGGCGAACTTCTCGACAGAGCTGTCCTCGCGGCGCACCTGGATCATGCCGACGTCGATCGCCCGATCGTCGCCCGAGAACGCGGTCTCGACGGCGTGGTCGAGGTCGTTCAGGGTGAGGTCGAGGTTGCGGGCGAGCAGGTTGCCCGTTCCGCTGGGAAGCAGGGCGAGCGAGGCCTCGCTTCCGTGCACGGCTTCGGCGACCGACCGCACCGTGCCGTCACCGCCGGCCGCGAGGATCATGTCGGCACCGGCATCCAGAGCGTCTTTCGTGACACCCTGCCCCGGGTCGTCGACGCTCGTCTCGAACCAGAGCGTCTCGCCCCACCCGTTGGGGCCCTCGTGCCGCTCGACCGAGGCGCGCAGCGCGTCGAGGTCGACCTTGATCGGGTTGTAGACGACGGCGGCGACGGGCTTCTGGCTGTCGGATGCGTCGGGCTGGTTTTCGCTCATGGGTCAAGGGTATGGGTGACGTGCGATTGCGGGAATATATCCCTCCGACCGGATGCGCAAACGGCCGCGGAGGCCCTAAACTCTCCCGTCGATTCGCGGCCCCTCCCGCTAGGCTTGACTCTTGTGACCGAACCCACCCGCATCTCGCACCGCATCGCATCCATCGCCGAATCGGCGACCCTGAAGGTCGACAGCAAGGCCAAGGCGCTCCAGGCGCAGGGCCGCCCTGTCATCAGCTACGCGGCGGGCGAGCCCGACTTCGCCACCCCCTCGCACATCGTCGAAGCGGCGTCGCGCGCCGTGCTCGATCCCAAGAACTACAAGTACACCCCCGCGGTGGGCCTGCCCGACCTGCGCGAGGCCATCGCGGCGAAGACGCTGCGCGACTCGGGGCTCGAGGTGTCTGCCTCGCAGGTCATCGTCACCAACGGCGGCAAGCAGGCCGTCTACCAGAGCTTCGCCACACTGCTCGATCCGGGCGACGAGGTGCTCGTGCCCACTCCCTACTGGACCACGTACCCCGAGGCGATCCGTCTCGCGGGAGGCGTGCCGGTGGACGTGTTCGCGGGCAGCGACCAGAACTACCTCGTGACCGTCGAGCAGCTCGAGGCCGCACGCACCGAGCGCACCAAGGTGCTGCTGTTCGTGTCGCCGTCGAACCCGACCGGCGCGGTGTATTCAGAGGAGCAGACCAAGGCGATCGGCGAATGGGCCGACGAGCACGGACTCTGGGTCATCAGCGACGAGATCTACCAGAACCTCACCTATGACGGAGTGAAGGCGGTGTCGATCGTCGAGGCCGTTCCGGCGCTGGCCGACCGCACGATCCTGGTCAACGGCGTCGCGAAGACGTATGCCATGACCGGATGGCGGGTCGGGTGGATGGTCGGCCCGGCCGACGCCATCAAGGGCGCCGCGAACCTGCAGTCGCACCTCTCGAGCAACGTCTCGAACGTGTCGCAGCGCGCCGCCATCGAGGCCTTGAACGGTCCGCAGGACGCGGTCGAGGAGATGCGCCAGGCCTTCGACCGTCGGCGCAAGACCATCGTCGCGGGTCTCAACGAGATCGAGGGAATCGTCTGCCCGACTCCCGAGGGCGCGTTCTACGTCTACCCCGACGTCACCGGGCTGCTGGGGCGCACATGGGGCGGAGTCACTCCCACCACGTCGCTCGAGCTGGCCGATCTGATCCTCGACCAGGCCGAGGTCGCCGTCGTTCCCGGTGAGGCCTTCGGTCCCAGCGGGTTCCTGCGTCTGTCGTACGCCCTGGGCGACGAGCCGCTGGCCGAGGGCATCGCCCGCCTGCAGAAGCTCTTCGCGGTCTAGCCTCTAGCGGGTCGGGTCGGTTTCCCTTCGACAGGCTCAGGGAACGGCCCTTCGACAGGCTCAGGCAACGGCCCTGCCACAGGCTCAGGGAACGACAGGCCTAGACGCTGAGCAGGCGCAGCACGAGGGCGGCGATGCCCACCACCAGGAGCACCACGGGAGCTCCGAGTCCCTTGGTGTCGCTCACGCGCAGGTGGGCGACGACGGCGCCGATGAAGTAGACGATCACACCGATGGCCGCGGCGACGCCGATGGGCCACCAGAAGATGCCGGCCACGAGACCGAGGGCGGCCGCGATCTCGAGCACCCCGAGCATCCAGACCCTGTCGCGGGGCATGCGCACCACGTCCATGCCCTTCATGACGGTCTCGTTCTTGATGAGCTTGTTGTAGCCCGAGCCGCCGACGGCGATGGCGAGCAGGGCGGACACGATGATCGAAGCGAGGAACATGGGTTTTCTCCTGAGGTCGTGGCCAACGATACGACATCAGATCATCCGAAGCAAGACGATCTCACTCTGGACGAACTCGGCCGGGAGTCGTACCCTTGGGTCATGTCCCGCGACTCGATCGATATCTCCTCCGAGGCGTGCGCCGGTGCTGTTCAGGCTTCGATGCCGACGGGAGTCTGCTCCTCGGTCGACCACCCCGAGACGGCCGATCTCACCTGGCTGATGCATAGGGCAGCCGAGGTGCTGCGTGCCGACTTCGACGCTGTCGCGAAGGCAGCGGGGCTGGCCGATCTGCGCGACTGGCTGGTGTTGTCGGTGGTGACCGACGGCATCCCCCGCACCCAGCTCGAGATCGCCCGACAGCTCGGGATCGACAAGACCACGCTCATCGCGGTGCTCGATCGGCTCGAGGGCCGCGACCTCATCGTGCGCAGCGCCTCGCCGACCGACAGGCGGGTGCGCATCCCCGCTGCGACGGCGGCGGGCACAGCGGTCTATCAGAAGGTCACCGTGGAACGCGACGCCGCCATCGCGGCCAGACTGGGCGACGTGCCCGAGGCCGAGCAGCGGGCGCTGCGCTCGGCGCTGTGGACTATCGCCAGCGCGCCGTCGGCCTAGCCCTGGCGGGCTGTTACTTCGAGGCCTTCTTCTCTTTCTTCGAGATCGTCTCGCGCTCGGCCTCGAGCGTGGCCCGCAGATTGTCGTCGATGCGGTCGTCGACGACACCGAGGAACGGGTTGGCCAGCCGCTTCTTCGCGGGCAGCGACGACAGGTAGGCGGTGGCCGCCTTCTGCACGCGAACGGTCGCCCGCTCGATCTTCGAGACCGACGCATCGGGGGTGGCGGCGATCTCCGCGTGCTTCCCCAGAGCCTTGATGAGTTCGGCCAGCGCCGTGGTGATCTTCTTCGTCATGGGGGCATTCTCTCAGGCCAAGGTTAACGCGCAAGTCGAAGGCGATCATTGCTCACAAGCGCTGTTCCGCCCCGAACGGATGTGCAGAATCGAGCGCCACGGGGCGTGTCGTCGAGCGGGGTTCTACGATGGGTCAGGGCCCCGACGTCTGACCGGATCGCCCTCCCCCACTCTGCCGACGAAAGCCCTTCTTCTATGCGCATCGAACTCATCCGCCACGGCCAGACGGACTGGAACCGCGACGACCGGCTGCAGGGATCGAGCGACATTCCCCTCAACGCGACCGGCCGTGCGCAGGCCGTCGAGACCGCGGCCCTGCTCGCCGACCAGGGCCTGGCCGCCATCGTGTCGTCGCCGTTGGCGCGCGCCCGCGACACCGCTCGCATCATCGCCGACATCCTCGGCATCGAGCTCGGCGCCAGCTACGACGACCTCATCGAGCGCGACTACGCCTCCTTCGAGGGAACCGTGGCGTCGGGCCCCATGCCCGACGAGCCCGACGCCGAGTACCCCGATATCGAGAGCCGCGAGTCCGTGACGGTGCGCGGCATGCGCGCGATCGGCGAGATCCGCGACACACGACTGCCGATCGACGGGCCGGATGCGACGATCGCCGCGGTCTGCCACGGCACGATCATCCGATACGTCCTCTCCGAGATCCTCGGCGAGGAGATCCCCCACATCCACAACGCCGCCATCAACGAGATCGAGTGGGCCGACGGCTCGTGGCGCGTGCTGAGCGTCAACCGCATGCCGACGCTCGACGTCTCGGAGTAGTTCCTCCTGCGCTAGAGCGGCGCGATCAGCTCGAGCAACTCGAGTCGACCGCCACCCCGGGGCACCTCGCCCACGACGCGACCGCTGGCCATCGCCACGGTGCGGTCGCACTGCTCCTGCAGCTCGTCGAGGTCGGACGAGGTCATGATCACCGCTTTGCCCGCCGCCGTGATCTGCCCGAGGAGCCGCCACACCTCGGCGCGCTGCTCGGCGTCGAGCTCGCGGGTCGGCTCGACGAGCAGCAGCACTCGGTGCTCCGATGCCGGGAACAGCTCGAGCAGGCTGCGGATGCGCACCCACTCGTCATCGCGTCCCCGCATGCGCACGGCGTCGAGCGCCCGGGCACCCGGCGTCGACGCAAGCTGCTCGTCGTCACGGCTGACCAGCCCCGTGTTCACCAGCGTCGGCAGCATCGAGGGCGTCGCGGGCGCGGAGATGCCGCCCACGATGCGCACCCGGTACTTCGGCTGCACGGTCACGATGGCGAAGATGCCGGCGCGGATCGCGGCGATGGTCGTGCTCGTGTCGACGGGCAGCCCCTCAAGCAGCACCACGCCGGTGGGCGCGGTTCCCGCGGTGCGCCCGAACACGCTGAGCAGCAGTTCGTTGCGACCAGATCCCTCGAGTCCGGCCAGGCCGACGATCTCGCCGACCGCAGCGCTCACCGAGGCATCGACGACCACCGGGGTCGTGCGGTCGAACTCGTCGAGAGTGCTCCAGTTCACGATCTCGACCAGGGTTCCGGATGGCGACTCCGTCGCCCGGTCGCGTGGCGAAGGGCCCGTGGCGCCGGCCGGTGCCCGGCTGGCCGGTTCTTCACCGGCCATCACCCCGCCGGCCATCGCTCGGAGGAGCCGGCCACGGGCATCCACTCGACTGTCGCCGGGCCGCAGCACGGTCGTGACCGACCCCGACGAGAGAACCGATACCGCGTCGGCGATCTCGAGCGCCAGGAGAGGACGCTGCGAGGCGATGACGATGGCGACTCCGTCGTTCGCGAGGCGGCGCAGCACCTGCATGACGCGGTTGGCGCCGGCCTCGGTCAGACCGGCGGTCGGCTCGGTGAGGGCGATCGTGGTCGCCCCGTGGGCGAGTGCTCTAGCAACCTCGACGAGCACGCGCGACGCGTCGTCGAGCTCTTTCGCCGGAGTAGGGAGAGGCGTGTAGACGTCGACGCGGCGCAACAGGGCGGTCGTGCGGGTGCGCATCGACACCCGGTCGACGATGCCCGGAAGTCCGAACAGCCGGCGGCGCGGCTCGATGCCGAGAAACACGTTGTCAGCCAGGTCGAGGGTGCCGGTCAGGCCGGACACCCGCCGAACATGGGCGAAGGGAACCTCGCCCGCGACCTGAGCCAGGACGGCGTCGAGCCCGGGCGAGTCGACGCCGAGAACGACGTGGATCTCGCCCGGGCTCGGGCTGAACTGCTCGGGGATCAGCGGCCTCCGGAGCGGCGCTTGTTGTAGACGTCGAAGGCCACGGCGAAGAGCAGCACGAGGCCCTTGACGGCCTGCTGCCACTCGATGCCGATGCCCATGATCGACATACCGTTGTTCAGAACACCGATGATGAGACCACCGATGATGGCACCGCCGATGGTGCCGACACCACCCTGCACCGCGGCTCCACCGATGAAGGCGGCCGAGATGGCCTCGAGCTCGAAGCCGTCACCGGCCTTCGGGCCTGCGAGGTTGAGTCGCGCCGTGAAGATGAGGCCCGCGAGAGCCGCGAGGAAGCCCATGTTGACGAACAGCCAGAAGGTGACGTTGCGGGTCTTGATGCCCGAGAGCTCTGCAGCGTGCAGGTTGCCGCCGATGGCGTAGATGTGCCGGCCGAAGACCGAGCGGTTCATCACGATGCCGTAGACGAGCACGAGCACGGCGAGCACGATCAGCGTGATCGGGATGCCCTTGTAGCTGGCGAGCGCGTAGGCGAAGAATCCGATGGCCACGGCGATGAGCACGAGCTTGGCGACGAACCAGACGATCGGCTCGACGGCCTGGCCGTAGCTCGCGCGGCCCTTGCGGGTGCGGAACTGCTGCACGACGAGCGCGATGATCGCGATGGCGGCGACGCCGAGTGTCAGCGGATCGAGTTCGAGTTCACCGAAGACGTTGCTGAGGAAGCCGTTGCCCAGAGCGCGGTACTCGGTGGGGAACGAACCGATGTTGGCGTTGCCGAGCACGACGAGCGCGAGGCCTCGGAATATGAGCATGCCCGCGAGCGTCACGATGAACGCGGGTATGCCCACGAAGGCGATCCAGAAGCCCTGCCAGACACCCACGAGGGCTCCGACCAGCAGCGACAGGATGATCGACAGCCACCAGGGAAGACCCCATTGAACCGCGAAGACACCCGAGACGGCGCCGACGAAGGCCGCGACAGATCCGACCGACAGGTCGATGTGGCCGGCGATGATGACCATCACCATGCCGATCGCGAGAACGAGGATGTAGCCGTTCTGCACGATCAGGTTGGAGATGTTCTGCGGTCGCAGCAGGATGCCGTTGGTCAGCACGCTGAACAGCACCACCACCAGGATGAGCGCGATGAAGATGCCGTTCTTGCCGAGGTCGGACAAGATGTGGCTGAACCGTTCGGTGAACCTGTTCTCAACCGGGTTCACCTGGCTGCCGGCCGCGACGCCGTCGGCGGGCTTGGTCTCGAGGTCAGACATGTCGTTGTGCTCCTATATCCACCAGCGCGAGCGCTAGCGGGCCTTTTCCATGGTCATGAGTTTGAGCAGAGCCTCGGGGCTCGCCTCTTCGATCGGCAGTTCGCCGGTGATGCGTCCCTCGGAGAGGGCATAGATGCGGTCGCAGATTCCGAGCAGCTCGGGCAGTTCGCTCGAGATGACGATCACGCCTTTGCCCTCGGCGGCCAGCTTGTTGATGATGCTGTAGATCTCGTACTTCGCTCCCACGTCGATGCCTCGGGTGGGCTCGTCGAGGATCAGAACGTCGGGGTCGGAGTAGATCCACTTCGACAGCACGACCTTCTGCTGGTTTCCGCCCGACAGCTTGCCGGTCTTCGCCAGCACGGTCGGAGACTTGATGTTCATGCTCTTGCGGTACTCGTTGGCGACGGTCCACTCCTGGCCGTCATTCACGAGGCCGAGCTTCTCGAGCTTCTTCAGCGCCGCCATCGAGATGTTGCGCTTGATGTCGTCGATGAGGTTGAGCCCGTAGGTCTTGCGGTCCTCCGTGGCGTAGGCGAGGCCGTTCGCGATCGCCTCCGACACGGTGCGGGTCTTGATCTCGACGCCGCTCTTGTAGACGCGGCCGCTGATCTTCGAGCCGTAGGTGCGGCCGAACAGGCTCATCGCGAACTCGGTGCGGCCGGCGCCCATGAGCCCGGCGATGCCCACGATCTCTCCACGACGCACGTTGATGTTCACGTTGTCGACCATCACGCGGCTCGGGTCCTGGGGGTGGTGCGCGGTCCAGTCTTCGACGCGCAGGATCTCGTCGCCGATGTGCGGCGTGTGATCGGGGTAGCGGTGCTCGAGGTCGCGGCCCACCATGTCTTTGATGATGCGCTCTTCGGTGACGTCGCTCTTCTTGATCGTCTCGATCGTCTTGCCGTCACGGATGACCGTGACGGAGTCGGCGACCTTCTTGATCTCGTTCAGCTTGTGGCTGATGATGATCGCCGTGATCCCCTGCTCCTTCAGGTGCAGGATCAGGTTCAGCAGGTGGTCGCTGTCTTCATCGTTCAGGGCGGCGGTGGGCTCGTCGAGGATGAGCAGCTTCACGCGCTTCGACAGTGCCTTCGCGATCTCGACGAGCTGCTGCTTGCCGACTCCGATGTCCATGATCTTGGTCGTCGGGTTCTCGCGCAGGCCGACCCGGGCGAGCAGCTTGGCCGCCTCGGAGTTGGTCTTGTTCCAGTCGATGAGGCCCATGGCCCCACGCTGCTCGTTGTTGAGGAAGATGTTCTCGGCGATCGACAGGTACGGGCTCAGGGCCAGCTCCTGGTGGATGATGACGATGCCCTCGGCCTCGGAATCGCGGATGTCCTTGAACTCGACGATCTTGTCTTCGAAGACGATGTCGCCCTCGTAGGTACCGAACGGGTAGACACCCGACAGCACCTTCATGAGCGTGGACTTGCCGGCGCCGTTCTCGCCGCAGATGGCGTGCACCTGGCCACGGCCGACCTCGATCGTGACGTCTTGCAGCGCCTTGACGCCGGGGAACGTCTTGGTGATTCCCCGCATCTCGAGGATGTTGGGGGCACCGCCATCGAGCGGAGCGTCGCTGAGAGGTGCGTCGACCATGTCCGTCATCTGCGAACCTGCTTCCTTGCTGGTTGTTCGTGTGGTGGGTTTTACGTCGCCCTAGGCGGCGACGAGAGACTGGATGCGCCGGGCGCGCGACCCGATCGGGTCACGCGCCCGGAACATCCGGGATCTTTCGGGTATTAGCCCTTGATCTCGTCTTCAGTCCAGTAGCCGGAGTCGACCAGAACCTCGGTGATGTTGTCCTTCACGACGATCTGCGACTCGAGCAGGTAGGAAGGAACAACCTTCGCGCCGTTGTCGTAGTCCTTCGTGTTGTTGACCTCGGGCTCTTCGCCGTTGAGGATCGCGGTGGCCATGGCGACCGCGACCTTGGCGAGTTCGCGCGTGTCCTTGAAGATGGTCGCGTACTGCTCGCCCGAGTTGATCGCCTTGACCGAGTCGAGCTCGGCGTCCTGGCCGGAGATGGTCGGCCATTCGTCGCCCACCGTGTAGCCGGCGTCGGTGAGAGCCGAGATGATTCCACGCGAGATGCCGTCATAGGGCGAGAGAACCGCGTTGACCTTCTTGGATCCGTCGGAGTACGTGGAGGTCAGGATGTCCTCCATGCGGCTCTGTGCGGTTTCGCCGTCCCAGCGGAGGGTTGCGACCTGCTCGAAGTCGGTCTGGCCACTGCCGACGACGAGAACGCCGCTGTCGATGAGGGGCTGGATCTCCTGCATGGCGCCGTCGAAGAAGAACGTGGCGTTGTTGTCGTCGGGCGAACCGGCGAAGAGCTCGATGTTGAACGGGCCGGCGGGTGCGCCTGAGATGGGCGTTCCGTCGAGCTCGGTGAGGCCGAGACCGTTCAGCATCGACCAGGCCTGCTGCTGGCCGACCTTGAAGTTGTCGAACGACGCGTAGTAGTCGACGTTCTCGGTGTCGCGGATCAGGCGGTCGTAGGCGATGACGGGGATGTCGGCGTCGGCCGCATCCTGCAGAACGCTGGTGAGCGTGGTGCCGTCGATCGAGGCGACGATCAGGGCCTTGGCGCCCTTGGTGATCATGTTCTCGATCTGCGAGACCTGGGTGGGGATGTCGTCTTCTGCGTACTGCAGGTCGACGGTGAAGCCGGCGTCTTCGAGCTGCGACTTGACGGCGTCGCCGTCCTGGATCCAGCGCTCGCTCGACTTGGTGGGCATCGCGACGCCGATGAGGCCGCCGTCTCCGCCGCCTTCTCCGCCGCCGCTTGAGCCGCTGGAGCAGGCCGAGAGGCCGATGATCATCGCGCCGGCGGCGACGCCGGCGAGGAGGGTTTTGATTTTCACTGTGTGAATTCCTTTCGAATGTGCAGTGGACGTCGTTGTCTGCAGTGGTGCACGAACCGGCATCGTCCCGGAGACCGATTCGTTCGCCGTGCAGGGCGAGAGCCCAGCGCGGCAGAGGGGGGCGCGGGCTAGGGAGAGGATGGACGGGCTGCGCTGCGCGTGCTGCTGGCCATGTCTACGACTCCCTTGTCTGCTCTGGTGCGTGGTGCGATCCACATTCCTTGTGAACGTTCACAACGCGTGTTCATACTAGACCCGCAACGGATCACCGTGTCAACCACCATTTTGTGCCGTGTCACGATCGTTACCGATTCAGCGGCGGGCCGGTCGATCCGCGCACCACGAGGGTCGGAGCGATGATGCCGTCGTACTGCTCCCCCGCGTCGAGGCCGCCGAGAAGCAGAGCCACGCAGCGCCGGCCGAGCTCGGCGAAGTCCTGCCGCACCGTCGTCAGGGGCGGCCAGAAGTGGGCGGCATCCGGAATGTCGTCGAAGCCGACGATGCTGATGTCGCCCGGAACATCGAGACGGGCGTCGCGGATGGCGTGCATGAGCCCCAGGGCCATCTGGTCATTGGCCGCGAAGATGGCCGTGAAGTCGCGCACGCGCAGCAGCTCGCGCCCGGCGAAGTAGCCGAACTCGGCTGTCCAGTCGCCCAGGAACGGGGCCGTCGTCGGCATGTCCTGGGCGTTCATCTCGTCGAGGAAGCCGGTCATGCGCGCCTCCGCCTCGATCCAGTCCTGCGGGCCGGCCAGGTGGTAGATGGAACGGTGGCCGAGTTCGATCAGGTGGCGGGTTGCGAGACGCGCACCCATGATCTGGTCGACGGAGAGCGACCTGTCGCCGTCTGTCCCCGTCGACTGCAGGGTGACGATGGGCAGGCGCAGCGCCATGCCCGCGAGGGTGTCGAAGGTGCGCCGTTGCGGCGCGATGACCACGAGTCCCTCGATGGCCTGGTCGAGCAGCCGATCGATGGCGCGCACGATCGAGGTCGATTCGAAGCCCTGGATGTTCGCCGTCGTCACCGCGTAGCCGGCCGCGTTGGCCGCGTCCTCGATCGCCTGGATACTGGCGGCGGGGCCGTAGTTGGTGCGCGACGCCGACAGGATGCCGATGGTTCGGGAGCGGGACGTGACCAGCGCGCGGGCGGCCCGGTTGGGCCGGTACTGCAGCTGCTCCATCGAGTCGAGCACCCGCTGCTTGGTCTCGTCACGGATGTTGGGGGCGTCGTTGATGACTCTGGAGACCGTCTGGTGGGAGACCCCGGCGAGGCGCGCGACATCGTGCATGCTCGGCGCCCGTGACTTCTTCGCCACCGGCTCGGGTTCGTCTGCCACGCGCTCTAACCTCATCGTTGTTCACGTTCACAAGGGTGAGCGCCAGTCCATTATGCACGCGTCGCGGGTTGCGGCACCTCCGCGCTGCCCCTGAACTCGTGAGCAGGGGCTGCGTGCGCGCACACGCGACCTGCCACAGAACGCGCAGATCCGGCCGATGAACAGCACTCTCTGGCAAGTCGACGCCCACCCATCCACGCGACCTGTCACAGAGCGCGCAGATCCGGCCGGAGAACAGCACTCTCAGGCAAGTCGACGCCCACCCGCACGCGCGACCTGTCACAGAACGCGCAGATTCAGCCGGGAAACAGCACTCTCTGACAAGTCGACGCCCCGGCGGAGTCTCGAGTTGACCCGAAGTGCGGTCGTTTCCGCAAAAAGAGAGCACTTCGCGTCAGGTCGAGGTCTGGCGAACCTGACGATCTGACGGGAAGTGCTCTCTAGTGAAGCGAGTGAGGCGCGTGGAGCGCGGAGCTGTGCTGGGCCTAGCGGCCGAACGCCTGCGCGGCCGGGCAGTCGAACGGGTCTCCGCCGGCCGAGAGTCCGACCTTGTTGAGGTAGCGGATCACGATGCCGTACGACTGACGTAGACCGGTCTCGGTGTAGAGGATGTCGTGCTTCTCGCAGTACTCCTTGGCGATGGCCTGAGCCTTCTTGAGGTTCGGCCGGGCCATGTTCGGGAAGAGGTGGTGCTCGACCTGGTAGTTGAGTCCGCCCATGAAGGTGTCCATCGCGAAGCCGCCGCGGATGTTGCGCGAGGTCAGCACCTGGCGACGCAGGAAGTCGACCTTGCTGTCGTGAGGCAGCGTGGGCATTCCCTTGTGGTTCGGGGCGAACGAGGCGCCCATGTAGACGCCGAAGACGGCGAGCTGAACTCCGATGAAGGCGAAGGCCATTCCGGGCTCGAGCAGCAGGAAGATGACGATGACGTAGGCCGCGATGCGCGTGGTCAGCATGCTGATCTCGAGCCAGCGCTTGTCGACCTTGCCCTTGCCGAACACCGTGCGGAAGCCGTGGATGTGCAGGTTGAGGCCCTCGAACATCAGCACGGGGAAGAAGAAGTAACCCTGGCGCTTCGTGGCCCAGGCATAGAGGCCCTTCGACTTGGCCGCATCTTCAGGGATGAACGAGATGAAGTCGCGTTCGATGTCGGGGTCTTTGCCGAGCACATTGGGGTTGGCGTGGTGGCGGGAGTGCTTCGTCATCCACCACGAGTAGCTGATGCCCACGAAGAGATTGGCGAGAGCGCGTCCGGCGATGTCGTTCGCCTTGCCCGAGGTGAAGACCTGACGGTGCGAGGCCTCATGAGCTAGGAACGCGAACTGGGTGAAGATGATGCCGAGTGCGGCAGCCATCAGCAGCTGGAACCACGAGTCGCCGAGCAGCACGATGCCGACGCCGACGCCCCCGAGGGCGGCGACGAGCACGCCGAACATGGAGTAGTAGAAGCCCTTGCGGCGGCGCAGCAGGCCGGCGTCGCGAACGGTGTTGAGCAGCGAGGAGTACTCGCTGGTCGGGCTGGTGCGCGCCCCGCCGGGCTTGGTCTTCGTGAACGTGATGCGCGGTTTTACTGTGTCAGTCACAGAGGCCCCCTTCGGCCATCGGGCCCGAGCAGGGCAGCAAGACAACCGGGTTCTAGGGGTGACTTGTTGCTACTCTACGGGGCGCGGCCTCGATCATGGGGTCGAAGGCCGGATGCACGGACGACCCACAGGCGCTTGCCAGCCCCGGTGCGTCACGCGGGCGATCGGTGCGTCTGTATATAACGCAGGATGCATATGACTGCTCCCCCGAGCAGGGCGCCGCTCGTATTGGCCGCGACATCGCCGAGCGAGGCGTATCGTGCGGGAAGAAAAAGCAGCTGCGCGAGTTCGATGCACGCCGACGCGAGCAGGCCGAGCACACCCGACACCCACCAGAGGGACGGCCGCACGAGGATCGCGATCAGGGCGCCGATGGGCACGAACATCACGACGTTCGAGGCCGACTCGACGACCGCATAGGTCACCCAGTGCGGCAGGCCGTTGCGATGCAGAAACGCGAGCGTGCGGCCGATCGCCAGGTGGAAAGGCCTGTCGACCGGCGTGGGCCAGAAGGTGATGGCGATCACCGCCAGGGTGATCAGCCCCAGAGCCCTCCATGCCCAACGTCTGAATCGAGGGCTGTCCATTCGCCGAGGGTACCCGAACCGTGTTTCGACGCCATTTCCGTCGGAACGCCGAAAGGTTCTACACGCCCAGGTAGTGCTTCAGAGCCTCGTCGCCATCGCGAGGAACGAACCCGGTGCCGGCGAGCTTGCCCAGGGGCAGCACGCTGCCCAGCGGGCGCGGCGCGACCGACTTGCCGGCGAAGTACTGCTCGGTCGAGACCCCGGTCACATCCGACGCGGAGTGTCCTGTGAGCTCGTAGACGCGCGCGGCGATGGCGGCCCACGACTGCGGCTCGCCCTGATTCGTGAGGTTGTAGGTGCCGTAGTCGGCGCCCGTCGTCAGCAGGTGCCGGATGCCGTCGGCCAGGTCGGTCGTGAAGGTCAGGCGCCCGATCTGGTCGTTCACGACACTCGGAGCCACTCCGCGAGACGCGAGCGATGCCATGGTGCGCACGAAGTTGTTGCCCTCGCCGATGACCCAGCTGGTGCGCACGATGTAGTGACGCGGAACCGTCGACACGATGGCGTCTGCCGCCGCCTTGGTCTGGCCGTACACGCCGAGCGGCGAGAACGCCTCGTCTTCGGGGTGCTCGGCCGCGGTTCCGTCGAAGACGTAGTCGCTCGAGACGTGCACGAGGGTGAGCCGGTTGGCGGTGGCGACCGATGCGAGCAACGCGACGGCCGAGACGTTCGCGGCCCAGGCATCCGATCGGCCCGACGCCGTCTCGGCCTCGTCGACCTTCGTGTAGGCGGCCGCATTGATGATGGTGTCGTAGTCGCCCCAGTGCCGCGAGGTGTAGCTGGCCGGGTCGGCGACATCGAACTCGGCGCGCGACACGTATTCGGCGTCGGGGAAGACGTCGCGCAGCGCGAGGCCGAGCTGACCGCCCGCGCCGAGCACGAGCGTGCGCGCACCCTTCATGGGAACGACGTCGGCGAGTCGCGGGTGGGCCTGATCTTTCGCGCTGATCTCGACGTCGGCGAGCGCGATGGGCCAGGGGATGTTCGCGGTCTCGTCGGCGAGGTTGAGGAACGTGTACGAGGCGGCCGGGCTCCAGTGGTCGTTGACCAGGTAGGTGTAGGCCGTGTCTTCTTCGAGGGTCTGATACGAGTTGCCGACTCCGCGCGGCACATAGACGGCGCGGCCCGCGTCGAGCTCGACGGTCACGACGGCGCCGAACGAGTCGCCCTCGCGCAGGTCGACCCAGGCGCCGAAGATGCGCCCGGTGGCCACCGACACGTACTTGTCCCACGGCTCGGCGTGGATTCCGCGGGTGGTGCCGGTCTTGCCGTTGAAGGAGATGTTGTTCTGCACCGGACCGAAGTCGGGCAGCCCCAGGGCGAGCATCTTCTCGCGCTGCCAGTTCTCTTTGAACCAGCCGCGGTTGTCTCCGTGCACCGGAAGGTCGAGGATCACGAGCCCCGGAATCGCGGTCTCGGTCAGACGCAGTTCGTTCGCTTCGGTCATCGGTAACACCTGTGCTTTCTCTTGCCGCGCGCGTTCGGTCGCGCGCAGCGAGCCTACCGGGAACCGGCGCGAGGGTCACTCCGTTGCGCCGGGAATGGACTCGGGTTCTCGATGCTTGTAGCTCGTCATGACCTCTGTCGCGACCCGGCCCGGCACCACCTCCTCCGACCTGCGTGGATGGCTCGGGGTGCTGTCCGTGTCTCTGGGCTCGTTCGTGCTGGTGCTCTCGGAGTTCCTGCCGATCGGCCTGCTCACGGCGATCTCCGACGATCTCGACGTGAGCATCGGAACGGCGGGCCTGATGGTCGTCGCCACGGGGCTGGCCGGGGCTGTCAGTGCGCCGATCGTCACCATCGCCACCTCGCGGATCGACCGGAGGATCGTGCTGTGGTCGCTCAGTCTTCTGCTGGTGCTGGCCGACCTGCTGGGCGCAATGGCCCCGAACTTCACGGTGCTCATCGTTGCCCGACTGCTGCTCGGCGTCGCACTCGGCGGCTTCTGGTCGATCGGCGCCGGCGTCGCGGCGCGGCTCGTGCGCCCGGAATCGGTCATCCGGGCGTCGTCGTTCATCACGGCCGGCATCTCGGTGGCGACCGTCGTGAGCCTTCCGCTCGGCTCGTTCATCGCATCCGTCGCCGATTGGCGCCTCGCGTTCGTGATCGGCGCGGCACTCGGCGCTGTCTCGCTCGTCGGACAGTTGCTGCTGCTGCCGAAGATCCCGTCGGTGCAGCGGGTGCGCGCGTCGACTCTGGCGGCGCTGCTGAAGCTGCCGCGCGCCCGGGTGGGACTCATCGGCGCGGCGTTCGTGTTCATCGCCCAGTTCGCGGCCTACACCTTCGTGTCGCCGTACCTCGAAGAGCTCGTCGAGCTCGACGCGGGGACCATCACTCTGGCACTGCTGATCTTCGGAGTGGCCGGCATCGTGGGCAACTTCGCCGCGGGCTTCACTCTGTCGCGCAGCGTGACCGCGACCGTGGGAGTCGCGATGACCGTGGTCGCCGCCACGATCGTGCTGCTGCCCCTGCTCGCGTCGTCGCTCGTGGGCGTGTTCGTTCTCATCACCGCCTGGGGCCTAGTGTGGGGCGGTTTGCCGCTCGGCATGCAGACCTGGATGGCGAACGCCTCGCCGTCGGCATCGGAAGGGGGCCTGGCGCTCTTCGTCACCACGATCCAGCTGTCGATCGCCGCGGGATCCGTGTTCGGCGCCCTGGCCGTGACCGCGAACGGCCTGGCCTTCGACTTCTGGCTGGCCGGCGGAATCGCGGCGGTCGGCGCCGTGGTCGTGTTCACCCTGGGCCTGCGCGGCGACCGGGCCGTGGCCACGGCGAACGCGAACGCCGCCGCGATCGCCGCCCTGGAACCGCAGCCCGTTCGCTCGCCTGTGTAACCGCTCCCCCGTGTAACCGCTCCCCTGTGTAACCGCCTCGGGCGGAATACCTCGTCGACGGGCGCGGTTCGAGAGGGGGATGTCATTCTCACCGAACTCCTCCCAGCCCCCTTCTCCCCCAGCATCAGACTCTCTTGCGGCATCCGACCGCGTGGCCCTGGTGGTCGGCGCGTCGGGCATCGCGGGCTCGGCCCTCGTCGACAGACTGACGGCCGATGGATGGCGGGTGCTCGCGTTGGCCCGTTCCGAGGGCCGGCAGGCCCCCGGGGTCGAATGGATCGCTGCGGACCTGCGTTCGCCGGAGAGCCTGCGCCAGGCCCTCGAAGGGCGAGGCGTCAGCCACGTCTTCTTCACCGCCTGGTCGCGCCAGGCGACCGAGGAGCAGAACATCGTCGTGAACGGCGGCATGGTGCGCGACCTGCTCGCAGCGCTCGACGGATCTGCCGTGGTGCACGCTGCACTGGTGACGGGCCTCAAGCACTGCCTGGGCCCCTTCGACGCCTACGCCCAAGGCGAGATGCCCGACACTCCTTTTCACGAGGATGAGCCCCGGCTCGACGTGCCGAACTTCTACTACGCGCAAGAGGACGAGCTCTTCGCTGCTGCAGAGCGGCAGGGCTTCACGTGGTCGGTTCACCGCTCCCACACGGTGATCGGCCACGCCGTCGGCAACCTGATGAACATGGGGCTCACCCTCGCGACCTACGCCTCGATCTGCCGTCACCTCGATCGACCCTTCGTCTTTCCCGGCAGCGAGACGCAGTGGAACGGCGTGACAGACATGACCGACTCCACCGTTCTCGCCGAGCAGATGGTCTGGGCCTCGACGTCGCCGGCAGGCGCGAACGAAGCGTTCAACGTGGTGAACGGCGACATCTTCCGCTGGCGCTGGATGTGGCCGCAGCTCGCCGCATACTTCGGCGTCGAACCCGTCGGCTTCGAGACGAGCCCCCGACCTCTGGAGCAGCAGATGGAGGGAATGGGTGATGTGTGGGCGACGATCGCGGCCCAGCACGAGCTCGTCGAGCCTGACCTCGGTCGTCTTGCCTCGTGGTGGCACACCGATGCCGACTTGGGTCGTGACATCGAGGTCGTGACCGACATCAGCAAGAGCCGCCTGGCCGGGTTCCACACCCATCACCGCACAGTGGACTCGTTCACAGCCCTCTTCGATCGCTATCGACACGAGCGGCTCATCCCCGCCGCGTGAACCGAACGGTGCCGGCTGAAGGACTCGGCTTCCGTGGTCGGTTTCTCTTGGTGCGGGCACTCGCACTCCCAATCCCACTCGCATGGGCATAGTGGAGCGCGACCCCACGAAACCTGACTCTGATGGGTGATCGCAGCGGATCGACCTCTGCCGACGGCACCCAGCGGTAGCTGTCTTTGTAGCGTTCGCCCGCGATCCGCGCTATGCGATGACCGTGATTGTGCAGGTGCATGTGATGGAACCTGCAGAGGAGGACTCCGTCTTCGACGTCGGTCTTGCCGCCTTCGCTCCACGGATCGATGTGATGCACCTCGCAGAACGACGGCGGGGCGTTGCAGCCCGCCACGACGCATCCGCCTTGGAGGGAGGCGATCGCCAGGCGCTGCTTGGCCGTGAAGAGTCGCACTTCGCGGCCGAGGTCGAGCGGGGCGCCGGCGGAGTCGACGATCACGGGAACGATTCCGGTGTCGCAGACCAGTCGATCGATCGTCTTCATCGAGACGGGGATGCCTGTTCCTTCGATGAATGCGACACCGTCGCTGTTGGGCCGCGTGAGTTCGTCGGCCCTGACGACGACCTGCACCGTGGGCCGCTTCTGCGCGAGCAGCGCGTTCTCATCGACGAGGGCACCGGCCTTGAGCAGGGCGACGAGCACGGAGGCGCGGATCTGCTCGGTCGTGCGGGGGTCGTCTTCGAGAGCCTTTGCCATGGTGGCGGCCTTGCCGTGAACGAGTCGAGGTCCGCCGATTCGGGGACCGAGTAGCAAGTCGAGGGTGTTCTTGAACCAGGCGCCGTCTTCGGGCGCGAACGACGCGCGCAGGTGAACCATGCCGTCGCGATCAGTCCAGATCTTCGCCTCCTGCCTGGCCTGCATTTCGCGCTCGTTCTCCGCCACGCTTTCGCGATCGAGCAACGCACGCGCGTTTCGCGCGTCGCGGTAGACCAGTTCGGGCGCATCGAGTGGATGCAGGTACTCGAGGATTCGGTCTGCCGCCGCGGCCAGCGCCTCTGGAGACACGTCATCCGCCTTGCCGCCGAGCCCCGCACGCAACGCCTCGAATCTGTCGGGGCTGATCTCGCCCGACTGCATGCGCTCTGTGATCGACGCGAACCACGGCCCCTGCGGCACCCCTGCGTCGGCCTGCCCGGCGGGCGGTGCGAAGCGCACAGGTGATGCCTGCATCACAGACTTGCCGAGGTTGTCGATCTTTCGGGCGTCGGCCTTCGTGCTGCCGGTCAGCGCGGCGATCATCGACTGCGGATTCAGATGCCCCTCGGTCTTCGCGAGCCCCGCCCCGCCGAGCTCTCTGCGGGAGCGCTGGTTGATCTCGGCGGCCCCGCAGGCCAGCGCCCGATCGACCTCGTGCCGAAGGGACGCCGCCACGCTCATGAATGTCTTCAACTCATCCGAGCTGAACTCTGAGAAGTCGGTGGCACCATGAATACTCGACAGACGAGCCGTAAAGGCTCGAATCGTGTCGAATACTGTTTCCATACACATAGATTACCGTATCGCACACAATAGAACAAGTGTTCTAGACACTAAGGTTGCAGAGATGAGGCGAAGACGATTCGTTTGGGCGGTGCTGGCCGCTGCCGTGGGCACGGCAATCCTCGGCGGCTGCACGAACACGCAGGCACCCACGCCGACACTCACGCCGACAGCAAGCAGCCCGAGCACGTCGAGCATCAGCCCCAGTCCCAGCCCCACTCCCAGCCCGACGAAGACCGTCGTACCCGACAATGCGGGCGACGTCTTGGAGCCGATGTCCTGCACGCCCCTCAGATCCGACGACAAGCCGAAGATCAGTGGCGAGCGCCAGCAGATCGCCGTCGACAACGGACCCCGCGTCGGGGCCACCGGCCAGGCACTGCTCGATCCCGACGGCACGCCGGTGGCGTATGTCGTCGCCGCCGATGACATACCCGACTTCATCTCCGACCGCTTCTGCGTCGGACTTGCCTACCTCAACAACGTCAACGGCCCCCGCAGAGGCGGCGCCATGGTGCTCTATGCCGGCGACATCCTCAACTTCGATGCCGAGACCGTCACCACCGTGGGCGACATCAACGGCGACGTAGAGGACTACCCGCTCCCAGCCCCCCTGCCGCCACAACACGCACCCGAGTTCACCCTGCAATAGAGTGGCAAGACACTCGCGTGAGAGCGCGACCTTACGACATCCAAGCCCGCCTGGCTAGCGTCAATCTCGCCGCAAATCGGCAGGGCTAGCCTCGGAGCTTGATCCACAACGAGATCGCAAGGAAGCGATGCGCGCGACGAGACAGCTGTCGTGATCGTGACGAGGGGGCAGGCGTGAAATTCATCCGATGCCAAGGCAAGTCGTTCGTGACGACCGACGATGTCGCACAGGCGGTCGCGAACTTCGCGGCCGCCGCCAGCCGTCGCGGGCGTGTGGTGATCATCGACGTTCCGGTCGTGATCGACCACGATGGCCCGGTCGTGCAGCTCGTTCTCTCCCCGGGCGAAGCCCTCGAGATCTCCGACTCGGCGACGCCGCACCAGGAGCTCGACACGACTCCCCTGATCCGATCCCTGACCGAACGCCGCCTGGCCTGGCGGCCCCACACGGCAGAGACCGACTGAACCGGCCAGACGAACGACTGAGCCGGCCCCCCGCGCGCTGATACCGGGCCGGATGCGCCGCTGCACTCCTGAAGGAAACTCGCCGGATACATAAGTCTGGTAGGAATGAGGGATGGATAAGCACGACGAGGTGCATCACTTTGCTCAATCGGGGGAAGGCAGCAAATGAAGCTCTCTGTAATCGGATGCGGATATCTGGGCGCGGTTCACGCCGCGTCGATGGCCGAGCTCGGTCACGACGTGATCGGCATCGACATTGACCAGGCCAAGATCGACGCGTTGGCCGCGGGAAAGGCGCCGTTCTTCGAACCGGGCCTGCCCGAGATCCTCACGTCAGCCACGGCCACGGGACGACTGCGCTTCTCGACAGACCTCGCCGACGCCGCCGGCAGCCAGGTGCACTTCATCGCGGTGGGAACGCCGCAGAAGAAGGGCAGCTACGCGGCCGACCTCACCTATGTGAACGCGGCGCTCGACGGGCTGCTCCCTTATCTTTCGGATGGCGACCTGGTGGTCGGCAAGTCGACGGTGCCCGTCGGCACCGCAGCCGATCTCGCGGCCAAGGTGACGGCATCCGGCACGGGCGCGATGCTCGCCTGGAACCCCGAGTTCTTGCGTGAGGGCTTCGCCGTGCAGGACACCATCTCTCCCGACCGTCTCGTGTACGGGCTGCCGCCCGAGCCGGCCCAGGCCGAGGCATCCAAGGCCTTGCTCGACGGTGTCTACGAGTCGGCGCTCGGCAAGGACACGCCGCTGGTGGTCACCGATTACGCGACCGCCGAACTCGTGAAGGTCTCGGCCAACGCCTTCTTGGCGACGAAGATCTCGTTCATCAATGCGATGGCCGAGATCGCCGAGGTCACCGGCGCCGATGTCACGCAGCTGTCGACCGCCATCGGCCTCGACGACCGCATCGGCTGGAAGTTCCTGAAGGCCGGCGTCGGCTTCGGCGGCGGGTGCCTGCCGAAGGACATCCGCGCGTTCACCGCTCGCGCCGAGGAGCTGGGCCGCGGCGAGTCCGTCGCCTTCCTCAAGGAGGTCGACGCCATCAACCTGCGTCGCCGCCAGCGTGTGGTCGACCTCGCGGTCGAGTCGCTCGGGGGCCAGGTGAACGGCAAGAAGATCGCCGTTCTCGGCCTGGCGTTCAAGCCGCATTCCGACGACATCCGCGACAGCCCGGCGCTCGACGTTGCCGTGCAGCTCAAGGGCCTGGGTGCGAACGTGGTGGCCACCGATCCCGAAGCGATCCACACGGCCAGCCGTGTGCATCCACAGCTCACGTACGAGGCCGAGCCGGCCGCGGCGCTGCAGGATGCCGACCTGGTCGTGTTGGTCACGGAGTGGGACGAGTTCCGGCACATGGACCCGGCGTGGGCACTTCCGCTGGTGAAGACGGCGACGATCATCGACGGCCGCAACACACTGGATGCGACGGCCTGGCGTGCCGCCGGCTGGTCCTACATCGGGCTGGGTCGCCCCTAGCAGGCAGTACCAAAAAAGAGGGACCGCGCCATTGCGGTCCCTCTTTTTCGGTCTCGGCGACTACTTCGGCGGAATGAGCGCCGCGAACTGCTCGGCCGAGTCGCTCTGGAAGGCCGACTTCACGGCCACGAAGGCATCCCAATCGACGTTCACGATCGACTGTCCGTCGCTGGATGTTCCGGTGCCGCTGGTCGGGGCGGTGAAGAACGACACATCGGTGGGGGTCACGTCGCGCAGCTCCACAGCGAGCTGGCCCACGTAGGCGGCGTCGAATCCGCTGTCGACCACGAGGTAGGGCGCGATGGCCGAGACGAGCCCGCCGAGGCGGCCGGGGTTCGTGAGGATGGCGGCGTTCATGACCTGGCTCATGACCCCCTTCGCGAACTCCTGCTGGTTGCGAGCCCGCTGAAAGTCACCGTCGTCGAAGGCGTAGCGCTCGCGCACGAAGGCGAGCGCCTCCTCGCCGTTCATGGCCTGCATACCCCGCTCGAAGCGGTGACCGGGCATCTTCGACGAGTCGAAGGGGATGGAGTTGTAGACATTCACCCCGCCGAGCGCGTCTGCCACACCGCGGAACCCCGCGAAGTCGACGACCGCCACGTGGTCGATGCGGGCACCGATCATGCCCTCGATGGTCTGCACGGCCAGAGGCACTCCCCCGTAAGAGAGCGCGGCGTTGATCTTCGCCTCTCCGTAGCCGGGAATGTCGACCCAGCTGTCGCGCATGATCGACATCACGGTGATGTGCTGACGGTCGCCCGGAATGTGCACGACCATGATCGTGTCGGAACGCTGGCCCTCGAGGCCGTCGATCGACGTGTTGCCATCCCCACGCGTGTCGGAGCCGAGCACCAGGATGTTCTGGGCGGCCGGGGCAGCGGTCGGCGCCGGCGCCTCCGGCCGCACGTCGGCGGCGGGGAAGGCGTTGGCGAGCTTCACGGTCTTCTGATCCCAGGTCTGTCCGAGCTGCATGGCGTACGCGGCAGCCGACCCGCCTCCGACGAGTGCCAGCACGCCGATGATCACGGCAGTTGTTCTCCACGGATGGCGACGCACCCGTGTCGTCGCCGCTGTGTTCTTCGACATGTCGCCACTCCCCATAAAATGAATAATGCTCACTTTATGGTGAAGAACTGGGCGGCGCTACCCCCTCTCCGAGGGCCGAGGGCATATACGGAGAATGCCCCCGGCTTTTGCCGAGGGCACACACGCAGAATGCCCCCGGCTTTCGCCGAGGGCATTCCGTGTAAGACGCCTACAAGAAGCTATCCGAGTGTCGGTTCAAGACACCTTCCAGGCGTTTGCTAGACCGACGCCTTCTGGCGGCGAACGATGGTGAGAACCACGGTCAGAGCGATACCGAGAGCAAGAGCACCGGCAGCACCCCAGATGATCAGCATCGGGGTCTCGAGACCCGTGTTGGGCAGAGCACCGTTCGAGCCCGAGCCCGAACCGCTTCCGGCACCAGAGTCAGTCGGAGCGACGGTCAGGGTGCCGACGGCAACCTTTCCGGAGACACCCGTGACGGTGATGGTGTACGTGCCCGGCTGGGTCGCCGAAGCCGTGTACTTGACGACGCCCGCGCTGTCTGCGGGGCGGGAGAAGGTCGTGACGACCTTGACGACACCGAGGGTGACGGCATCAGGAGCGGACGCGGTGGTCGGCTCGTTGGCGTCGAAGCCGGAGAACGTCAGGGTGACCGCCTGGCCAGGCGCGATGGTGACGTCGGAACCGTCGGTCGTTTCATAAGCATTCGCAGCCGTGGGTACAGCGAAAATTGCGAGAACTGCGAGCAAGCCTGTTGCTAAAGCCTTTTTGAACATATTGAAACTACCCCCAAAATAGTTTGTGAATTTTGCCGACACTGGCAGCCCGAGTGGGCATTTACCCCAGATTGGGGTACTTCTACTGTAAGGCACTTTCACAGGCAAACTCAACCGTCGATGTTTCAAGGCTGTAAACAAGCGGTGTATGTTGCACAACCACCTCTTTCGACTTCGCGTCTCCGCCAAGGAATTGGAACTGCAATGTGGTGCTTTCACCCGGTGCCAGCTCGATCTGCAGCTTGCTGAGTGTGTAACCCGAGTCAGATGCCGGGTGATACTGCCCCGCCGACCCGTCTCTGAGCACGCCCAAATTGTAGAGCCCGGGCGCGCCATAGACCGCGACGTTGGTCCGGATGCTGCCTACTGGAGCTCCGCTCGAGCCACCGCCCGTAACGTAGCTCGGAAGGATCGAAACCGCCTCGGCCGTCGTAGTGTTCGTCAGGGTGACGTTGATCGCGTAGTTCGGCAGACCGTCCTTTCGGCAGATCTTGCTAGACGTGGAAACTTGCACGTCCAAATACGGATCCATCTTTGCCGCAGTAGCGTCGTTGAAGTAGAGACCAAACGCCTGAGTCTCCGTGTCGCTTTGTGGGAGCGGACCGGAAAGTGTCGACTCGCTCAGAACTTTTTGATCCTCATCGTGTGCGCTCCAGATGAGCACTCGACTCTCCCCGCCAGCTTTGGCCAGAGCGGCCACGAGTTTTTTGGCGTCGACACCGCCGTCCGAGATCTTGTCGAACACAGTTGCTGTCGCTGCGGCGAAAAATTCATTCTGATCTGCCGGTTTTTCGAAGATCGAGTAGACGTCCTGGAGTAGAAGCTTTACGGCATTCTGGCTGTTCAGCTCCTGGCCTGTCGGAAGGGCGACTGGTCCAGTCGCGTCGAGAAGGTACGAAAGCGCGATCGGATCAATGGATATCACGCCATCGACCTCGACTCCGAACTGTCGTTTCCACATTTCACGGGCAATCTGGCCCGATAGCGCGAACTGCGGGGTGAAATTGATGTCTTGAATATATTCAGCAGTGTTGTTGCCATAAATGGCACGGGTTTCTACTGGCAACTCGACGACTGGCCCATCGAACTTTGGAAAGTCAACTGTCGACGCCTGCTGAACGAGCGAGAATGAACCTCCGTCCGTTGTAACCAACGCCATGGCTCCAGTAATGCCGCCAGTGGATCGGAGTTCAGCGTTGTTCTGGAACATGATGAGGTAGTTGCGGGGACCATCTGCACCCAGCATTGCAGGTATGAGCTGAGCAGCACCGTCTAGGGCACTGATGGCGGAAGATGCATCGCCCAAAAGGCTGTCGAGCTTCGACTGAGCATCTCTCAATGGGCCGACCACACCGTCCGTATTAATATCATGGGTCTTATCTCTGGCATGCGCTACTGCATTGGCAGCGAGCCCCGTGCTTTGTTGCGCGTCGAGAATGGGCTGCACATCGATCTGACCCGCGTTCGGCCTGAAGCTATCGAGACTTAAGGTTCCCGCGATTTCAGATAGCGGGAGGATCGCACGTACGGACACGTCCTGCGTCACCTCGCTCAGTTGGCGCATCACCGAGAGGTTCTTGCCGGCCACAGGAACAAGTTCGGCTACGCGCCAAATCGGATCGCTGGTTAGGGACGCTGCGGAGTTGGCACGAGCCGCCAACGCTTGTCCCGTCTTGTAAGCCCCAGCTCCATCGCCCGCCACGATTTGCTGCTGAACGGTCGACGCGAGCGGAATCGCGGCCTCTAACTCGCCCTTTGCCAAATAGGCCCTAACTCCCACCCAGGCAGCAACGCCGACTACTACGAGAAGAACGACGGAGAGCGAAATTGCCCACCGACGCCGATTCATCGATCGGCGGCGACGGGATTGCCGACGATTACTGGACCGATCAGAGGGGGACATGGGCAGATTCAATCACAGGATCCCACCGACGCCGCCGCGCCAACCTTGCGCGAGCTGACAACGCTATTGCCTCACGCTCTCGACGTGATCTCGGTACCACTCGATCGTCGAACGAAGTCCCTCTTTAAGGTCGATTTGCGCGGACCACCCTGCGTTATTGAGTTTTGTGACATCAAGAAGTTTTTGGGGAGTGCCGTCGGGCTTTGTGGCGTCCCACTCCGTTACGCCCTCGTAACCGACGACGCTCGCGATGGTTTCAGCAATTTCGCGAATGGTAACGTCGGATCCTGTTCCAACATTGACCTGTTGTGGACCGTCGTAATGCTCCAGCAGGTGCAGGCACGCGGCGGCCATATCGTCGACATGCAAAAATTCACGACGCGGGGTACCGGTACCCCAGTTGGTCACCACGTCTGCTCCGGACTTGACCGCCTCGTCATACCGTCGGATAAGGGCGGGAAGCACGTGTGAGCCTTGAGGCGAGAAGTTGTCGTTGGGGCCGTAGAGGTTCGTCGGCATGGCCGAAATCCACGGCAGCCCGTACTGTCGGCGGATCGCCTGGATCTGCATGATGCCCGCGATCTTCGCAATCGCATAGGCGTCGTTCGTCGGCTCGAGGTGGCCGGTCAGCAGGCTGTCCTCGGGTATCGGCTGCGGAGCGAACTTGGGGTAGATGCACGAAGAGCCCAGAAAGAGCAGACGTTGGGTGTCGTACTTGAGCGCTGCGTCAAGCACATTCACCTGGATGCGCAGGTTGTCGCTCAGAAAGTCGACGGGGTAGGTGCTATTAGCAAGGATTCCCCCGACTTTCGCCGCAGCCAGAACCACATACCTCGGTCTGGTCTGCTCGAAGAACTCGAAGACGGCATCCCTGTTCATCAGATCGAGTTCGGACGAGCTACGACCGACCAGATCGGTGAACCCTTCGTTCTCGAGTGCGCGCCAGATCGCCGAACCCACCAGACCGCGATGACCGGCGACGTAGAACCGGGCCGAACGATCGAGCGGTGCGGGCTCGAACGCGACGGCGTCGCGCTCGTCCAAAACTTTCTGCAGTGCTGCTGACATGGCTACTTCGTCCCCCAGCTCTCGAGGTAGACCTTGTCGACATAGTGCTTCCCCGGCGAGGCGAGCGCCGCGATGTCGGCGTCGACCATGATCCGGGCGAGTTCGGCGGTATCCACCGTCGCCTTCCACCCGAGCTTTGCCTCCGCTTTCGACGCGTCGCCGATCAATGCGTCGACCTCCGTCGGACGAAGGTATCGCTCGTCGAATTTGACGTGGTCCTCCCAGTTGAGGCCCGCGTGCGAGAAGGCGGTCTCGAGGAACGTCCGCACGGTGAAGTTGCCGCCCGTCGCCAGAACGAAGTCGTCGGGCTCATCGACCTGCAGCATCCGCCACATGCCTTCCACGTACTCCGCCGCGTATCCCCAGTCCCGAATCGAGTCGAGGTTGCCGAGGTAGACGCTGTCCTGGGTGCCTGCCTTGATGGCGGCAACGGCGCGGGTTATCTTGCGCGTCACGAAGGTCTCGCCGCGACGCGGCGACTCGTGGTTGAAGAGGATGCCGTTGACCGCGAACATGTCGTAGGCCTCGCGGTAGTTCTTGGTGATCCAGAAGCTGTAGAGCTTGGCCGCGCCGTACGGCGAGCGCGGATAGAACGGGGTGGTCTCGTTCTGCGGCGGCGGCGTGGCACCGTACAGTTCCGACGATGACGCCTGGTAGAACCGGGTCTTGATTCCCGACAGTCGAACGGCCTCCAGAAGCCGGATCGTTCCGGTGCCCGTGGTGTCGGCCGTGTGCTCGGGCTCGTCGAATGAGACCCGCACATGCGACTGGGCAGCCAGGTTGTAGACCTCGTCTGGCCGGATCTGCGAGAGCAGCGTGACGAGACGCGACCCATCGCTCAGGTCGCCGTAGTGCAGGAACAGCTTCGCGGCAGGGTCGTGCGGGTCGAGGTAGAGGTGGTCGATACGAGCGGTGTTGAACGTCGAAGAACGGCGGATCAGGCCGTGGACCTCGTAGCCCTTGCTGAGGAGCAACTCAGCGAGGTACGAGCCGTCTTGCCCCGTGATGCCCGTAATAAACGCTTTCTTTTGCACGAATTCTCCCCCAGGAATAATTGACAGCCGACGTCTCGAACTTTAAGTGGCCCACAGTCGACATCCACGCGGATTTACTCTACTGGCCCTCCGGCGTGCGCTAATGAGCGTCCACGTTTCGAAGTTGTTAACTCGATGTGTCGGTATGTGCTGGGGTGCGAGAAAGGGCCGCTTTAGAGTATTTGGCTTTATTCGCACGATATATGCTCGTCTCGACGAGGGCCTGCGGGCCTCGGTCAACGATTCGGGGGAAATCGAAATGACACGTAAAAGTTCAAAGTTCGGAGAGCAGTCGTCGACCGATCCGTTCCATCGAATTTTAGTTGGGGGCGTTCCGTTTGCATGCACGAACCCGTCTGAGGCCTCAGCTTGGTTCCTGAATCGCGCTCAAACGGGGGCGTCCGAAGCAATCTCGGTGAGGCTCTCGAACGCCTACTGTCTCGCTCTGACATCGGAGAATCCAGAGTACGCTCGCCTACTCAGCGAGAAGGGCTTGAACCTTCCCGATGGCTATCCAGTCGCGAAGTTGATGAAATGGAAGACAGTCGCGCGAGGCCTGCGACCCGAGCGAGTTCGAGGGCCCTCATTCTTCGTTGACGTTCTGGCGAAGAGTCAGACGACTAACACACGGCACTTTTTTCTAGGTTCAGCCCCCTCGACCCTTCAGAAACTTCGAAATGAGGTTTCTACACGCTTCCCTGGGGTGATCGTCGCCGGCTCATATTCGCCACCCTTCGCCGAGGTCGACGAGGCATACCTAGCGAACATAGAGAAACACGTTCTCGTTGAATCGCCTGATGTTATCTGGGTCGGCCTCGGCACGCCTAAACAAGACTTTGTCGCCCAAGCCTTGACTGATCGATTAGGTATCACGACAGCTGGGGTGGGCGCAGCATTTGATTTTGTTGCTGGCACGGTCAGCGAGGCTCCCGTGTGGGTGCAAAAGAGCGGTTTCGAATGGTTCTATCGTTTCATTGCAGAGCCCCGTCGGTTGTGGAAGCGCTACCTGTTCGGCAATGCAAAATTCCTTCGTGTTGCGCTTTTCCAGAGGAGTAGGTGAGTCGCGGATGTCGATGTCTGCCACGGACTCACACATCCCCGCCACCCCAAAGCGATCGGTCCTGTTCGTCACACCGAACCTTGAGGACAACTCAACAGGGAGAACGTACTCTCTGTGGCTGTTGGCAAACGCACTCGGGTGGTCGTCGAAGGTCATCTCCTTTAGGGGCGAATCGGTCTGGACTCCGCTACTCGATTCAGAATTTGCAGCCGCATGCTCGAAGATCGGAATCTCGTCCCGTTCTGAGCAGGCCAAGTATTTATCGCGGGTGGCCTCCGAGTACGACGTGGTAGTCGCGGTAAAGCCGCTCAGAGATTCATTCGGAATCGCCATCTCCGCCCTCAAGATCAAGCCGTTTCCTCTTGTGGTCGATATTGACGATCCCGACATAGAAGCCCGCCTGGCGTGGAAGCCTCTCTGGCGAGCGGTGGCGTGGCGTATCCGTTTCTTCAGATACTGGGTCTCTATTCGAAACCCGCCGGCGATCCACGACAAAGCCGAAGTCATCGTCAGCAACCCCACGCTTCAGAAGAAGTACGGCGGCGCTCTTGTTCCACACGCACGCACTGACACGTTCGCCGGAGCAACCCACGCCAGCGATCAACCGAAAGTTGCTTTCGTCGGTACAACGCGCGCCCACAAAGGCGTTGATATTCTCCGACAGGCCGTAGCACTCACGTCTGACGCAGGATTTACGATCGGCATCACAGCGGATGCTCCGCCTGACGCAAAGCCTTGGGAGTCGTGGATCGGACGGGTTCCGTTCGAGAAGGGCCTGGAGTTCGTTGCAGAGGCCGACATTGTTGTAATTCCCAGCCGCCGGAACGACAACTCAATCGGTCAATTGCCCGTAAAGCTCGTCGACGCAATGCTTCTAGGACGAGCGGTGGTTGTAACGGACGTAGACCCTCTCCCGTGGGCAGTGGGTGAAAATGGGATTGTCGTTGAGGGCAGCCCGGAGGCTATCGCCACAGCTCTGTTGGCTCTCAAAGATCCAACAACGCGTGCTCGTCTCGGTACGGCGATGCGCGATCGCGCACTCGAACTCTTCATCGTCGAACGAATTTCGCCCGCTTTTGAAGGCGCGTGTTTGGCTGCCGTCTCCCGAGTGTCACATCGCCCTTAGTTGCCCTTCAGCCAAGCGGGCGGAGAACTTGGTGGATACGGTTCGGCAATGATCGTCTGCGCCTCATAATGGACTCGCTGACGGCCGCCCTTTCAGAGACAAGGGGACCCCTGGGCCGCTGTTCCAAAGCAGCAGACGCGGCCAGTTTTGCGCTACGGTCCGCCATCTCGGCCAGCTCCATCGCGCGGCCGGATGCGATAGATCGGGGGCTTTCCAAGAGCGCGCTTTCAATCGCTGCGTCGACATCCGACATCGCCACGCCTACTGGCATGGTCTCCTGCCACGTTGTGGCATACCTAACCAGCTTGTCCAACTCCAGTGCAACGCGGGGCGTGTCAAACGAGGAGGAGATGATCAGACCATGAAGAGACGTTCCCACCCATAGTCCACAGGTCGCAATCTCTCGGAGCTTTTCCAACGGCATGAGCGTCCTTGATACTTCGATGCTGCGATTCGGTGCGATGCGGTTGAAATGCAGCGCCACTTCTTCATACAGCTCTATCGAGTCGTGACCACGAGCGTTGCCTGCGCTGAAGAGCCGAAGTCGAAAATTCTCCAACTGTTTGCTCTTCGCAAGAGTCGCAGCGAACTCTTCGGCTCCCAACGAGGCAAGCACTTTTGCCTTGACCTGGATCAGAGCGACGTCCGAATCTCGGGGTCCAAAATGGTCCACGGTCAAACCGTAGGAATGAACGAGGTCGGGTGCCAGCTCGTGTTGGATCGAATTCTTGGTCAGCACGTCGCTCGACTCTTTGTCCCTGACAGAGACGTAACTGGCTTCCTGAATAGCACCCCACGTTTCGTCGCGCCGCGATCCAAACAGATTGCGCATGCCGCTAAGACCCACTGAGTTCACCACCAAATTGGAACCCATCGTGCTGACACGAGAGGACGGTCGGGGCAGGTAGGGCGACGCGGCAACTGTCATTCCCGACACACGCTCCAGCTCTGCGATCCGTGCCTTCGGGCTGAGGGCAAGAAATTTCTCGTAGTCGTCTTCAGCAGCTGACATCCGATACGCGTCGGCCACCGTAGTTCCTCCCACCTCACCGCCGACTACCCAGATCGCGTCAAACGCCTTATCTCTCACTGTCTCGGCGAAAGCCGGGATGTTTTGACCGAGGGTTTCCATCATGTCGCCACTGAACGGCGCGACTGCGGTCGTCTGGGCATTGATCATGTAGTCACGAGTACGAAGCAGAAAGAGTAGATCACCAAAGTT
The DNA here is from genome assembly GCF_001422485.1 of Agreia sp. Leaf283. Taxonomy (GTDB): domain Bacteria; phylum Actinomycetota; class Actinomycetes; order Actinomycetales; family Microbacteriaceae; genus Agreia. Next base: position 379,842 of record NZ_LMNF01000001.1, read on the forward strand.
CTCTCGCTCGTAGGCTCCAACTAGAAGAACCTGTGTATTTGTCGTCATCATGAACTCCAAGTTAGATATCGGCCAATTCGAGTTGGATAGTGCAATTTGATCCTCATCGCGATCGTCTACCCGCGAGTTTAAGTATTTCAACGAGGGCAAGAATGTCCCGTCTTACCGCAGGTAGGGCCAGGGCCAGGACTGAAGCGGCGATGACGGCAAACCCAATTCCTGCGAGGACAGTCAGTAGGTCGTTAAGACCGAGGAAACGTGCCACGAGGGCGCTCGCACCGACCGGGATGCCGAAGAAAGCGAATGCGCGCAGTGCATCGAGGATGAGAGGAGTGGCGTCGAAACCAGCTGCTTTGGAGGCGGTATATGTCGACACGGGCCAGTAAAGAGACCATGCCACCGCATTGGCAACGGCCACTCCTAAGACTCCCCAGGGCAAACCCAGCAACGTGATGATCACGATAAGCGGTTGGGACCAAAGACTGAAGGTTAGGGCTTTTTTGGTCATCCCCGATGAGATAAAGATCCATTGCATCGACTGGCCGAGCGTGCGAAAGACTGCCCCGATTGCCAGGGCCTGCAGAACGGTCCCTGCAAGCTTCCAATCCTGGCCAAGGAGAGTTGCAAGTAGCGGTTCTGCGAGAGCGGCGCCGACGAGGAAGGCGGTGGCCGTTACGTAAGCGGCTGCTAGTTGCGCTCTTCGCATGTACGCCAGCATGCGAGCTGGTTCATCTCGGAATTGAGTGAGGATCGGAATCGCTACTCGCTGCAATTGGTCGACAGTCAAGTTGATCGGCACCACGACGAGTTGCTGTGCGCGGTCATAGTTCCCGATTGCCGCCGGACTAGCAAAGATCGCCATGATCGGAACGACCACACTCCGAGACCCGTCTCGAAGCAAGTTCGTGCCGAAAATCCTCAGACCGATCGCAAGCAGCCCCCTGACCTCCGGTGACCACGACCCAGGCTTCGTTGGCCACCATCTAGAGATCACGACAACCATAAGCAACTGACTACCGGACTGGACGATGCCCTGCGCCACAATAGCGGCGTAGCTGGCGCCTCCCAGAGCCATGACGATGGCGGTACCCGTCGAGAGAAACTGTGAAATCACCTCGGTCGCGGCCAACGGCGTGAACTTTAGGTCGCGGATCATCTGAAGCCTGAACTGCGACTGGACCCCGCTTAGTAAGGGGACGACTGCCAGCCAACGCATCATGAATGAGAGAGCCGGCTGGCCATAGTAATCGGCAATAGCGTCAGCGGAGAAGAACAGAATGGAAGCGAGCAGTACGCCAAGGCCGGAATTTACTAGGAACAGACTTGATTTCGCTCGTTGGGATAACACGGTTGCTTGAACCGTGGCCATCGGCAGGCCAAGAAAGATCACCGCGGAGGCAAACGTCGATATCGACACGATGATCGCGGCAAGACCGAAAACCTCGGGAGAGAGAAGCCTAGCCAGAAAGACGAGTCCCACGACTCTAGTCACGAGACTGACCAATTGCGATGCGACAGTGACCAATCCGCCGCGCGCTCCGGCTGCGGCAAGGCTAGGGCCGCTCATTGAGACGCCCGATCGCCGTGAGACCGGGGCCCTGCGGCCGCACCTGAAGGTATGTAGCCAGACCGGTTCGGATCGTCAGGCTTCGTCCACGACCAAATAATTTGTCGTCTAGCCATTTGAAGTGCCCTTGTCTGAGTCGTGTAATTGCAATGAGGCGTTCGCCAGTATGTCGAATATTGTGTGGGTGTCTAATCGCGCCGCGCGAACTCTTGGTACACGCCTTGCAAGTGAGCGGCTGATGCCCGAGAGGAAAAGCTGGCGTTCCACCGTTCCACTGACGATGCCGACATCGAGTCCAGGACTGAAGGGTCCGCTGACAGCAACTCATGGATCTCATCTGCCCATGTCTGAGGGTCATCAGAGTCGATGACCAGACGAGCATCGACCGGGGATACGATCTCCGGCAGTCCCCCGTAGCGGGAAACCATAGGAATCGCTCCCGTGGCCAATGCTTCGGCGGCTACGCGTCCAAACGGCTCCTCCCATTGCGATGGGACGACGACGACACGACTGTCACTCATTAGGCGCATCGCACCATCCGGGCTCAGGTCAGTGACACATTCAATATTCGATTCTTTTTCGGCCGCGCGTCTAACGTCCTCCAGCAGCGGTCCGCTTCCCGCGAATACAAAAGACGTGTCCGGCAGAAGTTTCGCGATATTCAGCGTCAGCGAGATGCCCTTCTCTGGCGCGAATCGGCCGACAAATGCGACATCGTGTCGACGATTGGCCATGGGGATGAGCGGTACGTCGATCGCTTTAACAGCATTATGCACGACGCGGACAGCCGCTTTTGGGTTGAGCTTTGTCTCGATGTTCTTCTTCATGGCGTTGCTTATGAGTATGTAAGCAGCGGGGGGATGAGCCCTTTCGTGACGATCCTCCCACCATGCGTAATTCGTGGCGCCGATGGAAGCGGCCCTGCTGCCCTGATAGCAGCCATGAACAATCCCGGGTGCCTTTCCTAACTTTCCTAGGCAGTCTGTACAAGGCTTACCGTCCCTGGTCAGGGTTCCTGCAATACAGGCTTTTCGATAGTTTCTAATGCTTCTGACCCAGGGAGTCTGGTGCTCTCGAAGGGCCGAAATGGCACCCGCACCCAATTGTGGAAATAGGTTCTGAGCATGGACAATATGAGGTTTGAATCGCGCAATCTCGTCCGCAACCAGAGTTTTCGAATCCTCGTTGGGAAAAGTCGCCAACATCTTGCCGATGGGACTCATCTGACTCAAGCGGTCGTTTTGGACGGTCAGCAAACGAACGTCAACGCCAGCTTCTCGGAGCGCCGCGTACTCCGTCGAGACAGATACGCGCTCACCGCCGGCCTGCAAGTAGTCATTAAAAAGCATAAGAACCCTCATGCGACGGACTCGCCATAGGAACGGGCGATGCAGGCCTCTAGCGCTCCCTCTGTATGAGACCTGTCGGGATCGAGATCGACATTCGCAGCGGCAATGAGAGCAGCTGCGTACCGCTTGGGCAAGGTCCTCGGGTTTTCCGTGCTAACTGGCATCGCCAGTTCCCCCGCCATGGAGGCTACGCCGCCTAGATCAAGGCATACAACGGGAATACCGATGCCAGAGGCTTCTGCTGCCGCCCAGGGGGCTGAATCGTGGAGGCTCGGAAGCGCAAGCGCGGTTGCTCGCGCGAACAGCTCGAGCGTGTCGTTTCGATCCAAGACGCCGAGAAAATCAACTCTGTCGGAGAAGGCGGAAGCCAGCCCGCGGTAATAGTCCGAATCTGTCTCTGGTCCGGCGATTACAATGCGCCAGGTATCAGGCAGGAATGCAATGGAAGCGATTACAAGGGACAGCCCCTTCCAGCGCACGCCCCGGCCCGCGAATACGATTACCGGTCCGTCAGAAGGTGACCTTGGGGGCAAACCCTCGTAGTCAATAACAGCGTTGGTTTTAACGATGACATTCTTGAATCCCGAAGCAAGAAAACTCGATGCGGAATCGGCATTGAGAGCGAGCGCAACATCGACCTTTCGACGAGTTAAGGCATGGACCATCGTGCGGACGACACCAGTAGCCACCCGACGCGCAGTCTCAACCCTCGTGGTCGAACCCATCACTGCGCGGCTCACCGCGGTCGGGGCGTAGCTCGCTCCCCCAGCGGGACCCCATACCCAAGTTTCATGCCGCCCCTTGCCCATCAGTGCAAATGGGTTCACAAACCAATCGGAGGCATACGTCGCGTGATGAAATACATCGAATGACTTTTCCTTGCGTAGGCGTCTAGCGAGCTTTGCCGCCCCCAAAATCCAAGCGAGATATCGCGCGTAGGTCGGGAAATGGGTGGGCAGAGTAGTTATCTGATGAACGGTCACGTTGTCGCCAAGCGATGATGCCAACAACTCCGGCGTCCACCGATTCTCGAACCTAGTGATTACCACAACCTCGCCGGTGACTCTCGCTGCCGCTCGCACTAAGGTCGCACCAGCGCCCGGCTCACTTCCCTTTTCAGGATCGCAGGCGAATGCAAAAATTAGTGCCCTTTTCCCCATGACTTGCTCCCCAAGATTTACGCACCACTAATACCTATGTACCAACTGAACCGGAAAGTTTTGCCTCGACGTATCCGCCTTCTCTACCGCTCGCGTCTGGGCGAGGGCAGCGACGTCGAGAAGTCCTTGAGGTTCCCAGGTGCCTCGCCCGAACTGAGCTCCTGACGTTGCGCCGCGAAGGCGATCGCCAAAGCAAAAGTCATATAACCGAATGGTGATTCCAGGATGACCCCGGCCACAGCGGCCACCAGAACTCCGACCACGAGACCCAGACCGATTGCGTTCGTTCCACGCATACTGAAGGCAGCCGGCACGGTAGCTACTGCCCAGGCCACCAACGCCAAGACGACAAATCCGACTCCTACAAGACCCGTGAACGCAAACCATGTCACCAAGAAGTTATGGGCGGCGCGCACAGCAACGTCGCCTGATAGGTACTGGACGGCTCCACTGTCTCGAATCGGAAACGAGCCGAATCCGAAACCAAAACTCACGGCACCACCGTCAGCCGAAGCATAGTTGGCGATCAACTGCCACGCGGAGATTCTCGCGTTCCAAGTATTCTGGCCGGACTGATAAACGGATGAGTCGCTAGGGAGCAGTTTCTGCACGGCCACAGCCCACTCCGGCGGATCAACTACCAGAAGAATGATGATTGCCGTCAGCGGAACGACCGCGAGCGCGCTTAGGCCGAATCGTAGGAGACCCCGGGCAGGGTCCGAAAATGGCCGGCTAATGATTAGGACGACCCCAACCACGGCAAACGCCGCGATGAGACCGGCTCGGCTTCCGTTGGAGAATGCAGCAACAAGTGTTATCAGCACAAGTATGACGCGCCAGGAGGTTCTCATCTTTTTGTCGGCAGCTACGACGACGATCGTCAGTCCACAAATCATTAAGTCGAAATCTCCACGTGGTGAAAACGCAGGAGTTCCTCCGAAAAACGGAATGGTGATCTCGGGTAAGACCTTGAATACGGCCGGCGCGAACCAAACGAGATGCACGATAGCTGCGTTGCGCAACCAGCGAAACGACGTATCCCGCCCGAGAGTCTGTATCGCTCGATAGAAGAGCGGGATGAGAAGCAAATAGAAAAAGGGAAGTGCATCTCGAGCGGTAAAGAGCGAAAGGCTTGGGGTGCGAATCAAACCAATGACAAGAACTACCGCCATACACGATGAGGCAAACCAAAGAGACCGTGGAACTCTCCCCGATTCGCTGCCGGCTTCGGATCGTTCTCCAAGACTGGCACTAAGTAGCAGCAGCGCCCCGACCCCAACCGCCAAGTCGGCGAAATAGACAGGCGTTCCGCCGAGACCTAGGTAGCTTCCCCATCGTCCACCCGCGATCGCGATGAGGGGCCCAAGAATGACAAGCTTTGAACCGGCCAGAAGTGACGCATTCTGCCGAACTGGCATCTCGATTACTGCAGTCAATATGCTCCGTCCTTTGAGAAGACGGCCTTGGCCGTACGCCACAAAATTCCTAGATCACCAGTAAGGGACCAGTTTTCTACGTAGTAGAGATCCAGGCGGACAGTATCCTCCCACGACAAGTTGGACCGGCCGCTTACTTGCCACAATCCAGTTATGCCAGGCTTAACGAGAAATCGACGATGCACGTGGGAGTCATATTGATTGACTTCCCGCTCGAGGGGCGGCCGGGGACCCACAAGCGACATGCTTCCTGCGAATACGTTGAAGAGTTGTGGTAACTCATCGAGGCTGAACCTCCGCAGTACACGGCCGATAGGGGTAATCCGAGGGTCATTCTCCATCTTGAAAAGAATCGAATTGCCCTTATCACGGTTCTGCAACTGAAGATTCTCGAGGAGTTCCTCAGCATTGGTCACCATCGACCGGAACTTCAGCATCTCGAAATGAGACCCGTTCTTGCCCACACGTTCTTGTCGGAACAAGACAGGTCCCGTCGATGTGAGTCTCACTGTCGCAGCTAAAAGGCCCAGCAGCGGAGATAATCCCACCAACAGAAGAGCGGCCGCGATGACGTCAAACGCCCTCTTAGTAAATTGCTTCGCACCTGTGTAACGTGGCATTTCCACGTGTATGAGAGGCAGCCCCGCAACCGGTCGGGTGTGAATCCGCGGGCCTCCGATATCGGTAAGGCTGGGCGCGACGACTAGATGTTGACGACCTGGCTCCAGACTCCAGCTGATCTGGCGTATTCGCTCAGCCGAGAGCTCCTCGCTGCTCGTAATCACGACGGTATCGGCGCCACTCGCCGCCATCGCCTCTTCCAGATGGTCGATGCTCACAAAGACCGGTATTGCGGTGTCCCCCATGTATCCGGCAACTGGACCGCCGGGTACGCAAACTCCGACCACCCGATATCCAGCCATGGGCTGCCTCGCCAGCTCGCGTGCTAAATGGGTAGTCGATTCCTCCGATCCGACCAACAGAACCCTTGATGAATAGCCACCAGTTGCGCGCTGTGCGCGAAGCCACTGACGCCACATCCAACGTGAAAAAATGAGAGTGAGCACACCCAGCGGAAATGCGATCAGGATGTACCCTCGGGCGAGATCAATCTGAAACAGAAATGCCACGATCGCAGTGAGCCCGAAGAGACGAACGCTGGAATCCGTGATCAACCGGTATTCCTGCGTGCCCGTCCCTAACACTCGATAGCTTCGGGACCCAAAGATACCGAGCATAAAAGTCCAGGACACCGTCAGAATTACGGAAATAGCCGTGTAGCTAAGTGCAACGTCGCTCAGGCTTCCGCTGAAGGCAACGTCTGACGTGGTGAAACCAAACCAAGCAATCTGAACGCCGAACACAACCCAGACAAGAACCAAAATGTCGGATATGAGAAGCCCTCTTGCATACCGCTCACGCCAATTCCCCGCAGGTCGTTCTTCAGACGCGTGGAGTACGGGACTTGCACCGTGATCGATCATCGATCGAACCGTGTGAATGAAGACCTTTGGAGGTCGGTCGCCAAATTTGACTGGATCGGGCCAGTTGCCCGGAGTCCTGAACTGGAATCGCCGACAAGTCTGGCGAACGCTTCCGCCACCGTCCTAACTGCGCCAGATATTACCCTTCCGGCCTCGTCATATACGTTCTGGCTCTCTTTATATGGATCCACGATGTCGTCGTCGAGAGGCTCAATCACTTCGCGCTCCAGTCCGCGCATCCGTCGAACGACGTCCACAAAGGCATGGAGATCTGCGATGTCACTCGAGGGGTATGGGGCCTGACGCAGCGAGTCATTCCATTCAAAGGCGCTCACGAGCCGAGCGAACTCGCGCAAGGTGAAGGTCTTCCGTATCGCCTTAGGAAGCATCGAAACAACTTCGGATCGTTGCGCACGCGTCGCAGTGAGAACGAGGCTTGCCGCCGAAATCAGATGTGGAGATAGCATCTTTGCCCGATGCTCTTTGGGATATCCCCCGTATGAAGTAGACAGGTCGGCCGCCTGTTCAGTCATCGGTGCGCCTTGGTTGGCCATCGTACCGGCGCTGCCCGCTCGCAGCGCCGGAAGATTCGAGACGGCCGAAGTAAACAGCTGCTCCGCTAGTGGCGATCGACAGATATTCCCCGTACAAACAAACAGAACTGAGAACTGATTGCTCTCATGGCTCTCAGACATTCGTTTCTCCCCCCAGAGTTTTGTTTACTTCTTCGAGCGATCAGACCTCGTCTAATCGCTGCTGAGCCTTAGGTCGCGGTAGAAGCAAGCGGCGTAGAGACATCGCCGTAGCCATAGCCGTAGCCGTAGCGTCCGTACCCATAGGCGTCCGGACCCTTCGTCGGAAGCATGGTTAAAACGATGCCGGAGACAGGTGCGTCCACGTTGTTCAGAGCAGCAAGCGCACCCTTCAACTGATTCTTATGCGTCTTCCCGGCGGCACATATAACGATCGTCCCGCCTACGGTCCGCGCGAGAATTGCTGCGTCGGTCACGGGAAGAAGAGGCGCAGAGTCGAACAAAACGACATCAAACGCACGATTGAATTCGTTGAGGAGTCGAGTGAGGGCCTCGGATCCAAGCAGTTCGCTTGGGTTCGGAGGAATCTTTCCCGCGGGCAATACAAACAGATCATTCTTGCCCCAAGGTTGAATGACGTCCTCTGGCTCAGCAGTGCCTATGAGCAGATCCGTTAATCCAACGGCACCCTCAAGACCGAGATACTCATGCAGCTTGGGCCGACGAAGGTCGGCATCGACCAGCAGAACGCGTGCACCGGTGTCAGCCAGGGCGATGGCGAGGTTCGCGGTCGAGGTGCTCTTGCCTTCGCTCTGAATTGATGATGTGACTACGAATGCCCTGTTCGTTCTACCCACATCCAAAAATTGAAGGTTCGTTCGAAGGGTCCGGAAAGACTCGGCTCGAGGGCTTCTCGGATCATCATGAACGATGAGGGGACGCTCGTTCGCCTTCGGATCGAAAACGATTCCTCCGAGGATGGGAGCGTCAGTGATTACCTCGACATCGCGTTCATTTCTCACGCGGTTGTCTAGAGCTTCACGGAGAGCGGCCACACCGACACCCAACGCAAGTCCAATTACCCCACCGAGAGCAATGTAAAGCGGTACATTCGGACTCACTGGCGCCTGGGCGGACTCGGCATGCTGCACCAGCGTGAGTTTGACTGGCGATATAGCTTGCACATCGTCTCCCGAGGTTTCGATGTTTTCGACGACCTGGGTGAGGCTTGCGGACACCGCCGTAGCAATCTCGGCAGCCAAGGCCGGATCCTCGCTCGTTACGGTTATTTCGATGAGAGTCGTATCCAGGGGCGCAGAAGCACTGATCATCGAGGCGAGCTCTCCGCTACTCAGATCGAGTTGGAGATCCGCAATTACGGGCAGCAGCACGATTGGCGTCGTCGTCAGATCAGCGTACGTCTTTACGCGTTGTTGCGTGAATGTGTTCCCCTGTTGAAGATCAGCCACAGTCGAACCACCCGAGGTAGATACGAAGACTTTTGCAGACGAACTGTATTTCGGAGTCTGGAGTATCGAAAACGCCGCAGCAGCAGCGATACCAAGGAGGAGAAGAATTGCAATCAATATCCAGCTTTTCTGCAAGATACGCAGGTAATCGCGAAGTTCCACTTCTGCGGCCTTCCCCTTCAGGTCGTCGAGCATGGTGGCCTAACAACCCCCACGGCTCATGGTGCCATAAATCGATCGGTAGCTCGCTTCGATTGCGTTACGGCAATGTAAAGGGTCGTCCTTCGATCATGACGCGGTGCAATTTGGCGTCGACACGTTCGTCATCTCACTGACGGTCGAAACTATCCGCCGGAGGAATAAATCACTATCTGGAATGAGGCAAGAACCCGAGGCATACAGGCATTCGATCCACGGTCTCACGTCATCGCTCGACAGAAACAGGTGTGATTCGCTGCCGTCTTCCGACTGCCCGGAAGAGCACGGAACGCCATACTGCCATTCGCTTTTCCGAGACAAGGTAGAGGGGGTATGAAGCCGCAACCACCACTACGGCCGTGCCGTAGATTGCGATAAGCAGAGCGACGCCGCCAAGCCCGTCAGGCAAGAGCATTGCAATCAGCTTCACCATCGGGAGATGGAATACATAGATCGAAAACGACCAGGTTCCAATCCACGCGACGAATCGGAAGAGCCTCAGCCCAGCGCCTGGAGATGGATCTCTCAGGGCCAGAACAAGGACGAGCGCGGCAGCACCAGCCCCGACAATGAGGAACTTAATCGGCTCGGTGACGTGAAGGAGATTTGGCGCCAACATGCATGCGATCGCGAGAATGAGACCTCCGAGAATAGACGCCCCCCTCTTGCTATGCAGTTTGCCCGACCGATTCCCAACTATGACTGCGACCCCGACGCCCAGGAGCCATGCCGGTATGAGCGCTAATAACTCCATTCCGAACACCACTACCGACAGCAACCCTACGACCAGTGCGATTGAGCCTGCCAGCCATCTCCGCCGTGCGAGTAGTCCCACCCCCGCCGCCACAGCAGCAAAGAATATGTAAAACCAAAACTCGTATCCGAGAGACCAGAGAGAATCATTTGTGCCGAAGGTCGAGCATCGAGTTGGCATAAGAAATACTGCGTTACAGCTTGCGGTTTGCAGACTGTCAGTTCCCTCGATGAGGCTGAAGGATGCCAGTTTTCCGGAAACTATCCTCATCATCAGATCAATGACGATGGTGAAAAGGAGGCCAGGAATCAGCACCGACCACAATCTCGATAGCCTCTTCACGCCGTAATCAACGACGTCAAATTTGTCCGCCCTGACTAGTCGAATTACCTGCCCTCCAACCAGAAAGCCCGACAGCACAAAGAAGACGCCGACGGCTTCTTTACCGAAGGCGGTGGGAGCCAGTGCGATCCTCAGCCAGGTCGGGGCTTCGTCGAGCTGCACACCTGCCGCCGAAAAAATGTATAGACGTGCGTGACTCACTACGACCAAGAGTGCCGCAAGGCCCCTCACTACGTCCAAGCTGTGATTGATACGCCGAGCCGAAAGACTTCCCCCGAATGTCATAAGCCAAGTCTTCCAGCGTTCAAGCTCGCTGTCTGTTTCCGGGAGGAAAACTTTGAAATCGTGCGCCGACATGGCTTGGCAGACAAATCCGTTCGGCACTTCCGACAGCGCGGCAGCAACGAGGGTCCGTCTACGAACAACTAAAGGGCTAGGTTTGTCAACGTGAGCATGCCATCGGGGAGGGTTGGGCTGGCGTCGAGGCGCTGGGGAGTTCCTGAGTCACTCATTGGTATTACTATCTCGTTCGTACTCATGTGGCTCTTGGTCGAGTGGCTAACATCCGGCGGATATTATGACGGCCGCTTAGCACTCATACTCAGCTACGCCGTCGTCTGGGTTCCTTTACTCGGTGCGTGCACGTTCGCGTGTTTCGTGTCAGGAACGCGCTCCCTGAGCAAGGATCTCGGGTTGAAGTTCACGTACCTCGACAGTCTTTTCGGCTTAAGCATCGGACTTCTCGCCAGAGCGGCGGCAAGCATCACAGAGATTGCGTTCTACGGCCAAATGAATGGGTTGGGTGTCACGTTCGGCGAGGTCGTCTACGACGGTTGGTGGATTTTCGGGGTCATCGTCGCACCGATCATCGTCGCGCCATTCGTCGAGGAGATCTTCTTCAGAGGACTGGTCCTGCGCACCGCGCTACGTATTTCTTGCCGGATGACAAAGAGAACCTCCGTCATCATCTCCGTCGTTGTGAGCGCGTCTCTTTTCGCCGCATTGCATCTCGCCGAGGTCACGAACGTCACCAGCGCACTGGTGGTAGGTATATCCACCTTGGTTTTCGGGCTGGCATCAGGCGTGTTGGCTGCGCTCACCGGACGCATCGGCGGCTCGATCGTCGCGCACTCCACGTACAACGGGAGCTTAATCCTCGCGGCTCTCCTCGCGTAAGGGCCGTTCTACAGCAGAGAAAGCTGCTTCGTTGTCCGACGCCACTTTATCTCCGCAGAGGTGAAGCCTCTTAACTTCAATTCTTTGGCAACACTCTCGGTCAGAACCTTCCGTATCGGGCTCGGCACCCAACCTTCGTCCACCCTGTAGACACGAATAACTTTCGGTCGCGCTCCCTTGCCACGGAAGCGATGCAGAACCTGGCTAGGTATCGAATCCGTCATGACTTCAGTCAATCTGGAAACGGTTTCATGCTCATGAATCTCGCGTGACAATTGCGTGTCAGAGTGGCCGCGGCGCCCTCTCGGATGTTCAGCCGGTCACATTTGTCGAGGGGACGTCCACAAGGCCGGAGAGCTGAGACACGGCGGACTGAACCATCGCAGACACGCCCGAAGCATTCGGCTGAACTCCGTCGTCTGAATACCCGATCGCCCACGTTCCATCGACGACACTCACCGCCGTAGTCACGTCAACAACCGCGACACCTTGTTGTGCAGCCGCCGTCTTGATGAGGCCGTTGACTGAAAGATTGGCCGCAGGATACGAGTTGGACGGCGGAAGCAGTGCGGCTACGGGCCGGCCACCACGATCTCGAACAATTTGCCACAGCCCCTGCAATGTAGTCATGATCTGTTCGCTCGATGCGCCCTCGCGAATGTCTTGAGCGCCAGCCTGAATGACCACGAGTTGGCCGGGGCTGATATCCGACGCAGCGAACTGCTCTGTGAGACTCTCAATATTCGCATTCTGCTCACCAATCAGCGGTCCTGCGGTCACTCCAGGCAGAGCTCCTGCGCCGACGGAGCCAACCCACCAGGCCGAATAGTCTGCGCCAACAAGGCCAACAGAGGAGTTTCCGCTTTCGGCCGTCGCGGTGGGCGTCACCGACGGAACGACGACCTCAGACGGATAAGAATTCGGAGCGGGGGAAGAGGCCGGGCGCTCACCCAGATGGACGCCGCTCAGCGCCAGGTAGGCGAGCCCAAGAGACGCCACGGCAACCATTGCGAAAGCAATATAAAGAGGAATTTCGCTCGATGTGCGACGTAATCGACCCGCGCGGACCTTGCTCGACCGTTTGCTCACCAGACTCTCCCCCTCGTCTCGCTCAACCCTAGCTGCGCACCTTGGGGCAACCTGACTAGGCAGGCTCCGATACCGACGCTTCCATCGCCTCGAGCGCATCCTCCGCCGAGTCAAATGGTCCGGACCAAGCGTGCCGCGTGTGCTGGGTCGCCAGCTTGGTGTGCCATCCGTCTTTCATGCGATAAACGGTGGCGAGCCGATTCGGCTCGTCATCATCACGGGCCTCGAGGATGAACGCGAGCCCGTCATTCTGAACGTCGAGAACAATCTTCTTCATGTGAACTTCCCCCAAAGTCGTAATCACACCCTAGACGGCCGACGTTACATCCTCGTTACGCCCTGTAGCGAGATCCGTCGGAATCCAGGTCCGCGTCGATGTGCGAGCTCTGCTCCGGGCAGCGTGCGGTGGGGAACGTCCGCATGGACCTGCCGGCAAGTGCACTCCGGCTGTCGTCGTCCGTGCCCTCGATGCCGTAGGCGGGGAGGGCAAGATCGATGAACTCATTCATGTCGGTGGTCGGCCTGAAGGCGAGCACGTCGCAGGCGGCCTACCCATTCTTTTCGACGAGCGATGCGACGACCTGGTCCTGAGAACTTTGGCTTTCGGCTGCGAGGCAGCCGTGGGAGGTGGGGTGACCGACGGCACCAGCAACCTTCCGGAGGGAACGGGTACAGGAAATGATGTCAGCACTGGCTGGCTGGCAAGACAACCTGACGCTGCCAGGGATTCGGCGAGGTTAAGGGCAAACGTCGCGAGGCCCCAACTTCAATGTGCGCACGGGTGATCCTCCCAAGATTGGATTGAGAGATGAGTCGAAAGTCTGGCCAGTCTCGCGCCCTATTTGCGATAGGCATCCGATGTCCGAAGGACCGGCGAAGCCTGAACATTGCTGAGGCGTCAGACGCGCCCGATTCTCAGGAATTGGTAGAGCAGCTGCAGGCTCGCATCGTCAATCATGCGCCTATTCAAGTAGGTGAGGACCCGACGGAGAACGTCAGCGAACTGCTCGTGGTATGCCTTCTGTCGATGGACGACCCGCTCAGGTTGAGGTCTATCTAACAAACTCATTGACCGCGAACGCGGGCGGTCGAACCAGGGCGGTGCCGCTAGGGCCGCGCAAATTTCTCGGAGCTCAACGCAGCATCATGATGCGAGCGGTGGAGGCGACGACGGGTCGATTTCACGCGCGTTGCGCGCCTAGCGTTTCTGCCTCTCGACTTTCATCGCCTGACGCGGACCGGAGCCGACCAAGCCCCGAAGTTTCTTCTCCACAGGACGCTCGAAGAACGTATAGAGCAAGCCTGCCAGAGCAAGTGAGGCAGCTATCGCCACGATCGCGCCGATCAACCTAGCCCCAAGGTCCTCTCCTGGCAGAAGATGCACTATCAGCTTTATAACAAGCTCGTGGATCAAATAGAGGGCAAAAGACCACTCTCCGAGCTTCACAAAAGGTTTGGACGCGAGCCAAGTCCGTTTGCCGGCGACGTCGGTGGACGCTGCGCCGATAACAATCGCAACGACCCCGGGAAGAATGATGAGGTCACCAATTGCGAAGGGCATGTCGAGCACCCGAGGGAAGACGAGCAGTGCCACAGCGTAATCAATAATCAGGCAGACAACGGCAATAGCTGCACCCACCGGGAAACCAAATTGTGGTCGCCAGCCACGCGCGAAAGCACATCCGGCAATAACACCAAGAAGGAACTCGCCAAAGCGATATGCGGGATTGACGTAGAGCAGGGCACCCCACGTTTGCTCGGGCAATATCGCGATGACAGCAACCGCTACGGCGACCATCAGCACGATGAGAATGGCCGAGAGCCGCGCCAAAGTCGACAACGACTGACGCAGAATCAGCGGAACGACGAGCGGAAACAGCAGGTAGAAGAAAGCCTCATCGGACAAGGACCAAGAGACGCCGTTGTATGCGTAATGCCAGTCGCCTGGAGGTATCCACGACTGAATCATCAACAGCACCGGAGGCAGCTTGATCAGTGGAAGCGTCTGGCCCCTCGCAAGGATGAGCGCCCCTGCCAGGATCGTTGTCAGCAGGAACAGTGGGTAGATGCGGGCGAACCGCTTCCAATAGAACCGACGCTTGGCATCTCCTTGCTTGAACGACCACGTGAGCAGGAAGCCGCTGAGGACGAAGAAGAAAGTGACTCCCACATATCCCAAACCCGCAAATGGCTGGATCTCCGGCAACAAATACCTGGACAAGTGGTAACCGACGACAACGAAAGCAGCAACGAACCGCAGCCCTGTCAGAGTTTTCAAAACTGGTCGTGCGTTGTAGTTTTCCCCCATGGAGCGGATCGTATCTGATTCATGTTTCGACGAGGGACGGGTGATGAAGTCGCGCTCGAACGATATGGCAACCACCGTCGTCGATCAAGACATCCTACGGATGAGGCTCTGGGACAGGCCGCCACGCGCATGCGATTACCCGGCAGCACGCACTAAGGCAGACGAATTCGAATGTGAACCTCATAGCGGCATTTGAATACGGCACGCTCATTCAGCGCTGCGGAGGTAGCGCACGTGATTCAGCGCGAGGAACACGAGGGGCGATTGACTTCTTCGGACGCAAGTCGAGAAGAGAGACCTGGTGCCTCTTTGATCGCCATTTCAACTCCGCCGACGTCTTACCACCTTCTATAAGCTCGTCCACCGTTCGCCATGTGATCACGGGCGAACGGGACTCGGCGAGCCATCCGATATTTACGTCATAGGTGCGCACGACTTTAGGCCGAGCCTTTTCATCCTTGAATATCTGCAGGACTTTGAACGGAATGTCGTTCTCTGCGTTGTCTTCTGTTGCCACGATGTGATCCCCCGATCGTGGACCAGCTTCGTGCCTCTGACACCCGTGAGACGCCGGCGACGCCTGATGCTGTCAGACGACGCTGCCCCCACCACTGAGGGTAGCCCGATCGAAGGTGACGCGTCGGGAAAATCTGGGCCCCATTTTTGGTGGCACTGGGTGAGGAGGCGGGACGGGGATCTCGATACGGCCGCAGGCGGCCTACTCGATCGACGCACGGCCGTGGACGGCCTACTCGATCGACGCGGCGCCGTGGACGGCCTACTCGATAACCGCTAGAGACATGTGAAGGCCCCCGCGCCTGGCATGGGCCAAACTCAGGAGCCTTCGGGTGTTCGCCCCCAGTGTCGGCGGAAGACGAACCGTCGCAGCGGTCTTGGGAACCGAGACGACACCACCATCATTCACAGATCGCCTGACGAACCGCGCGGGCTGGACTCATAGACGTCGCGGTGTTACCTTCTGCGCCGACGAGAAGCGCGGATCCGCCGGGGCGACCCTTCTATGCGGAGTACGTCAGCTCGCTTCGTGGCGCTCGCTGCCCGCCTCACGCCCGTGACGACGCACGCGCGACTCTCGACGCAATCGGTTCTCCCGTATAGCGCCCTCCACCCACTCGGGGAGGCCGTAGCGGATATGGGCGCGCGCGAAAGACGACGTCGTGAACGGGGGTTCGTAGATCTCGAGAGCCGAGAGGGTCCTCGCCGACATGCCTGCGTTCGCGAACGGGTTCGGCCCCGCGACGCCCTGGTTGCCGTCGTCGTCGGTCAGCTTGTCGATGGCCACACCGATCATCGGCAGCTCCAGCTCGCGAGCCCTGCCAATGGCGTACTTCGCCCAGCGCTGATTGGCCGTGTGCTGACCGATCAGCACGACGAGGCACGACGTGGCGGCGAGCTGGGCATCGATCCAGAAGCGGATCTCGTCGTCGGACTGGTCGATCATGTTTGCGTAGTCGGCGATCGGGGGCTCCGCGGTCACCTTCACATCGTCCGTGGCGGTCAGCTTGCGCGCACGGGACAGGTCACCGTCGGTGTCGAACATGAAAAAAAACTTCAGCATACGCGCTCCTTCTACTCAGGGCAGCTGTTGAGGGGCTGGGCCGCAGGTTCTGGCCGCAAGGAAATCCGGTCGGGACGCGGACCCTTTGTACATTCGCAACAGTGACCACTTCGGATGTGAATCGCTGTGGGGCTTGACTTTTCCTCATCTATTTAGATAGTCCCCAACCCGGGGCGGGACGTCGACCTGACTGCTGGGAATCGACGTTGGTACACAATGCGCCCACATTGGGGGTAATTCCAACCCCCCGAATTGGGTTATATGAGAATTATTCATAAATGAGATAAGTTCATCTTTAATTCACTCGTGCATCTCCGGGGCGGGGAGCTCTTCCATAAAAGACGAGATATTTTCATCTTTCTGGTTCACTTTTCATCCGGATCTGCGCGACATCACGCTGAAAGGATCGCCCGCGCATGACCGAGACCACACCCCGTCTGAGTACGGCGTGGACCGCGCACCGTCTCGCTCGACCGGGTGTCAGCGTCGACCAGTCCGACGTCGCCGCTCCCAATCTCTCGAAGTGGGCTCGCAGCTACCGCCAACGACTGCGCGTCACCGACGCCGTCGTCATTCTCTGCTCGATCGCGGTGGCGCAGGTGGTGCGCTTCGGTATCGACGAGCGAACAGTCGCCGTCGGCGGCTACCCCGTGGACTACTCGCAGGTGTCGGCGATCGTCGCCCTGTCGTGGTTCGCGATGATCGGCATCTTCAGAACGCGCGACTCGCGCGTGGTCGGCGCCGGCGCATCCGAATACCGGCTCGTCGTCAACGCGAGCATGCTGACCTTCGGCCTTGCCGCCATCGCGTTTCTCATTCTGCAGATCAACGTCGCTCGGGGGTACTTCATCGTCGCCTTGCCGATCGGCCTGATCGGCCTGCTCTTCGGCCGCTATCTCTGGCGGCGCTGGCTGGTGCGTCAGCGTGCGCGCGGGCACTTTCTCTCGCGCGCCCTCGTCGTGGGCGACATCGCCGACGTGAGCTACGTGATCGGGCAGATCGACGGCAAGGCCGGTGCCGCGTACCGCATCGTCGGCGCGGTGGTCGACGGCAGCCACCCGAACGAGCTCGTCGCCGCGCGCCAGCACATCCCGGTCGTCACGGGTCTCGACAGCATCGCCTCGACGGCCAGCCGCCTCGGTGTCGACGCCGTGATCGTGGCGGGCCAGCCCCAGCAGGGCACCGACTTCATCCGCAGCCTCGGCTGGCAGCTCGAGGGCGCGGCCACCGAGCTCGTGCTCGCGGCGCGACTCGTCGACATCGCGGGGCCGCGCATCCATTTCCGCCCGGTCGAGGGGCTCCCCCTCATCCACGTGGAGATCCCCCAGTACGACGGCCTCAAGCACGCTCTGAAGCGCACCTTCGACGTGACCCTCTCGGGCCTCGCGCTGATCGCGCTTCTTCCCGTCTTCGCCGTGCTGGCACTGCTCGTCAAGCGTGACAGCAACGGACCCGTGATCTTCCGCCAGGAACGCGTGGGCCGGAACGGCAAGACCTTCAGCATGCGCAAGTTCAGGTCGATGGTCGTCGACGCCGAGGTTCAACTCGAGAGCCTGCGCGACCAGAACGACGGCGCCGGCGTGCTGTTCAAGATGCGCAACGACCCGCGGGTGACCCGGGTCGGCGCCGTGCTGCGCCGCTTCTCGCTCGACGAGCTGCCCCAGCTGTGGAACGTCTTCGTCGGAGACATGAGCCTGGTGGGCCCGCGGCCTCCCCTGGTGCGCGAAGTGGCGAGCTACGAAGACCACGTTCACCGCCGTCTGTTCATCAAGCCCGGACTCACGGGCATGTGGCAGGTCAACGGACGCTCCGACCTGAGCTGGGACGAGGGCGTTCGCCTCGATCTGTACTACGTCGAGAACTGGTCTCTCACGGGAGACCTCATCATCATGTGGCGCACTGTCAAGGTGCTCACCAAACCAACAGGAGCATACTGATGAATTCACTCAGGATCGCGATGCTGGGCACCCGAGGTGTTCCGGCCGCCTACGGCGGGTTCGAGACCGCTGTCGAGGAGATCGGCCAGCGCCTCGCCGCTCGTGGGCACGAGGTGTCCGTCTACTGTCGCCGTAGCGAGGGCGACGAGCCCCGCGACAGCTACCTGGGCATGGAACTGGTGCACCTGCCGTCGGTGCGCTCCAAGGCGATCGAGACATTGAGCCACACGGCCCTCTCGGTCGGTCACCTCGCCACGGTCAGGAAGCCGGATATGGCCTTCCTCTTCAACGCAGCCAACGCGCCCTTCCTCCCCGCGCTTCGCCTCCAGCGCATCCCCACGGCGGTGCACGTCGACGGCCTCGAATGGAAGCGGGGCAAGTGGGGCAAGAACGGCCGCCGCTACTACCGCTGGGCCGAGCAGTTCTCGGTTCGCCACGCGGATGCGCTCATCTCCGACGCGCAGGGCATCGCCGACTACTACACGCACGAGTTCAACATCCCCACGGAACTGATCACGTACGGCGCCCCCATTCTCAACGAGACGCCCACGAACCGCCTGCATGACCTCGGTCTCGCCGCGGGCAAGTTCCACCTCGTGGTCGCCCGGTTCGAGCCGGAGAACCACGTCGACGTCATCGTCGACGGCTACCGGCGCAGCAACGCGGAGCTGCCCCTCGTCGTCGTGGGCTCCGCGCCCTACGCAGCGGCGCACACGACCGAGATCGAGCGTCTGGCCGCGGGCGACCCGCGCATCCACCTCGTCGGCGGCATCTTCGACCAGGAGCTGCTCGACCAGCTGTACGCGCACGCCTACACCTACATCCACGGCCACTCCGTGGGAGGCACGAACCCGTCGCTGCTGCGCGCCATGGGCGCCGGTACGGCCGTGATCGCCTATGACGTGGTCTTCAACCGCGACGTGCTCGGAACCGACGGCCTGTTCTTCCGCGATGCCGCGGCCCTCGCCCAGCGCGTCGACAAGTCGGAGTCGGAGCCCCGCGCGACGGCCAAGGCCGCCGCGCTGCTGCAGGACCGCGCCAATGAGCGCTACAACTGGGATGCCGTCACCGACGGCTACGAGGAACTCGCGCAACGGCTGAACTCCGGCTACAGCACCCGCGGCCTCGGCCGCCGCAACCGCAACTCGATCGCCTGGGAACCGTCGCCGATACTCGCGCCCGCAGAACTGGCCCCCGCCGGACTCGCCGCGAACGACGTCGAGCCCGCCCCGCTGCGCAACCTCAAGCGGGCCTCGTGAGCGCCGCCGGCACGCAGACCTCCCCCGCAGCGGAGACCTACCTCGGCACCGTGCGTCGTCTGGCCTCCGCCCAGAAGAAGGCTGCCCGCGGGGCTCCCCCGTACTCCATCTACGTGAACCGCCGCGTGGGTCGCTACCTGGCGGCCTGGGCGTTCCGCGCGGGGCTCACCCCCAACGCGGTCACGGGAATCAGCGCCGCCTTCACCTTCACGGCGATCGTGCTCATCGCGACCGTCGCTCCGGTGTGGTGGCTCGGTGTCGTGGTCTGGCTGCTGCTGGCCGCCGGCTACGCGTTCGACTCGGCCGACGGGCAGGTGGCCCGCCTGCGCGGCGGAGGATCGGCCAGCGGCGAGTGGCTCGATCACGTCGTCGATGCACTCAAGATCTCCACGCTTCACCTCGCCGTGCTGATCAGCGCCTACCGCTTCTTCGAACTGCCGAACGATGCCCTGCTGCTCGTGCCGATCGGCTACTGCATCGTGGCGGCGGTGTCGTTCTTCGCCATGATCCTCAACGACCAGCTGAAGGCCGCCTACGGCGCGGCATCGGCATCCGCCGCCGTCACGGGGCCCGCGGCGAAGGCCGACGGCCGCAGCCGCCTGCGTTCTCTCGTGCTCGTTCCCACCGACTACGGGTTCCTCTGCATGCTGTTCGTGCTGCTGGGCTTCCCTGCCCTGTTCTTCGTGGCGTACGCAGCGTTCTTCGTCGCCAACGCGGCCCACCTTGCGCTCGCCAGCGTCAAGTGGTTCAAGGACATGAGCCGCCTGGGCTGAGTACCGGCGCCGTGGTTTACTGACTGTGGACTGCAAGTGCCAAAGAAGTTAACGTTCTGGCGTAATGATCGTCAGAACGATGCGTCCCCTATATGGGAGCCCTTGTGCTCACCAGATGGGGAACGATCTCAATGCACAACGCTTTTTTTGCCTTCGACTCGGAGCTGGACAGCTTTCGAGCCCAGAAGATCGCCGAGACGGCGGAAGGCGTGCGCGCCGTGCCGGGTAACGTCGACATCACCTTCGACGACCGGCCACTCGATTCGCCGATGAAGGAGCGCATCGATGCGGGCATCGACGCTGCGGAATGCCTCGTGGTGCTCATCGGCCAGAACACCGCGTCCGACCCGGGAGTGATCTACGCGATCAGCCGAGCCGTGCACGAGTTCGGCACTCCCGTGATCGGCGTGAGGATCGACAAGCTGGCCGACGAGAACCGCCTCCAGGGCATCGCCGGAGACGATCCGTTCGCGCGATCCGGCCTGTCCGGCCGGTCATTGCTGCAGATCGAGACCTACGACCCCCCGTTCTCGTCGAGCGTCTTCGCCCGGTCCCACATCCGCTACACCCTGCGCGACTGGGTGGCTCTGGCGATCAACGAGTCCGTGCGCAGGAACGCCCGCGTCCGCCGCTCCCGTCCCCGCGCGGACTCCGCCTAGCGCGCGAGTGCCGCCTCGACGTCGGCGCCGAGGTAGTCGCCGAGAGAGCGCGAGAACGTGCCCGTGAGGTGGTGCGAGTCGCTGTAGACGATGACACCGCCCACGAGGCTGTGGCAGAGCTCGCTGTCGCACATGTACTGGTCGAGTGTCACGTAGTCGGCAAGCGAGGGGTTCTGCTGAGCCAGCTCGGTGAGCAGGTTGGGCACGACGACGGATGCCCGGGGCAGGGCACACGGATCGACCGCGGCGCTCGACATGGCGATGCATTCCGGCCCGGGCTCGGGTCGCATGCCGGGAACATCCTCGGTGACGATCACGGGGATTCCGGCCTGCTCGAGCGTCGACCAGGTCTGCACGACGTCGGCCTTCGCGGCACTCACGTCGTCTACCGTGGCGCCGACACCGGCGAGGTAGTCCTGCGCGCTCGCGTGGCTGGCGAAGACCACGCCGTCGACCTGCGGCATCGCGAGGATCTGCCGCTGCAGGTCGGCCGACCAGGCCACGCACGCGTCGGCCGACGACTGCCCGGGCACCGCGCTCGTGCTCGCCCCCGTGCAGTCGGTCTTGGCGGCCAGGATGATCTGCCAGTCGCGGGATGCCCCGTAATACTGCAGCGCGGGCACCAGTCGCAGGGCGTGCGAGTTGCCGATGACCACGATCGTCTTGGCCGGTGCGACGGTCTCGCCGAAGCGGCAGAGGATCACCTCGGTCGCCTGTGCCGTCTGCTGGCATGACTCGTCGGTGCCCAGGTCACTGGCCGCGAACGCGGTGTCGAGGTCTACCGGTCGCGCGAACGGGTCGGAGCACCCGTTCGAGGCGACCATGGCTCGAGCGCCGAAGCAGGCATCCTGCTGCAGGCTCACCTGCGCGCGTGCGGCCGCGTCGTCGTTGCTCCGCTGCACCCCGACGAATCCCAGGCCCGAGACGAGAACGATCACGACCGTGCCCGCGGCGGCGAATCCGAAGGCCGTGCGGCGACGCTGCTTGACGCCGGGCTTGCTTCGGAGCGGGTCTTCGACCAGCTTCTTCGTGAGCACCGCCAAGACCAGGGTGAGCGCGAGGATGCCGAGCTTCGCGACCCAGTTCGTGGCGCCGTGCAGCAGCCACGGCGCAGCGATGATGAGCGGCCAGTGCCAGAGGTAGATCGAATAGGAGTAGTCGCCGATCCATTGCACGGGGCGAAGGCCGGCGACCCGCGACGACGACCAGCCCAACGACGACGTGCCCCCGGCGATGACGAGCACGGCACCCAGAACAGGCACCAGGGCGATGACGCCCGGAAACGGAAGGGAGCCCGTGATGAAGAAGGCCGAGTAGCCGATCACCGCGAGGCCGACCCAGCTCATCGCCGCCCGGAGCGAGGCGAGACGCGCTCCGGCGACCACGTTGGGGAAGAGCGCGAGCAGGCCGCCGGCGGCGAATTCCCACGCCCGAGTCGGGGTGGCGAAGAAGGCGAGCTCGGGCGAACGGGCGGTCATCACGACCGACACGATGAGCGAGCCGACGAACACCGCGAAGAGCGCCCACCGCACGGCGGTCCTGGGCGTGCCGCGCCTCAGCAGTCGCGCCACGGCCAGCGCAGCCAGCAGAACGATCGGCCACACGACGTAGAACTGCTCCTCCACCGACAGAGACCAGTAGTGCTGCGCGAGGGTGGCGCTGTTCTCGGCGGCGAGGTAGTCGACGGCGTCGAAGCCGAGCAGCCAGTTCTCGACGTAGGCCGCCGATGCCCCGAGCTGCTGCAGGTTCTCCTGCCAGGTCACTCTCGGCATGATCGCGAACAGCAGCACGAGCGAGACGGCGATGACCGTGAACGCCGCAGGGAGAAGGCGTCGGATGCGCCGCGCCCAGAACGCTCCCAGCGCCACGCGGCCTGTGCGGGAGATCTCGCCCATCAGGTGCTGGGTGATCAGGAATCCGGAGATGACGAAGAAGATGTCGACACCCACGAACCCGCCCGGAAGCCGCTCGGGCCACAGGTGATAGAGCACGACGGCCATGACGGCCACGGCGCGCAACGCCTGCACATCGGTGCGGAAGGCGCGCTTGCCCTCGGGCGCCGCCGGAGCGGCCGCGGTCGGTTGCGTTCGTGTCGTTGTCATAGATCCCCCTGAAAAACCGTGCCGCGGCTAGCGGTGTGATGCCCCGATGGTGCCGGCGCCGGCAGAGATGCCCGCCTTGGCGGCGACGGCCGAGGGCAGCGCGATGGTGAGCGCCTTCGCAGCCGTCAGGGTGGCCGAATCGACGGCACCCGTCGCATCCATGGCCCCGGTGAATTCGAAGCCGCCCTTCTGGCCGCTCGCCCGAGAGAAATCGGCGACCGAGTTGTAGGTGACCGTGCCGCTGGCGCCATTGGGCCACCGGAACATGATCTTCGGTGTCGTCACGAGGGCGCGCTGGAACAGATTGCCTGTCACGACGATGTTCAGCTGTGCACCCGTGCTCTTCTGCAGGTTGTCCTGCGCGCAGAGCAGGCAGTCCGTGCCCACGATGGGACGCCCGATCACGTTGTTGGCCACCGTGATGTTCTTCACCAGCCAGGGAACCGTCGGGTCGGGCAGGGGCCGGCGAGGATCGTGGCCCGCAGCATTCACGTTGCTGGCCACCCTCGTGTCCTGCGTCAGGTCGATGTTGCGCTTGTTGTCGATGAGCGTGTTGTTCCAGATCTGCCCACCGCCGCTGCTGTAGAACTTGACACCGGCCTGGGCATTTCTCGCGATGAAGTTGTTCGCCACGACGGCCTTCTCGCTCAGCTCGATCATCAGGCCGTGGTGGTAGTTGCCCGTGATCGTGCTGTTCGTGACCGTCGCGTCGTAGACCGACTCGTCGAACCAGAGCCCCGTGCCCTTGTTGTCGCGAATGACGCTGGAGTCGACCGACACGTTGCGCGACCGCACCACCTTGAAGCCGCCGGCGGCCGGTGTGTAGTTGAAGTTCTCGGTGTTGTTGTCCGACACCAGCACCGACGACGCCTTCATGCCGTCGGCGTAGGTGACCTGTATGCCGATGAAACCGTTGTTCGACGACGTCACGCGGGTGAGGGTGAGGCCCGAGGCGACAGCGCTCATTCCCATCGTCGAGATGTCGGTCAGCGTGACATCCTGCAGGGTCACACCGGTGGCGACGTCGTCGACGCGAAGAGCACCCATGTCGGGCATCGAGGGGGCGAAGCGACGGAGGCCGATTCCGCGGATCACGGTCTTGGGCGCCCGGATGGTGACCGCGCGCTGCAGCGTGCTGGCCCTGACGGCCTTCGCCGACGGGTCGGAGCCGAGGATCATCTTGTCGGACGCTTCATCGATATAGAAGGTGCCCGGCACGACCTTGGCTGCAGACGAGACCTGCCTCTGCGCCGCGCCGTCGATGAAGACCTGGTCGGGATGCGCCGCCATCGGGTAGTCCGGGTTCAGGAAGACCCAGCCCTTCTGGGTGTAGTCGGGCTTGCCGCGACTGTAGGTGGGGCTGTGGTCGAACGTCGTCGTCCAGCCGGAGTGCACCCACGTCGATCCGCTGCGGGTGAACCCCGTCACGGGCGCGCTGCCGTCGAGCCAGACGGCCTCGTTGGGGTAGCTCTGGATGGTGACGGGCTTGTTCTGCTGAATCACCACGGCCTCGTGGTAGGTGCCGCCGCGAAGCACGATGGTGGAGCCCGCCGGGGCCATGGCGAGGGCCTTGGTGAGCGTCTTGTACGGCTTGGCCTGGCTGCCCGCATTGCTGTCGGAGCCACCGGATGCCGCCACGAACACCGCACCGGAGGGCACCGGGTACGTGGTCGTTCCGACGGCAGCCGAGCCGGCTGTCAGCACACCGACGCTGGGAGCAGGGGCGGGAGCCGGCGCGGGTGCAGGCGCTGGGGCCGGATCCGGAGCAGGGATGGGAGCGGGAGCCGGCGCAGGAACCGGCGCGAAGGTCATCTTGACCGTCTCGACGGCGATCTTCTCGTAGGCGACGGTGGCAGCCGACGAGCCATTCGCCGTGTACACCCAGATTCCGGGAACGCCGGGCGCGGCGATGCGCTGCTCGCTCCTGTCGGTGGCCGTGACCGCCCAGTCGGGAACCGCCGAGCCCGTCTTGAAGAGTCGCGCGCTCAACTCGACCGACGCGTCGCCCACGATGCGCAGCTGCAGGGTCAGGCTGGCAGCACCCGCGGCCGACACGGGAATGGTCGCGCCTCCGAGTGCGAACACCTTTCCCGAGTTGTCGTCGATACGACCGATGGCCAGCTGGACGCTGCCATCGGGCGCGATGGTCGCTGTCGCCCGGTAGGCGGTGACGCCCACCTGGCGTTCGTAGATCGCGACGCGCAGGCCACCACCCGCCTTCGGAATGGACGGCACCGAGAACTGCGTCGTGACGACCGCGTCACGCACGCTCTGGGCGGAGAGGTTCGCCGACCGTGACGTGGCGGCTGCGGGAACGACGACCAGTCCCTTCTTCGACGCGACCGAGAACGACGGCGCGCTCGAGAGCTGGTACGCGCCGCCCGTGGCCGCGGAACCCCAGCCGGCCTGATCGGCCCGCCCGAAATCATCCGTCGCCACCACCTTGTCGGTCTGCCACGGATCCGTGGCCGTGGGCGTCGCGGCACTCGCTGCGGGTGTTCCGCTGAACACGAGCGCGAGTGCGACGAGGGCGATGAGGGGTGTTTTCGGGCTCACAGGCTAGACCTTCTCTGTCTTCGGGTCGACGATGTGCGGGCGTGAGTACTCGGAATACACGCGGCCGATGGCGCCCGCGATCATGCCGGCTCCCCGTCGACGCGTTCTCATGCCTTGCGCTTCGGCGCCGATACGACCGGCGACTCGTCCCATGACCTCGCGGACGGTTCCTCCGACATAGCGAACCGATCCACGAGCCACGAGCACGGTACGCACCCTTGCGCGTCCGACAACACTCGGCTCGAGAGCGAGCGACGACCTGCTCCATGAGTTTCCGCTACGGTAGGCCCGCTGCAGAACCCATTCCCTGTTGCTGCGCGACGCAGGTACGATGTCGCGCACCACGGCCTCGTCGCACCAGACGATCTCGCCGCCCGCCGCCGTGATCTGCCGCGAGAAGAGAGTGTCGCTGCCGCCCGAGAGACCGAACTCGTCGTCGAACTCGATGCCCTTGCGCCGCAACCAGTCGAGGTCGAGCAGCAGGTTGTTCGTGGCCGCGACCTCCACCCGGGTGCCCGATGCCAGCCTGCGGCGGTTGAAGAACTTGCCTGCTTCGATCCACGGCTCGGGCTGCTTCTCGTAGCTCGATACGACAGGGCCGACGACGGCAACAGGCCAGGAACGCAGGTACTCGTCGAAGAGCTGCTGCAGCCATCCCTCCTCGGGGATCTCGTCGTCGTCGATGAAGACGAGCAGTGACGACTCCGTCGCCTCGCGCAGCGCGCGGTTGCGCGCGGCGGCGATGCCCGGGGTGGGCTCGTGCACATAGCGCCCGACCCCACGAAGGGCACCGGATGCGGGCCGCCGGGCCGACGCATCCGGATCGTTGTCGACGACGAGGATCGAGGCGGTGCCGTCGATCGTGTCGGCCTGCGCGCGCAGGATGTGGATGAGCGGCACGAGCTGCTCGACGCGCTTGTAGGTGAGAACCGCGATGGTGAGCGACGGTTCGCGAGCTGGATCTGTCATCGGACGACCTCTTCGGTGGGAACGGGTGGGTTGCCGACGCGGCGCGGACCCGGGGCGCGACGACGCGACCCCAGGATCTCGCCGGCACGGCCGAGGAAACGCAGGGTGATCCTGCGGTGCACGAGCAGCAGCACCGCGAGCGCCAGAGCGAGATACGCGGCGCCGCCCACGGCGAGGTGGGCGATGAAGGGAAGCTCGAGCAGGCCGACGGCCAGGTAGGCCGCCGCACCCCAGACACTCGCGTGCACGGCGGGCAGGATCGCGGCCAGCTGGCTGCGCACGCGCACGCCGGAGATGCGGGCCTGGATGGCGAAGAGCACGGGCACGAGAAGGAAGCCCACGGCCGTGTAGCCGACCGCTACGCCGAAGACGCCGAACTGAAGACCGATGATGATGCCCGCGACCTGCAGCCCCGTGGCCAGGAACTCGTAGTTGAGCAGCAGGGTCGTGCGGCCGAAGGCCTTCATCAAGGCGGGCGTGATGTAGAAGATGGTCTCGCGGGCGCCGCCGAGTGCGAAGACCGAGATCAGTGCCGCGGCGGGCAACCACTCGGGTCCGAGCACCAGGTGCACGAGCTCGGGCGCCGCGCAGGAGATGAACACCATCACGGGAACGACCGCGAGCGCCAGCGTCTCGGTGGCGCCGGTGAGTTGCGAGGCCACTTTGGCCCGGTCGTCGGTGTTGCGTGAGAACACGGGAAAGAGCACACGGTTCACGGTCTGGCCCACGAACTGCACGGGCAGGGAGAGCACCCGGTAGGCCATGCCGTACATGGCGAGCGAGGTGACGCCGAGCACCCGGCCCACCAGGATGCCGTCGACGTTGCGCGAGAAGTAGGCGATGCAGTTCGTGAGAAAGACCTTCACGCTGAACGACATGAGGTTCTTGACCTGGCCGAAGGCGAAGTTGGGCACGGGTCCGCGAGAGAAGACGAGCATCATGACGGCCACGATCGCGTCGGTGACGCCCACCTGGTAGATCAGCGAGAAGAAGTCGGCACCGAGCATCGCCGCCATGACGCCGGTTGCCGCGCCCGCGACTCCGCCCGCCACGTCGGCGAGGGCGATGCCCTTGAAGAGCTGCCCGCGAGACAGCATGGCCCGCGGCACGATCGCGATCGCCTTCAGGGGCAGCAGCACGGCGAGCACCTGGAACACGGGCACCAGCTCGGGGGTGCTGAAGAATGCCGCGAGCAGGGGTGCCGTGAACCAGGTCACGCCGGCGATCAGCACCGCGAGCAGGATGTTCACGGTGGCGACCGCGCCGGGCGCCCGGTCGCTGAGTTTCGGGCGTTGGATGAGGGCCGCCGAGAGCCCCTGGTCGAGAATCAGTGAGGTGAGGGTCACGTAGATCATCGCTGCGCTGATGATTCCGTAGCTCGACGGACCGATGATGCGCGCGATGAGCACCGCGCTCAGCACCTGCACCAGCTGCCGCGCGATCACGGCGATGCCCGACCAGCGCACCCCATGGGCCACGCTCGGTGTGCGTGCTCCCCTCGACTCCCCCGTGGTCATCGCTCTACTCTTCAGCCACGACGGCGAGGCCGCGTTCTCGGGGAGCGGCTGCCGGCACGAAACGCTGCACGGCCGCCCAGATCTGGGCGTGATAGGCCGAGAGGGCGTGACGCTCCTCTGCCCGGAGCGCATCGGTGCTCGCCCGTTCGGCGAGGGTCGCCCATTCGTCGACGGTGTGATCGATGGCATCGGCCAGGGCACCGGCGTCGGCGGGGCTCACGAAGACCACCGAGTCATAGCCCGCGCCGGCCTCGCGCAGCCCGGACGTGTCGCTGACGATGGCAGGACGTGCGGCCAGCATGGCCTCCACCGCGGTGTTGCCGAACGGTTCGTCGACGGTCGACGGCACGACGGCCACGTCGGATTCGGCGAGATAGGGATAGCCGCTGGGCTGGAAGCCCACGAGCCGCACCCGCGGCGTCAGCCCGAGTTCGTCGATTCGCGCCCGCAGCTGCTCTTCGAACCATTCGTATCCCGCGAAGACCGCACCGACGAGCGTGAGGGTGATCATCTGCGAATGCCGAGCCCTGGCGATGGCCTCGATGAGAACATCCGGGCCCTTACGGGGCGAGAGCCTGCCCACGTAGACGAGCCGCAGCTCGCCGTCGAGCGACGGTCTCGCCGTCGTCGTCGAGGCAGGACCCACAACGCCGTTGTAGACGACGCGCGACTTTCTCGCGGCGCGGGGATAGTCCATCTCGACGGTGGTCTGTGCGTAGCGGCTGTTGAAGACGATGAGCGAGGCCAGCCGCAGCGGCGCGACGAGCCCGGCCCGAAGCATCCGGCCGGCGCTGCGCTCGGCCTCGTGCACGTGCACGACCAACGGAACACCCGCGACTCTGGCCACCGCGTTCCAGAGCGGAATGGTGAGTGTGCTGACGTAGACCACCGACGGCCTGAGGCGGCGAACGAGGCGCACGCCGCGCACGAGACCCGAGACGTGGGCCGCGAGAAAGCCCGGCAGTGCCCGGGGGCGGAGCATGGATTTGCGCAGCACCGGCATCGACTCGATCGTCACGGATGCGCCGCGCTCCTCGATCTGTGCCCTCAGCGGGCCGTCCGATGCGAGCACGACGTCGACGTGCGCCCCATGATCGAGGAAGCCGGCCACGCTCTCGAGCAGCACCCGGTCGGAGCCGTAGAGCTCGGCGCTCGGATGCACGACGAGAATGCGTGGCTGTGCCATGCCGAACCTCCGAAAATGATTTGTGCCGCGAACAAGGGGTGGTTAAATGCGAGTATTCCTCACATAATAGTAGGGAGCCCCTCTCAGCACCAAAGCTTTGGTCACGATCCGCTGAATGGGGCACCACTTTTTTCGCGCGGATCTCGGGGAGTTCTTATGGCACTGCAGGTATACCTGCGAGCGATCGCTACAGGATGGTGGATCATCGTGATCACCCTTGTAGCCGGGCTCGGACTGGCGACGGCGTACAACTCGGTCAGCAGACCGGTGTACTCGAGCAACGTCAAGTTCTTCGTCTCGACCCAGAGCGAGGTCGGCGAGACGCCCCTGCAGGCCGACGAGTTCGCCCAGAGGCGCATCAACTCCTACGTGCAGCTCATGACGAGCGAGGCCATGATCAACAAGGTCATCGACTCGAGCGGCGTCGACCTCAGCGTCAGCCAGCTCACCTCGATGGTCTCGGCCTATTCCGATCCCGAGACCGTGCTGCTGGGTGTCGAGGTGCACGACACCGACAAGGAGAGGTCCTTCGACATCGCCAACGCGATCGCCGAGGACTTCGGCGGACTGGTCGCCGAACTCGACAACCGAGGCAACGCCGACGCGGCCAACGTGAAGCTCAACGTCGTCTCGGGCCCCACCCTCACCGAGAAGGCGATCACCCCGCGCGTCAACCTGAACCTCGCGCTCGGCGGCATCATCGGTCTCGGCCTGGGCTTCGCCATCGCCATCCTGCGCAAGACGAGCAAGAAGACCGTCGGCACAGACGGCGAGCTCGCCGACGTGCTCGGTCTTCCCTCGGTCGGATTCGTGCCTCGGCTGCACCGACGTCACCCCGCCGACGCCCGCGCCGCTCTGACGCTCGCGACCGAGCGACTCGTGACCAATCTCGGACTCGACGTCCTCCCCACCCCGGAGACCCGCGTCATCCAGGTCACCAGCGCCGGATCGGGCGACGGGCGCACGTTGATCGCCTCGAGCCTCGCCTCGGTGCTCGCCTCACTCGATCGCCGCGTCATCCTCGTCGACGCCGACCTGAGAAGCCCCTCGCTCGGCCAGGCCTTCGGAGTCTCCGGCAAGCCCGGGCTGACCGATGTTCTCTCCGGCCGGGCGTTGGTCGATGACGCCATCAGCGACACCGGCGTGCCCCTGCTCTCGATCATCCACAGCGGATCGGCCGACGGCAAACCCGCCGAGCTGCTGACGTCGCGACGATTCTCCGAGTTCGTCGACGAGCTGGCTCGGGACTTCGACATCGTCGTCTTCGACACTCCCGCGCTGCTTCCGCACGTCGATGCCGCCGTCATCGCGAACAAGGCCGATGGCGTCTTGTTCGTCGTCAATCGCGACCGCTCGACGAGGCAGGAACTGCGTGATGCCATGGCGACGCTCTCGCACCGGTCACCGCGCATGCTCGGAACGGTGATGAACGCGTCACCCACGTCGTCGACCTGGCTCTCGCGGCTCGGCATCGGCCGGCGCGTCGACAAGGCGACGACCCTGAGCGGCCTGATCTCCGAACGGCCCGTGTCCACGGCGTCCCAGGAGTCGTCCGGTTCTGCTCCCGAGAAGGAGACGGTCGACGGAGCCGAAACGGCGGCCGCCGGCGCAGACCGTCCGGCCAAGGGCATCGGCTCGGGCCGCACCAAGAAGGTTCCGGTAGCCAAGCCGTGATCCTGCTCGCGACCTGGATCGCGTTCTGCGCGGTCTTCGCCGTGCTCGCGCGAAACCGCCCCATGCTCAGCGTGGGGCTGGCGACCGCGCTCTGGTTTCTCGTCCCCTCGATCGCAGGTCACCTGATCACGGGCCAGGCCGACGGTTCCCTGTCGTTCCACCCCGCATCGTGGCTCGTGCTCGCGGCATTCGGCGTGCAGTGCTTCTACAACGGCCGGCGCCTGGTCGCGGTGCTGGCCGATCACGTCATGCTGTTTCTCATCTTCATCGTCGTCATCGCCGTGGCCCTGGTGAACACCCGCTACAGCACCTTCGGCGGAGGAACGGTCATCCTCATCGACCAGATCGTCGTTCCTCTGCTCGTCTTCATGCTCATCCTCCTGGGCGCCACGACGCGCAGCCTGCAGCGCTTCCGCACCACGCTGATCGTGTTGACGGCCGCCTCGGTCATCGTCGCCATCGTGCAGTGGAGTCTCAAAGAGACCGTCTTCTACTCGGCTCAGTTCGCCGACACCTACTGGTTCGACCCCCGCTACGACCGCTGGATGGGGACATTCGACCAGCCGCTCGCCCTGTCGCTCGTCGTCTGCGTGGTCACTCCGCTGCTCGCCGGCGTCAAGCACTGGTGGCTGCGGGTGCCGCTGCTCGCCCTGATGGTCACCGGCGCCCTCGTCTCGCAGTCGCGGCTCGGCATCGCGCTCGTGGTCGTGGCCGCCGTCTACGTCGTGATCGCCACGGCGACCACGCCGGCGCGACGCGCCCTGGGCCTCCTCGTCACCGCGACCGCCATCGTCAGCGCCGCGTTCTCCCCCCTCGCGGCGGGAGTCCTCGGCCGCCTCGAGAACGACACCGGTTCGACCCACGCGCGCGAGCTCGCCGTGAGCTTCTTCCTCAGCGACTGGCCCGACTTCTTCCTCGTCGGCCAGGGAATCTCCTCGAGCTACCGCGTCGCCTCGGCGGCCGGGCTCGGAACCAGCCTCGAGAGCTCGATCCTGATGTACGCAATCGACATCGGCATCGTCTTCGCCGTGCTGTACTTCGGTTCGATGCTCTACCTACTGGTGCGCTACCGGTCGTCGTCGACCGTTCGCGGCATCCAGTTCGCCGGAGTGCTCGCCTTCGTCATTCCCATGACCTACAGCGCGCTGGCGACCCGCTCGGTCGCGGGCATCCTCGTCTGGTCGATCCTGGCCGTCGTCACCGCGTCGAGCCTGATCCGCAAGGCCGAGCTACGCTCCGACGCCGCGGACCTTCTCGAGGTCGGACCGGGAGTAGAGACCGGCGACCACGCGGTCGTTGCCGGAGCCCGCCAGGTTCTCTGACGCCAGCGTCACCTCCTGCGTTCCGGGAAGCGTGAGGAAGTGCACGGGCTTGCCCGCGATCTGACGCACCGGCACGCCCGAGCGCAGGGCGATCGCGTGCAGCCACAGGTCGTCGGTGTGAGGCGCGATCGAGAGGAACGCATCGCCGTTCTCGCGCAGGTGCTCGAGCATCCCGGTCGGGTACAGCACGCCCGAGACCCCCAGGGGCACATTCGCCGCATGCGGGCGGGTGTCGGATGCGTAGGGCCACGACGTGTAGGTCGTCGGCAGGCCGTCGGCATCCAGGCTCATGCGTCGGATCCAGTAGCCCACGATCGAATCGGGATGGGCCGAGCTCGCTGCCATGATGCCCGACAGCCAGTCGGACGGGTAGAGGATGTCGTCGTCGGCTGTGACGATCGGCACCGTGAACCGCGTCTGCGATTCGACATAGGGGTAGTACTTGGTGTGAGGCCCGTAGTTGGTCGCGAGCAGCACCTCGAGCCCGCGCGCCTTCTGCCGCTCCAGTGCCGGCGGAAGCGCGGCGAGGTCATCGACGGAGTCGATCCAGAGGATCAGGCGGGCCGGGCGGACCGAGCCGCGCGCGATGGACTCGATGGCCAGATGGACGGTGTCGATGCGCGAGCCGTAGCTCGTGAGCGACACGACCACCGGTGCGGTGCCGAGCACCGAATCGGTCGAGCGCCGCTCACGACGGCCGAGCATCTTCGCCTCCGAGACGGCGCGTCGGCCGCGGAACCGTTTGCGGGCGCGTCGGGCCACCCTGCGCAACGCACCCGGCGCATCCGTTCGCCGTCGTGCTGCCGCCGTCTTCTCTACCAGCTCAACCATCCTCTGACTACAGGACCGGTGCGGCCGACAGGTTGTCGAACGACACCCGGATCGGGAAGTTCGTCGTCGATGCACTGAGGTACGTGATCAGAGCGACTGCTCCGGGCGCCTGCAGCGACGCGGTGGTGTCATCGATCGTCAGCTGCCAGTCGACGGGCTCCTGCTGGCCGGTCGGCCACAGCTTGGCTGCCACGGTCGTCGAGGGAGAGCCGATGGCCTGCACCCGCAGCGAGTACTCGGTGCCGGGCACGTAGGTTCCGGCCACGGCGAGCGTCTTCAGGGTCGTCTCGACACCGCCGACCGTCTTGCCCAGGTAGAGGGTCAGAGCGCCGTTCGCGGCGATCTTGACCTTGCCGCGGTAGTCGTTGCCGGGAGTCACCTGGCGGGCGGCCAGCGAGACGTACTGCCCCGTGCCGTTGTCGAGCTTGTCGACCGAGAAGGTGACGACCGCGTTGGTTCTGGCCGAGCTGACGGCGGGCAGGAAGGCGTTGAGACCGGCCCCGCCCTTGCTGAAGGTCAGGACTCCCTTTCCGGAGGCGACCGACGCGTTCGCGGCTCCGCCGTTCACCGTCCAGGCGCCTCCCGCGTCCGCCGATCCGAACCCTGCCGTCGCCGCGCGTTCGAACGAGTCGGTCGCGAGGGCAGCCCCGGGGTTCGGGTCGACCGGCACGACCGGGCTCGTGACGGTCACCGAGTTCGACAGCGTCGCCGTGGCGCCCGCATTGTCGGTGACGACGAGCTGCACCGTGTAGGTGCCGCTGGCCGCGTAGGCGTGGGATGCCGTGGCACCGGTCGCCGTGGCGCCGTCACCGAAGTTCCAGGCGTACGAGACGATCGAGCCGTCGGAGTCGGTCGACGACGAACCGTCGACCGATGCCGTCAGGCCGGCCGTCGAGCTGGTGAAGGCCGCGACGGGTGCGGCGTTGGTGGGCGTCGGCGGAGTGACGACCGCGCCGATCGTCGTGGCCGACAGGTCGTCGAACGACGTCACGATCGGGAAGTTGGTCGACGAACCGCTGAGGTAGGTCATCACGCCGACCGTGCCCGCAGCCTGCAGCGCGGCGGTCGTGTCATCGATCGTCGCCTGCCAGTTGGCCGGCTCCGTCTGCGACTTCGGCCACGCCTTTGCCCGGATCGACGTCGTGCCCGATCCCTCGACCTCCGTGCGGATCACGTACTCGGTACCGGCGACGTAGCTGCCGGTGAGGTTGACCGATTTCAGGGTCGTCTCCGCCCCTGCCACGGTCTTGCCGATGTAGAGGGTCATCGCACCGTTGGAGGCGACCTTCACCCGTGCCCGGTAGTCCGTTCCCACGGCGACCTGACGGCCGGCGAGCGAGACGAACTCACCGGAGCCGTTCGGGACGGCCGACAGAGAGAAGGTCACCTTGGCGTTGGTCTTCGTCGAGGAGACACCGGCGAGGGATCCCGCAAGGGACGCTCCCGCCTTCGTCGACTTGAGCTGGCCCTTGCCCGCCGAGACCGAGTAGTTCGCGGTGCCGCCGGTCACCGACCAGGCGCCTCCGACGTCGGCGGTGCCGAGTCCGCCCGTCGTCGTGCGTCCGAACGCATCCGTCGCCAGCGTCGGCGAGGGCTGCACGGGCGGAGCGGTGACGGTGACCGAGTTCGTCACCGTGCCGGTGGCACCGGCGTTGTCGGTGACCGTCAGCACGACACTGAACGTGCCCGCCGTCGCATAGGCGTGACTGGTCGTCGCGCCCGTTCCCGTGGTGCCGTCTCCGAATGCCCAGGCGTACGAGGCGACCGAGCCATCGGCATCCGATGATGTCGTCGCGTCGAACGACGCGGTGAGATCGGCCGCGGTGTTCGTGAAGGCGGCCGTGGGGGCCACGTTCGCGGGCGGAGCGGTGATCGTGACCGACTGCGTGGCCGAGACGACGGCGCCGCGGTTGTCGGTGACCGTCAGGGTGACCGGGAAGGTTCCGCCTGCGGCGTAGACGTGGCCGGCCGTGACGCCGGTCGCGGTCGCTCCGTCTCCGAAGTCCCAGGCGTAGGTGGCGATCGTGCCGTCGGAATCAGACGCCGCAGAGGCGTCGACCGTCAGGCCGAGGTTGGTCGCCACAGTGCTGAACGCGGCGACCGGAGCGACGTTGGGAAGGATCGTCGTGACCGTGTGCTGCACGGAATCGGTCGCTCCCTTGTTGTCGGTCACGGTCAGGGTGACCGTGTGGTCTCCCGCCGCCGAGTAGTGATGCACCGGCGTCGTTCCTGTCGCCGTGGCTCCGTCTCCGAAGTCCCAGGCGTAGGAGGCGATCGTGCCGTCCTGGTCGACGGAACCCGAGGCGTCGAACGCCACATCGAGATCGGTCACGACAGACGAGAACGAGGCGACCGGCTTGACGTTCGGCAGCACGCCGGAGCCGAGCTCGTAGTGGTTCTGCACCTCACCGCTTGTCAGAGCCCGCGGGTAGACCGCGACCTCGTCGATCGTGCCCGAGAAGTAAGGCGCGGTGTTGCCCCACGTCGTGTCTCCGCCGACTCTCCAGTAGCCGCTGTAGTCCTGAGCCTGCGTCTGCGGGTTGGTGCCCGAGAGCTCACCGTCGACGAACAGCTTCAGGCCTGCAGACGACTGCGACGCCGACACGTAGTGCCAGTTACCGTCGTTGTAGGCGGCAGGGGTGGTGATCGTGTTGGTCTGGCCGGTCCACGTGCCGAACGTCAGGCGCCCGTCGTTCTCCATGTAGAGGTGGCGGTCGTAGCCGCCCGACCCACCGGTCTTATTGGATCCGAAGCCGATGAGCTTGCCGCCCTGGGTGGTGGTCGTCTTGAACCAGAGCTCGAGAGCGTAGGTGTTCGGGTTGTTGAACTGGGTCGCACTCGAGACGCCCGCCTCCTGCCACCCGCCGTTGTCGACGGGAGCGAAGGTGGCCGCCGTGTTGCCGACACCCGAGAGAGCACCCGCGGCACCCTGAGTCACGAGTCCCGTGTAGTCACCCGGGTTCTCGCTCTTGCTGGAGTCGACAGCGACCTGTCCGCTGCTCTCGCCGAGGCGCCAGTAGAGCGTCGGGTCGAGGTTGAAGACGGATGCGCCATAGGCGTCGGCCGGTGCCGGCGGAATCGGCGACACCCGGCCCGACGCCACGTAGTGCGCGACGATCTGGTCCTGGGTCAGTGCTGCGCCGTAGACGGCGACCTCGTCGATGTTTCCGGTGAGGTAGGAGTTGTTGGGCTGGCCCGGCCATCCGCCGAGGTTGTCGCCGCCGATCCTCCAGTAGCCGGTGAAGTCCTGGCCCTGGGTGACGTCGGAGCGGGCGCCCACGGTCTTGCCGTCGACGAACAGCTTCATGCCCTGGGGGCTGAGCGACGCGACCACGTGGTGCCAGGCGCCGTCGTTGTACGACTTGGCCGAGGTGACGGTGGCGGTGCTGCCCGTGTAGACGCCGAACCAGATCTTGCCGTCATTGCCCATGTAGACCTGGCGGTCGTACGAGCCGGATGTGCCCGTGGCCGCGTTGCCGAAGCCGATGATCTTTCCGCCGTCGGTCGACGTGGTCTTCACCCACGATTCGACGGTGAAGGTGTTCGGGCTCTTCTCCGCCTTCGGCGTGGTCAGATATCCCGAGCCGGTGAGGCCGATGGCCGTGTTGCTGTTGCCCTCGTCCATGCCGGCGGCACCGAAGTCGACGGGGCCGTTGACCGCGGCGTCATTGAAGCCCGCCCAGTCCTCCACCGTCGTACCGGCGGCGTCTCCGAGCCGGTAGTACTCGGCGGGAGTGTCGGTCATGACCGCAGTGGAGTAGGCGCTGTCGCTCTGCCCGGTGGCCGTGGCGACGATGCTGACGGAGTCGGAGCGCGCGATGTTGCCGAACGGATCGGTGGCGAACACGCGGTAGCGATAGCTCTTGCCGGGAACCAGACCCTTGTCGACGTAGCCCATCGAGGGGAGGTTGTAGAAGGAGGACTCGGCCGTGGTCGTGTAGATCGGGGTCGTGGTGTTGCCATCACGGAAGACCTCGTACTTGAGGTTGCTGTTGTCCCTGTCCCAGTTCGCCGCCCAGCGGATGCGCACGGTGCCGCTCACGGTCGACGTGACCGTGGGGTTGAAACGGGAGCCCGTGACGCGGGGGCCCTGCACGTTGGGTGCGGCGCTCGATACGGCGAAGCGCACGAGTCCCTGCTGAGCCGTGTTGTTCACGTTCTTGAACTCGCCACCCATCACGACGTACTTCGAGGTGCCGTCGACATTCCACGGACCCTGGTTCTGTCCCGTCGCCGTTCCGGTGTCGAGGTCGGGGAACCAGTTCAGCAGCGAGGGCGACGGGTTGCCGGTGAAGCTCGGGTAGCCGTAGATGTCCTGTGTGAGGGTGCCCGTCGGGGTCTTCGAGAACGCGAGCGCCCGGTGGAAGCCCCACGGGTCGGTCTGCGGGAATCCGCCGATGTTGCCGCAGTAGTGGGAGTGGCTCGCGACGTAGACCACGTCGCCGACCGGCTTCACCGAGTAGCTGTCACCATGGCAGTCCTCGATCCAGTCGACGGTGCCGCCGTTGAAGTTGGCACGGAAGGCACCCTCGAGGTTTCCCCCGCTGCCGAAGACGTAGCCGGTTCCGTAGAACGAGTCGCCGTCGCTTGAGAGGCTCGTGATCGCGGACTGGGTGTTTCCGTTGCGCACCGTGTTGTTCACGGCGAAGGGCAGGAGCGAGCCGTCCGTCGTGCTGACGGAGCCGAGCCCGTAGCCGGGGTTCGACGATCCGTTGATGGCGGTGAACTGCCCGCCGATGATGAGCTGCGACTTGTCGGGCGACAGGACGAGGCCGTTCACTCGCCCGCCGGTGACCTGCGGGGCGAAGGCGGTGAGGGCTCCGTTGGCCGCGCTGGCCTCGGCGACGCCCGGCCGCTGCTCCGAACCGACCGTGCTGAAGAGACCGCCCATGTAGACCGAGGTGTTCGTCGCGACGATCGCCCGCACCGGACCGGCCGGCTTGGGGAGGAAGGAGGTGATGAGGGCACCGGTCGTGGGGTTCAGCGCCGCGATGCGCCACACCGACGATCCGTTGACCTGGGTGAACGAGCCACCGACGTAGATGCGCGATCCGTCGGGCGACGCGGCGATCGAGAAGGCCTCGGCATTGAGGCTCGGCGCGAACGACGTGATGAGGTTACCCGTCGACAGGCTGTAGGCGAGGATGTTGTTGCGCGGCACGGTGTTGACCCCGGGCGCCGAGCCCGCGGGGCGAGCGGTGGTGAACTTTCCCGCTGCGTAGACGGTGTCACCGATGATGACCTGCTGCCACACGACTCCGTCGATCTGCACCGTCGGAAGAGCGTCGGCCGACACCGTCGTCGGCGTGGCCGGGTTCGTCGGGTCGATCGGCTTCGAGTCGGCCATGGCCGGCGACGCCACGAGTGTGGCACCGACGACGGCGATGGCGGTCGTCAATACAAGAAGGGCCCGTGCCCGGAGCGTGCGTGGCTTTGCCATGGTTTCCTCAGCGTCTACGCGGTTCTGGATGAAAGAATTTAGTGATGATTGCTCAACTTTTTGAGCAGAAGTGTGTCCCTGGGTACGGAAACTATCAGGATATCCAAATAATGAATATCCCTCAATCGGGGGTCTTTTTCGGGTTCTAGGCGGCGGGAGTCGAGCCGGCGAACAGGGCGAACGGAACCGAGGCGAGGTAGTCGACGTAGATGCGCACGTCGGAGCGCCCCTCTGCCGGAACGGTAAAGACGTAGGCAGCGGTAGCGCTCGCGCCGGCGTCGAGAGTCGCGGGGAAGGCGACGATGTCGGGGCCTCCGCTCAGCTCGCTGGCCGGGGCGCGATCCGCGCCCGAGTCGACGGTCACCCTGGTGTTCTGCAGGTCGACGGCCTCGCCGCCCGTGTTGGTGATGGTGACCTCGAAGCGGATGGCCGGGCCTCCCGACTCCCCCACCCCTGACGCCACGCCCGTGACAGAAGTGATGGCACCGATCGACGCGGTCACTCCCGGCGCGACCTCTGCAGGCGTATCGAAGGGATTCGGGTCGGAGGTGGCGCGCACGTCGCCACCGGCAGCATCCGGAGCCGTCGTCGGGTCTGCGCTCGGGTCGGACGAGGCGGAGGGCGAGGAGGTGGACGTCGCCGCCGAGTCGTCGGCCGCGGTCGTCGCAGACGCTGAGGGCGAGGGCGATCCGGCGGAGTTGGCGGACGTGACGGCGGCCCATACGACGACGCAGATGACCACGACGAGCACAGCGCCGATGACCGCCAGCAGCCAGGGACGCATGCGGCGAGGCCGTTCAGGCGTGGAGACACCCTGCGAGAGATCAGGGCCGTCTGCGTTCGAACCGCTCATGTCGTCAACCTTTTGCTTGGAGTTATCGAGCATTCTCGCACGAGCCGGCGAAGCATCCACGGGGGTCTCAGCCGGGATCCCACCCCCAATACAGGTCAAAAGTGAGAAATCCTTGCGTTCAGAATTCATCTTTCGCTAGCGTTGTGGAAACTTGACGTTTTCTCACTTATGCGGTTGGAGCCCCCATGGTCATCAAGATCGGTTACGCGGCCGGCGCCTTCGACCTCTTTCACGTCGGACACCTCAACATCCTCAAGCACGCCAAGAGCCAGTGCGACTACCTGATCGCCGGCGTCGTCTCCGACGAGATGCTGATTCAGAACAAGGGCATCACCCCCGTGATCCCCCTGGCCGAACGGCTCGAGATCGTCAGCCACATCTCCTACGTCGACCAGGCCCGCGCCGAGGTCGTGCCCGACAAGCTCGACACCTGGCGCGAGGTCGGTTTCGACGTCTTCTTCAAGGGCGACGACTGGCGCGACACAGACAAGGGCCGACGCCTCGAAGCGGAGTTCGCCGAGGTCGGCGTCGACGTCGTCTACTTCCCGTACACAGCCCACACGTCGAGCAGCAAGCTCCGGCGCATTCTCGACCTCATGCTCGAACCCGAGTATGCACGCACGGCGAACGGAGGCGCGACTGGCAGCTGACAAGAGTTATACCCCCAACGGCCCGGCTGGTCTCCCCGAGCAGCCGGGCCTTCACTGTGCCCGCAAGCCCGTCATGACCTAGGCTGGGCAGCGGGGAGAACGCAGGCCGCAGATTCCCCATGGGGGATCACATGACTGACACAGCGCACAGCAGGCCCGGGCTTGTTCTCGTGGCCGCCTCGGCACAGCTCTACGACGAGCAGACGCCGCCGGCGAGAGCGCGCTTCGCCATCGATCTCGTGGCGACCGTGGGAGCGATCGCCCTCGCGTACAGCCTGTCCCTCGCGACGAGAGTCACGCGCCGCCGATAGCCTCGGCGCTCACTGGCCCTCAGAGCTGCCCGGCAGAGCTGCCCGGCAGAGCTGCCCGGGCGGCATCGACCCGTCACTAGATGCTGTTCCCAGGCCTGATAACAGCACTTCGTGACGGCTCGATGCCGCGCGGACAGGCCGAGGGCGGCCTAGTCGACCGACGCCGACGGGCGCACAGTGCGGCGGCGGGCCGCCAGCCGTGCCCCTGCCAGGCCGGCCAGCAGCAGGGCCAGCGCCATCCACAGACCGACGCGCGGGTCCGTACCCGTCGCGGCCAGCGTCTCCGTCGAACCCGAACCCGAACCCGAGCCCGAGCCGGCGGGCTGCGCAGCCGGCTGGGTGCCGGCATCCGGTGCACCGGGCTGGCCCGGCTGCTGCGGTTCACCGGGGAGGCCGGGTTCACCGGGCTCGGCCGGCTCCGTCGGCTCCTCGGGCGCCGCGACGACCACGAAGGTACTCACGCCCGACCTGAATTGCGCGCCATACGGGTCGCTGACCGTGACGTACCAGCCCTGCTCCCCCAGCGGCGCGGTCGGCCACGGCATGGCGGCCTCGGTTCCGCTGGCGATGCCGGTGAGGGCTCCGATCGTCTGCGTGGTCTGCACCTCGGCGGTGAACGCGTTGGTACGCAGCGTCTTCGTCTTCGGCTGGATGCCCAGAGTCGCGTAGGGCACGACGAACTCCTGGTGCTCCTGCTCGAGAGACGGGTCTTCGGAGTCGTAGTCGTCGAGCGACGGCGAATAGGTGCGCACCGTCATCTTCTGCCCCGCGTTGTCGAACTGCATGAGACGCAGGTAGCCGAGGCCGCCCTCGGCCAGGCCCTGGTAGTCGAACAGCATCTGCGTGACCGTGCGGTCGGGCGTGCCGTCGCCGTTGTCATCGAACGCGTCGTAGCGCGTGAAGGCGTCGTGATAGTGCCCCGACATCACCATCATCACGTTCGGGTTGGTGGCGATGACCTCGTCGTAGATGCGCTGCGGCACCGGCCCGAGGCCACCCGTGGTGAGCATGTACTCGTGCAGGTTGAGGATCGCCTTGCGCTCGGGGTACTTCGCGAGGGTCTCGTTCATCCACGCGATCTCGGCGTCGCCCGGAGCCCAGCCCATGTACACCTGGATGAAGTCGATGCCGCCCGCGCTGATGAGGTCGTAGTGACCGCGGTTGTCGAGGTAGCTCTCGCCGTACCAGGGGTTTGACTCGAACCGCTGCTGACCGAACCACTGGCTGAACTGCGTGTAGTCGTTGGTCATCTGGTTCACATCGTGGTTGCCGGCCAGCACACCGTAGGGCAGGCCCGCGGCATCGAGCTTGTCGTAGGCCGCATCGGCCCGCACCCACTGGTCGTTGATCAGGCTGTTGTCGACGATGTCGCCGGTGTGCGTCACGTACTGCAGGTTGAGGTTGTCGCGCTGCGTCAGGAAGAAGTTGTGGATCGCCTCCTGGTGCTTGTAGTTGTTCGGGTCGGCGTTGTAGTACTGCGTGTCCGATTCCCACCCGAGCGTGAAGTCGTAGTCGCTGCGCGGGGTGTCGGATGCGTTCAGCGGCGTGATCGGGGTGTCGCGCGTCGAGCGCGGTGCACCCGAGAATCCCTCCGAGTGCTGCACGAGAACCTGCATGGTTCCGTTCGCCGCGTGGTCCGCTGCGGCGACGGTGGCCGTGAGCCCGAACTCCACGTCGTCGGCGTCGACGGTCACGTGGCGGTCGATCTCCTCCCACGCCCCTGTCGTGACGTTGCGCACGTACATGAGCACCTTGGCGCCCGTGTTCGCCGATCCCGTCCAGGTGAGCTTCGTCTGGTAGTCGGCGCCGGCATCGGCCGGGATCGCCACGTCGAAGACCTGGTACGGCAGGGCGGTGTCCGAGCTGATCTCGGTGTCGAGTCCGTCGACTCCCCCGAGCGCCGAGACCTCGTCGGCACTGAGGGCGCGAGCGGCCGCGGCTGCCAGAGCGGAGTCGACCTCGGTCGACACCTCTGTCGTGCCCACTCGGCTCGACACTCCCCCGTTCGCCGCGTCGAGCTCGTAGCCCCGGGCGAACTCCACGGCGAGCGTGTCGCCGCTCGGGTCGTCGACGCGGGCCTTCAGCTCGGCCTCGCCCTCGACGACCTCGGCGCCCTCCTCAGGAAGAACGGCGATGCCCGACGGCTGCTCGACCGGCGTGGTGAACACCACGGAGGAGTCGGTCACGTTGCCCACGACATCGGTGGCCTTCATGGCGAGCGTGTGCGAGCCTCCGGCCAGGTCGACGCTCGATGCCCGGTACGGCAGCTGCACGGCCTGGCCGTCGAGGGTCGCGACGAACGCGCTCAGGCCCGATCCGGCATCCGTGGCCCCGCCGGTCATCACGAACTCGCCGCGGTACTCGGTCTCGGCGACCATGTTGGTGGTCACCTCGGGGGCGGTGTTGTCGACATTGACCGTGCGCTCGACGCGCAGGTCTGCGGCGGATGCCCCGATCACGTGGGCCCCGTCGGTGACGGCGGTCGTGTTCCACTGGTGGGCGACAGCGCCGAACGCGTCATCGGGAAGCGTGAAGACGGCGTCGTAGAAGTCGAGCTTTCCGGTCGTGTCGCCCATCTGCAGAACCTTCGTGGGGTCGTCGTAGCCGGCCGGGCGCAGGGCCCGCCCATCCGGAAGCACGAGCCGCGGGTTCTGGATGGTGAAGTCGTCGTTGTTCTCGACGCTCAATTCGGGAGCCGCCTTGGTTCCGGCCCAGACACTGAGCGTCAGCGGCTGGCCCGCGGTGACGTAGCTGAGCGGAACCTTCGTGGTGATCGTCTCGACGCCCTCGAAGATGCCCTCGTCGAAGATGGTGAGGATGTCGGGGCCGATCAGAACGCCGTTGCGGAAGAAGGTGTTGACTCCGCCGGCTTCGAACGCGAAGTAGGGCTCGCGCTCGAGCGAGCGGGTCGTGTCGGTCACGGCTGCGCCGTCGATGTCGAGGGATGCGCCGGGCGGGGTGCTCGCGGACGCCGCGACCCGGGTGGTTCCGCTGAGCCACTGGCCCTCGGTCACATTGAGGCGCACGGGATCGGTGTCGCCCTGGCTCACGGTGACGCGGCGGGTCTCGGTGGTGACGGTGTTGGTTCCGTCGCGCACCTCGACCGAGTACTCGAGCCAGGCCTTGCCGTAGAGGTCGACGCCGGGGATCTCGTAGGCGTAGCGCGAGAGCGGGTCGGCGGGATCGGTGTCGGCGGGGTCGACGCGCTGGCCGAGCAGGTCGATGACCGTCGGCGTCTGGTCGACGTCGTTCGATACCGTGAGGCGCACGGTGCGCACCTGGCGGTCGTCGGTGATGGTGAAGTCGATCGGAAAGTCGACCGCCGGGTCGACGGTGTCGCCCGTGTTGTCGGTGATCGCGGGCGCCTGCGCATCCGTCGGCACGACCACGAGCCCGGCCGGAACCTGGTCTGCGGTGACGGAGCCGGGCGTCGCCGGAGCCTTGCGCAGCAGGGCCTGCTTGGTGATGTCGGCGGCGTCGAAGCCGTACTGGATTCCCTGCTCTGCATCGACATCGTCGACCGTCGAGACCATGTTGTAATACGCGCGGTTGAG
Organism: Agreia sp. Leaf283; assembly: GCF_001422485.1. Taxonomy (GTDB): domain Bacteria; phylum Actinomycetota; class Actinomycetes; order Actinomycetales; family Microbacteriaceae; genus Agreia. The sequence goes on from NZ_LMNF01000001.1 coordinate 423,879, forward strand.
GGCGAAGCCGGTGTTGGTCACGATCTGCATGCCTCGGGCGGAACCGTTGGCCATGCCGGCCGAGACCACGTCGACGAGCTGGTCCTGCGTGAGATCAGTCGAGAAGTGGGTGTTGAAGTCGGCCAGGCCGAGGCTGCTGTTGGAGGCGTTCTTCACCCAGAGCACGAGCTTGCCACCCGAGGGGATGACGACGTCGCGGGGCGTGCTCGGCCACAGCGCGGTCGACGAGTTGGTCTGGTCGGTGACCGGGTAGAGGTAGCGCAGGGTGTAGTCGGCCCAGTCGACCGGGCTGTCGCTCGAGTTGTAGACCTCGATGAACTCGTAGCCGTCGGCGCTGCCCACGTTGGTGGAGTCGGGCAGCAGCTCGGTGATCTGCAGCGGCGATGCGACCAGGGTCGGGTCGGCGGGCAGCTCGGTGGGCGGGGTGGTCGGCTCGGTCGTCGGCTCGGTCGTCGGGGGCGTGGTCGGCTCGGTCGTCGGCTCGGGGGATGTCGTGGGTTCGGTCGTCGGGGGCGCCGTCGGCTCGGGGTCGGTCGGGGTCGGCGGCACCAGCACAGCGGGGTCGACGACCCCGGGGCTCGGAACGGCGGCCGACGCGGCGAGGGTCATGCTGCGCTGAGCGGTGTCTGCGGGGCGGGCGAACTGGGCGACTCGGTCGACGGCGACGGAGCCCGACGGGTAGAACGACCACGAGATGGCTGTGCCGTCGGCGTCGACGACGCGGATTCCGCGGCCCCCGCTGTTGGCCATGCCGGCCTGGCCGGTGAGCGGAACGACGGTGTAGGCATCCGGTGTCGTGCCGGTGACGCCCGCCCAATAAGCCCGGAAGTCGTCGACCGTGAACGCCGAGGTGTCGACCGAGCCCGAGGTGTAGTTGAGCCACAGCACCACCGGCTGGCCTGCCGGCAGCACCGTGCCGGCGGGAGCCGTTAGCGGGATGTCACGGGCCCGGTCGTCGGTATCGGCGTAGATGTAGGCGAGCGAGAGTCCGCCCGCGCCGACGGTGACGTCTGTCGACGCGGTGTTCACGACCTCGACGTACTCGAACGAGTCGACGCCCGTGTTGTCAGGCGCGATCTCGGTGACGATCACCTCTCCCGCCGGCGATGCCGCGAAGGCCGGAACCGCGCTCGAAGCGATGAGGGCTGCGGCGAGAACCGAGGCGAAGGCGGGCAAGGCGAACAGGCGTGAGCGAGACAACGTGGAGACCCCAGAGGTGGTGGAACAAAACTCCTCGAACCTACGAGCCGCGACCTCCCCAATCGGGGGCAGTCATGCAGATGCAAGATGAACGCGGGGTGACGGGCAGGTTCGCAACGTGTCGTCGCTATTCGCTGATGAGCTGCATCGATCCGTCAGAAAACGCTCTTTGCGGCCCTCATACGAGCATCTTGTGACGGATGGATGACGCGCGAAGCTACTCGACCTAGGGGCGAGGCCGCGAGCGGGCGACGACAGCGATCGCGAGCAGGAGGCGCTTCGGGGTGGAGGACGTCATGCCTCCACGCTACGCAGTCGTCATCGAGAGAGCGCGACGAAGAGCTGCATCGATCCGTCAGAAAACGCTCTTTGCGGCCCGATTACGCGCGTTTTCTGACGGATGGATCACGCGCGAGAGAGCGCGACGAAGACCAGGGTCAGGCTGAGCGCGGCGACCACGATCAGGCCGCTGAGCTTGAGCACCTCAGGAGACGCCTTCGCCCGCAGTCGGGACAGGACAGGCCGCGACAGAAGGGGTCGCGAGAAAACAGGGCGCGACAGCAGGGCGCGAGACCGCGCGGCCCACGTGGGCCGCGCAGCCTCAGGGGCACCGGGCAAGGCCGACCTCGGGGCGGCAGCATCCGGAACCGGGGCCGACTGCATCTCGAACTTCGCGGGCGCCAACTCCGCTACGGGTGCCTCGACCTCCTCCGCCTCGCCGAACTCGGCGAGAAGGGAGTCGAACGTGAGCTCGCGCTCCGTTGCAGACATGTTGGCGTGGGCACGTGCAGGCACAGGGGCGATCATGGCATCCGAGCAGATAAGGGGCGAGCCGCATCCGTTGGAGAAAACCGGTGCGCAGAGAGTCTGGGTGAGAAACGGCGGCTCGAGCTGAGGGGCGAGCCGACGCCTTCTTCTCTAAAGATAAGGATCAGTCAGTTAGTTGTCGAATCTCTGCGCAGTCTCGTCAGGCGACGATCTGCGTTAAGGCCTCTTCGGGTGATCCATACGGGCCCGACCAGCCGTCTCTCGTGTGGTCGTCGCTGAGCTTCGCGTGCCAGCCGTCGCTCATGCGATAGACCGTGGCGAGGCGGCTCGTTCTCTCGGCGCCGTCCGTCTGGAGGATGTACGCGCGACGAGGGCCGTGACGTTCGATGATGGCGGAAGACATGGGTGGTGTTTCGCTCCTTCTGCTGATCGCAGGCGCGATCACGGTAGGTTGAGTGATTCTCAGTGTATTTGCAGCAACGCTACAGAGCGTCGTGTTCTGGCACAAGGGACTTCACAGGGCCCGGTAAACGACGTATTCTCACGATTCGGCGCGGCAGCGGAATCGGATTGCAGCCAACACGAGAAAAGCCACCCCGAGTGGGGTGGCCTCTCGTGCTGTGCGAGCTATCAGGCTTCGACGTCGCCGCGCCATGCTCCGTCGGGGTGGCCCTCCGACTCGATGTACTCCTTGAAGTTCTTCAGGTCCTTCTTCACCGCGTGGCCGCCCACACCCACAGCCGAACCGAGCTTCTCGAGCAGGCCGGTGGGCTCCCAGTCGAGCTGCACGGTCACGCGGGTCTCGGTGGGAGCGAGCTTGTGGAACGTGACGACGCCGGCGTGGTCGACCTCGCCGCCGGTGCTCGTCCAGGCGACGCGCTCGTCGGGGTGCTGCTCGGTGATGTTGGCCTCGAACGTGCGCTCGACGGGGCCGACCTTGATCTTCCACTCGGTCAGGGTGTCGGTCACCTGCTGGATCGACTCGACCTCGTCGAGAAACTTGGGGAACTCCTCGAACTGAGTCCACTGGTTGTAGGCGACGGAAACGGGAACAGAAACGTCGACGGTCTCGATGATCTGGGGCATGTGAACAACTCCTCGTAGTGCGGTATCAACTTGTCTGTACCTCCTCGACGCTACGGGCAGGGGGAGCCGGGGGTGACCCCCTTGACGCACGACTCGCACAGCAACAGCGCTCTGCAACAGCCCTCAGCAACAGCCCCGCATCCCGGCCTACGCTGACCCCATGACAGACGCCCCGATCTTCGGCGAAGCCCACGCACCCGATCTGCATGTGATGACCTACAACATCCGGCGCCGCATGAGGCAGAACGCCCCCGGAAGCCCCGACCTCTGGTCGAGGCGGCAGCCGCTGATCCGCCAGCTGCTCTCTCGCGAGCGCCCCACTCTGCTCGGAACGCAAGAGGCGCTGCCCGACCAGGCCCTCTTCATCTCGGCTGTGCTCGGGCCCCACTACCGCCGCATCGGCTACGGACGCAACGCCGACGGCACCGGCGAGGGATGCCCTCTGTTCTACGACTCGCGCCGACTGCATCTCGAGAGCTGGCGCCAGATCGCCCTGTCAGAGACACCGGATGTCGCGGGGTCGCGTTCCTGGGGCAACATGATTCCGCGCGTCGCGGTCGTCGCCCGGTTCATCGACGTGAAGACTGGTGAGCCGCTGCGCGTGATCAACACCCACTTCGACCACATCGCACGGAGGGCCCGGCTGCACTCGGCGGAGCAGCTCGCCGCGCTCGCCACGTCGAGCGACGAGCCCGTCATCGTGATGGGCGACACGAACACCGACGTCGGCACGGCCCCGTTCGAGGCGATCGCCGGCGACGCCGGGCCGCTCGTGGATGCCTGGACCGCGGCCGGCGTGCGGCTCACGCCCCCGTGGGGCACGTTCTCGAACTACCGCACGCCCAAGACCGGCACGAAACGCATCGACTGGATTCTCGTGAGCCCCGGCATCGAGGTGCGCGAGGCGGCCATCAATGCCTCGCGTTTCGACGCCGCCGCCGCATCCGACCATGAGCCCGTGCAGGTTCTCGTGCGTCCTGGCAAGGCCCTGCCCGCGCAGGGCACCGCCGGGTAATCTTCGAGCGTGATCACCGAGACCTTCCTGCGGCGACCGCGCGGCGGTGCGGAACTGACGGCCGACGCTCTTCGCGTGCTCGGCGTCGTCAGCATCGCCATCGGCGGCATCCACTGGGGGTTCGTGGAGGTTGCGGTCTTCGCGCTCACACTGCTCGGTATGCTCGTGCCGCGCTTTCTCGGGCTGCGCCCCGGCTTCGACATCGCGGTGGGCGGCACGCTGCTCGTGGCCGCCTGGAGCGGCGTCTTCGAGTTGTACACGTCGATCGACTGGCTCGACATCGTGATCCATTTCGCCGCCAACGGACTGCTCGCCGCGCTGTTCTTCGTGGTGGCGGCGCGAACGGGCGTCGTGCCCGACGTCACGGCGGGAACGCCGTCGCTGCTCCGCTCCGCGCTCCTGACGACGGTGTTCGGGCTCGCCGCCGGGGTGCTCTGGGAGATGGGAGAGTGGGCGGGCCACACCTTCATCGACTCGGCCATCTTCGTGAGCTACACCGACACCATCGGAGACCTCGCCGTGGGCGGGTTCGGCTCGCTGCTGGCCGGTCTGTGCATCCGCTGGCTCACGGCCGAGAGCCGGTGGATCGCCCCGCACGCCGAGGCGGCCACGCCGGCCGACTCCCGCACACGGCTCCGGGAGATCGGCTAGCGCGGGGCACTCGATCCCACCGACGACCGCGCCAGGTCGAGCTGCACCGCAGTTCCCTCCGCGGTGAGCCGCAGGGCGGCCACGTCGTACTGCCCCGTCGACCTCGTCGCCGCATCCGGCCCATCGACCGTCCATGCAGGTTCCGGGTTGCCGTTAGCCGGGTTCGGAGTGTTCTGCGCATTCGCGGTCAGCGACAGGAGGGAGTCCTCTCCGAACAGCACATCCGTCGCATTCGATACGAGCGTGACCACGGGGGTGGTCAGCGCGAGCAGCGCCGTTCTGGTCGTGGCGAGAACACCGGTCACGGGAGTGAAGAGCGCCGAATTCAGCGCCGTTCCGAGTGACGCGGAGACGTTCGCCGCCAATCCTCCGGCGAGGGTGTTGAGCAGTCCGCACAGGATGGCCGTGACGACGTTGCAGGCCGCGCCTCCCGCCAGGGAGATCGACGTGGTGACGAGCGGCGTGCCGGCGGTGAGAGCGGCCAGCGAGACCTCGGGGATCGTCAACGTGATCGAGGCGACAGGGGGGCCTGACCCTTGAAGCACGTTGACGACCACCTTGGCAGACACGGTCATCGATTCGAGCGCCGCCCTGATGGCGCCCTCCAGATCGTCGACCCAGTTGACGAGCGCCTCGGTCGTCGCCGCCGTGAGCGCGTTGAGGATCTCGTCGTTGATGAGCAGCTGCGTGTTGGCGGGGAGCCCGTTGATGCCCGTCGTGCCGTAGGCCGCCCCGAGCAGACCGTCGAGATCGACAGAGATCCGTCCCGTCACGAGATCGATGCTCACGATGCCGGCGTCGTCGGAGATGGTGTCGTCGAGCAGCCCGTTCACGTCGTCGAGATCGATACCGACGGCGAGGTTGCTGATCGTGATCGACCCCAACCCGAGTCCGAGCGTGTTCAGCAGGGCGTTGAGCTGACCGGTGAGCCCGGTCGTCAGCGATGACAGCACTCCCGCGTTGCCTGCAAGACCCTCCACCGTGCCGTCGAGTCCCGTGATCACGGAGCTCGTGTTCGTCACGAGAGTGCCGACCGTGGGAGATGTGAGGTCGAGGTCCACTCCCGCCACGGCGTACTGGCGCTGGAGCGATGAGACGATCGAGCCCGTCCAGGTGGCGGCGCACGCATCGAGCGTTGCGCTCGATGCGACCGCGCCCACGTCGAGCGACGCGTCGGCGAGGCCGGAAACGACGGTGCTCAGACTCTGTCCGAGGGCTGACTGCACGATGGTGCTCAGCTGGAGGGTGGCGAACGTGGGCGGGTTAGGGCCGGGCTGACTGGCCGTCGTCTGGATGGCCCCGCTGTTGCTCACCGCGCCGGTCGCACCGGTGGATGTTCCATCGGAGTTGACCTGCACGTAGCTGTTGTCGACACCGAGGTCGGCATTGAGCGGAAGCAGCAGCAGGTCGCCCAGGCTGGCCTGCAGAGTACTGAGCGCCGTGACCGTGAGCGGGTTGGCGTAGGCGTTCTCGCCCAGCGAGTTCGACTGCGGCGGCGGGGGCGTGATCGCGACACCGGATGCGTCGTTCACCCCGCTGATACCGTCGAGCTCAGCGAGATCGTCGAGGTCGATACCGGCCAGGCTTCCGCCCAGCAGCTTGCCCGATGCCCGCGTCGTGAAGGGCGAGCCGTCGGGTCCGCAGTCGAGCGTACCGATGGTCGACGAGTCCCATTCGGCATCGAGCCAGGAGGCGTCTGTCGGGGCCGCCGTGATCGACGTCGCCACCGAGACGGTGATGGCGACAACCCCCGCGAGGGTTCCGACGAGTCGGCGCGTGGCCGAGCGCGAGAGGGTGCGGCGGGTCGTGCTGCGCGGGGTCATGACGCGCTCCTTCGTCGTGGCGTGAGTGTTCGGCGGTGACGCACGATCATTCCGAGTGCGATGGCCCCGGAGCCGATGAGGACAACGGCGAGGACGTCGAGTCCGGTGTTGGCGAGCCCACCCGGACCCTTCGTACCCGAACCCGAGGTGCCCGGCGTTGCCGGGGCGCCCGGCGTGGTCGTGGGATTGGTCGGCACCACGTCGTCGCCCTCGGCGAGAACGTGGAAGGCGAAGTCGCCCGTGAGCCCCATGAGACTCTCGTCGCGACTGGCGGAGACGTCGGGCATCCGCACCTCGACCAGGATGAAGCGGGGGGTTCCGGCGTCGAGCGTGCCCAGGTCGAACAATGGTGTTCCGTCGGATCCGGCACCCGGCCCGACAGAGGTGATCGCCTGCGGATTGTCGCCGCATCCGGGGTCTGCCGGATCGAAGGTGACCGGCTCGGCGGGAATGCCTGTCCAGGCCGCGTCGCAGGAGGCGATGGAGATGACCACACCGTTGGGGTGGGTGAGCAGCTCTCCCCCGGCATACATCTCGAGGGCGATACGCGCGGTCGTCGCCGTCTCGAGGGTCATCTCGATCTGCCCGTACCCCACGTCTCCCGGGCTCATGTCGAGGAACTGCAGCGGATCGGGCGACGTCTCGAGCGTCAGATACCCCGGGGCGCCGGGCTGCGGGTCGGGATCACCCGGCAGAACGAGGGCCGCGGATGCCCGGGCGGAGACGAGCGCGATGCCCGCCACCATGAGCAGTACGGCGAAGACCATGGCGAGCGCTGTCGCTGCTCGGCGTCTCGCGGATGCGGGTTCAACGCGCATGGCGTCTCTCACCTCTTCGTGGTTCGGTGGTGCTGGATTGCTGGGTGCGGGGCCAGAAGGCCCAGAGAACGAGGGCGCCGGCGCCGAGAGTCACGACGACGAGGGTGACCGGGCTGCCCATCGCATCGCTCACGGCCTGCCCGCCGGCGATCGAGCCGAGAACGACTTTTCCGGTCTTCACGTGGTACGGGAAGAGATCGGGAATCGTGTTCGCATCGCCCTGCATCGAGACGATGCGACCGTTCGGCACGTTCGGGTCGGGCTCGATGCGCGTGATGCGGTGGGTGATCGGCAGCCGCTCCCCTCCTCTCTGGAGGGTGACGACCTGCCCGACCTCGAGCTCTGAGGCCGGAACCTGGCGGACTAGAGCCAGTGATCCCGCCGGAATCGTCGGGGCCATGGATCCGGTCGCGAAGGTCACGAGCGAGAATCCGAAGAACAGAGTGGCTATGCCCCAGGCGATGGCGGCGAGGCCGGCGACTCCGGCGGCCGCGAGCGCGACATCTCGGATTCGGGAGGCGACGATCCTGAGTCGCCCCGGCCGACGAGACCCACCGTGCGCATGGGGATGTCCACGGTGGGTCTCGCGGAACTCGGCGACTCGCGTCATGTGAATCGCCTTTCCGGTCAGTCGGTCTCGGGTGGTGTGATGCGGACCGCTAGTCGAGCTCGGAGGCCGACACGAACTGCCAGGCGGGAGCGACCGCTCGACCCTGCAGAGTGTCGGGCGCGTCATCGGGGAGCGAGACCTGGAAGCAGTAGTTGAGCTGGTCGCCCGAGTCTGCTGCGAGGGCGCTGACGACGGTGCTGGCGGTGGCAAGCCCGGCGGCCTCGTCTGCCGTGCCCACGACGTAGGTCGCGGCGGGGCCGAAGGCTGCAGCGGTGCAGGCGGCTGGATCGGCATCTCGTGCGCCCGTCGCCACAACGACGCGCAGCTCGAGGGCAGCCGTGAGCAGGTTGCCCGGGTCGTCGATGGGGATGTTCGTCGCGGCGACCGCTCCGCTGAGGCGCACGGAAGGCGCGGCGACCGAGCCATCGGTCGTACTGAGCGAGACCGGCGCGTAGATGGCATCACCCGGGGTGAGCGTGAGGGCACCGGTGGTGAAGGTCAGCGAGCCGCCGGGGTTGGTCTCCTCGTCGGTCCACGCGTCGGCGTCGAAGTCGACGCTCGTGTTCTGCTGGACTTCGAAGGTGCTGGTGCCCACGCCCGGAGTGCCCGGGTCGCCATCGACTCCGGCCGTTCCACCGACGACCCACTCCGAGTCGTTCCACACGGCCAGTGTCACGGTTGCGCCGACACCCAGCACAAGACCTGCGGCGAGAACGGCGAACGCCTTCTGCCTCGTGGAACGCTTTCTGAGCGACGAACCGGCCGGCGTCTCCGGCGCTTCGAATTCTGATGACTGTGACATGACTGATCTCCCCGAACTAGATGAAGCCGCCCCTATGTGGCCTCTGAGGGTTGAACGATGACATGAGGAGAATTCACGATGGGGCGCCTGAGAGCACTTCGAGTAGTGGTGCGAGGACAGTCCCGTAGCGCCCGTACCGGGGCTCGGTAGTACCCCGTGTTTATTCCGTAGCGCTCGCGTGACATACCCGTAGTGCGTGGGCACCGGCGTCGACCGTCGCCGTCAGGCCGGGGACGCTAACACGCACTACTGAAATCGTCGGCTCCCCAATCGGGGGGTATCAGCGCTGAGTAGCGTGATCGCATCCGGCCCCAGGGGAGCGCCGGGTTTGCAAAGGAGCAAACACACATGCAACGACGCATCGCACGACGCCTGCTTGCGACGGGGGTGACCGCCGCACTCGTGGCGGGAACGACTCTCGTGGTGGCGGGTCCCGCACTCGCAGCACCCGGAGACGCATCGGCCTACGGCGCCCAGGCCGAACTGACGGTCGACATCGCCGGCATCCAGATCGTCCTCGACGAGACCACGGTCGGCCAGACCGCCGTGACCGCGCCGGGCACGCAGACGTCGCCCACCGACGACTACACGCTCATCGACGCCCTGCTCGCGGGCATCGACGTCAACGGCGTGACCTCCACCTCGACGACAGGTCCTGCAGGATCGTCATCGAGTGCGGCGATCGCCACCGCCGATGTCGACCTGCTCGGCCTCGATCTTCTGACCTTGAGCGGGGTGACCGCCGACACGACCTGCGTCGTGGGCCAGGACGCCACCGCGGTCGCTCAGATCGCGAACCTGAACGTTCTCGACCAGGTCGGCGTCGACGTCTCGTCGGGCGACATCGTGAGCACGGAGACCACCCTCGAGGGCGACGCCGTCGGAGCCCTCGCCGGCGTGACCCTCCGGGTCGAGGTGCAGGAGATCGAGGACGCGACGGCCACCGCCGCCACCGCGAGCGCGCTCGTCGCGCGCGTCTTCCTCACCGGCACGGTCGGAGAGATCGAGCTGGTCAACCAGATCGCCGCCACGATCACCCTGGCCAACGCCGAGTGCGAGACGCCCGCGATCGTTCCGGTGACGCTCTCGAGCATCACTCCCCCGTCGGGGCCGACGTTCGGCGGGCAGACCGTGACGATCAGCGGAACCGGCTTCAACGCATCCACGACCGTGACCTTCGACGGCATCGCCGCAACCGACATCGTGCCCAACGAGGCGGGAACCTCGCTCACCGCAGTGACCCCCGCGAACACAGCAGGAGACGCCGTGGTCTCGGTCGCGAACCCGGGCAGCGCCGCCACGCTCCCCTACCTCTACGTCGAGCCGTCGATCTCGGGCATCTCGCCGAACGAGGGTCCCGACGCCGGCGGCACGGAGGTCACGATCTCCGGCACCGGTCTCGGCGAAGCGACGGGCGTGACGGTGGGCGGCGACGACGCCGACATCGTCTCGATCTCCGACGACGGCACCTCGATCGTCATCGAGACTCCCCCGGGAACGGGGCTCGCCGACGTCGTCGTGAACTTCGGCGGCGACAACGACGTGACCTCTCCTGAGCAGTTCCTCTACGTGTCCGCCGACTCTCCCCAGGTCACGGGAATCACCCCGTCATCGGGACCGACCGCGGGCGGCACCACGGTGACGATCACGGGCACCGACCTCGCCGACGTGACCCAGGTGTTCTTCGGCGACGCCGAGGCCACGATCGTGGGCGAGCCGACCGACACACGCATCGTCGTCGTCACTCCCGCGAACCCGGCGGGCTTCACCGACGTGGTTCTGATCACGTCGGGCGACGACGCCGAGCGTGTCGACGACGCGTTCCTCTATGTGGCCCCGCCCACCTCGACCACGATCACACCGGGCTCCGGGCCGACCACCGGGGGCACGACCGTGAAGATCGGCGGCTCGGGCTTCGTTCCCGGAGCGACCACGGTGACGATCTGCGGGGTCACCATCGCCGCTGAGAACGTGTCGGTGAACGCCGACGGCACCGTGCTCACCTTCCGCACCCCTCCGTGCGCGGCCGGCAACGCGGTCGTCACCGTCACCACGGCCGGAGGAGCTACGAGCACGACGACCTTCCGGTACGTCTCGACAGCGGCCGCGGGAGCAGGCGGCTCCGGAACGCTCGCATCCACGGGATCGGCGCCCGCGCCGATCATCTGGACCGCAGGCATCCTGCTGCTGCTCGGAGCCGCGCTCGCGGCCGCCGCCGTGTGGCGTCGACAGCGCCGGGCGGAGTAGTCGCGTCAGGCCTGACATACAAGGAAGCGCCGGCCCATTTGGGGGTTGGGCCGGCGCTTCAGTATTCAAGGTAAGGAATTCTCGACATCTGTCGAGGAGATACGGGGGTCTTTCACCTTCGTATTCACCCTCGACGCGGTCACCCGTGCTGATCGAGCTTCTCCTGGGCCTGCTTCGCCCTGCGGGTCGCGCGCAGGTGATCGCGCTCCGCAGACTTCTTCTCGCGATTCGCCAGCTGGGTGTCGCGGTACACCTCGGCCAGGTCGGCTTCGACACCTCGGAGCTGCTCCTCGATCTCCGCCCGCTCGGCCTCGAGCTCCGTGCGACGCTCCGCGAGTCCGGCGAGGGTGTCGTCGACCTCCGCGACCCGGGCCCGCGCGACCGCGACGTCGTCGACGGCCTGCCAGGCCAGGTCCTCGGCCTGCTTGCGCTCCCGGGCCGCCGCCTCGGTGGCGGCCTCGGATGCGTTCGCCCGCCTCGACCGTGCACGGCCCGTCGTTCGGCCGGCCGGCTCGGGCACCCCGTCAGCCGGAAGGGCCTCGGCACCCGCGAGCGCCACCGGCTCCCACCCCGAGACGGTGAGACCGCGCACCAGGAGCCCACCGCGCACCGCGGCCGCGGCATCCTCGTCGGTCATCGCCGCCTGCAGAGTCTGACCGACCTCGATGAGCGCTGAGCCGCTCAGCACGACTCCTTCCCGCACGGCGAGTTCACGCGCCCGTGACGACGCGTCGGCCACGAGCCGCTGGCGGTCGGCGCCGAGCGAGCGCATCTCGACGGGGTCGAGGGCGGACTGCGCCTCGCGCTGGCGTCGACCGAGATCGAGCAGGCTGTCGAAGAACTCTGCGTCGTCGCGGGCCAGCGCGGTCACGGCCCAGGCGGTCGGGGATGCCTTGGGCAGCCGTTTCAGGGTGGGCGCGAGTGCGCGCAGGGCGGGGTTCTTCGATGCCTCCGACGCCGCTTCGTTGCGAGCCGCAGTGAAACGAGACGGCGGCAGTTCGTAGAGTGATCGAGCGATCGCCCGCAGTTCGTTCTGCCCATCGGTCATGCTCCATCATCGCAACCGAGCGGCCTCGAGGCGAGTTCCTTGCGCGTGACAATTACCCACATCTGGGGGCCGTGAGAGACTTGTAGTCGGCCGGATCATCCGGTGAGATGTTGAGCCCTAGACCCCGGTGCTGCTATCGACGACAACCTGAGCGACCCTCGTTCTGCGCAGAGCAGCCAGGCGCCGCACGAAGGAGAGTCCCTCTCACCCGAAGCCCTGCCCGCGGCGGTGGCAGAGGCTGCGCGAACGCGGGGGTGGCGTGCCGGGCTCGCGCTGCAGTCGGCCCACTGGGATCGCTTCGTCACCAGTCGCCCCGAGGCCCTTCTCGCCTCGATCAGAAACCTGCCGGGCGAGGCCTTCGTCGAGATTCCCAGCCTCCTCGTCGCCGTCAACTACCTCCAGCACGTCATCAGCGGCGATGACCCCCGGCGGTTCCACGACATCGCGATCGCTGAGGGCGGGCGCTCCGACGACGAGTCCGAACCGCTCGACGTCATGATCAACTCGGCGGGGCGCACCGCCGGATATCGAACGAACGGGCGACTGGCCGACGCTGTGCGATCGGCCCGGCAAGGTCGTCGCATCCTCAACGAGATCACGGCCGCCGAGCGCGCCGAGCGACAGATGGAGCTGCCCCATCTGCTGCTGCAGTGGGGGCGATCGTTCGAGGTGGCCGATGTCGGCGGTGTGCTGGAGTACGAGGAGGCGTGGGAGCTGTCGAATCTGACGGGCCAGCCGCTGATCGCGCGGCGGGCCGCGGCATCGCTGGCCTGGCTTCACGCCGACCACGGACGGCTGAACGAGGCCGAGTCCTGGATCGCCCGAGGTCGACAGATCACCACGATCGGATCGAGATACGACGCCCCGCTCCATCTTGCCGCGGCTCTGGTCGCGATCGATCGATGCGACTCCGATTCGATACCGGGGCACCTGGCCGAGCTGGCGACCGTTCCCATCGGCGAGTACTGGGCGGCCGAAGCGTGGGTCAGGGCCTGGGCTGCCCACAGCGAGGCCGACATCGTGCAGGTCGAGACCCTTCTCGACGCGCAGCGCCTGAGCCAACCGGAGGCTCTGCGACGCAGCGGCGCCTTCGCGCGGTATCTGGTTGCGGCCTACGACGGGCTGGCGACGATTCGAGGCAGGAACACCACACCGGTCGAGCGCGACTCCGATCCCTCGGCCTTCGCCCACCTCATGTCGGCCGTGTCGGCCTACCGCGCCGGCTCGATGCACGCCGCTCTCGATGAGGCCGCCCGTGCGCTTCAGGAGGATCGCGGCCCGCGGCTGCAGTCCGCGGCCAAGCTCCTCGCCGCGGCGGCCCGACTCAGTCTCGGACGATCCGAGGCAGCGGCGACGTCGTTCACGACGGCTCATGCGATCATCGAGATCGAGCGGCTCTACAGCAACTACTCGATCATCGCCCCGGCCCACCTGCTCGAACTCTCCGCGTCGACAGGGCTTTCCGTTCACTCCCCGGCGGTCTCGACCGACCAGACCGCGACGACCGGGGCAGCCCTCGCATCGCTCTCCCGTCGGGAACGCCAGGTGCTCGTCCATCTGGCATCCGACCAGTCGCTGCAGTCGATCGCCGACACTCTCTTCGTGAGCAAGAACACCGTGAAGACGACGACGAGCAGCCTCTACCGAAAGCTGGGCGTCAATTCGAGGCGAGCCGCCGCCGACATCGCGCAGCGGGCGGGCATCGCCTAGATCGGTGCGTTCGTGTCGCCCTCGGGCATCTGACGAATGCGGCGAGCGGCGCACCCGTTACAACCCGTAGTATGTCCGCTGAGGGGGACTCCACAATGACGTCACACAGCACTTCCGGGCACACGCGTGCCCGCTTCATCAGCGCCGCCATCATCACCTTGGGCCTGGCCGCAGGATCGATGCTCACCGCCTCGGTCTCGACGGCGGCACCCGCACCCGGCGTGCCCGAGGTGACCGCGGGCCTCGACTACGTCGCGCTCGGAGACTCGTACTCGGCCGGCCTCGGGCTGGAGCCGGGCACCGCCCTGCCCATTCCGGAATGCGGCCAGAGCGCGGTCAACTTCCCCCACCAGCTGGCGGCGGCCTACGGCCTGTCACTCACCGACGTCTCCTGCTCGGGTGCCACGACCGACGACGTGTCCGTCACCTCGCAGTATGCCGGGGTCGGCCCCCAGATCGAGGCTCTCTCCGCCGACACCGACATCGTGACGATCACCATCGGCGGCAACGACCTCGGCTTCCAAGAGATCGCCGGGTCGTGCATTGCGGCGGGCCCCGACGGCCCGCTGGTCTTCGCCAATCCGCCGGCGCAGAACTGCGCAAGCCTCTACAACGCACAGGTCGACCTCCTGGCCGCCAGGATCGCGGCGCAGGTCGCCCCCGACCTCGCCATCACCTACGCGGCGATCGCCGCCGCGGCTCCAAACGCCACGGTCTTCGTCGTCGGGTACCCGGGACTGTTCCCCGACACGATTCCCGAAGCCGGATGCTTCACCGACGCCTTCACGACACCGAACTCGTTCCCCTTCACCACGATCGACACGGCCTACCTGCGCGCAACGGAGCAGAAGCTCGATGCCGCCATCCAGGCCTCCGCGGCCAATGCCGGCTTCACCTACTTTCCGACCTTCGCCGGCAGCGCCGGTCACAGCGCCTGCGCCTCCGCTGGAACGCCGTACATCAACGGCGTGACGCTCAGCGAGACCGGCTTCGCCTCATCGCTGCACCCGAACGCGCTGGGTGAGACGTTCCTCACCGATTCCGTCAGCCTCGCATTCGACGCCGCGTTCCCCGCGGTCGTGCCGACCGTCACCCCGACGACCGACCCCGTCGCATCCGGACCCGCCGCGGTCGCGCCGAAGCCCGCGCTCGCCAACACGGGCCTGGATGCCGGGCCTCTCGTGGGAGGGCTGGCTCTGGCCCTGCTGCTGGTCGGCGGCGGCTTCGCCGTGAGGGCGCGGCGCACCGCAGCGTCTCGGTGACAGCACGATTGCGCTGATCGGGTAGCCGCGCTCGATACGCTTGACGGGTGACAAACTCCGCCGGCACATCCGACTTCGACGCCCGCCTCGCGGCCGACCCCGTGCACAACGAGCTCGAGCAGTCCATGCTCGACGGCATCCGGGGCGAGGTGCGGCAGACGGTCTTCATCTCGGCCTTTCTCACGACCCCGGTCTACGCACTGAGCCGCACCGAGGCATCCGCCGACGCGTCACAGGGGTTCAGTCCCCTGGTTCTCAGCACGACCGACGGGGCGCCCATGCTGCCGCTCTTCACCGACCTCGGACGCGTGCCGGCCGAGTACCTCGAGGTCGCACCGCATGCGGTCACCCTCACCGGCGGACGCTTCGTGGCGAGCGTCGCCGATGAGGTGGGCATCGTGGTCAACCCCGGACATCCGATCGGCTTCGAGCTGTCACCCGGGGCGCTGGCCGCGATCCGGCGCGACTTCGCCGAGTCGCAGCAGGGGTAGGGCTTCGGGGGTCCCTTCGACAGGCTCAGGGAACGGGGTCGCTCAGGGAACGGCGGGGGTCAGGGGACGGGTGCCAGCTGGCCCAGCCTTCCGGCCAGGATCCCGGGCAGTTGCGCGATCACCTCGTTCGCCTGCAGCGACGCGCCGGCGAGGTTCGCGTGCGTGCCGTCGTCCGACATGCCCGCCTGCCAGCCGCCGCCCGCGTCCGCGACCGGCGTGTAGACATCCAGAATCGCGATGCCGTCGGCACGAGCCGCCCCGGCCAGCAGCCGGTTGAGCTCGATGACCTCGGCACCGACTTCGGCCGACGGCGGCACGAGCACAGCGATCGGCGTCGACCCGCGCTCGCGTACACCCGCCCACAGGCTCTGGATGTCGGCCGCCGCCTGGGCAGGCGAGCGACCGGCGCGCAGGTCGTTGGTTCCGGCCTGCACGAGCACGTAGCCGTTCTGCGCGGCGGCGGTGGCCTCATCGAGACCGGATGCGATGGTCGCAGCGACCGCTCCGGGCTGTGACGCGAACGCGCCCAGCGACGCACCCTCGACGGCATTCGCCACGACCGTCTGCCTCCACCATGATTCGGCGAAGTACGCGTGCGAATCGCTGAGCACCGAGACGGGAACTGTCGGGGTCGGCGCCGCGGGCGCAGCGACCTCCTCGGTGACCGGAATGTGCCGAACGGAACCCTCGACCAACTCCCGCTGAGGTTCGCCGCCCATCATCAGCGCGAACGACGACGCAGCCGCGACGACGACAATCGCCGCGGCCACCACGGCGAGACGACGTGCCGGTTTCTCGGCCGGCCGGAAGGTGGCTCGGCGCGCGGACGAGCCATCCCGTCCGCGAGCGCCGGATCGCATGCCCACGTCGACGGAGCCGGACGATTAGTCGCCGACGACCCCGGCCATGTCGTACTCGGCCTTCACCAGAATGGGCAGGTGGTCGGAGTCGCCCTGCGGAAGCGTCTTGACCTCGTCGATGCGGAACCCGTTCGAGGTCACGAAGTCGAAGTGGCCGCGCACCCACTTGTAGCGCAGGTAGGTCACGCTGTCACTCAGCGAGAGCTCGTAACCCGAATCCTTGATACCGGCGCGCAGCTTGTTCTGGAACAGCGGGTAGTTGAAGTCGCCCACCATGAGAATGGGAATGTCGACGCCGATACGCTGCAGCTCTTCGTGGGCGGCAGTGATCTGGGTTCGACGCAGAGAATTGGATGCCGTGAGCGGCGCGGCGTGGAACGACGCGGCGACGAAGGAGCGGTCGGTCTCGTGATCATGCAACCGGGCACCGAGCAGGCGCTGGGTGCCGGGAGACATGACCCTGTCGTGCATGGACTTCTTGAGGGTGAAGGTGGTGCTGTCCTCGACGGAGAAGCGCTCGGCCCGATAGTAGAGCGCGAGGCCGAGCCGGTTCTCCGTGGTGGCGTGCGACATGGTGAGGTGCCCCATCGTCGACGGAAGCGAGGCGGTGTCGGCCTCCTGCACACAGAAGATGTCGGCATCGAAGTCATCGGTGAGGGCTGCGAGTTCGCCGCTGGCACTGTTGTTCCGAAGGTTGTAACTCAAAACGCGCATTCCGGGTGGTCCTCTCGCAGGTCTGCTAGACGACAGACTATTCGTGACCGGCTGGGATTTGGATCGGTTGCGGCTGTGCCTTTTATTGTTTACGTCCTCTTAATGCGCCCGTTCGCTGGACGGGGCGCGAGGAATACACGCTCGCGTTCATGCGTTCACATGAACATGAAGAAAATCGGGTTCCTCTCCTTCGGTCACTGGAAGCCGATCCCCGGATCGCTGACGCGAACCGCAGCAGACGCGCACCTGCAGATGATCGAGCTGGCGGTGGCCGCCGAGGAGATCGGCGTCGACGGCGCGTACATGCGCGTGCACCACTTCGCCCGACAGTTCGCGTCGCCGTTTCCGCTGCTCTCGGCCATGGCCGCCCGCACCTCGAAGATCGAGCTCGGCACCGGCGTGATCGACATGCGTTACGAGAACCCGCTCTACATGGCCGAAGAGGCCGCGACCGCCGACCTCATCTCGGGCGGCAGACTGCAGCTCGGCGTGAGCCGTGGATCACCCGAGACCGCGCTCCGCGGCTCCGAGTCGTTCGGCTTCGTTCCGCAAGACGGCACGACGGATGCCGACCTCGCCCGGGCGCACACCGAACTGTTCCGCGCGGCCATCACCGATGCCGGCGTGGCCATGAGCAACCCGCAGATGACGGGCGTGAGCCAGCCCCTCGGCATCCTGCCCCAGTCGCCGGGTCTGGCCGACCGCATCTGGTGGGGATCGGGCACACGGGCGACCGCCGTGTCGACGGCCGAGCAGGGCATGAACCTGATGAGCTCGACCCTTCTCTCGGAGGACACCGGCGTGCCGTTCGGCGACCTCCAGGCCGAGCAGATCGCGCTGTACCGCGCCGCATGGAAGGACGCCGGCTGGGAACGCGAGCCGCGCGTGTCGGTGAGCCGCAGCATCCTGCCGATCACCACCGATCAGGACCGCGCCTACTTCGGCGACATGAGCCGCGACCGCGAAGACCAGGTGGGCTACCTCGACAACGGGATCGCCCGCTTCGGCAAGAGCTACGTGGGCGAGCCCGACGCCATCGTCAAGGAATTGCTCGACGACGCGGCCGTGCGCGACGCCGACACCGTGCTGGTCACGATTCCGAACCAGCTGGGGGTCGACTACAACGCCCACCTGCTCGAGACGATCGTGAAGCACATCCTGCCCGAACTGGGCTAGCCGAAGGGTTCGAGTGGCGCCGTGATGCCCATCCGCTGAGGCGGGATGGGCACGAAGACGCCACTCGAAACCCCCGTTTCCGGATGCGCGTCAGTGGCGCACCGCGTAGCGCAGGTAGGCGACTCCCGACTCGAATGATCGGGACTCGAGAAGCTCGAGGTCGCGCCGCTGCTCGTCTCGGGCGAAGAACGGCAGCCCTCCCCCGACGAGCACGGGGAACACCCTCAGGTAGTACTCGTCGATGAGTCCGAGCCTGGCCGCTTCGGCGGCGAGGGTGGCGCCGCCGATGGCGATGTCGCCCTCATCCGGCCCTGATCGCAGGCGCTCGATCTCGTCGGCCAGGCCACCGGACGCGAGGCGGGCTTTGCCCTGGACGCTCGACAGGGTCGTAGAGAACACGACCTTCGGCAGGGCGTTCCAGCGCGTGACCCACTCGCGGCGCGGCGCGGGGAGCGTGTCGATGTCGACGGTATCCCAGTAGAGCATCGCCTCGTAGAGGCGTCGGCCCAGGAGATGCACTCCGACATCGCTGATCTCGCGGAGGGCGATGTCGAAGACCTCGTCGCTCAGGCCGGGCCAGGAGAAGTCCCCGTCGGGCCCCTCGACGAAACCGTCGAGCGACACGCTCATCGAATAGGTCACTCGGCGCACGATGCCTCCCGCTCATCCACTCCGCACGGCAGTGACCTGATGCTACGCCGCCGACCGCAGGCAGAGAAGTGCCCACTGCGGACTGGAGGGACCGGTGCACCGGTACCTCTCGTCCGCAGTGGGCACTGCTGGTGGTGAACTACTCAGCCGAGCGGCGTCGCAGCATGAAGACCGCGGCACCGGCGAGCAGCAGACCGCCCGCGATCGAGATGGGCAGCACGGGTGCGAAGCCCGTCGAGGCCAGCGTCTTGCCACCCGTGGCTGCGGTTCCGGCGGGAACAGCAGGGTTCACCGGAACGACCGGTGCGGCGGCGACCGAGAAGCGCACGACGTTGCTCTGCCCGGAGACCGACGCATCGGACTCGTCGGTGGCATCCCGGGCTGCGATGGCGAAGGTGACGTAGTCACCGATCGCCAGCGGGGTCTGAGCGGCGAACTCGCCGTTCTCGTCGACCGTCGCTTCGAAGATCAGAACGCCATCCTCGTCGACAGTGGGCACCGTCACGGGCACCGCCAGGGCAGCAGGTCCGGCGTCCTCGGCGGCCGCGTCGAAGACGGCGGCCTCGACGACGAACAGCGCGATCTGGTCACCGGGGGTGCCGGTTCCCGTGATCGTCGTCGGCGATCCGATGAGCACCTGTCCCTCCGTGGGCGACGTGATCACGGGGGTGTCGGCGATGCAGTTGAGCGTGATGTCCGCCTCGGCGAGAACGCGGTAGTCGCCCTCTTCGTCGACCGAGCCGACCTCGACGTGCGTCGGGGTGTCCTCGTCGAGAGTGGTCGATCGCTGGCGCACCTCGCCCGGGTCGAGCTGGCCACCCTCGAGCGACACGTCGCCGACGGTGAAGTAGTACTCGGTCACAGTGTCGCCGTCCGAGTTGTCGGCTGTCAGCAGCACACCGAGACCGGGTTCCTCGGTTCCGCCGGTGTCGAACAGACAGGATGCCTCAATGCTGCCGGTCACGTCGGGGCTGTAGTTGCCCACGCAGTCGACCGACGCGAGGTTGCCTCCGAAGAAGCCTCCGTTGCCTCGTACCTGCACGGTGGTGTTCTCGTCTTCGGGAAGCTCGAGCACCGTGCGCTGGGACTCGCCCGGCCCGAGGGTGATCGTCTGATCGACGGTGTCGAAGTTGATGACGACCTCGTACGTGAGGTCTTCATCGGTCGTGTCGGCGTTCGTGACCGTGAATGCCAGCCCGTCGACCGTTCCTTCGCCGGTGCTGATGGCGCAGTTGCCCTCTTCGAAGGTGACGGAGCCGGGCAGGGCCTGCGCGGGCGCAGCTGTGAGTGCGACACCGGCGGCGGTGAGGGCTGCGACACCCAGCACCGCGAAGGTGCGCTTGAGAATTGACGTCATTGTGTGTGGTTCTCCTGATGGTCGGGCGCGTCATCGCGCTCTGTAGTGAGTCCGAACGACGGCCGAGGTCACCAGTGACTTCTGCCCGCAGTCGGGTTCGCGATGCATCGACGCCCCCATCGATACAGGGAAAAACTAACAGCAAATACTCATAAATGGGGATTTTTCTTTTTTTCGGGCTTCGACCCAAACCCTGACGGCCCGGGCTCCGAACACCACCCGTGTGCCGTGCCTGCACATGCCCCCGTGGGCCGGCACGGCACACGCCATACCGAGCGGCCTCGGCGATGTTCGCAGCGGGGACTGCTGAGAACGCCCTACTTCGCCTGGCCTATGCCGAGCGCGTTGCCGTCGGGGTCGATCAGGTAGGCGACCCAGGCATCACCCTGATCGGCGATGCCGTCGACCGTCTTCAATTCGTCGGTGTCGTAGTTCTCGGGCTCGACGCCGCGGTGCTTCAGCTCATCGAGCTCGGCGCGCAGGTCGAGAACCCGCCACTCCGCCTGGGTCTGCTCGTCTTTCGTGCCGACGGTCGATGCCGTCACTTTCAGACGGGTGTTGCCCGAGGCATAGGTGATGGCGGTGTCTGTGGCCTCGATCACATCGAGGCCGAGTCGCTTCTCATAGAACTCGCGCGACGCATCCAGGTCTTTCGAGAGCAGCACAACGTCGACGGGGTGGTCTTTCAGCATGGGTGGAGCCTTTCGATTGGTGGTGTGGGTCGTGCTATTTGCCGTCGGCCTTGCCCTCGGCGATGTACGCCAGTCGGCGGAGCGTCTCGATGTTCCGCACGTACAGTCCGATGTCGAGCAGCGCCGGCGGAATGTACTTTCCCGGCCCAGCGACGGCCTTCTCGATGATGCGCACCACGCATCCGGAGCCCCGAGGCTTCACGTCGATCTGCACGGAGGCCTCACCGATGGGCCAGCCCTTGGCGACGATCAGCATGTGTCGCGGCGGATCCCATTCGTGCATCGTGGTCTCATCGTCGATGACCGCCGGCCACGAGCCGAACGAGTGGTGCAGGTGCGAGCCCTCGGCGGGCCACGCCTTCTCCACGTCGCGCATGCGCGACGACCCCACCACCCACGTGGGAAACAGCCACCCGTCGGCGAGCACGGCGAAGACATCCTCGGGCGAACAGGCCATCTCTCGGACGTTTGTCGACATGACACACCAGCATCCGGCATCCACGAACGGGGGTCTAGGGCTTGCGGTTCGTGGGCAGTAGTCTCGGCCCTATGTGCACCCGTGTCTTCTGGAACGACAACCCCATCGCGAAGGTCACCTCGCGCTGCATGGACTGGGAGGTGAGCGACGAGCCCGAGCTGTGGTTCCACCCTCGTGGCCTCGAACGCTCGGGCGGCTCGCAGTCGGATGCCGCCACGTGGCGGTCGACGTACTCGAGCGTCGCTCTCAGCATGTGGAACATCGGCACGTCCGACGGCATGAACGAGAAGGGGCTGGCGGCACACGCGCTGTTCCTCGACGGTATCGAGCCACCCACGGGCACGGGCGCGCCCACGATCACCATAGAACTGTGGGTGCAGTACGTGCTCGACCACTTCGCGACCGTCGCCGAGGTGCTCGATCACATCGACGACGTGCAGCTCATCGCGCCGCCCATCAGGGGGCAGTACATGGGCGCCCACCTCGCCCTCGAAGACCCGTCGGGCGACTCGGCGATCATCGAGCCCATCAACGGCGAGCTGGTCGTGCACCACGGCAAGGAGTTCACCGTCATGGCGAACTCCCCCGACTTCGACGAGCAGCTGGCCAACCTCGCCCGCTATGCCCCGTTCGGCGGAGAGCTCACGCCTCCCGGAGACATCACCTCGCTCGACCGCTTCGTGCGGGCGAGCTACTTCAGGCACTACCTGCCCGAGCCCGCGAGCATCGCGGAGACGGTGGCCGGGGTGTTCCGGGTCACGCAGAACGCGGCTGTTCCTCCGGGAGCGCCGTACAGCGACGGCGGCGTGTACCCCACGTGGTGGCATGCGGCCAGCGACGTGACCAATCGCGTGTACTACTTCTGGTCGACGCTCAGCCCGTCCGTCATCTGGGTCGATCTGGCCGCGCTCGCCGACGGCACGGAGCTGCTGGCCCTGAATCCGCGCCTCGACGACCTGATCGGCGACGTGACGGGGAATCTCGCGAGAGCCGAGCTCGCCTACTGAGCGACGCCATACGCCACGAATCGGATCCTGTCGACGGGGCGGCGCAGCGTACCGCCGTGGCACAGACTCGATACCTCGGGACAGTTCGCGCCGCATCCGGCACCGCCCGACGAATCGAAGGATTGTCATGACTCGTGGAGTAGCCGTCGTCACCGGAGGAACCGCCGGGCTCGGCAGAGCCATCGTGCGGGAGCTCGCCGATCGGGGATGGGACGTCGCCGTCCTCGCCCGCGGCGAGGACGGGCTGGCGGGTGCCGTGTCGGATGTGCGGATTCGCGGAGGCCGCGGGCTGGGCATCAGCACCGACGTCGCCGACCGCGAGGCCGTCGAGTCGGCCGCCGACCAGGTCGAAGACGAGCTCGGGCCCATCGAGCTCTGGGTCAACGACGCCATGGTCGGAGTGTTCGGCGAGTTCCTCACGACCGCCCCCGAAGA
Organism: Agreia sp. Leaf283; assembly: GCF_001422485.1. GTDB lineage: Bacteria > Actinomycetota > Actinomycetes > Actinomycetales > Microbacteriaceae > Agreia. The sequence goes on from NZ_LMNF01000001.1 coordinate 446,780, forward strand.
CTTCGAGCGCGCCACCCAGGTGAACTACTTCGGCTTCGTCAACGGAACGCGGGCCGCCCTCTCCCGCATGGTTCCCCGCGAGCGCGGCCACGTCATCCAGATCGGATCCGCCCTCGCGCACCGCGGCATCCCGCTGCAGGCCGCCTACTGCGGAGCGAAGCACGCCGTGCAGGGCTTCACGGAGTCGGTGACCACCGAACTCATCCACGCCAAGAGCCCCGTTCGCATCTCGACGGTCGACATGCCGGCGCTCAACACCATCCAGTTCAACTGGGTCAAGTCGCAGCTTCCGAATCACCCGCAGCCGGTCAAGCCGATCTACCAGCCCGAGGTCGGAGCCAAGGCTGTGGCCGACGTCGCCGACCACCCCCGGCGACGCACCTGGGTGGGAGAGCCCACCATCATGACCGTGCTGGGCAACCGCTTCGTGGCCGGCTGGCTCGACAACTACTTGGCGAACGCCGCCTACGACGGCCAGCAGGCCCCGGAGAAGGTCGAGGCCATGCTGCCGAACAACCTCTACGAGCCGGCGAGCGGCGACAAGGGCGCGCGCGGCATCTTCGGCAGCGAGTCCCGCAACGGCAGCCCGGCGACCTGGGCGATCGGCCACCGCAAGACGATGGCCGCGGCCGCGATCGGCCTCGGTACCGCCGCCGTCGGGGGCGCCGCAGTGGCGGCCACCGCGCTCGTCTCGCGCCTGCGCCGGTCGTAGGCTGGGCCGCATGAGCGAAGTCGATGCCGTCGTTGTCGGCGCGGGTCCGAACGGTCTCGCGGCAGCGGTGACCCTGGCGCGCGCCGGGCTGTCGGTTCGCGTGTTCGAGAAGAACTCCACCATCGGCGGCGGGGCGCGCTCGAAGGAGCTCACCCTGCCGGGCTTCCTCCACGACGTCTGCTCTGCCGTGCACCCCATGGCCCTGGCCTCCGGGTTCTTCCAGCGCTTCCGGCTCGAAGAACGCATCGACCTCGTGCTCCCCGAGGTGTCGTACGGGCATCCGCTCGATGGCGGCCGCGCCGGCATCGCGTATCACGACCTCGACCGCACCGCCGGGGCACTCGGACGCGACGGGGCCGCCTTCCACTCGCTCATGGCACCTCTCGTCGAGCGCGCCGACCAGGTCGCCCGACTCGCCGGATCGAACCTGCTCATGGCCCCGCGCCAGCCGATCACGGCAGCTCTGTTCGGCCTGCGCGTGCTCGAACAGGGACTGCCCACCTGGAACCTGCGTTTCGAGGGCGATGTGGCGCCCGCGATGCTCGCCGGTGTCGCGGCCCACGCCATCCGGCCGATGCCCAGCCCCGTCACGGCGGCCGCCGCCCTGAGCCTCGGAAGTTACGCACACGGTCGCGGCTGGCCCGTTCCGGTCGGCGGAAGCCAGGCGATCGTGGATGCGATGGCCGCGGATCTCGTGGCCCACGGCGGGCAGATCGAGACGGATGCCGGCATCCGGTCGCTCGAGCAGCTTCCGTCGTCGACGGCCGTGCTCTTCGACACGACCCCGCGCGCTGTCGCCGACATCGCAGGACGACGGCTGCCCACCGTCTACACGGACGCGCTGCGCACGTTCCGCTACGGCAACGGCGTCGCCAAGGTCGACTTCGCCCTCTCGGGGCCCGTGCCGTGGTCGAACGCCGAGCTGCGCAAGGCGGGAACCGTGCACGTGGGCGGCACCCGAGCCGAGATCGCAGCGTCGGAGGCCGAGGTCGCGTCGGGCCGACACACGTCGAACCCCTACGTGCTCGTCGCCCAGCCGTCGAGCTTCGACCCGTCGCGCGCGCCCGAGGGAAAGCACGTGCTCTGGGCATACACGCACGTGCCGAAGGACTCGACGATCGACCAGACCGAGGCCATCATCACGCAGCTCGAACGGTTCGCGCCCGGCTTCCGCGACCTGATCCTCGCCTCGTCGAGCATGACCGCGCGAGACATGGAGAACTACAACCCCAACTACATCGGAGGCGACATCGCGGCGGGTGCGGCGACGCTGTCGCAACTGGTGCGTCGGCCCGTGCTCTCGCTCGACCCGTGGCGCACCCCGGCATCCGGAATCTACCTGTGCTCGTCGTCGACCCCGCCCGGGCCGGGAGTGCACGGTCTCGCGGGCTGGTACGCGGCGAAGAGCGCGCTGAAGCACAGCTTCGGCATCGGGCATATGCCGTCGCTCGCCCCCGGATACTGAGCGAGGCCCGCGCCGCGGTCGAGCGCTAGGCCGACAAGGCGTCGAGCGGCAACGACTGGCCGAGCTCGGCGCCCGTCGGATCGACACCGCCGCCATCCTGCCGACGCAGCGCGCGGTTGATCTTGCGGATCTCGTGACGGGCCTGGCGCTCGAGAACGGTGCCGGGGTGAGCCTGCCGCACTCCTTCGAGCGCATCGACGGTCTGCTGTGGACCGACCACCCGGCGCAGCGCGTACATGGCCTGCTGGGCCACCTCCGGGTCGTGGATGAGCTCGCGTAGCGTGCGCTCCGTGCCGAGTGCTCGGCGGAAGCGCGGAAGACCCAGCACGACCTGCTGTCGATTCACGCCGTAGCGGGGGTCGGTGACGATGTCGATCAGCACGGGTGCCTCGCGCAGGGGCGCCGCGTTCACGAGAGCCTCTCCCAGCTGCCAGCCGACCCTGCCTCGCGATGCGGTACCCCACTCGAGGAATGCCGAGTACAGCGCACCGAACGCCTTCGGCCGGGCTGCGGGGTTCTTCAGGTGCAGGGCGACCGTCTCGATCACGGCGGGGTCTGTCAGTCGAGGAAGCACGTCGACGAGCACGGGAGTCGCCGCGCGGGAGTCGAAGGCGGAGTTGTCGAAGTAGCGACTGTCGTTGACGAAACGGCCGAAGAACGCGGCGCCCGCGACGCCGTGCTCGGCGAGGAGAGCACGCACGAGCGCGCGCTCATCAGTGGTCGAAACGACGGTCATGCGTTGAGAATACATCGAATAGCTGAGGATTTATCGACGCGGGAATGTCTTCCCGTTATTTTTTCAGCCATGTTGTACATTCGGTGAAGAGTGGGGGTCGTACAACGAGGAGATCCCCGCCATGACTGCAGCAGAATCCGCCGAACTGAACCACCAGAGCGAACCGGCCGCTGCCGGCGACGAGCCGCTCGCCGACGAAGGTGCGACGAAGCAGCTCTCGCTCCCCGAGCCGGTCACGACGCACGACCCGGCACCCGACCCCTCGCCCGATCCCACGCACGATCCGGCACCCGCTCCCGCCCCCGATCTGCCCGAGACGACGAACTCGGACCTCGCCGTCATCCGCAACGAGCTCACCAGCGCGCTGCACGAGGCGCACTTCCAGCGCCGCAAACGAGCGGATGCCGTGCAACTGCTCGCCTACGAGCGTCTCGTGCGGCGATCGCGCGTCTCGGGCAGCCTCTGGCTCGTCGCAGCGCTCGTGCTCGCCGCCGCGGCAATCTGGTCGTATCTCCAGAGCGCCGATCCCCTCGACGTGTGGCAGGTCACCGCCATGGCGTGCGGTGCGCTCGCACTGCTGGCCGTCGTCATGGCGATCGTCTCGTGGAGCGGGCCGAGCAGGGCCCGGCAGTCGCTCTCCCTGCGACAGGTGAGGCGCCTGACGCCTCCCGAGATGCTGTCGGAGGCGTGGTTCCACGCCGGGCTCGAGGTGAGCACACCGCGCCAGTACCGCCGCGCGTTCCACGGTCTCGTCTGAGCGGGAGGGCCCGGCTCGCCGTCGCGGCCTCCCCCGCGAGACAATGGGGTCATGAGCGAGAGTGACGACACCCCCGGCCGCAGCACTGACGGCACCGGCGAGTCCGAACTGGTCTCCCTGCTTCGACAGCTGATCGAGGTCGACTCCTCGAATCCCGACCTCGGCAGCACGGGGCGAGGAGAGGCGGCGGTCGCCGACGTCATCACGAGCTGGCTGGCGCCGCGCGGATGCGAGATCTCGCGTCTCGAGGCCACTCCCGGCCGCCCGTCGATCGTCGCCACCTGGGCCGGAACGGGCGGCGGCCGCTCCCTCATGCTCAATGGCCACATCGACACCGTCTCCCTCGACAGTTACGACGGAGACGGCCTCGCGCCGGTGATCCGCGACGGTGCGATGTTCGGGCGGGGCAGCTACGACATGAAGTCGGGAATCGCCGCCATGATGGTCGCCGCATCGACGGCCGCGGAGCGCCCGCACCGGGGCGACATCGTGCTGGCCCTCGTCGCCGACGAGGAGTTCGAGAGCGCCGGAACCATCGAGGTCCTGCGCTCCTTCTCCGCCGACGGCGCCATCGTCGTCGAGCCGAGCAACGGCGAGGTCACCCTCGCGCACCGCGGCCTCGTCTGGCTCGACGTGATCATCACCGGCCTCGCCGCCCACGGCTCGCGCCCCGACCTCGGCCGCGATGCCATCGTGCAGGCGGGCCGCTTTCTCGCCCGCCTCGGCGACCTGGCGAACGACCTCGCGAGCCGCCCCGAGCATCCGTTTCTCGGGGCAGCCAACGTGCACGCATCTCTGGTGCGCGGCGGCGTCGAGATGTCGAGCTACCCGGCCGAATGCACGATCGGCGTCGAGTGGCGCACGCTCCCGGGGCAGGATGTCGACACCGTCGTCTCCGAGATCGACGCGCTTCTGGTCGCTGTGTCGGCCGAGCATCCGGGTTTCTCGTACCGCATCGTGCCCGGCCTCGCCGAGCCCCCGTTCGAGGCGGATCGCTCGTCGGCCGTCGTGCGGAGCGTGCTCGCGAACGTCGAGCGCGTCACGGGCAGGCCGCCGGTGCTGAGGGGCGAGCCGTTCTGGACGGACTGCGCCCTGCTCGCGGCCGCGGGCATCCCGTCTGTGCTCTTCGGGGTGACCGGCGGCGGCGCTCATGCGGCCAGCGAGTGGGTCGACCTCGCGTCGGTCGAGACGGTCGCCCGCGTGCTCGAGGGCACGATCGACGACTTCTGCGCGTAGCCGCCAGCCCGCCCCTGAGCCCAACCGCCGCCCGTTCCCCAAGCGCAACCACCCGCCCGTTCCCTGAGCCTGTCGAAGGGCCCTCAGGCCAGCGGCTCGATCAGCTCCGGGCCGTTGTTGCGCACGCTGTTGACCTGTTTCGACACCTCGTAGTGCTGCAGCTCGTGGGCCACCTCGAGCGACTCACGATCGAGCAGGTGAAGCAGCCCATCGGAGTCGAGGTCGCTGCCGAGCCAGGCGTCGTAGCCGTCGGGCGTGAGGAACGCGGGCATGCGGTCGTGCACCTCGCCGGGGGCCACGTGCGCATCTCGCGTGACGATGGCCATCGAGATGACCCACCGGTCGGGGTCGTCGTCGGACTTCGCCTTGTCGCGCCAGGCGGACACGATGCCCGCCATGGCGAGGGCCTGGTCTGGCGCGTACACGAAATGGGGCTGCTTCGAGCCGTCGGGCAGGATCGTCCACTCGTAGTAGCCCGCCGCGGGCACGATGCAGCGCTGCGCCTGAAAGGCCCTACGGAACATGCCCGAGGTCGCCACCGTCTCGATGCGCGCGTTGATGGGCTGCGGCCGCTTCGTGAGGTCGGGGTACCACCCGGGAACGAAGCCCCAGCGCACGGCGTCGAGCTCGCGCGGATGCTCGCGACGCTGCCGCACGACCGCCACGTCGTCGGTCGGGGCCACGTTGTAGTTGTCTTCGAGGTCTGGCAGGTCGTGCATCAGGCCCTCAAGCAGGTCTCCTGAGGCCCTGGCCACGACAAAGCGTCCGCACATGCCACCACGCTATCCCTGCACCACCGACACCGGAATAGCCCCGCGCTGCAATAAAACCCGCGGTCGGGTGGTTGATGCGCTCGTGAGCACCACACTTCCGGTCACCGACACCCGCGTCGTCATCATCGGCGCCGGGCAGGCCGGCCTGTCGGTCGCCTATCACCTGCGCCGCCTGGGCCTCGTGCCCGCGAAAGACGTCGTCGTGCTCGACCGCGGGCCGCAGCCGGGCGGAGCATGGCAGTTCCGCTGGGAGTCGCTGCGTCTCGACACCGCGCACAAGGTCGACGACCTGCCCGGCATGTCGGAGCTGGGCGTGAGTTTCGCCACGGCCGACCAGACCCTCCCGGCCCGAGACGTCGTCGGCGACTACTACGGTCGCTACGAGCGGCACTTCGGCCTCGAGGTCGTGCGGCCGGTCGAGGTCAGACGGGTGGCGCGAGTGGATGGCGGGCGCTACGAGGTGGAGACGAACCTCGGCACCGTGCGTACCGATGTGGTCGTGAACGCCAGCGGCACCTGGGCGCGGCCGTTCCGCCCCTCGTATCCCGGCGCCGAGACCTTCTCCGGCATCCAGATCTCGACGCCCGAGTACCGGGCGGCGAGCGACTTCGCCGGGCTCGACGTCGTGGTCGTCGGCGGGGGAACATCGGCCGTCGGGTTTCTGCTCGAGCTCGAGAACGTGGCCTCGTCGACCACCTGGGTCACGCGGAGGCCGGTGGAGTTCACCATGGACGAGCATTCCAAGGTCGCTGCCGTCGAGCGCGCCGACGCCGCAGCCCGCGCCGGCCTGCCCATTCCGAGCGTCTCGAGCGGAACAGGGCTGCCGGCGAGCCCCCGCAACGTGGCGGGCCGCGAGCGAGGAGTGCTGGTCGATCGAGAGATGTTCTCGGCGATCGAACCCGATCGCGTTCGGTGGGCCGACGGGTCGTTCCAGCATGCCGACGCCATCATCTGGGCGACCGGCTTCCGAGCAGAGCTGGCCCACCTCGCACCGCTTCGACTGCGTGAATCGGGCGGCGGCGTGGCCGTCGAACGCGGTCGCTCCCTGCGCGATCCGAACATCTTTCTCGCGGGGTTCGGGCCGCAGGCCAGCACGATCGGGGCGAATCGCGCGGGTCGCCTCGTCGCGACCCAGGTGATGGATGCCCTGGCGGCACAGAACGCGCGGGCCACCTGAACGCCTGCGCCTGAGGCTACGCCTGCGGTCCCGTTCCTCCCGGTTCGGGGATCAGCACCATGCCGTTGGCGCTGTTCGCGGTCACCATGAGCGCTTCGATCCACGCCCTGTTCACCGGGGGCTGCCTGTTGCCGAAGAAGCGGATGTGCAGGGGGATGGTCGGGTGCATCCAGATGGAGCTGCGCCCGTTCCCCTCGTCGGAGTTGTGCTCCCAGTTGAACAGGAACGATTCTCCACGCCGGAACTTGGCGTTGACGACGACGCGCAGATGCGCGAGAAGACGATCGTCGATGTCTATTTCGAGGCCCGTCGGACCATAGATGAGTTTGCCCACCTAGTTAGTTTATCTAGCTATTTCTCGTCATGCGACACGGCATCGATCATCTGGTCGAGAAAGGCCGTGACGATGGTGGCCTCGTGAGGGTCGAGCTGTCGGGCCACGTCCATCATGCGGCTGTGCATGTCGCCGAAGACCTCACGCATATCGGCGTGCGTCGTAGGCGTGGCGGTCAGCACGACGGCACGTCCGTCACTCGGATGCCGGTCCCTCAGCAGATGACCACTCGCCTCGAGCCTGTCGACGAGCACGGTCGTGGATGCCGATGAGATGCCGAGATGCACGGCCAGGTCCTTCGGGCTCACGGCCCGCGAATCACGCTCGGCATTGACGACGAATCGAAGGGCTGTCACGTCGGTCTCGTTGAGCCGGAGAGCAGCGCGGGTTCGACGACGCATCGCCATCTCCGCCACCCGATACTTGCGGAGAGCATTGAGTGCGTCGACTCCGGTCTTGACCTCGGGATCAAGGCCATACCAGTAGCCCGAAGCGCGTGTCTCCGAGGATTCCATGAGTCGATTCTACGGCCGCTTGCTAGGCAGGCTAGGCATCTTCTGTTCTTTCTCGGACAAGTGTCCGAGAAATCGTGCTATACTACCGTGATGTCAACTGTGAGGAGTGCTGTTCTAACCGACAGTTTTCGATCCTCCGCCGACACCCCGGCAGACCCGAGGGCCGCTCGCACGAGGCAGGGAATCCTCGCCGCGGTCGCTCGCCTCCACTCGCACGACTCCGGCGACATCTCGGTGACCGACATCGTGCGCGAGGCGAAGATCAGCCGCAGCTCGTTCTACGCCCACTTCTCGAGCCTCGACGACCTCGCGGTCGCTCTGCTCAGACAGGAGTTCGCGTCGATCACCGTGCCGAGCTCGAACGTTGCTGACCCGGCCTCCGAGCTTCGCGAGAGCTATTCGCAGCTCGTGCAGCACTTCTCGCAGCGCGAGTCCATCTACTCCTACGCCCTGGGCCTGCCCCTGTCGCGCCGCGCGTTCGACGACGTCATCGCGGCCTACGCCGAGCAGGTGCTCGCGTCGTTCGACGAGCCCGAATCCGAGGCCGACGCCATCCGGGCACGCCTCGCGGCGACCTACGTGGCCGGCGGCACGGTGAGCCTGCTCAGCGCCTGGATCGCCGACCACCGCGACATCAGCGCAGACCAGCTGGTCGATGAACTCATCGCCCTGCTCCCCCCGCGGCTCAGTTGACCACTCACACCAGATCTATCCGCCGCACACGACGTCACACAGAAAAGAGAAGCCAGCCGTGAAATTCGATATCGGAGAAACCCTCGTCTACCCGCACCACGGAGCGGTCACCATCACGGAGCTCGAGACCAAGACGGTCAAGGGCGAGGACAAGCGCTACATGACGCTCCGAGTGCACACGAGCGACCTCATCATCAAGCTTCCCATCGACAACGTCGAGCTCGTGGGCGTGCGCGACGTGATCGACGCTGCCGGAGTGGGCGAGGTGTTCGCCGTTCTGCAGAACGACTTCGTCGAGGAGCCGGGCAACTGGTCGCGCCGCTACAAGGCCAACCAGGAGAAGATGGCGTCGGGCAGTGTGCACCGCGTCGCCGAGGTCGTGCGCGACCTGTGGCGCCGCGAGCAGGCACAGGGCGTCTCGGCCGGCGAGAAGCGCCTTCTGCTCAAGGCTCGGCAGGTGCTCATCTCCGAGCTCGCACTCGCCCGCAGCGTCAGCGACGAAGATGCGTCGCTGCTGCTCGACGAGGTGCTGAACGCGGTCGTCGTCTAATCAGACGATCGCATCGAGAGATGTAGGGCAGAGGCCGACCGGTCCCCCCGGACCAGATCCCCACATCCCTGTCGGCCTCTGCCTATTAGTTCAAGCTAAAGACATCTGGCCTCGAGTGCAACGTGACGAACTCTCACGTTACGGCGCGAGACGCCGATCGACCCGGCCACAGGCATCCGAACCGGCTTAAACACGGCCGGCCCGGGGCGAAATGCCCCGGGCCGACGTGGATCGAACTCGTCAGTTGCAGACGGTCGAGAGCTCGGTGAACGTCTCCTGAACATCGGTCGACGCGTCGGTCAGCGCCGTCGTGTCGGCGTTCGTCGGGTCTGACGCGTAGGTCTTGAACTCGCTGACGAGCGTGCTGAGCGCCTTGTCGGCGTCGTCTGCAGCGCCCTTGACCTCGTCGTTCGAGACCTTCGACGCGTTCTCGGAGAACTTGTCGGACACGGTCTGCAGGGCTTCGGAGGCGCCCTCGGGGTCGGTGGCCGCGTCGGAGAGGCTGCTGGTGAGCTCACTCTGCAGATCGGTGAGGCCCGACTCGAGAACCTTGCAGGCGTCGGCCTTGCTCTGGCCGCCTGCGCAGCCGGTGAGCAGGAGTCCGGTGATGGCGAGCGCGCCGATCAGCGATGTGGTCTTGGTGCGCGAGATTCGCATGTGTCTGTACTCCTTTTAGGGGGGTGCGTGGTCCCAAAACCCTAGCAGCCGCGCGGATACGGGCGGGGGCGCGGGCATGGGCAGTGCTCACCATTGACATCGACGCACAGGTGCACGAGCGCGCTCCCACGTCGCCTCACGGGCTCGCGCGTCGAACGAGAGACGCGGCTAGTCGAGGCCCACGAAGACGGGCTCGGGGTGCAGCCGCACCCCGAACTCCGACGACACCCGGTTCTGGATGTAGCGCGACAGTTCCGAGATATCCGCAGCCGTCGCGCCTCCCGTGTTCACGATCGCCAGGGTGTGCTTCGACGAGATCGCGGCGCGCGAGCCGGGCAGCGCGAACCCCTTGCCGATTCCTGCTCGCTCGATCAGCCAGGCGGCGCTCAGCTTGACCTGCGGCTCCGCCGATTGGCCGGATGCCTCGAGCGGCCCGGTCAGGTCGACCGTCAGGCCCGAGGCGGGGTCGGGCAGCGCCACGACGGTGGGCTCGGCCTCCGGCTCGACGAGCCAGCGGGGCGCGTCGCTCGGCAGAGATCGAGCGAAATTCTCCGACACGATCGGGTTGGTGAAGAACGACCCGGCGCTGACGGAATCGGGATCCGTCGCATCCAGAACCATGCCCTTCGACGCGCGCAGCCGCAGAACGGCCGCGCGAACGCCGCCCAGCGCGACCCGGTCGCCCACGGCCACGCCCAGCGCCGTCGCCAGCTGCGGGTAGGCGATGGGATCGCCGAGCGCGAGAGGGCCGGGGGCGTCGGAGCCGGAGTCGCCACCCGCAGGGCCCGCCTGTGCCGACGCATCGGTGAGCGAGAACGTGACCGAGAGCACGACGCCTCGCCTGCCGCGCTTGAACACGCTCGTGCGGTAGCCGAGCTCGAGGTCGTCGCGCACGAGGCGTTCCACGCGGCCGGTGCCGTAGTCGAGGAAGTCGACCGAGACGATCGAGTCGCCTGCCTCCTGCCCGTAGGCCCCGATGTTCTGGATGGGCGACGCGCCCGTCGACCCGGGAATGCCGGAGAGCGCCTCGAGCCCCGACCAGCCCTGCTCGACCGTATAGGCCACGAGCTCGTCCCACGGCTCGCCGGCCTGCACGCGCAGTCGCACGGTTCCGCTGGGCGCGACGATGCGGGCGACCCCGCGGGTCGCGACGCGGATCACGGTGCCGTCGAAGCCGTCGTCGGAGATGACGACATTCGATCCTCCGCCGAGTGCGAGCCAGTCGTCGCCCGAGTCCCACACCTCGAGCACGGTCTGCAGCAGCTGCGGTTCGTCGTGCGGCTCGACGATGCGCGCGGCCGGCCCGCCGACCCGGAGCGTCGTCAGGGGGCCGAGCGGAACATCCGAGCCCTCGATGCGGCCGCCCGTGGGCTCACCGGGGTGCGGTTCGGTGCGACCGTGCCGACCGGTCATACGACGGAAGCGGTGGGGGCCAGGGAGACGACGGCCTGAGCCTTGCCCAGCACCGTGTCGCCGTTGAACGTGACCGTCAGGTCGATGCGCACCGTGCCGGCCTCCGCGTCGACCTTGCCGACCTTGGCGCTCACCACGAGCTCGGCGCCCTCGACGGGGTCGACCAGCACGGGCCGGGTGAAGCGCACCTGGTAGTCGAGCACCCGACCAGGGTCGCCGATCCAGTCGACGACAGGCTGCACGGCGAGCCCCATGGTGAGCATGCCGTGGGCGAGAACGCCGGGCAGGCCCACGGATGCCGCGACGTCGTCGCGGTAGTGGATTGCGTTGAAGTCTCCGGAGGCCCCGGCGTAGCGCACGAGCGAATCGCGGCTCAGCGGAAAGTGGCCTCCCGCGACGACATCGCCCGCGGTCAGCTCGTCGGCTGCAATGGTGATTCCGGCGGTCATTCGTCTCCCCTGACGACGAGGGTGGATGTCGCGGTCACGACGTGCGCGCCCGTCGCGTCGACGATGGTCGATTCGGCCGTGACCATGGAGTGGCCTCCGAGCGACTTGATGCTCGCCACGTTCAGTGTGGCGGTGAGCTCGTCGCCGGCCACGATCGGGCGGGTGAAGGTGAAGCGCTGGTCGCCGTGGACGACACGGGAGAAGTCGATGCCGGCGTCGGGCTCGCTCAGCAACTGCTTGAGCGTGTGCTCCTGCACCACGACCGCGAAGGTCGGCGGCGCGACGACGTCGGCGTAGCCTGCCGCGCGGGCGGCCTCGACGTCGGTGTTGAGTGGGCTGGTGGCGAAGACGGCCGCAGAGAATTCGCGCACCTTCTCTCGCCCGACGAGATAGGCGGGGGTCGGCGCGAAGACGCGTCCGACGAGTTCGGGGTTCACTGGCACCCGTCCATTCTACGAACGCCCCGGCGGCGTCTGCTCTGCGACTGCTGGGCGCACCCGCCTGCCTAGACTGATGAACGATGAGCACTCCCCCCACGCCGAAACCGCGCACGACATCGAACCGCACCCTCCTGCTCGCCCTCGGGCTCGGCGGCGGGCTCGCGCTGATCGTGACGATCGCAGCGGCGGTAACGGTCTTCGCGCTGCTCGCCGGTGTGACGCGCGGCGCGGGAACGGCCGCACCGCAGCCCGACCCGGCGCCATCCAGTGGCACGCCCGGAGACGTCGACGACGGCGACCTCACCTTCGACTCCTCCTCCACGCTGCCGGCGGGCAGTCTCGCCTCCCTCACGTTCCAGCCGCCGGCGGACACCGACTGGGCGCCCGACCAGGACGCCTCGGACGACGCCGACACGATGAGCTACATCAGCGCGTCGACCGGGTGCCGCCTGCGCATCTGGCAGTCGTCGCTCGACGGCATCGACGTGGTCTCAGGCGACGAGAAGGCGACATCGCGCAATGCGGCCTCGTTCATCCGCGACGAGGAGATTCCCGCCGACGAGTTCGCGCTGCACACGTTCACCGGCGGATCCTCGGCGGCCAAGGTCGACTTCGTCGATCTGCTCTGGGGTGCGTCGAACAGCAACTACCTGGCCGTGCGCGCCTTCGGTGATGCGGGCATCTTCGTGTCGCTCGGCGTGGCGTGCCCGTCGTCGAGCGCGTGGGACGCGGTCAAGAAGGCCGACTCGGGGCTCGGAGTCGTCACCACTGCGCCGGTCGAGTAGCCGCGCGAGGGACGAGCACGGCGTATCGACATCACCCCGACGGTGGCCTCGATACGCTCGTTCCTCGCTACTCGACCGGCGCAGAACCGTTCCCTGAGCCTGTCGAAGGGGGCCTACTCGACCAGCGCGGTGCACAAGGTCAGCCGGAGACCGCCCACATCGCGACCGCACTGGCCGCCGCCACGTTCAGGGAGTCGATTCCGTGCTTCATCGGGATCTGCACCACCGTGTCGGCCGCCGCGATCGCCTCGGGCGTCAGGCCGTCGCCCTCCGCGCCCAGCACCAGGGCGAGCTTCTCGGGAAGCCGAGCCTGGAAGTCGCGCAGGCTGACGGCATCCGGAGTCAGGGCCAGCGCGGCGACATGGAAACCGGCCTCGACGAGCAGCTCCCGGGTCTCGGGCCACTCCCCGACGCGCGTCCAGGGCACCTGCAGCACGGTGCCCATGCTCACTCGGATGGCCCGGCGGTAGAACGGGTCGGAGCACCGGGGCGTGACGAGAACGGCGTCGGCCCCGATCGCACCCGCGGAACGGAAGATCGCGCCCACGTTCGTGGGGTCGACCACGTTCTCGAGAACGACGATTCGACGGGCGTTCCGGATGAGCTCCGCCGGGTTCGCGAGCGCCGGGCGATTCATCGAGGCGATGAGTCCGCGGTGCAGGATGTAGCCGGTGAGCTCGGCGAGCAGCTCGCCCGGTCCGGTGAAGATCGGGATGTCGGCAAAGCCGTGCTCGGCGAGAACCGCCTCGGCTTCCTCCGTCGAGGTTCCGAGGGCCAGAACCGACCGTGGAGCATGCCCCGCCCGGAGCGCACGCTCGAACACGAGCAGAGACTCGGCGAGGTAGAGGCCGTGCTCGGAGCCGCGGGCCTTCTTGAGGGCGACGTCGGTGAGGTGGGCGTAGTCGCTGAGCCTCGCATCACCAAGGCTCTCGATGCGCACGACGGGCATGGAGCTGCCGCTACCCGCGCCGATTCGGCGCGTCCGCGTCTGGACGGCCGGCAGCGGATGCGCCGAGTGGGCGCGGATGTGCGCGGCCCTCGCGGATGACGATCGCCGCATACTGAGCGCCCACGAAGACGTGCAGCAGGCATCCGATGACCACGCCGTAGAACGCGACGACCGCCAGGATCTCGTGGCCGGCGAAGTCGGAGTGCGCGAGCAGCAGTAGCGGCAACCCGAGCATCAGGAAGGTCGTGCGGATCTTCGAGATGTAGGTGATCGTCATCGACCCTTGGCGCTTGTAAGCGAGGATGATCAGCCCCAGGATCAGGTCTGTCGCGGCGATGGCGATGAGGATCCAGAGCGGAAGGATGCCGCTGATGACCAGCGTCACGCACACGACCACCTGGCTTGCCCGGTCGGCCACGGGGTCGAGCACCGCGCCGAAGTGCGTCACCTGACCGAGCTTCCGCGCGGCGAAACCGTCGATCCAGTCCGTAGCGCCCAGGGCTACGAGCACGATGAACGCCCAGAAGTTCTCGTGCCACACCAGAACGAGCAGAACGAAGAGGGGCATGAACAGGATGAGACGGGCGAACGTGATCGTGTTCGGCACGTTCAGAATCCGCTCGCGCTCCGGGTGCGCTGTCGAGGTGTCCACACCTTGAGGGTAACCGGTGCCCTGCTCGCTCTGGTGCGTTGACGGGTCAGGAGGCGGGAGCGGATTCGGTGGGAGCCGGTGCGGGCGCCTCAGTCGGAGGTGCGGGTGCGTTCGAGGGAGGGGTGGGAGCCGCTCCGCCGTCGGCCGGCGCGGGCGGTGCGGCTCCGTCAGCCGGGGCGGGCGGTGCCGTCCCGTCGCCCGGCGCGGGCGGTGCCGGCGGAACCGCGCCGTCGGCCGGCGCCGCAGGAGCACCGGGACCACCCGGCGCGCACACCCCGCCGGCGCCCGGAGCGGGCGGGGTCGGCGGCGTCGTTCCGTCGTCGGGCGCGACCGGCGCGGGAGCATCGGTCGAGCCCGGAGTGGGCGAGATCGACGAGGTGGGCATCGGGGTCGGCTCACCGCCCTGCGCGGCGAAGGCGGCCGTCGTCCCCACGATTCCGAGACCGATCACGCCGCACGCGACGCCGACGGCGATACGCGTGCGGAAGGACCGGCGGTGCGGCGGAGTGGAGGGATCATTCGACGATCCGGGACCGGTGAAGAGGTTGAGTTCTGACACGGGGTCGTTCCTTTCAGATTCGGCGCGATTCGATGCGCCGGTCAGAACACGGCGTCCTGACCTCATCCACAGTTGCGAGCGAATCTGAAGCTTCCGTTAAGCTCAGGGCTTTGTCAGCCGGCCCATAGAAACGTGCTCGGAAGCTGTCATAGGTTCCTCCAATGATCTCCTCGGCCAGAATCCTGCTCGTCGAAGACGACGAGACCATCCGCACCTCCGTCGCCACCGCCCTGGGCGCCGAGGGCTTCATCGTTTCCGCCCGCGAAGACGGCACGGCCCTCGACGACGATGTCGCCTCCTTCGTTCCCGACATCGCGATCCTCGACTGGATGCTGCCCGGTCCGAACGGCCTCACCCTCGCGGCGCAGCTGCGGGCCCGCAGCGACTGCGCCGTGATGATGCTCACCGCGCGCGACGAGGTCGACGACCGCCTGCGCGGCTTCGCCGAGGGTATCGACGACTACCTCGTGAAGCCGTTCTCGATGGCCGAACTCGTGGCGCGAGTCGGCGCCGTTCTCCGCCGCCGCGGACGCCTGCCGTCGGTCGTAGAGATCGACGATCTGATGGTCGACGTCGATGGGGCGCGCGCGGCACGGGGCGACACTCCCCTGGCGCTGACCGCCACGGAGTTCCGCCTGCTGAGCTTTCTCGCGCAGAGCAGGGGTCGCGCTGTCGAAGGGCCAGATCCTCACCCAGGTGTGGGGCTACGACGACATCGATGCGAACGTCGTCGAGGTGCACCTCAGCTCGCTGCGCCGCAAGATGGAGGCGAACGGGCCGCGTCTGATCCACACCGTGCGCGGCATCGGCTACCGGCTGAGCGCATGACCCGCCCATCCGGCCCCGACACCATCGGCCGAGGCGGGCTGCGAACCGGGTCGCTGCGCACCCGAACCGTGCTGTCGGTCCTCGCCCTGCTGACCGTGCTTCTGCTCGCCCTGTGCTTCACCGTGCAATTCGTCCTCGGCGAGCGCCTGCGCGCACAGCTCGAGGAGCGGCTCCAGGACCGGGCGTCGGCCGCCGCCGCGCTCGTCGGCACCCTCTCGAACGACGACCTCGCGAGCCGACTCTCGGCGCAGGGCCTCTCGGTGCTCATCGAGAGCCCCGACGGCGGCTCGGTCGTGGCCGGCCCGTCCCCCGAACAACTAAGGCAAGGGCCGGATGCCGCCGGTCTCGGCCCGCTCGGAGCGCCCGGTCTCGAGGAGGGCCGCCCCGGAGCCGGCGACGGGAGCGCCTCGGCGACCGGGTCGGGCACCGACGCGGATTCGCAGACGAGCTCGACGTCGGGAAGGACCATCGCCTCGTCGGTCGTCACCACGTCCGATCCGCAGATCGTGACCCTCGAGTCGACGCTGAGCGACGACACCGTGCTCACGCTCAGCGTGGGAGCGGGCGGCGTCGATCAGACCCTGCAGCAGCTGCTCTGGATCATGCTCGGCGCCTCGGCCGTCTTCCTCCTGCTCGCGGCGGCGGCACTGACCGTGGTCGTACGCGGGGCCCTGCACCCGCTCGAGTCGATGACCGCGGTGGCCCGCGACATCGCTCGGGGAGATCGCGGCAGACGCCTTCGACCGACGAGGCCCCGAACGGAGATCGGGCGGGTGGCCATCGCCTTCGACGAGATGCTCGACGGGGTCGAGGGGGCCGAGCGCGCGGCGGTCGACTCCGAGCGGCTGGCCCGGGAGGCCGAGCAGAGGGTGCGCTCATTCGTGAGCGATGCCGCGCACGAACTGCGCACCCCCGTGTCGGGAATGAGGGCGGCGGCGGACACCCTGGTGCGGGCATCCGTCGATCGCGCCGAGCGGGAGAGGCTTGCCAGTCACGTCGTGCGCGAGGCCGCCAGGGCCTCTCGCCTCATCGACGACATGCTCATGATGGCCCGGGTCGACCAGGGGCTCGATCTGCGCATGGCTCCCCTCGATATCGCGGAGGTCGTCGCGCGCGAGGCCGAGCGCCAGCGCATCCGGCGACCGGCCCTCGAGCTGATCTGCACCGACGATCGCAGCGACCTCGGCGCGGGACTGCTCGACGGCGACGCGGAGCGGCTCAGCCAGGTGATCGCCAACCTCGTCGACAACGCGGCGCGCATGACCGGCGGAGCGGGGCCCGTGACCGTGGCGATCAGCCAGGCCGAGCAGACCGTTCGAGTGGAGGTGCGCGACCGGGGGCCCGGCGTGCCGCCGCAGGATCGATCGCGCATCTTCGATCGCCTCGTGCGGCTCGACTCGGCGAGGAACGCCTCCGGCGGCGGCGCGGGCCTCGGCCTGCCCATCGCCCGAGGGATCGCCCGAGCGCACGGCGGCGACGTCGTCTGCGTCGACCCGTCGGGCGGGCAGACCGGCGCCGCCTTCGTGCTCACCCTGCCGGTCGACTGATGTGTCGGCGGCCTCCCGCTCACCCGCTCAGCGGAGGTCGAGTCTCATGAGCACTCGCGGAAATCCGTTCAGCACCGAATCGGTGTCGCTCGCCTTCTCGAAGCCGGCCTTCTCGAAGAGTGTTCTCGTGCCCACGTACGCCATCGTGAGATCGACTTTCTCGCCTCTGTTGTCGACCGGATATCCCTCCACCGCCGGAGCACCGTGATCCCTGGCGAAAGCGACCGCGCCCTCGAGAAGCGCATGCGACAGCCCCTTCCCACGGTGCCCGGGCCGCACTCTGATGCACCACACCGACCACACATCGAGATCGTCGAGATGCGGGATCTTTCGGTTGCGCGCGAAGGTCGTGTCCGATCGCGGATGCACGCCTGCCCATCCCACGACCTCGCCATCGTCATACGCCAGAACGCCCGGTGGCGGCTTCTGCTTCACCAGAGTCTTGACCCGTTCGCCGCGGTCCGTCGATCTGAGCTGGTTGTTCTCAGACGACGGGATGCGATAGCTCAGGCACCAGCACACGGTCGCGTCGGGGCGTTTGGGACCCAGCATGGTCTTCACATCGGGGTACGACGTGGCGGCACGGACTTCGATGGCCATGGATTCATCCTGCCACCGCACGAGGGTACGAGAACAGCGTCGAGCGTCAACTCAGCGAGACCGCCGTCCACGACACGGCGGGCAGAGTGACGGTGATGATTCCGTCGTGCAGTCGCGCGCTGGTGTTCGGTGCGGGCACGACCCGGTCGGGGTCGTCGGCCGTGTTGCGGGCGTGGATGTCGTCGTCGTGGAGCGTCTCGGCGCTCAGCTCCGACATCCCCAGCCGGCTCGCGTCGATCTGCACGGTGACCTCCTCGGTGAGACTGCGGTTCACCAGAAAGACGGATGCCGCACCGGCGGTCTCGTCGTACGTCGCGACCGCGTCGACCACGGGAACCTCGCCGTAGAGCGCGGTGGGTGTTGTGGGCGATTCCAGCTTCAGTTCGAGGGTCACGCCCCGGGCCAGCCGCGAGGTGATCGCGAAGGGGTGGAACGTGGTCTGGCGCCAGGCCGGGCCGCCGGGCTCGGTCATGATCGGGGCGATGACGTTCACGAGCTGGGCGAGGCTCGCCGCCGTCACCCGGTCGGCGTGGCGGAGGAGCGAGATCATCAGGCCTCCGAAGACCACGGCATCGAGGGCGGTGTACGAGTCTTCGAGGATGCGTGGAGCCTTGGGCCAGCTGGCGACGTCGGTGATCTTGTCGACGTTGTCGTAGCGCGACAGGTACCAGACGTTCCACTCGTCGAACGAGAGATTGATCGTCTTCTCGCTGCGACGCAGGGCCTTGACGTGATCGGCCGTGGCGACGACCGACTCGATGAAGCGGTCCATGTTCACGGCCGATGCGAGGAAGCTCGACAGATCTCCGTCGACCGGTTCGTAGTAGGCATGGCAGGAGATGAAGTCGACGTCGTCGTAGGTCTCCTCCAGCACGATCCGATCCCACTCCCCGAACGTGGGCATACCAGCACCTGAGCTGCCGCAGATCACGAGCTCGAGATCGGGGTCGATCTGCCGCATCGCCCGAGCGGTCTTTCCGGCGAGCTGGGCGTAGTCCTGCGCGGTGCCGTGACCCAGCTGCCATGGTCCGTCCATCTCGTTGCCGAGACACCAGATGCGGATGTTGTGCGGCTCGGTCGTGCCGTTGGCGATCCGCTGGTCTGACAGCGCCGTGCCGGAGTGGATGTTCGCGTACTCGAGCACGTCGAGTGCCTCCTGCACACCGCGGGTGCCGAGGTTAACGGCGTACATGATCTCGCTGCCCACCGCTTCGGACCAGCGAGCGAACTCGTCGAGGCCGATCTCGTTCGTCTCGAGCGAGTGCCAGGCGAGGTCGAGGCGGCGAGGCCTCTTCTCGCGCGGACCCACCCCGTCCTCCCACCGGTAGCCCGAGACGAAGTTGCCGCCGGGATAGCGGATGGTCGAGACCCCGAGTTCCCGAACCAGTTCCATCACGTCGGTGCGGAATCCGTCTTCTCCGGATGAGGGGTGGCCGGGTTCGTAGATGCCGTCGTACACGCACCGCCCGAGGTGTTCGACGAAGCTGCCGAACACGCGGCGGTCGATGCGGCCGACGACGAAGTGGGGGTCGAGGGTCAGGTGTGCTTGTGTCATTGTTCCTTCACGGTCTCTCTGTAGTGCGTCGCCAGTGCTGCAGGGTCCTGCCCCTCGCGAACCGGAAGCACGCGATAGAGGATGCTGTACGGCCCTTTGGCCTGCGTGTTGCTGTACTTCTCCGGGCGCCTCAACTGATCCCAGTTGCCGCCCTGGACGCCTTCCTGGGCGGCGTCCACGCGCACGACGGTCCTCCACGACTCCGGCACCTCGTGCCAGTGGCGGTGACCTGCCAGTTCGGCCGGACTGTTCGGCTGCACGTTGAGGTACATGCCTTCCTCCGCCACGAGCAGCACTCCCCTGCCGTCGTCGTCGGTGAGAGCGGCCCAGCGGGTGTCGGCCTTGTTCCCGGTGTCCTGCGGCCGGCTGTACCGCGTGACCTGATCGGCGACAGTTCCCGAGTAGCGACCGAAGAACGCCGAGCTCTTCCGGTCGGCGGTCGACTCCCACGGGCCGCGGCCGTACCACTCGAGTCTCGCCAACTCGGGCCGGAGGCCGAACGTCGTGCCCACCACCTGCGGGTTGGGCGTTCCGGGCACCGGCTCGAAGGCCGAGCGCACGTCCACCTGCCCGGTGCCGTGGATCGTGTACACGATCGACTGGGGCGATGTCGTGATGCGGTTGTCGGGGCGGAACGGCACCGTGGTGGTGACGTTTCCGCGCACGGCCACGCGAACAGCGCCCGGGACGGTCGACGATTCGATCTCGCTGACGACCCAGTCCTCGCCGACGCCACGCCACGGGCCAGACGGTTCGGGCAGGGTCTCCCTGAATTCGGGGATCGACAGTTCCGGATCGTTCGGGGTGCGCCAGTAGTTGGGCATCAGGTCGCTCGCCAGCATTTCGCGGCCGTCGTAACGCAGAGACGTCAGCCGGCCGGTCGAACGGTCGATGCTGACCGCGAAGCCTTCACCATCGACGTCGATCACCTGCTCGGTCTCTCGCACCTGCGGCGAGGCCGACTCCGCCGACGGAGTGATCGCGCGGTCCGGGGCGACTACGGGCAGATCGTGTTGCGCCCTCGCCACGACGTGCCCCGCATCCGCCCACGACGTCGGAGCGTCGAGAACGAGTGAGAGCTCCAGCCTGTATTCGGAAGCGGGCTGCGGCTGCTCGGGCAGCGAGTACGGGAGCGTGATGTCTGCACTGTGCAGGGGCTCTGCCGAGAGGTGCTCGCCCGAGATCGTTCCGCGACCGATCTCGATTCCGTCCTCCGTGACCGCCCAGCGCAGCCTGTGCCTGTCGAGAGTGGTGAACAGGTACTCGTTCGTGATCCTGACGGTGCCGGTGTCCGGGTGCGCGAGCGCCATACTCACCGGCTGGTAGGCCAGTCTGGCCTCCTCGAGCTTCGGTGTCGGCGTGCGGTCGGCGAGCACAAGGCCGCTCATGTGCGCGCTGTCCTCGTTGGGATCGTCGCCCCAATCGCCGCCATAGGCGAGGAATTCCTCACCCGGCCGACCCGGGACATCCCGCCACAGCCCCTTGTCGGCCCAGTCCCAGAGGAAGCCGCCCAGTACGCGACCGGGATTCTCTCGGATGGCCGCCCAATGCTCGTCCAGGTAGCCAGACGTGTTCCCTTGGCTGAACGCGTACTCGACGAGCAGATAGGGCCTCGGATCACGGCCGGCCCGGGTGATGAGCTCGGACACGGGAGGGTAGAAGTCGCCGTCGAAATCGGACGTGTCCGACGGGACGACCATCGAGCCCGAGCCGGTCGCATCCTGATAGCTCACCGGGCGGGTCGGATCGTGCTCTTTGGCCCAGTCGTACATGGCCGTGAGGTTCGATCCGACTCCCGACTCGTTGCCGATCGACCACGCGATCACGCAGGCGTGGTTCTTGTCGCGGTCGACCACGTTGCGCATGCGCCACAGCAGGGGTGCCCGCAGTTCTGGGCGATCGCCCGGGATGTTCGGGCGTCCGTCGGCATCGATGCGATTGATGTGGGTCTCGTTGTTCGCCTCGTCGAACACGTACAGCCCGTACTCGTCGGCCAGTTCGTACCACCGCGGGTCGTTCGGATAGTGCGAGGTGCGCACGGCGTTGATGTTGTTCTGCTTCATCAGAGTGATATCGGCGATCATGTCGGCCGAGCTGAGGGTGCGCCCGGTTCGCGGACTCCACTCGTGTCGGTTGACCCCTCGAAGAGAGAGCGGCTGCCCGTTGATGCGGTAGACGCCGTCGACGATCTCGACCCGGCGGAAGCCCACGCGGGTGGACACGCGGTCGACGACCGACCCGTTCGCGTCGCAGAGTTCGACGACCAGCGTGTACAGCTCGGGGCGCTCGGCGGACCAGAGCCGGGGCGCCACCACCGGCTCCGTCAGGGCCGCGGATGCGTCTCGACCGGGAGCCGCCGAACCGACCGGCACGGATCGCGACCAGACCTCGACGGCCTCCGCGTCCGTTCCGTCGAAGAGCGTGGCCCGCACCTGGAGCTCCTCCCCCGTGCTGGTGCCGGCGTTCTCGCGCACCTCGACACTCAGCTCGAGGGCCGCCTCGGAGAAGTCGTCGGCGAGCGGCGTTCTGACGGTGAAGTCCCTAATGAAGACGGGCGGGCGAGAGAGCAGAAGCACGCTGCGGAAGATGCCCGAGAGCCGCACATTGTCCTGGTTCTCGAGGTACGAACCCGTGGACCACCGGTACACCTCGACGGCCAGAAGGTTGCGCCCGCTGTGCAGATGGGGCGTCAAGTCGAACTCGCCCCGGGTGTAGCTGTCTTCGCGATACCCGATGCGCCGGCCGTTGATCCAGACGTAGTACGCCGATTCCACGCCCTCGAACTGGACGAATGTGCGCCGGCCAGCCCAGCCGTCGGGGAGCTCGAACGTCGTGCGGTACTGCCCGACCGGGTTGTAGCGCGTCGGAGCGTGCGGGTAGTCGCCGGAGGGAGCGGGCTGTTCGTTCAGGCCGTTCTCGCCGGTCCAGGGCAGGACCGTGTTGACCCCGATGGGGTAGTCGTACCCGTGCAGCTGCCAGCTCGACGGAACCGGTATGAGATCCCAGCCCGAGTCATCCTCGTCTTCGCCCGCGAAGTCCGACTGCCGGGATTCCGGATTGGGCGACCACCGGAATCGCCAGTCTCCGTCGAGGCCGGCCCGGAAGGCCGATGCCGAGCGATCGGCACGCTTCGCCTGCGCCAGCGTGTCGTAGGTCACGAGAGTGGCATGGGCCGGTTCGCTCCCCCACTCGTAGACGGCGGGGTCGTTCCACTCGGGCGCGTTGTTCATTGTCTCCTCAGATCCGTTCACGTGTTCGGGGGTGGCTGCTCGAGCCGCTTCTCAGCGCAGACCGACCGTGAGCAGCAGGTTGCCGTAGAGGCGTTCGTCGCCGGTGGCGATGACGACGCCGACGTCGGGAGAGCGCACCCGGTCGTAGAACACGAACCGGTCGACCTTCTCCATGGGCACGGCGTCGCCCAGCCTGCGTGCGTAGTCGTCCTGCGCCGGTGCGGAGACCTCGGGCGGGGTCTGCATAACGGTCGCCGACTCGATGTTGACGACCGTGAGCACCGCGTCGAGCACCGTCGCGACGTCGAGCATGCCGGGACGCAGATTGAGATGGATCAGGCGCACGCCCGGCCCGATGGCCGTCAGGTAGGGGTAGTTGCCGTCGGCGATGAGAACCCCGGAGCCGTGGCCCGACGAGGCGAGCGCCTCCAGGAGCGGAGGATGGATGAGCGGGCCGGTGATCACGCGGTCACCTCCGCTGCGACGCGACCGGCGATGCGACCCGCCGCGCGATCGGCGGCGTAGCCGTCCCAGCCCGGGATCGTGCCGTCGACATCCCACAGATCGAGCCAGCTGTCGGCGCCCGGCCACAGGAACACCTGGCCCTTGATGAGGCGGTTGTTCTGCTCCGCCGATCGCAGCTCCTCGAGTTCGGCGGGCGTCAGCGGGTCCTCCGTCACCGCCCGCAGGTTGGCGACGAACTGCGACTCCTTGACCGAGAACGGGATCGGGATCTGGCCGCGCTGCACAGCCCACTTCAGGCAGATCAGTGCCGGATGCGCGTTGTGCGCCTGGGCGATCGACACCACGACGGGATGCTCCATGTCCGAGACGTCGGTTTCGATGCGGTCTCGCTCGGGTCGAGACGGCGAACCCAGGGGCGAGTAGCCCACCGGCTGGATGCCGTTGTCGAGGCAGAACCGGAAGAGCTCGGGCTGCTGGAAGCACGGATGCAGCTCCATCTCGCTCAGGGCCGGGCGGATCCGGGCATCGGCGAGGATCGCCGTCAGCTTGGGGATGGTGACGTTCGAGGTGCCGAGGTGCCGCACGACCCCCTCGTCGACGAGGCCCTCCAGCGCGTGCCAGAGCGCCATGTACTCCTCGTGGATGTACGGGCGCGCAACCGGGTCACGGTCGACCGCGTCGGCGAACGGCGCGTGGTGGTTCGGGAACGGCCAGTGCACGAACACCGCGTCGAGCGCGTCGAGCCCGAGGTCGCGCAACGACCGACGCACCGAGGCGACCGCCGCATCCGGTTCATGCGCGTCGTTCCAGACCTTCGACATGACGAAGAGCTCGTCGCGGGGAACACCGTCGGCGATGGCCTCTCGAAGGACGGCACCGACCTCGGCCTCGTTGCCGTACACCGATGCGCAGTCGATCAGGCGGTAGCCTGCCCGGATCGCGCCGGCCACCGCGGCCGCCACCTCTGGCGCCCCGTAGCGGTCGGACCCGAAGGTCCCCATGCCGATTGCGGGCATCACCGCCCCGCTCGCGAGCCGCCGGGTGGGCACGCTGTCGATTGTGACCATGTCGGTCATCTCCATTTCGTTCGGTTAAAGGGGGCGATCCGCGTCGCCGTCAGAGGTTCAGACCGTGGAAGAAGTCGATGCGCGTCTCGGCCGCCTGTGGCGCGAGTTCGATCCGCACGACGGCACCGCCGGGACCTGCCGTCTCGGACTCGGGGAGCACGACCTCCAGGTACTCGCCCGAGCGAGTCCACTCCGGCTGCTCCCGCGAACCCAGGACCCGAACGTCGACGATCGGACGATCGAGAAACCGGCTGTCGGAGCCGAAGCCGCGGATGCGCATCCGCCCGTCAGCCGGACGGACGAGCCCGATGCCGTAGACGTAGTCGTGGCCGACCTCGGTCATCGTCGTGAAGCGGATGTCCTCCGCGGTGTACACGGCCGCGGCGGCGTCGGTGAACGATCCGGCTGCGGGAGCCGTGGGGCCCTCACCGAACACGACCCATGGGCTGGAACCGTAGATCGCCTCGCCGTGCACGGCCAGCCAGTCGCCGACCGCCTCCAGCAACGCGGCCTCCTCCTCGGGGATGGTCCCGTCGGGGCGCGGACCGACGTTCAGCAGCAGATTGCCGTTCTTCGCGACCACATCGACGAGCTCCTGGATGAGCTCGGACGCGTCTTTGTAGTCGTGCCCCTCCACCCAGCTCCACGACGTGCGAGACACCGATGTGTCGTTCTGCCAGACGTCGGGCCGGATGCCGCCCATCGTGCCGCGCTCGATGTCCAGAACCGCAGAACCCGGCGCGAACGACTCCCATTTGTAGTTGATGACGACCTCGCGCCCCCACTCCGCCGCCCGGTTGTAGTAGTAGGCGGCGAGCCTCCGAACGTAGGGATCGAACGAGGGCTCCTCGATGCCGGTGTCGAAGTACAGGATCTGCGGGCGGTAGGAGTCGATGATCTCCACCGTGCGCAGCAGCCAGTCCTCGAGGAACCGCTCGGTGGGGTTCATCTCCTTGCGCAGCGCGGGGCCGTACAGGTCGGCGTAGGCGGGATCGCGCACGTCGGAGTCGAACTCCGCTCCCCCGTTCATGAAGAACCAGTGTTCAGCCCTGTGGGTCGATGCGCCCGAGATCAGCCAGGCCTGGTCGACCGCCGTCAGGAGGTCTCCCATCACGTCGCGCTCCGGGCCCACCTGCGTCACTTTCCAGCGCGAGCGCGCGGTGTCGTACATGGCGTAACCGTCGTGGTGCTCGGCAACCGGCACCACGAACTGCGCGCCCGCGCGCTTGAACAGCGCGACCCACTCCTCCGGGTCGAAGCGCTCCATACCGAAGTGCGGAAGGAAATCCTTGTACCCGAATCGATCGTGCGGTCCGTAGGTCGCCACGTGATGCTCGAACGCGGGTGTGCCGCGGCGATACATCGTGCGGGGGTACCACTCGTTTCCGAACGCCGGCACCGAGAAGGCTCCCCAGTGCAGGAAGATGCCGAACTTGGCGTCGCGGTACCACTGCGGGGCGCGATAACGCGACAGCGATTCCCAGGTGGCGTCGTACGGCCCGGCTTCGATGACGGCATCCACCATCGCGAGCGCCGGACGGTTGTCCGACACGTCGACCGGCGCAGGCAGGGTCTTGGGGTCAAGCGGTTCGAGGTTCACACGTCTCCGTTCATAGCGGCTCACCGGATCACCGGCCGCCGAAGGCGCCCGCGCCGATCGCGGCCACCAGTTGTCTCTGGGCTATGGCGACCACGACCACCACGGGGGCGATCGTCATCATGCATGCCGCCATCAGCAGCTCCCACTGCGTACCCGTCTGCGTCGTGAATCCGGCGATCCCGATGGGGATCGTCCATTTGTCGGAGCTGTTGAGGATGATCAGCGGCCACAGGAAGCTGTTCCAGCTGCCCAGGAAGGCGAAGATCGCCAGAACCGACAGCGCCGGTCGCACGAGGGGAACGATGACGCTGATCAGGAGGCGCCATGTCGAGGCTCCGTCGAGGCGGGCGGCCTCCTCCAACTCCCCCGGGATCTGGAGCATGAACTGCCGGAGCAGGAACGCTCCGAAGGCGCCGAAGAGGCCGGGAATGATGAGCGCGAACCAGGTGTCGGCGAGCCGCGCCTGGTCGAAACCGAGGAACAGCGGCACGACGGCGACCTCGCTCGGCAGCGTCAGCGTGATGACGAACAACAGGAAGATCGCGCTTCGACCGGGGAATCGCAACCGTGCGAAGGCGAACGCGGTCAAGGTCGCGATGACCAGCGTCAGCGCGGTCGAGATCGCGGCGACGACGAGGCTGTTCAGGAGCAGGCGCCCGAAGTCGACCTCGGTCCACGCATCCGCGAAGTTCGACCAGAGCACCTCCGAGCCGATGAAACTGATCTTGGCTCCGAACACCTCGTTGCCCGGCTTGAGAGCGGTGAAGAACGTCCAGATCAGGGGGAAGGAGAACACGAGCGCGACCAGCCACGCCGCGGTGGTGTTTGCGGCGAACCCGATGGCCCGCCCCCGGCGACGCCACGAGAGACCCGGGGCCTGGAGCTTCTGATCAGTCATAGTGGACCCACTTCCTCTGTCCCCAGAGTTGGAACAGCGTGAAGATCGCGATGATCACGAAGAGCACGGTGGCGATGGCCGACGCGTAGCCGAGCTGATTGTTCGTGAAAGCGGTCTGATAGAGGTAGAGCATGATCGTCATCGTGCTGTTGCCCGGGCCGCCGCCCGTTATCACGTAGGCCTGGGCGAAGGTCTGCCATGCACCGATGACGGTCAGCACCGTGGTGAAGAACAGAGCCGGGCTGACCAGCGGCAGCGTGATCGAGACGAAGCGGCGGATCGGGCCGGCGCCGTCGATCCGTGACGCCGCGATGACGTCGGGGCTGATCGAGTCGAGGCCTGCGCCGAGCACGATCATGTTGTAGCCGAACGACTGCCAGACCGAGACGCCGATCACAACGGCCAGAGCCCAGTTGCCGTCGCTGAGCCAGGGAATCGGCTCCAGTCCGATGGCTGCCAGAGCCTGGTTGACGACGCCGTCCTGCTGGAAGAGCAACCGGAAGACCGCGGCGTTCGCCACCATCGGCGAGAGGGCCGGGATCAGGAAGATCACGCGGATCCAGTTGCGGCCGGCGATGCGCGTCTTCAGCCACATCGCCATCGCCATCGAGATCGCGATGTTCGCCGGCACGTAGACGAGCACGAAGATCGACGTCACGATGACGCTGTTGATGAACTGCGGGTCGCGCAGCAGTCGTGCGAAGTTCTCCCCGCCAGTGAACTGGGTGCCTCCCAGCAGGGTCGAGTCGGAGAATCCGAGGATCAGCGACGCGACCTGCGGTATGACGATGAACACCGCGAGCCCGATGAGGCCGGGGAGGACGAAAGCCCACCCGACCCATCGGGGGCCCCCGAGGGGCCGGCGGCGAAGCCGGCCCTTCGGGCGACCCGGTGGGGCGACGGACGCGTCGGCGACCTCTTCCTCCGGGCGGTCCAGACGCACGAAGGTCATTGCGCGAGGCCGGCCTTCACCTGCTGCAGCACTTCATCGACCGTGCTCTTACCCGAGAAGGCGTCGACCTCGTACTGCGTCAGGAGCGTGTCGAGCTCGGCCTGGTTCGCCGGTACCGGCGAGGGCGTCGCGTCACCGGTCATCTGTTCGATGACCGTGGCGAACTCCGGCGATCCGGCGTTCTCCGACCAGGCATCCAGGGCGTCGAGCCGCGCCGGCACGGAGGCCTGCGACTTGGTCACGAACTCGAGTCCGCTCTTGCTCGTCATCGCCTCGATGGCTTCGAACGCCTTCTGCTTGTCACCGCAGGTCTTCGTGATGCCGAAGCCCGATCCGCCGATGAACCCCTTGGAGGCACCGTTCTTGCTCGGAATGACGGCGATGCCGACGTTGTCTTTACCGAGAGACTCCTGCGCGTGCTGCAGATCCCACAGCCCCTGCATCTCCATGGCCGCCTGGCCCGTGTTGAATGCGTCGATGTCGGGGAAGGTTCCGCCCGCGGCCGCCTCGAGCGGCTTCGCGACCTTGTACTTGTTCGACAGGTCGACGAGCAGCTGCAGCGCGTCCTTGAAGTTCGGGTCGTCGAGCAGTGGACCGTCCTCATCGGCCCACGGGTGGCCGTCGGCCGCCATGAGGGTGGCGATGGGGTTGGACGCCTGGGGAATCGCGAACCCGTACACGCCGTCCTTCGTGGTCGCCTTCGCCGCCGCGATGAATTCGTCGGTCGTCCAGTCGTTGGTCGGTTCGGCCACGCCGGCGTCCTTGAACATCTGCTTGTTGTAGAGCACCACGGTGGGCCCGGTGTTGAACGGGATGGAGTAGAGCTTGCCGTCGACGCTGAGCTGCTCGAGCATCGCCGAGCTGTACGCCGTCAGGTCGAGGTTGTTCTCCTTCGCCAGGTCGTCCAGCGGCTCCAGCCCCTCGACGTACTGGTTGACCCGGCCGTTCTGGAACGTGACGAGGCAGGGTGCACTGCTGCTCCTCATAACGGTGGGCAGCTTGGTGTAGTAGTCGCCGATCGGCGGCCCCGTGAAGCTCACCTTCATGTCCGGGTCGGCGTGCACGCCTCCGGCGACGTAGTCGGCCCACTGCTTCTTGTCGGCCTTGCCGCCGATC
Source organism: Agreia sp. Leaf283 (assembly GCF_001422485.1). GTDB lineage: Bacteria > Actinomycetota > Actinomycetes > Actinomycetales > Microbacteriaceae > Agreia. Next base: position 475,490 of record NZ_LMNF01000001.1, read on the forward strand.
CAGGTGTACATCTTCAGGGTGTCGCCGTCGAGGCCCGAGCTCTCACTGCCGCCTCCCGAACATGCGGCGAGACCGAGGGCGAGAACTCCCACGACCACGACGGAAACACCAGCGCGTTTCCGGCTCCTCGTGAACTTCCACTGTGCCTTCATAAACTCCTCCTTGAGTATTTGAGCGAAACGTTACGCCTCAAAGGGATGCTAAGAGGATGGATAATCGAAGTCAAGAGTTTTCGGCATGCACTAAACGTTTCGTTCAGCTCACCCACCCGCGTTGATCGTGCGCAAGGATGGTCTCATCGCAGCACCGCCGACGACCAGCAGAAGAGAGAGCAGACATGCGCATCGCCATCATCGGAGCAACAGGGCACGTCGGCGGTTATCTCGTGCCACGTCTTGTGGAGGACGGGCACGACGTGGTCGCGATCACCCGCGGAACGTCTGTTCCGTACCGCGACGACCCGGCCTGGCAGAGCGTCGAACGCGTGATCGCCGACCGGGAGGCGGAGGATGCCGCGGGCACCTTCGCCTCCCGCATCGCCGCGCTCGAAGCAGACGTGGTCGTCGACCTCATCTGCTTCTCACCGGAGTCCGCACGGCAGCTCGCCGACGCCCTCCGCGGACGAGTGCGGCAGCTGGTGCACGTCGGCACGATCTGGACACACGGAACCCTCACCGAGGTTCCCGCCCTCGAGGACGCGGCCAAACAGCCCTGGGGCGAGTACGGCATCCAGAAGGAGGCGATAGAACGTCTGCTGCTGGCCGAGTCGCGAAGCGAAAACGGCCTCCCCGTGGCGATCGTGCATCCGGGGCACATCTCCGGACCCGGCTGGCCCGTCATCACACCGCAGGGAACTGTCGACCTCGAGGTCTGGCGCACGCTCGCGACAGGGCGCGAGCTGCTGCTGCCGGGGTTCGGGCTCGAGACCGTGCATCACGTGCACGCCGACGACGTCGCCCAGCTCATCCGGCTCTGCCTCGAACACCCTGACGAAGCGAACGGGCAGGCATTCCACGCCGTCTCCGAGCGCGCCCTCACGCTGCGCGGATTCGCGGAGACGGCGGCGCGGTGGTTCGGCCTGGAGGCGCGGCTGCGCTTCGTGCCGTTCGAGGAGTTCAGCGCCTCCCTTGACGAGGAGCACCGCGACGCCGCCTACGAGCACATCGCCCGCAGCCATTCGATGAGCATCGAGAAGGGGCGCCGACTGCTGGGGTACGCGCCGGCGCACTCGTCGATCGCAGCCGTCGCGGAGTCGGTGGAATGGCTCCGGCAGGCCGGTCGTCTGGGCGACGGAGTTCCACCCGTCCGACTCGGTTGAGACGCAGCGGGATCGACAGCAAGACACTTTCGGTCGAAACGATTCGTACGGCTCCGGCGCTGGATTATGCTGAGCGCAGGCGACCCTCGGACACCGGCGAATATTGGGGCCGCGGTGCCGACAACAGGAAAGACGGGGCTGTGACGACATACAAGGACATCCAGCGGGCCACCGGACTGTCACTCGCCACGATCTCCAAGTACTTCAACGGGCGAAACGTTCTGGCAGCCAATCGCGAAGCCATCGAGTCGGCGGCCCGCGACCTCGACTTCCGCCCCAATCAGCATGCTCGGATGCTGCGGTCGCGACGGTCACGGACGGTCGGTGTGCTGCTGCCTGCACTCGACAACGACTTCCACCTCACCATCGTCGCGGGCGTCGAGGAAGCGCTCCGCCCGCGCGGGATCAGCGTCATCGTGGCAGCCAGTCCCGACCCGAGCGACGACCCCGTGAACCTGCTGATGGACCGGATGGTCGACGGAATCATCGCGATCACCTCACCGCACGACGTGCGCGCACTGAGTGCCGCGGCGGCGCGAGTGCCTGTCGTGATGGTCGACTGGTACATCGACGATCTCTACGCAGACGGCGTCTTCCTCGACAACGTGGCAGCAGGAGCTCTCGGCGCCCGACATCTCCTCGATCATGGTCACCGTCGTATCGGATTCGTCGGCGGCGAACCGATCGTCTCCTCGATGCGCCTGCGGACCGAAGGATTCGAGCGCGCGCTGGCCTCCGACGGAGTGGAGGTGGACCCGGCGTTGGAGCGCTTCGAGCCATTGACGATCGAGGCAGGCTATCGAGCCACGCAGGAGCTCCTCGCTCTCCGGCCTCGCCCCACCGGCCTGTTCACCGCGAACTACGAGCTCACCCTGGGCGCTGTGACCGCCGTGAACGACTCCGGGCTGCGCATCGGCCGCGACATCTCGGTGGTCGGGTTCGACAGTCGCGAGCTCGCCCAGGCGCTCGTGCCGAAACTGACCGTCATCGTGCAGCCGACCCGCAAGATCGCCAGGCACGCGGCCCGCCTCATCGCCGATCACATCGAGTCGCCGAGCGATCGACCCGAACCGAAGATCGAATACCTCGACGCCCACCTCATCCCCGGCGCCTCCGTGACGCGCCTCGATGACAGAGACGACTGATGCGCCCGAGCTGCGCCCCAGCAGACCGCTAGCGTTGGCCGCATGACTGATCTCCGCCAGACAACGCCGTTCGGCCGCACCGGATTCGACGTGAGCCCGCTCGCCCTCGGTACCTCGTCGTGGGGCCAGCTGCGCGAAGGCGAGTCGGGCGACGAGCGCGATGCGCGCATCCGCGAGGTCGCCGAGGCCTTCTTCGCCGGGACGCTCGAGACCACCCTGCTCGACACCTCGAACATGTACGGACCGACGGACGCCGGGCACCTCTCCGAGCTTTTCGCGGGGCAGGCCCTGGCGCAGGCGGCGGGCCCGGATGTCGGGGGCGGGCGTGCAGCATCCGGTCTCGTCATACAGACCAAGCTCGACCGCGACGTGGCCAACGACGACTTCAGCGGTGACCGCATGCGCCGATCGCTCGAGGAATCGCTCTCCCGCCTCGGGGTCGACCGCATCGACGTGCTCTACCTGCACGACCCAGAGGTCGTCGGCTTCGACGCCGTGATGGCGCCCGGCGGAGCCGTCGACGCGCTGGTGGCGATGAAGGAGCAGGGTCTCGCGACCTCGATCGGCATCTCGGGAGGACCGGTGGGCATGCTGCAGCGATTCGTCGAGACCGACCTCTTCGACGCCCTGGTGACCCACAATCGCTTCACCGTGCTCGATCGTTCGGCCGAGGCGCTGCTGGATGCGGCGACCGCGCGCACCGTGGGCGTCTCGAACGCGGCTCCCTACGGGGGCGGCGTACTGACCGGCCGCACGGAGTCGGCGGGAACGTACGGGTACCGCCCGATCAGGCCCGACATGGCGGCGGCACTGGAGCGCCTCCGCGCGATCTGCGACCATCACGGCGTCGCGATGAGCGCGGTGGCGCTCGGTTTCAGCCTGCGCGATCCGCGGGTGCACACCACGATCGTCGGCGCATCCTCGATGAGCAGCTGGAGAAGGGCGGTCGCCGACGCGACCGCCGCGGCGGCCGTACCCGAGAGCCTGTGGGCCGAACTCGCCGACCTGACCCACGGCATCCGACCCCACGACGCCGACTAGCCGGCACCCGCCGTTCCTGCACCCGCCCGTTCCCTGAGCCTGTCGAAGGGGCATCCATCCGTCAGAAGATGCACCCACTTCCCGTCGATACAAGCATCGACTGACGGATGGATCGCACCACCCCCAGCAGGGCGACACCCGGGCAGCAAAAAACCCCCAAGATGGCGAGATCTTGGGGGTTTCGTAGCGGGAGCGGGACTCGAACCCGCGACACCACGATTATGAGCCGTGTGCTCTAACCACCTGAGCTACCCCGCCGGGTGCCGTCCGGTCGGCCGGCAGCTCTCGCTGCCTGCCTGTGGAGGACGGAGCCCCCTGTGGGAATCGGACCCACTACCTCTTCCTTACCAAGGAAGTGCTCTACCAATGAGCTAAGGGGGCGTAGCCAGCGCATGACGATGAAGTCGCGCGTTTTGGCACCTGTAGAGAATAGCATCACAACACGGCCGCTCCGAACCGCTGTCTGGGGTCGAAACGATTCGAGGCTAGAGTGTTCGGCATGACAGTCGAACTCACCGAGACTTCCGACGCGCCCGAATCGTCGTCGCAGGCATCCCTGATCGCGATCGGCAGCGGCACCGAGTGGTGGCGCTCCGCCGTGATCTACCAGATCTACCCTCGATCGTTCGCCGACAGCGACGGCGACGGCATCGGCGATCTGCCCGGAATCACGAGCCGCCTCGAGTCACTCGCCGACCTCGGCGTCGACGCCATCTGGCTGTCGCCGTTCTTCACATCTCCGCAGCACGACGCGGGCTACGACGTGGCCGACTACGTCGATGTCGACCCCCTGTTCGGCACCCTGTCCGACTTCGACACGATGCTCGCTCGCGCGCACGAACTCGGCCTCAAGGTGATCGTCGACCTCGTTCCCAATCACACCTCCTGGGATCACGAGTGGTTCAAGGCCGCCCTCGCCGCGCCCGAAGGCAGCCCCGAACGCGATCGGTACATGTTCCGCGACGGCCTCGGCGAGAACGGCGAGATCGCCCCCAACAACTGGCAGTCCGTGTTCGGCGGCCCCATGTGGGAGCGCACGACCAACGCCGACGGCACCCCCGGCCAGTGGTACCTGCACATCTTCGACGTGAGCCAGCCCGACCTCAACTGGGAGAATCCGTGGGTGCGCGAGCAGATGCTCGGCGTGCTGCGCTTCTGGCTCGATCGCGGCGTCGACGGCTTCAGGGTGGATGTCGCGCACGGCCTGATCAAGGAGGCCGGGCTTCCCGACTACACGCCTCCCGCCGACGCCGGCAGCATGGGCGGCGGATTGCCGCCGCTCGAGCCGGGCATCGACGCCGACGAGCCCGCGACCCCGCCCTATTGGGCGCAGGACGGCGTGCACGAGATCTACCGATCGTGGCACGCGGTGCTCGACGAGTACGAGGGCGACAGGGTGCTCTGCGCCGAGGCCTGGGTCGAGCCCCTCACCAAGCTCGCCCGCTGGGTGCGCCCCGACGAGATGCAGCAGGCGTTCAACTTCACCTACCTCTCGGCGTCGTGGAACGCCCCCGAGCTGCGCACCGTCATCGACACGTCGATCCACGCGTTCGGCACGGTCGGAGCCCCCTCCACCTGGGTGCTGTCCAACCACGACGTGGTGCGTCACGCCAGCCGACTCGCACTCGGCGCGGACAACCTGCAGGGCGACGGCATCGGCCCCAAGTCCCCCGGCCTTCCCGACCCGGTGCTCGGACTCCGCCGCGCCCGCGCCGCCACGGCGCTGATGCTCGCCCTTCCCGGCAGCTCCTACGTCTACCAGGGCGAGGAACTGGGGCTACCCGAGGCCATCCACCTGCCCGACGACGCGCGCCAGGACCCCACGTGGTTCCGCACCAAGGGCAAGCGATACGGGCGCGATGGATGCCGCGTGCCGATTCCCTGGGAGGCCGGCAAGCCCAGCTACGGCTTCGGTCCCACGACCGCGAGCTGGTTGCCGCAGCCGGACGACTGGGACGAGTTCTCACGCGACAGCCAGAACGGCGTCGCCGGTTCGACACTCGAGCTCTACAAGCTGGCCCTCTCGCTGCGAGCCGAGCACGAGCTCGGAACGGGAGCGATCGACTGGCTGCCGGGCTACGGAGACGACGTGATCGCCTTCTCGAACGGGGCGGTCACCGTGATCTCGAACATCGGCTCGGTGCCCGTCGAACTGCCCGTGGCGACGGTGCTGCTCGCGTCCGAGACGGTCGACGAGGGAGTTCTGCCCGTAGACACGACGGTCTGGCTCGCCAACTAGCCCACGGGAGCCCGCCGCGGCCCCAGCACGCATCGACTCCTCGAAAAAGCACCCAAGAATCCGGTCTTGGGTGCTTTTTCGACGAGTGAGTTCGAGGGAACCGATCCGCGCCTAGTTGGCGTACTGGTTGAGCCAGGGCATCGGGTCGATCGGGGTGTCGCCGGAGTCGTGGATCTCGAAGTGCAGGTGCGCACCCGTGGAGGTTCCGGTGCTGCCGACGTTGCCGACCTGCTGGCCGACCTTCACGTCTTCGCCCTTGCTCATGGCGACGGACGAGCACTGCATGTGGCCGTAGAGGCTCGCGAACTTCATGCCGTTGACGTTGTGATCGACGATGACGTAGCAGCCGTAGCCGCCGGCGTCGCTCTTCTGGGCGAGACGCACGGTGCCGTCGGCGATCACCTGGATGGGCGCGCCCATGCCCGGGTTGAAGTCGATGCCCTGATGGTTCGTGCTTCCGATGCCGCCGGGCGACGAGCGGTAGCCGAACCCGTCGCTGATGGGAACGCCCGTGGGGAACGGCCACTGGATGGTGCCGCTCGTGTCGTTCGAGAAGGTGTCGGCGGTGTTGAAGCCGGTCATCGACACCTTGGGAACGCTCGTGACCGTGTAGCCGTCGCGACCGACCTGCGAGGCGGATGCCTCGGCGTCGGTCTTCAGCTGCTGCTTGGCGGTCTCGCCGAGCGTGTTCTGCTGGGCCTGCACCTGCACGCTCTGCGAGATCGAGGCATCCGGCGTGGCGGCGAAGTAGGCCTCTGCCGGAAGCGACGTCGCCACGGCGATTCCACCGGCCACAAGGAACGCGAACATGCCGAAGCTCTTCTTGGCCATCGACTTGGTCGACGGGCGGCGGCGGCGCTGCGGGATCGCGGCCTCACCGGCTCCGGCTCCGGATGCGGCGGAGGCCGACTTGGGCGAGCTGACACGGGTCCGCTCCGCCGCAGCACTGGCTGCCCGGCGACCGGCCTTGGCACGGGGCGGCGTGTTCTCGTCGTCGGAGGAGTCGGACCCGGCACGGCGGCCCGGTCGGCGGCCCTGCGAAGGAGCCGGAACCTCGCCGAGAACATCGGCCAGGCCGATGACCTTGGTGCCGGATGCCGGGGTGTTCGTCGATGCCGCATCGAGTGCGACGGGAAGGTCGACGGGCGAGTCGGTGGCGGAGGAATCGGGCCCTTCGACCGTGATATCGACGGCGGAGACGGCGGTGACGGTCTGCGTCACACCCGCAGCGACCTGCTCGGGCTCGGTCGTGGCGAAGGCGACGGCCGACGCGAGCTCCTCGGTCGAGGCTGCCGCGCGGCGCCCGCGTGGGCGGACGGCGTTCTCGAAGGCCATGCGCTCCGCTTCGCGCTCCTGGGCTTCGGAGAGGATGACGGGGGCGGCGGCCCCGGCGGCGCGAGCCGCCCTGCGGGTGAGCGGTGCGGCGGCCGCAGGCGCATCCGGTGTCTGGGTCGAGACCGACGAACTCGGCGGCGACACGACCGAAAGACCGGGCGAAGCCTGCCTTCTGGCCCTGCGCGACTGCGGTGCTGCGTCTGTCACGGGCGTTGAACCGTCGGCCTCAGACGAGAGATCATCTGGACGGGGGTTGTGACGAGCCAAGGCGCAGGAATTCCAATACCGATTCGGGTTTTCAGTGGATGGGCGTCTCGTACCAACTCGGGTAAGCGGAAGACGCGACTGTCGACACTAACGGCAGAGTCTGAAAATTCCCGCAGAGTGAGACGATTCAGTACGGTCTGCGCCCGAGTGAGGTCAGATCAGGCCGGCGGATGCGTAGAGATCGCGCAGGATCGGCTCGAGTTCGCCGGCCAGCGTCTCATCGGCCGCGAGCAGGAAGCGGATGCTCTCGGCGTCGCCGTCGAAGCCGCCGACGTGGCCGCCTGCCTCGCGGACGACCAGAGCGCCGGCCGCGTGATCCCAGGCATTGAGGCCGCGTTCGGCATAGGCGTCGAGGCGGCCCGCGGCCACCCAGCACAGGTCGAGCGAGGCCGAGCCCGCTCGACGGATGTCACGAACCTGCCCGAGGATTCCGGCCAGCACCTGGCCTTGGCGCGAGCGCGTCTCTGCGCTGTACGAGAACCCCGTGCTGAGGAGGGTCTGCTCGAGCGAGACGCCGGAATTGACCTGCAGCTGCTGCGAACCGAGGTATGCCCCGCCGCCCTGGGCCGCCGTGAAGACCTCTCCGTTCGCTGGGTTCACCACGCAGCCTGCGAGCGCATTCCACTCCGCGGGGTCGGATCCTCCCTCGACCACGGCGATGCTCACGGCGTACTGCGGAATTCCGTAGAGGTAGTTGACGGTGCCGTCGATGGGGTCCACGATCCAGGTGAGTCCGGAGCCGCCGGTCGTGCCCGTCGACTCCTCGCCCAGGAAGCCGTCGTCCGGCCGCACGTCTGCGATGGCGGCGCGCACGTAGGCCTCGACCTCGCGGTCGGCCAGTGTCACCACGTCGACGATGGAGGACTTCGTGGCGGCGACCTCGACCCCCTCGGCCCTGCGGCGAGCGGCGAGAGCTCCCGCTTCGAGGCCGACTCGGCGGGCGATGGTGAGCAGGTCGGTGTTCGCAGCGATCGTCATGGGTAGAGCCTGACACAGCGGGCGCGGGCCCCCGGAACCGGCAACGGTGACCGCGACGATATGGGGGTTACGCCGCGGCCACCGCCGGAGGGACATCCGCACGCGAATGCCCTCATGAAAAGAGACGTGTCATGGGCGTCTCCATTACGCCGCCGTGGGAGAAATAGTGAGAAAATTTTGCGATCGGCGCGGATGGGCGTTCCGCGGCATCGCGTCACTGGTCGGTGCGCGCCTCGTGAACGTGCAATTCCAGGTCGATGAAGGCAGCGATCATGGCCCGATACGTGCTCTCGACGACCTCGGGCGACGCGGCCGCGTCGGCTGCGAGGGAACGCACCTTCGCGATGACCGCCTCCACTCGATCGGGAGCACGCACCGCCGCCCTGTCGGTCTTGAGCCTTCCAGCCTCGACCACCCAGGCCTGGCGGCGCCCGATGAGCTCGACTATCTCGCGGTCGATGTCGTCGATGCGTCGACGCACCTCGTCGATCGTGGGGTTCTGCATGCTCAGGAGTCTAGAGAACTGCGAAGCAGACGAGGCGAAACGAACGCCGGCAGGCGAGGAGAAGACACTAGTGTCGTTCCCGGAGGATGGCTCATGAAAAGCGACGGCAGACCCGCGACGATCTACGACGTCGCGCGCCAGGCCGGGGTCTCCCACCAGACCGTTACTCGCCTGCTCAGCGGTTTCGAAGGCATACGACCGGCGACCCGGGCGCGCGTCGAGGAGGCCATCGCCTCTCTGGAGTACCGACCGAACCGGGCCGCTCGACTCCTGCGCACCAACCGCTCGAATCGCATCGGAGCGCTGGCGCAGGAGATGACCAAGAGCGGGCCCTCGATGGTCATCAAAGGCGCCAGCCGGCGGGCGCACGAGGTCGGCTACGTGCTCGACATCGTGATGGTCGACGGATACGACGACAACTCGATCCTCGATGTGCTGACCACGTTCCAGCACGATCGGGTCGCGGGCATCCTCGCCACGGCTCAGACGGAGCAGATGCAGCAGATCTTCCTGTCGCTTCCCATCACGGTGCCGATGCAGATGGGCTCCCACGTCGACGACCCTGCGGGACGCCACGACATCCAGGCGAAGACCGGCCAGTTGGCCGCGCAGCACCTCGCCGGCCTCGGCCACCGCAAAGCGCTCGTCATCAGCGGCGGCCGCGACTGGATGTCTGCACAGGAACGACTCAAAGGGTTCCAGGCCGAGGGTCTTCGGTCGGGAATCGAGGTGCTGGTCGAGTACGGCGACTGGACACCTGAATCGGGCTACCGCATCGGTCGGGGGCTCGACCTCGACGCCGGGATCACGGCCATTTTCGCCGAGAACGACCACATGGCCCTGGGTGCGATACGTGCGTTGCACGAGCGGGGCTGCGAAGCCCCCCGCGATATCAGCATCATGGGCGTCGACGACATTCTCGAGTCCCGCTACCTCACTCCGCCGCTGACCACGGTGGCGATCGACTTCGAGGCCGAGGGGCGTTTCGCGATCGATCTGCTCGTCTCGCGGGTCGACGGCGCCGAACGGCCGGGGCCGGAGCGAGTTCCGGCGCCCCGGCTCATAGAGCGAGAATCCACCCGAGCGATCTAGGGCCTCATCAGCCTTTTCTCCAACGGGAAAAACTGACTGTTGCATTCGGCGACTCCGTGTCGTAGTTTTCACTCAGCCGAATGTTGTCGACAACATTTGTAGAAGCATCCGGCTGATCACCTCGACAACGGAGTCACAGACAGCCATGCAACGACGCTTCCCTGCACTGACCGATCGCATTCTCTTCGGCGCCGCCTACTACGCCGAGTACCAGCGCTCAGGCACCCTCGACCGCGACCTCGACCTGATGGTCGAGGCCGGATTCACGGTCATCCGCGTAGGCGAGTCGGTGTGGTCGACCTGGGAGCCGCGCGACGGCGAGTTCGACCTCGAGTGGCTGCTGCCGGTTCTCGACGGGGCTCACGCCCGAGGAATCTCGGTGATCCTCGGAACGCCGACCTACGCGGTTCCGCCGTGGCTGCAGCGCATCCATCCGGAGATCGCCGCCGAGAACGCCGACGGCTCCACCGTCGGCTGGGGCCAGCGCCAGGAGATGGACTACTCGCATCCGACGTTCCGCTGGTACGCCGAGCGCATCATCCGCGCCGTCGTCGGACGCTACGCCGAACACCCGGCCGTGATCGGATACCAGGTCGACAACGAACCCGGCCAGCAACTGGCCCACAACCACCACGTCATGCAGGGCTTCCTCGAATGGCTCCGCGCCAAGTACGGCACCCTCGAGAACCTGAACGAGCAGTGGGGCCTCGTCTACTGGTCTCACCGCCTCAGCGAATGGGCCGACCTCTGGACCCCGAAGGGCAACCTACAGCCGCAGTACGCGCTGGAGTGGCGCCGCTACCACTCTGCGCTGGTGACCGAGTTCATCGGCTGGGAGGCCGACATCGTGCGCGAGTACGCGAACGAGGGGCAGTTCGTGACGACGTGCATCAGCTACAACCGGCCCCCGGTGAGCGACGACGAACTCGTCGAACGACTCGACATCACCGCCGGCAATCCCTACTACCGCATGCAGGACGGGCTCTCGAACGTCGTCGAGACCCGCGCGGACGCCCCGTGGTGGACATCCGGGCCCTGGGCACTGTTCGGGCAGGCCGACCGCATGTACTCGACCTCGCAGGACAGGTTCCTCGTGACCGAGACGAACGCGCAGTCGATCGGCGGCCACTGGCAGAACCAGCCGCCGTATCCGGGGCAGATCGTGCAGGCCGGGCTCGCCCTCGTCTCCCGCGGCGCACGCATGATCGAGTACTGGCATTGGCACACCCTGCACTTCGGCGTCGAGACCTACTGGGGTGGCGTGCTCCCGCACAGCCAGCGCCCCGGCCGCATCTACCGCGAGGTCGCCGAGCTCGGATCGATCCTCGGCACGCTCGGCTCCGAGCTCGAGGGCTACACCCCGAGTGCGGATGCCGCGATCATCTGGTCGACCGACACCCGGTGGTCGTTCCAGTCGTACCCGCCCCTCGCGAAGCCAGACGGCGACCGCGACCCCGAGTCGTACCAGCGCATCTACGACAGCTTCTACCGGGGCGCGCACGACGCCGGCCTGCAACTGCGTGTGCTGCACGACCGTCAGTTCGCCGCACTCGATCCGGCCGAACTGGCCCGCGACATCCCGATTCTGTTCGCCCCGGCCGTCTACGTGGCCGACGACGCGCTGCTCGATCAGCTGCGCGCCTACGCCGAGGCGGGCGGGCACCTCGTGCTCGGCCCCCGCACCGGCTACGGAGACGAGCTCGCCCGGGCCCGCCGCGGCGTCGCCCCCGACCGCCTCGCCGAGGCGGCCGGAGCCTGGTACGAGGAGTACTCGAATCTCGACGCGCCCGTCGCAGTCGTGTCGACGGGGCAGCTCGAGCTCGCGCCTTCCGCGAGCGCCACGGCGTGGGCCGACGGCGTGATCGCCGACGGGGCCGAGGTGCTCGCCACCTACGACCACCACTTCCTCGGGCGGTTCGCCGCCGTCACGAGCACACCCTTCGGAGCCGGACGCATCACCTACGTGGGCACGGTGCCCGATGCAGGGCTCTCGTCATCCGTCGCCCGCTGGGTGAAGGGCGACACCGTGAAGACCGGATGGCCGGTGCCGGCCGCGGTGTCGGTCGTCTCCGGCTCGAGCGACGCGCACGACACCATCTGGTTCGTGCACAACTGGTCGCCCGATGCCGTCACCGTGACGGCCCCCGCATCCCTCACCGATCTCGTCGACGGCGCCGCCGTCGCGCACGGGTCGGACATTCTCCTCGCCCCCTGGTCCGTCAGGGTTCTCAGCGAGGACTGACCGTTCGCCACCGGGCGAACGTGAACCACTCACACAAAAGGAAAGGTCACATGCGAACCACAGCACGCCGCACAGCACTGTCGCTGGGCACCATCGTCGTCACGGCCGGACTCCTGCTGACGGGCTGCACCAGCCCCGGAAGCTCGACGACCGACAAGACGACCGTGTCGCAGGCCGACATCGACAAGGCCCTCGACACCCCCACCAAGCTCACCTTCTGGACCTGGGTTCCCGACATCGAGAACGAGGTCGCCCTCTTCGAGAAGAAGTACCCGAAGATCGACGTCGAGGTCGTGAACGTGGGCAACGGCGCCGATGAGTACACCAAGCTGCGCACGGCATTGAAGGCGGGCAAGGGCGCCCCGGATGTCGCGCAGATCGAATACCAGTACCTCTCGTCGTTCCGGTTGACCGACAGCCTCGCCGACCTCACGCCGTACGGCGCGGCGGATCTGTCGGACGAATACGTCGAGTGGGTCTGGAACCAGGTGCAGACGGAGGACGGCTCGGTCTGGGCGATCCCGCAGGACTCCGGCCCCCTCGGCAATCTCTACCGCAGCGACATCCTGGCGCAGGCCGGCATCACCGAGGCCCCCACCACGTGGGCGCAGTACGCCGAGGACGCCGCGACGATCAAGGCGGCGACCGGCTCCTACATCTCGAACATGCCGGGCAACGACCCCGGCCAGATGGTCGGACTCTTCTGGCAGGCCGGCGCGAAGCCGTTCGGCTACGACGGCGACAAGACAGTGAAGGTCGACATCGCCAGCGACGAGACGAAGAAGGTCGTCGACTACTGGAACGACCTCATCCAGAAGGACCTCGTCTCGGTCGATCCCGACTTCAACGACAGCTTCTACCAGAGCCTCGCGTCGGGCAAGTACGCCGGATGGGTGACCGCCGCCTGGGCTCCCGTGTTCCTGCAGGGAACCGCCGCCAACACCTCGGGCAAGTGGACCGCGGCCAAGATCCCGCAGTGGAACGAGGGTGACGACGTGTCGGGCAACTGGGGCGGGTCGTCGGATGTCGTGCTCAAGACGAGCGAGAACCCGATCGCCGCGTACGAACTCGCCAAGTTCATCAACAACGACCCCGAGTCGACGTTGAAGTTCGCGACCGACCAGTTCCTGTTCCCGACCAAGACCGACACCCTCGCCGACCCGGCATTCGTCGATCAGGAGGCGGAGTTCTACGGAGGACAGAAGGTCAACGAGCTCTTTGCCGGAGTCTCCGACACCGTCGACGTCTCGTTCGAGTGGCTGCCGTTCATGGACTACGTCTACTCGAGCTACAACGAGACGCTCGGAAAGGCGATCGCCGACAAGACCGACCTCTCGACCGCCCTCCAGGCCTGGGACGACGAGGTCACCGCGTACGCGAAGAAGCAGGGCTTCACGGTCGAGTAGCCACGAGCGGGTGCCGTGCGTCGACGCGGGCGGCACCCGCTTTCCCCTCCCCCTTCCCCTGTGATTTCAATGACGAGATAAGGAAGAACCGTGGCCGTCCTCGCCGCATCCGCATCCGCACCACCGAACAGTCGACGCCAACGCCCGCCTCGACAGCGCTCGACGCAGTCGACCCGCCGCCAGACGCGGGCCGCTTACCTACTCATCACCCCGTTCCTCATCGTCTTCGTCGCGATGCTGATCGTTCCCCTCTTCTATTCGGGATACCTCAGCCTCTTCGCCACGCAGCTGATCGGCGGACAGGAGTTCGTGGGCCTCGCCAACTACCTCCAGGCTTTGACCGACCCGAGCTTCCTCGGCGGCCTGGGGCGGGTGGGACTCTTCCTGCTCATCCAGGTGCCCATCATGCTCGTTCTCGCCCTGTTCTTCGCCCTGGCGCTCGACAGCTCCCGGGTCAGGGGAAGCAAGGCCGCCCGCCTCGCGATCTTCGTGCCGTACGCGGTTCCCGGCGTCGTCGCCACGCTCATGTGGGGCTACCTCTACGGCAACGACTTCGGCCCGATCGCCCAGACCTTCCGCGCGATCGGAATCGATGCGCCGAACCTGCTGGCCAACGACAACATCCTCGGGTCGATGATGAACATCGTCACGTGGGAGTTCGTGGGCTACAACATGATCATCATGTACGCGGCCCTCCGCACGATCCCGACGGAGCTCTTCGACGCAGCCGAGGTCGACGGTGCCAGCGAGTGGCGCGTCGCCTGGAGCATCAAGATCCCCGCCATCCGGCCGGCCATCATGCTCACCGTCATCTTCTCGATCATCGGGTCGTTCCAGCTCTTCAATGAGCCGAACCTTCTGTACCGGCTCGCGCCCAACGTGATCGGCAACGACTTCACCCCCAACCAGTACGCCTACACGGTGGCCTTCGTGAACCAGGACGTGCCCTACGCCGCGGCGATCGCCTTCCTGCTGGGCCTCGTCATCATGGTCGTCTCGTACGTCGTGCAACTCTCGACCCAGCGCAAGGAGAACCTCTCATGAGCGCCCCGACCGTCTCAGCACCGACGCCGACCGCGATCGACGCGCCCCGGGCATCCACACCCCGCGCGAAGCGGCACCGCCGCCAGATCATGCGCGAGGGTCGCCGCAGCACCCTGCTCACCGTGCTGCTCTGGGCGTGCGCCGCCTACTTCCTGCTGCCGCTGCTCTGGCTGCTGATCGCCTCGACCAAGAGCAACGCCGACCTCTTCTCGTCGTTCGGGTTCTGGTTCGGCAAGGACTTCAACCTGTTCACGAACATCGCCCAGGTGTTCACGTTCAAAGACGGCGTCTACCTGCGCTGGGTTCTGAACACCGTGGTCTATGCCGGAGTGAGCGCATTCGGCGCCTCTCTCCTCGCGACGATGGCCGGCTACGGCTTCGCGAAGTACCGGTTCCCGGGCGGGCGGGCCATCTTCAGCGTCGTGCTCGGATCGATCATGATCCCGCTCACCGCCCTGGCGATCCCGACCTACCTGCTGTTCAGCTCTGCAGGGCTCACGAACACCCCGTTCGCCGTCATCATCCCCTCGCTCGTCAGCCCGTTCGGCGTGTATCTGATGCGCGTCTACGCGGCCGAGTCGGTTCCCGACAGCCTGATCGAGGCCGCACGAATGGATGGCGCGGGCGAGTTGCGCATCTTCTGGCAGGTCGCGCTGCGGCAGCTGGGCCCGGGCGTGGTCACCGTGTTCCTCTTCTCGCTCGTCGCGACCTGGAACAATTACTTCCTGCCGCTCATCATGCTGAACACCTCCGATCTCTACCCGCTCACGGTGGGGCTCGCGCAGTGGCAGGCGACGGCGGCGGCCGGCAGCGGATCGCAGGCGTTGTTCTCGACGGTCATCACGGGTTCGCTCGTGTCGATCATCCCCCTCGTCATCGCGTTCCTCTTTCTTCAGCGGTACTGGCAGTCAGGTCTCGGAACAGGAGCAGTAAAAGGATGATCGGCAACAACGCGCCCGTGTGGTTCGGCGGCGACTACAACCCGGAGCAATGGCCCGAAGAGGTGTGGGCCGACGATGTGCGGCTCATGCAGAGGGCCGGGGTCACCATCGCCACGGTCGGCGTCTTCTCGTGGGCGAAGCTCGAACCGCGAGACGGCGAGTTCGACTTCGCCTGGCTCGACCGGGTCATCGACGGGCTGCACGCGGGCGGAGTGAAGGTCGACCTGGCCACGGCCACCGCCTCTCCCCCGCCGTGGCTCAGCGCCGCGCATCCCGAGATCCTGCCCGTGACCGCCGAGGGAGTGCGCCTCGGCGTGGGCAGCAGGCAGCAGTACAGCCCGAGCTCGCAGGTGTACCGCCAGTACGCGACCCGCCTCGTGCGCGCCCTCGCCGAACGTTACGGCGCGCATCCGGCCGTCGCGGCCTGGCACATCAACAACGAATACGGATGCCACGTGTCGCAGTCGTT
Organism: Agreia sp. Leaf283; assembly: GCF_001422485.1. GTDB lineage: Bacteria > Actinomycetota > Actinomycetes > Actinomycetales > Microbacteriaceae > Agreia. The sequence continues at coordinate 491,512 of NZ_LMNF01000001.1, forward strand.
CGACGACGAGTCGGCGGCCGCGTTCCGGGTCTGGCTCGAGGCGAAGTACGGCAGCATCGAGGCGCTGAACCACGCGTGGGGCACGGCGTTCTGGTCGCAGCACTACGCCGAGTTCAGCGAGGTGGGCCCGCCCCGCGCTATGCCGTCGTTCCCCAACCCGACGCAGATGCTCGACTTCCATCGCTTCTCCTCCGACGCGCTGCTCGAGTGCTACCGGGCCGAGCTGGCGGTCCTGCGCGAGGTGACACCCGACATCCCCGTCACGACGAACTTCATGGGCTTCTTCAAGCCGGTCGACTACTGGAAGTGGGCGAAGGAGGTCGACTTCGTCTCCGACGACTCCTACCCCGACCCGGCGGACCCGCTCTCCCCCGCGTTCGCGGCAATGACCCGCGACCTCATGCGCTCGCTGCGCGGCGGCCAGCCGTGGATGCTCATGGAGCAGACGACAGGCGCCGTCAACTGGCGCACCCGCAACGCCCCGAAACTGCCGGGCGAGAACCGGCTCTACTCGATGCAGTCGGTGGCCCGCGGCGCCGACGGCATCCTGTACTTCCAGTGGAGGCAGTCGGTCGCCGGAGCCGAGAAGTTCCACGCCGCGATGGTGCCGCACGCCGGAGAGGACACGCGCATCTTCCGCGAGGTGACCGCCCTCGGCGCCGAGCTGTCGACCATGGGCGACGTGATCGGCTCCCGTGTTCCGAGCTCTGTCGCGATCGTCTTCGACTGGGATTCGTGGAACGCCGTCGAGCAGGCCGCGTCACCTGCCCAGTTGGTCTATCTCGACGAGATCATGTCGTGGCACTGGTCGCTGCGAGCGCTCGGCGTGACGGTCGACTTCGTCGAGCCGGGCGCTTCTCTCGACGGGTACTCGCTCGTCATCGCACCGGCGCTCTTCGCCGTGCCCCGCGCGGCGCTCGAGACGCTGGCTGCGGTTCCCGCGCGCGGAGGGCAACTCATCGTGGGCTACCAGACCGGCATCCTCGACGAGAACCTGCACGTGCAGCAGGGCGGCTACCTCGGTCCTCTGCAAGCCGCACTCGGCGTGCGGGTCGAGGAGTTCGCGCCCCTCGCCGGCCCCGATCTGCGGGGCACAGGAACCGCGCCCGTGCCGACCACCGCCATCCGGTTCGGTGACACGGTGCGCGCGGCCTCGGTCTGGACCGAGCTTCTGCACGCCGACGACGCCGAGGTTCTGTCGACGTTCACCGAGGGGCTTGCCGAGGGGTCACCCGCGATCACGCGCCGCTCGTCGGGCGTGCCGGCAGGCGGGCCGGATGCGCCGGATGCGGCGGGCGGAACGGCCTGGTACGTGGCGACCCGCCCCGACACCGCCACGGTGTTCGAGCTGCTGCTCGATGCGCTCGACCGCGCGGGCGTGCGGCCCCTGCTCGACGGGTCGAACCCCGACATCGAGGTCGTCGAGCGCGCCGGAACGCGCTGGGTGCTGAACTTCGGTCGCGCCGAGGCGACGGTCACTGTCGGAGGCGACACGGTGACGATCGCAGCTCACGACCTGGTGAGGCTGCCTGTGGCGTAGCGTCGGGGCTCCGTGTTGCGGCGGACCCCGGTGAGTGTGCCCGTTTACCTCCGTTCTGTCGGCGCTCGATCGCACAATCGGAGGCAAACGGGCACAGTCGTCACGGGCGGTGCTGAGCTATCGCAGCGCGCAGAGCTTCGAGGTGCGACCGGCTGAGATCCCGTGCGACCACGGCGTCATGGGCCGCGACCGCCTCGACGATCTCGGCGTGCACGAGCTGGTCGGCCTGTGTGGCCGGTTCGCCACTGAGTTCGAGCATCTGCACCATCGCTTCACGACTTCTCGCCGCGAAGGTGTCGAAGAGCTCGGTCAGCAACTCGTTCTGACTGGCGGCCACGATGCTGCGGTGAAAGGCCATGTCGGCATCGACCCTGGCATCGACCGTGACGACCTCGCCGCCTCGGCGCGTAAGGGCGGTCCGGATGGCCAGCAGGTCGTCACCCGTGCACCGCTCGGCGGCCAGTGCCGCCGCCTCGCACTCGACGGCGATGCGCGCCTCGAGGATGGATGCGATGGTCGCCCGGATCACGAACGAATCCCAGTCGCCGACGGGGACGACTGCGTGGACGAAAACGCCTGATCCCTGGCGGGTCGTCAGGATTCCCCGACCGGCGAGCTGGCGGATCGCCTCTCGCATGGTGGACCGCCCGACACCCAGCTGGGGCGCCAGTGTGGTTTCACCCGGCAGCTTCTGGCCGACCTCCCACTCGCCCGCCTGGATGCGATCGAGAAGCAGACGTGCCGCCTGCTCGGACAATGACTCTCGCTGGACGGAAACCATGCTCACATTGTACTCCTCAGCTTGTCTGAGGAGTTGTGTTACCGTTGCCGGGTGATCTCCTCCGACTCCCAGCTGTCCTCCCCGCGCGGCCCTGTGCCCCAGCACTCCCCGTCGTGGAATCGGCAACGCCACTCTCAGATGCCGTCATCGCGTTATCAGGACGTCTTCTCTCGAGTCGAGCTGCCGTTGCTCGATCGCGAGTGGCCGTCGCGTCGCCTCACCGCCGCACCCTTGTGGGTTCCGGTCGACCTGCGCGACGGCAACCAGGCACTCGCCGAGCCCATGGACCCCGATCGCAAGCGGGGCTTCTTCGAGCTGATGGTCACGATGGGCTATAAGGAGATCGAGGTCGGCTACCCGTCCGCATCGCAGACGGACTACGACTTCGTGAGGCTGATCGCCGAGTCCGACATGGCTCCGTCCGACGTCACGATCGTCGTCTTCACGCCTGCGCGGCGAGATCTCATCGAGCGCACCGTCGAGTCGATCCGAGGCATCCGGAACGACGTCGTCATTCACATGTACACGGCAACCGCGCCCCTGTGGCGTGAGGTGGTGTTGGGCCACGATCGTGCGTCGCTGCGCGAACTGATCCTCGATGGCGGAAGGGAGGTGCTGCGATTCGCCGGAGACCTCGAACGCGTACGTTTCGAGTTCTCGCCCGAGGTCTTCAACCTCACCGAGCCCGACTACGCCCTCGAACTCTGCAACGCGGTCACGACGCTGTGGGATGCCTCCGCCGATCGACCTGTCATTCTGAACCTACCGGCGACCGTCGAGGCCGCGACCCCCAATGTCTACGCCGACCAGATCGAATACATGCACAGAAACCTCGATCGGCGTTCCTCGGTGATCCTGTCCGTGCACCCGCACAATGACAGGGGAACAGGCGTCGCGTGCGCGGAGCTCGCCGTGCTTGCCGGCGCCCAGCGTGTGGAGGGCTGCATCTTCGGTAATGGCGAGCGCACAGGCAACGTCGACATCGCCACCCTCGCCCTGAACCTGCACGCCCAGGGCGTCGATCCCATGATCGACTTCTCAGACATCGATCACATCAGGAGGGTCGTCGAGCACAGCAACCGTATCGACATCCACCCTCGGCACCCCTACGTGGGCGACCTTGTTCACACCGCGTTCTCCGGAACCCACCAGGACGCGATCAAGAAGGGCTTCGCCGAGCACGCTCTGCGCGCCGCAGACACGGGCACGCCGCCTGAGGAACTGCCGTGGCGAGTTCCCTACCTCCCCATCGATCCCGCCGATCTGGGGCGCAGCTACGAGGCCGTCATCCGAGTCAATTCGCAGTCAGGTAAGGGCGGCATCGCCTATCTGCTCGAGCGCGACTACGGCATCGAGATGCCGCGTCGACTGCAGATCGACTTCTCTCGTCGCGTACAGCAGCACGCCGACGACACGGGTTTCGAACTCGATTCGGCCGGGCTCTGGGCGATCTTCGAGCGCAGCTATCTGACGTCGGCGGCTGCGGCAATCGAATTGCGCGAGCTCGACGTCGTCACGGCAGGGGGCACGACCCGCACCACACTGCGGATCGCGATGGATGGCACGGAACGCATGCAGACCTTCGACGACATCGGGCCCGTGGAAGCCGTCACTCTCCTTCTCGACGCGAACGGCATCGCCGTCCAGATCCTGTCGCTTCACCAGACAGCGCTCTCGGCGGGCAACAACAGTGACGCACTGACTCTGCTCGAGTACCGGCGCGGGGCGGCGACGAGGTGGGCGGCAGGGCGACACCGCTCAGTGCTCGAAGCGAGCATCCTCGCCGTGCTCGCCGCGGCCGCGCGCCCCTGACTGTTCCGCGTCTGGATCCGGGCCACCCGAGCGCGGGTGTTGCTGTGCCGCGCGCGTGCTGCGCCACCGCGCTCGGCGCGAAGTCGCGCGCTCGGCGGCACGGCGGCGCGGCGGCGCTCAGGCGCGGAGGAAGGTGATCGCCGCGTCGCGGAAGTGGCGCGAGGTCGGCGCGTTGAAGTGATTGCGGCCGGGAATCTCGTAGAAGACGCCGTTCGGCGTGGCCTCGGCCAGGCCCTTCGAGCGCTCGAGAATGGCGTCGTCGCTGCCCGTGGCGAACAGCACGGGCTGTCGAGGCGGATTGGCCGGATCGGGCTGGATTCCATCGCGCATGCCGTCGACCAGGCTCATCAACGCCTCGAGGTCGTTGCCGGGAATGGCGGACGCCATGGTCACGTACGCCCTGGTGATCCGGTCGTCGATGGCGGTGCCGTACTCGATGTACGCGCGCGCCTCGTCGGTGCGCAGGCGGGTGAGCGGCTGACCGTCGGGGATGCCGCCGAGTACAGCCCGCGTGATGCGACCGTCGAGATCGAGAGCAGCCTGCCATCCCACTCGGGCGCCGAGCGAATAGCCGGCATAGAGAGCCTCATCGATGAGGTAGGTGTCGATCACGACGAGAAGATCGGCGACGAGCTGCTCCATCGAGTAGGCCGCCGGGTCGTGCGGCTTGTCGCTCTCGCCGTGCCCGCGCTGGTCGAGCGCGATCACCCGGTACCCGGCGCGGGTCAAGTCGCGGGTCCATCCGGTCGCATGCCAATTGACGAGGGCGCTCGACGCGAAGCCGTGCACCGCGAGAACCGTGGGTGCGTCGGGGTGGCCGAACTCATAGGTCGCCAGCTGCAGCCCGTCGGAGGACATGACTTTCTTCGCGCGCGGAGCGGCTGGGATCAGTGAGTTCACGCGACCAGTCTGCCAACAATCGGCGGCACGCCCGCGCAGCGCCGCATACTGGTGTCGTGTCTGCCGCAGCCTCCGTCCTCGACGCCCTCGTCGCATCCATCGACGCCCAACATCTCGGCGCATACGGCGTGCAGGTGCTCGTCGCCGGGGAGGAGGTTCACCATCGCTGGCGCAGCGACGACCGCGAAAACCTCTACTCGGTCTCGAAAGGGATCTGCGCTCTCGCCGCAAGCATGGCTGCCGACGAGGGCGTCATCTCGTTCGCCACCACTGTCGGCGAGGTCTTCGAAGGTGCTCCGCTGGGCGACGGCACGGCGGAGGTGACTCTCGGCCATCTCCTCACGATGACGAGTGGCATCGACTTCGAGTGGTTCGGCGACGACGAGGTCGTCTGGCCCGATCTCGCCCTCGAGATGATCCGAAGGCCCACGCGCGGAGCCGGCCGTGTCTTCCAATACTCGGATGCGAGCACGTACCTGGCCATGAGAATGCTCGGCTCGGTCGTGGGCGATGTGCGCGACTGGCTAATGCCACGGCTCTTCGATCCACTGGGTATTCACAACCCCCAGTGGCACCGCTGCCCGCTCGGCTGGATCGTCGGTGGAAGCGGCCTCTATCTGCGAACCTCCGAGCTGGCCCGGATCGGGCGGCTGCTTCGCGATCGTGGCCGCTGGAATGGACACAGCCTCGTCTCTGCCGATCGGATCGATGCGCTGCACGGCACATGGGTGGCCACCGGCGGGACGGCTCCATTCGAGCTCTACGGCGTCGCCACCTGGGCCGGACCCGGCGACTCGTGGAGGCTCGACGGCCGATATGGCCAATACGTGATCGTCGACGATGCCCGCGACGCGGTGATCACGATCACCGCCCACGAAGAGGGGCAGGATCATCGACTGGTGGAGTATGCCAACGAGGCCCTCGCAGCGGGCGTACCCGCAGCAACGAAAAAAGCCCTGCAAAAACGGTGATTTGCAGGGCTTCTCTGGTGGGTTGTTCGTATATCTCATTGAGGCCCGGAATCTCGGGGCACTTTCGCACCCTGTAGAACGCCATTCCTCTGAGCCGGAGGAGTTATTCCTCCGGGCTACATGTAACCGAGGCTCGACCGGCGAGCACTCATTGGTCACGTCCCCAGACCCGCGACGACTTCACGCACTGCCGTCTCGTATTGCGTGCGTTCGAACTCGAACGGCCCGAACCCGGAGTAGTCCCGCTGCTCACGAAAAGGCTGACTGAACGCCGACCACATCACCGTGGAGTCCGTAACGGTCACCTGTGCACTCAACGGCCAACATCCCACTTCGCCGCAGGCGCATCCCAGGAGCCACAGGTGGCCCGGAGCCGGCCATTGCTGGTTCTCACACCCGAGGTAGTACTTCGAAAGGTCGCCGAACTGAAAGTACTCCGGAACGATGCCGCCGTAACTGCCGACTGGGCTGTCGTTGAGGCCGGCCTCAAACGCTTCGATAAGTTCAGTCAGAGGCGTTCCGTCAACCTGAGGTACCAAAGAGATGGCCCCGCCGTCGGTTATGGCCTTCTCAAATGACAAGGACGACATGGTTAGCTCCCTTCATCCGGCGAGCTTCGGTCAGGACAGCCATTCATTTGCCCGTTCTCGCTGCCAACCGGACATCAAACAACCTCCCACCCGTCCGAGCTAGGCCATCGCGAGTCACCCAAGGCCAGTGGCAGCTGTCGACCACCGGGGTTCGACTGTACTTCAGCCATGGCCATTCGCTCCTGAATCGACGTATCACTATCTATCTCTTCCGAGATTCCATACGAGAGTCAGTTCGACGAGAACGGATTTGTTTTCGTTGACGCTGATTATCTTCACGGGATGTCCCTTTAAGTAGATGGCGTAGGCCGACCCACTCTTCGGCGGACGCTTCGACCGTTTCCGATTGATGCTCGATAATTTGCTCTATTCGCGCGAAGCCGATGGTGTTCGAGTTGTCTCGCCACGTACACGGCAGCCGTTCGCTAGTGCACGCCGCGCTGCGCAACGAAGCTACTTCATGCCGACCGCTTCTTCGAATACCGCGCCAGTTGATGGGAAGCGCGTCCACCACCACCAAGACGGATTCGAAATGAACTGGTCGTAATACGGTTCGAGTAGTCGCAGGACTCGCTTGTCGTCCGGCTCTGTCGACTGCAAATGCAGAGTATCTACCGCCTGAAGAACTGGAAGTCGTGCAAGGTCGGACTCAGAGACAGCGCGACCGATGGCTTGGCGAATGTGCAAGGCACCCACAAAATCCTGCGCCCACCTATTTCGCGGGTTGTGTCCCCCCTCTCCGAGAGCGATGTCCCGGTATGTGAGCACTTCATATGCCCACAAATTGATGAGCTCGTAAAGCGGTCGCTCACCGGGGCCATAACGAATTGGGGTCTCAAGGAGATTGATTTCACTCATAGGTCTCCGTCAAAAGTAGTAGGCCGTGGACTTGAATGGATTTGATTCGTTTACGATGACTCGCACGTTACCCGAAATGGCTGCGATGGCTTTACCTAAGCGGACTCACTGCTTCTACACAAGCTGAACGAGTCCACGGAGGAAGGCGAGATTTCTTCACCCTGATGAACTTGCGGAAGTGCGCAGGACATACCCCTCGCATTGGGGGTTAATCCACACACAGATTTAGAAGTACCGATTTACGAGCCGAAAGACAAAACCGAGACTAAGTCTTGCGCCGTGAGAAACAGAAAAGCCCCCGAAGATTCGGGGGCTTTTCGATGTGCGGTGATCTCTGCATTCGATCTACAGATTCTCCGAACAACCCTGGTGGCAAGTGAGGGATTCGAACCCCCGAAGTCTAAGACGGCTGATTTACAGTCAGATCCCTTTGGCCGCTTGGGTAACTTGCCAGGGCGCACCCGACCACGTGAAACACACAACCGAAGGCGCGAGTACACATTACCCGCCATCCCGGCTTCGGCGAAATCAGCCCGACGTCACGTCGTTCGAATACCGGATGGCGTACTCCGAGACGCCCACCGCATAGGGTGCCGCGTCGTTGTACGCCGCGATGGCCGTGCGCCAGTTGTCGGCGATCGAGAGGTCTCCGCCGGCGTGGCAGAGGTAGTTGGCCGTGGCCAGAACGGCGTCGTCGAAGTTCTGCGGATCGACCGCACCGTCGCCCGATCCGTCGGCGCCCCAGTTGCGCCAGCTGTCGGGAATGAACTGCAGCGGGCCGACCGCGCGGTCCCACTCGGCGTCGCCGTCGATCGTGCCCTGGTCGCTGTCGGGAATGGCGTTCGTCGTCGCGCCGTCGAGGGCGATGCCGAGAATAGGTGGTGTGACGAGCCCGTCGGCGCCGATCGACGACCCGTCGATGGTGCCGTGGTGGCTCTCCATCTCTCCGATGCCCGCGAGCGTGTTCCACCCGAGGTTGCAGCCCGGGTTCTGGTTGGCCGAGTAGACGGCCGCGCCGCCGTAGGCGAGCATGGCGCGTTGCGGGATGCCCGTGGCCGCGGCCGCCTTGGCCGCCCAGTCGGCGTCGACCAGCGTCGGCAGACCCGCCCAGGGCTCGACCACGGGGGCGACGGCCGCATCGGGTGTGGCCTTCGCCGGAGCCTCGGCGGTGGCGGGCTCGCTGGGCTCTGGCGTCGTCGTGCACCCGGCGAGGGCGAACGCGACGGCGAGAACCGGGGCAACAAGAAGGGAACGACGCACGGCCCCCAGTGTACGGATCGGCTCTGACAGCGGCCTCGAAGCTAAACTGGTGCGCATGGCAGATTCAAGCTTCGACGTAGTCAGCAAGGTCGACAAGATGGAGGCGGACAACGCCCTCAACCAGGCGCACAAAGAGGTGGAGCAGCGCTACGACTTCAAGAACATCGGCGCCTCCATCGAGTGGAGCGGCGAGAAGGTTCTGATGAAGGCCAACTCCGCCGAGCGCGTGAAGGCGATCCTCGAGGTGTTCGAGGCCAAGCTCATCAAGCGGGGCATCTCGCTGCGCAGCCTCGACGTGGGCGAGCCCTACGCATCCGGCAAGGAGTACCGGCTCGAGGCATCCATGAAGAACGGCATCGAGCAGGACGCGGCCAAGAAGATCAGCAAGCTGATCCGCGACGAGGCCCCCAAGAGCGTCAAGAGCCAGATCCAGGGCGACGAGCTGCGCGTCTCATCGAAGAGCCGCGACGACCTGCAGGCCACCATGGCGCTGCTCAAGGGTGCCGACCTCGACGTGGCCCTGCAGTTCATCAACTTCCGGTGACCGACCCGATCGACCCGACGCGCCCCGGCCAGCCGGGCGTCGACATCCCCGACGCCCGTGGCCGCACCGGCCTCGACCGCACGGGCCGCGAGCTGACCGGCAATCCGCGTGTGCGCGTGAAAGACGTGCGCCTGCTCTCGTCGAACTGGCACGTGTTCAGGGCGAACACGCTCGAGTACCAGCGCGCCGACGGCGTGTGGGAGACCCAGCACCGCGAGACCTACGACCGGGGCAACGGGGCGACCATCCTGCTGTACTCGCTCGAGAAGCGCACGGTGCTGTTGACCCGTCAGTTCCGCTATCCGGCGTACGTGAACGGTCATGCCGACGGCAATCTCATCGAGACCGCCGCAGGCCTGCTCGACGACGACGACGACCCGCTCACCGCCATCCGGCGCGAGGCCCGCGAAGAGACCGGGCACGAGATCGGCGAGGTGAGCCCCGTCTTCGAGGCGTACATGAGCCCCGGCTCGGTGACCGAGAAGCTGTTCTTCTTCGCCGCGCCCTATTCGCCCGACACACGCATGGATGCCGGTGGCGGGCTCGCCGACGAAGGCGAAGAGATCGAGCTGCTCGAGATCGACATCGACGAGGCGCTCGGGCGCATCGGCGTCGACATCATCGACGCGAAGACGATCATGCTGCTGCAGTGGGCGGCGCTGAGCGGGCCGTTCCGCCGCGTTCCCGGAGCCTGAGCCCCGTTCCCTGAGCCTGTCGAAGGGGCCCTTCGACAGACCGGTTCCCTGAGCTTGTCGAAGGGGCCCTTCGACAAGCTCAGGGAACGACGCGAACGGCGCGGGCGCTACTTCGTGGCGGCGGCCAGGTTGTCGACGAGGTTGTCGAGGCCCCACGGCAGCGACAGCGCGGTGGGCGGCGACACGGCCGAGATGTTCTGCGCTCCCACGAGCTGGGCGGCGTGCCCGGCGGCGACGGCCGGAATGACCGCCGTCTGCGGTGAGCTGGTGAACGCGTCGGCCTCGGGCTGCGTGGTCGCGTAGTTCAGCACCACGTCGGCCTCGAGCTTGTCGAGCTGCTCGTAGCTCAGCGTGTAGAAGAACGTGCCGTCGCCGTTCGCCAGCTCGTCGACAGCCGGAGCGTTCGTGAAGCCGAGGTCGAACATGAAGCCCACGCGCGGGTCGTTCTTCTTGTAGACGTAGAACGTGCCCGCGCTGTCGGCCACCGCGGCAAGCGTCTTGCCCTTGAACTCGGGGTGCTCCGACGCCTTCTGGGCGATCTGCGCGTCGATGTCGGAGAGAACCGTCTCGGCCTCGTCGCTCTTGCCGAGGACCTCGCCCACGGTGGTGACGACGTCGCGCCACGGGGTGCTCCACGCCTGGTCGGGGTAGGCCACGGTCGGGGCGATCTCCGACAGCTTCTCGTACTGCTCCTCGGTGATGCCGGAGTAGACGGCCAGGATGACGTCGGGGTCGGCATCGGCGATCGCCTCGTAGGGCGGGTCGTCCGGCGAGTCCGGAAGGATCGTCGGCATGTCGGCGCCGGCCTTGTCGATCGCGTCGGAGACCCACGGCAGAACGCCGTCTTCGTCGCCGGCGTAGGAGTCGAAGGGGATCGCTACGGGGATGACACCCAGGGCGATCGACGCGTCGGTGCTTCCCCAGCCCAATGTGACCACGTTCTTCGGGTCGGCAGGAACCGTCGTCTCGCCGAACGCGTGCTCGATGGTCACGCCGTCGGCCGACGCGGCGTCGGTCGAGGAGTCGGAGGAGGCGGTGCTGCAGCCGGCCAGCAGTAGTGCGGCGGTGACCGCCGTTGCGGTGATCGCGGCGAGTTTCATTCTTCGGGGCACGGGAATTCTCCAATGGTGATGCATGCCGCGCATCGCGCGGCCGGGGGCAAGGACTGTGTATCGGGTGGTTAGGCTAGCCTAAGCTCACCTGGCCCCTTCACGTTAATGCATCACAGCGCGTGATGAAAACGACCCATCGGCACGACCATCGGCGAATGGCTGATCGGGTCGTCGATGATCACGGCCTCGAGCCCGAATGCCGCGCCGACGGTATCGGCGGAGATCACGTCTGCGGGCGCGCCCTCGGCCACGATGCGGCCGGACGACATGACCACGAGATGATCCGCGTAGCGCGCGGCGAGATTGAGGTCGTGCAGCACCATGACCACGGTCGTTCCCCGCTCGCGGTTGAGCTCGTGCAGCAGGTCGAGAACCTCGATCTGGTGCGTCACGTCGAGGAAGGTGGTCGGTTCGTCGAGCAGCAGGATGTCGGTCTGCTGGGCGAGCGCCATGGCGATCCAGACCCGCTGCCTCTGCCCGCCGGAGAGCTCGTCGATGCGCCTGTCGGCGAGCTCGGCCGTGTCGGTCGAGCGGAGCGCCTCCGCGACCGCGGCCGAGTCCTCCGCACTCCACTGGCGGAACAGCCCCTGCCTCGGAAAGCGTCCGCGGCCCACGAGGTCGGCCACCGTGATGCCGTCGGGCGCGATCGGCTGCTGGGGAAGAAGCCCGAGCACGGTGGCGAGCTGCTTGCTCGGGTAGCGGTGCACGTCGGTGCCGTCGAGCGTCACGATGCCGGCCTCCGGGCGCAGCAGCCGGGCGAACGCGCGCAGCAGGGTCGACTTGCCGCAGGCGTTCGGTCCGACGATGACCGTCACGCGGCCATCCGGGATGACGGCGTCGAGGCCCTCGACGACGCGACGCCCGTCGTAGCCGAGCGACAGGGCATCCGCTCGCAGTTCATGAGACGTCATGCTGTTCCTCTCGATCGATTGCCGCGGGCGAGCAGCAGAAGAAGCACGGGCGCACCGACGATGCCCGTGACGATGCCCACCGGCACCTGGAGTCCCGCGATGGCGTGCTGGGCGAGCAGATCCGCGCCCGAGACCACGACCGCGCCCACGAGAGCGCTCGCCACGAGGGCGGGCCCAGTGCCCCCGAGCAGGCGCCGCGCGATCGGCGCCGAGACGAAGGCCACGAACGCCACGGGGCCGGCGGCAGCCGTGGCGACGGCGGCCAGGCCCACACCCACGAGGGTGATCAGGAGGCGTGCGCGAATCACCCGCACGCCAAGGCCGGTGGCCGTCTCATCGCCGAGCTGCAGCATCCGGAGCCGTGGCGCGAGGGCGACCAGCGCGCCGACGAAGACGACCAGGCCGACGGCCGTGACCGTCAGCTCCTCGGTCGTGACGGTTCCTACACTGCCGACGAGCCAGACGAGGGCCGACTGCGCATCGCGCACGTCCGACCGGGTGAGCAGAAAGTTGATGGCGGCCTGCGCGAGGAAGGCCAGCGCGATGCCGATCAGCACGAAGCGCGAACCGACCATTCCGTGCCGTGCGGCGAGAAGAGTGATGAGCCCGGCTACGATGACCGCACCTCCGAATGCCGCGAACGACACGGCCAGGCCGCTCCACCCGGCGAGGAGAATCGCGCCGACGGCCGCCGCGGAGGCGCCCTGCGAGATGCCGATGATGTCGGGGCTCGCCAGCGGATTGCCGAGAAGGCTCTGGAAGATCGCTCCGGCGAGCCCGAACGACGCCCCGACCATGACCCCGAGCACGAGCCGCGGCACGCGCAGGCCGAGGACGACGAAACGATCGCCCCCGCTGCCGCCGCCCAGCAGCGTGGCCAGCACGTCGCCGGGAGAGATGATGCGGTCGCCCAGCATCAGGGCGAGCACCGCGAACGCCACCAGCAGCACCACGAGCACCGATGCGACGACGAGCAGCCGGATGCGCCCGGCCCGCAGGGCGGCGCCGACGAGGGCGACATCGTCGGTGGCGGGGTGGCCGGTTGCAGAGCGGCCGGAGGTTCTGCGCTCGCTCATCGGGTCACGGCCCTGTCTCGCAGGACGAGCGCGATGAGCACAGGGGCGCCGAGGATCGCGACGACAATGCCCGCCTCGAGCTCCGACGGCGGAGCGACGAGGCGCCCGACGGTGTCGGCGAGAACCAGCAGGGCGGCTCCGAGCGGAATCGAGTAGACGAGGATCCAGCGGTAGTCGCTTCCCACGAACCGGCGGGCGATGTGCGGCACGACGAGGCCCACGAAGACCAGAGGGCCCGCGAGCGAGGTCGCCGAGCCGCAGAGCAGGATGATGGCGACGCCGGCGACGATCCTCACGATGCCGACGCGCTGGCCCAGACCGCGGGCGAGGTCGTCGCCGAGCGCGAGGGAGTTGAGACTGCGCCCCAGAAGCAACGCCGCCGCAGCACCGACGGCGAGGAAGGGTGCGAGCGTGGCGGCCGTGCCGAGGTCGCGGCCCACGAGGGATCCGACAGACCAGAAGCGGTATTGGCTGAGCGTGTCGAGGTCGCGCAGAAGGACCAGTGTGATGAGCGAGGTGAGCACGGCCGTCGTGGCCGCACCGGCCAGGGTGAGACTCAGCGGCGACGGACCCGTGCGCCCGGAGGCGACGACGTAGACCAGCACGGCCGCGAGCGCGGCTCCCACGAAGGCGAACCACACATAGCCCGACGGCGTGGTGACGCCGAACACGGCGATCGCGACGACGACCGCGAGCGATGCGCCGGAGTTGACACCGAGCAGCCCCGGGTCGGCGAGCGGGTTGCGGGTGAGCCCCTGCATCAGCGTGCCCGCCAACCCGAGTGCCGCCCCGGCCGCGAGGCCCAGCACGGTTCGGGGCACCCGCAGATCGAGCACAACCATGCCCTCGACGGCGTCGCCGCCTCGCCCCAGCACGGCGTCGACCACCGACGACAGGTCGATGGACCGGCTGCCCAGCAAGAGACTCAGCACCACCGAGACCAGCACGAGCGCGCAGAGTGCGACGAGACCCAGCGCCTTCGACGCGCGCCGGGTTGAGGTAAGCATTACCTAAGTATGACAGCGTGCCCCTGCCGTCGCAGCGCGCACACGGATGTCGAGGCGCCTCGCCCGATCAGGGCAGGCGGAACGTGGACGTCGGATCGTACTGCTGCCGCACCGCCTCGAGCCGTTCGAGCACGGCGGCGGGCCAGCACCGTTCGACGTTCTGCGGCGTGAGCTCCCCCGCGTAGTTGACGTTGATCTCGGGATGCACCCACGCTGCCAGTGAGCCGATCAGCGCGTCGGCCGCCTCGGGCAGCACGCGCTCGAACAGCAAGGGATCGGGCACGCCCACGAGCACGAGCGCGAACTCCGCCCCGCGCCCTCCGACCGCCGAGCCCCCGGGCACGTCTCGCGCCAGCCGTCCGCCGAGATGGCGCAGCTCGACCGAGATGAAGGGAGGCCTGCGTTCGCCGGCGACGGACGAGAGGAGAACGTCGGCGAACTCCTCATCGACCGCACCGAGGAATGCGCCTCGGGTCCAGCCCGGCGCAGGGGCGGTGGGGTCGTTGTGTATGCTCGCGACACGGTCGAGCGGAAGGGGGCCGATCGCATCCAGCAGCACGGGCGCCGCCGCGCGAAGCGGCGCGGCCCAGCTCTCGCCCTGCTCGACCGGCCCGACGAAGGCGAACCGGATGGTGAGCACGAAGCGCCCCCTGAAGATTCCGGGCACCGCCTCGAGATCGGGGAACGAGATGAAGGCCACAGAGCTGGAGACCGAGTCGGGAACGGTGTCTACCCAGCGCAGCCAGGCGCGGAACGCCGGCTCGATCGCGTCGTCGGCGAAGAAGAGGGAACCGGCGTCGAGAGACGGCACGTGCGGCATCTCGATCACGACCTCGGTCACGATGCCGAGGCCGAACTTGCCCCCGCGAACGGCCCAGAAGAGTTCGGGCTCGCTGGTCGCACTCGCGGTCACGACGTCGCCGTCGGCCGTCACCACGCGGGCGCTCCTCAGCCAGTCGGAACCGTAGCCGAAGGTGCGGCCGATCGGCCCCTGGCCGCCGCCGAGCAGCAGCCCCACGACGCCGACGTTCGGGGATGCGCCGGAGACGGGCGCGAGGCCGAACGGCGCGGCGGCCTCGACGACTGCGCCCCAGCGCACGCCGGCGCCGACGCGGGCCGTGCGCGCGTGCTGGTCGACCTCCAGCGCATCCAGCCGATGCGTCGTGATGATGAGACCGCCGCCGACCGAGGCGTGGGCGCCGTGGCCGGTGGCGTGCACGGTGATGGGCAGCCCATGGTCTCGGGCGAAGCGCACGGCGAGGGCCACGTCGGCCTCGGATGCTGCACCGACCACCACGTCGGGGCGGTGATGGATGACCAGGTTCGAGCCCTCGAGCTCACCCTCGATCCCGTCTTCGCCTGAGACGAAGACGGGACCGAGGCACGACTGTGCGAGTTCTGCTGCGGATTCCGCGACGGATGCGTCCATGCGACGAGACTAGGCTCGTCGCGCCCTTCGCACCAGAGTCACGAGTCCCAGTCCGATCAGCAGGGTGAGCAGGGCGAACAGCAGCACGCGCTCGACACTGCCGAGACCGGTGGAGGCGAGGGAGTCGCCGGCCAGCGCGGGCACGGTCACGACGGTGTCGGCGCAGGACTCGTCGTGATCGTCGACGCACGAGCCGACGACCTCCGGGTCGACCCATGGGCCGTCCGGCGTCTCGACCGAGGCGCGGTTCACGATCGTTCCCGCTCGATCGACGATCGCGCTGACATGGAATGTCGCGGAGGCGCCCACCGGCAACGATGCGACCGTCCAGGTCAGAACGCCGGGGGCCGACGCATCCGCAGCGGGATCGGAGACCACCGATGACAGCCCCTCAGGCAGTCGATCGGAGACGAGCACGTCTCGCGCGTCGATCTGGCCGACGTTCTGAACGACGATGGTGTAGCGCACGGTGTCGCCCACCACGGCGGCGGCCTTGTCGACGGTCTTGTGCACCGACAGCTGCCCGACGTCGAACGTGTTCGTCACCGTGACCGTCGCCGGTCCCGCTTCATCACCGTCGGCCAGAATCCGGATGCGACCGTCGGCCGGGTCGGTCTCCGATGCCGTGGCGAGGCCGCGGTCGGTCTCGACGACCTCGCAGTCGGCGCCGGCGATGATGCCGGTGACCGTGGCCGTGTAGTCGTTCTCCTCCGAGAGTTCGATCTGCGCGTCGTCACCGAGGTCGATGCCCGTGATCACTCCGTCTTTCACCCAGGTGCAGGTGACCTGCACCTGGAACGGTCCGGCGCCGAAGGCCTCCACGCCGTCGCCGATGCGGTTCTTGACCACAACGAGGTCGCCCGTGTCGAAGGTGTTGGTGACCGTCACGTCGGCGGCCTCGCCATTCGGCACGGTCACCCCGCCGGCCGGAGTCACGGTCGATGAGGATGCGCCGCCGTCGACGGTCTCGACCGTGTCGCAGAGCGCGCCCTCGATGAGACCCGACACCGTGGCACGGTAGTCGTTCTCGTCGGAGAGCTGCAGCACTCCTCCGTCGGGCAGCGGGATCGTGAGGGTCTCGCCGTCTTTCTGCCACGTGCAGGTGACCTGCACGGTGAAGGGACCGGCGCCGTAGGTCTCGGCCCCAGCTCCGTCGCGCACCTTGGTGACGTCGACGCTGCCGAGGTTGAAGGTGTTCGTCACGTCGACGGTCACCGCTCCGAGGGTCGCCCCATCGGCCGGGCCGGGAACGATGACGGTCGGCGAGTCGATCGTCGTCTCGTTTGCGCCCCCTGCCGCGGTCTCCGAGACGGCGCACTCCGTGCCGGCGGGGAAGACGTCGTCGAGAGTCCGCGTCTCGCCCCCGGTCAGCTCGATCGAGCCGTCGTAGAGCTGCTGGCCGTCGTAGGTGCAGAGCACCGCGATCGTGAACGGTCCGTCACCGTACTCCTCCTGACCCTCTCCGGCCAGCGTCTTCGTGACCGAGAGCGTGCCCGCGGCGTAGTCGTTGGTGTAGTCGAGCGTGGTCGTATCGGTTCCCACCGTGACGTCGACCGACGCGCCGACGACCGCCGGTGCACCGTTGGTGCTGGATGCGACCGAGTTGGGCGCGGCGTCGGCGCCATCGGTGTCGGTCTCGGTGATCGTGCACTCGGCACGCACCGGGAGACCGGCGATGGAGTGCGACTCTCCCGCGGCCAGCGAGAACGCGGCGTCGCCGTCGGCGAGCGGAACGGGGGTGCCGTCGTACGCCGCGCAGACCGCCGTGTAGTCGAACGGCCCGAACGAGCCGACCGTGGCCTGCGTCGTGACCGCCTTGGAGACCACCAGCGATCCGACCGCGTAGTCGTTGGTGATGGCCACGCGCTGCGAGACGGGCACCTCACCGTCGGCATCCGAGGCGACGTTGATCGTCACCGTCGACGGTGTGACGGTGCGCGTGGTCTCGCCGTAGGCGCCCTCGTCTCCGTTCTCGGTGATGCCGCACTCGGCGCCGAGGGGGATGCCGTCGACTCGAGTCGTGTATCCGTTGGCGGCGTCGAGCGTGACGACTCCGCCGCCCGCGAACTGCACCGGCGCACCGGCGACCGTGCACGAGACTGTGGCCTCGAAGGTGTCGGGCGCGAATGCCGCGCCCTCGCCGGTGACCGACTTCGTCACCTGCAGCGAACCGGAATCGAGCACGACGCCCGCCTTGATCGGCGCACGAGACAGGGTTCCTCCCGTGCTGAGCGCGGCCAGGGCGCCGAACTGGTTCCAGGCGATCGGGTCGCCGACCGGAACGGCCACCGGCGCGCGATCCGGCTCCGCCTCGGTGGCGGGAGCATTGACCGTGCGGTACAGAACCTGGGCCGATCCGCCCGGCGCCAGAACCGCGCCCGCCGTCGAAGCGAAGTCGAGCACGACCCGGATGCCCGTGACGGTCGACCAGTCGCCGGCGAAGGTGGCGCCGTCGGTCCAGTCGGATGCCGCGGGGTGATTGGCGCAGCTCGGGTCGCTCGGCCAGGCCGTCGCTCCGGTGCCGACGCAGACGTCGGACGCCGCGGTGACCTGCCAGGTGATGGTCGTGCCGGCCGGAGCGTCGACGGCCAGCGGGAAGGTGCCGTCGAACACGGGCCGGTAGGTCGACCCGCGGCTGCCGCCGGTCGCGAGCAGTCGGTCTCCCGCCACGGGGAGCGGCTCGACGAACGTGAGCTTCGTGTACGCCACTGTTCCGCTGTTCACGGCGCGCAGCTTCCACTCGTCGGTTCCGCCCACCATCGTGTTGGCGGCGCACGGCGATCGGTAGTATCCGTCGGCATCGGCGATGCACGGGCCGCCGGGCGTCGTGATGTTGCGGGCGCCGGAGACCGTGCGGTCGACAACATCGCCCTTGACCGCCTTCGTGGTCAGCAGCGAGGCGCCCAGAACGGGCTGCACGTAGTTGCTCGTGCCGCACTCGTTCACGGCGAGGCCGGGCAGTGTTCCCTGCCCGTTGCCCGACGTGTTGGTGCAGGCCGTCAGCGTCTGTGCGGTCTCGACGGTGAACTGGTTCGTCGCGCGCTGTCCGCCGACGAGACCCGCCTCGAGAACGATGCCGAGCGAGATCGTGAACTTCTCCCCCGGCGCCATGCGCTGCCCGCCTTCGGGCCACGCGAACGAGATCGTGCCGGTGGCGGAGTCGAACGAGGTCTGCACGTCGGTGGAGAGGAGCCCGCCCGAGGAGGTGGCGAATGTGGGTGTCTCGCCGTCCCAGCTCAGGTGGTCGTCGAGCACGTCGACGACGCTCGGCACCGTCAGGAACCCGGAGCCGGTGTTCGTGAACACGAGGCTCCACTGGTTGGGGTCGCCCGGGGTCACGGAGTGCACGCCGTTCTGGGGGCTCTTCGCCACATCGAGCGTGTACGAGCCGGTACCGAGCTGGATGCTGTCGGTCGCGACGGCCGTCGCATCCGCATAGATCGCCGGATCGTCGGTTCGGTGCGACCGTGTCGTCACGTCGTTCGAGACGGTGCTCGGGAACACGACGGCCGAGCCGTCCGCCCTGGCCGCATCCAGCAGTGCGAGATGCAGGATGGCGGTCGCCGTGAAGTCGGCCGGCGGCGCGGTGCGCGACAGCAGGGCGCCGTCGGCGCGACTGAAGACGAACCGGATGCCCGTGATCGAGGCCGGATCGACTGCCGGGAGGGCAGCGGTCGCGGACGCCGCGCCCGCAACCCAGTCCGACGTGCCGTTCTGCTGCACGTCGACACGCACCCGATCGGCTCCGGCCGGAAGCGTGACGTCGCTCGCCGACAGGCCGGTCAGACGGAAGAGGTTCCAGAAGTCCTGGTCGGTGTCTTCGATGGTCACCTCGTGCGAAGCGACAGAGGCCGAGCCCTGTGTCGCGCGGAGCGTGGCGGTGACCGGGTTGGCGCGGTCCTTCTCGATCAGCGTCTTCGGCGAGAAGGTCTTGGCGGCGGTGACGCCGAGCGCCCCCTGCTGCAGAACGACGGCCGCGTTCGCGCTCGCGTTGGGCGTGCTCTGCATGCCCGTCGGATACAGCACGGGGTCATAGCCCTGCGTGAAGGTGTCGTTGCCGACCGTCACGGGTGTGACGAAGGCCGACGCATCGCTGCGCAGTGACACACGCAGCTGGGTCTTCAGAGTCAACGCGATGGGGTCGCCCACCGTGATCGATCCGCCGTCGGTCTCCGGGTCTGCGCCCTGGTACAGCACGCTGATCCCCACGACGTCTACGAGCGCGGAGGACGGCATCGCGAGCGTCGCCAGGAGCGTGGCCGTCGACGATGACAGGACACCGGCGGCGGAGCGCTTCCACAGGGTGACGGTGGAGGCCACCGGATCGACACCGGCGTCGGGAGCCGAGAAGGCGACGCCCGTCAGATCGAAGCGTTCGAACGGGTTGGTGGCCGGGTCGTAGCTCGCCGACGCGTAGGGGTTCGCATCCCACCCGTCTGCGGGCGAGACGCAGTCTCCGATCGACTCGACAGAGCAGGTCATCGGGTCGGAGACCCTGATGTACGAGGCACGCGAGCTCGACTGGTTCGTCGCGGTGATCGTGAAGTCGTTGCGCGGGTAGCCCGTCGCGGGCACGTCTCCCGGCTGAGGAACCACGATGCTCGACCGGCTCGACTTCTTCGAGACGGTGACGGCCGGCGGCTGGTCGATGAGGGCGATGCTGTCCTCGGCACTGCGCGGGCCGACCGGCTCGCCGTTCACGATTCCCGAGACATCGACCGTGTTGACGACGGTGCTGGGGTTCGCGTCGTTGTACCCGTGCGTGGCGGTGACCCACCGGTTCGGGTTCGAGGTCGTGTCGCGCACCGTGTTGCGCAGCTGCCAGACGAGCCCGATGGACCGGGTCGCATCGTTCGCGCTGCTGGCGACACCCGTGCCGACCGGAGGCGCGAGGGGGTTCGAACTCGCGGCCCTGGCCTCATCGTTGGGGACGACGGTGAGCCTCACACCCGTCGTCGACGCCGCCTGGCCAGGCGTCAGGGTGTAGCCCTTGAAGCCCGCGCCCGACATCCACCCGCCCGACGGAGCCGTCACGACCTGCCAGTCGCCGTCGCTGAAGAGCTCGACCTGCGAGACGGTGTCCCACCGGAGGAGAGGATCCTGGGCGAAGGCCACGGGGGCGATCTGCAGCAGATCGAAGGCCTGGAAGACGGTCTGGGCGACGTTGCCCGGATCGCTCGACGGGTCGGAGATCGTCACGGAGTCGAAACCGGTGGAGGTCACACCCCAGCCGAGCACGGTGCCCGCGCGGTCACCCGACTGGGAGCTCAGCAGCGAGAGGTCGGCCGAGAAGCTCGGGGTGAGCCACGCCTTGGATGCCATCAACGAGCCGGGACCGGAGTTCGAGCGGATGGCCGCCGGAGCCGTGGCGGCGACGGTCTCGCTGCGAACGACGGGAACGCCCTCGACCTGACCCTCGGCGACGGCGGTGCCGACGTTCGTGTAGGTGCTCGCTCCGGCGTCGGCGACAGAGGTCGGTCCGCTGCCATCGCGCAGCTGACCGCGGGCCTGGAACACCATGTTGGGCGTCACCTCGGTTCCCTGCGAGAAACCGGCAGGATTCTCGAAGGTGTACCGAAGACCCGTGATCGACGAGGTGAGGCCGGTGGGCAGGTTGCCGGAGTAGACCGTGGTCCCGGCGGTCGCGTCCACGACGTGGAACTGCGTCCAGGTCGCGCCCCCGTCGGTGGAGTAGTCGATGGTCAACGTCGAGCCGGCGAGCACCTGCGTCGGCGCGACGGCGATCGGATCGAACGCGTTCCAGAAGTCGTCGCCCACCGTGTCACGCCACAGGTCGGTGACGACGACCTTGTTCGGATCGACGTAGGCCGAGTCGACGGTGGTCGAGGTCGGCAGCTGCACCACCACGGTGGCGCCGGGCGCGACAGAACCGGCCGGAGAGATGGTCTTCTCGAGCTGGACATCGATCTGCGGGAAGAAGATGTCGAGCGGAGCCGACGCGGAGGCCGTGGCCGAGCCGCGCGCGTTCCGCGCCTCGACGTCGACCGTGTTCGTGACGCGCAGCGGGCTCGCGTCGTCGGCGACGATCGTTGCCGACGCGGCGATGCCGAATGCGGCGTTCGCCACGGCGCCCGACGCGATGCTGCCCGTGAAGGAGAGTTCGAAGCCTGTGATGAACTGCCCGGTCGGAGGTGTCGGGGCAGACGGCGTTGTGCCCTCAGCGACCTGCGTCGGGCTGCCCACGCTGCCGCTGAACAGCCAGGTGACCGTCGCCCCCGTCGCCCCGGTCGGGTAGGAGATCGGCGACGAGAAGCCGTCGAAGGTCAGCTCCGTCGTGAAGAAGTCGTCGTCGGTGAGGGTGAGTGTCGTCACCGGTCCGGACGAGTCGTTCTTCGCGGAGATCGAGGCATCCGCGCTGGTGCCTCCCGGGATGCGCGACGGCGTGATCGACTTGCCGGCCGACACCGCGACCGAAAGGGGCTCGATGACGAACGGCGCCGTGGCCTGCTTGGTCACCGGGTCCGACCCGTCGACCGTGATCGTGGCCGAGGCCTGGTTGGTGATGGACGCTCCGGTGAACAGGGGCGTATCGTCTCGCCGGTCGGTGGCTCGCTGCGCGACGGCTAGGGCGACACTGCCCGCGGTGCCCGACGGCACGATCTCGTCGCCGTCACCCGAGAGGAAGGTGATCCGCAGGCCGGCGACGTCGGCTGCCGCGACGGCGTCGGGCAGGGCGATATCACCGGGCGCGCGAGGCGATCCAGGAACCCACTCGTAGTTGCCCGAGCCCGTGTCGAAGACGTAGGCGTCGACACGCACGGAGTCGGCACCCTCGGGCAGGGCGACCGCGCCGAAGCCCGTGAAGTCGACCAGGGAGAACGGGTTGTCGGCGGCCAGCACCGCGGATGCCGCGGACGCGGAGCTCGGCTCGAGGAGTTCGATCGAGCCGGCGGGGACGTTCGAGGTGTTCTGAGCCGACAGGACGATCGTCGACTCGGAGCCGGGCGTGAAGAGCTGGCTTCCGGGCTGCCAGGTCTTCGAAACGGCGACATCGACGACCGAGGGGATGACCACCGTCACGTCGGCACCATCGCTCACCGTGTCGGCGGAGGACGAGGAGGCCTCTGCCGTGTTCGTCACGGCGACTCCGTTCGACGGCCAGGTCGGCTGCAGGTTCTCGGGAACCGTGAGTCCGATGACGACCTGGTAGGTGAGGCCCGCTTTGATGCCGACGGCTCCCTCTCCCAGGTCCTGCGTGAACGCGACGTCGAGCTCGCACGCGGTGGTGACGACCGTCGAGCAGCCGTTCCACGAGATGGAGCTCGCCTGCGAGCTCGGCTGCACCGTTGTGCTGCGCAGGCCGAACCCGTCGAACTGGGCGGGGATGGCGTCGACCAGCGTCGCGTCCAGGCAGTCGTTGTCGTCGCATCCGACCGTGATCGTGTAGTCGAACTCGTCGCCGGGCGCCAGGTCGACGGCCTCTTCGCCATTGACGATCTTGGCGATCGTCAACAGGCCCTGCGGGGCGGCGACTGCGGGAGTCGCGACGACGACCGAGCCGATGAGTATGGCGACGAGTGTCGCGGCGACGGCGGCCAGCCGGGTGCCGGGCTGAAGACGGAGCGATGCCATGGTGATTTCCCCACGAAGTTGGATCGGCGCATAAACGCCAGCTGATGCTTTCAGCACCATCGTCGGGATAGATCACTCTGCGACGTAAATAACTGAAGCTCAGTTATGTTTTCACGCGAATTGGGAAATTCTCACTTCGAGGGGATCTCGAGGGGCGTTTTCACCCTCAGATTCACCTTGACGGCACGGCCACCTCGACGGCACGGCCACCTCGACGGCACGGCCACCTAGACAGCACGGCCACCTCGACGGCGCGGCCGCCTCGGCCCCGCGGCCAGCTGAACGTCAGTAGGTGACGGTTACTTCGGTGCCCATCGGAGCCCAGTCGAAGACCTGCGCGGCCTTGTCGAGGGGCATGTTGATGCAGCCGTGGCTCATCACGTTGCCGAAGTTGTTGTGCCAGTAGGCGCCGTGCAGAGCCTCGTCGCCGTTGTAGTACATGACGTCGGGCACGTTCTTCGTGTAGTAGTTGGGCGCCTGGGTGAGGTCTGGATTGCCCATGTTCTGCGAGGTCAGCTTCGCTGTGATGCGGAAGCTTCCCGTGTGCGAATCGTGCCCGGACACACCCGACGAGATCAGGAAGCTGTCGACGACCTGGCCGTTCTCGAAGAGGTACTCGCGCTGTTCGCTGAGGTTGACGACGATGTTGCGCGACGTCTTGGTGACCTGGGCGGGCGTGACGGTGACGGGAAGGACGAAGGCCGGGTCGCCTCCGGTCAGCTGGCTCGCGAAGGCGGCGGCGACTCCACTGGTGTCGCCCAACGCGCGGCCGTCGACGCCCGCGGTGATCGTGTCGAGCGTCTCACCCCCGGTGTCGGTGATGACGGAACCGTTGACCGGATCGCGGTTCACCGCGGCCGGGAGGGTGTCGACGACCTTCTGGATCGCCGCAGTATCTGCGCTGTAGCTGTAGGTGCCGTCGTCGTTCGTGGAGAGCGTGATCCACGACGCCGCGACGGTGCGGTCGATCGGCACGGTGCGCTCGTCGCCGACATAGAAGCCGACGCCGTCGAGGATCGTGTTCAGCTGGGTGGCCGTGGCGGTGACCGCTTCGGTCGAGGCGGATGCGGGAACGACGGTGGGCGTCGCGTCGACCTCGACGCTGGACTCACCGGAGACAAGGGCGCCCTGCAGCGCGTCGCGGATGGATTCGAGGTCGACACCGGCACCGTCGACGGCGGGCGTGACTGCGTAGGAACCCGACGCGGAGTCGAACGCCATGGTCGCGTTCACCGGATCGACGAACAGGGCGGGAGCGACATCGTGCAGAGCAGCGGTCGCTGTCTTCTCGTCGAGGGCGACGGTCGGCGTGACGGGCGCCTTCGCATTCCACGCCGTCACCTTCCACAGCGGGTTCTGCGCGTGTGCCTGCTCGGCGAGCGCCTGCGCGTCGACCGACGCGCCCAGGTCGCCGCCGCTGAGTTCGGCTTCGGAGTCATCGGTCGACGCACTCGCGAGGCTGGCACCGAGCTGACCGCCGCGGATGGTCGCAGTGCCGTCGGCACCTCTGATGACGACGGTGGTGTCGGCGAGTCGCTGGCTCACGGCGTCGGCCGCCGAGCCCTCTGTCATGCCTCCGACGTTCACGCTGGCGACGGTCGTTCCCGGTGCGATCAAGACGAGCGAGGCGACCACGGCCAGCGAGACCGCGATCGCGGCGACGGGAATACCGATCCACCGGCCGAGATGACGCTTCTTCTTCGCCTGCGCAGGGAGGACCCAGCGCTTGGTCGACGGCTGGGCCTCGGCACCGCCTGTGGAGGGGTCGACGGAAACGTCAGGCACGCTCGGTCGAGCAGCCAGCTCAGTCATGCCACCACCTCCCGTCGCAGAGAACTCGCACTCCACATGCTATGTCACGAAATCGGTACGGCCGATAACGATCTGGGTCAGGCGTTGGAAACCCTGATCATTTCATCCCGAGGAACGACTTTCTTGCGCAGGCGCCCCTCGGCCTCGCCGAGCGCCAGCTCGTGCTGGTCGAGCTGGTGCCAGCCGTCGATGGTCGTGAACTCCACGCCGCGCGAGGTGAGCAGGTCGATGATGCTCTGCTCGTCGGGGTGCGACGGCGTCCACCAGCTGGCCTGGTCGTTCACGACGTGCTGGACGGTCTCCATCGCATCGGACTTGGTGTGGCCGATGAGCCCCACCGGTCCGCGCTTGATCCAGCCGGTGGCGTAGACGCCCGGAAGAACCGAGTTGTCGTCGGCCAGCGCCTGGCCTTCGTGGTTGGGGATCACGCCGTGGCGCTCGTCGAACGGGATGTCGGCGAGCGGCGATCCGAAATAGCCGACGGCCCGGTAGATGGCCTGGATCTCGATCTCGCGGATCTCGCCGGTGCCCTCGACACTGCCGGCGCCATCGGGCCGCGTGCGCTCGTACCGGATCGACGCGACCCGGCCATCGGCATCCGCTGTGATCTCGAGCGGCTTCGCGTAGAAGTGCAGGTGCAGCCTGCGCGACGCCTCGCCCACCGGGCGCTCGCGCCACTGGTTGAGCACCTTGTTGATCACGAAGACCTGCTTGTTGCTCGCGATGGCGGCTTTCGAGGCCTCATCGAGCTCGAAGTCCTCGTCGTAGACGATCATGTCGACGTCGTTCATCTCGCCGAGCTCGCGCAGCTCGAGGGGGGTGAACTTGACCTGCGCGGGGCCGCGGCGGCCGAAGACGTGCACGTCGGTGACGGGTGACGACTTGAGGATCTCGTAGACGTTGTCGGGGATTTCCGTGGGCAGCAGGTCATCGGCGTGCTTGGCGAGGATGCGCGACACGTCGAGGGCGACGTTGCCGTTGCCGATCACGGCAACCGATGCGGCGTCGAGAGGCCAGGTACGCGGCACGTCGGGGTGGCCGTCGAACCAGCTCACGAAGTCGGCCGCGCCGTAGGAGCCCTCGAGCTCGATGCCGGGGATGGCGAGCGGCGCGTCGGTGATGGCGCCGGTGGCGAAGATCACTGCGTTGTAGTGCTTCTTGAGGTCGTCGAGGGTGACATCGACGCCGTAGCGCACGTTGCCGAAGAAGCGGATGTCTCCGCGGTCGAGAACCTCGCGGAGCGCGGTGATGATGCCCTTGATGCGGGGGTGGTCGGGAGCGACGCCGTAGCGCACGAGCCCATACGGAGCAGGCAGGTGCTCGAAGAGGTCGATCGAGACGTCGAAGTGACGCTCGGCCTTGATCAGAAGGTCGGCAGCGTAGATGCCGGCGGGGCCGGCTCCGACGATGGCCAGTCGCAACGTGGTCATGGAGGGAGGTGTTTCCTTAATTTGTTCGATCCACCACGGTGTCGGCGAATCGGCTGAGGGTCTTCTTGACGGTTCCGTCGGGAAGAGGAGCGAGGGCCTCGACAGCGCCGCGGGCCCAGCGGTGCGCTTCGTCGATGGTGGCCTTGGTGACCGGATGCGCGCGCAGCTCGGCGATGACGGCGTCGACGGCGGCCTCGTCGACCGTGTCGCCCGGCTTCGCCGTGGCGACGGCGTCGATGCGCTTGAGCAGCGCCGCGGCCTCGGGATTGCGCTTGGCGCGCTTGCGCAGGTAGAGAACGGGAAGGGTGACCACGCCGGCGCGCACGTCGGTGCCGGCCTTCTTGCCCGTGGGCTGCGCCGTGCCGTCTTCGACGGGCGGCGACATGTCGAGCACGTCGTCGATGAGCTGGAACGCGACGCCGATCTTCTCGCCGAACTCGATCACGGGCTGCTCGTACTCGACGGGGGCGTTCGAGAAGATGACGCCCATCTGGGCAGAGGCCGAGATGAGGGATCCGGTCTTGTCGCTGAGCACCTGGAGATAGTGCTCGATCGGGTTCTCGTTGTCTTTGGGACCGATCGTCTCGTGCAGCTGGCCGAGGCACAGGCGCTCGAACGTGTCGGCCTGAAGCTGGATCGCGCGCTCTCCCAGAATGGAGAGCAGTTTCGACGCCCGGGCGAACAGCAGGTCGCCCACGAGGATGGCGATGGAGTTGCCCCAGACGTTCTGGGCGGTCGGAACGCCGCGCCTGACGGGAGCCGAGTCCATGACATCGTCGTGGTAGAGCGACGCGAGGTGGGTGAGTTCGATGGATGCGCCGGCCATGATGACCTGGTCGGTCACGCCGTCGCCGAGCTGGGCCGTGAGCATGGCCAGAATGGGCCGCACGCGCTTGCCGCCGGCCTCGAGCAGATAACGGGCCGCCACGTCGGCGAGCTCGTCGCTGAATTTGACCTCGGCGAACAGCCGCGCCTCGAGGCGCTCGATTCCGTCGTCGACCGCACGGGCCACCTCGCGGTCGCGACTGGTGGAGAAGAGTCGGTCGTGCAGATTGAGCGACGACGACAGGCTCTGGGTGCGCCGGGCCTTGCCTGCGGGCGCGCGCGTGCCTGCAGCGGGTGTTTTCGGGGTCACAGGTTCAGCCTACTGACCCGTACGGGGCTTGATGCCCCGGTGCAGGGCGACGATGCCGAGGCTGAGGTTCTTGTACGCGACCCTCGAGAAGCCGGCCTCACGCATCCATTCGGCGAGCGTCTTCTGGTCGGGCCAGGCCTTGATCGAATCGCCCAGGTAGTCGTAGGCCTCGGCATTCGACGAGGCGAGCTTCACGAGCGTGGGCATGACCCTGTTGAGGTAGGTGAAGTAGCCCGAGCGCACGAGCTTGGCCGGCGGCTTCGAGAACTCGCAGATGACGATGCGCCCGCCCGGCTTGGTGACCCGGTAGAGCTCCTTCAGGGCCACATGCGGATCGACGATGTTGCGCAGCCCGAACGAGATGGTGACGGCGTCGAACTCGTCGTCGGCGAAGGGCAGGTCCATGCCGTCGGCCTGCACGAACTCGACGTTGCGGTTGCCCGCCTGCTGCCGCTTGCCGACCTCGATCATGCCGGGTGAGAAGTCGGCGGCGACCACGTGGGCGCCCTTGGCCGCCAGGGCGGCGCTCGACGTGCCCGTTCCGGCGGCGAGATCGAGGATGCGATCGCCGGGCCGGGGGTCGACGGCACGAACCGTGGCCGCGCGCCACAGCTGGTCGTTGCCCACCGAGAGAACCGCGTTCGTGCGGTCGTAGTGCGTGGAGACCTGGTCGAACATCGCGGAGACCGCTTGGGGCTTTTTAGTAAGGTCTGCCTTATTCACTCGTCCAGTGTAGTTGCGCTGCCCGCATGGCGGCTGGGATTGACCAGCTGTGCAGAGCGCACCTCGGATTCAGGAGAGCGGCCGCCAGAACAGGTTCACGAGGGTGCCGTCGGGATCGCGGAACAGCGTTGAACGATTGCCCCACGGCATCGTCGTCGGGGCGAGCACGACGTCGCCGATCACGGGGCGGAGCCGCGCGAACTCCGCGTCGACGTCGGCGACCTCGAACTCGACGATGATCGATCCGCCGGGCCCGGGCTTCGGGGCGTCGTCGCCGAGCGTCGCGACGGTCGCCGAGCTCGCTATCGCGAAGGTTCCCGTCTCCGTTCGGAATTCGGCGAACACGGGCGCCGGTCGAGTGGCGACAACGCCGGTGACTGTCTCGTAGAACTCGACGAGGCGGTCGACGTCGTCGGTGATGAGGCGGATGGAGGTGAGGTTCACGATGGCCTTTCCGTCGCGCCGGTCGGCTCGACGTCTCCATGCTGGGGCTCGTCGGCGACACCGTCCTGTCGGCGTTTAGGTACTTGTCCGGCTCGTCGTCTGGCTGGTCGTCTTCTCGCTCGTCGTGATGCTGCGCAGCTCTCCGAACGAGATGTCGAGGTCCGAGGCGTTGAGGATGCGGCGCGCAGGAGTCTCGCCCGTGGGCTCCGCACGGGCGATCCGGTCTCCGCGGAAGGCACGAATCGCCTCGCGATCACGGCTCCAGGCGATCAGGTACCAGTGCTGGCCCCGACCCACCCATCCCATGGGTTCGATCTCCCTGGTCGAGCGCTCACCGTTCTTGTCGGCATACGAGATGCGGAGCACCTGCCCGGTGCGGAGGGCCGACGCAAGCTCCGGCACAAGCGCCGGCGCTCTCTCCTCCGGCAGCTCGGCGACCGGCCCGTCTGTCAGCAGGTGGACGCGAGCAGACAGCTCCACGGTCTCGGCGAGGTGCCGATCGTTCATCACGGCGACCACTTTGCGCAGCGCCGAGCTCGCCGCCTCCCGGAACGGGCTGGTCGCCAGCATCTCGAGGGAGATCGAGACGGCGAGCGCCTCGTCGACGGTGAAGCCGAGAGGCGCCAAGGTGTGCGACGCGTCGAGGCAGTAGCCCCCGGTGCGCCCGGGCTCCGCCCAGATCGGCACGCCACTCTGCTGCAGGGCCGACAGGTCTCGCTCGATCGTTCGCGAGCTGACCTCGAAACGGTCGGCGAGCCACCGGGCGCTGCGCGGCCGCGGCGCCACCGCACGAAGCTCCTCCACGAGCGCATAGAGGCGATCGGTGCGGTTCACAACTCGACCCTAGCCAGCCCTTGGCCGAACTAGGCTGAACAGGTGAGCGAAACGTCACGAACCCTCCCCCGCCTGGTCGTCGAGACCACCCGCGTCGACGACATCAGACTTCTGGTGCCGCTGCTCGACTCGCGTCATCCGCTGCTCTGGATGCGCAAGGGCGAGGGCATGGCCGGCGCGGGCGTGGCGCTGCGGCTCGAGTTCTCGGGCGAGAACCGATTCGTGGATGCCTGCCAGACGTGGCGAGAGGTCGCCCGGCTCGCGCAGGTGACCGATCCGCTGCAGTCGCCGGGCACGGGGCTCGTCGCGTTCGGCGCATTCGCCTTCTCCGCCACCTCGGCCCTCATCTCCACGCTCATCGTTCCCGAGATCGTCATCGGCAAGCGCGCGGGCGTCTACTGGATGACTCGCATCACCGCCCTCTCCGAGTCCGGCGATCCGATCGCACCCCCGCCGCCCGCACCTGTGGCACGCCCCCTCGGGGCCGAGTACCGACTGTCGCTGCTGCCCGGCCAGGTGAAGCCCGACGACTACA
The DNA here is from genome assembly GCF_001422485.1 of Agreia sp. Leaf283. GTDB lineage: Bacteria > Actinomycetota > Actinomycetes > Actinomycetales > Microbacteriaceae > Agreia. Next base: position 521,504 of record NZ_LMNF01000001.1, read on the forward strand.
GGGCATCGGTCGAGGCCGCCGTCGCGCGCATCTCGGCGGGCGAGCTGAACAAGGTCGTGCTCGCCCGCGACCTCGTCGGCCATCTGCCCGCGGAGAGCGATCTGCGCCGCACCCTCACCGACCTCGCCCTGGGCTATCCCGACTGCTGGACCTACGCGGTCGACGGCCTCATCGGATCGAGCCCTGAGACTCTGGTGCGCGTCGACCACGGAACGGTCAGCGCGCGAGTGCTCGCCGGCACGATCTCGCGCGGCCGCGATGCGGAGGCCGACCACGAGGCCGCCATCGCGCTGGCCACGAGCGCGAAAGACCTCGACGAGCACCGCTTCGCCGTGGCCAGCGTCGTGCAGTCTCTGCAGCCCCACACGCGCACGCTCATCACCTCGGAGATCCCCTTCACCCTGAAGCTGCCCAATCTGTGGCACCTGGCGACCGACGTCGAGGGCATCCTCTCCGACGGCTCGACGTCGCTCGACCTGATCGCGGCCCTGCACCCCACGGCCGCCGTGGCCGGCGCACCGACGGCGACCGCCCTGGCCGTCATTGACGAGCTCGAGCCGTTCGACCGTGGTCGCTATGCCGGCCCCGTCGGCTGGGTGGGCGCGGATGGCGACGGCGAGTGGGCCGTCGCGCTGCGCTGCGCCCAGATCGCCGAGAACGGCGACATCACCGCCTACGCCGGCGCGGGGATCGTCGCCGAGTCCGACCCCGACCGGGAGCTCATCGAGACGAAGATGAAGTTCCGTCCCATCGTCGAGGCCTTCGGCTAGGAGATGACCCGTGCGCCGCTCTCGCAGCTCGTTCCCTGAGCCTGTCGAAGGGGGCCCGTTCCCTGAGCTTGTCGAAGGGGGCCCGTTCCCTGAGCCTGTCGAAGGGCCCCGCTCGAATCCTTCCCTTCGACAAGCTCAGGGAACGGCGGGTCAGGGACCGGCGGCTCAGGGAACGTCGGCAGAGCGCTCCGCGCTCGAGCGTGCCGCCTACGGGCGCACGTCGACACCGGCCGACGAAGCGCGCGCCGCCGACGCCGCACGCGAGCTGCACGAGCTCGAGCTCCATGAGGCAGCCGAGCGCGCGGCCCTCGACCGAGCCGCCCTCGATGCCGCGGATGCCCACGAGCGCCGGGCCCATCGCATCCGGTCTCGCGTCGTTCGGGTGTCGAGCGTGCTGGCCGTGCTGGGCCTCGTCGCGGCGGGCGCCTCCATGCTGCTCTCCCCGCCGGCATCGCGCGACGACAAGCCGTTCGTCGACACCATGGAGCTCGGCCACCGCGAGGTGGCTCCCCTGCCGACTCGCGTTCCCGCGGAGGCGGTCACGACCGGAAGCGCCGCGTCGGCCGAGCACTGGTTCGATGCCGCGCAGCAGAATGCCGATTTCGCTCCTCGGACGTCGCAGAACATCGACGCCGCCTCGACGCGCTCTGTGACATCGACCGTCGAGGGATGGCAGGTGTGGGTCGCCCGAGACCTGCAGGGCAACTTCTGTGTCATCGCACTCGAGGCGGCGAGCGGAGTGAGCGGCACCGCCTGCGCGACCCCGCAAGACATGACCGCGGCCGGCATCGTCATGACGACGACCGGAACGACGTCGCTCTCCGTGTTCTGGGACGGCTACGACATCGACACCGACCTGGTGTAGCGGGCCGGCATGCCGGACTAGCTCGCCGCGAGCCGCGCCTTCTCGACCTCGATGTCGTAGTCGGCCGGAGGCCAGCCCTGGCCGAACGCCGTCATCGTCTCGATCAGCAGCTGCTGCACGGCGGCCCGGGCGTACCACTTGTGGTTTGCGGGCACTACGAACCAGGGCGCGATGTCGGTCGACGTGTTCTGGATGGCGAGCTGGTACGCCTCTTGATACGCGGGCCAGAGGAGGCGCTCGTCGACGTCGCCGGGGTTGTACTTCCACAGCTTGTCCTCGCGTTCGAGCCGTGCCGCGAGGCGTGCCTTCTGCTCGTCGGAGCTGATGTGCAGCATCACCTTCACGATGGCCGTTCCCGAATCGGTGACCTGGCGCTCGAATTCGTTGATGAGCTCGTAGCGGTGCTCGATCACGTCGGGGGTTGCGAGGTTGCGCACCCTCGCGATGAGCACGTCTTCGTAGTGCGAGCGGTCGAACACGCCGATCTGGCCGGCCTTCGGCAGGGCGTTGCGGATGCGCCAGAGGAAGTCGTGGCTGAGTTCTTCGGGCGTCGGCTTCTTGAACGAGGTGTGCGCCACGCCCTCGGGGTCGACCGTGCCGATCACGTGACTGACGATGCCGCCCTTGCCCGCGGAATCCATGGCCTGCAGCACGAGCAGCACGCTGCGGTTGTCGCCCGAGAGGCTGTTGGCGTGCAGTCTGACCTGCAGGTCGTCGAGGGTCGGGGCGCCGGCCGCGAGCGCCTTCTCTCCCTGCTTCTTCGAGGCGGCGACGCCCGGCGTGCTCTCGGGGTCGAGATCGGCGAGAACGAAACCCTCGCGCGCGGCGAGCAGCTCGCGGGCACTACCCGAGAAGAAGGAGTCGTCGTTCTTGGCCATCATTGTTCCCTTTCGCCGAGCGTGTCCCCCACTGTAGACGGCGCTAGAGCCGCTTGCGGGTGAAGACGTAGTGCACGACGCCAGACGGCGACGCGGTCACCTCGACGTCGAAGCGCTCCTCGAGGTTCTCCAGGCCGTCCCAGAGTCGAACTCCGCGACCCAGAACGATCGGTACCACGACGATGTGCAGGTGATCCACGAGGTCGGCCTCGAGGAACTCGCGCACGACGGTCGGTCCGCCGCCGAGGCGCACATCGAGGCCGCCCGCCAGCTCGGTCGCGAGGTCGAGGGCCTCGCGCGGCGACGCATCCCGGAACAGGAACGACGTCTCGCCGACGTGCAGGTCGGGGCGCGCGTGGTGAGTCAGCACGATGACCGGCGAATGGAACGGGGGCTCCTCGCCCCACCAGCCGCGCCAGGACTCGTCCGCCCACGGCCCCTGCTGCGGGCCGAACTTTCGCCGACCCATGATCTCCACGCCGATGCCCACATTGGTCGCCGTGGCAAATGCGTCGTCGATCCCTCGGGTTCCGCCGCCGATCGCTTCGGCGTCATGTCCGGTCATGCTGACGAAGGCATGCGTGGGAAAGAACCAGCTCATGAGCCTCTGCCCGGCATGGCCGAACGGAGTCTCGAACGACTGACCCTCGCCCGTCGCGAAGCCGTCGATAGAGACGGCCAGGTTGTGCACTCGAAGTTTCGTCACGAGGGCAACCTAGCAAAGGGAGAGGCGCGCGTCACGGGTTCTACCGATCGCCCGGCGATGCCTTCCGACGCTGTTTTCGACCTTGACGGCGCACTTCCATTTTGAAAGTGTTAGCCCATGAGCCTTTTCATCACCTGCCCGGTCGAGGATGTCGCACGGGCCACCGCCTTCTATGCGGCTCTCGGCTGGACCCTCAATGCCGAGATGTCCGATCACAACGTGTCGTGCTTCGCGATAGCGCCCGAGCAGTACGTGATGCTCGGCAGCCGCGAGATGTACGCCAGCGTCGGAGCCACCGAGGAGCTGGTCGGCGGGCCGGATACCCCCTCGAAGGTCACGGTCTCGTTCGACCTCGGCAGCCGCGAGGCGGTCGACGAGCTCGTCGAGCGCGCTGCTGCCGCAGGGGGACGGATCGGTGACACCGACGACTACCCCTTTATGTACCAGCGACAGTTCGACGACCCCGACGGCTACCACTACTCGCCGTTCTGGCTGAAGGCGGATGCCGATCCGACCGCGTGAGCGAGCTGGCTGCGGCCCTCGACATCGTGGGGGCGCGGTGGGCCCTTCTGATCGTGGAGCAGTTGCTCGAAGGACCTCGACGATACGGCGATCTGCAGCGTGAGCTCGGCATGGGCACGAACATGCTCGCCACCCGGCTGCGCGAACTCGAGGCCGCCGGCGTTCTCCGCCGTCTCCCCCTCCGGCACAACACCCGGGCCTACGCACTCACCGAACGCGGGCTGGCGCTGAGCGCGGCTATCACCGCCCTGCGGCGCTGGGGCGCCGAACAGACCTGAGGCGGCACCGGCTCGTTCAGTGCGTCTCTGCGAGCGGAACTTCGACGATGCTCAGCGGCCCCTCCGGGCTCGTGAGCGCGCGGTCGAGCTCGGCGCGCGTCGTGGCGCGCGTGTAGCTCCAGCCGTAGGCTGCGGCGAGCTGCTCGATCGAGACCGACTGCGGGGTGCGCATGACCCGGGCGAAGGCATCCGGGTCTGCGGAGAACGCGACCTCGAGCGAATCGAAGATCGTGCCGCCGCCGTCGTTGCCCACGATGAGCTGAACCCGGGGTCGGGTCTCGCCGTCGCCGATCAGCAGCCCGCCCACGTCGTGCAGCAGCGTGAGGTCGCCGAGCAGAACCCGCGTGATGCCGCCCTTCGCGTCGGACTGGCTGGCCAGGGCCACGCCGATCGCGGTCGAGATGGTGCCGTCGATTCCGGCGAGGCCACGGTTGGCGTGCACCGTGATCTTTTTGCCCGGCACGACCTTGTCGGCTTCGCGAATGAGTCGGGATGCCCCGAGCACGAGTCGGTCGTGCGGCCAGGTCGCGCGCCACACAGACAGGGCGAGGATCGGCCGCGAGATCGTCGCGCGCGCGGCCGCGAGCTCGGCCTTCGCGTACTCGCGGCGACGCTTCAGGTCGCCCGAGCGCGGAGCCTCGACGTCGGGAGCTGGCAGCTCGGGATCGTCGAGTTCGAGCTGGGCGCGGCTCGCGACGACCCAGCGCCCGAGCCAGGCACGGGCATCCGGTTCGCGGCTCGCGGCCACGGCCTCGGGCCCGACCTCGACGCGGTCGACCAGCATCCGGCCCTCGTGACCGGGCGTGATGCGCTCGCCCCCGGATGCCACGACGACGATCTGCACGTCGTCTCGCGCCAGGAGCGCGGGCACCTCGCGACTGAGCGTCGGATGGCCGAAGACGATCACGCGCTCGACGTGCCGGGCCAGCTCGCTGCCGAGCAGGGAGCGGTAGGCGACGATCAGGTTGGGGCCGAAACGGGCGCCGCTCGAGACCTCGGCGAGCAGCGGCCAGCCGCCCGCATGGGCCACCTCCTCGGCGTCGGCGCCCGCGCCGTCGCCGGCGACGACGATGGTGCGCGGACCCGGTTCGAGCAGGTGGGCGGGCGATGGATGCGATGGGGCCGGGTCATCGAGGCGCGGCACGGCGACCTCGGGGAAGTCTCCCGACAGGGGTTCGCGGAACTGGAGGTTGAGGTGCACAGGGCCGGGCATGTCGTCGATGCCGGCGACGCCGAGCGCTGCATCCATCGCCTGCGCCGCGAGCCCCGCGGCGTCGGGGTTCAGGCCGAGCACCTCGTCGACCGGCTCGTCTGCGGGGCCCGACGGGGCATCCACATCGAGTTCGAGCCGCACGAACGCGCCGAAGATGCCGGGCTGCCAGGTCGTCTGGTTCGCGCCGGTTCCGCGCAGCTCTGCGGGGCGGTCGGCGGAGAGCACGATGAGGGGCACGCCGCTGTGGTGCGCCTCCATCACGGCGGGGAGCAGGTTGCCCACGGCCGTGCCCGAGGTGGTCACGACGGCCACGGGCAGGCCGGTCTCGCGCGCGATGCCGAGCGCGGTGAAGGCCGCGGATCGCTCGTCGAGTCGAACGGTCAGGTTCAGGATGCCGCGACGATCGAGCTCAGCGGCTGCCAGGGCGAGAGCCTGCGAACGCGAGCCGGGGGTGAGTACGACATGACGAAGCCCTCGTGCCACCAGGTGCCTGAGGAGGGCGACGGAGAAGTCCGTTGCCGGACTCACTATGCCGGGCCGGGCTTTCCGCCGCGACCTGAGGTGGGGTCGTCAGACGGCTTGTCGCCCGACTGCTCGGCCAGCCGCTTCTCGAGGTCGCGGATCTGCTCGTCGGTGCGGGCCTCGGCCGCGGGGTCGCGCGGCGTGGTGTAGCCCAGCTTGCCCAGAAAGTCGGGGTCGTCGTCGGGGCCGACGGTGCGGTAGACGGCAGCTTTCTGTTCGCGCCCGCGGCCGATCACGAACCAGAGCACGCCACCGATGATCGGGATCACGATGATGACGAGCAGCCAGGCCCATTTGGGGAGACCGCGGATGAGGCGAACAGGACGAAGGGCAGCGTCGACGATCGAATAGATCATGAACGTCACGGCGACGATACCGAGGACGAACAGCAAGCGGGCCATGCACCCATGATAGGCGCGCTAACCGTACGTTTGCCCGGGGGTTGCCTGTCGTGCAGCGCTTACACTGAATGCCGTGAATCCTCGACGCACCTGGCTGCTCTTCTCGCTCATCCGAATCGGGCTGTTCGCCGTCGTGCTCGCGGTTCTGCTGCTGCTTCTGACCCCGGGCGGCGTGCCCGCATGGATCTCGGCGCTCCTCGCCGCGATCATCGCGTTCTGCCTCTCGTTCATCTTCCTGCGCAGGCAGCGCGAGGAGGCGGCGAAGAGCCTCTACGAGGCGCGGTCCAGCACGAAGCGCTCGCAGTCGACGGCGTCGGGCGACGACGAAGACAGCGAAGACGCGGCCGTCGACGGCACAACGACGTCGAAGTAGCGGGGCGCGCTCTTACTTCGACTGGTGCTTGAGGGCCTTCTCGAGGTCGCTCGCGGCGCCCTTCCAGCGGCCGAGCATCATCTTGCGCTCGTCGCGACTGGTGAGCTTCTGCTGGTGGAACGAGATGATCGTGGCCCCGTCGGCCTCTTTGAGACTCAGCTGCAGGGTGGAATCGTGGTTCCATTCCCCCGGTCGCCAGCTGACGCGAAGGTCGACCCCGGGCTGCACGCTGAGCACGCGGCCCGTGATGTCGTCGTCGGTCTCGTAGGCTGCGCCTTTCACGAGCGGAAGCTTCGTCGTCTTGCCCAGCCACAGCGGCAGGCCCTCGCCCATGAGAAAGGCCCAGACGGCCTTGCGGCTGCCGGGAACCGTCTGCTTGACGCCGACATCCCAGCCGGCGGATGTGTTCGGTCCCCTGAAGTCAGCCATCCCTCGACTCTAGGCGCTCGACGGCTTCGTCACCGCGCAATGGGCGGAGCAGGGCGCATCCGGGCCGAATACGGCGCCGGTCTCGCTGATCTCCGCCCGTTCGGTCGTTTCTCCCTTCGACAAGCTCAGGGAGCGCAACGCCCTCGGCTAGAACGCGATGGCGGCGGCCAACCCCAGTCCGTAGACCAGCCCCGTGAGGCTCGTGAGCTGCAGCGCCAGAATCAGCTCCTTCGGCGTCTTCGCCGTGAGCACGATGAGCCCAGCCGGAATGGCGATCAGCAGCGCGAAGAACACCAGGACCGCCAGCGGGAACAGCTGCGTCAGGAATCCCACGACGAGGAAGGGGATCAGCATGAAGACGCAGTACAGGATGCGCGCCGGCCGGTCGCCGACGCGGACCGCGAGCGTCTTCTTCTTCGCTATGCGGTCCTGCGGGATGTCCCGGATGTTGTTCGCCATGAGAACGGCGCACGAGATGAATCCGATGGCCACGGCGGCGAGCAGCCCCTCGAGGCTGATGTCGCGCACGAGCACCCACATCGTGCCGAGGGTCGCGACCAGCCCGAAGAAGACGAACACGAAGAGCTCGCCGAACCCCGCGTATCCATAGGGGCGCTTGCCGCCCGTGTAGAACCAACCGGCCACGATGGCCACGGCCCCCACGGCGAGCAGCCACCAGATCTGCGTGATGATCACGATGGCGATGCCGGCGGCCGCGGCGAGGCCGAAGAAGACGAGTGCCACCGTGAGCACGAGCTTCGGCCGCACCGCGCCCGAGCCGGTCAGGCGCGCGGGGCCGACGCGGAAGGCATCCGTGCCCCGGATGCCGTCGGAGTAGTCGTTCGCGTAATTGACGCCGATCTGCAGGAACAGGGCCACCGCGAGGCAGAGCGCCACGAGGGGCCACTGATCGTGCACGGAGCCCAGGATCGTGGCGGCGCCGGTTCCGAGCGCGACGGGCGCAATGGCCAGGGGCAGGGTTCGCAGACGAGCGCCGGCGATCCAATCCGCCGCCGTGACCTTCTTCGGGCGGTTCGGGGCGACCCGGGGCCCGGCCGGATGCCCGGTGGACTTCACGCGGCGGGCGTTGCGCGACGGGGACTTCTTGCGGGGCGACTTCTTACTCGTGGGCACCCGACGATTGTAGGGCTCGACGTAGAATGGATGCTGGTGCGCCGGGAAGTCTGGTCGGCAGACGATCGCGGGATCGTTTTCATTCCACTTCGCCACGCCTCCGAGCAGGGGGCAGCAAGGACACCACATGACCTTCATCCGCTCCGAGCGGGTTGCCGCCCTCTTCCTGCTGGTGGCCGCGGCCGCCGGGCTTCTTCTCGCGAACACCCCCGTGGGTCCGGCACTCATGGGCCTGCAAGACGCGCACCTCGCCATTCCCGGAACTCCGCTCGACCTCTCGGTGGGCCACTGGATCAGCGACGGCCTGCTCGCGATCTTCTTCTTCGTCGTGGCGGTCGAGTTGAAGAACGAGTTCGCCGTAGGTCAGCTGAACAGCGTCTCGAAGGCGGTGCGCCCCGCGATCGCGGCGCTCGGCGGCGTGATCGTGCCCGCCCTGATCTACATCGCGATCACCGCGGGCTCCGGCTACGAGGGCGGATGGCCCATCCCCACGGCGACCGACATCGCCTTCGCCCTCGGCGTGCTCGCGGTCTTCGGCAAGGGCATCCCGTCGCGCCTGCGCATCTTCATCCTCGCCCTGGCGATCCTCGACGACATCGTCGCGATCCTGATCATCGCGGTGTTCTTCACCGCCGACCCCAATCTGCTGTTCATCGGCCTGGCCGCGGTCGGCGTCGCGCTCTTCTGGCTGCTCAGCCGCAGTCTCGGCGGCCGCTACCGCGCGCCCGTCGCCATCGCGATGGGCCTCGTCGCAGTGATCACCTGGTCGCTCACCTACCTGTCGGGAGTGCACGCCACGATCGCCGGCGTCGCGCTCGGCCTGGCGATGGTGCGGCTGCCCGCGATGCGCGTGCGGCACGTGCTCGAGCCCGTCACCAACGGTGCGATCCTGCCGATCTTCGCCTTCTCCGCCGCGCTCGTCGCCATCCCGCAGGTGGCGCCGGGCGAACTCGCCGCACCGTTCTGGGGCATCCTCATCGCCCTGCCCGTGGGCAAGATCATCGGCATCAGTCTGGGCGGGTGGCTGTCGAGCTTCGTCGGACCGCGTGAGAAGCGCCCCCACCTCACCCTGCACGGGCTGCTCGCCGCCGGCGCGCTGGGAGGAGTCGGCTTCACCGTGTCGCTGCTGATGAACGAGCTCGCGTTCGCCGGCAAGGAGGAGGTGGCCGACGAGGGAACCCTCGCGGTGCTGCTCGGCTCGTCGATCTCCATCGTGATCGCCGCGGTGCTCGTGTCGACCCTCGCCGCGTACTACAAGCGCCTGCGGGTGCTTCGCGAGAACGCGGTTGAACGCATGCGCTCCGCCTGATCAGTCCGAGGTGGAGGCGGATGCCGCGGCCGACGCCAGCGAGCGGGCCAGGCTGAGCCTGTCGGGCTTGCCGGATGCGAGGGTCGGCATCGCCTCGACGGTCACGATGCGCACGGGGGCGGCCGCCCGACCCGGCCCCGCGATCACCGCGTCGCGCACGCGCTGCAGGCTGTCGGCATCCACCGGGCCCTCGGTGACCACGACCGACACCTGCCCCCATTCGGTGCTCGGCTGGGGAACGACGACGGCCCCGCGGAAGCCGTCGAGCGACTGCACGACCCGCTCGACCCGGTCGAGCGACACCTTGATGCCGCCCGAGATGATCACGTTGTCGATGCGGCCGGAGACGCGCACGACGCCGTCGACGACGTCTCCCGAGTCGGCGGTGCGGTACCAGCGGCGGCCGTTGTCGGTGTAGAACTTGCGGTCGGTGAGCTCGGGGTCGCCGAGGTAGCCCTCGGCGAGCATCGGCCCCGAGAGCTCGAGCTCGCCCGCGGTGACCCGCGCCTGAACCTGGCTGAGGGGAATGCCGTCGTACACGCATCCGCCGGCCGTCTCGCTCGAGCCGTAGGTGCGGCGAACGGTGAGGCCGAGCTCCTTCGCGCGCTGGTAGAGGGCGGCCGGCAGAGCCTGTCCGCCCACGAGGATGGCGTCGAGTCGACGCAGCTGCTCCCGGATGCCGGCATCGGCCTCTCCGGCGTCGATCACGCGGGCGAGCTGGGCCGGAACCAGCGAGGCGAAGCGCAGCGGCGCATCCATCTCGTCGACGAGCGAGGCGAAGACGCGGGCCGAGAAGTGGCCGGGCGGCTGCACGATCGGGGTCGTTCCGCCGACGATGGAGCGTACGAGCACCTGCGCGCCGGCGATGTAGTGGGTGGGCAGGGAGAGCAGCCACTGGCCGCTGCCGCCCAGCTCGCTCTCGACCGAGGCAGCGCTGGCGAGCAGGGCACCCGTCGACAGGGCGACCCGCTTGGGCGCTCCCGACGACCCCGAGGTCTCGATCACGAGGGCGACGTTCTTGGCCACCTGATCGGGAACGGGCTCATCGCGCACCGCGGGCGTCTCGCCGGGGGCGGGTGCAGCGTGGCGGGGCAGCGGACGCGAGTCGACCTCGCGCTGGTCGATGGTGCGAGGCAGGATGGCCGCGCCGCCCTGCGACAGGGCTTCGCGCAGGCGCGGAAGCACCGCCAGTGCGTCGTTCGCAACCACGATGTCGAGCGGGCGTGTCATCCGTTCACCCTACGTCAGCGCGTGTTTCGGGAAAGTAACGTCTGGGCCGGTCGAGCGGCGAGGCGGCTCCGAGCCGACGCCGAACGCGGGTGTTCGCGCGCAGCGCGGTGGCTGAGCCACCGCGGCGTGCGCGAACACCCGCGTGCACGCGCTTTCTCAGTTGCGGTCGATGCGCAGAACGCTCAGGTCGGAGGCGAGCTCCACCTCGACCTCGCTGCCGTCGTTCATGACGAGCTCGACCTTGTAGGCGTAATCGTCGTCGGAGTCGCCCGTGTCGAACTCGCGAACGGTGCCCTGTCCGATCTCGTCGAGGGCCACGGCCTCGGCGGCGGAGCGCTCGTCGGCCGTCGCCGGCACGGTGTTGTCGTCGGAGCTGTCGTCGCGGTCGCCGCCGCTGTCGTCGCGGCCGCTGCTGCTGTCGCCGCTGCCACTACGGTCGTCGCTGTCGTCAAAACCGTCATCGCTCCGCGATCGGTCGTCCGACCCGGTCCCCGACGAGGTGCTGGTGGCGCGGTCGTCGTCATCGTCGAACAGGTCGCTCGATGCGAAGGCTGCTCCCGCGCCTCCGAGAACGAGTACGGCTCCGACTGCTGCGGCCGTGATCCACATGGTCTTCTTCTGCATGGTTGCCTCCTGGCGTCGTGGTGATGAGACCCACTGTGACGCGCGGGCGCTGAAGCGGCCCTGAAGCATCCTGAAGCCGCCTTCAGGAACGGCTGCCCTTCGACAAGCTCAGGGAACGCCGGTTCCGGTGGCGCCGTCACGCCCATCCCGCGCGTCGGGATGGGCGCAACGACGCGACGCGACCGCTCGCATCTGCGGACTTCGAAGACCCGTGCCACGCTCATTGCGCTGATTGAGTAGCCGCGCGAGGAACGAGCCGGCGTATCGAAATCACGCCCCGCAGTGGTCTCGATGCGGCCGCGGGCGGCCTACTCGACCCGCGCAGAAGAGGGTTTCGGCCGCCCTTCGACAAGCTCAGGGAACGATGCGATCAGGCTCAGGGAACGACGCGATCAGGTCAGCTCGTCGAAAGCGTGACGACGAAGCGGGCTCCCCCGCCCGGGGCCTGCTGCACGGCCACGGTGCCCCCATGGGCCGCAGCGATCTCGCGGACGATCGCGAGCCCCAGGCCGCTTCCGCCGCCGTCCCGTGCACGCGCCTCGTCGAGGCGCACGAAGCGCTCGAACACGCGCTCCCTGTCTGCCTCGGGAACGCCGGCGCCGTCGTCGTCGACCACGAGCGTGACCGTGCCATCCGCGTCGTCGGCCCGCACCGCGAGCGCGACCGTCGTCACCGCGTGGCGGGCGGCGTTGTCGACGAGGTTGCGCACCAGTTGCGAGAGCAGCGCCACGTCTCCGTGCAGCTGCGCCGCGCCGACCGCGCTCGAGTCGACCGTCAGCGAGGTCGAGCGGCGCAGCCTGCGTGCCTCCGCGAAGACGATGTCATCGAGATCGACGAGGGTCGCGGGCCTCGTGAGCATGCGCTCGTCGGCCTTGGCGAGCACGAGCATCCCCTGTACGAGCCCCTCGAGGCGGGCCCCTTCGTCGAGCACGGCCGCCGACAGCTCGTCGGGCGAGATGCGATCCGGATGCGCGCGGGCGACCTCGGCGTATTGGCGCAGCGAGGCGAGGGGCGACTTGAGCTCGTGCGACGCATCCGAGATGAAGCGGTTCTGCGAGCGCCGGGAGTCGTCGAGGCGCTGGAGCATGCGGTTCATGGTGTGGGCGAGGCGGCCGACCTCGTCGTCGGTTCCGGGGTCGGCGACGCGGCGATCGAGACTCGACGCCGTGACCTCGTCGACCTGCTGCCGCATGCGGTCGACGGGGCGGAGCGCCCTGCCCACGACGAACCAGATCGTCACGGCGAGCACGATGAGCAGCAGGGGAACGGCCGCCGCAAGAAGCCCCACGACGGTCGAGATCGTGCCGTCGACGGTGGCGAGACTGCGCCCGGCCACCACCCAGAGCTCCCTGCCCGATCCCGACTCGGTCGCGGTGCGCGCGACGGCCACGAACGACGCGCCGTCCGAGTCGGTCACGGTTGCGGTCGTCGTGTCATCGATGAGCACGGGTGTCGTCGTGGGCTGCGGCGCGGCGGGCGCGGTCGATGTCGGAGCCGAGCCGCTGGAGTTGCTCGAGCCACCCGAGTCATCCGAGCCGTCGTCCGAATCGTCGCTCGAGCCCCGCCCTGAGTTGCCCGAGTCGGAGTCATCGTCGTCGTCGTCGCTGCTCGACGGCGTGGGCGTGCTCTCGACGTCGTCGGCGGGCACGGGCACGTCGGTGCGCCGCAGCTCGGGCAGGGAGAGCGCCGGGCCGTCGTCGGCGTTGTCGCTCGATGCCACGAGCGAGCCGTCGGCGGCCACGAGCTGCACGATCTGCTCGTCGTCGTCCGCGTCGGTGTCGACCGACGAGGCCCCGGTCGTCTCGACCTGACCGACGAACTCCGCGGCATCCCGTTCTGCGGTCAACTGCACGCCGGCGACCAGCGACTCCCGCAGCACGCCGACGAACGCCGCCGACCCCACGGCGAGCGCGACGGCGACGGCGGCCGTGGCCACGAAGACGATGCGCCAGCGCAGCGAGAGCCGGCGACGCCTTCCCTGCTCAGCCGCCATGGGAGGCAAGCCGGTAACCCGCGCCGCGGAGCGTCTCGATCGCGTTGCGCCCGAAGGGCCGGTCGAGCTTGTTGCGCAGGTGGCCCACGTAGACCTCCACGATGTTCTGCTCGCCGTCGAAGTCGTCGTCCCAGACGTTGTCGATGATGTCGCGCTTCGACACCACGTCGCCCTTGCGCCGCATCAGGTATTCGAGAACGGCGAACTCCCGGGCGGTCACATCGATGCGCTCGGTGCCACGGGTGACCTGGCGGGTCGACGGGTCGACACGGATGTCGCCGGCCTCGAGAACGGCCGGCCGCTCGGCGGCGCCCCGCCTGATGAGGGCGCGCACTCTCGCGAGCAGGATCGCAAAGGAGAACGGCTTGGTGAGATAGTCGTCGGCGCCGGTGTCGAGCGCCTCGACCTGGTCCCACTCCCCGTCTTTCGCGGTGAGCATCAGAACGGGGGTCCAGTTCTCGGCCGCGCGCAGTCGCTCGCACACGCGGTAGCCGCTCATTCCGGGCAGCATGATGTCGAGGAGGATCACCGAATAGTCCTTCTCGGTGGCCATCCAGAGCCCGTCGGTGCCGGTCGACGCGACGTCAACGGCGAACCCCTCGGCCTCGAGGCCGCGTTTGAGCCCCTCGGCGAGGCGTTTCTCGTCTTCGACAACCAGCACGCGCATGCGCCCAGTCTGCCCGACGGGCGCTGAAGCGCGGCTGAAGCGCCGCGCCTCAGCGCCGGAGGGGGCGGATCAGCCCTCTTCGACGACGATCTGCACGTCGATGTTGCCGCGGGTCGCGTTGGAGTACGGGCACACCTGGTGTGCGGCGTCGGCGAGCTCCTGCGCCAGGGCGAGCTCCAGGCCGGGAAGAACGACTTCGAGCAGAACAGCGAGCTGGAATCCGCCCTCGCCGTTCGGTCCGATGTGCACGCGGCCGCCGACGCTCGAGTCGGAGATCTTCACCTTGCGGGCACGAGCGACACTCTGCAGCGCGGAGTGGAAGCAGGCCGCGTATCCGGCGGCGAAGAGGTCCTCGGGGTTCGCTCCGTTGCCCGAGCCGCCCATCTCCTTGGGAACAGCGAGGTCGAGGTCGACCTGGCCGTCGCTCGTGCGCACGTGGCCGTTGCGGCCTTCGCCGGTCGAGAGCGCTTCCGCCGTGTAGAGAATCTCCATGGTGTTTCCTTTCATCGACCGGCGTCGGGTGCGCCGGTGGTCTCAGTGAGGCCCGACGACGCCGCGTCGAACCCGCGGGTGTCGTCGGCCAGCTGGTGCAGCATGCCGCGCAGCTGCACGGCGGTCGGCTGGTCGAGTTTCATCGCGCCGGCCACGCAGGCCGGAACGGCTGCGAGCTCCTTGCGCATCCGTTCGCCCTCGGCGGTGAGCGCGATCGTCACCACCCGGGCGTCGTCGGATGCGCGCAGGCGCTCGAGATAGCCGGCCTGCTCCATGCGGCGGGTCAGCGGCGAGAGCGTGCCGGAGTCGAGTTCGAGCCGTCGGCCGAGGTCTCCGAGGGGCATCGCTCCCTCGTTCCAGAGCACGACGAACACGAGGTACTGCGGGTAGGTGAGCCCCCACGGCGCGAGCACCGAGCGGTAGGCCTGCGTGATCGCGTGGGATGCGTTGTAGAGCGCGAAGCAGACGAGCTCATCGATCACGGAGTGCTGCGGCGCTGCAGCGGGAGCCGTCGAGGTGGTCATCACAAAAGCATTGCGCACAATTCAGTTGTACGCAACCTAGTTCGTCGTTCGTCGAGCTTGTCGAGACGCTGTGAGGCCCTTCGACAGGCTCAGGGAACGGGCGACGCCTCAGTAGTGGTACGGGAACGGCGACCAGTCGGGTTCGCGCTTCTCCAGGAACGAGTCGCGCCCTTCGACGGCCTCGTCGGTTCCGTAGGCGAGCCGCGTGGCCTCGCCCGCGAACACCTGCTGGCCCATGAGCCCGTCGTCGACCGCGTTGAACGCGAATTTCAGCATGCGGATGGCTGTGGGCGACTTGGTCAGGATCGTGCGCGCCCAGGCCAGCGCCTCGCGCTCGAGCTCCGCGTGCGGCACGACGGCGTTGACCGCACCCATCTCGTAGGCGCGCTGGGCCGAGTACTCCCGGGCCAGGAAGAACACCTCGCGCGCGAACTTCTGCCCGATCTGCCGGGCGAAGTACGCGCTGCCGTAACCGGCGTCGAACGAGCCGACATCGGCATCCGTCTGTTTGAACTTCGCGTGCTCCTCGCTGGCGATCGACAGGTCGCAGACCACGTGCAGCGAGTGCCCGCCACCCGCCGCCCAGCCGGGAACCACGGCGATCACCACCTTCGGCATCGTGCGGATCAGTCGCTGCACCTCGAGGATGTGCAGCCGTCCGGTCGCAGCGCCGGCGAGCGGCCCGTCGGGCGCGGTGCCGTCGGCGTACTGGTACCCGTCGCGGCCTCGGATGCGCTGGTCGCCCCCCGAACAGAACGCCCAGCCGCCGTCTTTCGGGCTCGGGCCGTTGCCGGTGAGCAGCACGACGCCGATGCGCGGATTCTGCCGAGCGTCGTCGAGGGCGCGGTAGAGCTCGTCGACCGTGTGCGGTCGGAAGGCGTTGCGCACTTCGGGCCTGTTGAAGGCGATGCGGGCCACGCGCCCGTCGTTCGAGTGGTGGTAGGTGATGTCGGTCAGGGCGCTGGCCCCGGGCGCGACAGCCCACTCGGATGCATCGAAGATCTCGGAGACGAACGGCGTTTCAGACATGCAGTCAGTCTGCCAGCCGCACGTCACGGCGCGGGCGGCTCGCGGTCGTCGTAGCGGCGGGCCCGCTCGCGGAACTCGGCCGCCGACTCGGTCGGCAGCGTTCCGCGGCTCACGATCTCGAGGTCGACAGAGCTCATCGGCCCGCCACGCAGCTCGGCCCTGGCACGCGCAGCCTCGAGGAATCGGCCGGTGCGATCGTGCTTCAACTCGATGATCGTCAGCTCGAATTCGCTGTCGGAGTGCACGGACTCGCGGGCCACCAGCGACCAGATCACCTGGTCCTTCAGCTGCGTGCCCCCGAACTCCCGCTTGAGTTCGTCCAGTGCGGCCTGACCGGATGCGCGGGCCGGGTCGTTGCGCAGGGTCACGTCGTGAAAACCCTCGGCCTCGAGCAGGCCGCTCACGAGGTCGACGAGCTGCTTCTTCACGAGTGGATTGGTGAGCCGCGCCGTCGAGCGCCAGGTTCCCGTGGTGCACGTCTCGAGCAGGCTCTCCCCTCCCCAGTCGTTCGCCTCGGGCTCGATGCGCGGAATCTCCCCGAACAGTCCCCAGCTGAGCCCGAAGCGCGGCGTGATGGCGTCGCGCAGTCTCGCAAGCAGGGCCTCGTTGCGCTCGATCGTCTGCTCCTGCGAGAGCGCCGCGAGCGCGAATTCGGCGTCGTGCAGACGGGTTCCCGGGTAGTGCGACCAGTCGACTCCGTCGGACACGGTGGGCAGGTCGTCGTCGGGGCCGATGCCGAGATCGGAGAGCACCGCCTGAGCGCGGTCCTGCACGGCATCCAGAAAGTCGGCGAAGCCGCCCTCGTCGTCGTCGGGCTGCGCCTCGAGATCCGTCGCCGGAGCATCCGAGACCGTGCCTGACGGCCGGGCCGACCCGTAGACCGGGCCACCCACCCGCGCCGGCACACCTCCCGGGGTTCCGTAATCGGGCACACCGGGCGTCTCGTCGTCGTGCACCGGGGCGGAGTCGTCACGCATGCGTCCAGTCTGTCAGCCCGCGTCGCCTACCCTCGATAGTGCGCAACACCCGCCCCGCGCCAGAAGGAGTACCTCGTGACGATCGTCGCTTCCGCAGACGGCTCTGCCCTCGGCAACCCCGGCCCCGCCGGATGGGCCTGGTACGTCGACGACGAGCGGTGGGCGGCCGGCGGATGGCCGCGCGCCACGAACAACATCGGCGAGCTCACCGCGGTTCTCGAGCTGCTGCGCGCGACCGAAGGCGAAGACGAGCCGCTGCACATCATCTGCGACAGCCAGTACGCCATCAAGGCCTGCACCGAGTGGATGGCGGGCTGGAAGCGCAAGGGCTGGCGCAAGGCCGACGGCAAGCCGGTGCTCAACGTCGAGATCATCAAGCAGCTCGACGAGGCGCTGCAGGGCCGCGTCGTGACGTTCGAGTGGGTCAAGGGCCACGCCAACCACCCCATGAACGAGGCGGCCGACTCGCGCGCCCGGGCGGCATCCACGGCGTATCAGAACCGCACGGCCGTGCCGAGCGGCCCGGGATGGCCGGGAGCGGCCGCGACGACGCCAGTCGAGCCCGTTCTCGCCGAGGACACGGCGCCGCCCGCCCTCTTCTAGGCTCGCGGAGCGGACACCGCGCGGCCGAAGCGTCGGCCTAGGCTTACGCCATGGCCTCCCCCGCGCTTCCTCCTCTGGCAGAGCTGCTCTCCGCCGCCCACGTCGTCTCGCTGCCGCTGACCACGCGGTTCCGCGGCATCGACACCCGCGAGGCCATGGTGTTCCGCGGGCCGCAGGGCTCGACCGAGTTCTCGCCCTTCGTCGAGTACGGCGACGACGAGTCGGCCGCCTGGCTGGCCGCTGCCATCGACTTCGGGTGGAACGCGCAGCCCACGCCTCTGCGCGACCGCATCCGAGTCAACGCCACGGTGCCCGCGGTGGATGCGTCCCGCGTTCCCGAGGTACTCGCCCTGTACGACGGCTGCCGCACCGCGAAGGTGAAGGTGGCCGAGGCGTCGCAGGTGCTCGCCGACGACGTGGCCCGCGTCCGGGCCGTGCGCGACGCACTCGGCCCGGAGGGGCGCATCCGCATCGACGCCAACGGCGGCTGGAACGTCGACGAGGCCGAGCACGCGATCCACGCGCTGGCCGAATTCGACCTCGAATACGTCGAGCAGCCCTGCGCCTCGATCGAGGAGCTCGCCGAGCTGCGCGAACGCCTGCACGACTGGGACATCCCGATCGCGGCGGACGAGAGCATGCGCAAGGCATCCGACCCCCTCGAGGTGGCCCGCGCCGGCGCCGCCGACCTGCTCGTGATCAAGGCGCAGCCGCTCGGAGGCGTGCACGCGGCGCTCGACATCGTGCGCAAGGCGGGGCTGCCGGTGGTCGTCTCGAGCGCACTCGACACCTCGGTCGGCCTGTCTATGGGGGCCTGGCTCGCCGCGAGCGTTCCCGAGCTCGACTACGACTGCGGGCTGGGCACGGCGTCGCTGCTGGCGGCGGATGTGACGGCGCGGCCCGTGCGGGCGGCCGGCGGCTTCATCCAGGTCGAGCGCGTCGAGCTCGACGCGGCCCTGCTGGCGCAGCACGCGGCGTCGGCCGAACGCGACGCGTGGTGGCGAGCCCGGCTGGCCCGCTGCTACGAGGTGCTGGCGGCCCGGTGACGCATGTTCCCGGCCGGTGGCCGAGTGCACTGATCGTCGGCGCCGCCTTGGTCCTCTCGATCGTGGTCGGGGGCGTTCCGCTTCTGGCATTCCTCCGCGACGGAGCGCACCTTCACTGCGAGTACTCGGACGTCGGCGAATCCGCCCCCGGCACCTACTTCTGCGCCGATGGCATCGGGTACATCGTTCCCGTCGTCACGACCTTCGTCATCTGGACGCTCGTCTGCGCAGCGGCGATCGTCGCCATGTCGGCGTGGGTGCCGGCCGCGCTGCGGCCTCGATTGCTCGGCGTCTTCGCCCTCGCTCCGCTTGCCTACCTGAGCTGGATCGCTGCGGGCGCGGCGGACTCGGCGGGGCGGACCAGCACCGCGCAGTCGCGCGACCTCTGGACGGCGCCGATGCTGGGGGTGACGATCGTGCTCGCCGCTTTCGCGGTGGTCGTGCTCGCGCTGCTCGTCGTGCGCGGCGCTCGGCCCCGGCTCGTGCTCTACATCGCGGGTGGCGCGTTGCTTCTCGCCGCCCTGGTAGCGCAGCCCGGAATGCTGGCGGCCCTCCTGCTCGCGATGGGACTGTTCGGAGCGTCGCTCATTCTCGAGCGCTCACGATACGAGCCGAGGCCTACAGGCCCGAGTAGGCGTGCAGTCCCTTGAAGAACACGTTCACGACGCCGAAGTTGAACAGCACCGCCGCGAAGCCGATCAGCGCCAGCCAGGCGGAGCGCGATCCTCTCCAGCCCTTCGTTGCGCGAGCGTGGATGTAGCCGGCGTAGATGACCCAGATGATGAAGGTCCACACCTCTTTCGTGTCCCAGCCCCAATAGCGACCCCAGGCACGCTCGGCCCAGACGGCGCCGGCGATGAGGGTGAAGGTCCAGAACACGAAGCCCACGATGTTGATGCGGTAGGCGAGGTTCTCGAGGCGCACCGAGTCGGGCAGGGTGTCGAGCAGGCGGAAGTTCAGGAACTTCGAGCCCTTCGCCGTCTCCCGTCGATTCTGCAGCAACTGGATGCCCGACAGCGCGCCTCCGAGGGCGAAGAACGCCGTTCCGAGGCTGGCCACGAACACGTGGATCACGAGCCACGCCGAGTCGAGCGCCGGCGGCAGCGGAACGACCGCCACGTAGTAGTTGACCGTCGAGACGCCGAGCAGGATCAGAACGAGTCCGGTGATGAACGTTCCGAGGAATCGCAGGTCCTGGCGCATCAGCACCACGAGGAACACGCCCATGATGAGCAGCGTGCCGGTGATCGAGAACTCGTACATGTTGGCCCACGGCACACGCTCCGCCGCGATACCGCGCAGAACCACGCCGACGAGCTGCAGCAGGAATCCGATCACGGTGAGCGCCACGCCGATGCGCAGGGTGACCGAACGCTTCGGGCCGGCATCAGCACCGGATGCGCCGGCCGCGCCTGTGGTGGCGACGACAGGGGCGTCGGTCACACCGCTGCGGCCCGACACGGATGCGCCGACCAGCTCGGCGGGCGCAGCCGCGACCTCGTCGGCCTTGATCTGCGACGACCGCTTGGCCAGGTCGAGCGCGAACGAGATGAACGCGAGAGCGTAGATCGCCATCGCCGAATAGACGAGGAGAATCGAGTACTGTTCCAGCGTTTCCATCACGGAGGCAATCCTAAGCGTCGTCCGGCGTCTTCGCGCCGGTGATTTCGGGTGAAGTGGTCGCGGCCCGGGCCGAGGGCAGGCTCGCGATGTGCTTGTCAGCCAGTTCGGCGACCGCGTCGTCGAGGCGCGGATCGTCGCCTCGGGCCAGCCCCGCGTACTCGAGGGTCACACCCGTGCCGTCGGCGTTCTCGATGAGCTTCACCCACACGCGTCGGCGCGGGATGAAGAGCGAGGTGAGCAGGCCGCCGAGCACGAGGATCGCGAAGACGAGAACCCACAGCTGGGTGGGGTCGCGGTGGATGTCGAACGAGGCGAACCGCTTGATGCCGTCGAGCGTCACCGATCCCATGCCGTTCGGCAGCTGAGCGGTCTCGCCCGGCTTGAGCTCGATGGAGTCGACTCCGGTCTTGCCTCCGGTGAGCTGCGTCATCTTGTCGGTCGCCAGCGAATAGACGGATGTCGGCACGCCCTCGTTCAGCCCCAGGTCACCCGTGTAGACGTTCAGGGTGACGACCGGATACTCGGCCTCGGGGAACGACGAGAAGTAGGCGCCCGTCGACGACACGTCCTGGGTGGGATAGAAGAAGCCGATCATGCCCACCTGTTCGGGCAGGCCGTCGGTGATCTTCACCACTCCGAGCGAGGTGAGATTCGCGTCCTGCGGCAGGAAGGGAACCGAGTCGGTGAACACGACCGTGCCCTCGGCGTTCTTCACCGTGAGGGTGGGCGCGTAGCCGTTTCCGAGCAGGTAGACGTCGGAGCCGCCGATCTTGAGCGGGCTGTTGACCTTGACCTCGCCATCGGACTCGTCGCCGTCCTCCGTCGTCGTGACGTGCGCGGTGTAGTCGATGGGCTGCCCGAACGCGTCGAGGTTCTGGGTCTCGTAAGTCGCGTCGAACTCGTCGAGCCTGAGGGTGAACGGAGTCAGCGTGTCGTCGGAGAAGAAGCGCCCCGGGTTGAACGAGTCGAAGGCCAGGAGGGTGTTCACGAAGGTCTGCCCCTCGACCACCACGCGCTGACCGGCGTAACCGAAGCCGCCGCCGATACCGACGGTGATGAGGATGCCGACGAGCGCCGTATGGAAGACGAGGTTGCCGCTCTCCCGCGCGTAACCGCGCTCGGCCGAGACCGACGTGGAGCGCGCATCCTGGTACGTGCGCACCCGGTAGCCCGCTTTCTTGAGGATCACGCGCGCCGATTCGAGAATCGCGGCGCTGCCGCCGTTCCGCTCGTTCCCTGAGCCTGTCGAAGGGCGGTCCCCGTTCCCGCCGTTCCCTGAGCTTGTCGAAGGGCCCGCTTCGTTCCCTGAGCCTGTCGAAGGGCCCGCTTCGACAGGCTCAGCGAACGCGTACTCGCGCGTGATGAAGCCGCCGAGCCTGTTCAGCCTCGCGGGCGTCTTGGGCGGAGCCGAGCGCAGCGCGTCGAAGTGGTGCTTGGTGCGCGGAATGACGCAGCCCACGAGCGAGATGAAGAGCAGCAGATAGATGCTCGAGAACCACACCGAGCTGTACACGCCGAACATCTGCACGCTGTCGAGGATCGGAGCGAGCGTGGGGTTGTCGACGAAGTACTGGGTGACCCCGTTCGGGTCGCTCGAGCGCTGGGGAACGAGCGAGCCGGGAACCGCGGCAAGCGCGAGAAGCAGCAGCAGGAACAGCGCGGTGCGCATGCTCGACAGCTGCCGCCAGAACCAGCGCAGCCATCCGACGACGCCCAGCTTCGGCTGGGTGATGGATGCCGAGCCGGCCTCGCGTGCGGACTCGGGCGCCGGGCTCGGGGAATCGTAATGATCAGACGGGCGTGACAAAGGAGAACATCACCCCCTGCAGGTTGTTCATGACGATGGTCCAGATTCCCGAGACCATCAGAAGGCCGACGGCGATAAGCAGCGCGCCGCCGACGATGTTGACCGCGCGAATATGCCGCTTGAGGAATGCGACCGATCCGGTGACCCAGTTGAACCCGAGGGCGACCAGCAGGAACGGCACTCCGAGACCGATACAGTACACCAGGCCGAGAAGAGCCCCCCGCCACGGCGACGCACCGTTCAGGCTGAGAGCGAAGATGGCCGACAGCGTCGGGCCGATGCACGGCGTCCAGCCCAGCCCGAAGACGAGCCCGAGCAGGGGCGCCCCCGCGAGGCCGGTTGCCGGGGCCCACGATGGCTTGAAGGTGCGCTGCATGAACGTGAACTGCCCGACGAAGACCAGACCGAGCACGATGACCACCACCCCGAGGATGCGGGTGATGAGGTCCTGCCACGTGGTCAGCCACGCGCCGACGGCGCCGAACGCCGCACCGTAGGCGACGAACACCAGCGAGAATCCGAGCACGAACAGGGCCACGCCGAGCAGGAGCCGGCCTCGGCCGCGTGCGCGACCCGTCGCATCCGGAGCGGAGGCGAAGCCGCCGATGTAGCCGAGATAGCCGGGAACGAGCGGCAGCACGCAGGGCGACGCGAATGAGACGAGCCCGGCGAGCAGTGCGATGGGCAGGGCGAGCAGCAGCTGCCCGGAGAGCACCGCCTCCGCGAAGGGATTGTTCACCGGTGCTAGCTCGACTCGGCGATGGTGTCGCGGATCAGCGTGTCGAGGATCGACGGCTCGCTGACCTGGCCCAAGATGCGTGCGGCAACCCTGCCCTGCTTGTCGATCACGAGCGTGGTCGGCACCGCGTTGGGCGACACGTCTCCGCTGAAGGCGAGCTGCAGCGCCCCGTCGGTGTCGATGACCGAGGGGTAGTCGATGCCGTAGTTCTCTTCGAAGCTGATGGCCTGGGGTGCTTGGTCGCGCACGTTCACGCCGAGGAAGCTGGCTCCCTCTCCGTCGTACTTCTCGCTGAGCTTGGCCAGCTCGGGGGCCTCGACGCGGCAGGGAGCGCAGCTGGCGTACCAGAAGTTGAGCACCACGACCTCACCGGTGTAGTCGGCCTGGCTCACGCTCGTGCCCTCGGCTGTCGTGCCCGCGAAGTCGACCGCCTGCTGCCGCGAATCGGGTTCGATCTCGGTCACGGTGCCGTCGCCCGCGATGTAGTTCTTGCTGTCGCCCGAGAGGTACTGGTCGGCGAGGGGGTCGTTCGCGCACCCCGCGAGCAGCATCGTGCCGACCACGACGAGACCGGCCAGGCCCGAACGGGTCGCCCGACGCATCCGGATGCCCGTCATACGGCACCCACGTCGGTGGCGTTCTCGGCCAGGTCGGCGGCGGGATCGGCGTAGCCGGTCTCGACCCAGCGGTTGCCGATGCGCTCGAAGCTGGTGATGCTCGACAGCTCGCAGCGGCGACGACGCGGGTCGTGAAAGAGGGGCTTGCCCGCGATGGCGAGGTGCGTCGTCCAGATGGGCAGCTGGTGGCTCACGAGAACGACGTCGCCCGACTCGACCGAGTTGTAGGCGTCGCTCATGGCCGAGAGCATGCGGGTTCTGATGGATGCGTACGGCTCGCCCCAGCTGGGAATCGTGGGATTGCGCAGCCACGGCCAGGTGCGGGGATTCTTCAGGGCGGAGCTGCGGCCGCGCATGTTCAGACCCTCGAAGCGGTTCGTGGGCTCGATGATGCGCGGATCGGTGATGATCGGCAGTTCGAAGGCCTGGGAGATGGGCTGCGCCGACTCCTGGGTG
This sequence comes from Agreia sp. Leaf283, assembly GCF_001422485.1. GTDB lineage: Bacteria > Actinomycetota > Actinomycetes > Actinomycetales > Microbacteriaceae > Agreia. The sequence goes on from NZ_LMNF01000001.1 coordinate 545,331, forward strand.
CGCTGCAGCGGCGACGCGTAGAGCGCGCTGATGGTACGGCGGCGTTCGACCAGATCGGCTGCGGCGGAGCGCGCCATCTCGTGCCCGAGGTCGGAGAGCCCGAATCCGGGGAGTCGACCGTAGAGCACGCGTCGGGGGTTGAATACCTCGCCGTGACGCACGAGATGGATCTGGCTGGCTACCACGGAGTCCAGTTTACGTAGGGCTGATCGGGGAAAAGGCTGATAGCCGATTCGGGGGCATCACGAGCGCTCCAAAGAAGTAGCAGAAATACACGTGAATGGAAGAAATAGTTAGTTGTGCTTCCGCGTTAAGAAGATGAGACTTACTTACAAGAAAGGTTCACAACTCATGCTTATCGCCATCGTCGTATCGTCCATCTTCGCCGTCATCTCCGTCGCCGGCATCACCGCGACCATTCGCGCCGTCGCCACCGACGGCTACCGTCGCCAGCCCACCCGCGAGTACGCCGCACGCTGATCGACCGGGCGCCTTCACGGCGCCCACCGCCGCGATTGTGGCACAAAAGCATAGGGCTGCGACCCTCTGGTCTCGCTTCTCTTATGCGCGACATCATGACGCGTGACCAAAACGCACTCGGATGCCGCCGCCATTCTCGGCGAGCGAGTGCGCCAGCAGCGGCTCAAGCTGGGCCTCACGCTCGAAGACCTCGCGTCGCTCTCCGAGATGCACTGGACCAGCGTCGGCAAGATCGAACGCGGTCAGGTCCATCCGAACGTCGAGACACTCGTGCGCCTGGCGACGGCCCTCAACGCCGACCCCGGAGTCTTCGTCGAGGGCCTGAACTCGTCGATGTACGAGAAGCGGGTGCACGGCCTGACCGCCGCCGACTTCATCCGCGAGCGCGAACGCGAGGCGGCACGTCGCTCCGAGGCGTCTTGACACGCGACCGCATCCACTCGTCGCGGGTGAGCACGTAGCGCACGTGCGCCCTGATGGGCGAGCCCTCGGGCACGACCGGATGCGCGAAGTCGTCGACGTGGCGCATTCCGAGACGGCGCATCACGGCCCGAGACGGCTCGTTGATCACGGCGGTGATGGAGTTCACCTCGAGAAGCGCTGCCGGGGCGGCATCGGGATCCGATGCAGAGGCGGCATCCGGCGCGAATGCGGCGTCGAGCGCCGCCGTCGCCGCCTCGATCGCGAATCCCTGCCGCCAGTGGGCACGGGCGACCCGCCAGCCGATCTCCATGCCTCCGGAGCCCGGCACATCCGGCGGCATCGGGCCCAGCCCCGTGAAGCCGATGAACTCCCCTGTATCGCGGCGCTCGAGCGCCCAGCGCCCGTGTCCGTGCAGGTCGAACCCGGCATCCAGTCGGTCGGCGAGACCGTCGCTCGTCGACCTGTCGAGCGCCGCGGGAAAGTAGCGCATGACCTCGGGGTCGGCGTTCATCGCCGCGAACGGCTCACGGTCGGAGCGCAGCCACCGACGCAGGATCAGTCTCGGCGTCTCGATGCGCTGGAGCGCCGCCACCGGTTCAGAGTTCGAAGTCGACGCTCGCCCGCGCCGACACGAGCGGCTTGACGATGTCGACGGCCTTCAGGTGCTCGGGGTGCACCTGGTAGGTCTCGAGGCCCTCGAGGTCGTCGTAGTCGGCGACCAGGCAGATGTCCCAGTTCTTGTCCGCGTAGGCGACGTTCGGGCCGATCGAGAACGTCTTGATCTCGGGGATGATGGCCGGCAGAGGGGCGAGCGCGGCCTGAATCGCGGCGGCAGCGGCCACCCGACCTTCCTCGTCTTCTGCGGCGAGCTTCCATGCGACGACGTGACGGATCATGCGGACTCCTCGAGTTCGGTGGTGAGTGCGGTGCGCAGGCGTTCGGGATCGACGCGCCAGATCGTGTGCACCCGACCGTTGACGAGCACCACGGGGATCTCCTCGACGTACTCGTCGAAGAGTTCGGGGTCGTCGAGGATCGACTTCTCGTCGAACACGACCACGGCAGAACCCTCGCGAGGCGGGAACGTCGCGAGGACGTCTCCGACCACCTCGCGGGCGTCGTCGCAGAGGTGACAGCCCGGCTTCGAGAGCAGGGTCACGTGGATGGCGGGCACTCATTCACCCTAGACCCCGGGCGCCGCCCGGCACCCGGGATGGGTACCATGAGAGAACCCATGGCGAATACCGAGCTCCCCTCCCACGGCGACCCCGCGTCGTCCGCAGGAGGACGACCTGTCATCGCCTTCTTCGATGTCGACAACACGCTTCTGCGTGGTGCGAGCATCTGGCATGTGGCCATCGGCGCGTGGCGCCGGGGCATGCTGTCGCCTCGCGACATCTGGCGGTTCTTCTGGCAGCAGCGCCACTTCATCAAGGTGGGCGAGAACATGGGCCACCTCAGCGACATCAAAGAGAAGGCGCTGCTTCTGATCGCGGGCAAGACCCAGGCGGAGATCCGCTCGCTGAGCGAGGACATCTTCGATCGGCGCATCAGCCAGCGACTCTGGCCCGAGACGGTTGCGCTCACCAAAGAGCACCTCGCTATGGGTCACCAGGTCTGGATCGTGTCGGCCACCGCCAGCGAGGTCGCCGACGTGTTCGCCCACCGCCTGGGCCTCACCGGCGCACTCGGAACGCGCTTCGAGTCGAAAGACGGCGTCTACACGGGTGTTCTCGAGGGGCCCGTCATGCATGCGCAAGACAAGGCAGACGCATCCATCGCCCTCGCCACCGGCATGGGCGTCGATCCTGCCGAGTGCTGGGCCTACTCCGACTCGAGCAACGACATCCCGCTGCTCACGTTCGTGGGCAATCCGGTCGTGGTGAACCCCGATCACGCGCTGAACGCGCACGCGGTGCAGCACGACTGGCCGGTCATGCGCCTGAACCCGTCGAGCATCAAAGAGGCACGCAAGCGCGTTCGCCGAGAGGCCCGCCGAGCCCGCTGACCGGCATCCGCGCCCGTCCGGCGCATGCGCGCCCGGTCGTCCATCAGCGGATGCGCCGAACGGGCGCGGATACGGCGGTTCCCTGAGCCTGTCGAAGGGCGCATCCGGGCACAGCAAAAGCGCCAGACCTCAGGCCTGGCGCTTCGGCTCCATCGGCAGCGCGATGCGCTGCGCGACGTGCTACTTCTTGTTGCGGCGCTGGTGACGTGTCTTGCGAAGCAGCTTGCGGTGCTTCTTCTTCGCCATACGCTTGCGACGCTTCTTGATTACTGAACCCACAGGGACCTCACGATTTTGGGCTTCGCTGCGCAGGTCGCAGCGGAAGAGAATTTTTGCCTCGGAGCAGTCTACAAGGACGAACGCCGAACGACTAATGCGCCCAGAACCCCTCCTGTTCCCTGAGCCTGTCGACGGGATCAGCCGCATAGGCTGGCAGCATGGTTCGCGACTTCGACATCCCCCAGCAGCGCTCGCTCGTCACAGAACTGCCCGGCCCCAATTCGGTCGCCCTGCAGCAGAGGCGGGAACGCTCCGTCTCGCGCGGCGCCGGCACCCTCGCGAACATCTACATGGACCGCGGCGCCGGAGCGATCCTCGTCGACGTCGACGGCAACCAGCTGATCGATCTCGGGTGCGGAATCGGTGTCACCACGATCGGCCACGCGCATCCGGATGTCGCCGCAGCCGCGGCCGCGCAGGCCGGCAAGCTGACCCACACCCTGTTCACCGTCACCCCCTACGAGAACTACGTGCGGGTGGCCGAGAAGCTGGCAGAGATCACTCCTGGCGACTTCGAGAAGCACTCGATCCTCGTGAACTCGGGCGCCGAAGCGGTGGAGAATGCGGTGAAGATCGCCCGCAAGTTCACCGGGCGACGCGCGATCGTGAGCCTCGACCACGCGTTCCACGGCCGCACCAACCTCACCATGGCCATGACCTACCGCCCCTGGCCGGAGCGCGCGGGCATGGGCCCGTTCCCCGGCGAGGTCTACAGCGTGCCCACGAGCTACCCGTTCCGCGACGGGCTCTCCGGACCTGAGGCCGCTGAGAAGACCATCGACTACATCACGACCCACATCGGCGCGTCCGAGATCGCCGCGTTCTTCGTGGAGCCGATCCAGGGCGACGGCGGCGTGGTCATTCCGGCACCCGGGTACTTCGCCCGCATCGCCGAGTTCTGCCGCGAGAACGGCATCGTCTTCGTCGCCGACGAGATCCAGGCCGGCATCGCCCGCACGGGAACCTGGTACTCGATCGAGCACCACGACGGCGTGATCCCCGACCTCATCACCACGGCCAAGGGCATCGCGGGCGGGTTCCCTCTCGCCGCGGTCACGGGTCGCGCAGAGATCATGGATGCCGTGCAGCCCGGCGGCATCGGCGGCACGTTCGGCGGCAACCCGGTCTCGACCGCGGCCGCCCTCGAAGTGTTTGACATCATCGAGCGCGAGGGCCTGCTGGCCGAGGCGCAGCGGGTCGAGGCGTCGCTCAGGGCGCGCATCGGCGATTGGGCCGAGAAGTTCGACGTGGTCGGCGAGGTTCGCGGCAAGGGAGCCATGTTCGGCGTCGAGCTCGTGAAGCCGGGCACCCGAGAGCCCAACCCCGAGGCGCTCACCGCCATCCTGAAGTACGCCACCACCCACGGCGTGATCGTGCTGGATGCGGGCAGCTGGGACTCGGTGCTGCGCATCATGCCGAGTGTGGTCATCAGCGACGAGCTCATCGACGACGCGGCGACGGTCCTCGAAGAGGCCCTGGCCCTGCTCTAGCCCTGCCGCATCCGCGCCTGTTCGGTCGATCCGCGCCCGGACGTCTGGCAGCGGACGCGCCCAGAAGGCGCGGACACACGTCGTTTCCTCTCCTCCGCACGCGGTCCGTTCCGCGGTTGTCCACATATCCTGCTCCGGATGCCATGGTGCGGCTTCAGCGTCGCAGGCTGGCATGCATGACCCAGAGCAACACGACCCGCCTCGTTATCGCCCGTGAGTTCGAGCGACTCGGAGGCGATCGCCACGCCCTTGCTCGTGCGCACACGTCCGGTCGCGCGATCAGACTCCGGCGAGGTGTCTACGCATCAGCCGCCGAGTGGACGAACCTCGAGGATCTCGACCGCTACCTCCTGCGCATACGCGCTGCCGCGGAGACTCGTCGCGAGCGGCCGGTGCTGTCGCACTGGTCTGCAGCCGCGGTGTGGGGAATCCCGATCATCGGCCGGTGGCCAAGCGACGTGCACCGAGTGATCGATCGCACTTCCGGTGGACGGTCGAAGAACGGAATCGTCGCCCATGTGACCGAGATGGCTTCGGTCGACGTCGTCGAGATCGACGGTCTGCTCGTGACGTCGTTCGCGAGAACAATCGTCGACCTGGCCACCGTGAGCTCGGCCATGTCGGGAGTCGCGGGCGCGGACTACGCCCTGCACCGGAAGCGACCCGGACACCTCCGCAAAGATCAGCTGCTGGCCGAGTGGGAGGCGGCCAAGCCGCTGAAGGCCACCGCCCGGTCATTGCGCATCCTCGAGTTCGCCACCCACCTCGCAGACTCACCCGCCGAGTCGGCGGGGCGGGTCAACATGTATCTCGCAGGCTTCCCTGAACCTCGGCTTCAGACTCCCTTCTACGACGTAGACGGATTCATCGGTGAACCCGACTACGACTTCGAGGGCTATGACCATCTGGGCGAAGTCGATGGCAAGTTCAAGTACTTCAAACCCGAATTCCTCCACGGCCGTGAGCCAGGCGACGTGATCTACGAGGAGAAGATCCGCGAAGACAGATTCAAAGCCCTTCCCAAGAAGGTCACGCGCTGGGACTGGGCGGTCTGCATCAGCGTCCCGAAGATGCGAGCCCGGCTCATGCGCGACGGCCTGCCCGTCGTCGACCCGAATCGCCGGTGGCGACGCTGAACATCCGCGCCCCACAGGTGCGTTCGCTTCCGGTCGTCCGGCGGCGGATGCGCCTATCGGGCGCGGACGGCGCGGCGGGCGGCTACGCCGTGTCTGCCGCGTGCTGTGTGAGGGCCTCTGCGACCGCGGTCTCGGGCACGCGGAAGCTGCGGCCGAAGCGGATCGCCGGCATCTCGCCCGAGTGCACCATGCGGTAGACCGTCATCTTCGAGACGCGCATCATGTCGGCGACCTCGGCGACCGTGAGGAAGCGCACATCGGGCAGGTCTGAACCAGCCATGCTTCCCCCTAGTGGCGAGTATCCGCGAGTCACAGGAGTGACGAACGAGACTCCGTGATGATTCGTAACTCTAGGGGGTGCACCGGATGCGGGGCAACCGGGTACGAGGCCCTACTTTCGCAGCCGCGACACCAGCTTGCTCGCGTTGGCCTGCAGGTCTTCGACCACGCTGCGCGCCTGGTGGCTCGACGTCGCGACCGTGCGCCCGACGTTGCGGGCGAACTCCGAGGCCACGCCCGCAGCATCCGGAGCCTGTGCGCCGGAGGCGATGTCCGAGGCGGCGCCTGAGGCGGTGCCGGCCCACTCGGCGTCGTCTTCTTTGACCGAGCCGTCGAAGTCGGCCGAGAGGAACGGGATCACCCAGTCCTCCACGTCTTCGAGCGGCGACGCGTCGAGCTTGTAGTAGCGGTGCTGGCCCTCTTCGCGAACGGCGACGAGGCCCGCGTCGCGCAGCACCTTGAGGTGCTTCGACACCGTGGGCTGGCTGAGGTCGAGCGCGTGCACGAGTTCCGAGACGCTCGACTCGCCCGCGTGGGGCGACGACTCGACGGCATCGGCGGCCGCATAGCGCTCGAGCAGCAACTCGAGCAGGTGGCGCCTCGTGGGGTCAGCGATCACGGAGAAGATGTCGGCCATGGCACAAGGCTAGTCAGTAGACGCCCGATTGCTCCCCAGCCGCAGGGCTTGGCGCGCCGACCGGATGCCTCTCCGGAGTACCATGGCGGGAATTCATTCGGCCGACCGAGCACCTGTCGGCCATGTCGACGAAGGACGCACGATGCGCATACCCGCACCCACGCGACGCTCCGTCTACGCCAGCCGCACGCCGATCGGCCGCCTGCGCGACATGGTCGACGAGTTCTCCGAGCAGTCCCCCTCGAGGTTCGCGATCCTCATCTTCACGGCGATGATCCTGATCTTCACGGTGCTCTTCTCGCTTCCGATCTCGCAGGCGAAGGGCGCGGTCACCCCTCTCGCCGACGCGCTCTTCACCGCCGTCTCGGTCATCTGCGTCACCGGGCTCTCGACCGTCGACATGGCCACGCACTGGTCTGTCGTCGGCCACATCTTCATCTACATCGGCGTGCAGATCGGCGCCCTGGGCGTTCTCACCCTCGCCTCCATCCTGGGCCTCGCCGTGTCACGCAAGCTCGGCCTCAAGAGTCGCCTCATGGCGGCGGGCGACACCAACCCCATGCGGATGCGCCACGGCGCCGTGTCGGAAGGCCAGGCCGTGCGGCTCGGCGAGATCGGCGGGCTGCTGGCCACTGTCGCGGTGAGCTCCCTGGTGATCCAGCTCGTGATCGCCCTGCTCCTCATCCCGCGCATGGTCGTCGACGGGGTCGCGCTCGCGCCGGCCATCACCGACAGCTTCTACTACTCGGCGATGGCCTTCACGAACACCGGGTTCTCGCCCAACGCCGAGGGACTCGCGCCGTTCGAGAACGACTACTGGTTCCTCAGCATCCTGATGCTGGGCGTGGTCATGGGCAGCATCGGATTCCCCGTGATCTACGTGCTGTCGCGCAACATCAAGAAGCCGCTGCGCTGGTCGTTGCACGTCAAGCTCACGCTTCTGACATCGCTGATCCTCATCGTCGCGGGGGCGGTGCTCTACATCATTCTCGAGTTCGACAACCCCAAAACATACGGCGACCTCAACGCCGGCGACACGATCTTCCAGTCGCTCTTCCTCTCCGTCATGACTCGCTCGGGCGGCTTCTCCACCGTTCCCATAGACGAGCTCAACGGCTCGAGCCTGCTCGTGACCGACATGCTCATGTTCATCGGAGGCGGCTCGGCGTCGACGGCCGGTGGCATCAAGGTCACGACGCTGGCCGTGCTGTTCCTCGCCGCCTTCGCGGAGGCCCGCGGAAACGAGTCGATGGAGGCGTTCGGTCGACGCATTCCCGGCGACGTGCTCCGACTCGGCGTGAGCGTCGTGCTGTGGGGGGCGACCACGGTGGCCGTGGCGTCGATCATCATTCTGCAGATCACCAAGGCACCCCTCGACTTCGTGCTCTTCGACGTCATATCGGCCTTCGCGACCTCCGGTCTGTCGACCGGACTCACCGCATCCCTTCCCGATTCCGGCATCTACGTGCTGGCCGCCACGATGTTCATGGGCCGCGTTGGTACAGTGACACTCGCCGCCGCGCTGGCAGCGAGCCAGCGTCGGCAGCTGTTCAGACGACCCGAAGAGAGGCCCATCGTTGGTTGATCGCATCAAGCACGACGCCCCCGTACTCGTGATCGGCCTCGGACGGTTCGGTGCCGCGACGGCAGGGCAGCTCGACCGTCTCGGCCGCGAGGTCCTGGCCATCGACATGAGCGACCAGCTCGTGCAGAAGTGGTCGGAGCGCATCACCCACACGGTGCAGGCCGACGCCAAGAACATCGATGCCCTGCGCCAGATCGGCGCGGCCGAGTTCTCGATCGCCGTCGTCGCCGTGGGCTCCTCCATCGAGGCGAGCGTGCTCATCACCGCCAACCTCGTCGACCTCAAGGTTCCGCAGATCTGGGCCAAGGCCATCTCTAAGTCGCACGGCAAGATCCTCGAGCGCATCGGCGCCAACCACGTGATCTACCCCGAGGCCGAGGCCGGAGAACGCGTCGCCCACCTCGTCTCCGGCCGCATGCTCGACTTCATCGAGTTCGACGACGACTTCGCCCTGGTCAAGATGTACCCGCCCAAGCCGATCCGAGGAAAGAACCTCACCGAGTCGGGCGTTCGCAGCCGCCACAACATCACCGTCGTCGGCGTGAAGTCCCCGGGCAAGCCGTTCACCTACGCCACCGAGAAGACCGTCGTCACCGATCACGACATCATCATCGTGTCGGGCACCTCGAGCGACATCGAGAAGTTCTCGGCCCTCGAGTAGCGGCTCGCCTGTTGCCCTGGGCGACGGATGTTGCCGGTCGCCCGGCAACGTTCGTCGCGCCGGGCAACAGGCGGCGACTCAGGCCACCGGACGCGGCTCCGAGCTCGCGCGCACGCTCCGCGCCCGCCTCGAGACCGCCGGCAGGAAGGCCGACGCCCAGACCACGTAGCCCCGGTCGTTCGGGTGGAAGAGGTCGCCGGCCGCCTGATAGACGGCGCGCACGATTCCCTGGCGCTTCGTCACCGCATACAGCGGCGCTACGGTCAGGCCGTGCCGGGCGGCAGTCGCGCGCACGATGCGATTCGCGACCGCGACCAGACGCTCCCGCTGCGGAATGTGAAAGCAGGGCAGGTCGGCGACGATGGTCGACGGCGGCAGCTGGGCGTAGACCTCTTCGAGCTCGCGCGTGAAGCGCTCCTTCTCGAAGCTGTTGATGTCGTTCGCGCCGATCGACACGGTGAGCAGGTCGGGTTGGGCATCTCCCAGCAGCGTGGCCAGCTTCGGCATCTGGATGGCGATCGCCTCGCGCAGGCGGGCGCCCGCAACGCTGAGATTGACGATGCGAACGGTGCGCCCCGTCTCCGCCGCGAAGCGGTCGGCCACGATCTGCACGTAGCCGCGGTTGGGCTTGGACGCTCCGATGCCCTGGGCTGCGGAGTCCCCGATCACGACGTAGAGCAGCTCGCCCGCCTTCTTCTGGCGGGCCCTCCAGAACGCCGAGTTGACCGGAATCGTGAGGTTGATGCGAGCGGCCTCGGCCTCGCGATGGCGGGCGATCAGACTGATCGGCCAGAGGGAGAGAAGGTTCACGCTGAAACGCTACGCCCGTTGCCTGAGGGTGTCGAAGGGGTTGATGAAAGCACGTCGCCTCTTGTCGGGTTCCCTTCGACAGGCTCAGGGAACGGGAGAGGGGGTTCCCTTCGACAGGCTCAGGGAACGGGGGTCAGCCGGCGGCGAGCTCCTTGGCGCGGGCGAGGGCCGCATCCGTCGCCCGGGCGAAGAGGTCGTCGACTCCCCCGTCCTGCAGCACGGCGATGGCGCGCTCCGTCGTTCCGTTCGGGCTCGTCACCTGCCGGCGCAGCTCCGTCGGCGTCGACTCCGACGCGGCGAGAAGCCGCGACGCGCCCAGGAACGTTCCGTTCACGAGAACGGCCGCCTCCTCCGGAGTGAAGCCTTTCTGCACGGCAACCGCGGTGAGCTGCTCGATGAGGAAGAACACGTACGCCGGACCTGACCCCGAGATCGTGCTCAACGCATCCAGCTTCTCTTCGGGAACGACGACGACCTCGCCGACCGTCTCGAACACCCGGGTGACCAGGGCGAGCTGCTCCGACGTCGAGCGCCTGCCCGCCGACAGCCCGGTCACCGCGCTGCCCACGATCGCGGGCGTGTTCGGCATCGACCTCAGCACCGCGACGCTCTCGGGCAGGCGCTGCTCGAAGGTGGCGACGGTCACGCCGGCCGCCACGCTCACGACGATCGCGCCCGGCTCGAGCGCATCCGCGATCTCGTCGAGCAGCGCGGGCACCATGGGCGGCTTCACCGCCACCAGAACGATGGATGCCCCGGCCACGGCCAGGCGGTTGGCCTCGGGCTCGTCGTCGGTCGCCCAGGCCGTGACCGCGTCGACACCGTCGAACTCTGCGGCACGAGCGGCCGAGCGGTTCGTCACGCGGATTCCGCCGGAGACCTCGACCGTGGGCGCGAGCAGGCCGGAGAGGATGGCGCGGCCCATCGATCCGGCACCGAGGATGGCGATGGCGGGCAGGGAGACAGGAGAGGTGTCGGTCACCCGTCCATCCTAGGATTGGGGTTCGACGGGGAAGCCGCCATCGGGCCACACACAGCGCGCAGAGGTCACACACATGAGCACATCCGGAGGCAGCAAGGCGATCCTGGCGGCGTTGGCGGCCAACATCGGCATCGCCCTCACCAAGTTCATCGCGTTCCTCTTCTCCGGGTCGTCGTCGATGCTCGCCGAGAGCGTGCACTCCGCGGCCGACTCCGGCAACCAGCTGCTGTTGCTGCTCGGCGGCCGCAAGTCGCGCAAACAGGCCGACCGCGCGCATCCGTTCGGCTACGGCCGCGAGCGCTACGTCTACGCCTTCGTCGTGTCGATCATCCTGTTCTCGGTGGGTGGAGTCTTCGCCCTCTACGAGGGAATAGAGAAGGTGAACGATCCGCATCCGCTCGAGGTGTGGTGGCTTCCGCTGCTCGTGCTGGCCATCGCCATCGGGCTCGAGGGCTTCTCACTGCGCACGGCCATCGGCGAGTCGAACCACACGCGGGGCTCGCAGAGCTGGCTGCAGTTCATCCGCCGCGCGAAGGCACCGGAGCTGCCGGTCGTTCTGCTCGAAGACACGGCCGCCCTGCTGGGTCTCGTCTTCGCGTTCGCCGGCGTGGGCCTCACCGTGCTCACCGGAAACGGTATCTGGGACGGCATCGGAACGATCTTCATCGGCGCCCTGCTCGTGCTCGTCGCCATCATTCTCGGCATCGAGACGAAGAGCCTGCTCGTGGGCGAGGGCGCCACCGACGAAGACCTCGCGAAGATCGAGAACGCCATCACGTCGAGCCCCGAGGTCGAGCACCTCGTGCACCTGAAGACCATGTATCTCGGGCCCGACGAGATGCTCGTCGGCGCCAAGATCACGCTGCCGGCGGTCACGACGCTCACCGACATCGCCCTCGCTATCAACGCGGTCGAGGCGCGCATCCGCGAGGCAGTGCCGATCGCCCGCGTCATCTACCTGGAGCCCGACGTGTACGTGCCGAGCGTGGACGAGGCCGTCGCAGACTCGGCCGACACGCCCGCCACGAGCTGAGCGCGGGCGCGCTCGACCTACAGTCGCGAGCGGAAGAAGGTTGTCAGGGCCGCGGCGCAGGCGTCGGCTTCGACGCCCGCCCAGACCTCGACCGTGTGGTTGAGGCGGCGGTCGCGCAGCACGTCGTAGACGGAGCCGACCGCGCCGGCCTTCTCGTCCCACGCGCCGAACACCACGGTGGGCACGCGCGCCGCCAGGATCGCCCCGGCGCACATCACGCACGGTTCGAGGGTGACGATGAGCGTGCACCCCTCGAGCCGCCAGTCGCCGGTCCGCTCGGCGGCCGCCCGCAGCGCCAGCACCTCGGCGTGCGCGGTGGGGTCGTGCCGCAGCTCGCGCTCGTTGCGGCCGCTCCCGATGACCCGGCCCGAGGCATCCAGAACCAGTGCCGACACGGGAACGTCGCCCGACGCCTCGGCGAGCCGGGCGTCTGCGAGCAGCTGGCGCATGCGCTCGCCGTACGCGGCAGGCCATGGATGCGCGGGGCCCGGTCGTTCCGACATGCCGCCAGTCCCCTTCCGCTCCAGTAGATTGAGCCTATGCGAGTTCACGTTGCCGACCACCCGCTCATCACGCACAAGCTCACCGTGCTGCGAGACAAGTCGACGCCGGCACCCACGTTCCGGGCGCTCACCGAAGAGCTCGTCACCCTGCTCGCCTACGAGGCCACCCGCGAGGTGCGCACCGAGGTCGTCACGATCCAGACGCCGGTAGCCGAGACCCAGGGCCTCGCGATCTCCGAGCCGCGTCCCCTCATCGTTCCGATCCTCCGCGCGGGGCTCGGCATGCTCGAGGGCATGGTCAAGCTCATTCCCAGCGCCGAGGTCGGATTCCTCGGCATGGTGCGCAACGAGGAGACGCTCGAGCCCACCACCTACGCCGAGCGCCTGCCCGACGACCTGAGCGACCGGCAGTGCTTCGTGCTCGACCCGATGCTGGCCACGGGAGGGTCGCTCGGAGCGGCCATCGACTTCCTCTTCGCCCGCGGTGCCGTCGACGTGACCGCGATCTGCCTGCTCGGAGCCCCCGAGGGAGTCGCCGCGCTCGAGAAGGCCACCGAGGGCCGCGAAGTGCACCTCGTGCTCGGGGCGCTCGACGAGCGCCTCAACGAGAAGGGCTACATCGTTCCGGGCCTGGGCGACGCGGGCGACCGCCTCTACGGCCTCGTCTGATCGCGCGCGGGGCGGTCTGATCCACCCCGCGTCAAAAAAATGCTTGACACGCGGAGTCATATTCCGCTTAGCTCTCCTTTATGACTGACAACGCGCTCGCCCTTACCTCCTTTGAGGCATTGGGGACTGCTGGCATGATGATGCCCAGCAGCGCTGTCATGTGTTGCCGAATGTGTGCTTGACCAGACACTGCGCCTGACAATTCAGGTTCGCTGGGTTCCGAGGTCTTCGTCTCTCTGTCACGAAGAGATCTCCGAATCCCCCGCCTGGTTCTGAACCACAGAACCGTCCGCGGTCTCCGGCTTTCCCGCCGCACCATTCGCACGACCCGCCCACGGGCATCCGTTTCTTCGCCGTATCCGGCCGGATGACCTGGGCACCTCATCGAAGGATCTCCCCCATGTCTCTCGCACACCTCGACACCCGTCCCTCCGCCCCCGTCGCCTCGATCGGCCGCCCCGAGCAGTTCGCCGCCGAATCGACGCCGACCCGCCTTCGCGCCGTTCCCACGGGCACCGAAGCACGCGGATTCGTTCTCTACGTCGGAATCGACGAAGACAAGGCCGCAGCCGACGGCACCGACCTCTCTGAGATCGTCGCCCAGCTGCGGGCCCTCGCCGCACAGCTCTCCCCCTCCTCCGAGACCTACGCCGCTGTCGCCCTGGCGCCGCGCGGCGCCGGCGGACGCGACGTCGACGTGGTGCGGCTCGCCCTGCAGGATCCCGCGGCCCTGGCCAAGCACCGCCACGCTCCCGAAGATGAAGATCGCGCCCGCGACGGCGTCGTCATCGACCTGTCGCGCAAGCGCGTGCTGCTCGACAACGATGCCGCCAACCTCACCTACAAGGAGTTCGAGCTGCTGCAGTACCTCGTTCTGCGCGAGGGCCGCACCATCGACCGCGCCGAACTCATCGCGTCGCTGTGGTCGGCAGACGACAGCGACATTCCGAACGAGCGCACCATCGACGTGCACGTGCGTCGCCTGCGCGCCAAGCTCGGCGACTACGAAGACATCGTGCGCACGGTGCGCGGCGCCGGCTACCGCTTCGATCGCCACGCCGACGTCTCGGTGCAGCACACGTCGACGCCGTCGCCCGACCTGTTCTAAGCCGCTAGCAGACCGGCCCGCGATGCGCTCCCGGTCGCTTTGTTCGGGCGCCCGCATTAGGTTGTGGTCATGAGCGCGGAACTGACGCTGGGCGCAGAAGAAGAGCTTCACCTCATCGACCTCGATTCCTGGCGGCTGTCGGCCTCGGCGCCGCAGCTGCTCAAGCAGCTGCCGGGCGGCAGCTATGCCGCCGAGCTTCAGCGCACCACCGTCGAGACGAACACCGAGGTCACCGAGACCCTCGCCGGACTGCGAGCCGAGCTCGTGCGGTTGAGGCGAGGCGTGATGGATGTCGCCGGTCCGCTGGGCGTCGGAATCGCCGCCGTCGGCACCGCGCCCCGCTCGGAGATCTCCGACTTCGAGCTCACCTCGTCGCAGCGCTTCGGGGCGATGCAGGAGAAGTACCGGCTGCTCGTGGACGAGCAGCTGATCTGCGGTTTCCAGGTGCACGTGGGAGTCTCCGACCGCGATCTCGCCATCCAGCTCGCGCAGCGTGTGGCCGAGCATCTGCCTGTTCTGCTGGCCCTCTCGGCGAGCTCGCCGTTCTGGAACGGACACGACACCGGCTATGCGAGCGTGCGCAGCCTGGTCTGGCAGCGCTGGCCGAGCGCGGGGGCGACCGGGCCGCTCGAATCAGCCGCCGAGTACGACGAGCTCATCGCCGACCTGATCGGCACCGGGGTGATCGCCGACGACGGCATGGCCTACTTCGACATTCGGCCGTCGGCCCACGCGCCCACCCTCGAACTGCGCGTGTGCGACGCGCTGCCCCTCGTCGACGACGCGGTGCTCATCGCCGGACTGTTCAGGGCTGCCGTGCGCGCCGCCGAGATCGACATCGAGAACGGCGTTCCCCTGCAGCCTCGGCGAGCACCCGTGCAGCGAGCCGCGCTCTGGCAGGCAGCGCGCACAGGGCTCTCAGCCGAACTGCTCAGCGCGGGGGCGCGACCGCATCCCATCGAAGCGGCGGAGGCCGTCCGCAGCCTGGTCGAGAGCCTCCGTCCCGCGCTCGACGAGTTCGGCGACTACGACGAGGTGCGGTCCCTGGCGGAGGACACCCTCGCCCGAGGCAACTCGTCGCACAGGCAACGCGCCACGTTCGCACGCACACAGCAGCTCGACGACGTCGTGAGACTCGTGGTCGCCGAGACCCAATCGATCGGAGAACGCTCATGACGACGAACCCGCGCCGCGCAATCGGCTTCACCACCGAGCTCGTCGCGGGCGCCGTGGCCCTCCGCAGCTGGACTGTCGCCCTGCAGACCACGCCCACGGAGTTCTATCCGCGCTTCGGCCCTCTGCCCGCGGTCGTGGGAGTCGTGGACCAGCCCGACACGTGGGACGTCGTCGGCTACACGCGCACACTCCGGCTCTCCGACGGCAGCACCGTCGTCGAGACGATCACGCACAGCGAGCCGGGCGCGTTCTTCGCCTACGACCTGAACGAGTTCACCGGCGTGCTCGGCCGACTCGTGAGCGGAGGGCGCGCGGAGTGGACCTTCACCCCGGCGGGTCCCGGTGGCTCCGACGCCTCGGGCGGCCCCGGCGGCTCGAGCCCGCACTCCGAGTCGGCGACCACGAACATCCGCTGGCAGTACCGCTTCTTTCCGCTACCCGGCCGGGCGTTCGTCGTGCGCGCCATCGTCGGGCTGTTCTGGGCGCCTTACATGGGCCGGGTGCTCGGTTCGATCGTCGAGACGATCGAGGCTCGGGGAAGCCGGCCTCACGACTGAGCCGTGCCGCCGCTCGTGCGCGGGATCGCGTCGAGCAAGGCGCGGGTGTATGCATTCTCGGGGCGCGCGAAGATCTGATCGACGGTGCCGTTCTCGACGACCTTCCCCCGCTGCAGAACCGTCACCGTGTCTGCGAGCTGCCTGACCAGGGCCAGGTCGTGCGACACGAGCAGGTACGACAGGCCGTGCTCTCGTTGGAGGCGCGAGAGTAGCTCGAGGATGCCCGCCTGCACACTCACGTCGAGGGCCGACGTCGGCTCGTCGAGCACCACAACATCCGGCCGCACGATGAGGGCCCGGGCTATGGCGACGCGCTGGCGCTGACCGCCCGAGAGCTGGCCGGGTCGGCGTGAGAGAACGGATGCCGGCAGCCCGACCTCCTCGATCGTCTGCTCGACGAGACGGGCGCGTTCGGCCCGTTCGCCGACGCGGAAGCGGTCGAGAGGTTCCCGCACGATCCGGCTCACCCGCCAGGTGGGATCGAGCGACGTGAACGGGTTCTGGTAGACGAGTTGCAGGTGGCGCCGCAGACCGCGCAGCCCCGCCGACGTCTGCCCGTGCACCGGCGTGCCCGCCACCTCGATCCGTCCGGCATCCGGCTGTTCGAGGCCCAGCAGAAGGCGCACCGCGGTGGTCTTGCCCGACCCCGATTCGCCGACGAGCGCGTGGGTCGTTCCCCTCGCGAGCGTGAACGAGACGCCGTCGAGCGCGGTCACGTCGACGTCGCCCGAACGGAACCGCTTGGTGACGGCGTCGACCTCGACCGCGGGCGGCGCGACGGCTGGGGCGATGGCCGGGGTGGCACCGGATGCCGCGCCGCGCTGGATGCGGTACCGGTCGGGGTTCAGGGCGGGCACGTCGGCGTGGAGCTGCCGCGCGTACTCAGACGTCGGGGTCGAGAAGACCTGGCTCGACGAACCGCTCTCCTCGACGATCCCGTTCTTCAGCACCACGATCGAGTCCGCCCGTTCGGCCGCGACCGCGAGGTCGTGCGTGATGAGCAGCAGGCTGATGCCCAGGTCTCGACGCAGCTCGGAGAGCAGGTCGAGGATGAGCTTCTGGATCGTCACGTCGAGCGCCGAGGTGGGCTCGTCCGCGACGATGAGCGCCGGCCTCGGCAGCACGGTCAGTCCGATGAGAACGCGCTGCAGCATGCCGCCGGAAAGCTGATGCGGGTACGAGGCGTAGACCCTCTCGGGGTCGGGAAGGCCGACCCGCTCGAAAACCGACAGGATGTCTCGGCGCCGGACCCGCGCATCCGATTCGCCCGCGAGCGCGGCGGCCTCGTGGGCCTGCGAGCCGATGGTGCGCACGGGGTTCAGGGCCGACGACGGGTCCTGCGGAACGTAGCCCAGAAGGCGACCGCGCAGGGGCCTGAACTGCCGCTCGGGCAGGCCGAACAGCTCGCGGCCGTCGAGGCTCACGCTTCCGCTCACGGCGCTGTCGACCGTCGGGAGCAGGCGCAGGATGCTCTTCGCCACCGTCGACTTGCCCGAGCCGGACTCGCCGATCAGCGCCAGGCTCGTGCCGCGCTCGAGGGTGAAACCCACATCGCGCACGACGGTGGTGTCGCCATAGGAGACCGACAAGCCTTCGACGCTGAGCAGGGGCTGCGCGTCAGACGGACCGGAACGAACGGGTGGCACGACCTCGGCAAGCGCCGGCCGCGTGGTGTCGATCGATACGGTCATTGTGTTCTCCTCAACCAGGTGCTGATGCGGTTCACAGACAGCACGGTGATCACGATCACCAGCGCGGGCGCGTAGATGAGCCACGGTGCGGTCGCGTACGACTTGCCCGAGGCCACGAGCAGGCCCCAATCGGATGCCGGTGGCGGGTCCCCATAGCCGAGGAACGCCAGTGAGGCGATCACCAGGATCGAGGTGCCGAACTGCAGCACGGCCAGCGCGACCACCGACGTGTAGGTATTGGGGAGCACATGGCCGAGCAGCGCGTGGAGCCGGTTGCCACCCTGCAGATAGGAGGCCTCGACGAAGACCGACCCGCGCGCCCGCAGCACCTCGGCACGCATCAGCCGGGCGAAGATCGCGATGGCGGAGACCCCGGTCGCGATCGCCGCGTTGATCGTCTGGAAGCCGAGCGAACTCACGATGACGACCGCCAGGAGGAAGCTCGGGATGGCGAGCAGCACGTCGACGACCCGGCCGAGCACGACGTCGACCGCGCCGCGAAGGAACCCGCTCGCCAGGCCGATGATGCTTCCGACGACGAGTCCGATCGACACGGCCACCAGTGCGCTCGTCACCGACGACGCCGTTCCGTACACCACCCGCGCGAACACGTCCCGTCCGAGGTGATCGGTTCCGAACCAGTGCGCACCGCTCGGCGCCGTCAGCTTCTCGGCCGTGTCTCCGACCGTCGGGTCGTACGAGGTGAACAGCCAGGGCACCAACGACCACAGCAGCACGACGACGATGACGACCGCGGCGGCGGCCACCGTCGGCGGCACACGAACGGCCGAGCGCCCAGCGGCGCGGATGCGCTCCGTCGGTGTCACGAGTCCTGTCAGGCTGGTCATGCGGACACCTCGAGCTCGCGTTCGGGCGTCGCGTCTCGTTCGGGCGCTGCCTTTCGCCGGGGCCTCGCGTCGAGCCGCGGATCCAGCAGCGGCGACGCGAGGTCGGCGAGCAGGTTCACCGTCACGAAGACGACGGCGGCCAGCGACACCACGGCCTGGAGCACCGGCACGTCCTGGCTGGTGACGGCCTTCTGCACGACCGTGCCGAGACCGTCGCGACCGAAGATCGTCTCGGTGATGACGGCTCCTCCGAGCAGTTCGCCCACGATGAGTGCGATCATCGCGACCGCGGGAAGCATCGACGGCTTGACCAGGTGCCGCGCGAACAGACGAGCCTGGCTCAGCCCGCGTGAGCGTGCGACGAGGGCGTACTCCTGCCGCGACTCGTGGTCGAGATTGGCGATGAGCACCTCCGCGAGCGGCGCCGATACAGGGATGGCGAGGGTCAGGGCGGCGAACAGGGTCGCCGCCGCGCTGTCGGGATCGATGGTGGTGAACACGTGCAGCCGGAACGCGAAGATCTCGATCAGAATGAGGCCGACGACGAAGTTGGGAACCGACAGGAAGAGCGACGGCACCGATCGCAGCACCCCGCGAGCCCATCGACTCGGCAGGTACTGCACGCCGTACGCGATGACCACGGCGATCACCACCGAGAGCAGCAGCGCGGTGCCGGCCAGCGTCAGCGTCGAGGGCAGCGCATCGCCCAGCAGCTGCGACACGGGCAGATTCGACTGCAGTGAGAACCCCAGGTCGCCCGTCACGAAACGCCCGAGCGACAGGATCAGCTGAATGACGACGGGCTTGTCGAGTCCGTAGTGCGCGACGACCTGCTGGATCTCGTCGTCGGTGAGGCCGTTCTGCGGATCGCGGAGCATGTTCGTGATGGGATCCCCGGGCAGCACGCTGATGACCAGGAACGTTCCGACGTAGGCCAACAGGATGACGATCAGGGCCTGCGCGGCTCGCAGCAGCGCGTATCGCCCGTACGACCTGCTCACGGCGCGATCCAGGCGGTCGCGAAGTTGGCGTACGCAAGGCCGTTGAAGGTCACACCCTTCACCTTCGGCGACAGCAGGTAGAGGCGCTGTACGAGCTGCACGGTCGGAATGGAATAGCCCTGCTCGAGCACGTACTGCTGCAGCTCGTCGACGAGCACCGTTCGGGAGTCGCGATCCGAGGCCGTGGCGATTCCGTTCGCCAGGTCGTTCAGCTTCTGGTCGCTCGTTCCCGTCTTGAACCAGTCCTCGCCCTTGTTCTGGCTCGTGAGGATTCCCGCGACGGTGCCCACGTCGACGAAGCTTCGCGACGTCTGGAACAGGGGCGGATGCGCGGCGAGGACCGCCGCGTAGCCCGACACGTCGACGACGTTCAGGTTCACCTTGATGCCGATGCGCTTCAGCTGTTGCGCGATGAGTTCGTCCTCGGCCTGGGTCGAGGGAACGTAGGGATTGGGGGTCACCGTGAACTCGAGCGTCGTGCCGTCTTTCGACCGGTATCCGTCGGAGCCGAGCACCCACCCCGCCTCGTCGAGCAGGTTCTCCGACTTGTCGGGGTCGTACGAAAGCAGCTCGCTGTAGTCGCCGGCCTCGGGAACGTTGCCCTGAAGGAATGACGTGGCCACGTCCCACTTGTCGGTGTACACGGTGTCGACGATGTCCTGGCGATCGATGCCGTGCTGGATGGCCTGTCGGACGGCGAGTTCGTTCGTGGGGGCGACACTGGTGTCGACCTGGAACCCGTCGGTGAACCCCAGGTAGCGAGGGGTGTCGACGACGAAGCCCTGGTCGGTGAGCGACTCGATCTCCTGCGGTTCGACGTTGTACGCCACGTCGGCCTGCCCCGACGCCACGGTCGAGGTGCGCACCGAGGTGTCCTTGATCACCTTGTAGGTGATGGTGTCGAGATACGCTGCGCCGGTGTGGCCGATCGCCTCGGGCCCCCAGTCGTAGTCGGGCCGCTTCTCGAGCACGTAGCTGTCGCCTTGCGTGAACGACTTCACGGTGAACGGCCCGCTGCCGACCTGCTTCGCGAGATCGGCCTGGTCGTCGATCGACAGGGCCAGGGTCGCGGGCGACAGCAGGATCGTGCCGTGATAGGCCAGCGTCGGGATGAAGCTCAGCGCCGGCGAGGTGAAGTAGACATGCACCGTCGAGCTGTCTGTCGCCTCTGCCCGGTCGAAGTTGCCCGAGGGGAAGAGACCCACCTTGCTGATGCCCCGGTCGGGGTCGCCCTTGGCCCAGACGTTGATGTTGTCGACGACCGCGGCCGCATCGAGCGGGCTGCCGTCGGAGAAGGTGACGCCCTCCTTGAGGTGCAGAACGAATTCGGTCGCCCCGTTCAGCTCCTCCCAGCTGGTCGCGATCCACGGGCTGAGGGTTCCCTGCTCGTCGACGTAGATCAGCTTGTCGGTGATCTCACCCCAGAGGTTGCCCTCATAGCTCGAGATCGAGGTCTTGCTCGATACCCAGCCCGCGTCGTAGCCCTGGATGAGGAAGGTCAGGTCGCCGCCCTCGACCGGAGCGGAGTCGGAGGACGACGGCGCGGAGGCGGTGCCCGCGGCGCACGCTGCGAGCAGTGCTGTCGTCGCGGCGGCGGCCACGACGGCGCTGGCGGCCCGCCGTATTCTCTTCGAGATGGTCATGGTGTTCTCTTTCTGATGGAGAGGTGCAAGGGGATGACGGCCTAGATGGCCTTGCCGGGATTGAGCAGGTGCTGCGGATCGAGCGCGGTCGCGATGGCACGCTGCGCATCGATCGACCGTTGGGACAGTTCGAGGGCGGCCCACTCGCGCTTGAGCGTGCCGATGCCGTGCTCGCCCGAGACGGTTCCGCCGAGCGCCAGCGCGATTCGAACGAGCTCCGTGGCCGCGTCGGCGAGGGAGGTCGGAACGACCGCCGGGTCGTCGCCCGGTGCGATCTCCTGGGTGATCAGCGGGTGGAGATTCCCGTCACCCGCGTGGGCGACGGCCGAGATCTCGACGCCGAACCGGGCCTCGAGGGCGGCGAAGGAACGATAGACCGCCGGAAGCGCCGACTTGGGAACCGCGATGTCCTCGCCGATGAACCTGCGCGACCCTGGCAGGCCCCGACCGTGCCGGCGCAGCTCCCAGAGCGCCGCCGCAGCCTCGTCCGATTCCACCGTGACGCGCGCGCCGACCCTGGTGAGAGCATCCTCGAGGTCTGCGGCCTGCTCGTCGATGCCGTAGCCGTCGAGCTCGATCAGGATGAGCGACTCGCCCCGTTCTCGGAGCCGGGTGCCCGAGTGCGCATCGATGCCCTCCAGGCTGACCCTGTCGAAGAACTCGACGATGGCCGGGCGCACGGGCGAGAGCGTGATCGCGCCCAGACCGTCGGCACCGGATGCCGTGCTGTCGAAGAACGCCGTGACCGTGCGACGGGCGACGGGAAGGGGACGCAGGCGAAGGGTGGCGCGCACCACGATGCCCAGCACGCCCTCCGACCCCACGAAGAGCGAGGTCAGGTCGAGCCCGGTGACTCCCTTGATAGAGCGGTGGCCGACGCTGATGAGGCTGCCGTCGGCGAGCACGACGTCGAGGGCGAGAACAGACTCGCGGGTCACCCCGTACTTGGCGCAGCGCAGTCCGCCGGCGTTCGTGGCGATGTTTCCGCCGATCGACGAGATCTCGAAGCTGGCCGGGTCGGGGGCGTAGAACAGGCCGAACTCGCGCAGATGCGCGTTGAGATCTCCGTTGATGACGCCCGGTTCGACGACCGCCACCTCGTCGAGTGGAGAGACCTCGACGATGCGGTTCAGCCGCTCGGTCGAGATGACGAGCTGGTCGACGGTCGCACTCGCGCCGCCGGCCAGCCCGGTTCCGGCACCCCGGGCGACGACGGTGACGCCGAGTTCGGATGCGAGCCGCACGAGGGTCTGCACCTCGTCGGCCGTCGCCGGGAAGGCCACGGCCGGACCCGGGCGGCCTTCGGGCACCGCATCGGGCCGCGGCGCGGTCGCGTAGTCGTACCGATAGGCCGCGGTGTCGGTGGATGCCGGCCGCACGTCGATCTGCGGGTGCCGGTTCTGCACGGCGCGCGTCAGGGCGCCCGCAGGGCTGATCGTCGCGGTCGTCTCGGCTGTTGTCATCGTGGATCGGTCCATTCCTCGTAAGGAGACCGATACTGATGGAGCCACGGCCGCCGCAGGGGCTCAGCGCGTAACTTTTGGACGCCGACGTAACACAACGTCAGGTACTTCCGGTCCGCCCGCCGGCTGGCTAAGATCCTTCGCCTGTCAGGGCAGCTCCCGCTACCGCCCTCGAGAACCGGCCATCCCGAAATCCGCGCGAAATGATGCGGCTATAGCGTAGGCACCGAGACGAAGGCGGGAGCCAGATGCGCGAACTCACGTACAGCTCGGTTGTGCAGCAGGCGGAGTGGGTCGCGTCGGGCGAGGTCAGCGCGCGGGAGCTCGTCGAGCACTCGCTCGAGGCCATCGATGCCCGCAATTCGTCGCTCAACGCCGTGGCCACGATCATGGCCGACGAGGCCCGGCTGAGCGCCGACGCCCTCGATGCGCAGCGTCGCAGCTCTTCCCCGCTCGGGCCGCTGCACGGCGTTCCCATGGTGATCAAAGAAGAGAACGACATCGCCGGCATCCCCACCCGCTA
Organism: Agreia sp. Leaf283; assembly: GCF_001422485.1. Lineage (GTDB taxonomy): Bacteria > Actinomycetota > Actinomycetes > Actinomycetales > Microbacteriaceae > Agreia. The sequence goes on from NZ_LMNF01000001.1 coordinate 568,316, forward strand.
CGGCAGCGCGGCCTACTCGACTCCCGCCCGCGCAGACAGCGAGGTGGTTCGCCGGCTCCGCGCGGCCGGCGCGGTCATCATCGGCACGACGCGCATGCCCGAGTTCGGAATCTGGCCTTTCACCGAGAGCGAAGCCTTCGGGATGACTCGCAATCCATGGGATCTCGACAGATCGCCGGCCGGATCGAGCGGCGGTACCGCGGCGGCCGTGGCAGCCGGCCTGGTGGCAGCCGGTATCGGCGGCGACGGCGGCGGATCCATTCGGCTGCCCGCCAGCTGGTGCGGTCTGTTCGGGCTCAAGGCGCAGCGCGGCCGCATGAGCCTCGCGCCGAACGGGGATCTGTGGCGATCGCTGGGCGTCATCGGGCCGATCACTCGCACGGTCGCCGACAGCGCGCTCATCCATGACGTCATTACCGGCACCACGGCGGTCGACCGATTCCACGCGGCGCCGCTGGCGGGGTCGATGTATGCGGCGGCGACGAGCGAGACCGTGCCATCCCTCCGAATCATGGTGTCGACGAAGAACCCCTCCGGCGGACCCTCGCCCGACGCCGAGACCACGGAGGCGCTCAAGCGAACCGCGGCTCTTCTGGCGACGCTCGGCCACGAGATCATCGAAGCCGACCCCGCCTACCCCAAGCTGAACGTGCCGTTCCAGCTTCAGCTGAGTGGCGGCATCGGAGACGAGGCGGCCCGCGCAGACGAGCCCCGACGGCTGGAGTCGCGGACGAGGACCATGCTGCGCATCGGTCGCCCGCTGCGTCGGCTCGGAGGCTGGGCCGAGCGAGCCGCCTCTCGGCTGGGCGAGCCGTTTCTCGATGAGCTGTTCGGCAGGGTCGATCTCCTGCTGACTCCCACCACACCCACGGCTGCCTGGCCGATCGGGCAGCTGCAGGGCGCCGGGGCGCTCGCGGCGATAAGACGCGCCACGCCTGTCAGCTCGTACACCTCGGTATGGAACGTCCTCGGCAATCCGGCCGCCGCCGTGCCCGCCGGGTTCGGTGCCGACGGAATGCCCCTCAGCGTGCAGGTGATCGGGCCGCCGAATGGCGAGCTGTCGGTGCTCGCCCTGAGCGCGCAGCTCGAACGCCACCAGCCGTGGGCCGGTACTCACCCGGCGACAGCCTGACCGTCGATCCCGCAAACGATGGCCACGGGTCGCTTTCTTGCTATCGTCCGATGCTCCGAATGATGCGCTCCACGTGGGCGCTGACCCACTCCGAATCGAACGGTCGAGTGCGAAGCAACCAGCGGTAGAAGATCGGGCCGACGAACAACTCCGCGACATCGCCCGACGCCGGCACCCCGGCCTCACTGAGGCGGGTGGAGATAGCGCTCAGCTGAGGCCCCAGCAGCAGCTCTCGGTACTGCGCGGCAAGAACGGCATCCGATTGCAGATCAGCTGTGAGGGCGCGCAGCAAAGCCTCCTCGAGTGGGTCCTTCAGTTCCCCGATCATTCCGGTAGCCAGTGCGAGGAGGTCGCTCGACAGGTCACCAGAGTTCGGCACGACCACGCGGCCGCTCTCATCGGCACTGCGCGCGAGGAGTGCATCGAACAAGACTGCCCCGGTCGACGGCCACGACCTGTAGACGGTTTGCTTGCTGACGCCGGCCCGCGCTGCGATCCCCTCCATCGTGAGCGGCCCTGCCCCGTTCGCGTCGAGAGCCAGCAAGAGCGCGGCAGCATGCACTTTCGCACGGGTTTGATCGCGGGCCATGAGCAGCAGCATACCGGAGCTAACGAGACGGAGCGTCCAGTTTGGAGGTAGGCTCGCCTCATGAGTTCACCGCAGACCTGGATGATTACCGGAGCCAACCGCGGCCTTGGCCGAGCACTCGTTCACGCCGCCCTGGACGCGGGGCATGCCGTCGTCGCAACCGTCAGAGGAGAGAGCGCCCTACCCGAACACGATCGCCTGACAGTGCTGCACCTCGACGTTCGGGATCGCTCGGCGGCGCAGGCCACGGTGTCGCACGCTGTCGACACGCTCGGAAGAATCGACGTACTCGTGAACAACGCCGGCTATGGCCTCATCGGCGCGATCGAAGAGGCGACCGAGGAGGACGCCCGCGCGATCATCGACACGAATCTGCTCGGCCCGCTCTGGCTGAGCCAAGCCGTCATCCCGGTCATGCGGCGCCAGGAATCCGGACATATCGTCCAGATTTCCAGCGTGGGCGCGGTCGGCACGATGCCGATGCTCGGACTCTACAACTCGACCAAGTGGGGATTGGAAGCGTTCAGTGAGGCGATGGCCGCGGAGGTCGCGCGATTCGGCATCCGCGTATCTCTGATCGAACCAGGGGCCCTCGACACGGATTGGGCGGGCGGCAGTATGCGGTTCAGTTCACCGTCAGACGCCTACGAGGCTCAGCGGATCGAGATGTTCGGGACGGCGGAGGTCCCTTGGCCGCCAGGGGGAGAGTCGTCCGGGGGGATGGCCCCACGGGATGCCGCGACGGCGATCCTCGATCGGGTGGCCGCGTCTGACGACCGCCGGCTTCGGGTACTCATCGGGGACGACGCGCCCATACAGGTTAGGCAAGCGCTCGATCTGCGCCAGCAGGACTACGCCCGCGATCCCCGCTACGCGGGCACCGGCCAATGACGAGCGGTGCTGATGGGCTACGGGGCAATCGCCGGCCCCTCCCCGCCGTCAGTTTGACAGCGTCTTTCGAACCGGCCCACGTTGGGGAAGCAGCCAGAGGAACACGGTGACCCCCGAACAGGGGCTTACAGGCAACTCCCAGAAAAATAACGTTTTGATAACTGGCGCTCCGTTACTCAACCGTTATATGGTTCAAGAGCGTTAGTTGTTTGCTGTGGCAGCTACCGCGGAATGTGATTGCGACGGGCTTTCGTCCGTTAACCGGCCCATTAGATAACCGGCACGCCGCGAACGCAATCGGCCAGACCCGGGGCGTGCTGGAATTGCTGAATGAGCACGAAACTCGAGCGAGCACGCGCCTTTGGCGCCATGCACGACCAGGCCTCCCCCCTCATCCTCCCGAACGCCTGGGACGTCGCGTCCGCCCGCGTCGTTCTCGCGTGCGGCGCTCGAGCGATCGCGACGACGAGCGCCGGTGTCGCGTGGTCGAGCGGACACCGCGACGGGAACGAGCTGAGTCGCGACGCCGCACTCGATGCCGTGAGGCGGATCGCGTCCTCTGTGACCGTGCCGATCTCGGCAGATGTCGAAGCCGGGTACGGAGAGACGTCGAGCGACGTGGCCGAGACCGTCAGCTCGTTCATCGACGTCGGCATCTCCGGCGTGAACATCGAGGACTCCCTCAGACCGATCGATGAACAGCAGCAGAGGATCGCCGCCGCCCGAACCGCAGCAGACGACGCGGGTATCCCGCTATTCATCAATGCCCGCATCGACACGCATCGGCTCGGCAACATCGGAGGCGATGACTGGTTCGAGGAGACGGTAACGCGTGCCACGTCGTACGCACGCTCCGGAGCGAGCGGAATCTTCGTAGTCGGCCCCCTGGCGGCAGACACGATCACGAGACTTGCCGACGCGACGACGCTGCCGCTCAACGTCGCCTACGGCCCCGGCACCCTGTCGATCAGCGAACTCTCGAGGGCAGGTGCACGTCGCATCAGCGCAGGATCCTCGATCGCCGAAGCCGCGTACAGCGTCGCGCAGCACTGGGCCTCCGCGATGTTCGAGACGCCGGACGCTCGCGTCTCATCACCCCCCACTCTCGGCTGGGCCGCACTCAACGGACTCGTCCGCGACTGATTCCCAGTCACCCCCGATCAGGGGCTCCCAGACACCTCCCAGCAAAATAACGTTTTGATAACTGGCGCTCCGTTACTCAACCGTTATATGGTTCAAGAGCGTTAGTTGTTTGCTGTGGCAGCTACCGCGGAATGTGATTGCCTGTCTGTCTGCAGCATGTCAACCCGCCCCGGATTTTCGGGGAATCCTCAGTGGCCGCCCTAGTGTGGAGGCCACGAGAGGATCTCTATGACAAAGCCCGTCTCCCCCGTCGCCGCCTGGGAGTCGCTCTTCCGAGCGCAGGTCGCCGTGATGCGCCAGATCGCCTCGGAATTCCCCTCCGACGTCATCTCGCTCAACGAGTACGACGTTCTCTTCACCCTGTCGCTCGCCGAGAACCGCACCCTGCGCATCCGCGAACTCAACGAGAACGTGCTCCTGACGCAGCCGAGCATCTCCCGCCTCGTCGATCGACTCGCCGCCCGCGGGCTCGTGACCAAGCTCACCGACCCCAACGACGGCCGCGGCACCCTCGTGGCGCTCACCGACACCGGCTTCGACCTGTTCCGCGATGCCGCGCACATTCACGGGCGCTCCATCGCCAGCCGTATGAGCACGGCCCTGTCGCCCGACGAGCTCACCGAACTCGCGCGCCTGACACGCAAGCTCTACGCCAGCGTCACCGCCCGATGACCGCTCCGAGCATCGTCTGGTTCCGCGACGACCTGCGGGTCTCCGACAACCCCGCCCTGCATGCCGCCGCAGAGCACGGCGGGCCCGTCGTGTGCCTCTACATTCTGGATGACGCCAGCCCCGGCATCCGGCCGTTGGGCGGCGCGGCCCGCTGGTGGCTGCACCACAGTCTCTCTTCGCTCGCCTCGTCGCTGCGCGACATCGGACTCGAGCTCACCCTTCGTCGTGGAGCGGCCGCCGAGGTCATCGACTCCGTCGTCGCCGACACGGGCGCGCAGGCTGTCTTCTGGAACCGGCGCTACGGCGAGGCCGAACGAACCGTGGATGCCGGAATCAAGTCGTCGCTGCGGGCCGCCGGCATCGAGGCGCAGAGCACGCAGGCCTCGCTGCTGTTCGAGCCCTGGACGGTGATGACCGGCCAGGACGCCCCGTATCGGGTCTTCACCCCGTTCTACCGCTCGTGCCTCGCCCAGCAGGAGCCACGGCATCCACTGCCTGTCGACGACGACGTGACGGCACTGCCCGACGTCGCAGGCGACGATCTCGCCGACTGGGAGCTGCTGCCCACCACCCCCGACTGGGCCGGCGGCCTGCGCGAGTCGTGGACGCCCGGCGAGGCGACCGCCATGACGCGTCTGCGGTCGTTCCTCGAGACCGAACTGTCGTCGTATGTGGCCGAGCAGGACCTGCCTGCGCAGGACGCGACATCCGGTCTCTCGCCGTATCTGCGCTGGGGCGAGATCAGCCCGTTTCAGGTGTGGCACGAGACGCGCTCGTACGTCGCCTCGCTCGACCGACGCACCGCCGAGGGCGCACGCGCATCCGAGGGGGCGAGCGCGTTTCTGCGCCAGCTCGTGTGGCGCGAGTTCTCGTACCACCTGCTGTTCCACTGGCCGCAGATCACGCACTCGAACATGCGGCCGGCCTTCGACGACTTCCCGTGGGCCGAGCCGACCGATGTGGTCATGGAGGCCTGGCAGATGGGACGCACCGGCATCCCCCTCGTCGACGCGGGCATGCGCGAGCTGTGGAAGACGGGCATCATGCACAACCGGGTGCGCATGGTCGTGGCGTCGTTCCTCGTGAAGAACCTGCGCATCGACTGGCGTGAGGGCGAGCGGTGGTTCTGGGACACGCTTGTCGACGCCGACCCCGCGGCCAACGCGGTGAACTGGCAGTGGGTGGCCGGGTCGGGCGTCGACGCGGCGCCGTACTTCCGGGTGTTCAACCCCGAGCTGCAGGCGACGAAGTTCGATCCGCACCGCGAGTACATCCGCCGCTTCGTGCCCGACATCGACGCCGAGACCTACCCGCCGCCCCTCGTCGACCTGAAGCAGTCGCGTGCGGCGGCTCTGGATGCGTACGCCTCGATCTCGAAGGATCGCGCGTTGGGCGAGCCCGGCTAGGGCGCAGCCCGCTCCCTGACCCCGCCGAAGGGGCCCCGCTCCCTGAGCCTGTCGAAGGGGGCCCGCTCCCTGAGCCTGTCGAAGGGGGCCCGCTCCCTGAGCCTGTCGAAGGGGGCCCGCTCCCTGAGCCTGTCGAAGGAAGGCCGTTCCCTGAGCCTGTCGAAGGGCAGCACATCGACTAGCAACATATGCACCTTCCACGGTCTCGGAAGGTGCATCTCCGACGACTGGATCCGCTGCGCGCGATCGACCCGGCTCTTATGCACGCAAGGACCGGCTTATGAGCGCCTTTGGGCCGAGTCGATGCAGACGCACGGGTGACTTCTCAGCCGGCGGCCCTTCGACAGGCTCAGGGAACGGGAACGACATCTCGGCCGGCGGCCCTTCGACAGGCTCAGGGAACGGGCATGACGCCGTTCCCTGAGCCTGTCGAAGGGCAGAACAGCCGCCGCTAGATGCCCTCTCCCGGAACGATCGTCGAGTCGATGCTGCGGTTCAGCGCCTGCGCGTCGGCGTCGAGATCGCGCAGCTGCTGCTGCAGGTCTCCGAGCTGGGTGATCTTGCCGTTGATGGCCGTTCGTCGTGTCTCGAGGTCGGCGTCGCGAGCGATCAGCGCCGCCTTATCGGCGTCGAAACCCGCGGGGTCGTCCGAATACCCGTAGGCCTCGTTCTTGGCGATGAACGCGTCGATGTCGGTGTTGAGCTGCGTCTGGTCGGCGTTGAACGTGTTCGTGTCGGACTCGATCTCATCCGCGAGCGCGAGGATCTGGTTCGACAGGTCGGTGGTCTGCTGCTCGAGGTCGCTGAACACCTTCTCGTAGGCGGCGTGCAGGCCGACGACGATGCTGCGATCGGTGAAGTACGTCTTGTAATACGTCTCGAGCTCCGGGTCGAGGTCGGTGAACTCGGTTCCGATGATCGAGTGCAGCTCGGTGAGGCGGGTTCCCGGCTGCGAGACCGCGTAGGCGTCCATGCGCGCCGCCAGCTCCGGATCGTCTCCGTGCGCGGTGTAGGCCTCTTCGAGCAGAACGCCGAGTCGCTCCTGAGACGCGGCGTCGAGCCTGTCGAACGCGGCGTGCAGCATCTCATGGGCTGCGGTGACCTCGCGCAGCCCGTCGAGGCGCTCCTCGGTCACGTCGTAGAGGTGGATCGTCTCGCCGGTGTAGCAGCCGAGCAGGAACTGCTCCGGCCTGATTCCGCACGCGGTGTTGAACTCGCTGGCCGTGTTCAGCTCGGGGTGGCTCGTGTAGAAGAGGAAGGTGCCGACCTCGTTCATGTCGGCGCGCTCCACAAGAGACTCGATGTTCTCGCTCGGGGTGAAGTCCGCGACCGACTGGCGATCGGCGATGATCCGCGCGTTCGCGGCGTAGTAGACGCCGCCGGAGACGGGCAGCGCGATGGCCAGCAGCGCCGCGACGCCCACCATCAGGCCCTGCCACCAGGTCATTCCGCGCGTGCGCGCGGGCTTCGGCGATCCGGATGCGTACGGTTGCGGCGCCGGCGCCGGGAACTTCTGGGTCTGCTGCGGCGGATACGGCCGCTGCTGCGGAGGCTGCTGCGGGAACTGAGGCTGCTGCTGCGGCTGTGGAAACTGAGGCTGCTGCGGCGGCATCGGCGGAACCGGCGGTCGACCTTGTGCGCCGCCCTGCTCAGGGCCGGCGGGATACGGGGGCAGACTCACAAAGATTCCTCACACTCGTCGCAACCCCTCCACGATAGCGGGCCTCTGATTTTGCGAGAATGAAGCCCATCGTCGACGACGCCAGGAAGGGCGCTGCTCATGGGTGTGTTCTCTCCGGGATTCCTCGGTCGCAGACGCGAGCGCGACCCTCGTCTGCCGCCCGGCCAGCACGCGGTCACCAACTTCCCCGTGCTGTCGGCCGGGCCCATTCCGAACGTGCGCCTCGATCGGTGGACGTTCGGAATCACCAACGAGCGCAACCAGACCACGGGCTACACCTGGGAGCAGTTCCAGAAGCTTCCGACGGAGGATGTCACCGTCGACCTGCACTGCGTGACCCGATGGTCGCAGTTCGACATGCCCTGGCGCGGAGTCTCGCTCGATCTGCTGCTCGAAGGGGTCGAGACGACCGCCTCGTTCGCGGTGGCCCGAAGCTACGGCGGCTACACGACGAACATCCCCCTCGACGAACTGCGCGGCGGCAAGGCCTGGATCGCGACGCGCTACGACGGCAAGCCGTTGAGCGACAGCCACGGCGGCCCGGCCCGGCTGCTCGTTCCCCACCTCTATCTCTGGAAGAGCGCCAAGTGGATCAACCGCATCACCCTCCACGCGCACGACCAGCCGGGATTCTGGGAGACCAACGGCTACAACAACCACGGCGACCCCTGGCGCGAGGAGCGCTACTGGTGACCGGTCAGCGTCGTGCGCGCAGACCCGAATAGACTCGGGTGATCACCGCAAGACGAGGAGCACGATGAGCGCACGCTGGACACGCGTCGCTCGCGGCAGCCTCGCCGCCGCCTTCTCCACCTTCGTCGCGGCGTTCTCGCACGCCGTCTCCGGAGGATCGGCGCCCGGCATCGCAGCGCTCTCGCTCGCGGTCGCGTTCTCGACCCTGGTGTGCGTGGCCCTCGCCGGTCGCGGCCTGTCGTACTGGCGCATCGGCGCTTCGGTTGCCGCGAGCCAGGTCTTCTTCCACACTCTGTTCAGCCTCATCGTGGAGCCCGCCCCCACCTCGCCGGCGGCCCCGGCGACGGCCCACGCCGGCCACGACATGGCCGCCATGTTCCTGCCCACGGGCGCCGCGGCATCCGGCGGCGCAGCGATCACCGTCGACGTCGCCATGGTGACCGGCCACGTGCTCGCGGCCGTCGCGACGTTCGCCGCGATCGTGTGGGGCGAGCGGGCCGTTCGAGGCCTGTTGGCCGCCGCGCTCGTGCGCGCGACCCGCCTCGCCGCACTGCTTCTCCCCGCCCCGGTCTTCGCTCCGCGGTCCGTGCGACTCGGCCGCGTGGCTCGCATCGACGCCCCTGCCGCGCTCGAGGTGCTGCGCGCATCCGTCTGGCATCGCGGCCCACCGCTCGCCGCCTGACCCTCACCCCACGCATCCGGCCGGCACTCGCCCGCGCGCCGGAATTCTTTCGCGCACCCTGCGCATCCACTCGCCGGAGCACGCGCGCGCTCGACGCGCCCCTCCGCACACTTTCAAGGACCCATCATGAAGAAATCCACCCCTCTCGCCCTCGCCTCGACCGGACTCGGAATCGGCGTGCTGCTCGCCGTCGCCGTTCCCCTCTCCGCCAGCGCCCACGTGAGTGTGACGCCCGCCGCGACCGCGGCCGGCTCGTACACGGTGCTCACGTTCGCCGTTCCCCATGGATGCGACGGGTCTGCCACCACGACGATCGCTATCGACATTCCCGATGAGATCGCCTCGGTCACGCCGACGGTCAACCCGAACTGGGATGTCTCGAAGGTCATGACGCCGCTGGCCACGCCCTCGACGAGCGCTCACGGCGAGGCGGCGACCGAGCGCGTCGGCCAGGTCGTCTACACCGCGAAGACCCCGCTGGCCGACGGCTACCGCGACACGTTCGCGCTCTCGCTGCAGCTGCCGGCGGACGCGGCCGGCACGACCCTCGACTTCCCCGTGCTGCAGACGTGCGAGACGGGCTCGACGAACTGGAACGAGGTTCCGGCCGACGGAGCCGACGAGGACTCGGTCGAGCACCCGGCGCCCGCGATCACCGTCACGGAGGCCGTCGCCACGGAGGCGGACGGCGACCCGGTGAGCGCCGCCGACACGGCGTCATCGGATGCGTCGGGCTCGGTGGCCGACGCCGGCTCCGGCTCCGGCTCCGGTGACGACGTGCTCGCCCGCGTGCTCGGCATCGGCGGACTCGTCGTGGGCGCGGTCGGCGTCGTCATCGCTGTCGTCGCGACCCGACGCGCTCGAACGGCGTAGTCGCATGCGCATCGCTCCACCGAAGCAGACGGCTCGCCGCACGGCGGTCGTCGGCGCGCTGACGCTGCTCGCAGCGGTGACGGTCGGGGCGGTCGGCCAGGTGCCGACCGCCTCGGCGCACAACTACCTGGTGTCGTCGACTCCGGAGGCGGGCTCCGTGCTCACTTCGTTGCCGCCCGAGTTCGTGATCACGACCAACGACGTGCTGCTCGACTTCGGCGGCGAGAACACCGGATCGGCCGGCGCGCTCGAGGTGCAGGGCCCCGACGGCCTGTTCTACGGCGACGGATGCGTGACGGTATCAGGGCCGTCGATCTCGACGGCGGCTGCGCTCGGACCGGCCGGCGACTACACCGTGATCTGGCGGGTCGTGTCGACCGACGGGCATCCGGTGTCGAACCAGTTCGCGTTCACCTGGCAGCCGGATGCCGCGCAGGTCGCGTCGACCGGATCGGCCGCGGCCCCCGTGTGCCCGACCGCGAGCGACGCGGCGGGTGCCGCGGGTGGCGACGATTCGACAGGCGCGACGTCGGGCGACTCGAACGCGGCTTCGGCTGCCTCGTCCGACGACGAGTTCTTCTCGGTGCTGGCGTGGGGCGGCGGCGCACTGGCCGCCGTCGCCGTCGCGGTCGCAGTGACCCTGCTCGTGCTGCGCCGCCCCAAGCTGGGAGCCGGCCCGGGAAGTGATTCACGACCACCCGGGGATATCTAGCCCTGCTGGCGAATCGAAGCTCTGACGCAGACTGGTCAGAGCTTCGATTCGCAGTGTCGCGAGAGGGGCGACCAATGACAGGAACAGCGTGATCGCACACAGCACCGCCCAGACGGCCCCCGATTCAGTAGCAGATTCAGTAACACTCGTGAAGTTGTCCCCGACGGAGTGGAGAGTCTCCGATCCTCGTGCGTCGGCGCACGACGCCGCATCGCTTCTCGGGTTCATCGAAGCCCGCGGAAGTTCGTTCGAAGTGACGGTTTTGAATCAGGGCGTCGCATCGTACACTGCGACGAGCCTAGATGGCGCACTGGCACTCTTCGCGTCGAAGCGAGATTCCCCTCGACTCTCACCTAATGTGGGAGGAACATCGCGCTCCGCGATGCGGTAAGACACAAGGGGACAGCATGGGAAAGTTGCTTTACGGTGACTCCGATATCGAGATCGAGTTCGACGACAGGGCTCTGACGCACCTGCAGATCGTGATCGGCTCCAAGCTGCGCCGAGGTGAGAGCTTCTTCTTCTCGTGGAAAGACGACCCGGCCATCGGCGACGGCCGCTCGAGCATCTGGCTCGACAAGTCCATTCCGCTCTACTTCAAGTTCTTCGGCGGCAAGATGCCCACCCTGAATCGCGAGTGGCTCGAGATCCTCACCTCTTCGGCGAACAGCGGCCAGGGTCTCATCTTCTCAGAGGAGCCGAACGGTGCGACGAACCCGCCTCGAGGCCACGTCTAGAGCTGTCGGCACGGCAGTATCACAGCACCGGCGGACACGCCCAACACCCCCTTAACAGGGGTAACTTAAACCTGCTGTTTACACGGGCGACTCCGTTTCGTCGCGCGGTCTGACTTTGATTGAGAGATATCCACCCGTATCTCGATCAAGGGAAATCCATGCCCCGCACCCACCCCCGGCGCTTCAGACTCGGCATCGCTGCCCTGGCTGGCGCCGCCCTGGCGGCAAGCCCGCTACTCGCCGTACCCGCGTTCGCCGCGAGCACCGGCGTCGTCATCAACGAGGCCTATGTGAACGGCGGATCCGCCGGCGCCACGTACCTCAACAAGTTCGTCGAGCTCTACAACCCGACGACCGCCCCGATCGACCTCAGCTCCATGTCGCTGCAGTACCGCTCTGCGGGCGGAACGGTCGCGCCGACTGGAGTTCTAGCCCTCTCGGGCAGCATCGCACCCGGCGGCTACTACCTGATCCAGGGAAACAGCAATGCCGCCAATGGCGCCGCCTTGCCCACGCCTGACGCCTCGTTGGCCTTCGCGTTCGCCGGAGGCGGAGGCACGCTGTTCCTCGCCAACCAGACGACGCCGCTCACCATGCCGGCCACGGGGTCGCTCGTGAACAACCCAGCCGTTATCGACCTGCTCGGCTATGGAACATCGAACACCTTCGAGACGTCTGTGGCCGCGGCCCCGTCGGTGACGACCTCGATGAACCGCAGCGCCGGCCTCGACACCGATGTGAACTCGGCCGACTTCGGCCTCGCGGCGCCGACACCGCAGAACAGCGGCGGTGAGGCTCCGCCCGAAGAGCCGGAAGAGCCGGAGGAGCCGAGCGGTCCCGCGGTTCCCGCGACGATCGCCGAGATCCAGGGAACGACCGACACGAGTCCGCTGGCCGGCCAGACTGTGGTCACCCGCGGAGTCGTCACCGCGAGCTACCCGACCGGCGGGTTCAACGGCTACGTGATCCAGACGCCCGGCACCGGAGGAAGCCTCGATCTGGCGACGCACACGGCATCCGATGGCCTTTTCGTCTTCTCATCGGCAACCGTGCCGCAGGCGACGATCGGCGCGTACGTCGAGGTCACCGGCGTCGTATCGGAGTACCAGGGCCTGACCGAGCTGACCGTCGCATCCGACGGCCTCGCCGTGCTCACCGAGGCGGTCGCCCCGCCTGCGCCCGCAGCCGTCGCCCTGCCGAGCGTCCCCGCCCAGCGGGAGTCGCTGGAGAGCATGCTGCTCGCGCCCGCCGGCGACTACACGGTGACCGACAACTACGACACGAATTACTACGGTTCGGTCGTGCTCACCGCCGGCACCGACCCCCTCGTGACACCCACCTCGATCACCGAGCCGGGCAGCGCGGAGTACACGGCACTCGTCGCGGCCAATGCCGCCGCGGCGGTGACCCTCGACGACGGAGCGAGCACCAACTTCAACAGCGCCGCGAACAAGTCGAAGCCCCTGCCGTACCTGACCGTCGAGAACCCGGTTCGGATCGGCGCGGCCGTGACCTTCACCGGGCCGGTCGTCGTCGACTACCGCTTCGGCGCCTGGAGCCTGCAGCCCACGCAGGAGCTCACCCCCGCCAACGCCGCGACCGTTCAGCCCGCGACCTTCGAGAACACCCGCACGCCGGAGCCTCTCGACGTGGGTGGCGACGCGACGGTGGCCTCGTTCAACGTGCTCAACTACTTCTCGACCACGGGCGACGAGCTCACGGGATGCAGCTACTACACCGACCGTGACGGCGACCCCGTGACCGTGAACTCCGGCTGCGATGCGCGCGGGGCCGCCGAGCAGGAGGACCTCGACCGGCAGCAGGCCAAGATCGTCTCGGCAATCAACGCGCTCGACGCCGACGTCGTCTCGCTCGAGGAGATCGAGAACTCGAGCCGCTTCGGCCTCGACCGCGACGCATCCCTCGCCGAGCTGACCGACGCGCTCAACGCGGCGGCCGGCGCAGGCACCTGGGCGTTCGTGCCCTCTCCCGAGGCGGTTCCGGCGGGCGAGGATGTCATTCGCACGGCATTCATCTATCGCGCGGCGGTCGTGGAGACAGTCGGCGACTCGGTGATCGACGACGACACGGCGTTCTCGAACGCGCGCTACCCGCTCGCCCAGGCGTTCCAGCTGGTCGATGGAGGAGAGTCCACGCGGTTCCTCACCATCGTGAACCACTTCAAGTCGAAGGGGTCGGGCACCGGCGAGGATGCGGACCAGAACGACGGGCAGGGCGCGTCCAACGCCTCCCGCGTTCGCCAGGCGACGGCCCTCGTGGAGTTCGCCGACGGTCTCGTGACGGACACCGGCATCGACCGCGTGCTCCTGAGCGGCGACTTCAACTCGTATGAGAAGGAGGACCCGATCGACGTCATTCTCGCGGCCGGGTACACCGACCTCGGCGAGGCCACCGGCAAGAAGAGCTACGCCTTCGACGGCGCGGTCGGCTCGCTCGACCACGTCTTCGCCTCGCAGGCTGCGGCGGCGGATGTGACGGGTACAGACATCTGGAACATCAACTCGGTCGAGTCGATCGCCCTGGAGTACAGCCGGTACAACTACAACGCGGTCAACCTCTACAGCGCCGACCCCTACCGCTCGAGCGACCACGATCCCGTGGTCGTCGGACTGGCGCTGCGTGAGGACGCACCCGTCGATCCGGGCACCGGGCTTCCGGGCACCGGTGCTCCCGGAGCCGGCGTGCCGGCGCCCGGAGCGGCAGCCAGCAGCGCGGGATCGGGACGCCTCGCAGCGACGGGTACCGACGCGGCACCCGTGCTGTTCGGAGCCCTCGCCCTGCTCGTTCTCGGAGCAGGAATGGCGCTGCGCCGCCGCCGCTCGGCTTAGGCGCGATCAATTCAGGAGGAGCGCGTCGCCGTAGCCACAGTGGCTTCGGTGACGCGCTCCTCCTGAATTGCGTACGGGCGCTAGTCCTTCAGGCGCTCCACGAGAATCGCGCGGCTCATGCGCGAGTACCCCACGACGCCCTTGGCCTTCGCCTGGGCGCGAAGCTCGACCAGCGTCGGCGGCTTCGCAGGCGCCGCGGCCTTCGCGGCAACCTTCGGTGCGGCCTTCGGTGCGGCCTTCGGTGCCGCCTTCGGCGCAGTGGTTGCCTTTGGCAGGTCGAGCCCGCGCTTGGTCGCCGGGGGTGCGGATGCGATGGGCGGCTCGGCCGCGACCGGCACCGATGCGACGGTCGCCTTCGTGGCCGGCGCAGGTGTCTTCGCTGGCGCCTGCTTCTTCGCGTCAGGCTTCGCGGTGTCGGGCTTCTTCGCCTCGGCCTTCGCGTCGTTCACCACGGTCTCGAGCTCGCGGGCGACCTTCTTCGCCTGCTTGCGCAGCTCCTTCGAGCGCTCGCTCGCGGCCTTGCGCGCCTTCTTGACGGCGGTCTCCGCCGCGGCGATCGCCTCGCGCGCGGCCTTCTCGAGCTTCTGCTCGATGGACTTCGCCGTCTTCGACGCGGTCTTCTCGTTCGACTTCTTCGTCGCCGACTTCTTCGTCGCCTTCGACGCGGGTTTCTTCGTCTTCTTCTCAGCCATTGCAGCTCCCTCTGGTTGATACAACTCGCTCGACGCTGTCGCGCCGGGGTTCCAGAGTGGCACTACTCAGTGAGAAAGCACCGAACCGTGCATTCGACACACGTCCACGCCCGTTGCGGATGTGCAAAAAGCGTCGGTCCTCGTCGCCGACACGAGCAGAAATTGCACAGTCGAGAGACGGCGCTCGTCAGACGGCGCCCGTCAGCGGGCGGTCGTCAGCGGGGAAGCGGCGGCGGATCGTCGAGGAAGTCCGCAGTCGGCGTGAAGTACAGCGATCCTGTCACCGCGGTCGAGAAGTCGAGGATGCGGTCGTAGGTGCCCTCCGGGTCGCCCACGAACATGTTCTTCAGCATGCGCTCCGTGACCGCCGGAGTCTTCGCGTAGCCGATGAAGTAGGTGCCGAACTCGGCCTCTCCGATGCGGCCGAACGGCATGTTGTCGCGCACGATCTTTTCTTCGTTGCCTTCGGCATCCGTCAGAACGGTGAGCACCGTGTGGGCGTTCGGGGCCTTCTTCTCCTCGGCCTGCTCGACGTTGTTCGCCTTGCCCCGACCGATGGCCTGCTCCTGCTGCTCCACCGTGAGCAGGTTCCAGGCCGTGAGGTTGTGCAGGTACTTCTGCACCACCACGTAGCTGCCGCCCACGAACTGCGGCTCGTCGTCGCGCACGATCACGTTCTGCACCGCGAGGGCGCCCGTCGGATTCTCTGTGCCGTCGACGAAGCCGAGCAGGTCGCGCTCGTCGAAGGACTTGAAGCCGTGCACCTCGTCGACCACGGCGGTCGGCCCTCCGAACCGCTCGACGAGCAGGCTCGCCAGCTCGAAGCAGAGGTCCATGCCCTGGGCGCGGATGTGGAACAGGATGTCGCCGGGCGTCGAGACCGAGGAGTGCACCGTTCCATGGAACTCCGGCAGAACGTGCAGCTCTTTCGGGCGAGGTCCGTCGAAGAGCCGCGACCAGGCATCCGACCCGATCGAGGTGATGCAGGTGAGCAGGCTGCTCGGCACGCGGAAGCCGACCGAGCGCACGAGCCCCGAGACGTCGCCGAGCGCGTCGTGAACCAGCTCTTCCCTACCGGGCGCGACAGTGAGCACCAGGAAGATCGCCGAGTCGCTCAGCGGATTGAGGATGGCTTGGGATGCGGGCAGCGGCTCGCCGCCGAGGGGATCGGTCACGCCCTCACGCTATCCGAGCGCGCCAGCTGCGCGACTCGACGGATGTCGAAAATCAGCCCTCGGCGTCGAGCGGATGCGCGATCTCGTCGCGCGGCATGCGCGCGATGAGCAGCGCGGCCACCGCGAAGAAGACGGGAACCACCCCGGCGACGAGGAACGTGGGCGCCAGCCCGACCGCTTCGCCCACCGGCCCCGCGAGCGCCATCGACACCGGCATGAGCGCCAGCGAGATGAAGAAGTCGAGGCTCGAGACTCGCCCGAGCAGGTCACGCGGCACTCTCCTCTGCAGCAGGGTTCCCCAGATGACCTGCCCCGCCGAGCCCGTGAACCCCACGATGAAGACCGCCACCGCCATGACCCAGAGCTCGTTCGTGAATCCGATGACGGCGAGCGGAACGGAGCCGATTCCCCACGCCAGCAGCATCACCGTGAGGTAGCGGCGCGGCAGCCGGCGCGACGCGACCACGATCGATCCGATCGCACCGCCCACGCCGAAGGCCGCGAGCACGAGCGCGAACGAGCCGGCCCCTCCCCCGGTCTGGTCGCGCACGGCGAACGGCAGCAGCACCTCGATGGGGCCGAGCAGCACGAGCACCCAGCCGAAGGCGAAGAGCAGGGTCGCGAACAGCCAGGGCGTGCGCACCATGTAGACGACGCCCTCGCGCATGTCTCGGTACATCGAGACCAGCGGATGTGCGGAGTCGCCCGAGCGGTCGCGCGCGATGGGCACGCTGCGCATCACGACAAGGCCCGCGAGCGCGGCGAGGTGCACGACGACGATCACCGCGAATGCGGTGGGTGGCCCGCCGAGTGCGATGAGGCCGGCCGCGACCGCCGGGCCTGCGGCCTGGAGCGCGGCGGGGCGCAGCACCCCCTCGATGCCGTTGGCCGCGAGCAGGTCGTCGGCCGGGAGGAGCGCCGGCAGGATCGCCGAGTAGGCCGGATAGAAGAAGCCCTCCCCGATGCCGAGCAGCGCGGCTGCGACTACGAGGTGCCAGAGTTCGAGCGACCCCGCGAGTGCGAGCGCGGCGACCGCGGCCATGCTCAGCAGCTTGACGCTCTCGATGCCGACGAGGATCAGGCGCTGCGGCACGCGGTCGGCGACGACACCGCCGATGAGGGTGGCACCGACCATGCCGATGCTCGTGGCCGTGGCCGTGATCGAGAGCTGCAGCGGGCCGCCCCCGAGCTCGATGACCTGCCACACCAGGGCGACCAGCCACATGCCCCCGCCGAAGAGCGACAGGGTGAGCGCACCGAAGAGCAGTCGGTACTGCCCTGTGGCGAAGGGCCTCACGGCGCGGGGAAGCTGTGCCATACGTCCACGCTAGAGCGCGCGCGACGTCCGCGCCATGTCGGCGCATCCGCGCCCGGACGGCCGGGGGCGCACGCTCCCAGAGGGCGCGGATGCCGATGCGTCAGACTGGATGCATGGCCTCCGCTCGCACTTTCACGCCCGAGAGACTCTTCCGCGTCTTCGCCCTGCTCGAAACCATCACCTGGACGCTGCTCATCGTGGGCATGATCCTGAAGTACGCGGTCGGTGTCGGCGACTGGCCCGTGTCGATCGCCGGCTTCATCCACGGTCTGATCTTCATCGCCTACGCGCTGCAGGCGGGCGTGGTGGCCGTGAACCAGCGGTGGCACCTCGGCCTCGCGACCCTGGCCGTCGCATCCGCCGTCGTGCCCTACGCCACTATTCCGGTCGAGCGCTGGCTCGCCCGCCGAGGCAGCCTCGAGGGCGGATGGCGAACGGATGCGACGGACGACCCCCGAGACGCGCGCCCGCTCGACCGCGCCTTCCGCTGGGCGCTGCAGCGGCCCATCCCTCTGGCCGGAGGCCTGATCGTGGCTCTCGTCGCGATCATGGCGACGCTGCTCTTCATCGGCCCTCCCGGCGGCGAGGCCTGAGCGCCGAAGCAGTCCCGTCGCGCAGTCTTTCCCGAGCACACAAAAAAGCGGCCCGCTTTCGCGAGCCGCTTTCGTGGTGTATCTCTGTGCGCCCTAAGGGATTCGAACCCCTGGCCTTCTGATCCGTAGTCAGACGCTCTATCCAGCTGAGCTAAGGGCGCAGGTCAAGACCAGATGAAATCCTAGCACGCCTTTCGGAGCCCTTCTGCACAGCGTCCGTGATCAGCGGGCCGTGGCCAGCTCCGGCTCGGCGTTCGTCGAGGCGTGAGGCAGGTCGACCTCGTTCTCGACCTCCACCTTCACGCCGGCCCGGAAGTGCCCGATGACCGCGAGCGCGAACATTGTCTTCGGCGAGCCCCGGGCCAGCTACCTGCAGCTCTTCACCGACTGGGCGAAGTCCGAGCGTGGCCTCGGCGACGACGAAGCGCGCGAGTACGCGACGAGGCTCACGTCGATCGCGGTGGGCCTGGGACAGGGGTACATCGCCCAGTCCGCGCTCTTCCGTGAGTTCGACGGCCCCGCGTACCTGGCCATGGCGCGCGAGCTCCTCCCCCACTGAAGGCGAACCGCTCCCGTCGACCGCGAACGAGTTGCACGAAATGGCCGCCTCCCCGTGAAGGGAAGCGGCCACTTCGGGCAACTGGGCGCGATGCGCCCCGGGCGCAGCGGCTAGCGCGAGCGCTGCAGCGAGATGATGCCCGTCGGGAACCGGTCGCGGTTCGAGACGAAGACCGTGCCCTTCGTCGGATCGACCGACACCCCGTAGACCTTGTTGCCGTAGGTCGTCGCCGAGTAGTTCGCGATCTGCGTGAGGTCTCCCGCGTTCAGCACGAGAACTCCGCTCTTCTCGAAGGCGTCGGTCATGTGTCCGATGTACAGCCGCTGGGCGACCGGGTCGACCGCCACCGAACGCAGATCCGGCGCCGCCACCTGAAGCGTCTGCAGCAGCGAGTAGTCGACGGTCGAGTAGACCCGGACGCCGTCCACACCCGAGGTGTCCTCGCTGGTGACGTAGAGGCGCTTCGTCGTGGGGTCCACGGCGATTCCGTGCGACTTCCACGACGTCGACGAGGTCGTCGCCACGGTCTCGATCTGGGCGCCGGTGACGGCATCCATGACCTGGAAGCCCGTGCCTCGGGTCGCACCGTACACGCGGCCCGCCTCGAGATCGACGTCGATGCCGCGCACGTTCGCCGAGAAGGCGAACGGTCCGCGAACGATCGCGTCGGCCTTCACGTCGAGCACGGCCCACGCCGCACCGTAGGCGACGTAGAGCTCGCCCTTCGCCGTGTCGAGCGCGACGTCTCGAACGCCCTCGGCCTCTCCCCCGGCGATGGCGTGCGTCTTCACGACCGTGTCGGTCGCCGGATCGATCTCCAGCACCCGGGCGGGCCGCTGCTCGTTGCCCACGAAGAGGTGCTCTGTGGTCGGGTCGACCACCGAGCCGACCGGCTTCACGTCGAGATCGGCGTTCGCGGTCTGCGACGGGATCGCTCCCAGCGCGGTCGGCGCATAGGTGAGTCCAGTGGGCGGCCCCTCCGGGTCGTTCGGGTCCGTCGGGTCCGTCGGGTCCGTCGGGTCCGTGGGATCGGTGGGATCCGTTGGATCGGTCGGATCCGTCGGGTCCGTGGGATCCGTCGGGTCCGTGGGGTCCGTCGGGTCGACCGGCGTTCCGACGTTCCGGATGCTGATGGTCACCGCGACCGAGGTCAGTTCCGACCCGGGCGGGTTCAGTCTGAAGTCACGGTTCGACGCGAACACCCGCTGGTGCTCCTCATCGACGGAGATGCCGTAGACGTCCTTCCCGTACTTCGGATCGGCCAGGTCTGCCAGAACTTTTCCGGTCTTCGCGTCATGCACGGAGAAGCCGCCGGTTCCCGCCGCCGTGCCCGTGTAGGCCACGTAGACGAGACCGTGGGTCGAGTCGACGTCGAGCTGGCGAGCGTTCGGCCTCGTGGGCTGCTCCCAGAGCTGCGCGAAGTTGTCCTTCACGTCGAACGCCGCGATGTTCTTCACATCGGCCGTCTCCTCGAAGAAGGCCGCGGTGACGCGTCCACCCTCGGGGTCGGCGGCCACGTAGTAGGCACCGGCCGTTCCGTTGATGACGCCGATCGACTCGCCGGTCTGGGCATCCAGAACCTCGACACCCCGCGACGGGATCGCGCCGTAGACGTAACCGTTGACGGGGTCGACGTCTATGGAGCGGTTCGACTGCACAAACGGGAACGGGCCCCGCACGACCTGGCCGTACGTCGCATCCGCTGTCGACACCACGACCCAGTTGGTGTTCTGCTGACCCACGTAGAGCAGGTCGTTCGCGTCGTCGATTCCGATGTCGCGGATGTTCTCCGGCAGAGTCATCTGGCGAACGATCGTGTCGGTGTTCGGATCGACCTCGAAGATCGTGCGGCCGTTCTGGTCACCGAGGAACAGGTGGTCGCGCTTCTCCGAGTACGCCGAGCCCGCGGGCAGCTGCGCCGCCGGCTTCGCAACCGAGACGACCTGGCCGGCAGGCGAGTAGTCGAAGCCCTGCTCGACGATCCTCTCCGACACGGTGACGGCCGCCGACATCGTTTCCGATCCGGGCGGGTTCAGCCTGAAGTCGCGGTTCGACGCGAACACCCGCTGGTGCTCCTCGTCGATCGAGATGCCGTAGACGTCCTTGCCGTACTTGGGATCGGCGAAGTCGCCGAGCCGCTTGCCGGTGGCGATGTCGTGCACCGAGAACCCGCCGGTTCCCGCCGCCGTGCCCGTGTAGGCGACATAGACCAGACCGTGGGTCGAGTCGATGTCGAGCTGGCGGGCGTTGGGACGTGTCGGCTGCTCCCAGAGCTGGGCGAAGTTGTTCTTCACGTCGAACGCCGCGATGTTCTTCACATCGGCCGTCTCCTCGAAGAAGGCAGCAGACACGCGGCCGCCCTCGGGGTCGGCGGCGACGTAGTACGCGCCGGCCGTTCCGTTGATCACGCCGACCGATTCGCCGGTCTGGGCATCGAGTACCTCGACACCCCGCGACGGGATCGCGCCGTAGACGTAACCATTGACGGGGTCGACGTCGATGGAGCGGTTCGACTGCACGAACGGGAACGGGCCCCGCACGACCTGGCCGTACGTCGCATCCGCCGTCGACACGACCACCCAGTTCGAGTTCTGCTGGCCGACGTACAGAAGATCGTTCGCGTCGTCGATTCCGATGTCGCGGATGTTCTCCGGCAGAGTCATCTGACGAACGATCGTGTCGGTGGCGGGATCCATCTCGAAGATCGTGCGGCCGTTCTGGTCACCGAGGAACAGGTGATCGCGCTTCTCCGAGAATGCCGAGCCCGCGGGCAGCTGAGCGGCCGGCTTGGCGACGGACTTCAGGTCTCCGACGACGCGGTAGTCGACCGTGGTGGTAGGCTCCTCGGGCTCTTCTCCGCCCGGGTCGGGGTTGGGCTCGCAGCCGAGGCAGGGCTCTCCGCCGTTCTCGTCGATGACCTGCGGAACCGTGTCGTCGGTCACGGCCTTGCCGCTGTCGTTCTTCACGATGGTGAGGCCGTCGTAGTACTCGCCGTCGGCCGTGCGCGATTCGTAGCGCAGCTTGTCGCCCGACACGTCGATGAGCTGGTAGAGCTCGATTCCGCCGCCGAGCTTGCGCAGGTGCGCGCCGTTGTCGTTCCACAGGCGGGGGCCGGTGTTGTTGTACATCTTCGATCCCACGACCGACACCGCGTAGACGGGGCCGTCGTAGTTGAGGTCCTTGTTCCAGCTCACGGGGTTGCCGAGCTCCGACTCGTCGGAGTTTCCGCGCCCGTAGGCGTGGTCGTGGCCCTGCAGCACGAGGTCGACGTTGTGGCTCTCGAAGAGCGGCACCCAGGCATCCCGGATCGCGCGGTTGTTGCGCCCCTCGTCGAGCGAGAAGACGGGGTGGTGGAAGTACACCACGGTCCACTTGTTGGGGTTTTCGTCGAGGGTCTTCTCGAGCCAGGCGGTCTGCACGGCCAGGGCCGCGGCATCCGTGATGTTGCTGTTGAGCGAGATGAAGCGCACGCCCTGGTAGTCGCTGTAGTAGACGGTGCCGTCGAGCAGTGCCTCGACCTCGGCCGGTCCGGTCG
Source organism: Agreia sp. Leaf283 (assembly GCF_001422485.1). GTDB lineage: Bacteria > Actinomycetota > Actinomycetes > Actinomycetales > Microbacteriaceae > Agreia. The sequence goes on from NZ_LMNF01000001.1 coordinate 590,248, forward strand.
GGCCGTTCTCGGGGTAGGCGAACTGGGCCTGCCACTGCTTCGACAGCGCTTCGCCCTCGTACTCGTGGTTGCCCGCGGCTGCCAGGAAGTTCTGCGTTCCGAACTGGTAGCCGGCGGCGTCGAACACCTCGCCCCACTGGGTGTCGTTGTTCGCCTCGTCGATCAGGTCGCCCGCCTGCAGCACGATGCTGGCGTCGGGGCGGTCGCGGAAGGCGTTGCGGATGACGCGCGAGGCGTCGGACTTGATGCCGTTCTGAACGTCGCCGAGGTAGATGAACGAGAAGTCGTCGGGTGTGGCCGACGCCGTGGTGAAGTGCTGCCACTCGCTGTAGTTCGTGCCGTCGCCGACGCGGTACATGTACTGCGTCGACGGGGTCAGGCCCGTGAACTTCACCGTGTGGAACGCCTCGTCGTAGCCCTTGTCGGTGGGCACGGTGGTTGTCGACGACGCCGCGACGACCGTGTAGTCGTCGGTGTAGGGCTTGGCCGTGGCGACGCGGATCTGCGCCTGCGCCTGGGCCGCGGTGACCTTGGTCGAGGTGCGCCAGGTGACCGCCTGCGAGTTCGAGAGGTCTCCCGAGGGTGTGAGCACGAGGCGGTCGGGCACGCTGGTCGGGCCGTACTGCTCGATCGGCGTCGCCGTGACGGCCTGTGCCGCCTCAGAGGTCGAACCGAGCGGAACGAGCAGGGCTCCGGCCAGAACCGCCGCCGTGATGGCGACGCCCCTGCGGAAGCCCGACCCGAACCGGGATGACGAGGTCGTCATGGGAGTGGAACCTTTCGGTGGTCGTGTGGCTCGGGTGCTTCGGGGTGTCGGTGCGGTCGAAGCGGGGGCACCGGATGCGCGGGGTCCCGCGCCGGTCGCGATCATCGGGCGCCGCCCGTCGCGTGGCGGCGGCGGCTCACGAAGACGAGTCCGAGGGCTCCGACGAGGAGCAGGGCTCCCGCGGCGGAGATCGCGGACCCGACCCAGGATGCGCCGGTGTTCGCCAGGTCCTTCACTCCGGTGCTCGGGGCGCCGACCGCCAGCACGGTGAGGTCAGCCGAGGTCGTCGCGCCCGACTCGAGGCCGCGAAGCACGATCGTGTGCTTTCCGACAGGAGCTCCGGCCGGGATGTGCGCCGTGTAGAGCACCGCGCCGGAGGCGTCGGCCTTCGTGTAGCCGAGGGTGATCGGGTCGGAGTGCAGCACGATCTCCATGTCCTCGTTCGGCTTGAAGCCCGATGCCTTCATAGACACCGATCCTCCCGCCGCGACGCCTGTTGCCGAGAGCTCGAGTGCCGACGGGGTGTAGGTCGGTTCGGTCGGCGGGGTCGTGGGGGTGGTCGGCCCGCCGGTCGGGGATGTCGTCGGTCCCGTCGTCGGCTCCGTCGTCGGCTCCGTCGTCGGCTCCGTCGTCGGCTCCGTCGTCGGCTCCGTCGTCGGCTCCGTGGTCGGCTCCGTCGTCGGCTCCGTCGTCGGCTCCGTGGTCGGCTCCGTGGTCGGCTCGGTCGTCGGCTCGGTCGTCGGCTCGGTCGTCGGCTCCGTCGTGGGCTCCGTCGTCGGCGGGGTGGTCGGCGGTGTCGTCGGCTCCGTCGTCGGCTCGCCCGACGGGATCGTGACCTCGGGCAGCTCGGGCGCGTTGATCGTGGTGCGGGCGGAACCCGGACCCGAGTCGCGCGGGGTCAGGTCGTCGGTCACGAGCTTGGCTCCGTCGTCGGACTTGGTGATCGTGAAGCCGTCGAACAGCTCGCCGGTGACCTTGCGGCTCTCGACGTGGATCTCATCGGCGGTGACATCGACCGTCTGGTACATCTGGGTGTAGCCGTTGGTGCTGCGGAGGTTCGCGCCGTTCGTGATCCAGTTGTTGGTCGCCAGATCATCCGGAACATACATCTTCGGACCGGCGATGGTGACCATGTAGACCGGGCCGGTCTGGCTGGTCTTCGGGTCGGCGCCCGCCGGCAGATTCTGCTCGTTCGCGAACAGGTTGCCGCGGCCGTAGGCGTGGTCATGGCCCTGCAGAACGAGGTCGACGTTGTGCTTCTCGAAGATGGGAAGCCACGCCTCGCGAAGCGTCTTGTTGTCGCGTCCGCTCGTCACGGAGAAGACCGGCTGGTGGAAGGCGACGACGGTCCACTTGTTGGGGTTCTCGGTCAGAACCTGGTCGAGCCACGCTGTCTGGGCATCCAGCTCGGGGCCGTTGATGACCGACGCGTTGAGCGAGATGAACCGCACGCCCTGGTAGTCGGTGAAGTAGACGTTCTCGCTGAACGCCGCCTTGAGCTCGGGGGTCTGGGCCGGGCCGTTCTCGGGGTAGGCGAACTGGGCCTTCCAGTAGCGGCTGAGCTGCGGGCCCGGGTAGTACTCGTGGTTTCCCGGGGCGGCGATCACGTTGAGATAGGCGTTCTCGAAACCGGCGGCCGAGAACCATTCGCCCCACTCGGCATCCGCGACATCGGTGTCGATGAGGTCGCCGAGGTGCACGACGGCCTTCGAATAGGGGCGGGCTTCATAGGCGGCGCGGAACGTGCGCGAGGCGTACGACTTCACGTCGTTCTGGGCGTCGCCCTGCACGAGGAACGAGAACGGCTCGTTCGAGGCGGCGGCCGTGGCGAACTCGAACCACTCGCTCCAGGTCTCCCCGTCGCCCACGCGGTAGAGGTACGCGGTGTCGGGCGTGAGCCCTGTCATCAGGGCCGAGTGGTACTTGATCTTGTAGCCCAGGTCGGTGGCCATCTCGACGGTGCTGGCCGCCGCGATCGTGGTCGACGAGGTGATCGGGCCATCCGTCATCGTGGCCAGCTGAACCTGCGGGGTCGTGACGTCGAGCGAGGTGCGCCACGACACGTTCTGCGTGGTGGCCGGCGTCTCCGAGGGGGTCAGGATGACGCGGTCGGGCACGGCTGACGCGACATGGATCAGTGCCGGCGCGACGGGAGGCGGTGCGAGTCCGCCGCCCGCGGCCGAGGCGATGCCGCCGCCGAGTGCCATGAGCGCGAGCGAGGCGGCGACCGTGGCCGCGATCACCCCTGTGCGTCGTGAGCGCGTCGAGAGCGCGCGCGAGAATACGTCGATTTTCATCCTTGTGGATGCCCCTCAGTGATTGCCCCGGTATGGCCGGGATGTGCAGGAATGCCGAAAACTGACGAAAGGTCAGCCGGACTCTGCGAATCTATCGACGGGGGCGGGGCTGGCGAAGAACGGGGGAATCCGTTCGTCTATTGTTCAGAAGCGGCCACGAGAATTGCGTTTTCCGACACCCGTAGCTGGGTTTGTGGACATTTTCGGCTTTGGCGCGGAGCTCCACTATGGGCTATAGCGTCTTAGTGAACGTCACGGTCTGACCGGACGCACGTGAGGTGCAGAGAATGGCCCTTCGTCGGCCACCGGAAGGGCCGTTCTCTGCACCTCGACCGCGACGCTCCGCCTGCAGAACGTCGGCGGCGGTCAGGTGTGTCAGGTGTGTCAGGCCTGCTCGCCGGCGACCACGTTGAACAGCCACGTCACGCCGAACCTGTCGGTGAGCATCCCGAAGCCCGCCGACCATGCAGAGGCGGCCAGCGGCTCGACGACCGTGGCGCCGGCCTCGAGCGCCGCCCAGTAGCCGGTGGCCTCGGCGAGGGTCTCGGCGTTGAGGGCGATGAAGAAGGACTGATCGGTCACGGTCGTGCCATTCTCCCGGTGCGTCGAGCCCGTCGCGGGACCGGCATCCTGACCGGGCACGTCGTAGGCCATGACCGTGAAGCCGCCGGGGGCGACGACCTGACCGAAGACGACCTTGTCGGTGTCGGGCAGGCCCGCGGGCATGCCGAACTCTCCGTAGGTGCGCGCGAAGCTCTGGCCGCCGAACGCCGTGGCGTAGAACTCGAGGGCGGCGCGGGCTTGGCCGCGGAAGTTGAGGTGGATGACGGGCGTAGCGGACATGATGTGCTCCTTCGTGGGTTGGTGAGATCAGCGTCTCAGCGGTTCAAGTCAGGGAACGTCCGCTTCGTGCGAGAGGATGACAGCATGCCGACCGCATCATCCCCCTCGACCTCGAAGCGCCTGCTCGCGCTGCTGTCGTTGCTGCAGTCGCGGCGCGACTGGCCCGCCCCCGTGCTCGCCGGGCGGCTCGAGGTGAGCGAGCGCACGGTGCGGCGAGACATCGACCGACTGCGCGAACTCGACTACGTGATCGACGCCACGCGCGGCCCCGACGGAGGCTACCGGCTCGGGGCGGGAAGTCAGCTGCCTCCCCTTCTCTTCGACGACGAGCAGGTGATCGCGCTGGCGCTGGCCCTGCGCACGGCGGGCGGCCTCGGCGCAGGCATCGACGAGGCCGCCGACCGAGCGCTCCGCACGGTGAGCCGTCTGATGCCCGAGAGGCTGTCCCACCGAGTCGCAAATCTCGTCGACACGGTCGGGCCTGCCGCCACGCGCGGATCGGTGCAGACGGACCCCGCCGTACTCCTGAGTATCGGCGAGGCCATCCGCACCAGGCGCGAGTTGCGCTTCGACTACGCGACGCCCGACCGGGCTGCGAACGCCGCCGCCCCAGCCGTGCGCTCGGTCGAACCGCACCACCTTCTCGCGCACAACGCCCGCTGGTATCTGATCGCATACTCGCCCGCCGAAGACGAATGGCGGATCTATCGAGCTGATCGCATCACTCCCCGCACCCACACGGGGCGCTCGTTCACCGCCAGATCGGTTCCCGGTGGCGACCCCGCGCGCTATCTGTCGGCACGTTTCAAGGGCTCGACCAGCTCGACTGCCGAAGACGTCTGGCCGTGCACCGGAACGGCCACCGTTCATGGCCCCCTGTCGACGATCGCGCCCTACGTCGCCGACGGATCGGCGGAGGCCATCGGCGCGGACCGCTGCAGGGTGCGGCTCGGCTCCTGGTCATGGGAGGCCCTGGCCGCCGAATTCTGTCGATTCACCTTCGACGTGAGCGACGTCGAACCGCCCGCGTTGCGCGCGGCCTTCACATCGATCGCGGAGCGCACGAGGCGCGCGGGGGCCGGCGAGGGCTCGGGCACCTAGCGCGACACGTCTTCGAGACGTGATCGACAGCATCCTGATGTCGCCGCCGACGATTCAAAGCGAGCTGACAGCAGCACTGCCGGTGGCGGTGGGGCTGTCGGACTACGGTCATCGATGTGTCGAGAGAAGGGCAGTCGATGTCTGTTGTGCGTCGGGAATGGCCGATCGCCGTGGTGATCGTGATGGCCCTCTTCACTGTCGGCGCCCTCGTCGGAGTCGGAATCGCGGGACGGCCCGGGCATCCGATGCCCGCCGCGCGAGGCATCCAAGATCTCTCGGCCACCGCGGCACCGAGCACGTCGCCACCGGGGTCATCATCGTCGTCGTCGCAGAGCGTGTCGTCGACGACCGAGACCGACGCGGACACGGACACGGACACGGACACGGACTCGAAGTCGGTCGTCGTAGCGATCGGAGATTCGATCATGGACGGCCACGGCCTGAAGCCGAGCCGGGCCTGGCCTGAGCTGATCGGTCAGGCCACCAACTGGCAGCTCACCGACCTGGCCAGCGACGGCACCGGCTTCACGGCGGTCGGAGACGACGGCGATACATTCCAGGACGAGGCCGTCGAGGCCGTGGCGCTGCATCCGTCGATCGTGATCATCGCCGCCAGCAGCAACGATCTCGGCGAAGACCCCACCGAGGTCTCCGACGACATCACCGCGACGATGTCCTACCTTCGCGATTCGCTTCCGGATGCGCAGATCATCGCGTTCAACGCCTTCTGGGGTGCGGATGCGCCGCCGCCGGAGCTTGCGGCCCTGGATTCCGACCTCGAGTACGCGTCGGCGTCGATCGGCGCCCACTATCTCGACATCGGACAGCCGCTCGCCGGTCGGCCCCAGCTCATGCAGTTCGATGGAGTGCACCCGACGGCCCGAGGCCTCGTGGTGCTCGCGGCGGCGATCGCAGCGGCCATCCGCGAAGACACGGCGGCGGCGACCTGAGAGACCTCGATGACGTGAATGCCACCCACATCAGAGACTGTGCTCGCCCGCCAGAAGCCGCTCGAACAGCTCGACGTAGGTCACGCGCACCTGCTCCCACGACGCACTCATGTCGATGCCTGCTGGGTCATCGATGGGCAGCGCATAGCCCGCCTGGGCGTGGGGCACCGGGTCACCCGGCAGAACGAGGGTCTGGATGTAGGCGCCCGTGTCGACGTTGAAGGTCAGCGTGTGCGACGCCACGTTTCGGTCCCAGTCATGCGACGGCCACGAGAGGAACGAGACGTGCCGAGGTGGCGCACCGGCCCCGAGCGCGGTGGCCGACACGTAGCTGCCGTAGTGCTCCTCGCCCGGAGAGAGGATCTTGTAGGAGCCGTTGTCGAGGTAGATGAGCAGCGCTTCGGGAAAGGGCTTGGGGCCGTACATGGCGGTGTAGCGGAATGCCTGAGCGAAGATCGGGTTGCCGAGCGGCACCGCGATCGACGACGTGGCCGCCCGCGGCGCTCGCGCCACGGAGGCGTTCTGCTCGGCGGCGGCACCCGCCCGGGGCTCGCTCGGCGGCGAGCACGGCACTGCGGCCTCGGAACCCGCCGGGATATGGGACAGGAAGAGCAACTCCGCCTCTTCGTCACCCGTGCTGCGTGCGATGTGGGCGATCGCGGGCTGCTCCAGGAGTGGTATCGCGATCTCGAAGACGGTGTCGCGATCGTCGGTGGAGTGGATGATCGCACCGCGCAGCAGAAAGCCGGTCTGCCAGCCATCGTGATAGTGCCACCCTGTCGACGTTCCGCTGGGCAGGACAACTCGGCGCACTTCGAAGCGACTTCCATCGGCCCTCGAGATGCTGGCGAGAATGTCTGTCGACGGCGATTCCTGTTCGCTCATGAACGCTCCCTGCTCTCCTTCGCGACGAGGCTGCGTCGTCGACCACGGGGCCGCTGTTGGCGGGCAGTTCATTTTCGGGCGCCGGGCTGTCCGGAGCCTGAGACCATGGGCCGGGTCGCGGGCGCCACTTCAGTGACAGGCACCCCTGCGGATACACAAAAACCCGCCTGGCCACGAAGGCCGAGCGGGTTTCACCGAGTGATGAACATCAGTGCGGAGACGGAGGGATTTGAACCCTCGGTGGGGTTTCCCCCACTCCACCTTAGCAGGGTGGTGCACTAGGCCGGACTATGCGACGTCTCCTTGGCTTGCGCCTCAGCAATCATAGCCGACGTCGGCCGAATGTCTCTCTTCGGCCCGATCGATCAGTAGTCGAAGCCCTTGCTGCAGGTGTATTCGGCAGCCGATTGGCCCGTGATGCTCTTCGGCAGGACGGTGGCAGAGGAGTCCCGCGCCGCGGCATCCGCAATGTCGGCCGGCGCAGCGGAGCCAGCGGCAGGCGCACCGGCGTCAGGCGCAGCGGCATCGCTCGACGCCGCCTCGGTCACGGCCGGAAGTGCATTGGGATCGATCTCCGCGCCGAGCCCCGTGTTGCCCGCCTCGGCGACGATCGACTCGTCTGCGCGGATCGCCGCGAACATCGCCTCGGCGTCGGCCGCGATCGGCTGCACCTTGCCGGCGTACACACCCGACCCGCCTGTCGTTCCCGGGTAGGCGTAGAACCCGATGTCCTCGAGCGGAATGTCTTTGAGAGCGAGCGCGATGGAGACCATGGTGTCGGGCGAGCTCAGGCTGGTCGAGATCTGCATGTTGCCGGTGGCCGCCTTCGCGAGCCCGTAGAGCTTGGTCACATCGGTGAGGGTCTCGGTGCTCTTCACCGTGCGCACGAGCGACGACAAAAAGACCTGCTGCGAGCTGATGCGCCCCAGGTCGCTTCCGTCGCCCACCCCATGCCGTGTTCTCAAGAACTGCAGCGCATCCATGCCCTGCAACTGGTGCGTGCCCGGGGTGAGGTGCGTGTTGGTCCACTCGTCGTCGATCGGCGACGACACGCACACGGGTACGCCGCCCACCGCATTCGACATCTCGATGACGCCGTTGAACTGCACCTCGGCGGCGAACGGAATCGTGAGCCCGGTGAGCTTCTCGACGGTCAGCACGGTGCACGGCAGGCCGCCGTAGAGCAGTGTCACGTTGATCGGCTGCGCCGACATCGCCTCGCTTGTGCCGCCCTGGCCGTCGGGACACTCGGGGATCGACACCACGAGGTCGCGGGGAAAGCTGATGACCGAGGCGCTGGAGTGGTCCTGCGAGATGTGCAGCAGCATGGTCACGTCGTTGAGATTCGAGGTCTCGTCACCGTATGCCTCGCCCTGGCCCTCGCGGCTGTCGCTGCCCACGAGCAGCAGGTTCACTCCCCCGTCGATAGCCGCGATGTTCGGCGGCGGAGCGTCCGACTCCTCACCGGCGAGCGCGACCACGGTCAGATCCTTCCGCACGTCCCAGGTGGCGATCGCCGCGAGCGAGACGCCGCTCACCATCACCACGGCGAGAACCAGCCCGACGGCTCTGAACAGCTCCGCGAAGACGGTGCCCGTGCGCTGGCGCCCGTGACGGATGGCCGAGGGTCGAGGCGCGAGCGTGCGTCGACGCGACGAGGCTGCACTCATTCGGGTCCTTTCACGCCCATGGTTTCGGGTCCATGGTCATCGGGGTGGAATGCGCGGAGGGCTAGGGATTCGAACCCTAGAGACATTTCTGCCCACCAGTTTTCAAGACTGGCTCCATCGGCCGCTCGGACAGCCCTCCTTGCCCGGCAGAACCGAACAAGCCACGATTCTAACCGAACCGCATCCACCGATGGGTTCGGAACGAGCACGGCGCCCGTCAGAACGGGCGAAGGGCGACGGCCAGGCCGTCGTCGTGAACGGATGCCGTCACCTCGCTGGCCACGGCCAGCACGTCGTCGGGCGCCTGGCCCATGGCCACCCCGCGTCCGTGTGCGCCGGCCCAGGTGAGCATGTCGATGTCGTTGCGTCCGTCTCCGATGGCGAAGACGCGATCGCGCGGAATGCCCAGCGCTTCGCGCACGCGCTCGAGGCCGGTGGCCTTGTTCACGCCGTCGGGAGCGATGTCGAGCCAGGCGGTCCAGCCGATCGCGTAGCTCACGCGGTGCAGACCCATGCGCTCGACGAGGGCCAGAAAGTCCTCCATGTCGTGGTCGGGAGAGATCACGACGACCCGGGTGGCCTCGATGTCGAGCAGCTGTTCGAACGGCACGGCCCGGCTGCCGACGTCGGCGACGGAGACGGGGAACGCGCCGTAGTAGCAGAAGTTGCCCTCCTCGTCTTCGACGGCGAAGCTGGCCTCTGTCAGGTGCGAGCGGATCTTCGTGAGCACCGGCCCCGGGTTGAACGTCTCGACGAACTCGCGACTGTAGCCGACCGGGGCGGTGGGGTCGCGCTTGAGCGTGATCGCCCCGTTGGAGCACACCACGTACTCGGGCGTGATCGACAGCTGATCGAGCACGGGCAGCGTCGACGCGACCGACCGCCCCGTCGCCAGCATGATCTCGTGGCCGAGCGCCGACACCCGGGCGACCTCGTCGCGAACGGCGTCGGTCAGGGTGCCGTCCTCGTAGATGATGGTGCCGTCGATATCGAGCGCGAGCAGCCAGCGATCAGCGGATGCCGCGGGCTGGTCGGACACGTCGGGCCCGGTCGCGGAGTCGGTCACTTCGGTTCGATTCTCTCGACCCCGTTGAGGTACGGGCGCAGAACCTCGGGCACGATCACCGAGCCGTCGGCCTGCTGGTGGGTCTCGAGGATCGCGACGATCCAACGGGTCGTCGCCAGGGTGCCGTTGAGCGTCGCGACGGGGGCCGTCTTTCCGCTCTCGGTGCGGTAGCGGGTGTCGAGTCGGCGCGCCTGGAACGTGGTGCAGTTCGACGTCGAGGTGAGCTCGCGATACGAACCCTGGGTGGGAATCCACGCCTCGATGTCGTACTTGCGGGCGGCAGACGAGCCGAGGTCGCCGGCGGCCGTGTCGATGACGCGGTAGCTGAGCCCCAGGTCCTGCATCATCTGCTCCTGGTACGACACCAGGGCGAGGTGCTCGGCCTCGGCGTTCTCGGGCAGCACGTAGCTGAACATCTCGAGCTTGTTGAACTGGTGCACGCGCAGGATTCCGCGGGTGTCTTTTCCGCCCGAGCCGGCCTCGCGTCGGTAGCAGGTCGACCATCCGGCGTAGCGCTTCGAGCCGCCCTCGAGGTCGAGGATCTCGTCGGAGTGGAAGCCCGCGAGCGCGACTTCACTCGTGCCCGTGAGATAGAGATCGTCGGCGGGCAGGTAGTAGATCTCGTCGGAGTGCTCTCCGAGGAATCCGGTGCCGGCCATGATCTCGGGCCGCACCAGCGTGGGAACGATGAGCGGGACGAACCCGTTCTTTTCTGCCCGGTCGAGCGCGAGCGTCATCAGGGCGAGCTCGAGGCGCGCACCGATTCCGGTGAGGTAGTAGAACCGCGCACCCGAGACCTTGGCTCCGCGAGCCAGGTCGAAGATGCCGAGCGTCTCGCCGAGTTCGACGTGGTCTTTCGGCTCAAAATCGAATGCGGGGCGGTCGCCCACCTCGCGCAGCGTCACGAAGTCGTCTTCGCCGCCGGCGGGCACGCCGTCGATGATCGGGTTGGCGATCTGCCGCACGATCGTCGTGAACTGGCCCTCGGCATCCGTCGCCCGCTGACTCGCGGCCTTGACCTCGGCGGCCAGCGACTGGGCCTCGGCGACCAGCGCCTTCTTCTCGTCTTTGGCGGCCTGGGCCACCTTCTTGCCGAACGAATTCTGGGTCGCGCGCAGGTTCTCGTACTCACCGATGGCGGCTCGCCGCGCGGCATCGGCAGACAGGGCCGCATCGACGAGGTCGACGGAATCGCCCCTCGCCGCCTGCGATCGGCGGATGACATCGGGATTTTCGCGCAGCAGTACGGGATCGATCACCGTTCAAGCCTACCTTTCGTCGCACGCGCGCCCGGGTCGCCGACGGTGAACAAGACGGTAGCTTTACACTCGTGGCCACTATCGAGGAACCCGCGCAGCCCCGAAGGGCCGCTGTCGTGTACAACCCGATCAAGGTCGACGTCTCGAAGCTGCGCGCCGAGGTCGACAGGGCCGCCGCCACGGCCGGGTTCGACAAGACCCTCTGGTTCGAGACCACGATCGACGAAGCAGGCCAGAAGCTCACGCGACAGGCGGTCGAGCAGGGTGCCACCGTGGTCATCGCGGCTGGCGGCGACGGAACGGTCAGGGCCGTCGCCGAAGGACTCCGCAACACCGGCGCAGCCCTGGGCCTCCTGCCGAGCGGCACCGGCAACCTGCTGGCGCGCAACCTCAACATGGGCGTTCCGCACACCGAGAGGGCGCTCGGCATCATTTTCGCGGGGAAAGACCGCGTCATCGACCTCGGCCTCGCCGCGATCACCCGACCCGACGGCGATGTTCAGGAGCACGTGTTCCTGGTGATGGCCGGCCTGGGCCTCGACGCCAAGATGATCGCCAACACCAATTCGCGCCTCAAGAAGGCCGTCGGATGGCTGGCCTACGTCGACGGCGTGGGTCGGTCGCTGCCCGAACTGCACCCGGTGAAGTTCCGCTTCTCGATCGACGGCTCCCCCTTCAAGTCGACCTCGGCGCACACCGTGATGGTCGGCAATTGCGGGGTGCTGCCCGGCGGCGTGCTCCTCATTCCGGATGCCCGGCTCGACGACGGGGTGCTCGACATCATGGCGTTGCGCCCCGAAGGCCCGTTCGGCTGGCTCAAGGTGTGGAACAAGATCGCGTGGGAGAACGGGGTGCTGCGCAAGTCGGCGGCCGGTCGCAAGATCATCGACCTGTCGAAGGACGTGCGCTCGGTCACGTACCGCACCGGCAAGGACCTGCAGCTGGTGGTGGCAGAGCCCGAGGAGTTCCAGCTCGACGGTGACGAGTTCGGCGAGGTCACCGCGGTGCACAGCTGGGTCGAGCCCGGCGCGCTGCGCGTGAGGGTGCCCGCGTAGCTCCGTCTCAGGATGAGATCCGCAAATTGCTCCTTCGTGTTGGAACGTTTCAATGTACGATCGTGTCATCAAAGGCGACGAACGAGAGGCATCCGATGCACGACCACCTGGCCCATAGGATCGTGGACTACATCCACACCAGCAGCGACCAGATGATGCGACCGCCCACGGGCATCCTGCGTCACCCGTACACGGTTCCGGCCACGGCGGACTCCGCCTATTACTCGTCGACGCTCTGGGACTGGGACTCCTGGTTCATCAGCGTCGCGCTCGGTCAGGTCGAGGCCGACATCGACGAGCGGGGCCGTTTCCGCGAGTACGAGGAGGGCGTCATTCTCAACTTCCTCGATCACACCGATGACGACGGCGTGATGCCCATCCTGTTGACACCGGATGGCCCGATGATCCACGGTGATCCGTCTCGAGCGGCCGGTTTCTCCGAGAACATGCACAAGCCGATCGTCGCCCAGCACGCGGCGCTGCTCTCGCAGCGCTCCGGCAGTATCGCCTGGGTGACAGACCACCTCGACGCGATCGAGACCTACCTGCGGCGCTATCTCGAGAGCCATGTCGACGAGGCCACCGGGCTCGCCTACTGGCAGAGCGACTTCGCGATCGGCGTCGACAACGACCCATCGGTGTTCTACCGCCCGGCCAAGAGCACCGCATCGATCTACTTGAACTCCCTGCTCTACCGCGAGCTCCTCGCGTTCGGCTACCTGCTCGAGGAGGCCGGCCGTGTGAAAGAGGCGAATGTCTGGCGCGGCTACGCGCAGGACCTCGCCGACGCCGTGAACCTGCACTGCTGGGACGAGCGCGACGGCACCTACTACAGCGTCGACCTCAACCTGCGCCAGATCGACCCGGAGGACTGGCTGCACCGCGGTGCCCCACGCACCTGGAACTCACTGCTGCTGCGCATCGACAGCTGGTCGAGCTTCATGCCCATGTGGGCGGGCTTCGCGTCGCAGGAGCAGGCCGAGCGCATGCGGCAGAGGTACCTCGAGCCGCGCACCTTCTTCGCCAACTACGGCGTGCGCACCCTCTCGAGACTCGAGAAGCAGTACAACCTGCGGGCGTCCAACAACCCGTCGAACTGGCTCGGACCCATCTGGGGTGTGAGCAACTACCTGGTGTTCCGCGGCCTGCAGAAGTACGGGTTCGAGGCCGAGGCGACCGAACTGGCCGAAAAGACCGTGCTGCTGTTCGGGCGCGACCTCGAGCGCACCGGCAGCATGCACGAGTTCTACAATCCCGACAACGGAGAACCGATCATGACGAAGGGGTTCCAGAACTGGAACTTCCTGGCGCTCAACATGATCGCCCACCTGCGCGGCGAGACGGCGATCACCGAGTTCTAGCAGCGGCCCTACGAGGCGTCGGGCTCGCCCGAGATCACTCCGCGCAACCAATCGCGCGCCTCGATGAACACGTCGTCGTCGTAGCGCGGAATGTACTCGATGGGAGCCTTGTCGGCGCGCGGGTACGAGCCGAGGAAGATCACCTTCGGGCTGAAGCGGCGCACACCGAGCAGCGAGTCCGCCACCCGCTCGTCGAGGATGTGTCCGTCGGCGTCGATCACGAAGCGGTAGCGGCCGAGGGCGTCGCCGATCGGCCGGGACTCCAGCAGGCTCATGTTCACCCCGCGGGTCGAGAACTGCTCGAGCAGCTCGAGCAGCGAACCGGCCCGGTCGTCGGGCAGCTCGACGATGAGGCTCGTCTTGTCGGCGCCGGTGCGGGGCGGAATCTCCGTGGTCCTGCTCACCAGCACGAAGCGGGTGACCGCGTTGTCGTTGTCGCCGATGTTCTCGGCGAGAACCTCGAGGTCGTAGTGGTCGACGATTCCGGGAGGTGCGACGGCCGCGTCGGCCAGGTCGTTGTCGAACAGCGAGGCGGCGGCCGCGACATTCGAGGTAGCCGGGATGTGGCCGTGGCTCGGCAGGTTGGCGTCGAGCCAGTGGTGGCATTGGGTATAGGCGACCGGATGCGCGTTGACGACCTTCACGTCGGCCAGCGTCGTTCCCGGGCGGGCCACCAGAACGAACTGCACCTTCACCAGGTACTCGCCCACGATGCGCAGGTTCGGGATGTTCGCCAGCGCATCCTGGGTCGCGCTCACCCCGCCCTCGATCGAGTTCTCGATCGCGATCATCGCCGCGACGCTGCGTCCGGAGACGACGTCGTCGAGCGCCTCACCCACGTTGTTGACGCTCCGCCAGATCTTGCCCCGGGCATCCGGAACCTGCGCGAGGGCCGCCTCGGTGAACGTGCCCCGCGGACCCAGGTAGCTGTAGCTCTCGGAGGCGGCGGCGGGCTCGGGTGCATCGGACATGGCTCAGAGCCTATTGGACACTTCCCGCAGAGGACTGCGGAAACCCTGTTGCGGAGACCCTGTTGCAGCGGCCCGCGCCTGCGGCACACTGGTCGCTATGACCACACTGCCAGAGGGTTGGAGCGACTTCTTCGTGGCGACGACGGGCGCCGGCGCGGCACTGGCGGGCCTCATCATCGTGGCCATGACGGCCAACATCAAGATGATCATCGGCATCCAGGGCATGACGTCGCGAGCCGGAGCCACCATCGGCTCGCTCACGCTCATCGTGGTCGCCGGCGCCGTGGCTCTCATCCCGGGCCAAGGCGCCCTGTTCGTCGGCCTCGAGATCCTGGTCGTCTCGGTGGTGGTGCTCGGCATCAATCTCGACTCCGCCTGGAGAGTGGTGCAGGCGTCGAGGCGGCCCGACTACGCCTCCGGCCCGCCGGCACCGAAGATCGCCCTTTCGCTGGCGCAGATCGTGCCGTTCCTGGTGGGCGCGGTCATGCTGCTCACCGGCGATTGGTCAGGGCTCTACTGGGTGGCGGGCGGCATGATCGTGGTGTTCATGGCGTCGGTGCTGAACGCCTGGATCCTGCTCGTGGAGATCCTGCGCTGACAGCTGAGGCTCAGCCGCGGCTCGAGCGGCGCACTGGTAGACCTCAGCCCGGCCAGCATCGTCAGAGCGACCTCGCTGCGGGCAGCACGGTGTGGGCCTCGTGCGGCTCGTGGGTTGCTTGGGCGTTGTGGCGCGCAACGCCCCTGAATCTCAGTTTGATCGGTGTCTGACCCGGATCTCGGAGTGCGGACGGCACCCAGTAGTACGACTCCTCGTACTTTCTGCCAGGAATTCTGATGATTCGGTGCCCATCATTGTGAAGTTGCATGTGATGGAACCGGCAGAGCAGGATTCCGTCGTTGATATCGGTCTTGCCACCCTCGCTCCAGTGCTGCAGATGGTGCACCTCGCAGAACGAGGCCGGGGCGTCGCAGCCAGGGGCGGCACAGCCGCCTTGGAGAGTCGCTATGACCACACGTTGCGCCCGAGTGTAGAGCCGCACTTCGCGGCCGAGGTCTAATGGCGACCCATCGGCGTTGCGCACGATCGGCACCAGGCCGGTGTCGCAGACCAGCCTCGAAACCATGTTCATCGATACCGGGATGCCTGTTCCCTGGATGAACGCGACTCCGTCAGCGTTGGGGCGAGCGAGCTCTGCGGCGGTGACCACCACCTGCACCGCCGGGCGCTTCTGGGAAAAGATCGCGTTCTCGTCGGCGAGCGCGCCGGTCTTGAGAAGATCGACCAGCACCGATGCGCGGATCTGCTCTGTGCTGCGCTCGTCTTCTACGACCGTTGTGGCGGCGGCGGCGGCTTTGCCGTGCACGAATCGCGGACCGCCGATGCGCGGCCCGAGCACCAGATCGAGAGCGTTCTTCACCCAGGTGCCATCTTCAGGAGCGAATGTGGCGCGAAGGTGAACCATTCCCTCGCGGTCGGTCCACACCTTCGCCTCTTGCCGGGCGAGCTGCTGCCGTTCTTTCTCTGCCACTCCGGCGCGGTCGAGGAACGCGCGGGCGTTCGCGGCGTCTCGGAAGACGGTCTCGGGTAGATCCTCGGGGTGAAGGCAGTCCAGGATGCGCTGCGCTGCGGCCGCAAGGGCCTCTCCCGGGACCGTGTCGCTGCTGCTGCCGAGCCCGGCCCGCAGTGCCTCGAACCGATCGGGGGTGATGGCACCCGATCTCATCTGCTCCGTGATCGCTGCGAACCATGGTGGCCGCATCGGGCCGGCGTCGCCGGACCCCGTGTCGCCGAGCTCGGCGTCATCACCAGCCTCGCCTGGCCCATCCGCGCCAGCGTCTGCGGAACCGGTCGCCGACGGGAACGACGCGGGCGAAGCATCCATCAACGACTTGCCCAGGTGATCGATCTTTCGCGCGTCGGCCTTTGTCGACCCGGTCAGCGCTGCGATCAGGGTCTGCGGATTGGCGAAGCCCTCGGCCTTTGCCAGCCCGGCCCCACCCAGCTCTCGACGAGACCGCTGATTGATCTCGGCCGACCCGCAGGCCAATACCCGGTCGGCTTCTTGCCGTAATCGCGCGGCGAGCCGCATGAACGTCTTCACTTCTTCGGATGACAGCGACGCAAGATCTGCCGTCTCATGGATATTCGACACCTGCGCGGTAACCGCTCGAAGTGTGTCGAATTTGTCTTCCATATAACTATGGTATCCATACGAGCTATATAGTACAAGTGTTCGAATGATTTTTCGAGGAGATCTGAGCTCTGCCCAGGCGATGACGAGAGACATGCCCGACACGAGCCGGGCCGGCCGCGGCCTCGCCCCATGGCGCCCCGACGAATCACGGAACGGGAGACGCAAGGTCTGCCAAGCCGGCGCATCCGGTGCCAGACTGTGAGGCATGGAAAACCGCGCCGGCACCGTTGCCCTCCCTGAAGATCTGGTCGATGTCGAGGCGCTCGTTCGCGCCTACTACGACCTGAAGCCCGATGTCTCCATCGCCGACCAGAAGGTCGTGTTCGGCACGAGCGGCCATCGCGGCTCGTCGCTGAACACCGCCTTCAACGAAGACCACATCGCCGCGACCACGCAGGCGATCGTCGAGTATCGCGCGAGCCAGGGCATCACCGGTCCCCTCTTCATCGGCATCGACACGCACGCGCTCAGCCGCCCCGCCCAGACCACGGCCCTCGAGGTGCTCGTCGGCAACGAGGTGCGCGTTCTCGTCGACGAGTTCGACAGCTTCACCCCGACGCCCGCCGTGAGCCACGCGATCATCAAGTACAACGTGGCCCTTCGACAGGCTCAGGGAACGACCGAAAACAACGAAGGGCAGGCCGACGGCATCGTCGTGACGCCCAGCCACAACCCGCCGGCGGATGGCGGCTTCAAGTACAACCCGCCCCACGGAGGCCCCGCCGACAGCGACGCCACCGGCTGGATCGCGAACCGCGCCAACGAGCTTCTCGCCGACGGCCTGCGCGGCGTCAAGCGCGCAGAGCCCAGCGCGGTAGAGACCTACGACTTCATGAACAACTACGTCGACGACCTCGGCACCATCATCGACATGGAAGCCATCAAGAAGTCCGGCATCCGCATCGGCGCCGATCCCCTGGGCGGCGCGAGCGTCAACTACTGGCAGGCCATCCGCGAGCGCTACGGAATCGACCTCACCGTGGTGAACCCCGAGGTCGACCCGCAGTGGGGCTTCATGACCCTCGACTGGGACGGCAAGATCCGCATGGACCCGTCGTCGCCCAGCGCCATGGCATCGGTACTCGCCCACCAGCACGACTACGACATCCTCACGGGCAACGACGCCGACGCCGACCGGCACGGCATCGTGACACCGGATGGCGGCCTGATGAACCCCAACCACTACCTGGCCGTCGCCATCCAGTACCTGTACGCGAACCGCGCCGACTGGAAGCCCGACGCCGCGATCGGCAAGACCCTCGTGTCGTCGAGCATGATCGACCGGGTCGCCACCGAGCTCGGCCGCACACTGCTCGAGGTTCCCGTGGGGTTCAAGTGGTTCGTTCCCGGGCTGGTCGACGGAACCGTCGCATTCGGCGGCGAGGAGAGCGCCGGAGCGAGCTTCCTGCGCTTCGACGGCACCGTCTGGACGACCGATAAAGACGGCATCATCCTGTGCCTGCTCGCGGCGGAGATCCTCGCCGTGACCGGCAAGACGCCCAGCGTGCTCTACGCCGAGCTCACAGAGAAGTTCGGCTCGCCCGCCTACGAGCGAGTGGATGCCGCCGCCACGAAGGCGCAGAAGGCCCGGCTCGGCAAACTCGACGGCGACGCGATCACCGCCACGGAGGTCGCGGGCGAGCAGATCGTCGCGAAGCTCAGCCACGCTCCCGGAAACGGTGCGGCCATCGGCGGGGTCAAGGTCGTGACCGAGAACGCCTGGTTCGCGGCGCGCCCCAGCGGCACCGAAGACGTCTACAAGATCTACGCGGAGAGCTTCCTCGGCGAGGATCACCTGCGGAAGGTTCAGAAAGAGGCGAAGGCGATCGTCGACGAGGCCCTCGCGGAGTAGCCCCGCCGTTCCCTGAGCCTGTCGAACGGCCTCCGTCGTTCCCTGAGCCTGTCGAAGGGGACCTCGACAGGCAGATTCCTTCGTCGTCGTTGCTCGACCGGTGCTGTTCGGTGGCGCCGTCAAGCCCATTCGGCGCGATGGGATGGGCGCGACGGCGCCACACGAATGCGACTCGTCGATTGCGTGGCGCCGTCAAGCCCACCCGGCGCGATGGGATGGGCGCGACGGCGCTACGCGACGCGGCAGCTCGCGGAAGTGACCTCGAGTCGCGGGCTCCTTCGTCACGCCGCTACCCCTTCGACAGGCTCAGGGAACGGAAGGGACCCCTTCGACAGGCTCAGGGAACGAGAACAGGCTCAAGGAACGAGAACAGGCTCAGCGCGCCGGCGCGACCCTACGCGATGCTGTAGAACCAGGCGGTCGCGCCCGGGTTCTCGACCGTGATGGCCTGGTCGAGGTCACGGTACTGCGCGTCGATGGTGTGTCCGGCCATGCTGATCGCCCCGGTCGCGGGATCGACCTTCGAGACGAGCATCGTGTGGTCGACGCCGTTCTCCCCCGCCGGATCCCAGTCGAACATCACGACGTCTCCGACCTTGACCTGGCTGCGCTGGTCGAGCGACAGACGCGTGGCCCGGTCGGTCTGGGATGCGAAGTACGCGTCCATCGCGGGGCCGCGCGCCCAGCTGTCGCTGAAGTCGCCGGTGGTGTTCCACTCGCTGTACCACTCCTCCGTCTCCACCCATCCACGAGCGATGAGGGTCTGGTTCACGAAGTTGCCGCAGTCGTTGTCGGGGAAGATGCCCCACACCTCGTCGTTGTAGTCCTGCCAGTGGGCGAACGCGTACTGCATCTGCGCATCGACCCCGGTGAGGACCTGATAGTCGTAATTCGCGGCGCTGGCGATGACCTCGTTGTCTTCGCTCAGGGCGGTCACGCTCACGGCGCCCACCGCATAGTCGACCGCAGCGGGGGCGACGACCTGCAGCTGATTGTCGGCCGCCGCCGTGATCGACGTGGCGGAGACTCCTCCGAAGACCACGCTCGACACATCCGACAGTCCTTCGCCGGTGAGCGTGATCGTCTCGCCGCCCAGAAGCGAACCGGATGCCGGGGAGATCGTGTCGATGCGCGTCACGTCTTCTGCTTTGACCTGCTCCGCCCCCTCGGTCTTGGGCTCTTCGACGGCCGCGCAGCCGGTCATGGCGAGGGCGGCGACGAAGAGGGATGCGACGAACGAGCGGGTGGTACGGGTACGGCGAGAGATGGTTTCCTCCGGAGAAACTCGAGGCGCACGAAGAGGAAAGACGAGCGCCTGACTAGGGTTGTTTCCATCCCAACACATCTTTATGTGTGCCTCATATGGGTGACGTCAGGAATTGGCCTGTGCTACGTCCGACCCCTCAGATGCGCGGCGAACGCTCCGAGACACGTGCGCTCACCAGCAGGGCCAGGATGCCGACCACCAGCGAGAACGCGAAGGTCGCCACGAACGACGGCTGGCTCCCCGGACTGCCGGCGACCGAGAACGCGACGGCTCCGAGCGCCAGCGCGATGGCGGCTCCACCCGAGTCGGCGATGGCGAGGGCCGAGGAATTGAACCCCTGCTCGGCCGGCGCCGAGTAGTCGAAGGTGAGCACCGTGATGCGCGGATAGGCGAAGCCCATTCCCGCTCCCCCGACGAACCAGCCCCCGATGATGATCCACGCGGGCAGGTCGAGAGCGGTCACGAGCAGCACGATCGCGATCGCGATCGTCGCGCCGACAATGCCGATGCGGATGGCGGTGCGGTGCGTGACCCGGTCGCCGAGGCGCCCCTGGACCACCGACGACGAACCCCAGGCCACTCCCGAGAAGCTGAGCGCGAGCCCGGCGAGCGCCGCCGTGAGGCCGAACCGCTCGGTGAGAACGTAGGGCAGGTAGACCTCGGCACCCATGAACGCGCCCGAGAGAAGACCCCGCACCGCGATCACGCTCGGGAGTCCTCGTCTGAGGCGCAGGCTGGCCGCGGGCAGCAGCGGCCGGAGGGCCACGAGCGCGACGACCAGGCCGCCGACGGCCAGCAGCCAGCGGCCCACGCCATCCAGATCGGCGGCGATGTTCAGGCCCAGGATGGCGACGGCCAGCAGAACGGCCCACAGGGCCCGCGCGGCGCTGCTGCGACCGTCTGGCTCGAGCCGGTCGTGCGGCGCCATGCTGCGCATGGCCGGAAGCACCATCGCCATGGCAGGAACGACCAGCACGACGACGCCGAGGAACACCCAGCGCCAGCCGAGGTACTGGCCCACCACCCCGGCGATGAACGGTCCCACGAGCGCGGGAACGACCCAGGCCGCCGCGAAGGCGCCGAAGATCTTGGGCTGCAGGCTGGGAGGGTAGATCTTGGCGACGATCACGTAGAGGGCCACGGTGAGCGCTCCGCCGCCGAGTCCCTGCACCAGCCGGCCGGCGACGAAGAGCGGCATCGATACGGACGTTCCCGCGATCACCAGACCGACCGCGAACAGGGCGACGGATGCGTAGAGCGCCTTCACGGGGCCCCGCCGGTCCGACCAGTCGCCGGCCAGCACCATGCCGATCACGCCCGACGCGAGCGGGCCCGCGAAGGCCAGGGCGTAGAGGGCCAGCCCATCCAGATCGCGCGCGATCGCGGGCATGATCGTGGTGACGGCGAGCTGCTCGAAGGCGGCGATCACGATGAGCGCGCACGCGCCGATGCTCACCAGGCGGTACGGCCGGTCGAGGATGCTCTGGGATCGCGCGGCGGCCTCTGGCCTACTCAAGGTAGCCGGGGGCGGCGGGCAGGCCGAAGAACTCTTCGAGTGTCGTGACGCCCTCGTTGTGCATCTGCGTCGCGAGGTCGACGCCGATGTAGCGGAAGTGCCACGGCTCGTACTCGTAGCCCGTGACCGCGGTCTTGTCTGCCGGATAGCTCAGCAGGTAGCCGAAGCGGTAGGCGTTGGCGGCCAGCCACAGGCCCGCGGTCGTCTCGCCGAAGCAGGGGCCGTCGAGGGAGCATCCACTGCCCGTGGCGAGGATGTCGATGGCCATGCCCGTCTGGTGCTCGCTGTAGCCGGGGCGGGCGCTGGTGAGGTCTGCCCCGGCCACGCCGAGCTGGGCGACGTAGCGGTTGTAGACGATCTCCTGGATGTCGTAGGCGCGGTAGCCGCTCTGGGCCACGAGCTGCTGGCCGATCTCGGCGGTCGCGGCGTCGGCCATGGAGGCGAGCGCGTCGGCGGCCTCCTGGCGCAGGGGGTAGCCGTAGGGGTTCGGGATGTCGGCGCGCAGGTCGACCAGGTCGGGCGGGATGTAGGTGGACGCGTTGGGAATCGGGCGCGTCTTGTTGACGACGAACCAGATGCTTGTGGGGTCGTCGATCGAGCGGGCCGACTTGTCGAAGCCGGCGGGCGCCGGCGCCGGGGCGGGCTCCTGCGGGGTCGCCGCGGCCGCGGTGAAGACGGGCGCCGGGATGAGCGTGGGCATGGTCAACGAGGAGCTCGCGTCGCCCGCGGCAGAGATCGCGTCTGCAGCGACGGACGCATCGGCGTCGTTCCGCTGGGTCGTCGCGGACCACACCGCCGCCTCGCCTGCGATCACGAGCACGATGGCGACGAACCCGGCGATGAGCACACGGTTCTTGGAGCGGCGAGAGGGTTCGCGGCGCCGCAGTTCTCGGCGCGGTCTCAACTCGTTCACCACCCCACCCTACGGGGCAAGCCCGCGTTTGCCTGAGACCGCCGATCGCGTGGTTGAGAAGCGCATTCACGGGGTGTAAATTTGCAGTCCGCGCAAGTTTGTCGACGCTCTGTTCGCGCTCTCCCCTTCTTTCCTTTCACCTCTTCGCTCAGGACTCCTCATGCCACGCACGAATGGCGCCGCCTCAGGCCGCGCAAAAAGCACCAGCGCGGACCGCGCACGGGCCGCCGCCGAGTCGGGCGGAGTGCTCTCGCCCCGCCAGATCAAATTCATCATCTTCGGACTGATGGCCGGCATGTTCCTGGCCGCTCTCGACCAGTCGATCGTCGGAACCTCGATGCGCACGATCGGCGACGACCTCAAGGGCCAGGACCAGCAGGCCTGGGTCACCACGGCCTACCTCGTGGTCTCGACCATCGCGACACCGATCTACGGCAAGCTCAGCGACATCTTCGGTCGCCGCCCCCTCTACATCATCGCCATCTCGATCTTCATCCTCGGATCGCTGCTGGCCGGCATCTCGACGTCGATGCTCGAGCTCGCGGGCTTCCGCGCCATTCAGGGTCTGGGCGCCGGCGGGCTCATGTCGCTCGCCCTCACCGTGATGGGCGACATCCTCGCGCCTCGCGAACGTGCCAAGTACCAGGGGTACTTCCTCGCCGTCTTCGGCGTCTCGAGTGTGCTGGGCCCGCTGCTCGGCGGCCTGATCTCCGGCACCAACGAGATCTTCTTCATCACGGGATGGCGCTGGATCTTCCTGCTCAACCTTCCCGTTGCCGCCATCGCCATGGTGCTCGTGGTCAGCTTCCTGCACATTCCGCACACGCGCCGCGACACCCGCATCGACTGGTGGGGTGCCGCGTTCATCGTCATGGGAATCGCACCGCTGCTGCTCGTGGCCGAGAACGGCCGTGACTGGGGCTGGGGATCCGTCGGGGCGTTCGCCTGCTACATCATCGGCGCCGTCGGCATCGTGGCGTTCATCCTCGTCGAGCGCCGCATGGGCAGCAACGCGCTGATTCCGCTGTCGCTGTTCCGCTCCTCCACCTTCTCGATGGCGAGCGTCATCGGCACCCTCGTCGGCTTCGGCATGTTCGGCGGCATGCTCACCCTGCCGCTCTACCTGCAGATCGTGAACGGCGCCACGCCCACCGAGTCCGGCCTCCTGATGATTCCGATGGTCGTCGGCCTGATGATCGCCTCCATCGTTTCTGGTCAGGTGATCGCCCGCACGGGCAAGTACAAGATCTTCCCCATCGTCGGCACGTTCCTCATGTCGGCCGCGTTCTTCTACCTGACGTTCGCCACGGCGACCAGCGGCGTCATCTTCATCATGGGCGGCATGCTGATGCTCGGACTGGGTCTCGGCCAGCTGATGCAGACGCTGACCATCGCCAGCCAGAACTCGGTCGGCCCGCGCGACATCGGCGTGGCCACGAGCGCGGCCACGTTCTTCCGCCAGATCGGTGGAACGCTGGGCACGGCCGTGATCTTCTCGGTCGTCTTCTCCCGCGCTCCCGGCGCGATCAAGACGGCCTTCGGCGATCCGGATGTCGTGGCCGGCATCACCGCGGCGAGCCAGGACCCGAAGGTGGTCGCGGATCAGGCGAACGTCGACGTGCTCACGCAGATCCAGCTGGCGCAGTCCGGCCAGCCCAACACGCTCGGCGAGGCACTGAACGGCGACACGTCGTTCCTGAACCTGATCGATCCCCGCCTGGCCCGTCCGTTCCTCGACGGCTTCTCGAGCGCCATGGTGACCGGCTTCTACATCAGCCTCGGCGTCGTGCTCCTGGCGTTCCTGCTGAGCTGGTTCCTCAAGGCGACTCCCCTGCGCCAGAAGTCGGCACTGCAGGAGGCCTCGGACGATGCGGCCGCTCTGGCGGCGTCGAAGAACTCCTCCGACGCCGAGCGCGAGGATGCGGCTGCTCTAGAGATGCAGCTCGAGGCATCCCGCGCCGCCGGCCAGGCCGGAGCGATGATCGAGCCCACGACTGGAAGCGTGCCCGCGCAGAAGCCGCGGGAGTAGCTCGGAGCCCTGCGCATATGCATCGACCGCTCCGACAGGTTTGACACCCGTCGGAGCGGTCGCCTACCGTTGTGAGATTGCGGAGAGAGCGCTCTCTCCGACGCTACAGAGGAGCACTCCACACCATGTCGCTCGACGCACCCACGTTCTCGTCCTTCCCTCCCGGCTTCATCTGGGGCTCGGCCACGGCCGCCGCCCAGATCGAGGGTGCGGCGCACGAGGGCGGCAAGGAGGACTCCGTGTGGGATGCGTTCGCGCGCGTTCCCCACGCGATCATCAACGGCGACACCCCCGAGGTCGCCGTCGACCACTACCACCGCTTCGAGCACGACGTGGCGATCATGAAGGAACTGGGGCTCGACTCCTACCGCTTCTCGACCAGCTGGTCGCGCATCAAGCCCGGAGACCGCGAGTTCAACCGCACCGGGCTCGACTTCTACTCGCGCCTCGTCGACGAGCTGCTCGGCGCGGGCATCCTGCCCTGGCTCACCCTCTACCACTGGGATCTGCCCCAGGCGGTCGAGGAGCAGGGCGGCTGGGCCAACCGCGACACGGCCTACCGCTTCCGCGACTACGCCGAGGGCGTCTACGCGGTCCTCGGCGATCGGGTGGAGCACTGGACCACGTTCAACGAACCGTTCTGCTCTGCCCTGCTCGGATACGGCGCCGGCGTGCACGCACCCGGCCGTCGCGAGCCGCTGGCCGCCATCCAGGCCGTGCATCACCACCACCTGGCCCACGGCCTCGCGGTGAATCGCCTGCGCGAACTCGGCGCCCAGAACCTCGGCGTCACCTTCAACCTGACGAACGCGATCCCCGCCGACGCGGCCGATCCCGTCGACGTCGATGCGGCCCGCCGCCTCGACGGCATGATGAACCGCATCTTCCTCGACCCCGTGCTGCGCGGGGCCTACCCCGCCGATGTCACCGACGACCTTGCGGCCGCCGGCATCCCGTTGTCGGAGATCGTGCGCGACGGCGACCTCGAGATCATCTCGGCACCCATCGACTTCCTCGGCATCAACCACTACCACGACGACGTCGTGAGCGGTCATCCGCTGGGCGAGGGCGCCATCGACCCGCACCTCGTCGACACCGGGCGCCCCCTGAGCTCGCCGTTCGTGGGCTCCGAGTTCCTGACGTTCCCGAGCCGCGGCCTGCCGCGCACGGCCATGGACTGGGAGGTGAACCCCGACGGACTGCGCCACCTTCTCGTGCGCCTCGGCCACGAGTACCCGAACCTGCCGCCGCTGTTCATGACCGAGAACGGCGCGGCCTACGACGACGTCGTGTCTTCTGACGGTGAAGTGCACGACCCGGAACGGGCCGCGTTCATCCTGGCGCACGTGTCCGCCGTGGCGGAGGCGATCGCCGAGGGCGCGGATGTTCGTGGGTACTTCGTGTGGTCGCTGCTCGACAACTTCGAGTGGGCCTGGGGCTACGACAAGCGCTTCGGCATCGTGCGCGTCGACTACGACACGCAGGAGCGCACGATCAAGGACTCCGGACGCGCGTTCGCGGCCGTGTTCGCGGGCCGACCCGCCGCCGAATAGCGGCGCCGCGCATCCGGCCGCGCCTGTTGCCGTTCGCGACGCCTGTTGCCGGGCGCCGGGTAACAGACGTCGCTCCGGGCAACAGACGCGACCGCGGGTCAGGTGGCGGCGGGTCAGGTGTTCGTGCCGAAGTCCGGGTTCGACTCGCGGGTCTCTAGCGAGTCGAGTTCCTGGAAGATCGTGAGCTGCAGGCCGGCCGGCGCATCGAGGCGCGAGTTGACCGAGCGCCACGGCGTCTCGCGCGGCTCGGCGATCAATTCGGCACCGGCCGTCACGAGATCGGCGGTGACCGACGGTGAGTCGTCGACCTCGAAGGCGATCCGGATGCGCGCGCTCGGCTTTCCCTCGGCCTCGACACGGTCGATCATGCGCACCTGCGCGGGGTTGGAGATCTCGAGGGTCGCGATGCCGGCGTTGAGGATCATGACCTTCGCATCGCCCTCCCCCTCGTAGGCGGCCTGCTCGCTGAGGCCGAGCGCATCGCGATAGAACGCGACGGCGGCGTCGTAGTCTTCGGCCTCGACCACGAGGCGCAGCTGGCGAACGGAGGTGGGCGGAATCGATTCGGTCATACAGTGAGCCTACGAGCGCATCTCGGCTCGCCTGCGCTGAGGCCGAAGTTCGCGCTTCTAGAATGGGACCCTCTCATCAGAAGGGCTCCGTCAATGACGATCGACCAGTCAGAGCAGGCGACCACCCCGCAGGCGCCCACGCTCGAGATGGTCGCGCACGTCGCCGGAGTGTCACGCGCCACGGTGTCGCGAGTCGTCAACGGCTCGACCGCGGTCACCCCGCAGGTGACCGCCCTGGTGAACGCCGCCATCGAGAAGCTCAACTACGTGCCCAACCGTGCTGCCCGTTCGCTCGCCAGTCGGCGCACGAACGTGATCGCGCTCATCGTTCCCGAACAGACGTCGACCGTCTTCAGCGACCCCTTCTTCGCGTCCGTCATCCAGGGCGTCGCCGTCTACCTCAACGACACCGATTACACGCTCAATCTGCTCATCGCG
This sequence comes from Agreia sp. Leaf283, assembly GCF_001422485.1. Classification (GTDB taxonomy): domain Bacteria; phylum Actinomycetota; class Actinomycetes; order Actinomycetales; family Microbacteriaceae; genus Agreia. Next base: position 616,807 of record NZ_LMNF01000001.1, read on the forward strand.
TCGGAATCCTCGAGCGACAAGACCCGGCGATATCTACTCGGCGGAAACGTCGACGGAGCGCTCGTCGTATCGCACCACTCCGGCGACCACTCCTACACGCGCCTCGGCCAGAAGCTGCCGATCGTCTTCGGAGGCCGACCCCTGACTCCTGAACTCGACGACAGCTACTTCGTCGACGTCGACAACGTGGCCGCCGCGCGCTCTGCGACAGGGCACCTCATCAGCCTCGGCCGCACCCGCATCGCCACCGTGGCCGGCCCCCAGGACATGCCGCCCGGCGTCGACCGGTTGCGCGGCTGGCGCGAGGCCATGGATGCCGCAGGGCTCGCCGACGACCTCGTCGAGATCGGCGGCTTCTCGCCCGCGTCGGGGGCGGATGCGATCGGTCGGCTGCTCGACCGCGACGCGTCGATCGACGCGGTCTTCTTCGCGAACGACCAGATGGCGGCGGGGGCCTACCCGGTGCTGCGCGAACGGGGACGGGCGATTCCCGGCGACATCGCCGTGGCGGGGTTCGACGACGATCCGCTCGGCACCGCGCTGAGCCCGACGCTCACCACCGTGCACCAGCCCTCGTCGGAACTCGGTGCGGGCATGGCCGCCGCCCTCGTGCGGCTGATCGCGGGCGACACGCTCGAGCACGAACAGATCATGTCGACCACGCTGGTGATCCGAGAGTCGTCGGGAGGCGAGCCGACCGCGTAGGCCGCCCTTTCCACTGCGCTGATCGAGTAGGCCGGCCACGGCCGTATCGAGATCGACTCGCGAATGGTCTCCTAATAAACGTGACCCCACCATGCGCTGATCGAGTGGCCGCGCGAGGAACGATCCGGTGTTATCGAAATCCTTCCCACGGTGGCGTCGATACGGCAGCTTCGTGGCCTACTCGACAGCTCAACGGGCGGAGATGAGCGCATCCGAGCCGAATACTGCGTTGGTGTGGCGTATCTCCGCCCGTTCGCCAGGTTGGGCGGAGATGTCGAGCTACCGGCCGCCTCTGCGTCCCGGTAGGCAGCAATATCCGGCCGAGGGGTCACCTGACGTGACCCACCCACTGCGCCGGTCGTGTGACGCACTGAAGTGCGGAAAGTGGCCGCCTCGCCGACGGTCGACGCGGCACCAGCGCAGAACAGCGCCCCCCCACCACCGAGAGGCGAAGCGGCTTAACCGCTCGATACGCCGGCTCCTTCGTCGCGCGACTACTCGACCGGCTCAGGGTGCAGAGGCGCGCGACTACTCGGCCGGCGCGGAGGGCGCGGGGGCTGTCGGGCCGAGGCCCACGGCGGGCAGGATGATGCCGTCGATGATGGTGATCAGGAACTCGCGGTCGACGGGCTTGCGCAGGATCAGCGATCGATACGCCACCATCGACGGCGAGATCAGCGAGATGAGCTGGATGTCGGTGTCGGACGAGATCTCGCCGCGCTCGATAGCCCGGTTCAGCAGCATGCGGTTGATGCGGGCACGCGGTTCGACAATGGCCTCGTTGGCCGCGTCGGCGAGTTCGGGCGCCGACGAGAGCATCGACGCGAGGCCGGCCATCACCTTGAGCTTGCGCTCGGCGTCGTGAATCGACGGGGGTCGGATCATAGCGACGAGATCGCCGCGCAGGGTGCCGGTGTCGGGAATCGCAAGCGAGTCGAGGTCGCCCTTCTTCATGCATGCCACCGCATCGAGCACGAGCTCGTTCTTCGAGGTCCACCTGCGGTAGACCGTGGCCTTGCCCGCGCCGGCGCGGGAGGCGACCATGTCGATCGTCATACCGTCGAAGCCGGTCTCGGCGAGAACCTCGACCGCGGCATCCAGAATCTGCTGGTCTTTGGCAGGGTCTCGCCTGCGGCCGAGTTTGGGGGCGTCACTACTCGTGTGAACGTCGTCGAGCTGCGTCATTGCGCTCGTCTCCTTCTGTTGTCCGCGATGTGCTGCTGCACCTACTCTAGCAATTAGGGAACTGTTAAGAATCGGAACTGGATAAATTCGGAACTGCGGCTATCCGGAACTCTGGAGTTTCGTATATGCTGGCCCCATGACTCAGACCTCTCTCTCGCCCTCGAGCGTCGCCGACGCTGCGAAGGTCTCTTCACGCCGCTGGCTGACGCTCACCGTCGTCGCCCTCGCCCAGCTCATGGTCGTTCTCGACTCGACCGTCGTCAACATCGCCCTCCCCGCCGCCCAGGCCGACCTCGGCTTCAGCGACGGCGACCGCCAGTGGGTCGTCACGGCCTACTCCCTCGCCTTCGGAAGCCTGCTGCTGCTCGGTGGGCGCGTCTCCGACCTCATCGGCCGCAAGCGCACCTTCATCATCGGCCTCATCGGATTCGCCGTCGCCTCGGCCCTCGGAGGAGCCGCCGAGAGCTTCGGAACCCTCGTCGCGGCCCGCGCGCTGCAGGGTGTGTTCGGCGCGTTGCTCGCCCCCACCGCCCTCGCGGTGCTCACCACCACTTTCACCATTCCGAAGGAGCGCGCCCGCGCGTTCGGAATCTTCGGCGCGATCGCCGGCGCCGGTGGAGCCGTCGGCCTGCTGCTCGGCGGGTTCCTCACGGAGCGCTTCGACTGGCGCTGGAACCTCTACATCAACGTCTTCATCGCCATCATCGGCGTGATCGGCGCGGCCGTCTACCTCTCGGAGTCGAAGCGCACGGGCCCCCGCCCGAAGCTCGACATCCCGGGCACCGTGCTCATCTCGGGCGGCCTCTTCGGCCTGGTCTACGGCTTCGCGAACGCCGAGACCGACGGCTGGGATTCCCCCCTCACCTGGGGCATGCTCGCCGGTGCAGCCGTGTTGCTGGTCGCCTTCGTCCTCTGGCAGCGGAGGGCGGCACACCCCCTGCTTCCGCTGAAGATCGTGCTCGACCGCAACCGCGGAGCGGCCTACGCCTCGGTGCTCATCGCGGGCGCCGGCATGTTCGGCATCTTCCTCTTCGTCACCTATTACCTGCAGGCCTCGTTGGGCTTCTCCCCCATCCAGACCGGCCTGTCGTTCCTGCCGATGATCGCGATGCTCGTTCTGGCCGCCCAGCTCGGCACGAACCTCTTCGTTCCGCGCTTCGGCCCGAAGATCATGGTGCCCGCCGGAATGATCATCGCCACGATCGCGATGGTCATGCTCACGCGGCTCGACCTCGACAGCAGCTACGCGGCCAACGTCCTGCCGGCGCTCATGATCATGGGCTTCGGCATGGGCACGATCATGCCCGCCTCGATGCAGACCGCCACCCTCGGCGTCGACCGCGAGTTCGCGGGCGTCGCGTCGGCGATGGTCAACACGAGCCAGCAGGTCGGAGGCTCGATCGGTGTGGCCCTGATGAACACGCTCGCCGCCACCGCGGCCGCCGACTACCTGGCGTCGAACGCCCCGGTCACCGCCGAGGTCGCCGCGAACGCCGCCATCGCCAGCTACGCCACCGCCTACTGGTGGGGTGCCGGCTTCTTCGCCTTCGGCGCCGTGGTCTCAGCCCTGCTGTTCCGCCGCCGTGGCCAGGGCCTGTCGCTGAGCCATGGGGCGGCACCCGCCGGGGCCGGCGCATCCGACTCGGCAGACGCCGTGCCGATGCCCGTGCACTAGCCCCGCCCGCACCACCGTCGTTCGCGCCCGCTCGGCGCATCCGCTGCCCTTGGACCGGTGGCGGATGCGCCGGCCGGGCGCAGACGTTTATACGCGCGGCGGCCTACGACGCCGACGCCACCACCACAGGCACGTCGGGCAGGCGGTCGCGCATCACCTGGATGGCCTCGGGGTTCTGGTCGACCAGCACGAACCGGCGCCCCAGGGCCTGGGCGACGGCGCCGGTCGTGCCGCTCCCGGCGAAGAAGTCGAGAACCCAGTCGCCCTCACGGCTCGATGCCTGCACTATGCGCCGCAGGATGCCCTCGGGCTTCTGGGTGGGATAGCCCGTCTTCTCGCGGCCGGTCGGCGACACGATCGTGTGCCACCACACATCGGTGGGCAGTTTGCCGCGGGCGACCTTCTCGGCCGTGACCAGCCCCGGAGCCATGTACGGCTCGCGGTCGACGGTCGACGAGTCGAAGTAGTAGCGCGCCGGGTCTTTCACGTAGACGAGGATCGTGTCGTGCTTGGCGGGCCACCGACTCTTCGACTTGGCCCCGTAGTCGTAGGCCCAGATGATCTCGTTGAGAAAGCTCTCCCGGCCGAATAGCGCGTCGAGCAGCACTTTCGCGTAGTGCGCCTCGCGGTAGTCGAGGTGGAGATAAAGAGTTCCGTCAGGAGCGAGCAGCCGCCAGGCCTCGAGAAGTCGCGGCTCGATGAACTCCCAGTAGTTCTCGAACGCGTCGTCGTAGGCGAGCAGATCGCCTTTGATGCGTTCGTAGCTGCGGCCCTTGAACCCCGTGATCGACCCGACCCCCGCTGCGGTGCGGACCGACGTCGTGGACTGCCTCTTCTGCACCCGGCCCGTGTTGAATGGCGGGTCGAGGTAGATCAGCGTGAAGGTCTCGTCGGGCAGGCTCGCCAGAACGGGGAGATTGTCGCCCTGGATGACCCGGCTGACGCCCGAGACGGACGCCGGATCGATCGCATGGTCGGGCATCCTGCAATTGTGGCAGGTCTGGAGTGGGCGTATCGTTCGTTGAATGCAGAGCCGCGAAGTGCGCCACGAGCCCGATGCCAGCCGCTACACCCTCTGGGTTGACGATGAACAGGTCGGACTCGCCGACTACGAACTGCGGGGCGACGCCATCGCGATCACCCACACCGAGATCGATCCGAGCAAGCAGCACGGCGGGCTCGGCAGCGTTCTCGTGCAGGGCGTGCTCGACCAGATCGCCGAGGGAACGCAGCGCGTGATTCCGGCCTGCCCCTTCGTGGCGACCTACATCGACAACCACGAGGAATACCGGCCGCTCACGACCCGGTGAGCTGTTCGTCGACCGCTCTGCCTAGGGAACGCGGGCGATCCACTCCGGCGTGCTGAACTTGGTGCGCACCAGCTCTTCGGCCTTGGCGTACTCGTCGTCGGTGATGTCGCCGGGGGTCGCCCCGTAGAGGCCGGTGAAGGTGGCGATCATCTTGTCGATGATCTCGGCCCGCGACAGACCCGTCTGGCTGCGCAGGGGGTCGACGCGCTTCGCTGCCGACTTGGTGCCCTTGTCGCTCATCTTCTCGCGGCCGATGCGCAGCACCTGCACCATCTTCTCGCCATCCATGTCGTAGCTCATGGTGACGTGGTGAACGACGGCGCCGTTGCCGAGTCTCTTCTGGGCCGCTCCGCCGATCTTGCCCGTGGGGCTCGTGATGTCGTTCAGCGGCGCGTAGTGCGCGTCGATGCCGAGCGACTTCAGGGCGATGATGACCCACTCGTCGAGGAAGGCGTAGGAATCGGCGAAGGTCATCCCCGAGACGAGGGCGGCGGGAACGTAGATCGAATAGGTGATGACCGACCCGGCCTCCATGAACATCGCGCCACCGCCCGAGATGCGTCGGACCACATCGAATCCGTACTTCGCCGCGTTCTCGAGGTCGACCTCGTTCTTCAGCGACTGGAAGCTGCCGATCACAACTGCCGGCGACTCCCACTCCCAGATGCGCATCGTGGGCTGTCGACGCCCCTCGCCCACCTCGACCGCGAGCACCTCGTCGAGAGCCATCTGCTCGACCGGCGGAACGGCCTTCGAGTGGATGACCTGCCAGTCGTAGTCGCGCCATCCGGTGGCCTTCGCGAGCGAGCGGCGCACGGCGACCGCCACGGCCTCGGGGCTGAAGCCGAGCAGCTGCGCCCCCTCGGGCAGCGCCGCCTTGACGGCGGCCGCGATCGTGGCCGCATCGCTCTCGACCGGCAGGCCCTCGACAGCCGCGTTGATCAGCGGGAGAGCGTCGTCGGGCTCGAGGAAGAAGTCACCCGCCAGTCGGAAGTTCGCGATGCGACCATCGACCTGGTCGAGGTCGACGACCACGAGTTTGCCGCCGGGAACCTTGTACTCACCATGCATGCAGCCAGCCTACGCCGCGCTGATCACTGCGCCGTATGGTGCTCGAGCCAGTCGACGAGGCGGTCGGCCACGTCGGCACGGTTCGTCTCGTTGAAGACCTCGTGCCGGGCATCCGGAAACACCACGACCTCGACGTCGGCGAGCTTCGAGCGCTGCGTATAGGCCTTGGCCAGCCGGCGCATGCTGGCGGTTCCGCCCAGGATGTCGTCGGAGCCTCCCATGATCAGCACCGGCAGATCGCGCCGGATGCGACGAGAGGGCACGCCGAACAGTCGCAGCCCGTCGCGCACGCCGAGCTCCTTCAGCGCCTTCGCCTCGAACATGTACGCGTCGTCGGCGGCCTTCTGCTGCATGGCCACGTCGCGACTCAGCCATTCGAACCCCGTGCCCCGGCCACGGGCCGGGCGGTGACGCCGCGTCAGGTCGCCGCCATCCATCGACCCCGGCATCCGCAATGCCGTGCCCGTGAGCACGACGCCGTCGAACACCGTCGACCGGCTGTTGACGACCCGCTGCAGCAGCAGCGACCCGAGGCTGTGGCCGAGGGCCACGAGGGGAACGCCGGGCACCTCGTCGCGCAGCAGCCGGGTGAAGCGCAGGATGTCGGACTCGGCCGTGCGCACGCCGTCGGGGCCCATGCGATGGCCGGGTTGCGTCTCTCCGCCGGGCAGCCGCGCCGTCTCGCCGTGGCCGCGCAGGTCGTGCGCGTAGACGGCGTATCCGGATGCGTTCAGCCGGCCGGCGAGTTCGGCGTACCGCCCCGAGTGCTCGCCGAGGCCGTGCACGATCTGCACGATGCCGCGCGGGTTCTCGATGGGCCAGGCGGAGTAGTGGATCGCGACGCCGTGGTCGCTGAGAAACTGGGGCACGTGCCCATTGTGTCGCCGTTCCCTGAGCTTGTCGAAGGGAACCCGTGTCGCCGTTCCCTGAGCTTGTCGAAGGGAAGGCGCCCTTCGACGGGCTCAGGGAACGACCGGCTCAGGGAACGACGCGCTCAGCTCTCGCGGGTGATCTCCACGGTCACGAAGAGGCTCGACCCGAAAGGTCCGGCGTAGACGCCGCGCAGCGGGGCAACATCGTTGTAGTCGCGGCCGCGGCCCACCGTCACGTGGCGGTCTCCGATGTCGATCGAGTTCGTGGGATCGAAGCCGCGCCAGTCGCCGCAGTACCACTCGACCCAGGCGTGCGACTCCCCCGCGACCGTCTCGCCGATCTCGGCGTTCGGCTTCGGGTGCAGGTAGCCCGAGACGTAGCGTGCGGGGATTCCGACCGAGCGCAGCGCACCGAGCGCGATGTGCGCGATGTCCTGGCAGACGCCGCGCTTGTCTGCCCAGGAGTCCTTGGCCGTGGAGTGCACGTGGGTGACACCCTGCACGTACTGCATCTGGTCGCCGATCGCCGAGCAGATCTCGAGGGCGGCCTCGCACGGGCTGTCGTAGCGCGATGCGATCTCGTTGGCGAGCTCGACGATGTCGTCGGCCGGGTCGGTCAGGCGGGTCTGCTTCGAATGCTCGACGTACGAGGTGGCCTTGGCGGCCGCGTCGGCGAGCGACTCCCAGCCGACCTTGTGCGGCTGGTGCGCACGCGGACGCACCTCGACGAGGCTGTTCGCCGTGAGTGACAGCTCCTTGTGCGGGGTCAGCACCTCGAAGCTCGAGACCCGGGTGCCCCAGTAGTCGAGGTAGTTGTGGTTGCTCGACACGGGCGCGATCTCGAGGTTGGAGTACAGCACGAACTGGTCGGAGCTCGACACGGGCAGCATGCGCGCCTCGTTGTACGAGGCCGCCACCTCGCCCTCGTAGCGGTAACCGGTGACGTGCCGGATGCGAAGCCGGTTCATGTGTTCTCTCCCGTCCAGGAAGGGGCGGCGTTGGTGGGGAAGTAGCGCTGCCGGATCGCCTCGGATGCCGTCGATGTCGCATCCTGCACGCTGTCCATGTGCTTCGGCAGCTCGTGCAGGATGTCCATGATCGGGCGGTACTCGAGCTGGCTGCGGATCTGGCCGAGCAGTCGCTGCGCCCTGTCGGTGACGCCGACCCGGTCGTTGCGGGGTTCGATCGCGCGCAGCGACTCCTCCGCCCGCGAGACCGAGAAGATGATCGACCGCGGGAACAGCCGGTCGAGCAGCAAGAACTCGGCCGCGTTGCGCGCCGACGGCACGCCCCGGTAGGTGCGCAGATAGGTCTCGTAGGCGCCGCACGATCGCAGAATGGTCGTCCAGCTCGGGCCGGATGCCTCGGTGAGGCTTCTCGTCGCCAGCAGGCGAGCCGTCATGTCGGCCTGCTCGAGCGAACGACCGAGGTTGAAGAAGTGCCAGGCCTCGTCGCGGCTCGTGCCGGACTCGACGATGCCCACCGCGAGCGCCGCGCGTTCGCGCACCCAGCCGAAGAACTCGTGGGTCTTCTCGCCCGCGATCTTGCGCGGCATCTTCGCCCGGGTCGTGTTGAGGCACTCCCACAGCTCGGTCGACACGATCTCGCGCGCCCGACGGGCGTTCTCGCGGGCTGCTCCGAGCGAATAGGCGATGGATGCGGGATGCGTGCGGTCTACCGCGAGGGTCGCGAGCACGTCCTGTCGCGTGAGTTCACGCTCGGGTCCGGGGACCTCGCTGCCCATGAGGGCGAGGAGCGAGCGACAGGCGAGGTCCTCCTCGATCCACGGGTCTTCGAGCAGGAGCTGCAGGTGCACGTCGAGGATGCGGGCGGTGCCGTCGCTGCGCTCGATGTAGCGCCCGATCCAGAAGAGGCTCTCGGCGATGCGGCTCAGCATGCGTCTTCTCCTTCGCTCCGCTCGTCGAGCCTGGTTTCCTTCGACAGGCTCAGGGAACGGAGACTCCGTTCGTCGAGCCTGTCGAGACGGGCTCCCTTCGACAGGCTCAGGGAACGGAGACCCCGCTCGTCGAGCCTGTCGAGACGGGCTCCCTTCGACAGGCTCAGGGAACGGACGGTCGGCAAGGGCGGGTGCCCCGGGCTCCAGCGCGCCTGCTGCTGCTGTTGCTGCTGGTCGTTGTTGGGCTTGTCCTGAGGAGAGTGGTCGACCGCGTGCTTGCCCACGATCGGAATCGACTGCGTGTTCGCCGCCTGGTCGGCCACCAGGCCCTGGATGTTGCGGGCCGAGGACTCCTGGAAGAAATCGGGCTCGAGGCCGATGACCCACGTGTCCTTCGATCCGCCGCCCTGGCTCGAGTTCACGACGAGCTCGCCCTCGGGAAGCGCCACCCGCGTGAGCCCGCCGGGCAGAACCCAGATGTCGCTGCCGTCGTTGACGGCGAACGGCCGCAGGTCTGCGTGACGCGGCCGCATCCCGTCTTCGACCAGCGTGGGGATCGTCGAGAGCTGCACGACCGGCTGCGCGATCCAGCCACGCGGGTCTTCGAGCAGCCGCTTGCGCAGCGTCTCGAGCTCGGTTTTGGATGCCGCCGGCCCGACAACGAGGCCCTTGCCGCCCGATCCGTCGACGGGCTTCACGACGAGTTCGTCGAGGCGGTCGAGCACCTCCTCGAGCGAGGCCGGGTCTTCGAGGCGCCACGTGTCGACGTTGGGGATGATCGGCTTCTCGCCCAGGTAGTACTGGATGAGGTCGGGCAGGTAGGTGTAGACGAGCTTGTCGTCTGCCACACCGTTGCCGACCGCGTTGGCGATGGTCACGTTCCCGAGCCGCGCGGCCATCATGATGCCGGGCGAGCCCAGCTGGCTGTCGGCGCGGAACTGCAGCGGGTCGAGGTACTCGTCGTCGACCCGGCGATAGATCACGTCGACGCGCATCGGACCGGCCGTGGTGCGCATCCAGACCCTGCCGCCCGAGCAGAACAGGTCGCGGCCCTCGACGAGCTCGACGCCCATGAGTCGTGCCAGCAGCGTGTGCTCGAAGTAGGCGGAGTTGTAGACGCCGGGGGTGAGCACGACCACGTTCGGGTCGTCGACGCCGGCGGGCGCCGAGGCGCGCAGGGCCTGCAGCAGCTTGTTGGGGTAGTCGCCGACGGGGCGCACGCGCATGCTCACGAAGAGTTCGGGCAGCGTCTGCGCCATGACCCGGCGATTGGAGATGACGTAGCTGACGCCCGACGGAACACGAACGTTGTCTTCGAGCACCCGCCAGGCGCCCTTCTCATCGCGGATCAGGTCGATGCCCGACACCTGGATGCGCACGTTGTTGGCCGAGACGATGCCCGCAGCCTGGCGGTGGAAATGGCTCGACGAGCTGATCAGGCCGGCCGGGATGACTCCGTCGCGCACCGCGTGCTGGGGGCCGTAGATGTCGGCGAGAAAGGCCTCGAGAGCGCGCACGCGCTGCTTGATTCCGGCCTCGACGGTCACCCACTCCTTCTGCTCGATCACCCTCGGAACGGCGTCGAGGGGGAAGGGCCGCTCCTCGCCCGCGAAGTCGAACGTCACGCCCTGGGCGAGGTAGGAACTGGCCAGGGCGTCGGTGCGCCCGCGCAGTTCCTCCTGCGTCATGCGGGCCAGCGCCTGGTACACGTCTTTATAGGCGGCGCGCGCCTCGACGGGGGCCAGAGAGCTGGGTTCGGGGAACATCTCGTCCCAGGCACTCGCGGACCCTCGCGACGAACGGGGGGTGAGTGTGGCGCCGTAGCCGGCGAACAGGTCAACCATGACCCGAGCCTAGTGCGGCGTTGTTGCCGGGGTGTTTCGGACCTTCCTGAGCCTTACTCCCGCTCCCTGAGCCTGTCGAAGGGGAACTCAGGCGGTCGTCCCTGCGCGCAGCGCCTCCGCGAAGAAGTCGAGCGACCGCGAGACCTCCGGCAGCGTCGGCGTGCGGTTCAGATGTCCGTGCAGCATTCCCGTCGCGAGCTGGGTCTCGACAAGCACTCCCACCTCGGCCAGCTGCTCGGCGAACAGCTCTCCCGACGGCCTGATGTCGTCGTACTCGCTGACCAGGATGCGCGTGGCCGGGAACCCCGCGAGCGGCGCGTGTCCGGGCATCACCTCGGGCGGCAGGTCCACGCTCCGGCCGGCGTAGTTCAGCAGCATGCGGCGGGAGCCCTCGGGGTGGAACCGGATCATGTCTGGGAGAGTCGCCATCACGGCCTGCACCTCGTCGGAGAGGGCGGGGAACGGAAAATGCAGCGCCGGGTAGGCCAACAGCAGCCTCGACGGCAGGATGCCGCCCGTCGCGACGAGCCGCACGACCGTCGCGGCGGCCAGGTTGGCCCCCGCGCTCGCACCGCCGATCGCGATGCGGCGGGCATCCACCCCCAGACCATCTGCGTGAGCCGCAAGCCAGAGCCACGCGGCCTCGACATCGTCGACCGGAACCGGATACTGAACACCGTCATTCGCGAGCCGGTAGTCGACCGCGACGACGAGCGCGCGGGCGCGGTGGGCGAGCTCGGCGCTCGTGACGTGGGACTCGTTCATGTCGAGGTCGCCGCCGACGAAGCCGCCGCCGTGGTTCCAGAGCAGGGCCGGCAACAGGCCTGTTGTGCCGGATGGGCGATAGATGCGAACGGGGATGGGGCCGTGCGGGCCGGCGACGACATCATCGCCGATCTCGACGTTCACGGGTAGCTCGTAGGGCTCCGGGTCGATGGCGAATTCGGTGAAGGCGGCAGCGTGCTCGGGGTTGGTGCGGCCCGAGTCCCAGCCGGGGATGCCCTCGAGCAGGTGGATGCGCGCGGCGATGTGCGGATCGAGGGGCATAGCGGGAACTCCTGTGTTCGTGCGGCCGGTTGAAGCGTTTCAGATCAGGGTAGCGGTGAGGTGGACACGGCGGAATGGGCGGAGATGCGACGATCCAACGCCGTATTCGGCTCGGATGTACTGAGCTCCGCCCGTTCACTGCGTCGGGTGGCCTCGATACGGCCGCGGGCGGCCTACTCGATCAGCGCGAGGAAGGAGCGCGCGACCTATTCAGGAGGAGCGCGTCGCCGTGTGGATAGTGGCGCCGGCCGGCCGCTCCTCCTGAACTAGTTACGCGTAGAGCTGGGCTACAGGCGCAGTTCGGCCGGGCGGGCTCGGCCCGCGTGCTGCACCGTAGGCCAGCGCGGGTCGACGGTGAGCGACTCGATTCCGGATGGGCCGAGAAGCACCGTGTCCTCGACCTTCACCCCGGGAGCGCTGGGATTCCACGCGAAGGCCTGGTTGAGCTGGATCGCATCGCGGGTCTCCGATGTCGCGCGCGGGTCGCGTCCGTTGTAGCCGGCGGCGCCTCCCTGGTGGTGGTTTCGCCACTCGTCGGCCGCAAATCCCGCCTGGCCGTACGCCGCGCATCCGGCCTCGAACGCCGACGCCAGGGTCGCGCCCGCGGTCGTCGCGTCGAGGTAGGCGGCCTCCACCTCGAGGATGCGCCGCTCGGCCTCGGCGCGATCGCCCGAGCCGGGCGAGGCGGCCGGTGCCCCGAAGCTCACCCAGCGCGTGATGTTCGCGATCATTCCGTGCCGCCTGGCGCAGGCCACGACCATGGCGCGCGAGCCGACCGGCTCGTCGCCGGGCAGCGGATGCCTGAAGCCGGCTCGAGCAGGCCCCGACACCATGAGCACGATCGGGTCGGCTCCGCGCTCCAGCAGCCCGGCGCCGACGGATGCCGCGAGCGCCCGCTCGGACTGGCCCGGCGAGGCGGCCGAGAGAGCATCGGTCATGGACTCGGCCGCGTCGACGCAGAGGGCGCGGTAGCGCGCGAGTTCTGCGGGAAGAAGAGATGCACGGGCCGCCCGCAGTTCGGCCGCGATGTCGGACTCGACAAGCGAGCGCTCCACTGTGGCACCGGCAGAACCGGCGAACCCGTCGCCCAGCGCTCCGAACCACGGCACGGTCGAGACCTCGATGCCCGACGGAAGCTCCTCGGCGAGCAGCCGCGCGGCCTCGTTGGAGAATGCCGAGACCGCATCGCCCTCGCGATCGACCCTCACCTGCAGAACGGGATCGCCCATGAGGCTCGTGTGGGTGCGAGCCCCGTCGAGGTACCAGGCCAGCGCGCCGTGGCTCGACAGCACGAGGCTCTCGGCGTCGCGCTCGTCGAGGATCGCGAGCAGCCTGGCGCGCTTCACCGCGCGATCGTGGGCCGAGGGTGCACTCGAAGCGGTCATGCGCCGAGAACCGGGCCCACGGCATCCGGCACGGGCCCCGTGCTCGAACGCACCTCGAGCCTCGGCCGGAAGAACACCGCGTGCTCCGGCTGGCCGCCCTCGAGCAATTCGCGCAGCTGCGCCCAGGCCTGGCGGCCGAGCTCCATCTGCGGCACCGACATGGTCGTGAGCGAGGGTGTGGCGAAGCGGGCGAACTGGATGTCGTCGAATCCCGTCACCGAGACTCGTGCGGGAACGGGGACCTCGAGTTCGGCGAGCCGCCCCAGAAGCCCCACGGCGACGAGGTCGTTGAACGCCAGCACGGCCGTGGCCCCGTTCGAGAGCACGGCCTCCGCCGCCGCGTACCCGTCTTCGATCGCGGCGCCGCACGTGACGGTGTCGATCGTGATTGCCGGATGCGAGGCAGCGATCTCGCTCAGCCCCTCGATCCGCTCCTGGTTCGACGCGCTCTGCTCGGGTCCGCCGAGGAACAGGAAACGCGTGTGCCCGAGCGACAGAAGGTGCGCCATGAGCCCCTTGATGCCGGACGCGTAGTCGATCGACAGGGCGGGGGCCGCGAGCGCCCCGAGGTCGCGGTTGATGACGACGGTCGGCGAGACCCGGGGCAGCAGCTCGGTGAGCTGCGCGATCGGCATACGGGGCGCACACAGCACGAGGGCGTCGCAGCGCATGCGCGCCTCGATCGCGAGCAGCCTCTCCTCGTCGACGTTCTCTGCGGAGTCGGCGACCAGCACGCGGTAGCCGTCGACGGCCGCGGCCTGGGTGACCCCGCGCAGAACCTGCTGGAACATCGGGTTGGCGAGGTCGGGAACGACGAGCGCGACGGTGTTCGTGCGGCCGAGCGAGAGGCTGCGGGCGACGGTCGAGGGCGTGTAGTCGAGATCGCGCACCGCCTGGCGCACGCGCTCGGCGATGACCGGAGCGACCGTCGCGCGGCCGTTCATGACCCGCGACACGGTCGCCCGCGAGACCCCGGCGGCCGTCGCGACCTGCGCGATGGTGGCCGGGGTGGATGCGCCGGGTGTCGTGGGCGCGGAGGTGTCGCGTGTCATTCGAGCTCCAGCCGGTCGCGGTGTCGGAATGCGGAGCGTGCGGCGTCGTCGCCGCTGCCCGTGATCGATGATCCCATGGAAGGCGCGCTCAGCGATGCGGATCGAAAGGGAGGCTGACCGGCAGGCCGGTGCGCAGCGATTCGTTCCCCGCGATGCCGACCGACACCGCGCGCACGCCGTCGTCGAAGCCGGCCACCCGGCCGAGCGGCGCATCCGATTCGACACGGGTGAAGAGGTGCTCGAGAAGGAACGCGTCGCCGCCTCCGTGACCGCCGATGCCCTCGGCGATGGGCACCTCGCGCGCGGACTCCCAGTGCCGCTGCAGCACGAGGCGTTCCGTCATCGGGCGCACCGTGTCGGCGGGGCCTGCCACGGGATTCGCGCTGGGGTCGAGCACGGCCCGGCCGTCGGCATCCAGAAGCACCGAGCTGCGTTCGACGACCTCGAGCTCGGCGCGGCCCTCGGTGCCGTTGACAGTGACCCGGTAACCCTCCCAGGGGCTGTGCGCGTTGAGCGAGTACGACATCGTGGCACCGGATGCGTAGTCGACGAGCACGGCGAGGTTGTCCTCGATGGTGATTCCCGGGCCGAAGACGTTCTGGTCGCGGTGGTAGCCGTCGTGGGCGACGGTGTCGACATAGAGGGCCTTGAGTCGCGGGTCCGCGGCGATGTCGAGGGCGAAGGGGTCGGCCCCCGTGCGCTCGCGCGGGGCTGCGTTCCCTTCCCCGTAGAAGCGCAGGCCTCCGCTCGCGAAGACGCGCACGGGCGACGAGTCGATCCACCAATTGACGAGGTCGAAGTGGTGCGACGACTTGTGCACGAGCAGGCCTCCCGAGTTGGCCTTGTCGCGGTGCCAGCGGCGGAAGTAGTCGGCGCCGTGCATGGTGTCGAGCGCCCACTCGAAGTGCACCGAGGTGACCCGCCCGATCGATCCCTCGGCGATGAGCGTGCGCAGTGCGCTGTTGCGGGGGCTGTAGCGGTAGTTGAACGTGGTCACGACGCGGCGGCCCGACTGCTCGACGGCGGCGCGGATCGTGTCGAGCCCCGCGCGGTCGATGGTGAGCGGCTTCTCGACGACCACGTCGGCGCCGGCGAGGAGCGCGGCCGACACGAACCCGGCGTGCGTGAAGTCCGGGGTGGTGACGATGATCCGGTCGAGCCGCTGCGCGCGCACGGTGTCGGCGAGGGCGGCGGGGTCGAAGCGCACCGGGTCGGCGAACCCGGCGGCGCGCACCTTGTCGGCGTAATAGTCGAGGCGGCCCGGGTTCGAGTCGCTCCAGGCCACGAGCTCGGCCACGTCGGAGTGCGGCCCGATGAGGGCGTCGATGTACATCTCGGCCCGGTGACCGGTGCCGACCATCCCGTAGCGTTCGCGGCTCATGCGACGTTCCCTTCTCGATCGGTGCGGATATCGATGGCGCCGAACACGGCCTCACCGGTGTCGACGGCGCCGTACGGGGCTGCCGAGAACAGCCCGATCTCGGCGCCGATCCACGTTCCCTGCTTCGCCCGGAACGGCATGATCGCCTCGGTCCACTCCCCGTCTCCCTGCCGCCAGGCGACGTCGACGCGGGCGTCGCTCGTCGACCGCAGCCTCAGTTCGACGGGGGCACCGGATGCGACGGGCGCCGGTTCGACGAACGCCCGGTCGCCGCGATGGCCAGGCCCGACTCCGCCGGTGACGTGCACACTGCCGTCGGAGACGACGAGGCCGATCCACGCGTACTCGGTTCCGAGCACGGTGAGGCCCGCGCGGGCACCTTCCACTCGGCTGTCGAGATGCAGCGAGGTCGTCACCGCGGTCGGCGACTGCGGCAGCTGCTGCGAGAGAACCTGGGGCAGCGTTCGCAGATTGCCGGAATCGTTGCTCCGAAGCGGCAACACGAGCGCTCCATCCCCTCGAAGCGTCACCTGGCCGGGGCGTGGATTGGCCTGCCAGTGCCATTGCGGCGCCAGGGAGGTGGCGGCGAAATCGTCGCTGCGCGTGGGAACGCCGGCACCGGGTCGGGCGAAGCGGTGGTGGTCTCGAGACGCCGACTCCTTCGTCGCGCTGCCACTCGACCGACGCATCCCAGCCACGGGCTGACCCGGCAGGCCCTCGCGCGGCTCGCCCATGAGCGGCCACCCGTCGTTCCAGCTCACGGGCTGCAGGTGCACGACTCGACCGAAGGCCCCGGTGTCCTGAAAGTGCACGAACCAGTCACTGCCGTCGTCCGCCGTGACCCAGCCTCCCTGATGCGGTCCGTTGACCGCGGTCTCGCCCTGTTCGAGCACGATTCGCGACTCGTATGGACCCCACGGAGATGTCGAGCGGAAAGCCAGTTGCCACCCCGTCGCCACGCCGCCGGCGGGCGCGAAGACGTAGTAGTGCTCGCCGCGGCGATAGAACTTCGGCCCCTCGAGAGTGCTGCAGCCCGGCACCTCGTCGCCGTCGATCACCGTGCGCGGCATGCCGACAGGCCTGGTTCCCGACGCGTCGAGCTCGACCACGGTCAGCTCGTTCGAGCGACCGCTGCGCGATGCGGCCCAGCCGTGCACGAGGTAGACGTGCTCACCGTCGAACAGCGGGCAGGGGTCGATCAGGCCGAGGCCCTCGAGCACGGCGATGGGCTCGCTCCATGGCCCCTCAGGGCCGGGCGCCGTCACCACGAAGATGCCGCGATCGGGATCGGGGTAGTAGATGCGCAGCAGCCCATCGTGGAACCGGATCGAGGGCGCCCATACCCCTTGGCCGTGTCGAGGGAATTCGAAGTGCTCCACCGGGTGAATGCGGGCGAGGGCGTGCGAGGCGATGCTCCAGTGCACGAAGTCGTCGGAGACGAGAACCGGCAGCCCTGGCGAGCGATTGAAGCTGGATGCGACGAGCACGTACTGCTCGCCGACACGGGTGACGTCGGGGTCGGGCCAGTCGGCGTCGAGGATCGGATTGGTGTAGCCGAGGCCATGGGCGGGGCGGGGCGTGAGCGACACTGCTCGCTCCTTCTGCGTGGGTCTGAGGACGGTCGGAGGTAGAAACCGGTTCCTCACTGTATAGCGAATCCGATGGTCGACGGAAGTCGCCATTTCGTAGGGCGACCACTGATCGGCTCTAATCCAGGCAACTTCTGATCTATCCCGGTCTGTGAAATTCGATTATTGCGGGAAACCGGTTTCTTGTGACAGAGTGTACCGACCACAACCCAGGCACCGGCGCCGCGTGTGACCGGAGACTCAAAGAGGAGAAACCCATGCCACGACGCACACGACCGGGAGTCATCGCACTCGCCGGAATCGCGGCCCTGACGCTGGTGGGCGCAACCGCCTGCAGCTCGGGATCACCAGACGACACGGCCGAATCCGGCCCCGTGACCATCAGCTTCACCTGGTGGGGCAACGACGAGCGTGCCGCGCTCACAGAGCAGGCGATCGACCTGTTCGAAGAGGCCAACCCCGACATCACCGTGAAGTCGTCGTTCTCCACGATCGACGCGTACATCCCCAAGCTCGCCACGCAGATCGCCGGTGGTGGAGCGCCCGACCTCTTCCTCATCCCCATGGAGAGCGTGCGCGAGTACTCGTCGAAGAACGCGCTCACCCCGCTCACCGACTACATCGACGACGGCACCATCCGCACCGAGGACATCACCGAAGAGGCCCTGAAGGTCGGCACCATCGACGACACCGTCATGGGCCTCACGCTGGGCCTCGCCAACAACGCGATGGTCTACAACCCCACCGTCTGGGCGGCGGCCGGAGCCGAGGCTCCCGGAGCCGACTTCACCTGGGACGACCTCAAGGCGGCCGGAGAGAAGATCCGCGGGGCGTCGGACGGCAAGACCGCAGCCCTCAGCGACCCGGGTGGACAGATCGCCTACTTCGAGATGTACCTGCTGCAGAACGGCAAGCACCTCTTCACCGAAGACGGAGAGGTCGGCTTCACCGAGAAGGACCTCGCCGACTGGTGGACCCTCGCCGGCGAACTGCGCGAAGCCGGAACGACCACCGATGCCGAGACCACCTCGACCATCGACCAGAGCATGCAGAACTCGGGCCTCGCCCGCGGCATCAGCGCCGCCGAGTTCTCGGCCGCGTCGCTGACCGGCGCGTACTCCGACACGCTCGGCGCCGAGAACATCGCCATCGCGCCGTTCCCGACCGACACCGATGAGTCGGGCATGACACTCAACGGCACGAACGTCGCCGCGGTCTCGTCGAAGTCCAAGCACCCGGAGGCGGCTGCGAAGCTGCTCGACTTCATCATCAACGACTCAGAGGCCGGAAAGATCCTCGGCCTGTCGCGCGGAATCCCGACCAACTCGGCCACCTACGAGGCGATCTCGCCGACGCTCGAGGGCGGCAACAAGACCGTGAGCGACTTCGTCTCCGAGTACCAGGACACGTTCCAGGCTCCGGCGCCGCTCGCCCCGGCCGGTGCCAGCACCATCCCGGCCGACTTCACTCTCGCCTACGAGCAGATCATCTTCGGCCAGACGGAGTTGAAGGACGCGGCGAAGGCCACGGTCGCCTCGATCACCTCGGCCATCTCCTAGGCACCACCGAACCCGCGAACACAGGAAGACGTAGGCCACATCCATGACCGTTGCAGTCGATCGACCGACGGACAGTGCCCTCACTGCCCCCGCCCAACCCCCGGCGAAAGCATCCCGGCAGAGACCCCGCACCGGGCGCACCGGCAAGAACGGCGCGGCCTACGTCTTCCTGACCCCCTGGCTCATCGGCGCCGCCCTCCTCACGGTCGGCCCGATGATCGCCTCCCTCTATCTCTCGTTCACCGACTACGACCTGTTCTCGGCACCCGAGTTCATCGGCATCGCCAACTACCAGCGCATGGTCGACGACCCGCGGTTCTGGAGCGCGGTCGGCGTGACCCTGAACTACGTTCTGGTCGCGGCGCCGCTCAAGCTGCTGGCGGCTCTCGCCATCGCGCTGCTGCTCAACAAGGCGCGGCGCGGGCAGGGCTTCTACCGTTCGGCGTTCTATGCACCCTCGCTGCTCGGCGCGAGCGTGGCCGTGGCCCTCGTCTGGCGCACGCTCTTCGCCAACGACGGCGTGGTCGACAACGGCCTCTCCACCGTCGGCATCGACGGCGGCGGGTGGATCTCCAACCCCAAGCTCTCGCTCTATGTGCTCGTGATCCTCGCCATCTGGCAGTTCGGAGCTCCCATGGTGATCTTCCTCGCCGGACTCAAGCAGATTCCGCAGGACCTCTACGACGCCTCCGCCGTCGATGGCGCGGGCAGGCTGCGCACCTTCTGGTCGGTCACCGTTCCGATGCTCTCGCCGGTCATCTTCTTCAACCTGGTGCTCGAGGTCATCAACGCCTTCCAGGCGTTCACCGCCTCGTACATCATCTCGGGCGGCCGCGGCGGCCCGATCGATTCGACCCTGTTCTTCACGCTCTATCTCTACGACCGGGCCTTCACCGCCTTCGACATGGGCTACGCCTCGGCCATGGCCTGGGTGCTGCTCGTCGCCATCGGCATCGTCACAGCGCTGATCTTCCGCAGCTCGAGGGCGTGGGTCTTCTACTCCGGGGAGGAGAAATAATGGCCACGATCATCGAGAGGCGCCCGCCGCGCGCCGCCCAACGCGCCAAGACCGGGCGCTCGCGCGTCGCATCCATCGTCTGGCACGTGTTCTGCCTCGCCCTGCTCGCGCTGCTGCTCTACCCCGTCGCCTGGCTGCTCGGCTCGTCGTTCAAGCCGGGAACCGAGATCCTCACGAACATGAACGTGCTGCCCGATGCGTTCACCTTCGACAACTACGCCACGGTCTTCGAGGGCGTGGGCGGTCTGAGCTTCTGGACCATGCTCGGCAACTCGCTGCTCATCTCGACGCTCGCCGTGGTCGGCAACGTGTTCTCGTGCACGCTCGCCGCCTACGCCTTCGCCCGCCTGCGCTTCAGGATGCGCGCACCTTTCTTCGCCTTCATGCTCGTGACGATCATGCTGCCCATGCACGTGGTGCTCATTCCGCAGTTCATCATCTTCCAGCAGCTCGGCATGATCGGGACCTTCCTTCCGCTGGTGCTGCCGAAGTTCCTCGCCACCGAGGCGTTCTTCGTGTTCCTCATCGTGCAGTTCATCAAGGGAATCCCCCGCGAGCTCGACGAGGCGGCCACCATCGATGGAGCCGGCCCGTACCGCACCTTCGGCTACGTGATCTTCCCGCTGCTCACCCCGGCGCTGATCACGACCACGATCTTCTCGTTCATCTGGAGCTGGGACGACTTCTTCAGCCAGCTCATCTACCTCAACAACCCCGACACCTACACGCTGCAGCTCGGCCTGCGCCTGTTCGTCGACCAGACGTCCGCGTCGAGCTTCGGCCCCATGTTCGCCATGAGTGTGCTCGCCATCCTGCCCGTGGTGATCTTCTTCGCGGTGTTCCAGCGATACCTCGTCGACGGCGTCGCGACCTCGGGCCTCAAGGGTTAGGGCGGGTCAGACCATGAGTACCGCAGAGAAGAACCGCACCCGCCCGCACCGACAGGCCTTCCTCCAGCGCTACGAGGGCCCGATCTCGTCGCTGGCCGACTGCCTCGTCGTGGGCATCATGGTGCTGCTGTCGTTCATCCCGCTCGTCACCGGGTTCGCCGGGTTCGTGGCCGGATGCGCGATCCTCCGCGCCCGCACCCGCGGCGAGGGAAAGATCACCCCCGCCGCGTTCTGGCGTGAGTTCCGCACGGCCGTGCGCTCGTCGGTCGGCGTCATCGTGATCCCCGCCGCCCTGGGCCTCGTGCTCGTCGTCGACCTGTTCGCTCTCTACGCCGGCCTCGGCGAGAATCCCGTCATGTGGATCGCGCTCGGCGTCGTCTCAGCCGTGGTCGCCGTGCTCGGCATCCGAACCGCCGCCGCCTGGCGCCCCGGCCTGCGCTGGATCCCGACCGTGCAGCGCTCCTTCGCGGCCCTCGGCGAAGACCTCGGTGGCAGCCTGCTGCTCGCCGGCGCTCTCGGCACCTCGATCGCCCTGGCGCTCTTCACCCCCATGCTCACCATCGTCTGCCTCGGCCCGCTCGTGCTCGGCGCCGTGGCGATCGACACGAGGCTCGGCCGCACGGCCGCCGCGCGACAGGATTAGTTCCATGCCCCTCGACCCCTACGATCTGCAGACCGAGTACCTCGACTCGCCGCTCGGCATCGAACAGGATGCGCCCCGCTTCTCGTGGCGTCTCGCGTCGACCCGGCGCGGCGCCGCACAGACGGCGTACCGCATCGAGGTCGACGCGGTGGCGCCCGACGGCGCCCGGCGGCGGGTCTGGTCGACGGGCACCGTCGCATCCACCGCCCAGCTGGGCGTCGAGTACGCCGGCGACGCTCTCGAGCGCACCACGCGCTACGAATGGATGCTCACGGTCACCGACGAGGACGGGCGCGAGTCGGCCCCGAAGCACGCCTTCTTCGAGACCGGCCTCGTCGAACCCTCGAGCTGGCGCGGCGTGTGGATCGGACGCGACACGCGGGACCGCCCCGCGCTGCTTCCTCCGGCGAACGACGACTTCACCCTGAACTCGCGCATGCTGCAGCCGCCCTCGCTGCTGCGCCGTGAGGTGCCCATCGAGAAGACGCTGCTGAGGGCGCGCCTGCACGTGACCGCGCAGGGCCTGTACCGCGCCTGGATCAACGGCGAGCAGGTCTCGGACGAGCAGCTCGCGCCGGGCTGGACCGACTACACCAGCCGCATCCTCTACCAGAGCCACGACGTGACCGAGCTGCTGCGCCGGGGCGGCAACGCTCTGGCCTTCACGCTCGCCGACGGTTGGTGGAGCGGCTTCGTGGGCTACGACCCGCGGCGCGCCGGCAAGCTCTACGGCAACGCCCCCGCGCTGCTCGCCGAGCTGCACCTCAGCTACGACGACGGCTCGACCGAGATCGTCGCCACCGACGAGACGTGGCGCGAGTCGCGGGGTCGCTGGCTCTACGCAGACCTGCTCATGGGCGAGGGCCAGGATGCGCGCAACAAGGTCGCGGGCTGGACAGAGCCGGCGTTCGACGACTCGGTATGGATCGCCGCGCGCGTTCTCGGGCGCGACACCTCTCTCGTGACAGCCGCCGTCTCGCCGCCGATGCGGATCGTTCGGACCGTTCCCCCGCGGTCGGTCACCTCCATGCCCGACGGGGCATACATCGTCGACTTCGGCCAGAATCTCGTGGGCCACGTGCGGCTGAGGGTGCGCGGTGCCTCTGCCGGCGACCTCGTCGAACTGCTGCACGCTGAGGCCCTCGACGACGCCGGCGAGCTCTACCTGGAGAACCTGCGCAGGGCCGAGGCACGCGACATCTTCTACCCGGCCGGCATCGATGACGACATCTTCGAGCCCGACTTCACCTTCCACGGTTTCCGCTACGTGCGCGTGGCCGGATTGCGCACGGAACTCACCGTCGATGACCTGACCGCCCGGGTCGTGTCGAGCGACCTCGAGGAGTCGGGCAGCTTCGACTGCGGCGACCCCGCCGTGATGCAGCTCGAATCGAACATCCGCTGGAGCCAGCGCAGCAACTTCCTGTCGGTTCCCACCGACTGCCCGCAGCGCGACGAGCGGCTCGGCTGGCTCGCCGACGCGCAGGTCTTCCTGCCGACCGCGGCCCGCAACGCCACCGTCGGAACCTTCTTCGCCAGCTGGATGGACGACGTGATCGTGGGCCAGAACGCCGACGGCGCCTTCCCCGACATCGCCCCCGTCGCCAGCTGGTCAGGTGATGGCGCTCCCGCCTGGGGAGACGGCGGAGTGATCATTCCCCTGGCGCTGTACGACATCTACGGCGACCTGCGCGCGGTCGAGACGGCCTACGCGCCGATGGTGCGCTGGATCGAGCATGTGCTGCGTGAGAACCCGTCGCTGCTGTGGCGCTCCCGAGTGGGGCGCAATTACGGCGACTGGTTGCAGGCCGGCCCCGAGACCCCGAAGGACCTCGTCGCCACCGCGTACTTCGCCAACTCGGCGCGACTCGTCTCGCGCGCGGCCGCACTGCTCGGCCATGACGCCGACGCGACGCGATTCGCCGCGCTGGCCGACGACATCCGGGATGCGTTTCAGCGCGAATACGTGACGGCCGACGGCCGCGTCGCGGGCGACACCCAGACCGGCTACCTGCTCGCGCTCGACTACGCGCTGCTGCCGGCCGAGCTCGAGGCGGGCGCCGCAGCTCGGCTCGCCGACCTCGTGCGCGACAACGGGATGCGTCTCTCGACGGGGTTCATCGGGGTCTCGAAGCTGTGCCCGGTGCTGAGCCGCTGGGGCTACGACGACATCGCGCACTCGCTGCTGATGCAGACCGAGTATCCGAGCTGGCTGTTCTCGGTCGAGGCCGGTGCGACCACGATCTGGGAGCGCTGGGACGGCTGGACCCCCGAAGGCGGATTCCAGAGCGCGAACATGAACTCGTTCAACCACTACAGCCTCGGCGCCGTGGGCGAATGGCTCTACGGAACAGTCGGCGGCATCGACCAGGCGCCCGGGTCGGTGGCCTACGAGCGGCTCGCCATCCGCCCCCGCCCGAGCCGCGCCATGCACTGGGCCGCCGCGTCGCAGCAGACGGCGCGAGGCGTCACGCGCAGCGCCTGGATGCTCGATAAGGCCGGGGTCTTCCGGCTCGAGGTGACCGTTCCGCCCGGCTCCACGGCCCAGGTCTCACTGCCGACACGACTCGCGTCGAGCGTCACCGAGGGGGGCGTGTCGGCGGCGGATGCACCCGGCGTCGAGCTGCTCGGCGAGACCGGCGACGGCGTGCTGCTGCGCGTCGGCTCGGGCAGCTACGACTTCGTGTGCCACTACGACATCGCCTCTCCGTCTTCTCACCGTGCCCACCTCGTCAGCGAAGGAATCGTATGACTCCCCCCGAACGCACCGCCTCCGCACTCTCCCGGCGACGTCGGGTGATCGTCGACACCGACGCCCGCAACGAGGCCGACGACCAGTTCGCGATCGTTCACGCGCTGCTGTCGCCGACGCTGGATGTGCGCGGCCTGGTCGCGGCACATTTCGGCACGCAGCGCACGCAGACGAGCATGCTCGAATCCCGCGTCGAGATCGACCTGCTGGTGGAAATGCTCGGTCGGGAGGGCACGGTGGCGGTCGCGAACGGCGGCGCCCATGCACTGCCCGACGAGCAGACTCCCGTCGACTCCGACGGATCGCGGCTCATCATCTCGGAAGCCCTGGCCGACGGCGACGGCCCTCTCTTCATCGGATTCCTCGGCCCGCTCACCGACATGGCCTCGGCCATTCTGCTGGAGCCCTCGATCATCGATCGCGACGTCGTGGTGATCTGGATCGGTGGCGGCGCCTACGACCCCGACGTGGTGCCGCTCGGGTCGTCGCCCGAGTTCAACCTCAAGAACGACCTCGCCGCGGCCAACGTGGTCTTCGACTCGGGCATCACCGTCTGGCAGGTTCCCTCGACGATCTACCGGCTTCTGAGCGTGGGCTACGCGGAGCTGCGCCGCAAGGTCGAGCCGCACGGCGAGCTCGGCCGCTACCTCGTGCGGCAGATCGTGGAGTTCAACGACGCGCACCACAAGGTGCCGATCGAGAGTCGCTCGCTGGGCGACTCCCCCGCGATCGGCCTGATGCTCGAACCGTGGAGCGGGGTCTTCCGCCGACAGAAGCCCGTGCGTTTCGCGCCCGACGGCAGCTACGTCGAGGGCCGGGGCGGCGACATCCTCGTGCTCGAGACCGTCGACACGCGCTTTCTTCTCGAGGACATGTTCGCCAAACTGGCGGAATTCGCAGAAGACACCGCCGCAACAGATTCTGCCGTCGATGGCGAGGTCTCGAAATGAGAGTCGTCGTCACAGGCGGCTCCGGCCGGCTCGGCCAGAGCGTGGTTCGCGGGCTCTGCGAGGCCGGCCACGACGTGACCTCGATCGACCGCGAGGGCGTAGCCGGCCTGCCGGGAACGCAGCTGCAGGCCGACCTCACCGACGCCGACGCGACCCGCACCCTTTTCATCGCGATCGCCCCCGAGGCGGTCGTGCACCTGGCCGCGATCTCGGTTCCGTTCAGCGCCCCCGAGGCCACCATCCTGAACGTCAATACGGCGTTGGCGTTCTCCGTGGTCGACGCGGCCGTCGCATCCGGTGCCCGTCTGGTGCTCGCCGCGTCGAGCCCGACCGTGCTCGGCTACGGCAATCCGAAGGGCTGGGCGCCTCGGTTCCTGCCGCTCGACGAGACGCACCCGGTCGAGCCCTGGAACGCCTACGCCCTCTCGAAGCAGGTGATCGAGAACGTGATCGAGCGCTTCGTGCGCAACAGCGACAACGTGACCTTCGGGGTCTTCCGGCCGTGCTTCGTCATTCCGCCCGAGGAGTGGGCGGGCGCACCGACGCAGCAGGGACATACGGTGGCAGACCGGCTCGACGATCCGTCGCTCGCCGCCGTGTCGCTGTTCAACTACCTCGACGCCCGGGATGCCGCCGAGTTCGTGCGCGTCTGGCTCGAGCGCGCGGAGCTCGCCCCGAACGGCTCGGTCTTCTTCGTCGGCGCGGCCGACGCGCTGGCCCGGGAGCCGCTCGCCGAGCTGGTCCCGCGGTACCTGCCCGAGGCATCCGGTCTCGCGGCCGGGCTCACCGGCACGAGCCCCGCCTTCTCGTCGGCCAAGGCGCGCGAGCTGCTCGGCTGGGAGCCGCGCTACAGCTGGCGCACCGAGCTCGTGCAGGAGGCGACCGAAGCGCGAACTGAACCCGATCCCTCATCCCTCCCGACCGAAGTGAGAGTGTCATGACCACCGCCCCCATCGCCTTCGACGGCGTGCTGTTCTTTCCCGTCACCCCGTTCGATGATCAGGGCGCGGTCGAGCTCGGACTGCTGCGCGAGCATGTCTCGTCGCGGCTGGAGCACTCCCCCGGCGGTGTGTTCCCGGCGTGCGGCACGGGCGAGTTCCACGCCCTGACCGGCGACGAGATCTCGGCCGTCGTCTCGGCCACCGTCGAGGTCGTCGGCGGCCGCGTTCCCGTGATCTCGGGCACCGGCGGACCGCTCGGCCAGGCGGTCGAGCTGGCCCGCCGCGCCGAGGCGGCCGGAGCCGACGCCCTGCTCGTGCTTCCTCCCTACCTCGTGGGCGGACCCGTAGAAGGCCTCATCTCGTATGTCGAGCAGGTCGCCGCCGCGAGCAGCCTGCCCGTGATCGTGTACCACCGAGGCACCGCTCGCTTCACTCCCGCCGCCATGCGCCGCCTGGCCGCGAACCCGAAAGTGATCGGCTTCAAAGACGGCATCGGCGACGTGGGCCTCGCGCAGGAGATCGTGCTCGCGGTCGGGGAGTCCGGCCGAAGCGACTTCCAGTTCTTCAACGGGCTGCTGACCGCCGAGCTCACGCAGGGCGCCTACCGCGGCCTCGGAATTCCCCTCTACTCGTCGGCGGCGTTCGCCATGATCCCCGAGCTCGCCACCGCGCACTACCGCGCCTACGTCTCGGGAGACGAGCTGACCCGACTGCGACTGCTGCGGGAGTTCTACGTTCCCCTCGTGCGACTGCGCGACCAGGTTCCGGGCTTCGGCGTCTCGCTGATCAAGGCCGGAATCCGCCAGCGCGGCCTGCCCGTCGGTTCGGTGCGCGCGCCGCTCGTCGACCCGAATCCGGCGCAGCTCGCCGAGCTCGAGCGCATCCTCGCCGTGGGCGACTCGCTCGCCGCCGAGTACGCGCCGTCGCTGGTCGCGTGACCGCCACGATCGCGGCCGTTCGCACGCGTCGGCTCAGTGCCCGGATGCCGCGGCCCTGGGTTCCCGACGAACCGCACCTGCACCTCGTGATCGTCGAGGTGGAGGACTCGGACGGCCTCGTCGGAACAGGCTTCTCGTGGACTCCCACGATCGGCGCCGCCGCCGTTCAGGCCATGATCGACACCGAGATCGCGCCCTACGCGATCGGACGCACGACCGATCCGCAGGCGCTCTGGCCTGCCCTCTGGCTTCGGCTGCACGAGGCGGGCGGTGCCGGAATCACGACGATCGCTCTCGCCGGACTCGACACCGCGCTCTGGGATCTGTCGGGAAAGCGGGCCGCCCTGCCCCTGGCGTCCCTGCTCGGCGAGCGGCGCGCATCCGTGCCCGTCTACGGCAGCGGCGTGAACCTGCATTACCCGCTCGACGAGCTCGTGGCGCAGGCTTCGCGCTGGGTCGCGTCGGGCTACGACACGGTGAAGATCAAGGTCGGCGGGCCCTCGCTCGCCGTCGACATCGAGCGGGTCGGCGCGGTGCGCGAGGCGATCGGCCCCGACCGTACGCTGCTCATCGACGCCAACCAGCGCTGGACCCTCGAGCAGGCCACCACCGCCCTCGACGCGCTGAGCCGCTTCGACCTCGGCTGGATCGAGGAGCCGCTGCGCGCCGAGGACACCCGCGGCTACCGCGCCCTCCGCGAGCGCACGGGCGTGCCGATCGCGCTGGGCGAGAACATCCACACGCTGCAGCGGTTCCAGGACATCGTCGATGCCGGATTCGCCGACGTGCTTCAGCCCAACATCATCCGGGTGGGCGGCATCACTCCGTTCCTCGAGATCGCGTCCTTCATCTCTACCGAGAGTTCTGCGTCGCTCGCGCCGCACCTGCTCATCGACTTGTCGGGCCAGCTCGCCCTCGCCGTGGGCGCCGAGACCGCCGTCGAAGACGTCGATGAGGCGTCCTTCGAGTCTCTCGGCCTCATCACCTCGCCGTCGCCCGTCGAGATCGTGGATGCCCGGGCCAGGTTGCGCGAGGACGCGCGGCCCGGTCTCGGCCTCGACTTCGCGTGCACCGGCATCAGCCCGACCACTTCTGCTTCTCTTATCCCGGAGGAATCATGACCAGCACTGCTCCCGCCTCGATCACCTCGACCTCGTCGAGCACTCTCGACGAGCTCGCCACCGCGGCCGTCTCTGCCGCACCCGTGCTCTCCACGGCATCGGGCGAGCAGCGCGCCACCTGGCTCGAGGCCGTCGCCGACCGCCTCGACGCGAACGCCGCCGAACTGATCGAGCTCGCCGACGAGGAGAGTCATCTGGGCACCCCGCGCCTCACCGGTGAGCTGGCCCGCACGACCGCCCAGCTGCGGCTGTTCTCCACGGTCGTGCGCGAGGGCGCCTATCTCGAGGCGACCATCGACCATGCCGACGCATCCGCGACCCCGCCGCACGCCGACATCCGGCGCCTGCTGCGCCCGCTCGGGCCGGTGGCCGTGTTCGCGGCATCGAACTTTCCGTTCGCGTTCTCGGTGGCCGGCGGCGACACCGCCTCGGCCCTCGCGGTGGGCTGCCCGGTGATCGTGAAGGCGCACCCGGGGCATCCGAAGCTGTCGCGCCTCACGGCATCGCTCGTGGCGTCTGCCCTGGCCGACGCGGGAGCGCCCGCCGGTACGTTCGCGCTCATCGAGGGATTCGAGGAGGGCCTCGCCCTCGTGGTGCATCCGGCGATCACCGCCGTCGGCTTCACCGGCTCGGTGCGCGGCGGGCGAGCCCTCTACGACCTGGCCGTCAACCGGCCGTCGCCCATCCCGTTCTATGGAGAGCTCGGCAGTATCAACCCCGTGGTGATCACGGCTTCTGCCGTGTCAGAGCGAGGCGAGTCGCTCGCGGCCGGTCTCGCCTCGTCGTTCACGATGGGCGTCGGGCAGTTCTGCACGAAGCCCGGTGTGGTGTTCGTGCCCGCGGATGGCGCGTTCGACTCGGCGCTCGTCGCCGCCGTCGGAACTCCCGGCTCGGGCGCGATGCTCACGCAGGGCATGGCGGATGCGTTCGCCTCGGGAATCTCGTCGCTGGCGGCTCGCGACGACGTCGAGGTCCTGGCTGCCGCCCCCGCGTCGTCTTCTTCGGGGTCGGGCTCGACGACCGTGCTGCGCACGACCGCTGCCGCCGTGCTCGCCGACCCGTCGGCGCTGCTCGAGGAGCACTTCGGTCCGACGACGCTGCTCGTGTCGTACTCGTCACCCGAGGAGGCGCTGGCCGCGGTCGGCGCCGTCGAGGGAACGCTGACGGCGACGCTTCATGCCGGTTCATCAGAGGAAGTCGGGCCTCTGGTCTCGGCACTCGAGTCGATCGCCGGGCGCGTGCTGTTCTCCGGATGGCCCACCGGCGTCGGAGTCACCTGGTCGCAGCAGCACGGAGGCCCCTGGCCGTCGACGACCTCGTCGCTGTTCACCTCGGTCGGCGCCACGGCGGTGCGCCGCTGGCTGCGCCCGGTCGCCTACCAGGACGCCCCGGAGCGCGCGCTGCCCGACGCCCTCAAGGAGTCGAACCCGTTAGGGCTCCCCCGCCGCGTCGACGGGGTCTACGAGGTGCCGGCGGTGGCGCTGGTCTGAGTCCCCCTCCCAAGATGCGTCGGGTTCGGCTCGGGAGCCAGGGTCACTTCTCGCGGTCGTCCGCAAAGAACTTCTTGGCGAGCGTCATCGCGCTCATGGCCTTCGGCCAGCCCGTGTAGAAGGCGAGGTGGGTGATCGTCTCCACCAGTTCCTGCTCCGTGACTCCGTTGTCCCGGGCGAACGGCAGGTGGAAGTTCAGCTGGTCGATGCTGCCCATGGCGACCAGCGCCGTGACCGTGGCCAGGCTGCGGTCGCGTTTGGACAGGCCGGGCCGTTCCCACACCTCGTCGAAGAGGATCTGGTCGGTGTAGTGGGCGAGCGCGGGGGCGAAGTCCCCGAACGCGTTCTGTCCGCCTGTCCAACCGGTGCGGGGAGTGTTGTCGGTCATGAAGTCGGCTCCTTGTCTGTCAGCGGCGTCACCCGCGTGGGTGTGTGGCCGCGGTTCCCATGGTTCGCCGATTCGCCCGGCAGAGGGAGTCTCCACGGGAACGTGTACTGACAGAGCACCCCTCGACGTGCCGCATAGCCGTACGGTCGTTGTGTGGACAATCGAGACGAAGTACGCGAGTTCCTGACCTCTCGCCGCGCGAGGCTCACCCCGGAGCAGGCCGGCCTCGCTCAGGGCGGCACTCGACGGGTGCCCGGGCTGCGGCGGGGCGAGGTCGCCCAGCTCGCGGGAGTGAGCGTGGAGTACTACGCGAAGATCGAACGCGGCAATCTTGTCGGCACCTCCGACAGCGTGCTCGATGCGATCGCCCGTGCCCTGCAGCTGGACTCCGCAGAACGCGCCCATCTGGCAGATCTCGCACGGACGGCCACCGGTCCGGCTCTCACCACACCGCGCCGACGCCCTCGGGGATGGGCACCTCGCGCAGGATTGCAACGGGCGATGGACGCCATCACCGGCGGACCCGCATTCGTACGAAACGGTCGTATGGACATCCTTGCCACCAACAGCCTCGGGCGGATCTTCTACGACGAGGCATTCGATGGTCCCGGGGGTGGCAACATCGCTCGGTACGCGTTCCTCGACGAACGGGCCACGAGCTTCTACCCCGATTGGCCTGCCGCCGCCGATATCACCGTCGCGATTCTCCGTACAGAAGCCGGACGCGACCCTCACGACCGTGGCCTGCAGGATCTCGTCGGAGAGCTCTCGACCCGAAGCGACGAGTTCCGCACTCGGTGGGGTGCCCACAACGTGCGCCAGCACAGCACGGGAACCAAGACGTTCCACCACCACGCTGTCGGGGAGCTGACTCTCAGCTACGAGGGATTGGAACTGGTTGCCGAACCCGGCCTGTCGCTTCTCATCTACACGGCCGAGGTCGGCTCGCCCAGCGATGAACGACTTCGGCTGCTGGCGAGCCTTGCCGTCACGTCCGACGCCGCGGCCCCGGTTCACGCACGGAACGTCGCTCCTGACACCGACGACCGCACCTCACCCGACATCAACTCGACAACGGAGGCTTGATCATGCACACACGAACTCTCGGCCAGGGCTTCCAGGTCTCAGCCATCGGGCTGGGCTGCATGGGCATGTCCCAGAGCTACGGCCCGAACCCGGGAGACCGCGATGAGATGATCGGCGTTCTCCGATCCGCCATCGACCACGGCGTCACCTTCTTCGATACCGCCGAGGTCTACGGCCCCTACGTCAATGAGGAACTCGTCGGCGAGGCTCTCGAACCGATCCGCGACCGGGTGCAGATAGCCACGAAGTTCGGATGGCGCATCGAGAACGGTCAGAGCGTCGGACTCGACAGCCGTCCCGAGCAGATCCGCCGCGTTGCGGAGGCATCCCTGAAACGCCTCCGCACCGACGTGATCGACCTGTTCTATCAGCACCGCGTCGACCCTGACGTTCCCATCGAAGACGTCGCCGGCACGGTGGGCGAGCTCGTCGCCGAGGGCAAAGTGCTCCACTTCGGGCTGTCGGAGCCATCGGCACAGACGATCCGCAGCGCCCACGCCGTGCATCCGGTCACCGCGGTGCAGAGCGAATACTCGCTGTGGACGCGGGACCCCGAGGCCGAGGTTCTTCCTGCTCTCGCCGAGCTCGGTATCGGATTCGTTCCTTTCAGCCCGCTGGGCAAGGGGTTCCTGACGGGCACCGTCGATGCCAGCACGACGCTCTCCGACGACGACATCCGACGCCGCGTTCCCCGATTCGAGCAGGACAACCTCGCCGCCAACCAGGCCCTCGTCGACCACGTGAAGACGCTGGCGTCCGAGAAGGGTGTGACCTCCGGGCAGATAGCCCTGGCTTGGCTCCTTGCCCAGCAGCCCTGGATCGTCCCCATCCCCGGTACCCGCCGCACGTCCCGCATCCAGGAGAACGCGGAAGCCGCATCCGTCGGTCTCTCCGCCGACGAGGTCGCCGACCTCGACGCCCTCGCCCAGCGAGTCGGCGTGCACGGTGACCGCTACAACGAAGTCCACATGGGCTACATCAACCGCTGACACCACCCGATCCACATCCGAAGTCTCGAGACGTCTGAGCCATCATGAGTGCGGGCACTGTTTTGGGAATTGACGCAGTCAATCGGGAGCGCTGCGAGTGATCAGCTTCGAGGGAGAGCTCGTCGAATCCCGCACCACCAGCGTGGTCGTGAGTAGCGGATTGGGAGGCCTTTGGGTGGCCGAGTCGGTGGTGGCCAATTCAGCTAGAAGACTTTCCACGGCGCGCTCCCCCGCAGTTACAAGTTGAGCACGCACAGTGGTGAGCGCCGGCGTTATGAGTTCGCCGCCGAAAATGTCGTCGAATCCGGCGACGCTGAGATTGTGGGGCACGGTGATTCCCTCGGCTGCGGCGGCCTGCATGAGTCCGATCGCGATGAGGTCGTTGAACGCGATAACTGCTGTTGTGCGCGACGCCATGACTCGTCGGAGAGCGGCACGGCCCCCCTCGATGGTGGGGGCGTTCGGTCCAATTTCGACGAGCGCGATACCTAAGCGCTCCGTGGCATCAAGCATGCATTCGAATCGCTGATCGCTGATCCACGACGTTTCGGGCCCTGCGAGGTATGCAATCGATCGGTGTCCGAGTTCTTCCAGATGGGTCAGGAGTTCTCTGACGCCGCTGCCGATGTCAGGAAGGATCCCTACGATTCCCTCAACAGCCCGATTGATAAGGACGACCGGCTTCTGCTCTGCGATCTCATGAATGCGCGCGCTGGGTAGCCGCGTCGTTGCCAGGACGATTCCATCGACGCTGGGCATTAGACGTTCGATGGCCTCCGACTCGGCATCTCCGGATTCTTGAGACTCCGCTATCACGAGCGTGTATCCGTCGGCCTTTGCAGCGCTCTCCGCGCCGCGGACGATACCGAATACAACGGGATTCGTGATGTCTGCCACGACGAGGGCGATGGTGTGTGTGCGCCCCGTGGGCAGGGCGCGGGCCATCGGGTTGAAACGAAAATGAAGATGTTCGGCTGCGACACGGATCTTCGCCTCGGTGGTTGCGCTGATACGACCCGGCTTGGACAGCGCTCGCGACACAGTGGACGGACTCACACCGGCAAGCTCCGCAACGTCGTAAATCGTCGGGGCCCCACTTCGCCGCCGTGGCCGTACTATGTCGACACCGGAGATGTCATCGGAAACGCTCATGTCGGACGTCGACCCTCCTGAACATCCTGCGCGTGGACCTGCTCCCGGATACGGTCGAGAGTCTGCGCCACGCGCACGGTTGCGGCAGCATCGTGCTGAGGGTGTTGCCGAAGCCCGTTGGTGATCGCCGTCACGACCGATCGAATCATCGGCACGTAGCCGTTGCCCTCGCGAGGACGCGAGAGCTGATCGGGGGTTCCGAAGAGCGCTCCGGTTGATCCGGCGTGAAGCCTGGCGCTGTCCGTGGCCCAGAACATGGCCGGGATCTCGATCCAGCCAGCCGTGCCGCTGAGGGAGGCCGACGGATCCGTGAACTCCATCAGGGAGCAGACGGAGTGCGAAAAGCGCCCACTGTCGTGCTCCAGCGTGATGTGTGCCGAAACATCTACTCCGTCGAGAATTCGGCCGGTCGCCGTCACCCCACGCGCTGGGCCCAGAACCCAGTCCGCCAGCGTCACGGGGTAGATGCCCTGATCCAGAACGGTACTTCCTCCCAGCTCGGCGTTCCAACGGCTTCCGCCGGCGGGAAATGGCATTCCGAACGCAGCCCTCACAAAGCGAGGCTCGCCTATGAGTCCGTCGGCGATGAGGCGGACGACCTCGACGTGGAGTGGATTGAACTTCATCCACATCGCTTCCATGACGAAACGGTCGTGTGACTCCGCCTGGGCGAAGATCGCCTGGGCCTCAGCTGCAGTGAATGCGATCGGTTTCTCGACCAGAACGTGCTTCCCCGCTTCGAGCGCACGAATGGCGAGTTCAGCGTGGGTCGCAGTCGGGGTGGCGACGTATACGGCATCGACATCGTCTCGAGACAAGACGTCGTCCAGGTCGGACGATGCGTGAGAGATTGCGTGTCGCGCCGCGAAGTCGTTGACGACCTCGGCGCGCCGACCCCAGACCGAGACCACCGAGTCCGGCTCGACAAGCTGGATGTCCGGAACGAACGTCTCGCAGATCCGCCCGGTTCCGAGCACCGCCCAGCGCACGGACCGCTTATTCTCCGTCACTACCCGGCTTCCGACCCTCGAGTCCCCGCCACCGCTTGCGCAGCGCCCACGCCGCCGCCTTCGGCTTGCGGTCCCGCGTGAACACGCCCTTCTTGTTGCCTTCGACCCGGTGGATGCCGTTCGAGGTGGCGAAGTCGGCGAAGTTCCACACCTGCTCGCCGACGAACTGCGGGAACCGGTCGAACACCCGGTGATACATCTCGAGGAACGAAGCCTGGTATTCCTCGGTCCATGGCTGGTCCCAGACGGAGTGAACGCCGGGCTGTGTATCGGCGCCGTATTCGGACATGATGATTGGCTTGCCCGTTCGATCCACCCACCCCTGGATATCGCCCTGCAGGTACTGCTCGGCCGTGGTGAGGTCGCCAGGAGTGATGTACCACCCGTAGTAGCGGTTCATGCTCACGACGTCGAACAGGTCGACGATCTTGTCGTTCTGGAACGTTGCGAACATGACCAGCGCGTAGGTGAGGGGCCTGGTGGGATCCAGCTCTCGGGCCAGTTCGACCAAGGGGGTGAAATACTCGAGCGCGCCTTCCTCATTCGAGGCGGGCTCGTTGGCGATGCACCACATCACGACGGAGGGGTGGTTCTTGTCTCGCGTGATCAGTTCACGAATGTGCTGGGCATGAGCCGCCTGCGTAGCGGCGCCGGCGTATTGCTCCGAGAACGTGGGGAACGGGGGCGTGCCGGACATTCCACCGACCACGCCCATGTTGAGTCCGACGGCAGCGGTCTCGTCGATGACGACGATGCCGTGGCGGTCGGCGAAGTCGAGCACCTCCTCGGCATAGGGGTAATGCGAGGTTCGGAACGAGTTCGCACCTGCCCACTCCAGAAGCTGGAAGTCATGGACGAGGAAGGCGTTGTCATGGCCCTTGCCACGCACAGCCGTGTCCTCGTGCTTGCCGAAGCCCGTGAAATAGAAAGGCTGACCGTTGATCAGGAACTCGTGCCCGCGCACCTCGACCGTGCGCACTCCGACCGCGACCGGGTAGCTGTCGACGACGGAGCCCGCGTCGTGCAGTTCGACGGTCAATTCGTAGAGATAGGCGGCACCCGGCTTCCACAGCGTGACGTCTGCGACCTCGAGTGTTCCACGTGGTCCGCTTCCCTGGGCCACGACAACACCTGCGGCATCCGAAAGCCGCACGGCGACCTCGCCTGTGCCGTCGGTCTCGACTCGGTAGTCGACCGAACCGGTCGCACCCTCGAAGCCGGTGACCACGGTGACGTCTGTTACGCGAGACAGCGGCTCGCTGTGCAGCCAGACCGAGCGCGCGAGGCCGGCATAGTTGTAGAAGTCGTGGAAGTAGACCTGCTTCTTACGTCCGTCCATCCCCACCTCGATCTTGCCTGGCGGGATGGTCTCGTTAGTCAGGTCGCCGCTGACCGCGACGGTGAGCCGGAACTCCTCACCGGCAGAGATCGTGTCGGTGAGGTCGATGTCGAACGGTGTGTAGCCACCGATGTGCTCCCCGACCAGATCGTCGTTCACGTACACCTTCGCGGCGTGGGTGGCAGCGTCGAACCGCAGCAGGATTCGCTCATTGGCCCAACCCCGTGGAACACGCACGGAGCGCTGGTAGTAGACCCACCCCACGTGGTCGCGGATCTCGGCGTCGACGAAGAGGTCGTTGTAGCTCGCCGGAACGGCCGCTTCCAAGGGGGTGTCGAGCAGGGCGGTCCATGGTCGGTCGCCGACACGCGAGTCGATCGCGAATCGCCAGACGCCGTCGAGGTTGACGAGTTCACGGGTGGGGGTGGAACGAGGTTTCAGCATTTCAAGTCCTTCGGGCAGATCGAGGTGGGTGTCAGACGAGTGCGTTGCGGCGAGCGACTTCGCCGAGCCAGTTGAGGCTGGGCTTCGGCGTGCGAACGAAGGTCTCGCGGTCGATGGCGATCAGGCCGAAGGTCGGCTCCCAGTGACCCCACTCGAAGTTGTCGAGAAGGCTCCAGTGCAGGTAGCCGCGCACGTCGACACCCTCTTCGATGGTGTCGTGAAGGCCATGCAGGGCCTCGGCCGTGTATCGGATGCGCTGCTCGTCGTCGCTCGTGGCGATGCCGTTCTCGGTGATCAGCACGGGTACACCTTCGGTCACCTCCCATGCGTGGCGCACAGCCATCGCCAGCGAGTCCGGACGGTACGACGTGCCGACGAGGGTGTTGTCGGGAGAGACGGGGTGCGGCACGAGACCGAGGGCGTCGACCTCCTGACTGGAGTATGCCTGGACCCCCACGAAGTCGTCGCCGCGACTGCCCTCCCAGAACACGTCCTCCTTGCCGTAGCGGATCTCGGCCAGCTTGTCTTCGCCGCCGGGGGCGGCGGTCAATGCTCCGGCGGCGATCGTCCAGCCGACCTGAGCGGATGTCTTCTCTCGCACGACCGCACGGGCGGCGTGGTGGATGCGCACGAACATCCGACCGATCTCGGGATCGGCGTTCGCGAGGAAATTACGGGAGGCGCGCTGACGCTCTTCGTCAGTGGCGTGCTCGACGGTGGGGCTCGTCCAACTGCCGTCCGCCGATTGCTGCATCCGCTTCATGGCGGTCATGATGGCGGCCTGCATGTTGGGCTCGTTCATCGTGACGACCCACTCGACCCCGTCGAGTACTGTGCAGGCCTCGGCGACGTAGCGAGCGAACTTCTCCGATGCCTCTGGCGCCGACCAGCCCCCGGCTTCGGCGAACCATTGCGGGGTGGTGAAGTGCTGGAGGGTGATGACCGGCGTGACGCCGGCCTCGAGGCAGGCATCGATCATTCGCCGGTAGTGCGCGAGCTCGGCCCGAGAGAAGTGACCCTCGATCGGTTCGATGCGCGACCACTCGAAGCTGAACCGGTAGGAGTCGAGGCCGGCCTCGGCCAGGAGGGCGATATCTTCGCCGTAGCGGTGGTAGCTGTCGCAGGCATCGCCGGAGAGCTCCATTCCTGGGGTCACCTGCTCGCGCGCCCACCAATCGCTGTTGACGTTGTTGCCCTCGATCTGGTGTCCGGCGGTCGACGCGCCCCAGAGAAAGTCGTTCGGGAAAGTGATGCTCATCGTTGATCCTTCGGTGTCGCGCTTGTTTCGGTTGAGGTTGTGTATTCGAAGCGGGTGATGGTGGCGTCGTTTCCGAGCGCCTCGACGCCGGCCATCCGGCCGGTGAAGCCGCCTGCCACCTCGGTAGAGAGGTAACGGCCGTCGAGAGCGAAGAGGTGGTGTTCCTGGTCGTCGGTGTATGCAAGCACGATCCTGTCCGGTCCCTTCCGTTCGCCCAGCGGTCCATCGAATGGAACGGATCTGATGACGAGCCGCGCCGAGGGCGGTACCCCCTCGAAACTCGCGACCACCTGCGTGAGCGGGCCGATGACGACCTTGGCTCGTGCTTCGCCGCCGACACGCTCGACGATCGCCTGGTGTTCGTCATCGATGCGCACCGACAGCGCGAAGTCTCCGGAGCCCTCGGCCGAGACGGTCCATTCGAGGTGCTCGATCCGGGTGGCGAGCATCCGCTCAGCGGCGCTGGCGTCGCCGGACCGGCCTGCGGCGAGTGCCAAGCCCTCTGGTCCCGGAATGGCGAATTCCACGGGGTTCGCTCCGGGGGACACCCATCGGGGATGCAGTGCTTCCGTGGTGAACGTGTCGACGAAACCCAGCGAATCGTCTGCAGGGGTGAAGCGGTCCTCCACAACCACGGGCCAGTCGTCCATCCAGTCGATGCCGGCTAGGAAGGTTTCTCGGCCATTCGTGTGCCAGCGCGGAAACGATCCTCGAGGCTGGGTCCCCAGATGGACGAGTGCCCAGTCGCCGTTCGATAGCTCGACGAGATCGGCGTGACCGGTGGACTGTACGGGTGACGAGCTACTGCGGTGGGTCAGGATCGGATTCGCCGGGTGTGATTCGTATGGTCCGTCGACGGCTCGTGATCGGGCCACCGTGACCATGTGTCCCGCTCCGGTTCCGCCCTCAGCGGCGAGGAGGTAGAACCAGCCGTTCCGAGAGTGTATGTGGGGGCCTTCGGCATGTGCGCCGCCGGTGCCGTTCCAAATACCGTACGACTCGGAGAGCACGGTGCCCTGGAGCGGGTCGATGACGGCCTGCGAGATGCCGCCGCGAATGACGTCGGACCAGGTCAGGCGGCACACGCCGTCGTCGTCCCAGTGCAGGTCGGGATCGATGCCGATGAGGCCCGGCACGTGCACCGGCTCGGACCATGGCCCCTCTGGACTTTCGGCGTGCACGATCACGTGCCCTCGGGCGACGTCGTGGATATTCGTTGTGACGAGCCAGAACAGACCGCCGTGGTGGCGCAGGGTAGGGGCGTAGATTCCTCCGCTTGCGCCATCGATCCCTGAACGAGTCTGAAGCTGCGACGGGCGGTTCAGAACGTTGCCCACGAGCTTCCACTCGACCAGATCGATGCTTGTGTAGAGCGGTACTCCGGGGAAGTACTCGAAACTCGATGTCGCGAGGTAGTACCGCTCGCCGACACGACAGATGGTGGGGTCGGGGTGGAATCCCGGGATGATCAGGACGCTCATCGGTCTACCCCCGCCGAAGCGGTTGCCCTCCGCTCGTCTCGGCGGCGGCGCTGCTCAGCGGGGTCGGCGACGGGGGCCGCCAGAAGCAGGGTGCGAGTGTAGGGATGCTCCGGCTTCGACGTGACGTCGACGGCGGCACCGGTCTCTACCAGGTCGCCGCGGTAGAGCACTGCCACTCGATGACTGATGTGCCTGATGACGGTGAGGTCATGCGAGACGAAGAGGTATGCCACACCCGTCTGCCTCTGGATGTCGACGAGCAGATCCATCACCAGAGCCTGCGTCGTGAGGTCGAGGGCTGAGACCGGCTCGTCGCACACGATGAGTTTGGGCCGCGGACCGAGTGCGCGGGCGATTGCGACGCGCTGCCGCTGCCCGCCGGAGAATTCGCGCGGCAGCCGTTCGACCGCGTCGGACGGCAGCCCCACCTGATCGAGAAGGGTTCGTACCCGTGCGCGAGCGTCACGCCGGGTGGCACCCTGGATTATCAGGGGTTCCGAAAGCGTGTCGCCGATCGTGAGAGAAGGGTTGAGCGAGGAGTAGGGGTCTTGGAAGACCACTTGAATGTCATCGGACAGACCACGCCGTGCGCGGCCCTGCAGCCCGCCGATCTCCCGCCCCTCGAATCGGATCGCGCCGCCTGACGGCTTGACCAGGCCGAGGACGGCTCGTCCGATGGTCGTCTTGCCCGACCCGGACTCACCGACCAGTCCCAGCGTCTCCCCGGGCGCTACGGACAGCGACACCCCGTGAAGCACCTCGTTGGGAGCGGCCCGGAAGCCGCGTCCTGGGAAGGCGACCCGCAGGCCGTCTATCTCGAGCAGGGTCATGCCTGTCCTCCTTGGGTCGGCGCCGTGACCGGCGGGTCGGTGCGGTACGACGACTCGTCCAGGATCGCTCCGAGCAGTGTCCTGGTGTACTCGTGCTGCGGGTCGCCGAAGATCTGCGCGGCCAGGCCTGTCTCGACGATCCGGCCCTGCCTCATCACCGCGATACGGTCACAGAGGTCGGCGACCACACCGAAGTTGTGGGTGACGATCAGCACGGCCATGTCGAGCTCCGACTGCAGATCGCGCAGCAGATCGAGGATCTCGGCTTGCACTGTCACGTCGAGCGCCGTGGTCGGCTCATCCGCAATCAGGAGTTTCGGTCGACTGGCAACGGCGCCGGCGATGAGCACGCGCTGGGCCATACCGCCCGAGATCTGGTGCGGGTAGGAGTCGAACGTGCGCGCCGGATCGGCGATGCCGCAGCGCTCGAGCAGCGCAAGCACCCGGGACTTCGCCTCCTTTTTAGAGATGCCCAGGGCCGAGCGCACTCCTTCGACGAGCTGCGAGCCGACACGGTAGGACGGGTCGAGGTTCGACATCGGCTCCTGAGGAATGTAGGCGATCGCCTTGCCACGAAGCGGGCGCATCTGGGCGTCGGAGAGCCCGATCAGCTCACGGCCCTCGAACAGGATCGAGCCGCCGGTGATCACGGCCTCATTCGGCAGTACTCCCAAGGTCGCGAACGCGGTCTGCGATTTGCCGGACCCCGATTCACCCACAAGGCCGAGCACTTCGCCCCGAGCGATGTCGAGGTCGACGCCTTTCACGACCTCGATCAAGTCGCCGCTGGGTGTCGGGTACGCGATGGCCAGGCCCCTCACTCCGAGAAGGACGGCGGGCGGAACCGCGAGGGTTTCTGCGTCGATCTCGGCGACGCGCTGACCGGCTCCGACTTTCGACGGCTTTGGCTTCGAGCCCTCGAATGCGTCGCGAAGAGAGTTGCCGAGCAGCACCAGCGAGGCGGTGATCAGCCCGAGCAGGAGGCTGGGCCAGAGAAACTGGGTCGGGGCGATATAGAGGTTGCGGAAGCCGGACGAGATCATCGCACCGAAACTCGGTATCTCGAGCGACCCTACTCCGAGAAAGGCAAGGCCAGACTGCACGGCGATCGTCGAGCCCACCATGAACGCAGCGGCGATGATGATCGGCCCGCGTACCACCGTGAGTACGTGACGGCCCAGGATGCGAAGAGTCCCGACGCCCGAGACACGGGCGGCGTCGACGTAGAGCTCGTTCTTGACACCCAGCACGAGGTTACGAACGATGCGGTAGATGCCGGGCGCGAGCAGGACACCGAAGATCAACATCGTTGCTCGGTAATCCCCTCCGGTGACGGGCATGAGGATGATCAGCAGCAGCAGTCCCGGGAAGGTCATGATGAGGCTGAAGATCCACTCGGTGGTGGCTCGAGTTGCGCGGCCGAAGTATCCGCCGATCAGACCGGCCGTGATGCCGACGATCAGGGCGACTCCGGTGCCGAGGATGGCGGAGATCGCGGCCGTGTTGATCGAGTGAAGCAGGCGACTGAAGATGTCCCGGCCCGATTCATCGGCTCCAAGCGGGTAGCCCGGAGTGCCGGGTGGAGCGTTCACCATACTGAGCACGGATTCGTTGGGTCCATGCGGGGCGATCAGCGGAGTGAGCAGACCGAGGGCGAAGATCACGACCAGGATGCCCGTGGTCACGACAGCCTGAGGGTCCCTGAGGAGCTTCTTCCACAGCGGCGTTCGGGGCGTCGCGCCGCCGTTCGCCCTGGCGACCGCGATGGACGACGTGCTGGGGGCGGTGACCGACTTCGTCACCGGCTCGATTCGCCGGGTCAATGGTCTCTCGCTTTCGGGTTGAGCCATCCGTTGAGGAGGTCTGTGGTGAGGTTGACGATCGTGACGAGCGCCACGCCGAATGCGGTGATACCGAGGATCACCGGGATGTCGCCCTGGAGAGACGCGTTGAAGGCGAAGCTGCCGTAGCCGGGCAAGGCGAAGACGTTCTCGATGATGAGGGCCGCGCCGAACATCTGGATGAACTCCAGCGACATGACAGTCAGTGCCGGGCTGCCCGCATTGCGAAGGGCGTGCTTCACGACGATCGAGGTGGATGAGACTCCACGGGTACGGAGGGTGCGAACGTAGTCTCTGCGCAGCTCATCGATCATGCGACCGCGCACCTGGGCCGACATGTTGGCGACGCCGCCGATGGTGAGCACGATGACCGGAATCGTGATACTGCGAATCCACGCGGCCGGGTCGTCGGCGAGCGGGGTGTATCCGGTGGCTGGAAGCAACTTCAGTTGAACCGCGAAGATGACGACCAGCCCGATGGCCAGCAGCAGGCCGGGCACGATGTAGCCGATCAGCGAGATGCCCTGCGCGATCCGGTCGACGACACCGCCGCGGGTCGCGGCCCAGACGCCCAGCATCGTGGAGATCACAGCCGTGATCAGGAGAGCCGGCACGATGATCGACAGGGTGACCAGAAGGCGCTGAACCACCGAGGGCCCTACCGGAAGCGACGTGTAGACAGACGTACCGAAGTCGCCGCGGAGGGCGCTGAGCAGCCAGTCGCCGTACTGCACGATCACCGGCCTATCCCACCCCTTGGCCGTCATGAGAGCCGCGGTGTTCTCCGGAGTGGCTGACTGTCCCAGAATCGTTCGGGCCACATCACCGAACGATGTCGACAAGAGCAAGAACGTGATGAAGGTCACCAGGAGGGCGAGGATCACGCCCGTCCCGAGACGCTTGGCGATATAGGTGATCATCGATCGCCGACCTCATCGCCGAGGCTCCACTGAATGTGCGTCGACATGCTTCTCGAACTCCTTTGTCAGAAACACCCCTGCAACCGCTTGACAATCAGGTGGCGGGAGAGGCCTTGGGGCTAGTAAATCAGATGAAACAGGTGCTTGACAACCGATTGCCAAAATCTTCGACGGAATTGACATAGCCGAAGTTTGTGGCCAGGGGCGCGCTGAGTCGGCCCACGATCGAAAGAGTCGTCTCCCCGTCGGCGGGCTTCGGCCCGGCCCCGGGCGGGAGGACACCGCGATCGCACGCGGCGATCCACGCGGCGATCGCGACGGCCGTGGCAGGCGACTGCTCACCGCGGGCGAGAAGGGTCTCCGCCACCGGGGCGATGCGTAGCCGCAACTTCGCGAAACTGTCGCTGGCGATCTGTTCGAGACGATGCTCGATACGATCATTCGCGAAGCGCGTCAACAGCGCTGCCCTGTAAGACGAGAGGTCGAGGCCGGACGGCAGACAGGCGGCGTCTTCGTCCCACAGCTCGTCGACGGCCTGGCGACAAACGGGGTCGGCGATGGCTTCAGCGACGGTGGACAGGCCGCGCAGAAGCCCGAGGCAGGCGAGAAGCGTATGGGACCCGTTCAACATCCAGAGCTTTCGGGCTTCCCAGGGATGCAGGTCGTCGACGAAGCGGGCGCCGGCCGTTTCCCAGCGCGGTCTCCCGCCCGGGAACGTGCCCGAAATGACCCAGTCACTGAACGGCTCTGCGACGACGGGCGCGAGATCGTCGGTGATGTCGGACAGCAGATCGAGCTCTGCCTCCATGATCCGGGGCGTGATCCGATCGACTGAGCTCGAGGGGAAGCTCACCTCACGGGCGATCCACTCCACGAGCTCGGGAGACAGTGCGCGTGCGAGACCCATCACTGTCCGCTCCAAGCGGCCCCCGTTATCGGGAAGATTGTCGCAGGAGAGCAGTGCGATAGCGCCGCCGCCGTGACGGCGTCGCTCCTCGAGACCGAGAACGAGTTTTGCCAGCACCGTGCGAGGTGCGCGTTCGGACAGAGGCTGCGAGCTGGCGGCAGCGAGCAGAGCGAGGTCCTCGACGACCGCCGGATCCCCGACATCGGGCGATCCGTCCGCAGTCGATCGATAGCCCCTCTCGGTGATCGTGAGGGTGACTATCACGGTTGACGGCGAGGCGACATCGGCGAGGAGGGACTCGATGTCGTCGCCGGATCGCGCACGGACGATGCTTCGGATGAGTTCAGTGCGGTCGCCGTCGGGATCTCGAGCGATGAGCGTGTAGACGCCGTCCTGGCTGGTGAGCGACTCCGCGAGCGTCCGGCTGCTGCCGGTATAGGCCGAAATGCCCCACTCATCGCCGTCACTGGCGTTCTGGGTGTACCAGGCAAGGTGAGAACGAGAAAAAGCGCCGAGCCCGAGATGCACGATGCGCACCGGAGGGGCCGGGCGGTCACGCTCGAGCGCAGTATGAGTCGGGTGCGCGCTGGTCCCGGTCATAGCTTGAACACCCGCCGAGGCAGCGGCCCCACGAGATCGTCAGCGATTCGTTCCGCCTGCTGTGCTCGGATGCGCCCCTCCACGACGAGGCGGGCAAGAAACGCAGAGTCTGCGCGGCGCGCCATGTCGTGTCGAGCGGGAATGGACAGGAACGCACGGGTATCGTCGATGAATCCCGAGCCACGAGAGAAACCCGCCGTCTCGGTCGTGGCGGAGCGAAAGCGTCCAATCGAGTCGGGGGCGTCGAGGAACCACCAGGGCGCCCCGATGTACACGCTCGGGTAGAAGCCGGCGAGCGGGGCGAGCTCCCGGGAGTAGACGGATTCGTCGATGCCGAAGAGCACGAGATGGAACCCGGGAGCGAGGCCGAAGGCCTCGAGCAGCGGACGCAATCCACGCGTGAAATCCACCGGCACCGGGATGTCATGGCCGGTGTCGGGCCCGTAGGTACGGAGGGTGGAAGTGCTGTGGTTGCGGAGAACTCCGGCGTGCACGGTCATGACCAGACCGTCCTCGACGCTCATCCGGGCCATCTGGAAGAGCATGTGCCCGCGGAACAACCGCTTCTCTTCGGAGCTGGCGCGTCCGCGCAGCACGGACTGGAAGAGTTGTTCGGCCCGTGCGGATTCGAGATCGATCGTGAGTGGCTCCTCCACGCCGTGGTCGGCCGACACCGCGCCGTGGCGAATGAAGTGCCGGCGCCGATCTGCAAGCGCGGCTAGATATCCGACGAACGTCGAGGGAAAGGCCGCCTCCCCGAGGAGGCGTTCGACGTTCTCTGCGAAGGCGGGAGCATCGGGATCGAGGTAGCGGTCCGGGCGGAACGTGGCCAGGACTCGGCCGGCGAGCGCGTCGGCCACCGCGACGTGCTGCGCGAGGTCGTCGAGCGGATCGTCTGTCGTCGCGAGCACGTCGATGCCGAAACGCTCGAAGAGCGACCTCGGCCGCCACTCAGGAAGGGCGAGCTTCATTGCGATGGCGTCGTAGGTCTCATCGGCCGTGTCGGCGCAAAGTTCCGCAGCCACCCCGAGGTCGTCGAGTTCCTCTTCGAGCCAGTAGCCCGAGGACGTGCCTGCGAACAAGTGCCAGTTCGACGCCAACAGTCGCCAGACCTCGCGCGGGTCGGATGCGCCCTGACCGAGACCGAGATCGTCGAACGAGACGCCGGAGGCGTGCAGCAATCGAGTGACGTAGTGATCATGGGTGACGAACA
Source organism: Agreia sp. Leaf283 (assembly GCF_001422485.1). Classification (GTDB taxonomy): domain Bacteria; phylum Actinomycetota; class Actinomycetes; order Actinomycetales; family Microbacteriaceae; genus Agreia. The sequence goes on from NZ_LMNF01000001.1 coordinate 661,580, forward strand.
GCGCAGCGGGATCGGCGAACGGCGTATCGTTCGCCAGCCAGTCGATCGGTACGTGCCCATGGGGGGAGATGATCGGGGCCTCAGCGACTCGCTGGTAGAGGTCGCGAGCGATACCGCGGGTCACCGGGTCTACGGGGAACAAGCGGTCAGGATCACGCCGTCGTGGTTCGTGCATGCTCAGTATTCTGTCCAGCGACAGGCGTTATGTCAACCGATTGCCGCACTACATGCCAAGAAGGTACGTTCCTATATAATTCCTGTGGGCAATCGCTTGCCAAAGTGCTTCTCATCTGCTGTACTGTCCTCGATCGCCGCAACGCCGCGCAGGGCTGTCTGCTCGCGCCCACACCGAAAGACGCTCATGAAGATCCAACAGGCCGAAGTCATCGTCACCAGCCCGGACCGCAACTTCGTCACGCTCAAATTGACGACCGACGACGGCCTGACGGGCCTCGGCGATGCCACGCTGAACGGCCGCGAACTCGCCGTCGTCAGTTACCTTCGCGACCACGTCGTACCGCTTCTGATCGGCCGAGACGCCTCGAACATAGAAGACACGTGGCAGTTCCTCTACCGATCGGCTTACTGGCGGCGCGGCCCGGTCACCATGGCCGCCATTGCTGCAGTCGATGTCGCTCTCTGGGACATCAAAGCCAAAGCCGCGGGCATGCCGCTGTATCAGCTTCTCGGCGGCGCCTCCCGTACCGGTCTCCTCGCCTACGGGCACGCCTCGGGCAAGACGAACCAAGAGATCTTCGACAGCATCCGCCTGCACCAGGAGCAGGGCTACAAGGCCATTCGAGTACAAGCAGCCGTTCCGGGCCTCAAGTCGATCTACGGCATCGCATCCAACGCGACGTTCGAGGCGAACAAGGGCGTGCGATACGACCACGAGCCGGCCCAACGCGGCGCCCTACCTAATGAAGAGGACTGGGACACCCGCTCCTACCTCCGACACATTCCCACCGTGTTCGAGGCCGTACGCAACGAATTCGGTCCCGACCTGCCGTTGCTGCACGATGCCCATCACCGCATGACGCCTATCCAGGCTGCGAAGCTCGCGAAGTCACTCGAGCCCTACGACCTGTTCTGGCTTGAGGACTGCACGCCCGCAGAAAATCAAGAGGCTCTGCGCCTGGTGCGTCAGCACTCCACCACCCCGCTTGCGATCGGCGAGATCTTCAACACCATCTGGGATTACCAGTTGATTGTTCGAGAGCAGCTCATCGACTACGTGCGTAGCGCAGTCACCCACACCGGCGGCATCACTCACCTCAAGAAGGTGCTCGAATACGCCTCGCAATATCAGATCAAGTCCGGTATGCACGGTCCTACCGATATCTCCCCCGTCGGTATGGCGGCGGCAATGCACCTCGGCCTCGCCATCCACAATTTCGGCATCCAGGAGTACATGAAGCACGGCACCAAGACCGATCAGGTCTTCCAGCAGTCCTTCACTTGGAACGACGGGATGCTTCACCCCGGCGACAAGCCTGGAATCGGTGTCGAACTCGACATGGATGAAGCAGGCAAATACCCCTACGTGCAGGCCTACCTGCCCTACAACAGACTGGCTGACGGCACCGTCCACGACTGGTGATCAGGCCTTCCCGACGAATACACCCAGACAAAGGAGTCTCATGCCCAGGGACGAGCAGCACACAACGAAACACGACGCCGTCATAGATGGCGCAACAGCTCAGCCCGTGAGCGCCGGGCCCACAGCGGGCCCACAGCTTGACGACATTTCGGCGGGCGCCGACGCAGCCGCGCCGATGGCCCGCGTCAAGGGAAGCTGGCTCGCACTCTCCGCCATCGCCAACTTCGGCGTCTCGATGGCATTCATCGTGCCCCTGTCGTTCTCCCTCGCCGTGCGAATCTCGGAACTCGCCCCGGGTCATGAAGAGGTGCTCGGCTATGTGACTGGTATCGCCCAGATCATCTACCTCGTCGCCAGTCCTCTGATCGGCGTATGGAGCGACCGTCTCCAATCGCGCTTCGGCCGCCGGAGTCCCTTCATGATCGGCGGTGGGCTGCTGGGTATCGTGGGTCTGCTGGTCATTGCCGCAGCACCCAGCGTCCTGATCGTGGGGCTCGGCTGGGTGATCGGCCTGATGGGCTGGGCGACGGCGGGTCAGGCGATTCAGAATCGCCAGGCCGAGACCGTCCCGGAGGAACAGCGCGGCCGAATCTCAGCCGTCACGGGCTTGCTGGCGCAGGTCGCGCCGGTGCTGGGCATCGGCATCGCCTACGCGGTGGCCGCGAGCACCCTCCTCGTTTTCGTGATCCCGGGCCTCGTCGGCTTGGTCTGCATCGTGCTGTTCACTGTGCTCAAGAAAGAACGCAGCTCGGTCGATATCGTTCGAACGCAGGCGGTTTCGATCAAGACGATCCTCGCTAGCTACGTCTTCAACCCACGCAAACACCCGGACTTCGGCTGGAACTGGCTCGGACGTTTCCTGTTCTTCATGGGCCTCTACTTCAATACCTCTTTCGGAACCTTCTTCTACGCCCAGCGCCTCGGACTGCCCGTCAGGGAGGTCGCCGGAACCGTGGCGATCATCGGCCTCATCGGCATCGCCGCGGCGACCGTCGGAGCGCTGGGCGCCGGCTTCCTCTCCGACAAACTGCGCCGACGTAAACTCTTCGCCCTGATCGGTGCCGTGCTGTTCGTCTTCGGCGCCGTCACCGAGGCCTTCGCCCACACTTTCGTGACTCTTCTGATCGGTTCGCTGATCATGCAGCTGGCCATCGCCGCCTTCAGCGCTGTCGACCAGGCCATCGTGTTCGCCGTCATCCCCGACCGCACCCAGACCGGTCGCTACCTCGCGGTGGTCGCGTTCGCCCAGAAGATCCCCAGCGGCATCGCCCCCTTGATCGCACCGCTCGTCATCACCATCGGAGCCGTGGGCGCCGACAAGAACTACACCGCGCTCTACCTGGCCGGCGCAGTGCTGGCGCTCATCGGCGGAATCATCGTCGCGACCAAGGTCAAGTCGGTCCGATGACCCGGCGTCCTTTCGATCTGACAGCACCGGATGCTCCGCAGTGGATCTCCCCCGCAGAGACCCCCGAACATGCCGACGCGCCCGACCGCGGCGCCCACCTTCTACGACGCGTCTTCGAGCTGGACTCGCCCGCGGCCGACGGTCTCCTTACGGCCACAGCGCTAGGGCTCTACGAGACGTTCCTGAACGGACTGCGCGTGGGCGATGTCGAACTCGCTCCCGGATCAACCAGCTACGACGAGACGCTGCACGCCCAGCAGTACGCGGTCTCCGATCTCCTCAGGCCCGGCCGGAACGTCCTCGACGTCGTGCTCTCGGACGGCTGGTACCGCGGGCGAAACAGCGGTGTGCAGCGACGCGACGTCTGGGGGCGGACCACAGCAGCCCTCGTACAGCTCGAGATCACAGCCGAGGATGGATCGAGCTCGGTCATCGCCTCCGACGACACCTGGACGAGCTTGCCGAGCCAGATCGTGCGCGCCGACCTGATGGGCGGCCAGACCACCGATCTGCGCATCGAGCCCGACCTCACCGATGGTCTCCCCGTGCGTGTCGGGATCGTGTCGCCGCCCGAGCCCAGCTGGTCTCCCGGCCCCCCTGTGCGGCGGATCGAGGAGCGCAGGCCGGCGTCCCTCACCCTGCTGAGCGATGGCGTCTCTCTCCTCGATACCGGCCAGAACCTCTCGGGCTGGCTCCGGCTCGACGACGTGGGGCCGACGGGAAGCGAGACCGTGCTCCACTTCGGCGAGCACCTCGACGCGGTCGGCGACCTGACCACCGCGCATCTCGATCTCACGACGCCGCAGGGAGATCGGCTGGCGTTCCACCAGACCGACACGGTCATCTCCAACGGAGAACACGTCGTGTTCGAACCGCGCCACACCGTGCACGGCTTCCAATTCGCCCGCATCGAGCATCCCGGTCGCACCCTGTCGATCGACGACCTCACGGTGATCGTGGTGCACTCCGACGTGAGGCGACGCGGCTGGTTCCGATCGTCGTCCGACGAGCTCACACGGCTGCATGAAGCGGCGCTCTGGAGCTTTCGCGGCAACATCGTCGACGTGCCGACAGATTGCCCGACCCGGGAACGCTCCGGCTGGACCGGCGACTACCAGGTCTTCTCTCCAGTAGCGACCATGCTCTACGACGTCGAGGCGTTCTCGCGCAAATGGCTGCAATCGGTGCGTGACGACCAGACTCCCGAAGGACTGCCCGCCGCATTCTCGCCCGACTCACTGCGGATCAAGCACCATCCCGAACTGCCCACACGGGTTCTCGGCGGCGCCGCAGGATGGGGCGATGCCCTCGTGCTCGTGCCTTGGACCATCCACGAGGCCTACGGCGATACCGCCGTGCTCCAAGAGTCCTGGGAGTCGATGCGCGGCTGGGTCGAGTACGCACTCGGCCTCGCTGAGAGTCTGCGCCACCCCGACCGCTTCGCCCGCTCCGCAGAGCCGCAACCCCATGAGCGCTTCATCTGGGACGGACCCTTCCACTATGGCGAATGGCTCGAGCCCAAGAAGCGCCGTGCCGACGGCAGCCTCATCGACCCGATGGCCGAGAATCCCTACGCCTATATGTCGGCCGACCGGGGCGAGGTCGGCACCGCCTATCTCCACCTGTCAGCACGAACGCTCGCCCGGGCTGCCGAGGTGCTCGGCGACGAGACCGCCTCCGCCCACTACGTCGACATCGCCGAGCAGGTGAAGGTCGCCTGGCAGACGGAGTTCCTTACTGCAGACGGCCGCACCCGCGACGATACGCAGGCAGCCTATGTGCGCGCCCTCGTCTTCGACCTCCTCCCCGACGACCTTGTCGCCCCCGCCGCCGACCGTCTCGCGCAACTCGTGCACGAGGCCGACGACCGGCTCAGCACCGGGTTCCTCTCGAGCGGCCTGCTGCTCGGAGCCCTCGCCGATCACGGCCATTCCGACCTCGCCTACCGGCTGCTCGAACGCCACGGCACTCCGTCGTGGCTCGGCATGCTGGACCGCGGAGCGACGACGGTCTGGGAAGACTGGGACGGTATCGACGAGCACGGTCACGCCCACGAGTCGCTCAACCACTACAGCAAGGGCGCCGTCATACGCTTCCTCCACGAGCACGTCGTCGGGCTGCGTCAGAGCCCCGGTTCAGCCGGTTGGAAGAGCTTCGTCGTGCGACCCGTGCTTGGCGGGGACCTCGAGTCGGCGGGCTACACATTCCAGTCACCGCAAGGCGACATCGTCGTCGACTGGCACCGAACGACGGCGTTGTTCACGCTCGAGGTGACCGTGCCGGCCGACTCGGTCGCCGTCATCGCACTGCCTGACGGCTCCCGAAGCGAACACGGGCCAGGACATTTCCGCCTTACCTGCCCGTCACCCCACTGACTGTCTCGTCTCCTGCCCCTCTATCACCGACCCGAAGGATCACCATGCCCGTTCCCGATGTCTCCCAGCACACCCTCGCCGAGCTCATCTCCCTCAGAGGCCGTCGCGCCGTCGTCACTGGCGGCGCTCGCGGATTGGGCAAGGCGATCGCGTTGCGCCTCGCCGAGGCAGGTGCCGATGTCGTCATCGGCGACCTCGACGAGGACCTGGCCGTGCGTACCGCTCACGAACTCTCGGGAACTCACGGGGTGCGCGCAGAGGGCCTTCGGCTCGACGTCGCATCGACGGACTCCGTCGTCGCCCTGGCCGATGCCACTGTCGAGCACTTCGGCGGTCTCGACATCTGGGTGAATAACGCAGGCATCTTCCCGAACACGCCGCTGCTCGAGCTGAGCGACGAGCTCTGGGACCAGGTCTTCGCCGTGAACGCCCGCGGCACACTTGCCGGCGCCCGAGAGGCAGCGCGACGGATGACGGCAGCCGGTACGGGCGGCGTGATCGTGAACGTCGTCTCGACCGCCGGATTCCGTGGGACAGGACCCGGCCTCGCCGCCTACGTCGGCTCGAAGCATGCAGTTCGCGGGCTCACCAGGCAGCTGGCCCTCGAGCTCGCACCGCAGAGCATCCGAGTACTGGGGGTCGCGCCGAGTTACGTTCCGACCGTAGGAAACCAGCTCATGCTGGCTGCCGCCCTCGAGGCGCTCGGTCAGACCGACGGGCCGCCGGTCGACTATATGGCGACGCCCCTTCTCGGCCGAACGGGCACGCCCGATGACATCGCGCGAGTCGCCCTGTTCGCAGCGTCCGATCTCTCGGCCTTCATGACAGGCAGCACCCTGCTCGCCGACGGCGGCGAAACCGCCTGACCCTCATCGCACCCCTCACATCGCCTCGACAGGAAAGAGCATCATGACCAGTAACCCCATCACCGCCGCGAGCTCGATCAGTTCATGGCTTGCCCACCCTGAGGGCGGCCCGCTCGTTCGCGGGCTTCTCGCCCAGGCCGGAATCGACGAGACGACTCTCGCTCCGGTCGCCGCACTGCCGCTGCAGCAGCTCGTCGAATTGAGCCAAGGACAACTGCCCCAGCAGCTCGTGGACGACCTCGTACGGCAGGCGAACGGCGGTGAAATCCCAGCCGAGTCCGCCGTCGCCGACGACGGCCTGTGGCGCGAGACCATCACGCCGGGCCGCTTTGCCGGCCGCACCGTCGTTGTGACCGGCGCCGCCTCCGGAATCGGCCGGGCCACAGCGTCGCGGGTGGCCCGCGAAGGCGGCCGCGTGATCGCTGTTGACATCTCTGATGCTCGGTTGGCCGAACTCGTGGACTCCCTCCCCGACGCCGAAGTGATCGCGGTGCCCGCCGACATCACCTCGCAGTCGGGTATCGACGCCATCATGGCCGCCGCAGGCGATCGGATCGACGCCCTCGCGAACGTCGCCGGCATCAACGACGACTTCTCCCCCGCCGGAGAAACGAGCGACGAGGTGTGGGACCGTGTGATCGCGGTCAATCTCACCGGCGGCTTCAAACTGACCCGGGCCGTGCTGCCCGCGATGCAGACCGCCGGCCGGGGCGCAATCGTCAACGTCGCATCGGAAGCCGCTCTGCGCGGCAACTCCTCGGGCACCGCGTACACCGTCTCCAAGCACGGCGTGATCGGACTCACGAAGAGCACCGCGTTCATGTATGGACCGCAGGGCATCCGGGTGAACGCGGTGGCGCCCGGCGGCGTCGCCACCGGCATCCCGATGCCCGCGAACATCTCGGCCTCGGGACTCGGCCGGCTCAAGCCGTTCCAGGACATGATTCCCACGATCGCCACAGCCGATCAGCTCGCCGCCTCCATCACCTTCCTGCTGAGCGACGATGCCGTGAACATCAACGGCGCAGTCCTCGCCTCTGACGGCGGATGGTCGGTACAGTGACCGACGCCGCTGGGTCGCCGCGCGGCCCAGCGGCCATCGCCGTGTCCGGTGTGTCCGGGTCGGGCAAGTCGACCGTCGGCGCGCTTCTCGCACGGCGCCTCGATCGTCCGTTCCTCGATGCCGACGATCTCCACCCGCCAGCCAATATCGCCAAGATGGCGTCGGGCATAGCGCTCACCGACGACGACCGCGGTCCCTGGCTCGACGCCGTCGGCCGTGCCATCCTCCAACACAAGGGCCGTCGGGTCGTCGTGGCCTGTTCAGCGTTGCGCGTCGTACATCGCGACCGCCTCCGCCTCTGGGCGCCCGAGCTCTTCGTCGTGCAGCTCACCGCACCCGTCGATCTCATACGCGATCGCCTCACCGCCCGCGCGAATCACTTCATGCCGGCTACTCTCCTCGCCAGCCAGTTCGCCGCACTCGAGCCGCTCGAGCCGACCGAGGCAGGCCTCGTTGTGAACGTCGGACCCGGCCCCGAGGCGCTCGCCGGCGACATCTCCCGCCACCTGACGAACGACCGTCACTAATCGGTCGGTCACAATTGATTACAGTTTTGGCAATCGGTTGTCAAAACGGCTCGGCTACTGGTTTACTGAGTGAACGCGACAGGTCCGTTCGATTCGTCAAACGATTGCCACCGTCCTCGCTTTCATTCAAAGGAGTCTGAAAAATGCACCGACAGCACCGTCTCGGCACCCGGAGCGCGGCAATCGCCGCTCTCGTCAGCGGCGCCCTTCTCCTCAGCGCATGCAGCGCGCCCGGCGACGCGACGTCGACCGACGCCGCCTCCGCAGCGCCCCCGCTCGCCCTGGCCGCAGTGTCCGGGCCGAACTCGCTCGACACAGCGCAGCTGGCCGACGGTCAACAGGCCTTCGTCTGGGCGTCGGTGTACGACACCCTTCTCGCACGCGATCAGAAGACCGGTGCCGTGGCACCCAATGCGGCCGAGAGCTGGGAATACAACGCGGACGGCACCGTCCTCACCCTTAAGCTGCACGCCGACATGACCTTCACCAACGGTGACCCGGTCGACGCCGCGGCCGTCGCCGCCACCATGCTCCGCACCAAGAACACGCCGGGCATCGTCCAGCCCAAGTTCGCCCTCGTCACCGACGTGAAGGCGGTCGATGACCTGACGGTAGAGGTGACGTTCGCATCCTTCGACCCGCAGTTCATCTACAACCTCTCCCTGGGTGCCGGGGCGATCGGCGACCCCGACTCGCTCGATCTCCCCGAAGCTGCGACGAATCCGGTCGGCTCCGGGCCCTACACCCTGGACGTCGCGAACACCGTACCCGGCACGTCCTACGTACTCACCAAGCGCGACGACTACTGGAATGCGGACGCCTACCCCTTCCCCTCCGTCACGGTGCGCGTACTGCAGGACCCCACCGCCTCCTTCAATGCTCTCCAGGCCGGTGAGATCAACGCTGCGACCGTGTCGGCACAGCTCGTCGGACAGCTCGACACGACGAAGTTCAGCATCAGCACCGTGCCCGGGCAAGCCCTCGCCTACCTCGACATCCTCGATCGGGGCGGCGAGAAATGGCCGGCGCTGGGTGACCAGAAGGTACGCCAAGCAATCAACCATGCGATCGATCGCGAGGGCATCCTGAAGGGCATCTACTCGGGCGACGGCACCCTGACCGAGCAGATCTTCAGCCCGAACGGCCAGGTGTTCGACGAGTCCCTGAACGACACCTACTCATACGATCCCGAACTCGGCAAGAAGCTGGTCGCCGACGCCGGGTATGCAGGCGAGACGTTCCAGATTCCCAGCACCTTCCTCACGACATCCGTCGAGGCGACTCTCTCTCAGGCATTCACCGACATCGGGCTCGGGCTCGAATGGGTCACCGTGCCGCCGCAGCAGGCCCAGTCGGCCTTGACCTCCGGCGACTATGGTCTGTCCTTCCAGATCACCGGCGTGAACTCCGATCCGGCCGACGCGTTCTTCCACTATTCGCCCAACGGCTTCGGCAACCCTCGGCACTACACCGACGCCACGATCGACAAACTCTTCGCGACGATCAATTCGAGCGTCGACGAGTCCGCCTCGCTGCCGGCATACAAGGAGCTGAACGAATACGGCGTGGATCAGGCCTTCGAGGCCCCGATCACGTTCATCAACTCCACGTGGGCCACCGCCGACGGCATCTCCTTGATCCAGATCGGCGGCGTGCCGGCGACGGTGAGCAACTTCGCCTTCGACGGGAAGTAGCCATAAGGTCTGCTGTCTCGACGGGGATGGGCTTCGGCCCATCCCCGTCGTGCATCACCCTCTAGATTGGTCGTGTGAGCAACGCCAACGGAACCGACCCCTCGACGGTCGGCGACATCCCGCCCGAGCTCGCGGCCAAGATTGCCAAGCGTGGAGGCTCCGCGACGATCTACGACATCGCCGAGCTCGCCGGCGTCAACCCATCGACCGTGTCACGGGCCCTGAGCAAACCGGGCCGTATCAGCCAGAAGACCGAGTCCAAGATCAAGGCGGCCGCCGACCGCCTCGATTTCCACTTCAACCCCATGGCGCGCGGACTTCATACCGGCCGCAGCCACACCCTGGGGCTTCTCGTCGCCGACATCACGAACCCCGTCATCTTCGGCATCGTGCGCGGTGCCGAGCACGCGGCCTCCGCAGCGGGCTACACCCTCGTCATTGCCGAGTCGCAGGAGTCCGGTGATGCTGAAGCGGAAGCGATCTCCCGACTTCTGCCGAGCGTCGACGGCATCGTCCTCGCCACCACCCGGCTCTCGGATGAGCGGATCTCCAGCGTCGCCTCACGCAAGCCGGTCGTGCTCATCAACCGCCCGGTGGAGGGCGTCTTGAGCGTGCTGCCGGATGTCGAGACCGGTGTCGACGCCTTGGTCGATCACCTCGCAGGACTCGGCCACCGCTCCCTGCTGTATCTCTCCGGGCCGGAGACTTCGTGGATCAGCCGCCGTCGTTGGGATCACCTGCTGCAGACGGCTGCCGATCGCGACCTTGCCATCGTCGAGGTGGGACCGCACAGTCCCACCATCGAGGCCGGCAAGCTTGCTCTGCGCCGTGTGCTCGCCGCTCGCTCGACTGCGGTCATCGCCTTCAACGACCTCATGGCCATAGGGCTGATTCAGGCTGCGACCAGCGCGGGCATCCGCGTGCCGGAAGACCTCAGCGTCACCGGATTCGACGACATCTTCGGTAGCGAGCTGATCGTGCCAGCCCTGACCACCGTCAGAGCCCGGCTGCAGACTGCCGGCGAGAGCGCCGTTGCACACCTCGTCGAGCTGATCGACGGCGGTACGCCCGCATCCAACGACCTGCTCGAGACGACGCTCATCGTTCGTGACAGCACAGGACCGCATCAGCAACGTGGCCCCCACTGAACCGCGCGGTCTGATCTCGATCCGCTCGTTCCTCACCACTCGATCAACGCCTGCTGCGAGCCGACCGACGAAAATGTATGCGCATCCCACCGCGCCAACTAGGCTTGTCGCACACCCCGCACGCACTCATTGAGGAGACGCATGACCGCGACCATTTCGCTCCAGCTCTACACGGTCAAGGATTCGCTGGCCGCCGATCCGGATGCGATGCTCGGGCGCATCGCCGGCCTCGGCTTCACGGCCGTCGAGCTCTACGGCCTGCAGCAGTTCGGCGACGCCTACGCCGCGGGGCTCGCGAAGCACGGACTCACCGCTCCGAGCGCCCACGTGCCGCTCGCGACCGGCGAGCTCGAGGAGTCCTTCGACCTGGCCGAGCGCCTGGGAGTGAAGACGGTCATAGAGTCGTTCACCCCGCCGACCCTGTGGGAGAGCGCCGAGAACATCGCCCGCCTGGCCGACCGCCTCAACTCCGCGGTCGAGCCCGCGGCTGCGCGGGGCATGCGCGTGGGCTACCACAACCACGACGGCGAGATCCGCAATCGCGTCGAGGGCGTCACCGGCCTCGACCACTTCGCGAGCCTGCTCGACCCCGCAGTCGTTCTCGAGGTCGACGCCTACTGGGTCGCCGCGGGAGGCGAAGATCTGGTCGAGTTCCTCACCCGCAACGCCGACCGGGTCAAGTTCATCCACGTGAAAGACGGCTCGCTCACCGGCGACCTGCCCAACCAGGTTCCCGCCGGGCATGCCTCTCTCGAGCAGCCCGAGCACCTGTCGAGCCAGCTTCCCGCAGGGCAGGGCGTCGTCCCCCTCGCCGCCGGCCTCGACGCAGTTCCCGACCTCGAGTTCGCCGTCGTCGAGTTCGACGTCTACTCGGGCGACCTGTTCGCCGGCATCGCCGAAGCCAGACAGTTCCTCGTCGAGAGGGGTCTCCGCTGATGAGCACCGCCGCCTACAGCCCCGCCACCTACAGCCCGGTCGGATCCGGCCCCGTCGGCATCGGCATCATCGGCGCCGGTGCGATCAGCGACCAGTACCTCACCCACCTCACGACCTTCCCCGACGTTCGCGTCGTGATGATCGGCGATCTGGATGTCGCGCGGGCCGCGCAGCAGGCCGAGAAATACGGCGTGCCGCGTTCCGGACGCGCCGACGAGGTTCTGAAAGACGACGACGTCGAGATCGTGATCAACCTCACGATTCCGGCCGTGCACGCCGAACTCTCGTCGGCCGCGCTCAGCGCCGGCAAGCACGTGTGGAGCGAGAAGCCGATCAGTCTCGACCGCGAGAGCGGACAGGCGCTGCTCGACCAGGCATCCGCCGCCGGCCTGCGCATCGGTGTCGCGCCTGACACGATCCTCGGCCCGGGCGTGCAGAGCGCGCTCCGCGCGATTGCCCGCGGCGACATCGGCCGGCCGCTCACGGCGATGACCGCGTTCCAGGGCCCCGGCCCCGAGTCGTGGCACCCCAACCCCGACTTCTTCTTCGTTCCCGGCGCGGGGCCGTTGTTCGACATGGGGCCGTACTACCTCACGACGCTCGCCTGCATCTTTGGGTCATTCACCGAGGTGGCCGCGATCGGCTCACGGGCCCGCGACATCCGGGTGATCGGATCGGGCCCGCGCGCCGGAACCGAGCTGCCCGTGACCGTGAACACACAGATGAGCGCGCTCGCCCGCTTCGAGGGCGGCGAATCGTCGCAGAGCATCTTCAGCTTCGACTCACCGCTGCAGCGTTCGGGTTTCGTCGAGATCACCGGCGAGACCGGAACCCTCGTGCTGCCCGACCCGAACATGTTCGAGGGCGCGAGCACGCTGGTGCGCGGCGGGGAGAGCATCGAGCTGGCCGAGACCGGGTACGCCGGCGGCCGCGGATCCGCCGTGCTGGAGATGGCCCGGGCCATCCGGTCGGGCGGCGGCGACCTGCTGCCGGCCGAGCTGGGCTACCACGTGCTCGACGTGATGACCGCGATGGAGGAGTCGTCGACGGCCGGCCAATTCGTGCGAGTCACGAGCAAGGCCCCCGCGAGCCCGGTCCTCCCGGAGACCTGGGACCCGACGACCCGCACGCTCTAGCGAGCATCCGCGCCGTGTGGGCGCATCCGCTGCCAGACGACCGGCGGCGCATGCGCCTATGGGGCGCGGATGCTGGACGGTCACGCCGGGATCGTCGACTCCAGCCAGGCGCGACTCACCTTCGCGCTCTCGAACGGCTCCATGCTCGCGCGGTCGACCTCGATGATGATCCAGCCGCCGAAGCCGTCGGGCAGGGCTCCGAGGATGCCGTCGAGGTCCATCCCGCCGAGCCCCGGCTCGAGGAACAGCCCCTGGTCGGTCGCGGTGCGGTAGGGGGTGGGCGTCGCCCGGCTCGCGGCCGCCACGTCGAGGTCGAGGTCCTTGATGTGCAGGTCGACGAGGCGATCCGAGTAGCGCTCCAGCATCGAGACCGGGTCCATACCCGCCCACGCGAGGTGCCCCACGTCGAACGAGGCGCCCAGCAGATCCGGCGAGATGGCGGCGAGCACGCGGTCGATCTCGTACTCGGTCTCGACCCAGGTGCCCACGTGATTATGCAGGCCGGCCCTAATGCCTTCCGAGGCGAGCACGCTCGCGGCCTCGCCGAGCACGTCGATCACCCGGTCGAGACGACCCTCGTCGAAGACGGCACCCACGGCCACGGCGTCGAGCGTGCGCACCGTGCCGGGAGCCCACGACACCTCGGGGGCGAGAAAGACCGACGTCAGCCCGAAGAAGTTCGACTCCTCGGCCTTGCGCCGCACGCCGTCGAACCAGCGCACGAACGAAGCGCTGCCCGGCGCAAGCGACACCCCGTGGTCCTCGGGCAACGAGACCGAGCAGTACCCCGAGGCCACACGAAGGCCCGTTTCGCGCAGCATGCGGGCATAGTCCTGCAGGGTCTGCGTGTCGAGCACCTCCATCATCGTCGCGTCGAAACCCGAGCGACGCACCTGCGCGAGCACATCCGGGTACTGCGCCCGAAAGCTCGGCTCGGCGAAGAGCCAGAGGTCGTCGCTGGCCGGGTCCGCCGGGTCGGCCTTGATGTTGATCCACTGAATGGGGTTGAGCGCGAACTGCGAGCGGCTGAGCGTCATGGTCTTCTTCCTGGTCGAACAATCAAAGAACGGGGGCCGGATGCCGTCACTCGGCCGCGCGGGCGTTGTACACGACCGCGCCACCCGCATCCACGTGCTCGCGGTAGTCGCGGAACACCGTGAGGGCCTCGTCGCGGGTCACGTCCTGCACCACGGCAATGCCCCGAGCCTCGAACTGCGGTGCCCAGTCCTCGCGCATGGGGCCCTCGTCGAACGTCGTGATCTCCTCGAGCTCTGGCCCGTCGCCGGCGACGACGAGCGTGCGCACTCCCGACCACAGCGTCGCGCCGTAGCACTGCACGCAGGGGCGCCAGTTCACGACGAGCTCGTGCGCGGGCTGGCCCTCGCCGCCGAGGTCCCACGATCCGACGCGCGTCTGCGCGAGCCCGAGGGCGGTGACCTCGGCGTGCGCCGACGAGACGCCGCTCTTCAGCACCACGTTCACGCCCACCGATACGATCTTGCCGGTGTCCGACTCCACCACGATTGCCGCGAACGGTCCCCCGCTTCCCTCCCTGAAGTTGCGGGCAGCGAGCCGGTGCACGAGCCGCATGCGCTCCTCGTAGCTGCCGAGCGCATCCGGCACGTCGGCGAGCTCGTCGGCGATCCAGTCGGGCAGCTCGATCGAATACGAGGTGGCCAGGGTGTCGATGTTCATGAGTGTCCCTTCAAGACGGTGCAGATGGGTGAAGACGAATGGATGCGCGACCGCCGGTCAGGCGGCCGACACCCGCAGGCGGGCGACGGCTCGCGCCGCGCGCACGGCGGTGATCACGCCGGTGAGGGTGGCGTTGCCGACGACCGGCGTGGGGATGACCCCGTTGCCGGCCAGATAGAGGCCGTCGAATCCCCAGACCCGCCCATCCGGATCGCAGACGCTCGTGCCGTCGTCGACGGCGCCCATGCGCACGGTGCCGGTCTGGTGCAGCGACGAGCCGGGGGCGAGCACGGCCGACTCGGTCTCGGGATCGAACGCTCCGAATCGTCGAGCGACGAGTTCGATCGTGTCGGCCGCCTGCTCGATGAGCGCGAGGTCGGTGTCGGTGTACTCGAATTCGACGGTGATGCGCGGCATGCCGGTGACGTCGGTCTCGGTCGGCGAAAACGCCAGCCTGTTCGAGGCTCGCGACTCGACGGGCGTGTAGAGCGAGACGCCGACGGAGTACGCAAGAGCCTCATCGTCGTCGTCGACGTAGACGGAGTTCATGATCTGCCCGTGGAACGGCTGGGCCGCCCCGTTCTGGGGCAGCCAGAGGGAGTCGGTGGCGAACTCGCCCTCGAGGGCGCGGGGCAGTTCATCGAGAGTGAGGCCGAAGCGGTCGAGGTCCATGAGCACGCGGCTCGTCACGAAGGCGTGCTCGTTGAGGTAGCGGCCGAGCGCCTCGGGCCTGATGCCCGACGCGAACAGCAGCTGAGGCGTGCGCATCACGTCGGCGCACACGATCGTGACAGAAGCCTCGATGTCGTACTCCTCGCCCGAGGCGATGTCGCGCACGCGCGCCCCGCGGGCGCGGCCTCCGTCGTGCAGCACCGCGATCGCGAGCGTGCCGGCGCGCAGTTCGAAGGCGGCGTCGCCTCCCTCGGCGATCGGCGGGAAGATGCGGCTGGGGCCGGTGCGCGGCAGGGGCCCGGATGCGCCGGGCTGCACGGCCATCGGCATGGCCTGCGGGTGCCGGTCGGCGGGGCTCGCGGCGCCGAACAGCTCGTCGAGCACGTCGAGCACCTGCTGGCCGGGCACGGTCGGACCGAGCACGGCCGGGTGCACGCCGAGCACCTCGCGCGCCTTCCCGAGGTCGGCCTGCCACTGCTCGGAGTCTCCGAAGTCGAAGGTCTCGTCGCCCGCGGGCCACGGCGTCGCCCCGGTCCAATGCACGCCCATTCCGCCCACGTTCCACGACAGGGCACTCGCGGGCATGGCGGCCGCGTCCTCTCCGAGCGCCGAGAGGTTGTACATGCCGGGCTCCACCGAGCGCAGCTCGTCGGTGATGTCGGGGGTCACATCGGCGCCCGTGTACATGCCCTGGATCCCTGAGGAGACGCGCTGGTTGTAGCGCTCCCAGATGGCGGGTTCGGTGCTGTCGTGCAGATGCAGCCCGGGCACGTTTCCCACCACGGGCGCGCCGTCGATCATGAGGATGCGCGCGGTCGGGTCGGCCTCGCGCAGCAGCCTGGCCGTCGCGGCACCCATGATTCCGCTGCCGACGATGAGGATGTCGGGGGTGTTCTGCGAGTCAGACATTCGAAGCTCCTGGTTCCTGTACTGCGGGTGATTTCGTACTGTGTTGCAAAATTCCTCATGACAATGCGAGCGGGATGCTCGCCGCGGGTCACGCCGCGATGGTCGGTCCGAAGAACTCCACGTCCATGCGGTCGAGCACAAGTTTGACCGCGCCGAGCAGGGGCGCATCCGCCCCGATGGTGGTGGCGCGCACGTCGATGCGCAGGGTGCCGAGCTGCTTCATGGCCTCGACGACGCGGGGAAGAAGCAGGTCCTCCGCCACCTCGAGGCCTCCCCCGAGCACGATCACCTCGGGCGCGATCGTCCACGCCAGCGACGAGAGCAGGCGGGCGACGTCGTCGGCGAACTCGCCGAGAAGTTGCAGAGCCTCGGCGTCGCCGGCGCGCGCCCTGACGAGCCACGCGGCGGCCTGGCGGCGTTCCTCGAGCAGCGGCGAGCTCAGCAGACCGAACGGCTGCGTCTCCATGCGCATGACGTCGAGCACGCCCGCCTCGACGATCTCACCGGCGGCTCCCCTGAATCCCCGGTGCACGGCTCCCTTGATCACGATGCCGACACCGGCGCGGTTTCCGAGGATGCACCACGCGAACGTGTCGGTCTCCTGCGCCGCACCGCGCCAGTGCTCGGCGAGGGCGGCGAGGTTCGCGTCGTTGTCGGCGAAGAGGGGAATGCCGAGCCGCGCGCCGAGCACGTCTGCGAGAGCGAACTCGTTCCAGGCGGGCGCGTGGATCAGACGGTGCACAACACCGTCCTCGTCGATGGCTCCACCGGATGCGACGGCCCCGGCGCGCACCCGGCCGCGGGGCTGGCCCGACTCCCGGATCGCCGCATCCACGGCCTCTTCGGCGTCGATCATCGTCTGGCCGGTGTCGGAGTAGTTGCGCAGGGTCACGAGGCCGCGCCCGAGCACCCGACCGCGGATGTCGGAGACCGCCGCGCTGGCCGCGTGCGTGTCGATGCGCACGGCCACGACGAGGGCGCGGTCGGCCTCGAACGAGAAGTACCGCGGCGGCCGACCGACATCCACGTGCACGGGCGTGACCTCGACGGCCCAGCCGCTCTCGCAGAGCTGGGTGAGGATGAGCTCGACCGTGCGCCGCGACAGTTTGACCTGCCCCACGAGGGTCGCCATCGTCACGGGCTCGTCGTGCTCGGCGAGGGCGCGCAGCACCACGGAGGTATTCAGTCGGCGCATCGCGCTCGGGTCGAGTCCAGGCATCTGCTCACTCTCCCAGATCGGCGTCGACGAGCGGCAGAACCGCGTCGTACGCGCCGGCAACGAGAGCGGTCGAGTCGCTCGACACCACACCGAAGACGAGCACCGGGTCTGACTCGACACCGTGGGCGGCGGGCCAGGAGGGCTCGGCCCCCGCGATGAAGGCGACGAACTCGCGGTGCATGCGGGCGGCGAGGGTGGCGGGTGGCTCGTCGCCGAGAACCGCCTCGACCCCCTCGGCACCGAGGATGTCGAAGAAGAAGGGCAGGTCGATGCAGTGGGCAGCCCCGCGCAGCACCGGCGACGCCCAGTCGAACGAGTAGAGCCACGTGCCTGCGGCGGCGGATGCCCGTGCCCGGGCCGTGCGCAGAACGCTCGCCCTGAAGAGAACATCGGTCTGGCGCGGAGCAGCGACGTCCGTCGTCTCATGCGCCTCGACCTCCGGCTCCGTACTCGAGCCCGCGAAGCCGGGGCTGTCGAACTCGTCGGCGGTCGCGCCGATGAGAAGAGGCTTGTCGAGCCCGGTCACCGCGAGGCCCGCTCGGATCGACAGGGGCAGCAGCTCGTCGCCGCTCACCGGCTCGAACAGCAGCGGCGCAGCGCCCGGGTGCCGCTCGCCCCACGTGATGACCGCCTGTTGCAGCGCATCCGGGTCGACCGAGGCGAGGCCCTCGGCCGTCGGCGCGACGCCGAGCGAGTCCGCGAGCGCGGCGGTGGCCAGGGCGGCCTCGTCGAGGGAAGTCGAGAGGTCGACGGGTGAGATCGCGACGGCCCTGTCGAAGAGCGGCTGCGCGGCGGGGCTGGCGAGAAGCGCGAGAACGGCGCCGCCACCCGCGGACTGCCCGGCGACGGTGACGCGGCCCGGGTCTCCCCCGAACGCCGCGATGTTGTCGCGCACCCACGCGAGGGCCAGCAGCCAGTCGGCCATACCGCGGTTGGCGCGGCCATCCACCGCGGCGAAGCCGTCGACACCCAGCCTGTACGACAGCGTGACCATGACGATGCCGTCGCGGGTCAGAGCGGCGCCGTCGTACCAGGGGCCGACCGCGGAGCCGGTGACGTATCCCCCGCCGTGGATCCAGACCAGCACGGGCGCGGCGCCGGAGCCGACACCGTCGGTCGGCGCGAACACGTTGAGGGTGAGGGTGTCGTCTCCCGGGATCGACGGCTCGGGGATGGTCGTGACGGGGTACGGGCGGCCGCGCTGCGGCGTGGCTCCGAAAGCGGATGCCGCGAACGGCTCGTCGAAGACGGCCCGCGGTTCGGGCGCGGCGAAGCGTCGCGCACCGACGGGCGCCTCGGCGAAGGGGATGCCGAGGAATCGCGCATCCACCCCGTCGGTGAAGCCGACGATCGTGCCCGCAGCGCAGTCGACCTCGATCATGGCCTCCATCATTTCAGTCCGGTCGACACGATGCCCTGCACGAAGTAGCGCTGCAGGAACAGGAACAGCACGAGAACAGGCAGCATCACGATGACGGCGCCGGCGAGCACGAGGCCGTAGTCGGTCACGTTCTGGGCCGCCTGGCTCATCGCCGCGAGGCCGACGGGCAGGGTGTAGCTGTCGGCGCTCTGGGCCACGATCAGGGGCCAGATGAAGTTGTTCCACGAGGCCAGGAACGACATGATCGTGACCGTCGCCACCGCGGGGCCGGCCAGGGGCAGGAAGATCTGGAAGAAGATGCGCACCTCGTTCGCGCCGTCGATGCGGGCGGCCTCGAGCAGTTCGTCGGGGATGCTCGCGGCGAACTGCCTCATGATGAAGATCGAGATCGGCAGCACGAGGCTGGGCAGGGCGATTCCGGCGAGGGTGTCGACGAGACCGAGCTGAACGGTCACCACGAACTGCGGAACGAAGGTGGCCGAGAACGGCACCATCAGGGCGATCAGCACGGCGGCGAAGGCGATCCTCTTGCCGCGGAACTCGAGCTTCGCCAGGGCGAAGCCGGCCATCGAGGCGGCGATGATGTTGCCGATGACGATGACGACCGCCACGATCACGCTGTTGCCGAGGAACGTGCTGAAGCCGTTGCGGCTGAACAGGCGGGCGAAGTTGTCGAGGGTCACCTCGGAGGGCAGCCAGGCCCCGGGGTTCGCCTGGATGTCGCTCGTCGTGCGGAGCGACCCGGAGATCACCCAGATGAACGGCAGGATCGTGACGAGAGCGAGCACGATGAGGGCCGTATAGAGCACGGCGGGGCGCAGGCGCGAGGTCATGAGCGACTCCTCAGCAGACGGAACTGCAGCGCGCTGACGGCCGCGACGATGAGCAGCAGGATGAACGATGCCGCGCTCGAGACGCCGAAGTTGCCGAACCCGAACTGGTGGTAGGTGAAGAGCGCCATCGACTCGGTCGACCCGAGCGGGCCGCCGTTGGTCAGCAGGTAGGGCTCGTCGAAGACCTGCAGGAAGAAGACCGAGAGCAGCACGGAGACCAGGAGCGTCGTGGGCATGATCAGCGGAATGGTCATCGACCAGAGGCGCCGCCACGGGCCGGCGCCGTCGAGGGCGGCCGCCTCCTGCACGTCCTCCGGAACGGACTGGAGGCCGGCGAGGAACAGCAGCATGGCCGTTCCGAAGTTGCGCCAGATGCCGAGCAGGATGACGACCGGCATCGCGAGATTCTCGTCGCCCAGCCAGTTCGGGCCGGCGAAGCCGAGGTTCGCGAGCACCTCGTTGACCGTGCCGTTCTGGTTGAACGCGTACTGCCAGATCAGCGCCACGGAGACGATGTTCGTGACCACGGGTGCGTAGAAGAGGCCGCGGAAGACGGAGCGGAACCGACGGATGCCGCTGTTGAGCACGAGCGCGAGGGCGAAGCCCACCGCCATGGTCACGGGAACGCCGACGACCACGAAGAGGAGGGTGTTGAGGATCGCCCGCACGAAGTTGCCGTCGGAGAGCAGGGCCACGTAGTTCTCGAGGCCTGCGAAGTTCACCCCGAACGGCGTCTGCAGGTCTGCGCTGCGCATGTCGGTCACGCTGATGGCGAGCGACGAGATGATCGGGATGGCGCTGAAGACCACGAAGATCACGGCGAAGGGGGCGAGGAACAGCCACGCGATCCCCGTATGCGCGGGGCGCCGCCGTGTGCGCGGCGCCCCCGTCTTGTTCGACTGCACGGCGAATGCCATCGGATCAGTCCGTGCCCGTACCGATGCTGTCGGCCTTCTTCTGCGCGTTCGCCATCGCCTCTGCGGCGGTCTCCTTGCCGCGGGCGACCTGCTCCAGCTCCTTGCCGAGCATGGTCGAGACCTCGTTCCAGGTGCTCACCGATGGCATGGGCTTCACGTTCTTCAGCTGCTCGAAGAACGGCTTGAGCAGGGGCTGGTCGGCGATCGACGGGTCGCTCCACGCCGCGACGACGGCGGGCATGCTGCCTGCCGCCTCGTACTGGGCGACCTGCGTGTCCTCCTGGGCCATGAAGCTCACGGCCTTCCAGGCGGAATCGGCGTTGTCCGACTTCTTCGTGACGGCCCAGCTTCCGCCGGCCAACTGCCCGACGTTGCCATCCGGACCCGCGGGGAGAACCGCCGTCTGGATGTGCGCCGCGGTCCAGCCTTCTTCGCCGGCAGTGGTGTCGAGGCCGGAGATCACCCACGGGCCGCTGATCATCGAGCCGGTCTTGCCCGCCACGAGGTAGGGCTGCGTGTCGAGGAACTGGGGCGTGTCGGGCGACGAGACTCCCGACGAGAAGAACGATGCGTTGAACTCGGCCGCCTCGATCATGCCGGGGGTGTCGAGCTCCCACTTCGAACCGTCTTCGCTGAGCAGGGTCTCGCCGGCCTGATAGCCGAAGATCGCGAGGTTCTGTCCGTTGTAGGTGTCCCAGCCGACGTCGGCGCCGTAGCCGCTCTCGGCTCCGCCCTCTTCGAGCTTCTGGAAGAACGGGATCGTCTCATCCCAGGTCGCGGGCGGGGTGGCTCCGGCCTTCTGCGCGAAGTCGTCGCGGTAGATGAGCAGTCGCGTGTAGGCGTACCACGGCACCGAGTAGGCGGTTCCGTCGACCTCGCCCGCATCCCACGAGCCCTCGAAGAACGACGAGGAGTCGGCCACGCCGTCGGGAACGGGTGCGAAGGCATCCGATGCCAGGAACTGGGTCTGCGCCTCGGTGTAGAGGAACGCGATGTCGGGAGCGGTTCCGGCCGCGATCGCCGTCTGCAGCTTGGTGTTGTACTCGTCGCTCGGCACGAGGGTGACCTCGACGTCGGCATCGGGGTTGTCGCTCTCGAACGGCTTGAGCACCTCGTCGAGGGCGGTGGCGTCGCCGTCCGGCGCCCACAGGGTGACCTTTCCGGTGGCCGGACCGTCTGCGAGGCTGCCCGCGGCCTCGGGTGCCGCGCCGTCGCTGGAGCGGCCGCATCCGGTGGCGGCCAGGGCTGTGACCGCGAGAATCGCGGCGAGGGGAATGAGGCGCGAGCGCCTCAGCGGAGGACGGGAATTCATGGGTGGCTCCTCGAGATCTCGGTGGGACTGCGGAGGGAACAGGTGCTGGTTTCGAATTATGCTACTTAGTTGCAAAATTGGCCAGAAGAATATTCGGGCTGTGATGAAACGGGGTGTGCAAGTCGCCAGAGTATGAGAACCGTGTTTCACGACGGTTAAGCGGGCGGGTCGGCCGTGTAACAGATTCTCTGCTCTGAGCCTGGCGCCCATTCCCTGAGCCTGCAGCCCGTTCCCTGAGCCTGTCGAAGGGTGACCTACTCGGCCATCGAAGACGCAGCGGGAGTCACCGTCGACGCCCTGATCACGAGCTCGGGATCGAAGACGACGTGCTTCGATTCCTCGCTCCCCTCCCCCGCGATCTCCGCCGTCAGAAGGTCGACCGCGGTCGGCCCGAACGAGTCGTGCGGGCCGCGAACCGTGGTGAGGGGAATGATCGACGAGGCCCCGAACACCGTGTCGTCATAGCCCACGATCGCAATGTCCTGGGGTACCCGGATGCCGTGCTCGACCACGAGAGTCTGAAGCAGCCCCAGCGCCATCAGATCATTGACCGCGAAGATCGCGTCGGGCCGCTCCTCGACCGGTCTCGCAGCGATCTGGTCGGCCACGTCGCGACCCTCGGCGATCGTGCGGTCCACCGCGTCGATCTGTTCGATCGTGACTCCGGGGCTCTCCCGCACCGCCGCGAGCGCGCCCTCGTAACGTTCCCCGACCTGAGGAACCGAGAGCGGCCCTCCCACATAGGCGACGCGGGTGCGGCCGATGTCGATGAGGTGCCTGACCGCCAGGAATCCACCCTTCATCTCGTCGAGCGAGACCGAGGGCTGCGCCGGCGAGGCCGCCCGCTGCCCCATCAGAACCGACGGCGTTCCCCGCAGGCGGATCTGCGTGAGGCGATCCTCGACCGGTTCGTGCGACGCGACGAGCATTCCCTGCACACCCTGAGCCTCGAACATCTCGAGGTAGCTGTCCTCGCGTTCGCGCGAGCTGTTGGAGTTGGCGATGAAGACCTTCAGTCCTCCCGCTGCCGCCCTGCGCTCGACACCCTCGGCGATCGTTGCGAAGAAGGGGTTGCTCACATCGGGCGCTATGTACGCGATGGTGGCGCTGCGGCCCAGGCGCAGCTGCCAGGCGGCGTTGTTGCGCACGAAGCCCAGGTCGTCGATCGCCTTCTGAATGCGCTGGCGCTTCTCCGGCGACACCCTGTCGGGGTGGTTGATGTAGTGAGACACCGTGCCCAACGACACCTCGGCGAGGCTTGCGACCTCGCGAATTCCTACTCGAGCCACGTCTCAGGTCACCTTCTCCACGTCACATCGACCGAGCCGGGTCGAAAGAGTGGTCGAGTCATCCGTATCAATCCTCCGTACCCGCGCCATTGTCGGGCAAAATCCAGCCGTCAGCCGACCCTACTGAACGAATCTCGCCGCCGGCTTCTTTGAAACGTATCAAAGAAGCGCACGATTTCCAACGTGGACGCCCGTGGCGCGGGGTCCGCGGGCCGCGTCCGCGCCCGTTCGGTGCATCCGCGACCGGCCGCCCGGCAGCTGATGCGCCTCAGGGGCGCGGATGCGACATTCCTGAGCGAGCGGCCCCGTCTGGCAGTATGGCGGCGTGACCTCCCTCATCGCCGACGATGCCGCGCTCGAGACCCTCTACACCGGAACCGAGTGGGGCGAGGGGCCCGTGTGGATCGAGCCGCTGAACAGCCTGCGCTGGAGCGACATCCCGAACGACCGCATCCTGCAGTACGACGAGGCGAGCGGCGAGACACGCGTGTTCCGCGATGGTGTCGAGTTCACGAACGGTCGCACGCTCGATCTCGAGGGCCGAGTGGTGCAGTGCAGCCACGGAAGACGCTCCGTCGAACGCGAGACGAGCATCGACGGCTCCACGCCTCCGCAGACCCTCGTCGACCGCTGGAACGGGGTTCGCTTCAACTCGCCGAACGACGTCGTCGTCGCATCCGACGGCACCGTCTGGTTCACCGACCCGCCATACGGAATCGACCCCTCCGAGCGCGAGGGACACGCGGCCGAACCCGAATACGAGGGGTGCTTCGTGTTCCGCCTCGATCCCGCCACGGGCGCGGTCGACCCGGTGATCACCGACATGATCCACCCCAACGGTCTCGCGTTCTCGCTCGACGAGAAGACGCTCTTCGTCTCCGACACCGGGTTCTACGCGGGCTCGGCGGCCGCGCGGCACATCAGGGCGTACGACGTGGATGTTCGCGGCGCGACCTGCTCGAACGGTCGCGAATTCGCCGTGGTGCGGCCCGGGGCATCCGACGGTTTCAGGGTCGACGTCGAGGGGCGCATCTGGACCTCGAGCGAGGACTCCGTGCAGATTCTCTCGTCGACGGGTGAGGTGCTGGAGCGCATCCCGGTCCCCGAGAAGGTGTCGAACGTGTGCTTCGGCGGGGCGTCCGGCCGGGATCTCTACGTGACCGCCTCGACGAGCCTGTACCGCATCCGCACCACGACAACCCAGGCGCCCCGCCCGCGCTGATGGAATCCGCGCCCGTGTGGCACGTTCGCCCCCGCTCGTCGGGCAGCGGATGCGCCTGACGGGCGCGGTGAGGTCGGCGAGCGCCGTCAGTCCTCGTCGGGGCCGAGAGCCTCGGGAATCTCGACTCCGAGTGCGATGAGCTGATCCGTGACGACGCGTATCGCGTTGAGGGCCTTCGGGAACCCGGAGTACTGCACCGTGTGGATGACCGTCTCGAGGATCTCCGTCGGAGTGCACCCCACTCGGATCGCTCCGCGGGTGTGCCCCTGCAACTGGGGTTCGAGCCCGCCGATCGTCACGAGCGAGGCGATCGTGAGCAGTTCTCGCTGGGCGAGGGTGAGCCCCGGGCGCGAGTAGATGTCGCCGAAGTTGAACTCGATGCCGAAGCGGGCCAGGTCTTGCGCCAGACCGGTCTGCATCTCGATCAGCCCATCGGCCTTGCCCTCGCCGTAGACCTCGTTGAACCAGTGCTTGCCCTTGTCGAGTCGTTTCGTCATGGTCGAATGCTCCTAGATCGAGTGTCCGCCGTCGAGCGGCAGGATGAGTCCGGTGATGTTGACGGCGGCCGGGCCCGCGAGGAACACCACCGTGTCGGCCAGGTGCTGCGGCTCCCCGAGCAGCCGGGTGGGGATCTGGTCGAGCAGGGCCTCGCGGCGCTCGGGGGTGTCGTTGTCGCGGCCGGGCGTGGCCTGCGCTCCGGGCGCGAGGGCGTTCACCGTGATGCCGTCCTCGGCGACCTCGATGGCGAGCGCCTTGGTGAGCCCGACGACCCCTGCCTTGGCCGCGGCGTACGCGGTGGCACCGCGCACCAGACGACCGCCTGAGACCGCGGCAATGGAGGCGATGTTGATGATGCGGCCCGACTTCTGCTCGATCATCGAGGGGAGGAAGGCGCGCGTCACGTTGAAGACGGTCGTGAGGTTGCGCTCGATCTGGGTGTTCCAGGTCTGGGCCGTCATCTCGTGGAAGAACGAGACCGCTCCGCCTCCGGCGCCGTTGAGCAGGATGTCGACGCCGCCCCATTCCGAGACGACCGTCGCACCCGCGGCCTGCACGGCCTCGAAGTCGGTGAGGTCGACCCCGACACCGAGTGCGCGACGCCCCGTGGCGCGCACCTGCTCGGCCAGGGCCTCAGCCCCGGATGCGTCGAGGTCGAGGATCGCGACGTCAGCGCCGGCGGCCGCGAGAGTCGTGACGATCACCCGACCGAGGGCGCCCGCGCCGCCGGTCACGACCGCCCGCTTGCCCGCGAGTGTTCCGTTCGGTGCTTCGTCTGAATGTGCGTTGACCACTGTGTCTTCATCCTTCGTGTCGTCGTCGACCTCGAAACCGGCGTTCCGGCTTTGTAACGTTTCAATGAATGATGGTAGCAAACACCAGGCCAGAGGGCCACGATCGGATGCGCGCGGCCGTCGAGATGCCCGGCAAGGCGGGCGGCCCCGGATTGAAGCGCTCCACGGTCGCTTTGACACGATTCAATCTCGGAGTGGCCATTCGCTTGACACGATTCAGAAGCCGAACTAGCATCCCCAATTGAAACGTCTCAAAGGAGGCGTCGCACTTCAAGGAGGAATTGTGACCACAGCACCACGCAGCCGACGCCTCAGGCGTCCCGTCGTTGCCGCACTCGCTGCCGTCGGCATCGGCACCATGATCCTGAGCGGCTGCGCCGCAGGCGGATCCTCTTCAGAGCCCACGAAGCTCACGTACCTCAAGAACACCGAGAACACGAACACAGAGCCCGTGTTCAACGAACTCGCCGAGAACCAGTGCAAGACCGAGAACACGGCCCTGCCGCTCGAGGTCTCGTCTATTCCGCAGGCCGACCTCGACAGCCAGATCCAGCTGCTCGCCAGCCAGAACGCGCTCCCCGTCATGTTCGCCGCCGCCGGAACCCCGGCAGAGGGCGCCAAGCTCGACAAGGCCGGCAAGCTCCTTAACTTCGAGACCGAGCTCGAGAAGCTCGGCGTTCTCGACGACATCGAGCCCGCGGCCATCTCGACCATCAAGAACCTCTACGGCGGAAACTTCAACTTCCTTCCGTTCCAGTTCAACATCGAGGGCATCTTCTACAACAAGACGATGTTCGCCGAGCGCGGCATCGAGGAGCCCCAGACCTACGACGAGCTCGTCGAGGTCGCGTCGCAGTTCGAGGCCGACGGCATCACCCCCTTCACGGCATCCGGCGAGCAGGGCTGGCCCATCACGCGCCTCATCTCCAGCTACCTCTTCCGCGACCTCGGCCCCGACGCCCTGCAGAAGGTCGCCGATGGCGACGCCAAGCTGACCGATCCCGAGTATGTGGCGGCCGCCCAGGCCATCGCCGACCTCGGCGCAGCGGGCTACTTCGACGACAACATCGCCTCGCTCGACATCGACAGCTCCTACAACGAGCTGCTGACCGGCAAGGCCGCGATGATGTACATGGGAACCTGGTTCCTCGAGAGCGCCAACGACCCGGAGAAGAACACGGTCGGCGTCGACAACATCGGCTTCATGCCGTTCCCCGCCGTCGAGGGCGGCAAGGGCAGCATCGACCAGTACCCCGCCAACGTCGGTCTGCCCCAGACCTTCGGTGCCGACACGTACACCCCCAAGGTCGCCGACTGGCTGAAGTGCATCACCGAGAACTACGGCCAGGTCTCACTCGAGCAGTCGGGCGCCATCTCCGGCTTCAAGTCGAAGGAGCCGGTCACCGACCTGCCCGCCCTGACCGTCGATGTGCAGGACCGCATCGCCGGCAGCACCGAGAGCGTGCTGTGGTTCGAGGCGCTGTTCAACGCGAAGGCCGGACAGGACTCCTCGAAGAATGCGTCGCTCCTGGTCACCGGTCAGCTCACCCCGGAGGACTTCATGAAGCTCCTCCAGACCGACCTCGACGCGGGCTAGCGCCACCATCACTCCCGCTCCTCGCGGGGTCCGTCTCCGTCCGATCTGCACCGGACTGCGGCGGGCCCCACGAAGAGCCCACCTCACGCTGCCCTCTCCGCCGCCGGGAACCCACCACCCGGGCGGCCTCCTACCACGGGAAAGGCTCCCATGAAGTCAGTTCTGGGCGATCGTAAAACGATCGCCATCCTCCTCGGACCCGCCCTGCTGGTCTACACGCTCGTCATCCTCGTGCCCGTGGTCTGGTCGTTCGGCTACACCTTCTTCAAGGGCAACGCCCTCGAGGGTTTCGAGTTCAACGGCATCAACAACTTCACCCGGCTCTTCACCGACCCGGATGTGCAGGCCGCCCTGGGCTTCACCGTGAAGTACGCGCTGCTCCTCACGATCCTGCAGGTCGTCTTCGGCTACGGCCTCGCCCTGCTCTACACGTTCGTGCTCAAGAAGTCGTCGGCGATCATCCGCACGCTCGTCTTCTTCCCGGTCGTCGTTCCCACCGTGGCCATCGCCCTGCTCTACCAGAAGCTCTTCCAGTCGGCCCCGAAAGACGGTCTGGTCAACGAGCTGCTCGTGAACGTCGGCCTCGGCAGCGTCGACTGGCTGGGTTCGGGAACGACCGCCTTCATCGTCATCGTGATCATGGATGTCTGGCGATCGATGGGCTTCTACGGCGTGCTTCTGTACACCGGCCTCCTCGACATCCCCGAGGACATCATCGAATCCGCTCGCATCGACGGCGCCCGTGGATTCTCGCTCTTCAAGAACATCGTCCTCCCGATGTCGCTGCCGATCCTCTACTCGTCGATCATCTTCAGCATCAACGGAACCATCAAGGTCTTCGACTCGGTCTTCGCCCTGACCGGCGGCGGTCCCGGCAACGAGACCACGCCGCTGACGCTCTACATGTACCGCACCGCATTCGCCTTCAGCGATTACGGATACGGCTCGACCATCGCCCTCGTCCTGTCGATCATGTGCCTCATCGTGACCGCCCTCATCTTCCGCGGCGCCCGTCGCGACAACACCATCTAAGGAGGCGTGACCATGACCGTGACGAACGTCGACAACCTCGACCGCACCTCCGCCCTCGTGAAGCACGACGTCGGGGGACGCACGCCCGCACCGATCCGCTTCCTCAAGCGCATTCCCGTGCTCATCGTGATCGGCGTGCTGCTGATCATCGAGATCTACCCGTTGTTCTGGATGTTCATCAACTCGCTGAAGTCGAACACCGACTTCCTGAACAACCCGTCCTGGGCGCTGCCCGAGGTCTGGGAGTGGGGCAACTACGTCTCGGCCTGGGTCACCGGAAACCTGGCGACGACCATCACGAACAGCATCATC
This sequence comes from Agreia sp. Leaf283, assembly GCF_001422485.1. Classification (GTDB taxonomy): domain Bacteria; phylum Actinomycetota; class Actinomycetes; order Actinomycetales; family Microbacteriaceae; genus Agreia. The sequence goes on from NZ_LMNF01000001.1 coordinate 690,015, forward strand.
GCGACCGTCCCGTCGCTCGCTCTCATCGTGATCCTCGGTGTCGCCGGCGGGTTCGCTCTCGAGGTCATGGTGTTCAAGGGCCGCGGCGGCATCCTGCTGCTGATTCTCGCGGGCATCATGATCCCCGTGCAGATGATCCTGCTGCCGCTGTTCACGATCTTCTTCAACCTGAACATCACCGGCTCGCTGCTGCCCCTGATCATCATCTACACCGGACACGGCCTGCCATTGACGATCTTCATGATGGCCACCTACTTCCGGGCGATCCCCCGCGAGGTGTTCGAGGCGGCCACGATCGACGGCTCCACGATGCTGCGTTCGTTCTGGTACATCGGCTTCCCGATGGTGCGCAACGCCGTGATCACCGTGGGCCTCGTGCAGTTCTTCCTCATCTGGAACGACCTGCTCATCGCCATCACCTTCGCGAGCAACCGCTCGCTCAACACCATCCAGGCCGGACTGCTCAACTTCTCGGGCGAGTACGGTGCCACCGACTACGGACCGCTCTTCGCCGCGATCTGCATCACGACCGGCGGAATCCTGATCCTCTACCTGTTCCTCAACCAGCAGATCATGAAGGGCCTCACGGCCGGTTCGGTTAAGGGCTAGAACCCCGGCGTCGGATGCGTTCGATGGTGGTAGTCGAACGCGTCCGACGACGGGCTCCCGTCGCCATCAGTTCTCTTTCCTCAGCTTCACCGTCCCAGACAGAGGTATGCCATGTCGGCCACCCCATCAGCCCCCTCCATCGAGCATCACCGCGTTCCCTTCGGCATCGGAGACCGCCGGCCCCGCCTGTCGTGGAAGACCACCGCCGCTCCCGGATGGGCGCAGGCCGGCTATGAGCTCGAGGTCACCCGCAACGGCATCCCCGCCACGCGCCGGGTCGACTCGACGGAGTCCGTGCTCGTTCCCTGGCCCGGTCCCGACCTCGTCTCCCGCGAGCGGGCCACGGTGCGGGTGCGCCTCACCGGCGAGGACGGCATTCAGGGCGAGTGGAGCGAGCCATCCACTCTCGAGACGGGGCTGCTCGACGCGTCCGACTGGGTGGCCAAGCCGGTCGGTGGCGCCTGGCGCGAGGAATTCGAATCGGATGATCGTCGCCCGGCGCTCGTGCGCCGAGCGTTCGCGCTGACCGGGCCCGTCGCATCCGCCCGCCTGTACGCCTCGGCGCACGGCCTCTACGAGGTCGAGATCAACGGCCGCCGAGTGGGCGACGACGCCATGTCTCCCGGCTGGACCAGCTACGCGCAGCGCCTGCGCTACTACAGCTACGACGTGACGGAACACCTGGTCGACGGCGAGAATGCGATCGGCTCCTGGCTCGGCGACGGCTGGTACCGCGGCCGCCTGGGGTGGCGCGGCGGATGGCGCAACCTCTTCGGCAGCGACCTGTCGCTGATCGCGCAGCTCGAAGTCACCTACACCGATGGCCGCGTCGAGACGATCGCCACCGACAAAACATGGAACGCCGCGTTCGGTCCGATCGTGCGCACCGGCAACTACGACGGTGAGGACTACGACGCGCGCGACGAGCAGGCCGGCTGGTCGAGCCCCGGGTTCGACGAGAGCGCGTGGACCCCCGTCGCCGTGCGCTATCGCGACCCCGCCACGCTCACCGCCCCGGATGGGCCGCCCGTGCGCTGCACACAGGAGGTTCTGCCGGTCGAGGTCATCGACACCCCGTCGGGCGGAACCGTGCTCGACTTCGGCCAGAACCTGGTGGGGCGCGTGCGTATCCGGGTGTCGGGCGAGGCCGGCCAGACGGTGACACTGCGCACCGCCGAGGTGATGCAGCACGGCGAGATCTACACTCGCCCCCTGCGCGAGGCGCGCTCGACCGACAACTACACGCTCGCGGGCCGCAAGGTCGAGGAGTGGGAGCCACGGTTCACGATGCACGGCTTCCGTTTCGTCGACGTGGCCGGATGGCCCGGAGACGTTCGCGAGGCCGTCGCCCGGGGCGCGATCGTGGCCCGGGTGTACCACTCCGACATGGAGCGCACCGGCTGGTTCGACAGCTCGGACGAACTCGTGAACCGCCTGCACGAGAACGTGGTGTGGAGCATGCGCGGCAACTTCGTCGACATCCCGACCGACTGCCCTCAGCGTGACGAGCGCGTGGGCTGGACCGGCGACATCCAGGTCTTCGCGCCGACGGCATCGTTCCTCTACGACGTGTCGGGCTTCCTCGGAAGCTGGCTGAAGGACGTGGCCGTCGAGCAGCTTCCCGACGGAACCGTGCCCTGGTACGTGCCCGCGATTCCCGCGCACCAGATGTGGACACCGGTCCGCCCGGGTGCCGTGTGGGGCGACGTCGCCGTGCTCACACCGTGGGTGCTCTACGAGCGCTACGGCGACGTGGGCGTGCTCGCCGAGCAGTACGACAGCGCCAAGGGGTGGGTCGACCTGATGGACCGCCTCTCGGGCGACGACCACCTGTGGAACGAGGGCTTCCAGCTGGGCGACTGGCTCGACCCCGCCGCTCCCCCGCAGGACCCGGCCGACGCTACGACCGACAAGTACCTGGTCGCGACCGCGTACTTCGCCTGGAGCGCGCGGCACCTCAGTCTCACCGCCGAGGTTCTGGGCAAGACCGACGATGCCGAGCACTACGGCCTCCTCGCCGACAAGGTTCGCGACGCCTTCGCCGCCGAGTACCTGCTGCCCGACGGCCGTCTCACCTCCGACGCGCAGACCGCCTACTCGCTCGCCATCACCTTCGACCTGATCCCGGATGACGCCCGCCGGGCGGCTGCCGGGCGGCGGCTCGCGGAACTCGTGGAGGCTGCCGGCAACCGCATCGCCACCGGCTTCGCGGGCACGCCGCTGGTGTCGGATGCTTTGACGATGGCCGACGCGGTCGACACCGCCTACGACCTGCTGCTCGAGAAGGAGTGCCCGTCATGGCTCTACGCCGTGACGCAGGGAGCGACCACCATCTGGGAACGCTGGGACAGCCAGCTGCCCGACGGCCGAGTGAACCCGGGCACGATGACGTCGTTCAACCACTACGCGCTGGGCGCGGTCGCCGACTGGATGCACCGGGTCGTCGCGGGATTGGCCCCGGCCGAGCCGGGCTACCGCACCATCGCGTTCCGACCGCAGCCGGGCGGCGGTCTCACCCACGCCTCGGCGACGCACGAGTCGCCGTACGGCACCGTCTCGATCGCGTGGAGGTTCGAGGGCGACGATCTCGTGGTCGAGACGCAGGTTCCCGTGGGCGCCTCGGCCGTGCTCGAGCTCGAGGGCCACGAGCCGATCGCGCTGCAGCACGGCAGTCACGTCAATCGCGTTCCCGCGGGAGTCGCACTGGCGCGTCGCTAGACTCTCCTGCAGTTCACGAAAGTGATTCGAAAGGGCGAGCGGATGTCTGACGAGGCGAAGCAGTCCGCGCGAGCTGCGCAACCCAGCATGCAGGATGTCGCGACGGCGGCCGGCGTCGCCCTCGGCACCGTCTCGAACGTTCTCAACCACCCGCAGCGCGTGGCGGAGTCGACACGACTGCGTGTGCAGCAGGCCATCGCAGAGCTGGGTTTCGTGCGCAACGCGAACGCCCGCTCGTTGGCCGGAGGCTCGACCGACAGCATCGCTCTCATCGTTCCCGACCTCGGCAACAGCCTGTTCGTCGACATGTCGAAGGGCGCGCAGGCCGAAGCGCGCGAGCACGGCCTCAGCCTGCTCATCGCATCGAGCGCCGACAGCCTCGCCGAGCAGGACCGCTACCTCGACCTCTTCGACGAGGCCAGAACCCAGGGCATGCTGCTCGCCCCGATGCACGACTCTCGCGCGGGCATCGAACGCGTGCGCAGCCACGGCCGGCCGGTGGTGCTCGTCAACTACAGCGACCCGCTCATCGAGTGCTGCACCGTTCTGATGGACAACGTGCTCGACGGCTACCTCGCCGCACGCCACCTGCTCTCGACCGGTGTGGGCGAGCTCGTGTTCGTGGCGGGGCCCGAGCGCCTGCAGCCCGTGCGCGATCGTCAGCTGGGCGCCACCCGTGCGGCATCCGAGGCGGGCGTCGAGCTGTCACTCGTGCGGGTGGATGCCGTCACGGCCGCCGAGGGGCGCGCCGTCGGCTCCGAGCATGGTGCAGCCTGGGCCGCCGCAGCCTGCCGTGTCGGGATCATCGCCTCGACCGACCTGCTGGCCCTCGGCATCCTGCAGTCGCTGCTCGCGATGCCGGGTATCTCGATCCCTGGCGATGTCGCCGTGATGGGCAGCGACGGAAACCGCAGTGCGTGGGAGAGCCCTCTGCCCTTCTCGACCGTGGAGCCGCCGGGCTATCGCATGGGCGTGGAGGCGGTGCGGCTGCTCGTCGAGGAGATCGCCGGCGCCTCGCACGAGCACCGCACGACCGTGCTCAGCCCCTCGATCCTCGAGCGCGAGAGCACCCTCGGCCACCGCTGAGCGCCGCCGCAGCCTCGATCGCCGTCGCGATCCGCCCCGAATTGCTCTGATTCCCGTCAGAAGACAGCACTTCGCGTCGGTTCGTGCTCGCCCTCTCAGCGCCGGGCAGGACCATCTTGTCTTGCGAGGGGCGATCAGCTTAGACTCGGCTATTGAAGCGCTTCAACGGCGTCCGTTTCGCGAAAGGCACCCTGCATGCACGTCACCGGCCTCGGCATCCACGGCTTCGCAGAGACGCTCGCCGTCGACGAACCCGAGCTGCGCGTCTACTGGCAAGTCGAAAGCCCCGAACGCGGTGCGCGCCAGACGGCGTACCGCATCCGGCTCGACCTGATGGATGCGCCGGGGGACCCTCGAGGCGCCGTCTGGGACAGCGACTGGGTCGACTGCGACGCCACCCGCGACATCGCACTCGAGCCCGAGGAGCCCCTGCTGCCGACGACCGCCTACCGCTGGTGGGTGGCCGTGCGCGACGAGCGCGGCCGCGAGTCAACGAGCGAGCCGGCCACCTTCCACACGGGCTACCAGAACTCGCACGCGGCTCCCCCCTTGAGCCCGAACCGCGACATCATGCCCGACGACAGCCTGCTGTTCCGCAGCTGGTTCGCCGACCCGGATGCGCGGTGGAAAGGACGCTGGATCGGCACGACGAGCGACAGGCCGTTCTACGTGCGGCGCGCATTCGAGCTCGACGAGACGCCGGTGCGCGCCGTCGCCTTCGCGACCGGTCTCGGCCACCTGCAGTTCTTCGCGAACGGCGCGCCCGCATCCGATCACCGTCTCGACCCGGGCTGGACCGACTACCACCAGACCGTGCAGTACGCGGCCTACGACCTCACGGGCCGCATCACGGCCGGGCCGAACGTCCTCGGCGCGCACGTGGGCAACGGCTTCTACGCGGGCGAGCAGGGCGACCGCTTCTTCTGGCCGCTCTACGAGGACAAGACGTACGTGCGCTATGGAAATGAGCTCCCCTTCGTGGCCGAGCTGCACCTCACGTACGCCGACGGCCGCCGCGAGACGGTGATCAGCGACCAGAGCTGGCGCATCCGCGAATCGGCCACGACGCTGGCGAACGTCTACGCGTCGGAGGACCATGACCGCAGACTCTTCCCGACCGGGTGGACGGCGACCGGCTTCGACGACTCCGAGTGGCGTCAGGCGTCGTTCATTCAGGGCCCGCGCGGGCATCTGCGCTACCAGTCGCAGCCCGCACTCACCGCGATCGAAACACGCACGCCCGTGGAGGTGACTGAACCGCGCCCGGGCACCCTCGTCTTCGACCTGGGCCAGAACATGTCGACGATGGTCGAGGTCTCTGCGGTGGGCAACGCCGGAGACCTGATCGTGGTGCGCTACGGCGAGACCCTCGGCGACGACGGCGTACTGGTCATGACCGACCCCGAGTTCTCGGAGTTCGGCACCCACGTCTATTCGACGTTCACCCTCGCGGGAACCGGCGAGCCCGAGACGTGGCAGCCCGACTTCTCGTATGCGGGTGCCCGCTGGGTGCAGCTCGAGGGCGTCGCCCCGATGGATGACGACGGCTCGAGCGGTCTGCCGCGCATCACCGACGTGCGAGGCCACTTCGTGTCCAGCGCCTCGGCGCGCACCGGCACGATGACGACGGACGTCGACGACGCGAACGCCATCCTGGCCGTGCTCGAGCCGACGTTCGCGAGCAACCTGCAGAGCCTGCACACCGACTGCCCGCAGATCGAGAAGTTCGGCTGGCTCGAAGTGGTGCACCTGCTGGCGAACGGCACGCAGTACATCCGCGACGTCGAGGATCTCTACACGAAGATCCTTCGCGACGTGATGCGAGCGCAGGACAGCGACGGGCTCGTGCCGACGATGGCACCCGAGATCCGCTATATGACGGGGCCGTTCCGAGACTCGATCGCGTGGGGCAGCGCGATCGTCTACCTGCCGAAGTTCCTCGTCGACGCGTATGACTCCACGGGCATACTGGCGGAGGCGTATCCGGCGGCAGCCCGTTACATGAGCTACCTGCAGGGCAAGGAGGTTCTCGGCGGCATCATCCGGCACGGCCTCGGCGACTGGGGCGTCAGCGGCGCATACGGCAACGGGCATGCGAATCTCGAGACGGCGATCTATATCGACTGCCTGCGCATCATGGCCTCGTTCGCCGACCGGCTCGGCAGGTTGGCCGACGCCGTGGCCTACCGCAACAAGGCCTCCGAGGTCACCCGGGTGTACAACGACCACCTGCTGGAGGCCGACCCTGAGACCGGCCGCTATCGCTACGTGAATCGCGACGGCCTGCCCACTTCGATCACCGCGGTCAACCAGGCCGCCGCATTGCAGTTCGGCCTCGTGCCCGCGGAGCACAGGGCCGACGTGGAGGCGGCGTTCGTCGCGGAGGCCGCGAAGGCCACCTTCGAGACGGGGGAGATCGGCATGCGGTACCTGTTCCTGCAGCTCGCCGACCTCAAGCGCAGCGACATCTGGATGCGCATGGCCCGCCGCGAGGAGCACCCGAGCTACATGCGGTTCATCCGCCGCGGAGAGACGACCCTGCCGGAGTTCTGGGCCGACGAGGTGCGGTCGAAGAACCACGACATGCTCGGCCATGCCCTCGAGTACTTCTGGCGCGGCGTACTCGGCCTGCGTTCGCTCGAGTCGGCCTACCGGGTGTTCGCCGTCGACCCCGACTACACGGGCGAGTTCGCATCGGTGAGCGCTGACTTCGCCTCCCCTCGTGGCACCATCTCACTGCGGATCGATCGAGGCGCGCAGAGCACGCGCATTCATGTGACCGTGCCGGCGAATACGTCTGCTGTGGTGACTCTTCCCGCGTACGCTACAACGGTGGCTGTCAACGGCGAGCCGGCTTCTGCCATCTCACCGGATGCGTCGGCCGCGACCCTGTCGCTCACGTCGGGCGACTGGAGAATCGAGACCGAAGGAACCGCGTGAGAAACGAACCCGAGCTGAACTGGGCGGGAACGCTCGAATACCAGGCCGCAGACATCATCGATGCGACCACGATCGATGAGGTGTCCTCCCTCGTCGCCGGGGCCGAACGGATCCGCGCACTCGGCACCCGGCACTCGTTCAGCGACATCGCCGACACCGACGCCCTGCTCGTGACGGTCACCGAGATCGAGCCCGACTTCGTTCTCGACGACGAGGCCCGCACGGTCACCGTCGGCGCGGGCACCCGCTACGGAATTCTGGCCCGCTACCTCGAAGACAACGGCTGGGCCCTGCACAACATGGGCTCGCTGCCGCACATCTCGATCGCGGGTGCCATCGCCACGGGAACGCATGGCTCGGGCAACGGCAACGGCGTGCTCTCGACCGCGGTCTCGGCGCTCGAATTCGTGACGGCCGACGGCGAGCTGCGCACCGTCCGTCGCGGAGAGCCCGGCTTCGACGGCCTTGTCGTGGGCCTCGGGGCGTTCGGCGTGGTCGTACGCATCACCCTCGACATCCAGCCGTCGTTCCAGGTTCGGCAGGATGTCTTCCGCGGCCTGCCCTGGGACGTGCTGCTCGACGACGTCGAGGGAGTGACCTCGCTGGGCTACAGCGTGAGCGTGTTCACCGACTGGGTCGAAGACACCATCGCCAACTTCTGGGTGAAGACCCGGCTCGACTCCGGTGTCGACGTTCCCGACGAGTGGAACGGCGCGAAGCGCGACATCGTCTCGGCCGGTTCGCTGTGGGAGACCTCGGACGACAACCTCAACGAGCAGGGCGGCAAGCCCGGTCCGTGGCTCGAGCGGCTACCGCACTTCCGACTCGACCGCATCCCGTCGAACGGCGACGAGATCCAGACGGAGTACTTCGTTCCACGTTCCCAGGGCGGCGACGCCCTGCGCGCCGTGCGGGCGCTCGGCGAGAAGATCGCTCCCCACCTGATCATCACCGAGCTGCGCACCGCCGCGGCCGACGACCTCTGGTTGAGCATGGCCTACCAGCGCGACTCGCTCATCATCCACTTCACATGGAAGAACGAGCCCGACGCCGTTCTGGCCCTGCTGCCGCAGATCGAAGAGGCGCTCGCGCCGTTCGACGCGCGACCCCACTGGGGCAAGCTCAACACGGTGGATGCCGCGACCCTGTCACGGCTGTATCCGCGGCTTCCCGAGTTCCGGGCTCTGGCCGCTGAGTGGGATCCGACGGGCGCGTTCCGCAACGCCGCGCTCGACAGGCTGATCTTCACGGAGGAGTAGGCGGCTCGCGGCGGACCGTTCGTGGGGCATGCATGTTGCCGTCGACGCCACCTCGGTCGGGTGCGCTACGTATTCAGGAGGAGAGCCCTGCCGCGTGGATAGTGGCGGCGGACGGCCGCTCCTCCTGAATTCGTCACGCGAGCGCCGCGAAGCCCTCTCTCCAGAGGTGCTCCGGCTCGAAGCCGAGCCTTTCGCGCGCCTTGTCGATCGACATCAGCGTCTCGAACTCGCCCAGCGACTTCGTCACGGGGGTTCCGGGGAACGTGATCTCGGCGAGCTCGGCCGACGGAATGGACAGTCCGGTGTCGGACGCCGCGATGTTGTACACCTCGAAGCCGGGCTCGGCTGCGGCGAGCGCGAGGGCGACGGCGGCTGCGCCGTCCCGCGCGTCGATGTAGCTGAACAGCAGATCGCGCCGATACGCGGGATCGCCGGCGCGCTCGAAGCTGCCGTACTCCTCGGCGGTGATCACGTTCGTGAAGCGCAGCGCCGTGATCGAGAGCTCGTCGTTCCAGCGCACGAACTGCCCGGCCATCGCCTCCTCGACGACCTTGCCGAGGCCGTAGGTGTTGTTCGCCGCACTCACATTCTCGTCGAGGGGCAGGGATGCCGGTGCCTCGTCGAAGGGGAAGCCCATGGCGGTGATGCTCGACGCGTAGACGATGGTCGTGATGCCCGCGCGGAGAGCGGCGAAGAACACGTTGAACGACACCGTGACGTTGTTGTGGAACGTCGTCGCGTCGGGCACCAGCCCGTTCACGGGGATGGCGGCGAGGTGCACGAGCGCGTCGATTCCGCTGTGTCGCGCGGTGACCCCGAGCATGCTGTCGAGCGTCTGCCCGTAGTCGGTGAAGTCCACGGTCGTGAACCGCAGTCGAGGGTCGGCCGCCTGCGAGCCCGCGAGGTCGAAGCCGATCACCTCGTGGCCGTCGGTCAGGAGTCGGTCGACGGTGGCCCGTCCGAGTTTGCCGGAGCTTCCGGTGACGGCGATGCGCATGGGGGTGTCCTTTTCTTAGGTTCTTCCCTTCGACAGGCTCAGGGAACGGGAGGCGGTCGGGTCAGCGGGCGGGGAAATCTGCGGGAACCGGCGCGGCCGGCACGTCGTGCCCCGCCGCATCCGATTCGCTCTCGTGCAGGTGGCCGACCAGACCGCCGGCCGGCAGCCCGCTCTCGAGAAAGAAGCCGCGCAGGGTCTCGTAGACCTCGACGATGTCGTGGCTGTCGCCGGCCTGGGTGAGCACGATGTCACCCGCCTGCACATAGTGCTCGGAGCCCTCGAGCAGGATCTTGCCCTTGCCCTCCCAGATCATCCAGACCTCGTCGTCGTCGTGGTGGTGCCGCTCGAACCGGCCGCCCTCCGTGGCGACGACGAAGCGCCCGATCGAGGCGATGCCCGTCCAGTCGGGTTTCGTATCGGGGTTGAGCCAGGAGCCCGGCGCGATGATCGGCATCAGTTCGACTGGCTCCAGAGCGGTGCCGTGCCGGGGTCGAGGATGCGCGCGTCGGGCAGACCGTCGAGGCCGGTCTCGGCGCCTCCGGGCGTGTACGTGACCGAGAGACGCAGGGGCCGCCAGGTGGTGTTGTAGGTGGAGTGCTGCGTGGCCTTCGGGATGTACACCGCATCGCCCTCGCGGATCGGGAACGCGGGGCCGTCGCCGACCGTCTGCTCGCCCTCGCCCGAGATGACGTAGATGACCTCGTCCTCGCCCGGGTGGTCGTGCGGCGCGTGGCCCTGGCCGGGGTAGATGATGACCTCTCCGACGGTGAGCTGGGCTCCCTCGTCGAGGTGCGGGGTGACCAGCCACTTGATGGTTCCCCAGCCGAAGGTGCGGGTGGGAACCTCGTCGGGGCGACGGCCGGACTGTGCTGATGTGGTCATGCGTGAAACTCCTTCTTCTGCGGGGGCGGATGCCCTTCGACAGGCTCAGGGAACGGTCCGTTCCCTGAGCCTGTCGAAGGGCTAGAACGTGATGTTCTTGAACTCTTCGATCTGGGCCTTGATGGCGCGCTCGGTGGGCAGTCGCTCGGCACTGGATGCGCCGAAGAACCCGGCGACACCGGTCGTATTGGCGAGTACGTAGGCCGCATCCTCGGGTTCGGCGATCGGGCCGCCATGGCAGAGCACGATCACGTCGGGGTTGATCTTCACGGCCGCGTCGCGCATCTCCTGCACGCGGCCGACGCAGTCCTCGAGCGTCAGGGCCGTGTGGGCGCCGATCGTGCCGGCGGTGGTCAATCCCATGTGCGGAACCAGCACATCCGCCCCCGCCTCGGTCATCGCGATCGTCGATTCGACGTCGAACACGTAGGGCGAGGTGAGCAGCTCGCGCTCGGCGGCGAGGCGGATCATGTCGACCTCGAGGTCGTAGCTCATGCCCGTCTCCTCGAGGTTCTGCCGGAAGACGCCGTCGATGAGTCCCACCGTGGGAAAGTTCTGCACCCCGGCGAAGCCCATGCGCTTGAGGTCGTCGAGGAAGTTCTCCATGATGCGGAACGGGTCGGTGCCGTTCACGCCCGCGAGCACCGGGGTGTCGCGCACGATCGGCAGCACCTCGCGGCTCATCTCGACGACCACCTGGTTGGCGTCGCCGTAAGCCAGCAGCCCCGACAGCGAGCCGCGGCCGGCCATGCGGTAGCGGCCCGAGTTGTAGATGATGATCAGGTCGACGCCGCCGGCCTCCGCCGACTTGGCCGAAATTCCAGTGCCCGCTCCGGCGCCGATGATCGGCTTGCCCTGGGCGATCGTGGCGCGCAGGCGCTCGAGTGCGGTGGCTCTGTCCATGTCGGTGTCCTTCGGTTCAGTCGTTCAGTTCTTCGTGATGAGCGCGTGCAGTTCGTCTGCGGCCTGTCGACCGAACAGCGGATCGTTGATGTTCGCGTCGAGTTCGAGCACGGTCACGGCGGATCCCTCCACGGCGGCGGTCACGTTCTCGAACAGGGCCTCGTCGGCCGCCACGTCGCGGAACGGCTGGCCCGCGGCATCCAGAGCCGAGACGCCCCCGCGGGGGATCATCAGGATCGTCGGCGACTCGGCCGCGGCGAGCTTGGCGCCGAGCGATTTGCCGAGCTCGGCGTTCTCGTCGACGGTCGTGCGCATCAGCGTGATCGTGGGATTGTGCACGAAGAAGTGCCGATCGGCGAACGGCGCCGGCACGGTCGCCTCGGGTCCGAAGTTGACCATGTCGAGGGCGCCCAGGCTGACCACCTGCGGTGTTCCGGATGCTCCGGCCGCGGTCACCCGGTCGGGTCCGGCCGTGAGGACACCCCCGACCAGCTCGTCGGCGAGTTCGGTGGTCGTGAGGTCGAGCACCCCGGCCAGCATGTTCGAGCGGGCGAGCGCCTCGAGCGCCCTGCCCCCGGAGCCTGTGGCGTGGAAGACGAGCACCTCGTAACCGAGCTCGTCGAGTCGCTCGCGCGCGGCATCCACGGCCGGGGTCGTGACCCCGAACATCGACGCGCCGATGAGCGGTCGCTCCCCGCCGCCTCCGTTCGCTGAGCCTGTCGAAGCGCCGCCGTCGTTCGCTGAGCCTGTCGAAGCGCCGCTTGTCGAAGCGCCCCCGCGCCCCGCGTACGCCGCAGCCATCCCCGCTGCCGCCGCGGCCGCGTTGCCGAGCACGCTGCGCGAGATCTGGTTGATGCCGGCGATGTCGACGACGCTGTACATCATGGTCACGTCGCTGGCACCGACGTAGGGAGAAACGTCTCCGGAGGCCATGGTCGACACGATGAGCTTCGGCAGACCGATGGGAAGATCGCGCACGGCCCGGGCGGCGATCGCCGAGCCGCCACTGCCGCCGAGGGCGAGCACCGCGTGCACTCCAGAGTCGGAGACGAGCTGCGCGAGCACGGCGGCGGCCCCCTCTCCCATTCGGGTCACAGCCGCACCCCGGTCGTCGCCGTCACGCAACGCGTCGATCGTGGTGCCGGCCGCTTCGGCCACGGCGGTCTGCGGGAACGCGACGGCGCCCGTGTAGCCGTGGGGGTCGCGGATGCCCGCATCCACCGCCACGACCGTGACGCCGAGGGCGGCGAGCTGATCGGACATCCATTGGTACTCGGCGCCCTTGGTGTCGAGCGTGCCCACGAGGGCCACGGTCGGTCGTGACTCTGTGGACTGGGCCTCTGTGGACTGGGCCTCTGCGGACTGGGCCTCGGCTGCTTCGGTCGCCTCGGTCGCCTGGGCTGGCGAAGTCTCGCTCACTCGGTCTCTCTCTCGTCGTCGTGAGGTGCCGTCTGGCCCGCTGTTCGCGGAGTGCACGTCGTTGTGATCGCGCCCTGGAGTGCGGCACTCTCTCATCTTCGAACACATATTGAAACGTGTCAACTGCCGTGCCGACGACAGGCATGTCGGGTGCACGGTCACTAATTCAGGAGGAGAGCGCTGCCGAGTGGATAGTGGCGGCGGCAACGCTCTCCTCCTGAATGAGAAACGGGAGACTGCGCTAGCGTCAGCCGCCGGTACTCGCCCGCACCACGAGCTCGGGCTGGAACACCACCTGCTGCGGAGGCGCCGACGGGTCCTCCGCCTCGGCCAGCAGGATCTCGACCGCGGTCCTGCCGATCAGCGCGCTCGGCTGCCGGATGCTCGACAGCGGCACCACGGCGGCGCTCGCGAAGTCGATGTCGTCGTAGCCGATGAGCGCGATCTGCCCGGGAACCGCCACGTCGGCACCCTGCATCGCGAACGCCTGCAGCAGTCCCATCGAGACGAGGTCGTTCGCCGCGAAGATCGCGTCAGGCCGATCGCCGGACGCCCGTCCGACGATGTCGGCTCCCGCGGCGCGCCCGGCCAGAACGCTCAGCGCGTCGATCTCGATCACCTCGAGCGAGGCATCCGGATGCCCCGCGACGGCCGCGCGGGCGCCCTCGAGTCGGTCGGCGACCTGGCGGATGCCCATGGGGCCGCCCACGAAGGCCAGCCGACGCCGACCAAGAGAGAGGAGGTGCTCGACCGCGAGCCGTCCGCCGGCGAGGTCGTCGACCGACACCGAGCTGAACGCTCCGTCGGGGCTCGACCGGTCGACGAGCACGGCCGGAATGCCGCGCTTCTTCAGACGGGAGAGGCGCTCGCTGATGTCGGCGTAGGCCGAGATCACGACCCCGTAGACCCGTTGCTGCTCGAACAGGTCGAGGTAGGTGGCCTCGCGCGCCGGATCCTCGTCGCTGTTGCCGAGGGTCACGGTGAGCCCGGACTGCGAGGCCTCGTCTTCTGCTCCGCGGGCCAGGTCGGTGAAGAACGGGTTGCGCACGTCGAGAACGACCATGCCGATGGTGCGGCTACGACCGTTGCGCAGTTGCCGGGCGGCGTCGTTGCGGATGAAGCCGAGCTCGTCGATGGCGCGCTGCACGCGCTCCGCCGACGCGGGCGAGACCTTCTCGGGATGATTCAGCACGTTCGACACCGTGCCGACGGAGACGCCGGCGCGCTGGGCGACGTCTCTCACGCTCGACGCTGACATGGTTCTCACCCTAGGGCCACGCCCGCCGATCGCCCGGCCACGACGCTGGTCAGCGCCGAGGAACTCATCACCGGGCCCTCGTCACGCCTCCGGGTCGGCGAAGCCCGCCGTCGACTCCCTGACCACGAGTTCGGGCTGGAAGAGAACCTGCCGATGCGTGTGGCCGTCGGGCGAATCGACCTCTTCTTGAATCAACGAGACGCCCATGACGCCGAACATGGCGCCGGGCTGGCGGATAGTCGACAGCGGCACGACGGCCGCGGTGGCGAAGGCGATGTCGTCATAGCCGATAAGAGCGATCTCGTCGGGAATCTGGACGCTGTGCGACATGACGAAGGCCTGGATAAGTCCGAGGGCCACGAGGTCGTTGGCGGTGAACATGCCGTCGGGCCTGCGACCGCGATCGCGGTCGAGGATCTGCTCGCCCACACTCCGGCCCACTCCGACGGTCAGCTCGGCCGTGTCGATGACCTCGAGGGTGGCGTCGGCGACCTCGTCGACAGCTCGGCGGGCACCGGTGAGGCGATCCTCGATACCGATGATGCTCACGGGCCCTCCGACGAAGGCGATGCGTCGTCGGCCGATGTCGAGGAGATGCTTCACCGCCAGATATCCGCCGTGCTCATCGTCTCCGGCGACGGAGCAGAAGTCGTCGAGACTCACACGGCGTTGCACGAGCACGGGGGCGATGCGGTGCTGTCGCAGCTGCTTGAGGCGCTCGGTCAGGTCGTCGATCGGCGCCAGAAAGACACCCTGCACCCGCTGCTCCTCGAACAGGTCGATGTAGCGCAGTTCGCGTTCTGCGCTCTGGTGGGAGTTGCCGACGATGAGCATACGACCGCCGACCTCGGCCTGGTCCTCCGCGCCGCGTGCCATGTCTGCGAAGAACGGGTTGCTCGAGTCCTGCACGATCATGCCGATGGTGCGGCTGTTGCCGGCACGCAGCTGGCGGGCCGCGTCGTTGCGCACGTAGCCCAGTTCACGGATGCCCTCGAGGACTCGGGCCACCATGTCGGCATTGACGGTGTTCGGTCGGTTCAGCACATTGGAGACTGTTCCCAGGGATACTCCCACGTGCTCGGCTACGTCACGGATGCTCACGACCATGTGCTGCCCTCCCCGAGCCCACCATCGGCCCCCGAGCGGCTCCGCGGGCAACGATTCGATAAAGCTCTTGTCACCGTCTCCGGCGTGTGCAATCATAACTCGTGAATCGTTTCATGAATCGTTTCATAGAACGTTTCAGAAAAGATTGATCGAAATCCGGCCGAGAGCCGAACCCTTACTGATGAGAGGCACCTGACGATGGCGTCACGAGAAAAGATCCTGGGCTGCTGGCTGGGCAAGGCCGTGGGCGGAACCCTGGGCCAGACCTTCGAAGGCCTGTCCGGGCCCCTGTCCGCAGACTTCTACTACCCCGTTCCCGAGGAGATGGTGCCCAACGACGACCTCGATCTGCAGGTGCTCTACGCGTGCATCATCGACGGCCTCGAGACCCCTGTGGTCGACCGGCACATCCTCGCCGCCTCCTGGGCGGATCACGTCGAGTTCCCGTGGAACGAGTACGGAGTCGGCATGCGCAACCTCGCCGAGGGGCTGCGGCCTCCCTTTACCGGGTCGTTCGACAACTGGTTCACCTGCGGCGAAGGGGCAGCCATCCGCAGTGAGCTCTGGGCCTGCCTGGCCCCGGGAGATCCCGACCTCGCCGCTGCCTACGCCTACGAAGACGCGTGCTTCGACCACGCGGGCGACGGCATCGTCGCGGCCCAGTTCCTGGCCAGACTGCAGTCGCTGGCCTTCGTCGAGTCCGACCCCGACACCCTGCTCGACGGCGCACTCGCCGGCATCCCCTCCGACAGCGGAATCCACGCCGTCGTCACCGACACCCGCGCCTGGGTGGCCGAAGGTCTCGACTGGCTCGAGGTGCGCGAACGCATCATGGAACGCTACGGGCGCAGCGACTTCACCGACGTACGTCCCAACACGGGATTCGTCGTGCTGGGCTGGCTCGCCGGCGCCGACTTCTCGGAGCGCATCTGCATCACCAACAACTGCGGCGAGGACTGCGACTCGTCGACCGCCTCGCTCGGCGCCCTGCTCGGAATTCTCGACCCCGGTTCCATCGACCAGAAGTGGCTCGCCCCCATCGGCCGCGACCTCGTGCTCAACGACGAGATCACCGGCATCACTCCCCCCGCCACGATCGACGGCTTCACCGACCTCGTTATCGACCTGGCCGAACGCCTCGGCGGCCGAGCACCGGAGCCCGAGCTCCCCGCCTTCGACGCCGGTTCGCACGCCATCCCCGTGCAGCTCAGCTGGTACAACACGATGTTCGGCAAGTGGGACATCCGCGACCAGACAGAACTGCCGCCGATCGGCTCCGCGTCACCCGCCGCGCAGGTCGACTTCGCCCCGGCCACCCTTCCGGGCACGTGGGTCACGAAGCCCCGCGAGGAGTTCGAGGACCGCATCCTCGTTCTCCGCTACTCGCTGACAGGCCGCGGCCGCGAGAACGTGCGACTGATGTTCAACAGCACCGAGCACTTCAGGGTCTGGCTCGACGACGAGTTCCTGTTCGGGGCCCAGGGAAGCCAGTACATGTTCCCTGCTCCCCACGCCGCGCCCGTCGGCCAGACCCACGACTTCACGCTGGGCGATGGCGTGCACGACCTCGTCATCGCCGTACGCAAGCCGCCCGCCGAACGAGCCGCAGCCGAGTGGGTCATCGGCCTGGTCGAGCTGCCGAGCGCGCTCTGGATCGAGAACGCATTCGCGCCGGATCGCGGCTGAAGCCTGCC
Source organism: Agreia sp. Leaf283 (assembly GCF_001422485.1). Lineage (GTDB taxonomy): Bacteria > Actinomycetota > Actinomycetes > Actinomycetales > Microbacteriaceae > Agreia. The sequence goes on from NZ_LMNF01000001.1 coordinate 706,887, forward strand.
CCGACAGGGCATCCATACGTACCCTTGGCCGCAAGGGTGCTCTTCCCGAATACACCGAAGTAACTGGAGGACGACAACACCATGAGAATCACCCGCATCACGAAACGACGGGCAGCGCTCGCGCTGGCCCTCGGCGTCACCGCAACGCTCGCCTTCTCGGCGTGCAGCACCGGCGGCGACACCCCGACCGACGGCAAGACCACCGTGACCTTCTGGTCGTGGAACCCCGACGAGACGACGGCCGAGCCGTATATCAAGGCCTTCGAGGCAGAACACCCCGACATCACGATCGACCACCGCTTCATCCAGTTCGCCGACTACACGAGCGCCACCCAGCTGGCCCTGACCTCGGGCTCGGGGCCGGATGTCTTCGGCACGCAGGTGGGCGCGCTCACCGAGCAGTTCGCCCCGCTCTCAGCCGACCTCGCCCCGTACCTCGAAGAGACGGTTGGCGCGGACTGGTCGGACAAGCTCACGGCGACGGACCAGCTCGCGGTCGACGGCAAGCAGGTCGGCGTTCCGTGGATGATCACGGGTGGAGGCCTCGTCTGGGCGAACCAGACGCTCGTCGACTCGCTCGGACTGACCGTGCCCACCACCGCGGCCGAACTGAAGACGTTCTGCGCCGCTGTCGAGGCCGCAGGCAAGGACTGCATGGAGCAGGGAGCGAAAGACTCCTGGCAGAACATCGACGTCTACCAGTCGATCATCAACCAGATCGCGCCCGGCGACTTCTACGACGCGGTCTCCGGCGACGCCTCGTTCGACACCCCCGAGTTCATCGAGGCGTTCGACGTGTGGAAGAGCATGTTCGATGACGGCATCTTCCAGGACGGTGCCCTCGGAGCCGCCGCCTACCCCGACGCCAACGACGCGTTCCACAAGGGCGGGGCGGCTCTGATCGCCTTCGGCAGCTGGCAGAATTCCGACACCACCAAGACACGACTCGGCCAGTACGTCGACACCTACGGCGACCCCGCGCTCGCCGACACCGAGTTCGTGCCCTACTTCTTCCCGCAGGTCGTCGACGGTGGAAAGACGGGAACGATGTTCGGCGGTCCCGATGTGGGCTTCGCCGTCGCCTCGAGCAGCAAGGTGAAAGACGCCGCGGCGACCTTCGCCCTGTGGCTCAGCGCGAGCGACGCCGGCCAGGAGCTCATGGCGAAGAGCGTGCAACAGCCCGCCCTCGCCTCCGTGCCGCTCGACCTGAGCGACGTGGTGACCGACACCCAGAAGTCCGCGCTCGAGGCACAGGGGCCGGCCCTCTCCGACATGATCGGTGCCCGACAGATCTCGAGCGCCGACGTGCAGACCGCCCTCGGAGACTCCCTCTCGGCCGTCGCCTCGGGCCAGCAGAGTTCGGCGGATGCTGCGAAGGCCGTCGACGACGCGATCGCGGCCGCGTACAAGTAGCGCTCCGCCGACCCGAAAGCGGCGGTGTCGCGGGCCGGGCCCCCTCCCGGCCCGCGGCACCGCCGCGGTCCCTCGACCTCCCCCAACACTCCCCCCACCCCCACGGCACCACCCGACGAAGGCGACAAGTCAATGACGATGAGCCCCACCCTCGACACCTCCGACCCGGAGGACGGAACCGGCACCCCCGGCGACTCGCGCGCGAGACGCGGCCACGGGCATCCACCCACCCGACGGCCGAAGCGCCGCGGCGGCCGCACCGCGTACCTCTACGTCCTGCCCGCCCTGATCCTGGTGGTGGGTGTGGTCTACCTCGGCATCGGCTACAACGGGTGGGTCTCCACCCTCGACTGGAACGGCATCGACCCCAACCCCGAGTCGGTGGGCTTCGACAACTACGCGAAGATCTTCAGCGACAGCATCTTCTGGGACTCGCTCTCGCACGTCGCCATCTTCGGCGTGATCGTGATCCTCGTGCAGATGGCGCTGGGGCTCACGATGGCGCTCGTCTTCAGCGGCCCGATCTTCGGCAGCAACATCTACAAGATCATCGTCTTCGTGCCGGTCATCCTCTCTCCGGCGGCCGTGTCGATCGCTTTCCGCCAGCTGCTCAGCCCCGACGGTCAGGTCAACGAGGCGCTGCGGTTCATCGGCCTCGACGTTCTGACGAACGCCTGGATCGCCGACCCGAAGACGGCACTCATCGCCCTCGCCGTGATCAACATCTGGCAGTGGACGGGATTCAGCTTCATCCTTTACCAGGCCTCGGTGAGCCAGATCGACCAGAACCTCTACGAGGCCGCCCAGATCGACGGCGCCGGAACCTGGCGGATCATCCGGTCGATCGTCATCCCCCAGCTGAAGGGAACGCATGCGACGCTCGCACTCACGGGCGTGATTGGCGCCCTGAAGACATTCGACATCGTGTTCCTCGTGACGGGCGGAGGCCCTGGCCGCAGCACGGAGTTTTTGACCACCTACATCTACAAGCAGGCCGTGCAGCAGTTCAACTCCGGCTACGCCGCGGCGCTCGCCATGGTTCTGCTGGTGCTCGCCCTCACTCTCACCGCATTCCAGATGCGGGCCTACCGTTTCGGAGAGGACTGATCATGTTCGGACGCGTATCCCTTCGACAGAGGCTCGTCTACCAGGTGGTGGCGACGGTTCTCGTCATCCCCTTCCTGTTCCCCCTCGTGGCCATCGTCGCGATCTCGTTCTCGGGCCAGGGGCCACTGGCCAACTACACGGCCGTGATCACTCAGACGCCGTTCTTCACCTTCCTGCTGAACAGCGCGGTGATCTCGGCGGGCACCATCGCGCTCATCTACGCGGTGACCATGCTGGCCGGCTTCGCCTTCGCGAAGCTCAAGTTCTCGGGCCGCAAGCTCCTCTTCAACGCGATCCTCGTGGGTCTCGTGCTGCCGAGCATCGCCCTGATGGTGCCGATGTTCATCATCGTGCGCCAGCTCGGCCTGTTCAACAACTTCCTTGCGGTGATCCTGCCGCTGAGCGCGGTCACGGTTCCGCTCACCCTGCTCCTCGCCCGCAACTACCTCAACGGAATCCCCGACGAGGTGATCGAGGCGGCGAAGATCGACGGGGCCACGAGCTTCGGCACGCTGGTGCGCATCGTGATCCCCCTCTCGCGCCCGATCACCGCGGTGATCATCGTCTGGGCGTTCCTGCAGGCGTGGAACGAGTTCTTCCTGCCCCTGCTGTTCCTGCAGGATCAGAACCTGCAGGTGCTCACCCAGGTGCCCCAGTTCTTCACGAGCACCTACGGCTCCGACGTGCCCAAGATCTTCGCCGCCCTCGTGCTGGTCTGCCTGCCCATCGTGATCACGTACCTGCTGCTGCAGAAGTTCTTCGAGAAGGGACTGACGGCGGGTGCCGTCAAGTGAGCGACGGCGCCGAGGCGTTCGCTCGGGGCATCCTGCGCGAACGCCTGCGTCTCGCGACCGCTCAACTCGGCTCGAGCACGCCCTACAGCGATGACCTCGTGGTGCAGGATGTCGAACACCGGCCGGGCGCGCACCGCCTGTTCCAGGACTACCGCGGCGATCTGTCGGGCCGTTACCTCGGAGCCGTCGCCGTGGCCTACCGCGAGCGCCTGCCCGTCGACCTCGACAAGGCGCACCGCATTCTCGACCGCGTGATCGCCGCCCAGAATCCCGACGGCTCGTTCGGCTCCCCCGCGCTGCCCGCCCTGGCCCGCGATCACGGCGCCGCCTGGGGGCACGGCCGACTGCTCGACGGCCTGCTCTCGAGCGCCTCGTGGGTGTCGGCCGAGAGGGCCGACCGTCTCGGTGACGCGATCGATCGTCTGGCGGGCCACGCCGTCGCATCCGCCGCCGGCTGGGTCGACTGGCTCTCGCGCGAACCGTCGCGCAAGTTCCTCCTCGACCCGCTGTCGCTGGTGCGTCCGCTCGCCCGGTTCGCCGCCCTGCGCGGCGATGACCGGGCGATGGATGCGGCCCGCCGGCTCGTCGAGGCGGCTCCCGCCATCGTCGATCGGCTGCACCTGCACGGGTACCTGCTCTTCTTGCGGGGTCGCCTCGAGGTCGCCGTCGCCCGCGACGACTGCTCGGAGGTCGATGCGGTGTGCAAGCAGGCCGACGAGGTCGCGGCCCGGTTCCTGCTGCCGAGCGGCTCGGCCCTCGAGAGCCTCTCGACGCCCTGGGACATCAACACCGAGGGCTGCGGCACCGCTGACTGGGTGATGCTCTGCCTCGAACTCGCCGAGGCGACCGGCCTCGATCGATTTCGCGAGCGCGCCTGGCTGGCCGGCCTCAACGGTCTCGCCCACGCGCAGCAGGCATCCGGTCATTTCGGCTGCGAGACGCTCGTCGGCGACGGCCCACTGCTCGCCCTCGACTACGCGCCCGAGGCATGGTGGTGCTGCACTTTCCACGGCATCGAGGCGCTCGGCGCGCTGAGCCGGTCGCTGGCGCGAGTGGATGCGTCGGGCGGGTTGGTCGTGAACCAGCCGCTCGACGCCGTGGTCGAGTCCGCCGATGGCGACGTGCTGCTCGAGGTCGCCGGCGGCTACCCGTTCGGCGATCGCGTCGAGCTGCGAGCGGGCGCCGCCCTGCCGCAGGGCAGCGGTCTGCGGCTGCGGATCCCCGAGAGCGTGACGGTGTCGTTCTCGACGGGGCGCCTGGAGGCAGGCTGGCTGATCCTCGACGCGCTCGATCCGAATTCCGTCGTCGTCGTCGAGGTGTCGCCCGCCCTGTGGTTCGATGTGGCGGGAACCGCCTCGACGCCGCCGTTCGGCAACACGACGTCGGGCGCACCGGAGCTCGGCGAGACCCGGGTCACCCTCTTTCTCGGGCAGCTCGCCTACGCCGCGAACGCGCACGAGAATGACGCGGAAGACCTCGTGCGCGCCCGCACCCTCGTGCTCGACCCGTCGCATCCGGTGCTGCAGCGTGGCGACGCGACGGGCGAGTACGCGGTGCGAGTGGCCGGTCGCAACGAGTTCGGCACCACCGTTCGGCTGGCGCCGCTGGTCACGAGCGAGCTCGCGAGGAACTCGCGGATGACGCGCCTCGGCTTCGCCGGCATCGTCGCCGAGCACAGCGGGGCGCACGCATGAGCGCGCCGCGCGAACGGTCCGGCGACGCTCGACGGCCGACGGTGCTGGCGTACTACTTTCCGAGCTGGCACGACGACCCGCGCAACGCCGCCTGGTTCGGCGAGGGCTTCACCGAGTGGAGCCTGCTGCGCGACGCTCGCCCGCGCTTCGCCGGCCACAGGCAGCCGCGGGTGCCCGCACTCGGCGAATGGAACGAGGCCGACCCCGAGGTGGGAGCGCGGCAGATAGAGCTGGCGACCGAGAACGGCATCGACGGCTTTCTGATCGACTACTACTGGTACGACGACGGCGGCTACCTCGAGGGCGCCCTGCGCGACGGCCTGCTGCGGGCTCCCAACGTGGGCGATATGACCTTCGCCCTGATGTGGGCCAACCACGAGCTCGTCGACATCTTTCCGGCGGCATCGCCAGACGCGCCTCCCCCTCGACTCGCCACGGGCGCCATCGACCGAGCGGCCTTCGAGCGCTTCGGCAGGCACATCATCGCCGAGTACTTCACCCATCCGTCGTACCTGCGCGTCGACGGCAGGCCGTGGCTCTCCGTCTATGAGATCGGTTCTCTCATCGCGGGGCTCGGCGGCGTGGCCGAGACCGTCGACGCGCTCGACTGGCTCCGCGCCGAGGCGGTCTCGAGCGGCCTGCCCGGCATCCACCTCGACGCGGTGATCTGGGGATTCGGCGTGCTGCCGACCGCGGTCGTGCTCGACGACCCCCTGTCACTGGTGACGAGACTCGCGTTCGACTCGGCCACGTCGTATGTGTGGATGCACCACGTCGACGTCGACGCGCACGATTTTCCCGCGGGCGACGCCGACCGGCTGCGACGGGAGGCGTTCGCCGACTACGAGCGCACCGCCGCCGCGTTGCCCGTGCCCTTTCACCCCAACGTCACGGTCGGCTGGGACTCGAGCCCGCGCACCGCCCAGCAGCTGCCCTACGAGCGCGGCTCCTACCCCTTTCTCACGACCTGGGATGCGTCCCCTGCGCAGTTCGAGGGCGGCCTGGTCGAGGCGAAGTCGTTCGCCGACCGACACGGCGGCCCGCATCCGATCGTCACCATCAACGCGTGGAACGAGTGGACAGAAGGGTCGTATCTGCTGCCCGACACCACCCACGGCATGGCCTACCTCGACGCGGTTCGACGGGTGTTCGGGCGCTGACGCTCAGGCCGGCACCCGCGTGCTCTCGCGCGCCATGAGCTCGGGCTCGAACACCACGTGCTGGAATTCGGAGCCCGCCGTGCCGTCTATCTCCGCGGTCAGCAGCTCGGCGGCGGCCTTGCCCATTCCCCAGGTCGGCTGGCGCACCGACGAGAGGGGAACCGCCGCCGATGCGGCGAAGTAGATGTCGTCGTAGCCGATGATCGCGATGTCGTCGGGCACGCGCACGCCCGCCCGGGTGAGCGCCTGAAGCACCCCGAGGGCGAGCAGGTCGTTGGCCGCGAAGATCGAGTCGGGCCGCTCGGAGGGCTCGAGAGCGAGCAGTTCCTCTGCCGCATCCCGGCCCGCGTCGGCCGACATGTAGGGGCGCTCGATCACGCGCAGGGGCGCGATTCCGGCCTCGGAGAGAACGGACTGGGCTCCGTGCAGGCGTTCGCTCACCTGCACGACGGCGCTCGAGCCCCCGATGAACGTGGGCCTCACCCGCCCGATGTCGACGAGGTGCTGCAGGGCTATCTGTCCTCCCCTGCGGTCGTCGACCGACACCGAGCTGAAGTCTCCGATGCCGCCGAACCGGTCGACGAGCACCACGGGCGTTCCACGGCGGCGCAGGCGCTCGAGCCGGTCGGTGGTGCGGCTCACCGGGGTGACGAGCAGGCCGGCGACCCTCTGCTCCTCGAAAAGATGCAGGTACGACTCCTCGCGGGCGGCGTCTTCGGCGCTGTTGCCCAGAATGAGCGAACGCGACGAGAGAGCGAGGGTGTCTTCGACCCCGCGGGCGAGGTCGGTGAAGAACGGGTTGCCCACGTCGAGCACCATCATTCCGACCATGCGGCTCTGCCCCACTCGCAGCTGTCGGGCGGCGTCGTTGCGCACGAAGCCCAGCGTCTCGATCGCCTCGAGAACACGCTTCTCCGTGCCGGGGGCGACCTTCTTGGTGCCGTTGAGCACATTCGACACCGTGCCCACCGACACCCGGGCCAGGGCGGCCACATCACGCACATTGGCGGCGACCATCATTCATCCTCCGGAAGGCGGTTCTTCGACACCGCGCAGGGAGCACGGCGACCAGCGGACACGAGGATGATCGGGATACAACCTTGTATCGATTCACCCCACCATACAGAGCGGATGCCTCGGCGCAAGGTTGCGAACTGGTAACGGCCTTGACGCTGCCGCTCCTGTCGCCGTAGGGTTCCAACAGATTCGAGTTATATCGATTCAATCGTCCTCAACGTGGAGGTGCGCCAGCCCATGGCGAATGAAGTCCAGCCCGGCATCGAGCCGCCCCCGCCATCGGGCACCCCCGCATCCGGCACGCCTGCGCTCTCGCTCACCGGCGCATCCAAGACCTTCGGGCCCGTCGTCGCCCTGGCCGACGGAACCATCGACCTGCGAGCCGGCGAGATCCACGCCCTCGTCGGCGAGAACGGCGCCGGCAAGTCGACGCTCGTCAAGATCCTCGCCGGCGTGCACGCCCCCGACGGAGGCGACTTCGAGGTGGGCGGCGTCGGCGTCTCGTTCAAGACGCCGGCAGACAGCAAGGCCGCCGGCGTCTCGGTCATCTACCAGGAGCCCACCCTCTTCCCCGACCTCACCGTCGCCGAGAACATCTTCATCGGCCGCCAGCCGCGAAACCGGGCCGGCCTCATCAACCGCGGCGAGATGCGCCGGATGGCCCGCGACCTCTTCACCACCCTCGGTGTGCCGATCGATCCCGACCGCATCGCGGAGGGCCTCTCGATCGCCGATCAGCAGATCATCGAGATCGCCAAGGCCATCTCGCTCGACGCGAAGGTGCTCGTGATGGACGAGCCCACCGCCGCCCTCTCGGGCGTCGAGGTCGACCGTCTCTTCGGGGTCGCACGGGGCCTCCGCGACAAGGGCGCCGGCATCCTGTTCATCTCGCACCGCTTCGAAGAGGTCTTCGCGCTCTGCGACCGCATCACGGTGATGCGCGACGGCCGCTATATCGGCGTGCACAACACCGCCGACGTCACCGTTCCGCAGATCGTGAAGGAGATGGTCGGGCGCGAGCTCGGCGCCCTCTTCCCCAAAGTGGATGCCCCGGTCGGCGAGACGGTGCTGTCGGTCGAGGGTCTCACCCGGCTGGGCACGTTCCGTGACATCTCGTTCGAGGTGAAGGCGGGCGAGATCGTGGCGCTCGCCGGTCTCGTGGGAGCCGGGCGCACCGAGGTGGTGCGCGCCGTCTTCGGCATCGATCGCTACGACTCGGGCTCGGTGACGTTACACGGCAAGGCGCTCGCCCCGCACAATCCACAGGCCGCGATCACCGCCGGTATCGGCTTCGTGCCCGAGGACCGCCGCAAGCAGGGCCTGGTCATGGACCTCTCGGTCGCGAAGAACGCCACGCTCACGCTGCGCAAGGCGCTCGCCCGCTTCGGCCTCATCTCGGGCAACCGCGAGCGCCGCACCGCCGAGGACTGGTCGAGCCGGCTTCAGGTCAAGACCGGGTCGCAGGACTACGCGGTGTCGACCCTGTCGGGCGGCAACCAGCAGAAGGTGGTGCTGGCCAAGTGGCTCGCCACCGAGCCCACGCTGCTGATCGTCGACGAGCCCACCCGCGGCATCGACGTGGGAACCAAGAGCGAGGTGCACCGCCTTCTCTCCGACCTCGCCGGGCGCGGCATCGCCATCATCATGGTCTCGTCCGAGCTGCCGGAGGTGCTCGGCATGGCCGACCGCATCCTGGTCATGCACGAGGGCCGCATCACGGCCGAGCTGCCTCGCGCCGAGGCCACCGCCGAGCGCGTGATGAGCGCCGCCACCTCGAGCCTGGAAGGCGCCCTGTGAGCATCGACACCGCACGTCCACCCGTGCACACCGACCACGGCGGCCCGCTCCACGCCGTTCGGGGCTTCTTCCGCTCCCGCGAGATTCCGGTCGCCGGGGCGCTGATCGCGCTCGTGATCATCACCACGGTCATCAACCCGCGGTTCCTCTCGCCGCAGAGCGTCAAAGACCTCATGCTCAACGCGACGATCGTGATCATCCTCGCCGTCGGCCAGGCGCTCGTGATCATCACCGAGAACGTCGACCTCTCGATCGGCTCGATCCTCGGCCTCGTCGCCTTCGGCACGGGCACGCTCTTCAACGCGTGGCCCGGCGTTCCCATCCCCCTCGTCTTTCTGGGCGGGATGCTCTTCGGGGCCGTTCTGGGGGCGATAAACGGATTCCTCGTGACGGCCGCGAAAGTGCCCGCGCTCGTGATCACCCTGGGAACGATGTACATCTTCCGTGGCATCCTTACGAGCTGGGCCGGCTCGAAGCAGTACTTCTCGGGCGACAACCCCAAGGCGTTCGGCAACCTGAGCGTGGATGTCTTCCTCGGCATTCCGATCATCACGATCGTGGCCATCGTGGTCGTCATCGCGGTGGGCATCTTCATGCACTCGGTGCGGGCGGGTCGCGACCTCTACGCGATCGGCAGCGACCGGGATGCCGCACGGCTGTTCGGAATCGCCGTCGGGCCGCGCGTGCTCGCCGCATTCGTCGCATCCGGGGCCCTGACCGGCCTGGCGGGCGTGCTCTACACCTCGCGCTACAACTCGGTGGGCGCGCTCACCGGATCGGGCCTGGAGCTCGACGTCGTGGCGGCCGTGGTCGTCGGAGGCGTTGCGATCTCGGGAGGAACCGGAACCGTCTTCGGCGCGGCCATCGGAGCCGTGCTGCTCTCGACGATCACGAGTTCGCTGACCGCGACCCGGGTCGACAAGTTCTGGCAGCAGGCCTTCGTGGGCATGCTCATTCTGGCCGCCATCATCGTCGACCGCGCCGTGTCGGTGCGCAACGCCCGCAAGCTTCGAGTGAGTGAGTCCCGCGATGTCTGAAACACTGAGCCCGAATATCGTCAAGGCCCGCAGCGGCCTCGCGAAGCGCCTCACCGGCAGCGACGCGATCATCATCTACATCCTCGTCGCCGTGATCATCGTGTCGATGATCTCGGTGAGGTTCTTCGCCTCGACCCTCACCGTGGGCTTCCTCTCCATTCAGGTCATCCCCATCCTGCTCATCGCGATGCCCATGGCCCTGGTGATCATCTCGGGCGAGATCGACCTCTCCGTCGCCTCCATCGCCGGCCTCACCAGCGCGGTGATGGGCGTGCTCTGGCGAGACTCCGGCTGGGACATCGGCATCGTGATCCTGGTCTCGGTGCTGGTCGGCGTGGTCTGCGGCGTCTTCAACGGCTTCCTCATCACGACCCTCGGCCTGCCGTCACTCGCGGTGACGATCGGAACGCTCGCCCTGTATAGAGGACTCGCCCTCGTGGTGATCGGCGACCAGAAGGTGGCGAACTTCCCGAAGGAGCTCAACACCTTCGTGCTCTCGAAGATCGGCACGACCGGAATCCCCGTGGTCATGATCTTCGTGGTCATCATCATCGCGTTCTTCGCCGTGCTGCTGCACTTCACCCCGTTCGGCCGCGGCCTCTACGCGCTCGGCTTCTCGAAGGAGGCCGCCACGTTCGTGGGCATCCGGGTGGGGCAGGCCAAATTCTGGCTGTTCGTGGGAACCGGCGTCGTGTCATCCATCGTCGGTGTCTTTCTCACCCTGCGCCTGGCGAGCGCCGGCCCCGACAACGGAACCGGCATGGAGCTCAGCGTCATCGCCGCCGTGCTGCTCGGCGGCGTCTCGATCTTCGGCGGCAAGGGGTCGATCCCCGGAGTCGTCGGAGGAGTGCTGCTCATCGGCGTTCTCACCTACTCGCTGCGCCTCGCGAAGGTGCCCGAGACCGCCCTCATCATCGTGACCGGAAGCCTGCTCGTTCTGTCGGTCGTGGCCCCGAGCATCGTCTCGTGGGCACGCGAACGACTGCGGCTCGCCCGCGTTCACCGAGTTGTCCAGCAGACATCGTCTTCTGGTTCACCCCACGCCTAAAGCACCAGGCGTCCGCACCACATCACACGAAAGAAGGAAGAACAATGGAGTTGTTTTCTCGTAAGACGCGCGGCGGTCGCCGCGCAGCAACCGTCGCCGCGGTCGCGGTCTCGGTCGCGCTGCTGGCAACCGGATGCGCCGCGGGCGGATCCACCGACGGCGGCACCGATTCGGCGGGTGGCGGTGGCGACAACACCATGGCGTTCCTGCCGAAGCAGCTGAACAACCCGTACACCGACGTGGTCCTCGGCGGCGGAGAGGACGGCGCGAAGGAGGCCGGCTTCACCTCGCAGGTCCTCGGCCCGCTGGAGGCGAGCGCGAGCGCTCAGATCCCCTTCATCGAGCAGGCCACGCAGGAGGGCTCGAAGGTCATCGTCATCGCCGCGAACGACCCGGATGCCGTCGGCCCGTCGCTGCAGACGGCTCGCGAGGCCGGCGCCAAGATCGTGGCGTTCGACTCCGACACCAACCCCGACTACCGCGACATCTTCATCAGCCAGGTCGTCGCCAAAGACGTCGCCCTGATCCAGCTCGAGATCATCTCGGAGCAGATCGGCGGAGCCGGCGACATCGCGATCCTCTCGGCCACGGCCACGGCCACGAACCAGAACGAGTGGATCAAGTTCATGGAGGAGGAGCTCGCCTCCAACCCCGACTACAAGGACATCAAGCTCGTCGCGAAGGTCTACGGAGACGACGACGCAGACAAGTCCTTCCAGGAGACGCAGGGCCTGCTCTCGTCGTACCCCGACCTCAAGGGCATCATCTCGCCCACGACCGTCGGTATCGCGGCTGCGGCCAAGTACCTCTCGACCTCGGACTACAAGGGCAAGGTCGCGCTGACCGGGCTCGGACTGCCGAACGAGATGCGCGAGTTCGTCAAGGACGGCACCGTGAAGGAGTTCGCTCTCTGGGACCCGGCACAGCTCGGCTACGTCGCCGCGTTCGCCGGTAAGGCACTCGTCGATGGAACCATCACCGGAGCCGAGGGCGACACCTTCGACGCCGGCGACCTGGGCGAGATCACGGTCGGCGAGGGCGGTGTCGCGATCGTCGGACCGCCCACCCGCTTCAACGCCGACAACATCGACGACTACGACTTCTAAGAAGTAGTCGCCCCGCTCGTTCCCTGAGCTTGTCGAAGGGCCCCCCTTCGACAGGCTCAGGGAACGAACCACTCCCGTTCCCTGAGCCTGTCGAAGGGCTCCACCAGAAAGCCGAGTGCACCCCATGACCGACCGCAGCGCCGCCGTCGCCGACCTGCTTCCTCCGAAGAAGCGCCGTCAGACCCGCATCGGCCTCGTCGCCGGTGGCCTCGCCGCTTACTGGCCCCAGTTCCCCGAGCTCCTGCCGCAACTGCAGGAGTCGAGCCGCTACGTCACCGGCCGCTTCAACTCCCTCGACGCCGAGGTCGTCGACGTGGGCTTCGTCTCGGATGCGCAGGAGGCCGCGGTCGCCGCCGAGAAACTGCGGGTCGCCGACTGCGACCTCATCGTCATCTTCCTCACCACCTACCTCACCTCGTCGATGGTGCTGCCGATCGCCCAGCGCGCGAAGACCCCCGTGCTCGTGATCGACCTGCAGCCCACCGAGGCCATGGACCACGCCAACTTCGACACCGGCAAATGGCTCGCCTACTGCGGCCAGTGCCCGGTGCCCGAGGTGGCCAACGTCTTCAAGCGGGCGGGCATCCCGTTCCGCAGCGTGTCGGGCCACCTCAAGCAGGAGTCGGCGTGGGCCCGCATCACCCAGTGGGTGCACGCTGCCGCTGTTCGCGGCGTTCTGCGCAACGCCCGCCACGGCCTGATGGGCCACCTCTACCCCGGCATGCTCGACGTGTCGACCGACCTGACCCTCGTCTCGACGCAGTTCGGCTCGCACGTCGAGGTTCTCGAGTTCGACGACCTGCGGGTGCGGGTCGACGAGGTGACGGATGCGCAGGTCGCCGACCGCAAGGAACTCGCCCGGCGCCTGTTCACCATCGACGACTCCGTGAACGACGACGACTTCTCCTGGGGCGCCAAGGTCTCTGTCGGACTCGACCGCCTGGTCGAGGACTTCGACCTCGACTCGGCCGCGTACTATCACCGCGGACTGCAGGGAGAGCAGCACGAGCGCCTCGGCGCCGGCATGATCCTCGGCTCGTCCCTGCTGACGGCCCGGGGCATCCCGTTCGTGGGCGAATACGAGCTGCGCACCAGCCTCGCCATGCTCGCCGCACATACGATCGGCGCCGGCGGTTCGTTCACCGAGATCCAGGCACTCAACTTCTTCGACGGCGTGGTGGAGATGGGCCACGACGGCCCTGCACACCTTCAGGTCTCCGAGCGCGACCCGCTGCTGCGCGGCCTCGGCATCTATCACGGCAAGCGAGGCTACGGAGTCTCGGTCGAGTTCGACGTGAAGCAGGGCCCGGTCACCACCTTCGGCATCGGGCAGGATGCCGACGGCAGCTACTCCTTCATCACCAGCGAGGGCGTCGTGAAGCCGGGGCCGCTGCTGGCGATCGGCAACACGACATCCCGCGTGGACTTCGGGGGCGACCCCGGCGAGTGGGTCGACGAGTGGTCGCAGACGGGAATCGGCCATCACTGGGCGCTCTGTGTCGGACACCGGGCCGCAGACATCCGGGCGGCCGCCAGCCTTCTCGGAATCGAACACCGACACGTCGACATGCGGGCCCTGCCCGCGTGGCGCTGAGAGGAACCCGACCATGACGACGCAGCGCGTGTGCTTTCAGCTTCAGGTGAAGCCCGACCGCATCGAGGCGTACCGCGAGGCCCACGCGGCCGTGTGGCCCGACATGCTCGAGGCCCTGGATGAGACGGGGTGGCGCAATTACTCGATCTTCCTGCGACCCGACGGTCTCGTGATCGGCTACTTCGAGACCGACGACCTTCAGGCCTCGCTCGACGGGATGGCCCTCACTGCGGTGAATGCACGCTGGCAGGCGGCGATGGCCGACAACTTTGTCGACCTCGCCGATGCCTCTGGTAAGCAACGCCCTGCGGACCAGGCGTTCGACTACATCCCCGAGGTGTTCAACCTCGCCGATCAGCTGGCGGCCGCACAGCGATTGTGAAACCCCCGATCACCGGCTAACCTGAACACAATTGAATCGATTCATTAGCGCCTCAGGGCGAGTGGATCCGGCTCACACGACCACAGTAGAAACACGGAGAATTCCAATGGTGCAGTTCAACGACATCGCGTCGCAGCTCGAGGGGCAGTCCATCGAACTGCCCTCGTGGGCGTTCGGCAACTCGGGCACGCGATTCCGCGTCTTCGGAACCCCGGGCACCGCCCGCAACCCCGAAGAGAAGATCGCCGACGCCGCCCAGGTGAACAAGTACACCGGGCTCTCCCCGAAGGTGGCCATCCACATCCCGTGGGACAAGGTCGACGACTACGCAGCCCTCGGCGCCTACGCCAACGACCTCGGCGTCGAGCTCGGAACGGTGAACTCGAACACGTTCCAAGACGAGGACTACAAGTTCGGCTCCCTCACCTCGTCGAACCCGGCCGTGCGCCAGAAGGCCATCGATCACCACTTCGAGTGCATCGACATCATGGATGCGACGGGCTCGAAAGACCTCAAGATCTGGCTCGCAGACGGCACGAACTACCCAGGCCAAGACGACATCCGCGGTCGCCAGGACCGGCTCGCCGAGTCGCTGCAGACGATCTACGACCGCATCGGCGCCGAGCAGCGCCTGGTGCTCGAGTACAAGTTCTTCGAGCCGGCGTTCTATCACACCGACGTTCCCGACTGGGGAACCTCGTACGCCCAGGTCGCCGCGCTCGGCGAGCGCGCCCTGGTCTGCCTCGACACCGGCCACCACGCGCCGGGCACCAACATCGAATTCATCGTCGCCCAGCTGCTGCGCCTCGGAAAGCTCGGCTCGTTCGACTTCAACTCGCGCTTCTACGCCGACGACGACCTCATCGTGGGCGCGGCCGACCCGTTCCAGCTGTTCCGCATCCTCTACGAGGTCATTCGCGGCGGCGGCTACGGACCCGATTCGGTCGTGGCTTTTATGCTCGACCAGTGCCACAACATCGAGGCCAAGATCGCCGGCCAGATGCGCTCGGTGCTGAACGTGCAGGAGATGACGGCGCGCGCGCTGCTCGTCGACCGCGCCGCGCTTACGGCAGCGCAGGAATCCAACGATGTGCTCGGTGCCAATGCCGTGCTCATGGACGCCTTCTACACGGATGTCCGGGGCCCGCTCGCCGAGTGGCGCGAGTCTCGCGGTCTTCCGGCCGACCCGATCGCCGCGTTTACGGCATCCGGTTACCAGGAGAAGATCTCGGCCGAGCGCGTCGGCGCCCAGGCGAGCTGGGGCGCGTAGCGACCCGCACTGGCCGAGCACCCTTCGACAGGCTCAGGGAACGAACCGTTCCCTGAGCCTGTCGCCGTTCCCTGAGCTTGTCGAAGGGCCCGTCGTTCCCTGAGCTTGTCGAAGGGCACTCTTTCGAGTGTCGGGGGAATAGAGCAGAGTGGAGGCAGGTTCTCCCGATGAAGCGATTCCCGCGAGCCTCCGCTCCGCTCGCCTCCGCTACCTCTTCTCTTCTTTCCCTCAGCCTTGGAGTTCTCGTGACTGATCGCCTCGCACCACCCACAGACTCCGTGCCGGCCGTGTCGCCGTCCACTCAGCACGACGCACCCGCATCCCCCTGGGCCGAAGATCCGGCGCTCGCCGGGCGCAACCGCCTCGTCATCTCGCTGCTTCTGGTGTCGGCGTTCGTCGTCATCCTGAACGAGACGATCATGAGCGTGGCCCTGCCCGTGCTCATGACAGACCTCGACATCGCCGCCGAGGCCGCGCAGTGGTTGACCACCGCGTTCATGCTCACCATGGCCGTGGTCATTCCGATCACCGGGTTCCTGCTGCAGCGCTTCAACACGCGGCCCGTGTTCCTCGCCGCGATGGCCTTGTTCAGCGCGGGCACGTTCATCTCGGCCATGGCGCCCGGCTTCGAGGTCCTGCTCGCGGGCCGGGTCATCCAGGCCAGCGGAACGGCCATCATGATGCCCCTGCTCATGACCACGGTGCTCAACCTCGTTCCCCCGGCCACGCGCGGCCGCACCATGGGCAACATCTCGATCGTCATCTCGGTCGCCCCGGCTATCGGCCCCACCATCTCGGGCCTCATCCTCAGCGTGCTCGACTGGCGCTGGATGTTCTGGATCGTTCTGCCCATCGCCGTCGGCTCGCTTGTGCTCGGCTTCCTCAAGATCCCCAACGTCACCGAGCCGCGCAAGGCTCCCCTCGACGTGCTCTCGGTGATCCTCTCCGCCTTCGCGTTCGGCGGGCTGGTCTACGGTCTGAGCTCGCTCGGCGGCGAAAGCGCTGAGGGAGCGATGCCCGGCTGGCTGCCGCTCGTCGTCGGCATCGTGGCACTGGCCGTGTTCATCCTGCGCCAGGTCTCGCTGGCCCGTCGCGAGAAGGCGCTGCTCGACCTTCGTGTGTTCCGCTCGGGCACCTTCTCTGTGGCCATCGCGATGCTGGCGATCAGCATGATGGCCCTCTTCGGAACCCTCATCATCCTGCCGATCTACACGCAGAGCGTCCTCGGTCTCAGCACCCTCTCCACGGGCCTCCTCCTGCTTCCCGGCGGACTGCTCATGGGCATCCTGGCGCCGTTCGTCGGCCGCATCTACGACCGTTTCGGGCCGCGCGTCCTGCTCATTCCAGGATCGATCATCGTGAGCGCCGCCTTCTGGGGCATGACCCTCTTCACCGCCACCACGGCGTGGGGCTGGGTGCTCGCCGCGCACATCACCATGAGCCTCGGCTTGGCGCTGCTGTTCACGCCCCTGTTCACCGCGGGGCTCGCGTCGCTCACCCCGAAGCTCTACTCGCACGGCAGCGCCGTCGTCGGGACAGTGCAGCAGCTCGCCGGAGCCGCCGGAACCGCCCTCTTCGTGTCGGTCATGTCGGCACGGGCGATCGCCCTCTCGGGCGGCAGCGCACCGAGCGCGGTCGACACCGCCGGGGGCATCCACGCGGCCATCATGTACGGAGCGTTCATCTCCCTCGCGGCAATCGTGATCAGCTTCTTCGTGAAGGCCCCGGCTCAGTCAGAGGCCCCGCACGACGCGGTCCCCGCGGCCCACTAACCCACTAGCCCACTTCGTACGCCGCGACTGTTGCCCGCGACGACGGATGCTGCCGGTCGCCCGGCAACACCCGTCGCGCTGGGCAACACCGACACCCTCCAGTTAGCCGACTGATCAGCGGTCGTCGAGGTAGCGCGCGATCTCGCGCACTCTCGTCAGGGCCGCGGCCTCCTCTTGAAGGGAGAGCGCGCGAGCCCCCGCCGGCCTGATCACGAAGCCGGTCTCGGCATCCACCTGCGGCTTCCAGAGGGTGTTCTGGCGCCAGACGGTGTAGCCCGCACGCTGCTCGTCTTTGATGCGCTCGACGTAGGGCGGTCCGGCCAGTCCGAACACCGCGCCCGCGACGACCAGCGTGACCATGGCGAAAAGGGTAACCGGCCCCGGCTGGCCCACGATGATGAAGGCCGCGACGACGACCACGCCATACGACGCGAAGCCCCAGGCGGCAATCCTGCGCGATCGGCGAAAGAGCTCCAGTGACGACGGGCCAGGAAGCAACTCGAGCCGCGGCGGAATCTGCGAGGGCAGGAGCCCCCACGGGGGCAACGATGAGACGTGCGCCTTGCTCGATGTCTCGGGCTTCCGCGCGGGCTCGGGGAGAACCGCCGCGGAGGCCGACCGAACCGGCGTCGGCGTCGGCGTGACCTGCACCGGAGGCTTCTCCGCCTCGGAGTCGCCACGGAGTGCCCTCGCAATCGACAGGACGACAGGACGACCCGCGCGACCGAGTCTCTCTCGCCACGTCATGCCTCCATACTGCCGTCTGCGCACGCGGGTGCGCGCCGCGATCAGGTGAGCCGCCGCGTCGGACCGCCCCCGATAACCGTCGACTTGTCACGGAACGCGCAGATTGCAGCCAGGAACTGCACTTTGTGACAGGTCGAGACCACCCGCCCTCGGCGATCAGTCAAGGAACGCGCAGATCTCACGCGCGGACAGCACTCTGTGACAGGTCGCGGGCCAGCGGTGTGCGCCATGGCCGCTCAGAACGCCATCCGTCGCGTTCAGCGACCGCGCGGCCCTGACCCCAGCGTTACTATCCTGCATTCTCCTCGCGGTCGTAGTCTCGACGCATTCGACCTCGGACAGCCGGATACGCACAACAGACCGGCTGTCGAAAGAAGGGCTGTCATGACCTCTCCGCTCGGCACCGGTCAGACGACGGCGAAGGCTCCGGGAGCCCTCGCCCCGCTGGCCGTCGCCATCTTCCGGTGGCTCTGGATCGCCGATGTCGTGAGCAACATCGGCGGCTGGATGCAGACGGTCGGCGCGCAGTGGTTTCTGGTGGAAGAGCACGCGTCGCCCGCGATCATCGCGCTCGTCTCGACCGCAGCGGCCGCGCCCGTGCTGCTGTTCGGCATCCCCGCGGGCGTTCTCGGCGAGTTCGCGAACAAACGGCACCTGCTGATCGGGGTGCAGTCGGCCCAGGCGCTCGTGGCCGCCGGGCTGGCCGTGCTCACCGCCACTGGAGCGATGACGCCGACCCTGCTCCTGGCCTTCACCTTCGCGCTCGGGGTCGCGTCGGCCATCCAGCTTCCCGCGTATCAGGCGTTCGTTCCGGGGGTCGTTCCGAAGCCCCTGGTCGGCGAGGCCGCCTCGCTCTCCTCGATCGGCGTCAATGTTGCCCGAGCCATCGGACCGGCCATCGCCGGCGTCGTGATCGGATCGTGGGGCATCCCGTTCGTCTTCGCCCTGAACGCCCTCAGCTTCGCCGGACTGCTGATCGTGCTGATCACGTTCAAGGGCTACACGCCGCCGCAAGGAGACCGCGAGCCCTTCATGTCGGCGACCCGCGCGGGCCTGCGCTACGTGCTGCACGCCGGTGTCGTTCGGCGCATCTACTTTCAGCTGCTCATCTTCATCATTCCGGCCAATGCACTCTGGGCCCTGCTCCCCGTTCTCGCGAGCGGCCGGCTCGGTCTCGACTCCAACGGATACGGCGTGCTTCTCGCCGCCCTCGGCGTCGGGTCGATCGCGGGCGCGTTCGTCATTCCGAAGGCGCGGGCGGCCCTCGGCACCTCCCGCCTCGTCGTCGTCACGAGTGCGGCCTACGGCATCGGCATCGCGGCGACCGCCCTGTCGCAGACGCTCTGGATCACCCTGCCGGTGCTCGTTCTCGTCGGGCTGTCGTGGATCGGCGTGATCGCCACCTTGAACGGCACGGTGCAGGCGTTCCTGCCCGGATGGGTGCGCACGCGCGGACTCTCCGTCTACCAGCTGGTGCTGTTCGGGGGCACGGCGTTCGGTGCCGCGATCATTGGAGCGCTCGGCGGCATCTTCGGCACGGCCGAGACGATGATCGGCGCGGGCGTGGTCGTGGTGCTCGGCGCGGTAATCCTTCTCGCGAGGCCCTTCCTCTCCACCGCAGACAAGAGCCGCGCCTCGTCCGCGATGCCCCTCACCGACGTTCCTCCCATCGCGACGCCGCTGCCGGGCGACGACGACGCCGACCCCGATTCGGCCGCGACGGCGGGCACGGGCACGGTCCCGGATGCGGCGCCGCCGGCCGCGCACCCGCTCGACCCGGCCGGCTCGACGTTGGTCATCGTGCGCTACGAGATCGCCGGCAGCGATCGCGCCGCCTTCCTCGACGCCATGCGCGCCGTCGAGCAGAGCCGGCGTCGCACGGGCGCCCGCACCTGGCACGTCTACGACGACCGTGAGCATCCGGGATTCCTGATCGAGGCGTTCCAGGTCGGCACCTGGCAGGAGCACCTCAGCCAGCACCACACGCGCACGACCGGCTACGACGCCGAGATCGTGGAGTCCGCGCGCAGGCTCGCGGCCTCCCCTCCCACGGTCGAGCACCTCGTCTCGGTCGCCGTGCCTCGCCACATCCCGAAGACCCCTACGACCGGCCCCTGAACCTTTCATCGCGCAGCACCACCCGGCAAGTAACCGTCACCCAACAAGTAAGGAAGAAATCATGTCAACGAAACCCACCATCGTGCTCGTGCACGGAGCATTCGCCGACGCCGCCAGCTGGGCGCCCGTCACCCTCGCGCTGCTGAACCAGGGCTACACCGTGCATGTTCCCCCGGTGTTCAACCGCAGCCTGATCGGCGACTCGGCCTACATCAGGTCGTTCGTCGAGCAGATCGACGGACCGGTCATCCTCGCCGGCCACTCCTACGGCGGAGCCGTCATCACGGTCGCGGGCGTCGCCGAGAACGTGATCGGGCTCGTCTACGTGTCGGGCTACGCGCTCGACGAGGGCGAGAGCCTGGGCCAGCTGCAGGGCGGCTTCCCCGACTCGCCGCTCGCCGCGAATCTGGTGTACTCGCCGTACCCCATCGAGGGCGCCGAGCCCGGAACCGACGTCTCGGTGAAGATCGACACCTTCCCCGAGATCTTCGCAGCCGGTGTGCCCGCCGACACCGCGCGCGTCCTCGCCGTCGGACAGCGCCCCCTCGCGGCCGTCGCCTTCTCGGAGACCGCACCGGTGGCCGTCTGGAAGACCAAGCCGAGCTGGGGCATCGTCTCGAGCGCAGACAAGACCATCAACCCCGATGTCGAGCGCTTCGGCTACAAGCGAGCCGGCGCCCGCAAGGTGATCGAGCTGGATGCTCCGCACCTCGTTATGCAGACCAAGCCGGCCGAGGTCGCGCAGTTCATCACGGATGCGATCGACGAGCTCGGCTAGCCCCGGGTGTCGGGCCGGGAGGCCGGAGCCGCCGGCTCCTCCCGCGCGAAGAGCAACAGCTCGGGGTGGCTGGTCGCGAAGTAGTCGGTCACACCGTCTTCTCGAACAGCCTGGGGTGCCAGGTAGGGCGAGCGCGCCTCCCCCAGGCTGGCGGGCGGATCCGTGGGAGGGAGACCGAGAGCTGCGATCACCGAATCCCAGGCTCGGATGGCCTGCCCCTCGCCTCCCTCCCAGGGGTGGAACTCGCGAGACCGCAGAATAGCGAACGCGTCTTCGGCCAGCCCGCCCGCCACAAGCAGTCCGACGAATTCGATCGTGAAGTCGTCGCGGGTGAGCACCAGGCTCGCGTGCGGTCGAAGACGGGCGAGGCGCTCTTCAACGGGGTGGCCGAGGCGCGACGCCAGTTGATCCTGCTCGAACAGGAGTCGCGCATCGTGGGGGGCGAGCTCGACCGCCTGTTCGTAGCGGAGCCATGCCGCCTCGTCGTTGTGCGCGATGTTATAGGCGGCGAGGCCGGCGTTGCGGAACAAGACCGGATGCGCCAGCCCGAGTTCGATCGCCGACTCCCACTCCACGAGGGCGTCCTGTCGGCGACCATGCGCGAAGAGCAGCATGCCGAGAAGGAACCGGGCCGTCGCATCCGCCGGCTCGATTCGCAGCGACGCCGTCAACGCGTCGTGCGCGTCGAGACCGTAGGGGAACGCTCGGGTCAGGTCGCTCTCTCTGGCCATCCGGCGCTGTTCCGCGGCGGCGGAGGCGCGTCCGAGCCCTTCGAGCAACCCGGCGGCGACGTAGTGGGCCAGCGGAACGAGATTGCCCGCTGCCGTGGCCGGCATCGCCGTCACGCGATGGAGCGTCGCGAGAGCCTCGTCGAATTCGCCAGCAGCCCTCAGCTCCAGGGCCACGTCGAAGGCGGCCCCCGGATCGGTGAGAGGCGCCCCTCCCAGGAGCGTGCGGATGGTCGGGTTGACCGGCTCGAGGGCCGACTCCAAGCGCAGCAGCGCATCCGCACGCGCGGCGTCGCCGAGGCGGCGGAGCACGATGGCTTCGAGTACGTCGCGACGACTGTCGTGAGCCGCGGCCGAGTGGAGCGAGTCGAGCACCCGCAGCGCAGCGCGATGACGTCCGCGACGCGCGAGCGACGCTGAAAGTTCGTAGCCGGCGCCGGCGGCCCAGGTTCCGTCCCACCCGGCCTTGCCGAAGTACGCCTCCGCCTCGTGCACGCGGCCGAGCCGGAGCGACGCCAGACCGCCGAGGTAGAACGCCTCGGCGTCTTGCGGATTCGCGTTTCGACGGGTCAATCGCGCGAGGGCGGTCTCGATCCGTTCGATCGCGCTCGAATACGCTCCCGACCTGTATTCGAGGTCCGCGAGCGCGAGATTCGTGCGCACATCGCCGCCATCGCGCAGAAGCGCGGCCCGCCAGTAGTCGAGGGGCGAACGCGTGGGATGCCGGAACTGACTGAGGTGCAGCCCCGTGAGATACAGCTCTTCGACCGTCTCGATCTCGGAGGGTGGAAGCGGTTCGTCGGCGACCCACGGCTCCTCGTCGGTGACGACCGTCTGCGACCATCGCACCAGCGACCGTCCCGAGGCGTCGAGGAGCTCGATCACCGTGGAATCCGTCAGCGCATCGAAGTCGATCACGGCGGGTGCGCCCGGCCTGAGGTCGGCGATTCTCGATGCCGTGACCGCTTCTCCGTCGCTCACCCGAAGCGTTGCACCCACCCGGGGCGACGTCACAGCGAAGCTGGCCGAGGGCCGATCGCCTCGCTCGACGTGCACGGCCGCATCCGGTGTCGCCTGGTGCACTGCGCCGACCGCGGGCAACGGGTACCAGTACTGCGTGAAGACCTTGGTCTCGCCGGGGAGGAGCCAGCTGAAGTCGGGCTGGTTGTCGGTGTAGACACCGGCCATGAGCTCTACGTATGGCCCGTCGTCGTCGGTGAGTTGCGCATCCCAGGCGTGACCGAAGGCGGCGTCTCCCCACGTCCACTGCTTCTTGCCGGGCGAGAGCCGCCGTTCCGCCCAGTGCACGAAGCCGGCTCCCGCAGCGTGGTCGTACCCGCCGAAGAAGTCCTGCTGCGAATCGACGATCATGTACGACGTCGGCACGGGGATGTTGCGGTAGAAGTCGATACGGTCGGCCCCCGGCTCCGCCTCGGCGAGCGCGGCGTAGTCGACGCCGTAGTACTCACGGTCGGCGGCCGGGAATGCGGTCAGGGCCCGACGCGCGTGGTCGGCGACGTAGCGCACATCTTCGGGAAAGAACGACTGGTAGTCGTCGTGCACAGGTGCGGCGACGTTCGCCCACCAGAGAAAGGTCTGGCGCTCGCTGGTGCGGTTGTGCAGGCGCACCGCGAGCTCGACGACGCTGCTGCCGGGTCGGAGTCGCACGCCGTGCTGGCCTGCCATCCGGGTGAAGGGGTCGTGGTCGGCACACCACACGGTCACGGAGCCGTCATCACCGTGCTCGATCGTCGTCTCGACGGGAAGGTAGGTGGCCGGCCTGTGGTGCTGCGGCCAGTTGAACTCCACACCGCCCGAGACCCAGGGGCCCGCAAGACCCACGAGGGCGGGCTTGATGACGTTGTTGCGATAGAAGAAGTCGTAGCCGGTCGTCTTGTCGTAGCCGATGTGAATGCGGCCACCCAGTTCCGGCAGCACGACGAGTCGAACGTACTCGTTCTCGAGGTGCACGGCCTGCCATTCGCGATCGTGCGCCTGGTCGGAGACACGCTCGGTGAAGGGAATCGGATAGACCTTGCCACTCGAGCCCTGGTAGACGCGCCGGTCGAGATACATGGGATAGGCGCTCGGCTCATCGGCCTCGTAGGTGCGGATCGTCAGGGGCTCGCTCCACGCGACCGGCCGACCCGCCTCGAGTTCCGGCCTCAACGCATCCGGTGCCTCGGGCAGGACGATCTTGGCCTGAGCATGCGAGGGGTCGGGGGTGGCGGGCATGGTCGTTTCGACGGTCATTTCGTGCGCCTCGTTCGATATCGGCAGTCGGAAGTGGTGCGGTTCGGATGCTGGGCGGCTGATCAGCCGGGGATGCCGATGCGGCGCTCGCCCGAACGCAGCTGCTGGATGACCACGGCGACGACGAGCAGCGTTCCCTGCGCGACGTTCTGCCAGAAGGTGTTCACGCCGAGGAGGGTCATGCCGTTCGTGAGGACGCCCAGCAGGATGACGGCGAGGATGGTGCCGGCGATCGCGCCCTTGCCGCCTTTGAGCGCCGCGCCGCCGAGAGCGGCGGCGGTGATCGCCTGGAGCTCGAGGCCCTCGGAACCCGAGATCGGCTGGCCCGAACCGGTGCGGGCCGTGATGAGGATGCCCGCGATCGCGGCGACCGCGCCCGTCACCATGTAGACCCCGATGATGTAGCGGTTGATGTTGATGCCACCGAGTCGCGACGCGATGTTGTTGCCGCCGACGGCGTAGATGTTGCGGCCGATGGTCGTGTACCGCAGCACGACATGGGCGAGCACGGCCACCAGCACGAGCACGAGGATCAGGGTCGGGATGCCGAGGAGGGTTCCCCGGGCGAGGAAGACGAAGAACGGGTCGGCCCCGGTGTAGCCCTGGGCCCGGCCGTCGGAGATGAGCTGGGCGACGCCCTTGAACGCCGCCAGGGTGGCGAGAGTGGCGATCACGGGGTTCACGCGGCCGAAGACGATGATGCAACCGTTCACGAGTCCGCAGAGCACACCGATGGCGACGGCTCCGAGGACACCCATTGCCGCCGACGTCGTCGAGGTGAAGATCATGGCGGAGGTCACCGAGGCCAGGCCCGCTATCGAGCCGACCGAGATGTCGAGCGCTCCGAGGATGATGACGATGGTCTGCACCACGGCGAGCAGGCCGACGATCGCGATCGCCGTGCCGATGACCTTGAGGTTCGGCACCGTGAAGAAGAGCGGGTTCTGGATGCCGATGATGGCGACCACGATGGCGATGGCGAGGATGAGCGAGATGTTCTGCACACCGACGGTCGTGATGACGCGTCTGAATGTCGATACCCGCTCCACGTCCGATCTCGTCGGCGCGGATGGTTGTGTCTGAGTCTGTGCAGGAAGCACGGGGTTGTCCTTTCGGGTGGCGATGTTCATGCGGCGACGTCCTCGTCCATCGCGAGGGCCAGAATGCGCTCTTCGCTCGCTTCGGAGCGCGGCAGTTCGCCCGAGATGCGGCCTGCCGCCATCACGTAGATGCGGTCCGAGACACCGAGCACTTCGGGGAGTTCGCTCGAGACGACGATGACGGCAACGCCCTGGTGCGCGAGCTCGTCGATGATCGCGTAGATCTCGGATTTGGCCCCGACGTCGATGCCCCGTGTGGGTTCGTCGAGCAGAAGGATCTTGGGCTTGGTCGCGAGCCAGCGCGCCAGCACCACCTTCTGCTGGTTTCCGCCCGAGAGATTGCCCACGAGTTGCTCGGCAGAGGGGGTGCGGATGCGAAGCCGGTCGATGTACTCCTGGGCCAGGGCGCGCTCGGCGCGGTTGTTCACGAAGATCCACCGCGACAGGGAGCGGAGGACCACGAGCGCGGCATTGTCGCGAACCGACCGCTGCAGCAGCAACGCCTCGGCCTTGCGTTCCTCAGGAGCGAAGCCGATGCCGGCGCGGATACTGTCTGAGGGTTGCCGGATTCGGCGGGCTTGGCCCGAAACCAGGATCTCGCCGCTTGTGGTCGGGTAGTCGCCGGCGATGGTCTTCATGAGCTCGCTGCGTCCGGCACCGACGAGGCCGGCGATACCCACGACCTCACCCGCCCTGACCGTGAGGTCGACGCCGTCGACGAATTGGTTGCCGACGCCCCTCAGCTCGAGAACGGTCTCGCCCAGTGGGGCGGGGTCTCGGTGGAAGAACTGGCTGAGGTCGCGCCCCACCATCATGCGCACCAGCTCATCGTGATCGGTATCCGCGACGAGCTTGGTGCCGACGAAGGCACCGTCGCGGAGCACCGTGATGCGGTCGGCGAGCTGGAAGATCTCGGCCATCCGGTGCGACACGTAGCCGACGGCGATGCCCTCGGCCTGCAATTGTCGAATCAGAGCGAACAGGAGGGTCACCTCCTCATCACCCAACGACGACGTGGGCTCGTCGAAGCAGATGATGCGTGGGCGGCTCACGACCGCCCGCATGATCTCGACGATCTGCCGTTGGGCGGGCGAGAGCTCGGATCCGAGCGCCTCGGCGCGGATCGTGCGGTGGAAGCCCCAGCGTTCGAGCTCGTCGCGCGTGCGCCGCAGAAGCGCTGTGCGGTTGTAACCCACGGAGCCCAGGTTGCCCACGAAGATGTTCTCGGCCACGGAGACTGCGGCGATGATCTCCGGCTCTTGCGCTATGACCCGCAGGCCGGCCGCGCGGGCATCCGACGGATCACCGAAATCGACAGGCATCCCGTCGATGCTGAGTTCGCCCTCGTCCGGCCGGAAGTCGCCGTTGAGGATCTTGAGCAGGGTGGACTTGCCGGCCCCGTTCTCCCCCATCAGGGCGGTGACTTCGCCGCTGCGCAGTTCCAGTTCGACTCCGCGGAGCGCCTTGACCGGGCCGTAGCTTTTCGTGATGCCTGTCGCGCGCAGAGCGATGGATTCCTGCGTCATTGCATGTCCTTTTCAGTTGACGTCGGGATGGTCGGCTGCGCCGGGTGGGGCGACCTGATCGCCACCCCACCCGGCCGAGCCGCTAGGTGCAGACGACGCCCTTGGCTTCCCAGTTCGTGGCATCCACGATCTCGGTGTTGGCGATCGACATCGGCGGGAGGGCGGTGCCGTTGCGCAGCAGATCGATCATCGAGGTGGCAGCGGCCTTGCCCACCTCGATACCCGAGATGAACAGCGCAGCCTTGTTGCCCGTCTCCTGGCCGGCGTTCCAGTCCTTGCAGGTCAGGTACGCGCCGAGTCCGACCCCGATGATGTTGTCGGGCGAGACACCGGAGTTCTGCAGGGCAGTGACGACACCGGTCTCACTCTCGTCGTTGCAGCCCCAGACGACCCAGTTCTTCACCCCGGCGTTGGCCGTGATGATGGCACCCGCCTTGTCCTGAGCGTCGGTGGCCGAGTTGTCGGT
Source organism: Agreia sp. Leaf283 (assembly GCF_001422485.1). Lineage (GTDB taxonomy): Bacteria > Actinomycetota > Actinomycetes > Actinomycetales > Microbacteriaceae > Agreia. Next base: position 733,794 of record NZ_LMNF01000001.1, read on the forward strand.
ACCGATGTCGATGATCTCCGGACCGTCACTGACGGCCTCGGAGAAGGCGCTCTCCGCACCGCCGACGCGCTGGGTGCAGACGGAGAGGTCCTCTTTGTACGCAGAGAGGATGCGCGTGTCCGCTGCAGTCCAGCCCGCCTCCTGGTACAGACGCGCGGCTTCGGCGCCCACCTTCTCGCCCATCGACGTGCCGTCGAAGCCCGAGAAGGGTGCGGCGGTACCCGAAGCGTCCTCGATCGTGTCGTCGGCCGCCATGATCGGGATTCCGGCCTCCTCAGCGAGCTGAATGACCTGCGGACCGATCTGCTGGTCGGGCACCACGATGATGATGCCGTCTACCTTCTGAGCGATAGCGGCCTCGACCTCCGAGATCGCCTTGTTCGAGTCGGTGCCGAGATCCACGACATTGATGCTGACGTCGCCGTCGGCGTCGGCTGCCTGCTTGGCCCCGTTCGCCTCATCGATGAAGTACTGCTGATCGCCCTGCTTCTGCAGGAAGGCGATGGTGAGCGGCCCGTCACTCGGGCCTGCTGCGGAATCAGTGGAGGTGCCACTGGACTCCATTCCGGAGGTGCATCCGGTGAGTGCGAGCGCCGCGACGGCGACCCCGACTATCGCGATTCGCTTCCACGAGCGCGACGCTGTGTGCTTGTTCATCCGTAATTTCCTCATCTTCTTTGACTGGCCGACAACGGAGCCGGAGTGTGACCTGGGCGGTGCTGGCGGTGGCGGGCGATCATGCCGACGGACTCACCGCACCTAAACGATATGACGGGGCACGACCACGGCATGAGTACAAACCGATGCAATCACCTAGACGATTCTCTGATCATCGGCGCTACGAGTCAGAGACCTCGGTTGCCGTCACCTATCCCGGAAGGCCTCACGGTACTGGCTCGGACTCGCGCCGTTGATGGCCCGGAAATGGCGCGAGAAGTAGAAGGGATCGTCGTATCCGACCGCGAGCGCGATCGCCGCGACGGACGCATCCGTCGTGATCAGCAGCTCGCGCGCCCGGGCGCTTCTCAGACGCTTGCGATACTCCACCACGCTGGTCCCCGACGCGTGTCGGAACCGTGCCGAGAAGTGCGAGTCGCTGAAACCCGCCATCTTCGCCAGTTCGGCCACGCTCGCGTTGCTGTGGAGGTTCTCGCGAAGGTAGTCCTGCACAGCCAGAATCGGGTCGCCGGCCTCGGTGGTTCCTCTGGCGCGGTCGGCCGCGAGTTGGGCGAGCACACCCCATGCCGCCCCCGATGCCGAGCGAAGGGAGGCGACCGTGTCGTCGCGCTCGAGGGAGACGAGCACATGCTCCAATGCGGCACGCGCGGCGTAGGGATCGTGCGCGGGCATGACCGGAGAGAACTCGGTCGACGACTCGGCGATCGCCGTGACGAACACGTCGCTGTCGAGGCCGACGACGTGCATCCACCAGATCGTCCACGGATTGAGGGGGTCGGCACGATACCGATGCGGCGCCCCGGCAGGGATCACGACGATGTCGCCCGGCGAGACGCCGTACGTCTGGCCACGCAATTCGACATACCCGGCACCATCCGTGCAGAGGATGACGACGACCTCGTCGGCACCCCGCGGTCGGGAGCGGCCGTGGGCGGCCGCATGCGGGAAGTGCCCCGCGTCGGTCACCAGAAGACGTTCGGTTATCGGCGCGGCGAGCGCCTCGACGACGCGCGGTCGCGACAAGACACGCAACCGTTGACCGGGGAACCCATCGCGGATCAGCACGCGCGCCATCCTAGGCCGTCGGGCATGTTACTTTATGTGAGATAACGCGCAAACGCTCTCATCGAGAAGCACGTCAGGAGGCGACCATGGCGACGACCCGCAGCTTCGGCGCCGAGGCCCGCCGTGATGCGCTGCTCGAGACCCTCCGCTCCGAGGGCGGCGTTCGGCTCGAAGCCGCTGCTGAGCAGCTGGGCGTGAGCGTCATGACCGTGCGCCGCGACCTCGACGAACTGGATGCGGCGGGCCTCGCGAGACGGGTGCGCGGCGGCGCCGTTCCGGCCCTCGACGCCCGGCCCTTCAGCGAGCGCCGCACAACGGGGCTCGCCGCCAAGACGCGTATCGCGGAGAAGGCCGCCGCCCTTCTCCCTGGCGCGGGATCGATAGCGGTCGACGCATCCACCACCGCCGGAGGCCTCGCCGCCCACCTCGCACCGACCGGTCCGCTGACCGTCGCGACCAACAGCTACGAGAACTTCGCCGCCCTCACCCAGAACAAGGCGGTCTCGCCGATTCTGGTCGGCGGCGAACTCGACGACCGCACCGGCAGCTTTGTCGGGCTGATCGCGTGCCAGAGCGCCCAGTCCATGCTCTATGGCCGGTTCTTCGCGTCGGCCTACTCGCTGGATGCGCCGAACGGCAGCTCCGAGGTGTCGCTCGCCGAGAGCCAGGTGAAGCGGGCCTTCGCCGAGCGCGCCCGGGAGATCGTGCTGCTCGTCGACTCGTCGAAGCTCGGCCAGCAGGCCCTCGCCGTTGGCTTCGCGTGGCACGAGATCGGCATCCTCGTGACGGAGCTCGACCCGGCCGACCCGGCGCTCGACCCGTATCGCGACCTGGTCGAACTGCTCTAGACCCCCTTCGACAAGCTCAGGGAACGGACGGGACGCTCGAGCATTGTATTCCCGCGTTAGATTTTGTAACATCTAACAAAACGCAACAAACCCCGTGCATTGGAGCGCCCATGACTTCCCCCGAGACCCCCGTCGCCTCAGCCGAGCTGATCGCCCGCTCCAACCGACTCGGACAGGACCCGAAGAACACGAACTACGCGGGCGGAAACACCTCCGCGAAAGGCACCGCCACCGACCCGGTCACCGGCGAACAGGTCGAGCTCATGTGGGTGAAGGGCTCCGGCGGAGACCTCGGCACGCTCACCGAGTCCGGCCTCGCCGTTCTGCGCGTCGACCGTCTGCGCTCGCTCGTGAACGTCTACCCCGGTGTCGACCGCGAAGACGAGATGGTCGCCGCTTTCGACTACACCCTGTTCGGCAAGGGCGGCGCGGCCCCCTCGATCGACACGGCCATGCACGGTCTCGTCGACGCAGCGCACGTCGACCACCTGCACCCCGACTCCGGCATCGCCATCGCGACCGCCGCCGACGGCGAGGAACTCACCGAGAAGATCTTCGGCGACAAGGTCGTCTGGGTTCCGTGGCGCCGCCCCGGCTTCCAGCTCGGCCTCGACATCGCCGAGATCAAGCGCCAGAATCCGGATGCGATCGGCTGCATCCTGGGCGGCCACGGCATCACCGCGTGGGGCGACACGAGCGACGAGACCGAGGCGAACAGCCTCTGGATCATCGACACCGCCGCCGCCTACATCGCCGAGCACGGAAAGGCGGAGCCCTTCGGCCCTGCCCGCGACGGCTTCGGTGCGCTCGAGAAGGCGGAGCGCCGAGCGAAGGCCGCCGCCCTCGGCGCCACGATCCGCGGCCTCGCCTCGACCGACGCCCCCAAGGTCGGCAGCTTCACCGACGCGGACGTCGTGCTCGACTTCCTCGCCTCCAGCGAGGCACCGCGCCTCGCAGAGCTCGGCACGAGCTGCCCCGACCACTTTCTGCGCACCAAGGTCAAGCCGCTGATCCTAGACCTGCCGGCCGACGCATCCATCGAGGACTCGATCGCGCGCCTCGTCGAGCTTCACGCCGAGTACCGGGCCGACTACCAGGCCTACTACGACCGGCACGCCACGGCCGACTCCCCCGCGATCCGCGGCGCCGACCCGGCGATCGTTCTCGTTCCCGGTGTGGGCATGTTCAGCTACGGCGCGAACAAGCAGACAGCCCGCGTTGCCGGCGAGTTCTACATCAACGCGATCAACGTGATGCGCGGCGCCGAGTCGCTCTCGACCTACGCCCCCATCGAAGAGAGCGAGAAGTTCGCGATCGAGTACTGGGCCCTCGAGGAGGCCAAACTCCAGCGCCTGCCCAAGCCGAAGTCGCACGCGACGCGCGTCGCGCTCGTCACGGGTGCGGCATCCGGAATCGGCAAGGCCATCGCGACCCGCCTCGCGAAAGACGGCGCGTGCGTCGTGATCGCAGATCTCGACCTCGAGAAGGCTCAGGATGCCGCCGCGCAGCTCGGATCGACCGACGTCGCCATCGGCGTGCAGGCCAACGTGACCAGCGCAGACGAAATCCAGGCGGCGATCGACGCGGCAGTTCTCGCCTTTGGCGGCCTCGACCTCGTGGTCAACAACGCCGGACTCTCGCTGTCGAAGCCGCTGCTCGACACCACCGAGGGCGACTGGGACCTGCAGCACAACGTCATGGCCAAAGGCTCGTTCCTCGTGTCGAAGGCGGCCGCGAAGGTACTCATCGAACAGAAGATGGGCGGCGACATCATTTACATCTCGTCGAAGAACTCGGTGTTCGCCGGCCCGAACAACATCGCGTACTCGGCGACGAAGGCCGACCAGGCGCACCAGGTGCGGCTGCTGGCCGTGGAGCTCGGCGAGCACGGAGTGAAGGTCAACGGCATCAACCCCGACGGCGTCGTGCGTGGATCGGGCATCTTCTCGGGTGGATGGGGTGCCAAGCGCGCCGCCGTCTACGGCGTGCCCGAGGAGGAGCTGGGCGCGTACTACGCGAAGCGCACCATCCTGGGCCGCGAGGTGCTCCCGGAGAACGTGGCCAACGCGGTCGCCGTGCTCACGGGCGAAGACCTCACACACACCACGGGCCTGCACATTCCTGTCGACGCGGGCGTCGCGGCTGCCTTCCTGCGATGATGCTCAGCATGATGTCCTCGTCGCTCCCTGAGCCTGTCGAAGGGATTCGCCGCAGCGTGGTCTCCCTTCGACAAGCTCAGGGAACGGCGATAGGAACGGCGACGGGAACAGCCCTTCGACAAGCTCAGGGAACGGGGAGCGCCGCATGACCGCCGCCGTCGCCGCCGTCGACCTCGGAGCGACCAGCGGTCGGGTCATGCTGGGCCACGTCTCGCACAACGAGCTCAGCCTGCGCCCCGTGGCGCGGTTTCCGAACAACCCGGTCTCGACGATCGACGGACTGCACTGGAACATCCTCGAGCTCTACCGCAACGTCGTCTCGGGCCTCGGCGCCGCCGTTCGCGAGGAGCCGTCGGTCGAGAGCATCGCCGTCGACTCCTGGGCGGTCGACTACGCGCTCATGCGGGGCACCCGCATGCTCGGCAACCCCTACCACTACCGCGACGAGCGCACCGCTGCCGGCGTGGAGGCCACGAACCGTATCGTGTCACCCGCAGAGCTGTACTCGTCGAACGGGTTGCAGTTCTTGCCGTTCAACACGCTCTACCAGTTCGCCGCAGACAGCATCGCGGGCTCGCTCGATTCAGCGGACACCGCGCTGCTCATCCCCGATCTCATCAACTACTGGCTCACGGGCGTCGCCCGCGCCGAGAAGACGAACGCCTCGACCACCGGACTGCTCAACGTGCACACCCGCGAGTGGGACGATGAACTCATCACGCGCCTCGGCCTGCCCCGCGGACTGTTCCCCGAGCTGGTCGAGGCGGGCACGCCCGTCGGAACCCTTCTGCCGACCGTCGCATCCGAGATCGGACTCTCGCGCCGGGCGGCACAGTCTCTGCAGGTGACCGCCGTCGGGTCGCACGACACGGCATCCGCTGTGGTCGCCGTGCCTGCGACCGGCGACGATTTCGCGTACATCTCGAGCGGCACGTGGTCGCTCGTCGGTGTCGAGCTGCCGAGCGCCGTCGTGAGCGAGGCGAGCCGCCTGGCGAACTTCACGAACGAGGGCGGCGTCGACGGGCGCGTGCGCTACCTGAACAACGTGATGGGCCTGTGGCTGCTGAGCGAATCGGTGCGCACGTGGGAGAAGGCGGGCGGCACACAGATCGACCTGCCCACGCTCATCGCCGAGGCCTCCCAGGTCACGACGCCGGTCGCGGTCTTCGACGCCGACGACCCGCGCTTCCTCGCGCCGGGCGACCTGCCGTCGCGCATCGTCGACTGGTGCGTCGAGAACGATCTGGATGCGCCGCGCACCATGAGCGAATTCGTGCGGTCGATCATCGAGAGCCTCGCGCACGCGTACGCGACGAAGATCGAGCTGCTCGCCGAGTTGTCGGGGCGCACGATCAGCACCATCCACATCGTGGGCGGCGGATCGCTGAACACTCTGCTGTGCCAGCTCACGGCCGACCGCACAGGCCGCACGGTCCTCGCCGGGCCCGTCGAGGCGACCGCCATCGGCAACGTGCTCATCCAGGCCCGCGCCCAGGGCCTCGTGACCGGATCGCTCGAGAGCCTGCGCGCCCTGGTTGCGCGGGCGTTCGTCCCGACCAGATACGAGCCTCGCTCGCGTCGGCCCGATCAGGCGGCCTGACCGGGCGGCCCGCCGACGCGAGCCGCCGGCTCCCCGAACCGACTGAGCCCGGCGTGGCGCATCCGTCATCTTTGTGGCTGAAGATTCTGGATGCGCCCGCCGGGCTCAGTCCTCTACCCCACGCGGTCGGGGGTGAGGAGCGCGCGATGGGTCAGTCGTCATTCGACCCGTCGACGCCTCGAGATGACGAGCGCGACTCCGCCGGCGAGCATCAGCCCGAGCAGCGCCGCGAGCCCGATGGTCACGTTCGCTCCTGTGTTGGGCAGGCTTCCGGTTCCCGGCTTCGCAACCGGAACGACGGGCTCCTCCGGCGCCGGGGCGCAGTCAGAGGCGGTGGTCTCACCGCGATCGGTCACGACGGTCGCGGAGTTCAGGAACCCTGTGCCCGTCTCGCCCGTGCCGATCTCGCAGTTGCGGGCTCCCGTGGTGACGGTGGTCGGAACCGTCGCCGTGACGACGACCCGGTAGACGTGCACTCCATCGACGGGGATGTCGACGTCTTCGGCGATCACCAGGTCGGTGACACCGTTCCAGCCGTCGTTCACGTCGACACCGTCGGGTGAGTCGGTGATCTCCGCGTTGTCGACGACGATGCCGGCGCCGTAGTGCAGTTCATCCTCGACCGTGTAGACGGTGTCGACCTCGCCCGTGTTCGACACCGTCACGTCGTACGTGATCGTGTAGCTGCCGTCGGCATTCTTCGCCGGCGCACCCACGACCTGCTTGGCCACGGATGTTCCGGGGAAGGTGTTCGTGATCGTCACGTCGACGGGTTCGCCGATGGTCGTGATCGTGCCGTTCTCGACCGAGTAGGTGACGACTGCGCCGTCGGTGTCGGTCTCGACGATGACACAGGTCGCACCGACAGGAAGGCCCGTCACCTTGGTCGGCGTTCCATCGGCCGCGACCGTCGTGTCGATCACGATGGGCGCCGGGTTCTCCGGAACGGTGCAGGTGATGGTCACGGGGAACGACGTCGCGTCGCCCGCTTCGTCACTCGTGTCGGGGTCGACGACGACCTTGGTCAGAATGATCGAGGCCGTCTGGAGCCGTGTGAGTCCGGCATCCACGTCGAGGCGCTGCTCGTTCTGCCCGAGGGTCACTGCGGCTGCTTCACCGGTCGTCACATCGGCATCCGAATCCAGCTCGCCATCCGCACCCTGCTTGTACTGGGTGAAGGCGTAGGTACTGCCCAGCCCAGTGGGGTCGAAGGTCACCGTGTAGGTGCCCGACGGCAGATCGGCGAACAGGTACATGCCCGCCGCATCCGTGGTCGTCGACGCGGTGATCGGGTTGCCGTCGATATCGGTGCCGGTCAGCGCCACAGGGAAGCCTGCGATGCCGGGCTCGCCCGCATCCTGAATGCCGTTGCCGTCGACGTCGTTCCAGACGTAGTCACCGATCGAGGAGGACACGACGGTGACATCGCGCACAGCTGGTCCGACGGGCTGCGACACACCGACGACGCGTCCGGAGGTGCGGTTCTCGTAGACATCGGCGGCGCTGTTTCCCGACGGAGCCATGGCGATGGCCATCGTGAACTCGTCGGTCGGGGTGAACTCGCCCGCCCGGAGGAATCGGAGCCCGGTGACATCGGCCAGCGAGGTCGGGCAGTCGGCGGCCGAGCCCGAGCCGGACACCACCGCGCCTCCTGAAGCCGCATCGCACCAGACCGTACTGCCGGTCGCTCCGTTACTCGGATCGGACGGGTCGACCTGAAGATCGGCCGAGGGATCCGCCGTGTAGAGAGTGGCGACGCCGGTGGTGGCGCCCGCCGGGGTGACGGAGACGAGTTCGAGGGAACCCGTGAAGTGCGTCCCTCCGATTCCGTTGGCCGGAAGAACGTCAATCACGTCGGCATCCGACACGTTCTGAGGCGAGTCGATGTTGGCGAAGTCGATCGTCCAGGTGAAGCCTCGGGGTGTGGTGGCTCCGTCGGGCGTGACGTCGACGAGAGACTTGTCGACCGACTTGGCGATCTTGATTCCCGTGGGAACGACGATCTGCACCTGGGCGGTGTCGCTGCGGGCGGATGCCGGCGACGGGTCGCCGCTCGAGGTGGCGAGGGTGGTGTTCGTGTAGAGGCCGTTGCGCACGGTCGCCGACACCTCGACGGTGTAGAGGATCGGATCGATCGGCGAGTTGATCTCGTTCTGGCCGAGGTCCCACTTGACGTAGGTCTCGTCGGCGGCGCAGGTGATGCCGGCACCGGCGGGCGAACCGATCTGGGTGAGGACGGGCGTGATCGGCGCACCGGATTCACGAGACGACGACACCAGCGACTGGTAGCGAGGCAGGCAGTCCTCGACCGTGACATCGCCGAACGTTCCCGCGGCGGATGACGACGCGGTGAGGCTGGGGTTCAGTCGATAGTCGATGTTCGATCCCGCGGTGTACTGCGGCACCGCCGTGTCGGTGTAGTCGCCCGTGTCGGGGTTCTTGACGAACTTCTTGATGCGGGCCACAGCCTGGCCGACGATGAGGCGGTCTCCGTAGGCGCCCGCATTCGTCGTGGGGTCGTACGTCGAGAGCTGCTTCGTGGCGTCGGGGTCGGCGAGCACGGCGTCGCGGTCGATGACGCCCTGGGACTCGATGGTGCTGGCCCAGTTGGGGAGGACCGTGCCCTGCGCCCCGGCTGTGTCGAGCACCGTCAGAGCGATCGAGGTATTGACCGCGAACGTCTGGTCGGTACCAGCCTTGGTGCTGAAGCCGACCCGCACCCGGTTCACGCCCTGCCAGAGGCCGTTCACCAGAGTGGCGCCGGGCACCGCGGCCGCGGAGTCGTACCACGTTCCGGTCGAGCAGTCGCTGTCCGCACCGCTTGCGGGTGTCGCCGTGGAACTGTACTGAATGGTGAGGTTTGCCAGCTGCGAGACGTCGGCGTCGTAGTCGGTGCCACTGTCCTTGTGGAAACCGGAGATCCATACGGGTGAACCGCCCGAAGGAAGGGCAACGACGGTTTGCGTCGATCCTGCGTAGTCGAAGGTCGACGGCAGTCCGAGCTTGGTGTCGTCCCAGACATCGCAGACGATCTTGCTCGTCGAGAACTGCGTACCGGTGTTGACCGGTATGGACTGAGTCGAATACAGGTTGCTGAGAACGGTCTGGCCCGGCAGCACGACGGTGTTTCCATCGTGGGACTGGCTCGACCCCGGAGGGCCCTCGAACTCGTAGTCGGTGTAGCCGTTCGGCACCGCACCCTCGCTGGTCGTCAGGGTATTGCCCGGATCACCCGTGACGCCGGAGAACACCTTGTCGAACGTGCCCGAGGAGCGCACGTTGGTGTTACCCGCTCGGGTGTTGTTCGACGGATCATCTCCCTGGTTCGGATTGCCGGCGATGTCGGTCGCTACGACATCGGAGTACGTGTTGCGCCAGTCCAGATTCGAAACGCCGTCGACCGAGGTGCCGAGATCGGTGATGGCCTCGATAGGCAGTTCGATGATGACCACGGTGGAGAGGACAAGCGCCGAATCCGCGGGAAGAGCGAGCCCGTCTTGCGACGAGGAGGGAACGGTGAAAGCGGTGGTGTCGGCGCCGGTGATCACGAGGTCGACCGGCGTGCCGAGCGACGTCTGCGCGCAGGTGATGGAACCGCTGTTGCGCACCGCCTCGGTGTTTGTCTCGCTTCCCCCACTCGGGCTGGGCAGCGCGCCGTGAAGGTAGAGGACGCTGGGGCTGCAGGACGAGAGGCGGGGCGCGTACTTGTCGAGCGCACCTGCACCAGCTGCCGTCCATGCAGCCGATGTCGTGGTGCCCGCGCCGAAGAAGGCGTCAGGGGTCAGATCTTCTGTCACGGTGATCGGCGAGGCCAGCGGCGTAATGCCCTTGCCGCCCGAGGGCGCGTTGATGGTCAGCGGAAAGACCAAGCCGTAGCAGGACCGTGCGCTGTCGAAGGAGCAGGGCGCGGAGTACTGATAGAACGGCCCGCTGGTGTCGCTCGTGCTTGCGAGGCGCTTGGACACGTCGAACTGCGCAGCAGCCGAAACGGTGTGCTGCACGTTCTCCGATGTCGCCGGGGTGGTCACCTGGTCGGTGGTGGCGGAGACGGAGACGGGCCCGAGGACCGCGCCGTTCGGTACCTCCGGGCGCACCTTCGACAGGAAGTCGTAGTTCAGCGAGGTGCCCTGGCTCTGCGGAGCGACCAGGCAGTCGATCGCCTGCGCGGGCAGCGACGTCCACGATGTGGCCGTCGTCGGCACCACCGGATCGGGCAGTGTCGCCGGAGTCAACGTGGACCCCGGGAGACAGAACGGCGGCAGCGCCACGAGCTCCTCACCCTGCGGCAGGGTGAACTTCAGATGCGGTGCGGTCTGGTCGCCGCCCTCGTAGCGAATTCCCACCGTGTAGGTCACGGTGTCGTTCGTGCGGACGACATCGTTGGTGTCCGACGAGTCGTGGCCCGCCGCATCGTCGGCATCGAAGGGGCCGGTGCCGGTCGTCTGAGAGAGGGTCACGTTCAGCGTCTCACCCGCCGCGGAGGCGGGAGCCGCGACCGCGACGCCGCTCGCGGCGATGACGGTGATGGCGACGAAGCTGAGCAAGGTGCGAAGTGGTCGGGTCGGTGCAGGCCGTGAAGGCATGTGGGTCTCCTTGGGTTCTTTACCTGAGAGAGTCCCCACTCTTTCTCCGTGCGATTCTCACCATAGAGCCAGATCGACTCATATGTGAGAAAAATTTCTAAAATGTGGAATTGAAGAGATCTGAATTAATTAATTCAGAGCGATCAGAACACGGGAAGGCCAGCGGCGAGCCTCGAAAGTGGCCTGAATGCTCCTACTGGAAGAGAGAGCCGAGCCGTAAGTTCATGACGCTAATTCACGAATTTTCCTCAACCGACATGCAGAGCATCTCCTCCACAGGATTCGATTCGCCACTTTTATCCACAGGCACATTCCCTGATCAAACGTCGAATCGCGTGTCCGACTCAGTGTCGGTGGCTCGTGTTTGACTTCCTGCATGCACCTCGAGAACGCGACCCTCGGCGACATCGCCGAACGCCTTCGCGAGCTCCTCGAGGCAGACCGGGGCCGCTCATCGGCAGACGCTCTGCTCGAGTCGGCCGCCACCTGGGAGCGACTGGGCATGGTCGCCGACTCCGCCCGTGTCTGGGTCGCCGCAGAGATCGACGCCGAGTCCCGCCGTGAGCTCGGCGCAGACGGCCTGGCATACCGCCATGGTTTCCCCACGGGCAAAAAACTTCTGGCATCCACGGCCAACGTCTCCGAACGAACGGCGGCCTCACGAATGCAGCTCGGTCGACAGATCCGCTCGCACCTCTCGAACACCGGCCTTCCGTGCCCCAGCAGATTCCCCGCCGTCGAAGAGGCGTTCTTCGCCGGTCAGATCGGAGCAGACACGGCGTCCGTCATCTGCCGCGCGCTCACCGACATCGCGTCGCGAACCACGTTCACCTCCGCACTCGACGAAGCCGAGCGGCACCTCGTGGGCGTCGCTACGGCCTCCATGCCGACGACCGGTGCCCCCGGGGGCACGACCGAAACCGATCCGGATGGCGACACCGCGGGCGGCTGCTCGGGCACGGCCCCGCGGCTCTACACGGTCGAAGAGATCGCCCGGCTGGCCATACGCATCCGCGAGCATCTCGACCCCGATGGCGCCGAACCCCGCGACGCTGCCAAGCAGCACCTGCGGGGGTTCAGCTACCCTCGGATCGGCTCCGACGGCATGGCCCGCGGCCGCTACGCACTACCCCCGCTGCAGCTCGGCATCCTCCTGGCAGCGATCGACCCCATTCTGAGCCCCCGCACGGCCGACCCTACGCCGGCCGACCCTACGCAGGCCAACCCTGCGCCGCCCGACTCGGGCCCCGACAGCGAGCCGACATCATCCGATGACGCCGACCCCGCCGGCACCCCCGACGACCGACCCTCCCAGACCAGCAAGCTCCGCCCCGCTGTCTCGTCGGCCTCGCTCGACGAGCGCACGTACGAACAGAAACTCCTCGACGCCCTGATGACGTTGATCGAGCAGGCAGCCGGGTCGCCGTCGGCATCACTGCTGAACGGAGCCGCGCCCACGGTCAACGTGCACGTCGCGGCGATCGACCTCGAAGCGGGTCGGGGTGTGGGCTGGATCGATGGCAGTTCCGAACCGATCCCGGTGAGTACGGTGGCGATGCTCCAGTGCACAGGCGACACGATCGTCAGCATTTTCGGCACCCACGGCGAAATACTCAGCCACGGCAAGACCCACCGTGTGGCAACCCGAAAACAACGAAGAGCATTGGCCGCTCGCGACGGCGGCTGCGTCTTTCCCGGGTGTCACCACCCGCCCTCGCGCTGTCAGGCGCACCACGTGATTCCCTGGGTCAGCACGATATTCGAACCCGGCGCCACCGACGTCGACAACATGGCGCTGCTCTGCGCGTTCCACCACTCGGTTATTCACAGTTCCGCGTGGCGGCTCACCATGATCCACGGCTCGCCGCACATCACACCGCCCTCGTGGGTCGACCCGCGACGCACACCGCGGCCGGCGGGCAGGCGACGAACGGCCGAGCCATGGTGAACCACGGTCCCTCGCTGCCGAACCACCGCCACCCGCCTGTCGACCCCGGCTCGCCACGGCCCCACGGCCCCACACCCTCAGCTCAGCTCACCTCAGCTCAGCTCAGCTCAACCGGCGACGGTAGATCGCGAGCGCCGCCAGGTATGCGACGACGAGTATGCCGCCGAGCCACGCCAGCGCGATCCAGATCTCGCCGCCCACGGGCTGCCCTGCGAGCAGAGCTCGGATCGTGTCGACGATCGATGTCACAGGCTGGTTCTCTGCGAACCAGGCGACCGGCCCCGGCATCGAGTGGGTGGGAACGAAGGCCGAACTGATGAACGGAAGGAAGATCAGCGGATAGCTGAACGCGCTCGCCCCATCGATCGACTTCGCCGAGAGGCCCGCGATCACGGCGATCCAGGTCAGGGCGAGGGTGAACAACACCACCAGACCGGCGACGGCAAGCCACGCGAGCACCGATGCACCCGATCGGAAGCCGAGCAGCAACGCCACACCCGTGACGACGACCACCGAGATCAGATTGGCGGCCATCGAGGTGAGCACGTGCGCCCAGAGAACGCTCGACCTCGCGATCGGCATCGACCTCAGTCGGTCGACGATGCCGCTCTGCATGTCGAGGAACAGGCGATAGGCCGTATAGGCGATTCCCGACGCGATGGTGATGAGCAGGATGCCCGGGAGCAAGTACTCGACGTACGGCACGTCGCCGCCCGTGTCGATCGCACCGCCCAGCACGAAGACGAAGAGCAGCATCAGGGCGATCGGGGTGACGGCGGTGGTCACGATCGTGTCGGGGCTGCGCAGTATGTGCCGCAGCGACCGCGCGGTCAGAACGGCGGTGTCGCCGATCACGTGAGTTGTCATGACTGATCCTTTCGACGTGAACCATCTGGAGCGCCGGAACCGACCAGCGCGAAAAAGACCTCTTCGAGAGACGGCCGTTTCTCCACGTACTCCACCCGCGCTGCGGGGAGAAGGCTGAGGAGTTCATCGAGGGTGCCGCTGCGAATGATCGTTCCCTCGTGCAGGATGGCGATCCGGTCTGCGAGCTGCTCGGCCTCTTCGAGGTACTGAGTCGTCAGCATCACGGTCGTCCCCGAGTCGGCGAGCGATCTGATCGTCTGCCAGACCTCGGCGCGGGCCTCGGGGTCGAGCCCCGTGGTCGGCTCGTCGAGAAAGATCACCGCAGGCGCGCCGATGAGGCTCATCGCGATGTCGAGGCGTCGCCTCATTCCACCCGAATACGTCGCGGCGCGACGATCTGCCGCGTCGATGAGGGAGAAGCGGCCGAGCAGCTCCTCGGCGATCGCGCCCGCCTTCGGAAGGTGGCGGAGCCGCGCGATGAGCATGAGATTCTCCCGCCCCGACAACACCTCGTCGACGGCGGCGAACTGCCCTGTGAGACTGATCGACTCGCGCACTCGCCCCGGCTCGACGGCCACGTCGAAACCGTTCACGATCGACGAGCCCGCATCCGACGTCAGCAGCGTCGAGAGGATGCGCACGAGAGTGGTTTTGCCCGCACCGTTCGAACCGAGAAGCGCGAAGACACTGCCCCGATCGACATCGAGGTCGACGCCGCGGAGCACGGCGAGGTCGCCGAACGACTTGGCGAGCCCGCGCACCCGGATGGCGGGCCCCGCGTCAGGCCTGATCGGCGACGGCACGATCGATCGATTCGACGAGCCGGGCGCGTTCCTTGCTGATCCACTGCCCGTCGCTGTAATTCCTGATGAACTCCTCGGCGAATTCCACAGGATCGTCGCCGACGATCTCGCGGATCGGCGTCGAGTCTGTCGCCGCGCGCTCGACGAGGTCGGCGAGGTCGTCGAACATCTGCACGAGCACGTCTCCCTTGCTGACCGCGCCGGCATAGGTGAGGTAGCGCTCGAGCCCGTCGATCGCGGTGCGGTAGCTGGCAGGCAGCTGCTTCTTGCGCGCCTTGTATTCGCGCCAGCGCTTCTTGTCTTCGAACGATCCGGTGATCTGTTCGATCCAGGCGGCGGTCATGAGTGTTCTCCTTCGATTCGTGGTGTCGGTGTTCGTGCGGTGTCTGTCGGTGGAGCGTCGACGCGGGTGCGAAGCTGCTCGATGCGCTCGGCCAGGAAGCTCCAGTTGCTCCAGAACTCGTCGAGGGTGCGGGCGCCGGCGGAGTTCAGCGTGTAGACCTTGCGCGGCGGCCCCTTCTCCGAGGGCTCCTTCACGACGTCGACGTAGCCGCGCTGCTCGATGCGCAGGAGCAGGGCGTAGATCGTGCCCTCGGCGATGTCGGCGAAACCCTGATCACGCAGCCAGGCCGTGATCTCGTAGCCGTACGCCGCCCGATCACTGAGGACGCCGAGCACGATTCCCTCGAGCGCACCCTTGAGCATCTCGGTCGCCTGCTTGCCCATCCGGACTCCCTACTACTCAGTGATATTGACTACCACTACATAGTAAGCATGAGTACCGGTACATAGCAATACTGATTAGCAGAAGAGCGCAGGATGAGTACGGTGGTGCGCATGGGCAGACCATCCGACGACGCGATCGATCTCCTGCACGAGATCGCCGCCATCCTTGGCGCGGCCGGCCCCGTCGAGCTCGGAACCATGTTCCACAATCCCGGAATCCGCACGGGCACGAAGATCGTCGCCTTCATCGGCAGCGACGACCGACTCATCGTGAAGGTGCCGCGCGAGCGCGCGCTCGAGTTGATCGAGCAGGGGCGCGCCGCGCCGCTGTCGATGGGTCGCCGAACGATGCGCGAGTGGGTCGAGGTGCCCGCGGGCGACGATCTGCACACGAATGATCCCTCGAAGACGCTCGAGACCTGGTCGGCGCTGACCAGAGAATCCTTCGACTACGTGCGGTCGCTCCTCGGCTGACCGCCCGCGCGACTCAGTCGGAGACGCTGTGACTCAGTCGGACACGCTGTAGGGGGCGCTGATCACGGCGCGACCGATTCCATGGAAGAAGAGATTGAAGCCGAGCATCGCGGGGGACGCGTCTGCGGGAATGTCGAGGGTCTCGACATCGACCGCGTGCACGACGACGTAGTACTCGTGGTCGCCGTGGCCGGGAGGAGGGGTGGCTCCGACGTATCCGGCGACGCCGCCATCATTGCGCAGGGTGATCGCGCCCTGTGGCAGCAGATCGCTGCCCGGCGTTCCGGCGCCGGCGGCGAGACTCGTCACCTCGACCGGAATGTTGAACACGGCCCAGTGCCAGAAACCGGATGCCGTGGGTGCGTCGGGGTCGTAGACCGTCACGACATAGCTTCTGGTCCCTTCCGGCGCCCCTGACCAGCTCAGCTGGGGCGACACGTCGCCGCCCCCTGCCCCCGCCCCCACCTGGTCGTTCGACAGCCGCACTCCCTGCTTCACATCGGTCGACTCGAGGTCGAATGCCGGGAGCTTCGGAAGTCGGTCGTAGGGGTTCGCGCTCATGGGGAGTCCTTTGTTCGGGTGCCGTTGCCCTTCGACAGGCTCAGGGATCGCGTCTCGCTCAGGGAACGCGTTCCGGGAGCCTGTCGATAGAGGGCTGGCTTAAACGCTAGACCCGACACCTGAGAGAGCGGAATGGATGGACAACCGACCACGCCCCGATTATGCTGTGGTCTGACCACATGGCCTGACCACACATGAGTCCAGTGACAGCCAGCGATCGAGGAGGACGCGACGTGACCGCCATCGACACACGCGCCCCCGCATCCGTTGCCCCGGTCGACCCGCGCCGCGCCTGGCAGGTCGTGCTGCAGCACATCGAGGCCGACCTGCTCGCGGGGCGCCTCGTTCCCGGCGATCACCTGCCCGCCGAGCGGACTCTCGCGAGCGAGCTGGGCGTCGGCCGCTCGTCCGTTCGCGAGGCGCTGCGCGTGCTCGAAGTCCTCGGGCTCATCCGCACGCAGACCGGATCGGGCCCGCAATCCGGCGCCATCATCGTGGCTCGCCCATCCGGCGGCATGTCGTCGCTGATGCGGCTGCAGGTCGCCGCCCAGGGCTTCGACGTTCGCGACGTGGTCAAGACCCGACTCGTGCTCGAGGCCGCCGTCGTGACCGAGCTCGCCGAGGCATCCGTCGCCCGTATCGACGGGCTCGATCTCGGCCCGGCCGTCGAGTTGCTCGACGCGATGGATGCCGATGGCCGGGTCTCCGAGGCCGAATTCCTCGCGCTCGACGCGGCCTTCCACCTGGCGCTCGCCGAGCTCTCCGGCAACGCCGTGATCGCCTCGATGATGGCGGGCCTCCGCAACTCCATCGAGAGCTACGTTCTCGCCGGCGTGCCGAACCTGCCGTCGTGGCCCGAGACATCCGGTCGCCTGCGCCACGAGCACCGCGACATCGTCGACGCCATCGAGAAGGGCGACGCCGAGCTCGCCCGCGGCCGCGTTCGCGCCCACATCACGGGCTACTACACCGAGACCAACTTCATCTCCGCACCGACCGACCCCCTTCGACAGGCTCAGGGAACGCTCCCTGAGCTCGTCGAGGGCAACCGTTCCCTGAGCTCGTCGAAGGGGACCGAACCAGATAGAGGACTGCCCCATGGTTGAACGCCGCTTTCCGAACCCCAAGGAACTGCTTCCCCTGATGCAGTTCAAGAAGCCCGAGCTCGACGGCAAGAAGCGTCGACTGCAGGGCGCGCTGACCATCGACGACCTGCGCACGATCGCCAAGCGGCGCACCCCGAAGGCGGCGTTCGACTACACCGACGGATCGGCCGAGGGCGAGATCTCGTTGAGGCGGGCGCGCCAGGCGTTCCAGGACATCGAGTTCCACCCGTCGATCCTGCGCGACGTGTCGAGGCTCGACACGACGACGCAGATCCTCGGGGGCACCTCGACCATGCCCTTCGGCATCGCCCCCACCGGCTTCACCCGCCTGATGCAGACCGAGGGCGAGATCGCGGGGGCCGGGGCCGCCGCCGCCGCCGGCATCCCGTTCACACTCTCGACTCTCGGAACGTCGTCGATCGAGGCCGTCAAGGCGGCGAACCCGACCGGGCGCAACTGGTTCCAGCTCTACGTGATGCGCCAGCGCGAGATCTCCTACGGTCTCGTCGAGCGCGCCGCCGCGGCCGGCTTCGACACGCTCATGTTCACCGTCGACACCCCCATCGCCGGCGCGCGCCTGCGAGACAAGCGCAACGGCTTCTCGATTCCTCCGCAGCTCACCGCGGGCACCATCATCAACGCCATCCCCCGGCCGTGGTGGTGGTACGACTTCCTCACGACTCCCCCGCTCGAGTTCGCATCGCTCTCGTCGACCGGCGGCACCGTGGGCGAGCTGCTCGATTCGGCGATGGACCCGTCGATCGACTTCGACGACCTCGCGTTCATCCGCAGCATGTGGCCCGGCAAGATCGTGATCAAGGGAGTGCAGAACCTCGAGGACTCGAAGCGCCTCGCCGACCTCGGCGTCGACGGGATCCTGCTCTCGAACCACGGAGGGCGCCAGCTCGACCGCGCCCCGATCCCGTTCCACCTGCTGCCCGACGTGGCCCGCGAGGTCGGCGGCGACGTCGAGGTGATGGTCGACACGGGCATCATGGACGGCGCCGACATCGTGGCCTCGCTCGCCCTCGGCGCGAAGTTCACCCTGATCGGCCGCGCCTACCTCTACGGGCTCATGGCCGGAGGGCGCGCGGGCGTCGACCGCACGATCGCAATCCTGTCGGAGCAGATCGTGCGCACGATGAAGCTGCTCGAGGTCGCCTCCATCGAGGAGCTGACCCCGGCCCACGTCACGCAGCTGCAGCGTCTGGCGCCCCGCGCCGTCTCGGCGCAGACCGCTGCGGTGGCCGAGCAGGCCGCCTCGCGGCCGGCGAAGGGCACGGCGTCGTCGGCCGGCGCGCGCAAGGCGCCGACCCGCAAGCCCGCCGCATCCACCCCCGCGGTCGCCAAGGCGGCGGCGAAGAAGGTCGAGGCGACGCCGGCCGACGCATAGTCGCTGTCTGATTCGTCGTTCCTTATTCAGGAGGAGCGCGCCACCGTGTGGATAGTGTCGACGGTGACGCGCTCCTCCTGAATACGTTGCGCCGACGAAGGAGAAGCATGAAGAAGTGGCTGTTTCTGGGCGGCGCCATCGTGACCGAGGTGACCGGATCGCTGTCGCTGAAGGCCGGCCTCGAGAATCCGGGCTGGTACGCGCTGATGGCGGCGGGCTTCGCGGGGGCGTTCGTGTTCCTGTCGCTGGTGCTGCGCGCGGGGCTGCCGCTCGGCGTCGCCTACGGAATCTGGGGCGCCCTCGGGGTAGCGCTCACCGCCCTGTTCTCGGCTCTTCTCTTCGGCGAACCGCTGACTCCCGTGATGGGGGCGGGGCTCGTGCTGATCATCGGCGGGGTGCTGTGCATCGAGCTCGGACGGCAGCGCGCCGAGAAGACGCGTGAGTCGGCCATGCACGGGCAGGCCCGCTGATGGCCTGGCTCTTCCTCGTCGGCGCGATCCTCACCGAGGTCACCGCCACGCTCTCGCTCAAGGCCGCCATCACCGGCAGCAAGCTCTGGTACATCCCGGTCGCAGTCGGCTACGGAATCGCGTTCACGTGCCTGTCGTTCGCCCTGCAGAACGACATGCCGCTCGGCGTCGCCTATGGAATCTGGTCGGCGGCCGGAGTCGCGCTCACCGCGGTGGCCGGGCGGCTCATCTTCAAGGAGCCGTTCACCTGGGTGATGGCAGCGGGCATCGCCCTCGTCATGGGCGGAGTGCTGCTGGTCGAGGCGGGCGCGGAGTTCTAGCGGACGACCACTAGCTCTTCGCCACTGCCCCCGCGTGATCGGGCACGTACTTGTAGCGCCCCTTCTCCGGCCGGTCGTAGTCGTCGGCAACGGGGCGGGGTGGGATCGTGACCTCGTCGGGGTCGCGCGACTCGTAGGGAATCTGCGACAGCAGGTGGCTGATGGTGTTGATTCTGGATGCGCGCTTGTCGTCGCTCTCGATGGTCCACCAGGGCGCGTCGGCGTGGTCGGTCGCCTCGAACATCGCGTCCTTCGCGCGGGAGTAGTCCTCCCACTTCGTGATCGAGACCACGTCGGTGTCGGAGAGCTTCCAGCGCCGCATCGGGTCGTTCAGGCGCGAGTGGAACCGCTCCTCCTGAATGTCGTCCGACACCGAGAACCAGTACTTGATGAGGATGATGCCGTCTTCGACGAGCATGCGCTCGAACGTCGGAACCTGGTGAAGGAAGCGTCGGTACTGCTCGGGCGTGCAGTAGTCCATGACCCGCTCGACGCCGGCCCTGTTGTACCAGGAGCGATCCATCAGCACGATCTCGCCCGTCGTGGGCAGCCGCTCGATGTAGCGCTGGAAGTACCACTGCCCCTTCTCGCGCTCGCTCGGCGTGGGCAGAGCGATCACCCGGGCCGACCGCGGATTGAGGTACTGCATGATGCGCTTGATCGCGCCACCCTTGCCTGCGGCGTCGCGGCCCTCGAAGATCACGACCACGCGGGCGCCCGTGTCGATCACCCACTGCTGCATGCTCACGAGCTCGATCTGCAGGCGCTCGAGCTCCTTCTCGTAGAGAGGTTTCGGCATGCGCTGCACGCGCGAGGAGGACTTTTTCGAATGGGCCATGGCGGAACTCTCCTCGCACCCGGCCGTCTGGGCTCGCGGGGTTGCCGCATCCGTCGCCCGTGCGTACAGTGGTCGCCCGCGATCAGTCCGGCGCGATCAGTTCTGGGCGAGGACGCCCAGCCCGACGGCGAGTGCGCTCACGGCCATCGCTCCGGTGCCGACGGCCACGCAGGCGAGCGTCGAGAGGGCCGACGGGCGCCTCGAGGGCCGTTCGGCATGGTCACGGGCTCGGAGCGGGGTGTAGGTCGTGGTCATCGTGTCGCGTCCTTTCGGTTGTTCGCGTGTGATGACTCCAGACTCGCGGGTTCGGCAGGAATGCGAATCGTGCGCAGGGATGACTTCTCCTACTGCGTCGGTGGTACCTGAGTCCCGCTTTCCGAGCGCGCGAACGCCACGTGGAACAGCGACCAGGCCCGGCGCGCCACGGCGTCGCGGCGATCGGCCGGAGTGCGGGCGACGACGCCGGCGAGCATGGAGATCGCGAGCAGCACGTCGGCCGTCTCGACCTCGCCTCCGAGTCGACCGGCCGACCGCTCGCGTCGCACGACCGTGTCGACCACGTCTTCGATGCGCGTCTCGAGGTGCTGCACCCGGGGGTCGTCGAGGTCGGCGGTGATCATGTCGATCATCGCCGTCGACACCAGCGCCTGCGCGATGATCGCGTCGAGCAGTTCGTCGAGAGTGCTGCCTTCGCGTTCGGCGATCGTCTCGAGCTCTCCGATGTTCTCGTCGAAGACGGCGACGGCCAACGACAGCCGATCGGGGAAATGCCGGTAGAGGCTGCCCTGGCCGACCCCCGCCAGCTTGGCCACCGAACTCAGCGGCGCGGCGTAGCCCCCGTCGCCGAACACCTCGCGCGCAGCGGCGATGAGCGCGCGCCGATTCTCGGGCCCCGCACTGGGCCCGCGATTCGGCTTGCGCGGTTCAGGTTTCGGTGTTGTCACGGGTGTAGCCTACGTGCGGACAGAGTTGTCCGGTTCAAGACCCGAGAGAAAGAGATGCACCCCATGACCGCAGAGAACACGCCCCTCACCAGCTCCTCGACCATCGGCACCTGGCTGTCGCACCCGGTCGGCGGCCCCATCATGAACGACCTGCTGGCCAAGGCCGGTCAGGATGCCAGTGCGTTGCGCACCGTGAGCAAGCTCTCGCTCGATCGACTGGTCGAGATGAGCCAGGGCGCGTTCAGCCAGGACCTGATCGACGACCTCGTCCGCCGCGCGGCCGCCGGAGAGGTTCCCGAGGGCACGCCGGCCGTCGTCGTGACCGAGGACGCCGAGCCGACCGTCCAGTCCCCCGAGTGGGTCGAGCGCATCGACGACGGGCGCTTCTCGGGCAAGACGATCATCGTCACGGGCGCAGGGTCCGGCATAGGCCGGGCCACGGCATCCAGAATCGCCCGCGAGGGCGGCCGCGTCGTCGCCGTCGACATCTCGCAGGAACGCCTCGACGACTTCGTGGCCAAGACCCCCGGCGCGGAGATCGTGACGGTCGTCGCCGACATCACCGACGACGCGGCCGTGGCGCAGATCATCACCGCAGCCGGCGACCGCATCGACGGCCTCGCGAACATCGCCGGCATCATGGACGACATGACCCCGGTCGGCGACGTCTCCGACGACGTGTGGAAGCGCGTCTTCTCGATCAACGTCGACGGCACGATGAAGCTGATGCGCGCCGTGATGCCCACGATGCTCGGCCAGGCCTACGGATCGATCGTGAACACGGCATCCGAGGCGGCCCTTCGCGGCTCGGCCGCCGGCGCCGCCTACACCGCGTCGAAGCACGCCGTCGCGGGGCTCACCAAGAGCAGCGCCTTCATGTACGGACCCAGCGGCATCCGGGTCAACGCCGTCGCCCCCGGCCCGACGATCACGAACATCGAAGCCAAGTTCAACTCGAAGCTCGGCGCCGAGCGGGTGCGCGTGGGCATGTCGGTCATGCCCGAGGCCGTCGAGAGCGACGCCCTCGCCGCGTCGATCACGTTCCTGCTGAGCGACGACGGCGTGAACGTGAACGGCGTCATCCTGCCGTCGGACGGCGGCTGGTCGGTGGCATAGGGATCTACTGCGTCCGCTGTACTCGCGTATAAGAGCCCGGTGGGAGGATCGACCCATGACCACGCCGAATGCGCCCGCCGAGATGGTGGCGTATCGACCGTCGTGGTTCCGCCGTCCGGCTCTGCTCGATCGCATCACACTGGTCGTGATCGGACTGGCATCGGCCACCGAGTTCGTCGCGCCTCCTCTCCAGGGCCACGGATTCATCGCGTGGGTGCCGCTGATCGTCTCGCTTCTCGGCATCGCGGCGTCGTACCGGTGGCGCTGGCTCGGAGTCGCACTGATCGCCGCGGCCCCCTTCGTGTCGAACGCTGTCGCGTGGGATCCGCTGATGAGCTGGAACCTCGCCGTCTTCGCGGCATTCTCGCTCACCGTCCGTGGCGGCCCCGCGGTTCGGGTCGCACTGCTCATCGGGCTCTCGAACTACGTCTCGGTGGCCCTGTTCCAGAACCAGGGCCTCGTCTATCCGGTGGCGATCGTGGCGGCCGCGTTCGCCCTGGCAGCGGCGGCAGCGGGCAGCGCGGCGTACAGCCAGGATCGCTACCGACGCGAGCTCGAGCAGAGGGCCCTTGCGGCCCTGGCGACGAGAGACGCCGAGGCGAACCAGCGCGTGAGCGAGGAGCGGCTGCGCATCGCCCGCGACCTGCACGACGTGGTGGGGCACGAGATCGCCGTGCTCAACATGCACCTCGGAGTCGCCGAGGTGAACCTGCCGATCGAGGCCGACACGGCTCACGCGTCGCTGGTCGCCGCGCGCGCGAACGTGCAGGCGGTGCTGTCGGAGACGCAGCGCCTGTTGCACGTGCTGCGCACCGACGACGTCGACGACGGTTCGTCCCGGCCCACACCCGACCTCGGCGGCATCGCACGCCTCATCGAGTCCTACCGCTCGGCCGGCGTCGACGTGCGCGCTGAACTATGCGAGGCACCGGATGCGATCGATGCCGAGGTCAGCACGGCCGCGTTCCGCATCGTGCAGGAGGCGCTCACGAACTCCCAGCGCCACGGCCCGGGTGCGGTCTCGGTCACGACCCAGGCGGATGCCGGCATCCTGACGATCACGGTCACGAATGCCCGGGCGCGCCGGGCGCCGAAGACTGCCGCTACGCGGCGCGGCTACGGCCTGATCGGCATGCGCGAGCGCGCCACCTCGGCCGGTGGCCGCCTCGAGGTCGTCGACACCGACGATGCCTTCAGCGTCGTCGCGACACTGCGCGTGGACGGAGGGCAGATCCGATGATCCGGGTGATGATCGTCGACGACCAGGAGATGATCCGCGCCGGGCTCCGCGCGATTCTGCAGCCACAGACCGACATCGAGATCGTCGCCGACGTCGGCGACGGGTTCGAGGCCCTCGCCGCGATCGACGGGCTGAGCGTCGACGTCGTGCTCATGGACATCCGGATGCCCGGCATCGACGGGGTCGAGGCGACCAAGCGTCTGCGCGCCGCCTACACGAGCGAGCAGCTGCGCATCATCGTGCTGACCACCTTCGACAACGACGAGAACGTGTTCGCGGCCCTGCGCGCCGGGGCCAACGGCTTTCTCAGCAAGGGGATCGGCCCCGCCGAGCTGGCCGCGGGCATCCGCGAGGTGGCGACGGGCGGCGGGGCGCTGTCGGCCTCCGCGAGCGCCGCTCTCATCGGCCACGTCGCCCACGAGAGCCGACCCGCTGCAGACTCCGCCATGCTCGACCGGTTCTCGGCACTCACCCCGCGCGAGCTCGACGTCGTGAAGGCCGCGGCGCGCGGACTCGACAACACGCAGATCGCCGCCGAGATGTTCGTGTCGCCGTACACGGTGAAGACCCACGCGAACAGGGCCATGGCGAAGCTGGGTGCGCGCGACCGCGCCCAACTCGTGACATTCGCCTATCGGGCCGGGTTCACGGCGTCGTAGTACTGCATGTGAATCGGGTGAGTCGTACCCAGGACTGATGCGCGCAGGGCGCGACACGGCCAGACTGGAATCCAGGCGTTCCGAACCGGATCGTCGTACGAACATCGACGTCAGACAGGACGAAGCGACATGAGCGACAAGAAATCCACGTTCGAGCAGTTCGAGGTTGCCGGCGACAAGCTGGTCGAGACCGTGAAGAACCTGATCCACGAGGGCAACGTGCAGCGCATCATCTTGAAGCGCGAAGACGGCAGTGTGCTGCTCGAGATCCCGGTGAACGCAGGACTCGTCGGTCTTGCACTGACCGTCGCGTTCGCGCCCGTGCTTGTCGCGATCGGCGCGATCGCGGCCGTCGTCTCCAAGATCACGCTGGTCGTCGAACGCAAGGCGGATGCGGCCAAGCCGGTCGATGGCTCGGCCACGCCGCCGACCACGGGCCCGGCCGACGGCCCGGTCTCGGACCCGGCCGATCAGAACCCGGCGGCATCCATCTGATCTGTGATCGATCGGGTGGCCCGACACCCGATCTCATCCAGACGCAGTAGACAGACCGATTCGACAGGACGATTCCGAGGAGTACACCGCTCGCGAGTATCGAGGTAGACCTTTCCGCCTCTCTCGAAGGAGCCTCTCTTGTCCACATTTCTCGCCCGCGTCGGACGGTTCAGCGCCCGCCACCGCATGGTGGTGATCGGAGCCTGGCTCCTGATCTTCGCCGGCCTCATCGGCACCCTCATCATCGGGGGCAACCTCGCCTCGCCGGCCGCGGCAACCGACTCGATTCCCGACTCCCCTGCGTCGCAGGCCCTCGATCGCATGAACGACGAGTTCCCCGCCTCGGCCGATGCCACAGGCGACACGCTGCAGCTCGTCTTCCAGCCGGATGGCGGCGACGTCTCCGACCCGGCGGTCTCGGCGCAGATCGCCGACGTTCTGAGCGACGCCGCGGCGCTCCCCGGAGTCGACGCCGTCAGCGATCCGTTCGACGCGAACCGGCCCTACATATCCGAGGACGGCACCCTCGCCGTCGCGACGCTGAGCTACGGCGAGCTGTCCGACGCGAAGCAGGTGTCGTCTTACGACGCGGCCCTCGAGCTGCAGGCGAACGCGCCGAGCGACCTCGGCGTCGAACTCGGCGGCAACCTCGTTCCCCTCGGCGCCCCCGAGCCGGGCATCGGCGAGGGCGTCGGTGTGATCATCGCGTTCCTCGTGCTCATCCTCACCTTCGGCTCGTTGCTGGCCGCCGGTGTCAATCTGCTCATCGCCGTGTTCGGCGTCGGCGTCGGATTGGTCGGTGTGCTCGCCTATGGCGCGCTCTTCCCCCTGGGCGACAACTCGATCATCCTGTCGGCCATGCTCGGCCTCGCCGTAGGGATCGACTACAGCCTCTTCATCCTGTCCCGCTTCCGAACAGAGCTGCGAGGCGGCAAGAGCGTCGAGGACGCGGTCGCCCGGGCGACGGGAACCGCCGGAACGGCCGTCGTCTTCGCCGGCCTCACCGTGATCGTCGCCCTCGTGGCCCTGCTCGTCGCGAACCTCAGCTTCATCACCGAGATGGGCTTCGCGGCCGCCGCGGCCGTCGCCGTCGCCGTGCTGCTCGCCCTCACCCTGCTGCCCGCGCTGATGCGCACCATGGGCACCCGGGCGCTCTCCAAGAAGCAGCGCGCGGAGCTCGCCTCCGGAACCGTCTGGGTGGAGGGTGCCACGCAGAAGCGGGGACTCCTGCGCGGCTGGGGCAGCGTCGTGGTCAACCGGCCGATCGTCTCGGCGCTCGCCGGCATCGTGATTCTCGTGATCGTCGCCCTGCCCCTGTTCAGCATGAAGACCGCGTTCAGCATCCCCGGGGGCGCCGATCCGGAGTCGACGGAGCGCACCGCGTACAACCTCATCGTCGACGAGTTCGGCGGCATCCAGAGCCCGTTGATCGTTCTCGCCGAAGGCGACGACATCGCCTCGAAGACGCCGGATGTCGAGGGCCGGCTGGGCGCGCTGGCGGGTGTTCAGCAGGTGGTTCCGGCCGAGATCTCGGCCGATGGACGCATGGCGCGGATCGTCGTGATCCCCGACGGCGGCCCGATCAACCAGGCGACGAAAGACGTGGTGACCACGATCACCGACGACGCCGACTCGCTGACAGGCGTGCACCTCGAGGTCACCGGCGAGACGGCGATCGGTCTCGACCAGGACGCGGCGCTCACCAGCGCGCTGATCAAGTACATCATCGTGATCGTGGTGATCTCCATGCTGCTGCTCGTCGTGATGTTCCGATCGCTGCTCATTCCGCTGATCGCGACGCTCGGCTACCTGCTGTCGGTCGGGGCCTCGTTCGGCGCCAGCACGGCGGTGTTCCAGTGGGGCTGGCTGGATCCGGTGATCGCCGCGCCCCAGGGCGACCCCATGATGAGCCTGCTCCCCTTGCTGCTGGTGGGCGTGCTCTTCGGCCTCGCCATGGACTACCAGGTGTTCCTGGTCTCGCGCATCAAAGAGTTGCACGACCGGGGAATGTCCCCGAAGAAGGCGATCCGCGAGGGCTTCGCGCGCTCCGGCCCGGTGCTCGTGGCAGCGGCGACCATCATGACCGTGGTCTTCGCCGGGTTCGCCACGGGAACCTTCGCGATCGGCGCATCCATCGCTTTCGGGCTGATGGTCGGCGTGATGGCCGACGCATTCATCGTGCGGCTCGTCCTGATTCCGGCGCTGCTCAGCCTGCTCGGCGAGTCGGCCTGGTGGATGCCGAAGTGGCTCGACCGCATCGTTCCGAACATCGACACCGAGGGCCATGCTCTGGATGCCGCGGGGCCGGTCTCCGCATCGGGTGCGGAGCGGCTGCCTGTGGGCGCCGGGGTGTAGCTGCGGAGGTGATCGCCCTTCCCTGAGCCTGTCGAAGGGGGCCGTTCAGTCCTCGACGCGAATGCCCAGGTGCTCGGCGAACGACGACGCGAGGTCGGCGACCTGTCCGCTCGACAGCGTCGCCCCCGCGAGCGCGGTGAACCCGTCGATGCGCGAGATCTCGGCGCGGCGCAGGTCGACGTTCTGCAGCGTGGCGTGGTTGAGGCTCAGCACTCCGATCGTGCAGTCGACGAACGCCACGCGGTTGAGCTTGGAGCTGCTCAGGTCGAGCTCGTCGATCGAGCAGCCGGTGAACAGCACGTCGAGCAGGTTCGCGCCCGAGAGGTTGGCGAAGCCGAGCTTGGTCGACGAGATGTGCACAGACGAGAGGGCCGACTCGTACAGCTCGGCGGATCCGAGGCGCGATCCGTCGATCGAGACCGAGCGCAGCTCCGCCCGCGGAGCGGAGAAGATGGGCGCGTTCAGCCGGTGGATCTCGACGTCGGCGAACGTCGCCCCGCGCAGAGCCGCATCGTGCGCCTGCAGCTCGTCGAACGCGCACTCCCTGAACTGGATGCCCGACAGGTCGCGGCCGGAGAGGTCGACTGCCTCGAAGCGCAGGCCCTCGTAGACGTCGTGCGACTCGAGCGTCTCGGGATCGCCGGCGACGAGGTCGTCGAGCACGATCGCATCCAATCGCGGTGCCTGGGTGCCGGACTTGCGCGCCATGGTGAGCCTCTCGTCAGCAGAAGTCTAGGGAAGACCCACGACGCCGCCCGGGAGCGTATTCCCAGCATGGTCTGCCCTCGCTGGGTGCCGAGCGCGCCGTCGCCGGGCGAACGCGCGGTCGGCGCCGGAGCGCTCGCCCGCTGGAGGCGCGCTCGATTGTCGCACGACCCAGCGCCACTGCAGGAAGGAACGCCGAGCTCAGCGGCCGAGCCAGCCCCCGTCGACCGGCAGGAGGATGCCGTTCACGTAGTCCGACGCGGTCGACGCCAGGAAGACCGCGGCGCCCGCCAGGTCGCCCGGCTGACCGAGTCGCCCTGCCGGAATGCGCTCGAGGATCTGCTTCGAGCGCACCGGGTCTGCCTTCAACCCCTCGGTCACACGAGTGTCGATGTAGCCGGGCGCGATGGCGTTCACATTCACGCCGCTGCCCGCCCACTCGTTCGACAACGCCCGCGTCAGCCCGGCCAGCCCCGACTTCGCGGCCGCGTAGCTCGCCACGTTCAGCCCGCCTTGGAAGCTCAGCATCGACGCCGTGAAGATGATCTTGCCCGAGCCGCGCTCGAGCATTCCGCGCCCCACCGCCTGTGCGAGCACGAACTGGCTCGACAGGTTGACCTCGAGAACGTGGTCCCAGTCCTCCTGCGAGTGATCGGCGGCGGGCACCCGCCGGAACGTTCCGGCGTTTCCGACCAGGATGCCGACGGGCAGCTCGGCTAGCCGGCTCGCCAGGGCGCTGGTCGCGGTGCGGTCGGCGAGATCGCACCGGATGGCGGTGAACGCGCGCCCCCGCTTCTCGACGGCCGCTTGCAGCTCGCTTCCCGAGGCCTCCATGCCGAGGCTTACGCCGACGATGTCGGCGCCGGCATCCGCGAGCGCGGTGGCTATGCCGAGTCCGATGCCCCGACGGGCGCCGGTGACGACGGCGAGCTTTCCGGTCAGATCGAACATGGGGGGAGCCTATCTGTCACACCACTCCGAGGTAGCGGGACTGCACCTCGGGGTCGCCCGCGATCTCGGCCGCCGGCAGGTCGGCGGCGATGCGCCCGTTGACCATTACGAGGATCCTGTCGCACAGCTCGGCGGCGAAACGCAGGTTCTGCTCGACGAGCAGCACCGCCTGCCCCTCGGAGACGACTCGGCGGAACACGTCGGCCAGGTG
This sequence comes from Agreia sp. Leaf283, assembly GCF_001422485.1. GTDB lineage: Bacteria > Actinomycetota > Actinomycetes > Actinomycetales > Microbacteriaceae > Agreia. The sequence continues at coordinate 762,909 of NZ_LMNF01000001.1, forward strand.
GTCGACGACCGCGGGCGCGAGGCCCTCGCTGGGCTCGTCCATCACGAGCAGACGCGGGTTCGTGAGCAACGCCCGACCGATCGCGAGCATCTGCTGCTCGCCGCCGGAGAGCGCGCCGCCGCCGTTCTTCTTGCGCTCGGCGAGCCGGGGAAAGAGCTCGTAGATCGCGTCCGGGTTCCACCTCGCCGACTTCTTGGCGCCGACCATCGTGAGGTGCTCGTGCACCGTCAGCGACGGAAAGATGCGGCGCCCCTGCGGCACGTAGCCGATGCCCGCCCGGGTGACCTGAAAAGGAGCCTTGTTCGCGACATCCCGCCCCTCGAACTCGATCGAGCCCGACTGGGCGGGCAGCATGCCGGCGATCGCATTGACCAGCGTGGTCTTGCCCATGCCGTTGCGGCCGACCATTCCGAGGGGCTCGACTCCCATCTCGAACGAGACGTCTTGCAGCACGTGCACCCGCCCGTACGAGACGTTCAGGTTCGAGACGCGGAAGAGGGGGTCAGGCGACGTCGTCAAGGGAGCCTCCGAGATAGATTTCGCGCACACGTTCGGACGCCCGGATGTCTGCGGGCGAGCCCTCGAGGATCTTCTCGCCGTCGTGCATCACCACGACACGGTTGGCCACGGCGAGCGCGATGTCCATGTCGTGCTCGATGAGCAGCAGGGTGATCTCCTCGGGCAGCTCACGCAGGAGTCGCACGAGATGGATGCGTTCGGCCGGCGAGAATCCCGCGGCCGGTTCGTCGAGCATCAGCAGCTTGGGCTGCAGCGCGAGCGCCATGGCCAGTTCGAGCTGGCGCTGCTCACCGTGCGAGAGGTCGGCGACGATCGCCGAACCCTTGTCGCCGAGCCCGACGCGGTCGAGCAGGCGTTCGACACGCGACCAGCGGTTGACCGTGTTCACGTGCTTCGAACTCGGCCACGCGACGCGCAGCGAGGCGCCCCTGAATTCCGAGCCGCCGAGCGCCACGAACACGTTCTCGGCCGCCGTCAGCTGCTCGAACAGCCGGGAGGTCTGAAATGTGCGGGCAAGCCCGCGTTTGGCCCTCTTCGCGGTGGAGAGCCCCGTCACATCGTGGCCGAACAGTTCGATGCGGCCCGAGGTGACGGGGAAGACCCCCGCGATGAGGTTGAAGAGCGTCGACTTGCCCGCACCGTTGGTGCCGATCACACTGATGCGCTCCCCGTCGGCGATCTCCAGGTCGACGTTGCGCATCGCCTTGAGCCCGCCGAAGTGCTTGGACACGTCGGCGACACGGAGAGCGACATCAGTCATGGTCTTTTCCTTTCAGCGGTTCGTTCCCTGAGCCTGTCGAAGGGGAGCCTGTCGAAGGGGCCCTTCGACAAGCTCAGGGAACGGGTGGTTGCAGCTCAGGGAACGGTGGTTGTTACGGGCAGCCGTCGAAGCGGTCGTAGACAGTGGTGCCCTGTTTCACACCGTTGGCCTCGCTCACATCGGTCAGGGTGAGCGCACCGCCGTCGCCCGCGGCGACCTCCACGAGGAAGTTGTCGACGACGGCCTGGCGGTTCTCATCCATCGAGATCGGTCCGGTGGGTGAGTCCCACGACGTGGCCTCGAGCGCGGAACGCAGGTCGGCCTGTCCATCGCCGAGGTCGCCCTTGACGTCTTCGATGCCGAGCAGCAGCGACTCGAACGAGTTGTAGTACAGGATCGAGAAGATCGACGGGCTCGGGAACGCGTCCGGCTGAGTGGCATAGGCGTCGACGAACGTCTTCCAGTCGGGGTTGTCGTAGTCGGCACCGGGAACCGGGCCACCGGTGATCGTGCCGATCGCGGCCTGGCCGATGTTCGCATCCCCCGACAGGGCCGTCGTGTCGACGGCGATCGAACCGCCCACGAGCGGCTTGTTGACGCCGGCCGTCACGGCCTGCGAGAGGAAGCTGGCGGCATCCGCACCACCGAGACCGACGTACACCGCGTCGGTGTCCGCCGGAATCTGCGACAGGATCGTGGCGTAGTCGGTGGTGCCGACGGGAACCCACGAGTTGCCGTTCACCTCGCCGCCCGCCGCACAGAACTCGGAGAAGAATCCGCCCGCGTTGTCGTAGGGGAAGGAGTAATCCTCGGCGATCGAGTAGATCTTCTTGTAACCCTTGTCGTTGTAGGCGTAGTCGCCGAGGCCGCCCATCCACATGGCGGAGTCGCCGTGGAAGCGGAAGAAGTTCTCGGCGCCCTCGAGAGTCATGCTCACGGGACTCGCCGATCCGTTCACGAACGTGATGTCGGGTGTCGTGAGCGCGTACTGCACGACCGCCTCTCCCTCGTCACCCGAGACCGGTCCGAACACGATGTCGACCCCGTCGTTCTCGACAAGCTTCTTCACTTTCGTCTGGGCGGAGCCCGAGGTTCCGTCGGTTCCCTCGTAGACGAACTCGACCTTCTTGCCGCCGACTTCACCGCCGTCGACGGTGCCGCCGCGGGCCTCCATGGCCACGCCGATCGCGGCCTTGGCCTCGCCCATTCCGAAGGCGAGGTTGCCTTCCGACGTGGCGAGCACGCCGATCTTGATGGTGTCGGAGCCTCCGTCGCCGGAGTCGCCTCCCGAGTCGCCGCCCGTTCCGGCCGGTGCGCATCCTGCCAGGAGGAGCACGAGGCCCGCCCCGGCCGAGGCCGCGGCGAACGCGGTCCTCTTCGTATTCAGCGTCATTGCTGTTTCCTTTCATTGGATGGATCTGTGATTCCAGGGGGTGTCGGCACGTCGGGAGCTGTCGGCGCCTGGGGTGCGCGCCGACGAGTCGAGAGTGCCCTGACGACCTGCTTGCCGACGCCGGCCAGGCCGGTGGGGGCGAAGAGCAGGACGACGATGAAGACCAGTCCGGTGAGCGTCATGTAGCGCTCGGTCACGTTCTGGGCGAAGTTGTCGAGCAGGGTGAGCACGATGCCGCCGACGAAGACTCCGCCCAGCGACCCCACCCCTCCGATCACGGCGACGACGAGGATGTCGAGGGTCGACGAGAGGCTCACCACATCGGGGTCGACCTGGGCCCTGTCGAAGACCATGATCACGCCCCCGATGGAGGCGATGAACGCGGTGAACGTCATCGCCGCGATGCGGTACCGGTTCACGTTGTAGCCGAGCGCGCTCATGCGCTCCGGCGAATCGCGGATGCCCTGCAGCGCCAGGCCGAAGCTGGTCGCGGCCACGTAGCGGCAGAGCAGGTAGCAGAGCACCGCGGCGGCCAGCGCGCCGTAGTAGAAGATGTGCAGCTGGGCGAAATCGACGACTCCCAGGTCGGGGCGCGGGATCGGGGCGAGCCCCCGCCGCGCGTTGGTGACCTCGATCGACTGCGATGCGAACGAGTACACGACCTGGCCGATCGCGAGGGTGATCATCAGGAAGTAGATGGCCTTGGTGCGGGCCGCGATCAGCGCGACGAGGAAGCCCGCGACGGTGCCGACGAGGATGCCCACCGGCACGGCGAGGAACACCGATTGGTCGAGGGTCACGACCATGTAGCCGACGCCGTAGGCGGCGATGCCGGCCAGCGTCATCTGCGCCAGCGACAGCAGCCCCACGTAGCGGTTCAGGAAGACGAGACTCATGGCGATCGTGCCGAGCCAGAGGGACTTGATGCCGATATTCGGAATCCAGAAGCGCGGCCTGTCGACCACGTAGGGGAAGGCGAGAGCCGCGCCCAGCACGACGACCCACAGGATCCACCGGTAGCGCTGCCACGTCGACTTCTGCGGCGTGCCGACGGGCAGCGGCTCGACGAGTCCGCTGTCGGTGGGTTTGGTCAGGATGCTCATGCCGTGGCCGTCCGTCGTCCGAGGATTCCCTGGGGCCGGAACGCGAGCACGACGACCATCAGGGCGAAGGTGAGAACCAGCGAGTACGTCGGGGCGAAGACCAGCGAGAACTGCGAGATCAGGCCCACCAAGGCAGCCCCGATCGCCGCCCCCGGGATGCTCCCCATGCCTCCCACGATCACGACCACGAGGGAGAAGAGCAGGTAGGTGCCGTCCTGCCCCGGCAGCAGCGGGAAGAGGGTGCCGCCGACCACACCGGCGAATCCCGCGAGCGCCGAGCCCAGCACGAAGATGAGGGCGAACACGACTCGCACGTTGATTCCTGTGGCGCTGGTCATCTGGCTGTCGTCGACGCCGGCCCGCACGATCGAGCCGAAGCGGGTGCGATTGACGAACAGCCAGAGTCCGACTCCTACGGCGATCGACACCGCGAGAATGAGCAGCCTGATGAGCGGGTACTGCCCGATGCCCGGCAGCTCGAGCCCGATCTGCAGCTCCGGCGGCAGGGGAACCTGCGTCGCCGTTCCGCCGAAGGTGGCGAGCATCAGGTCGGTGCCGATGAGGCTCACACCGAGGGTGATGAGCGCCACGCGCATGTCGTCGTCTTGAAAACGACGGATCAGCAGCTGGTGGATGAGGAGTCCCAGGATTCCCACGGCGACCGCGCCCCCGAGAGCGCCCAGGAACCAGTTGCCGGTCTCGCGGGCCACGACGTAGCCGAGGTATCCGCCCAGGAGATAGCTGGTTCCGTGGGCCATCGTGATGACGCGCATGAGCCCGAAGATCAGGGTGAGCCCTGATGCCACGAGGAAATAGACGGCCCCGAGCGTGAGCCCGTTGAGCGCGATCAGCAGGAACTGATCCATGTCACCTCTCTCTCACAACGCTGTGATCGATTGAACATTCGGTATTGGACACGTAACTGTATCCACACCTGTATACAACTTCTTGTACACTAATTGCACGGCTCTCCGCTGTCAACGGAGCAGAATAGATGCACACCACAACAAATCGCGACGAAGCGAATGGAGACCAAGTGAGCCAAGACCCCGTGACTCCCCGGGCAGCCGCACCGCTCGGCGTAGCCGTCATCGGATACGCCTTCATGGGCAAGGCCCACTCGGGAGCCTGGCGCAACGTGGCCGCCTACTTCGACGTTCCCGCCGTCGAGCAGACCGTGCTCGTCGGTCGTGATGCGGCGAAGGTCGCCGCCGCCGCCGAGAGGTTCGGCTGGAAGGAGAGCGCCACCGACTGGCGTGCGGTGCTGGAGCGCGACGACGTGCACATCGTCGACGTCTGCACCCCGGGCATCCTGCACCACGAGATCGTGCTCGCGGCGCTCGCGGCAGGCAAGCACGTGATCGTCGAGAAGCCGCTGGCCAACACCGTCGCCGAGGCCGAGGAGATGGCCGAGGCCTTCGAGAAGGCCAGGGCCAACGGGCAGCACGCGATCGTCAACTTCAACTACCGCCGGGTGCCCGCCATCGCGCTCGCGAAGAAGTTCATCGACGACGGCCGCATCGGCCCCATCCGGCACGTGCGCATCAGCTACCTGCAGGACTGGCTCAGCGACCCCTCCTCCCCCATGAGCTGGCGGCTTCGCCGCGAGGAGGCCGGATCGGGCGCGCTCGGCGACCTCGGCTCGCACGCCACCGACCTCGTGCTGCACCTCACGGGCGAGAGCATCGACAGCCTCACCGGTGGCGTGCACACCTTCGTGACGCAGCGGCCGTCGGGCGACAGCGGTGACGGGGCGATCGGCGGCTCGGCTTCCGACTCGGGGTCGGCTGACGTCGCGCTCGAAGACGTGACAGTGGATGACGCCGCGTGGGCGACGGGTCGGCTCTCAGGGGGCGGCATCGTGCAGCTCGAGGTCTCGCGCTTCGCGCTCGGCGCCAAGAACGGCCTCGCGCTCGAGATCTATGGCGAGAAGGGCAGCCTGACGTTCGACCTCGAGAACCTCAACGAGCTGATGTTCTTCGACTCCGGCGATGCGGCCGGGGAACAGGGGTTCCGACGCATCCTGGTGACCGAGGCCGGGCATCCGTATGTCGGCCACTGGTGGCCCGACGGCCACATCATCGGTTGGGAGCACACGTTCGTGCACCAGTTCGCCGACTTCCTCAACTCCATCCGCGACGACACCGAGTCGCAGCCGTCGTTCGCCGACGGACTGCGGGTTCAGAAGGTGCTCGCCGCCGTGGAGAGTTCTGCCGCCGCAGGCGGCGCATCCGTCACCCCGTAACAGATCCGTTCCCTGAGCCTGTCGAAGGGAAGCGTTCAGACGAGTTCCCTTCGACAGGCTCAGGGAACGAACGAGCACAAGGAGAAGCACATGACACGCCCCGTCACCCTGTTCACCGGCCAGTGGGCCGACCTGCCGTTCGAGGAGGTGGCCAGGCTCGCCGGAGAGTGGGGCTACGACGGCCTCGAGATCGCCTGCTGGGGCGATCATCTCGACCCGTGGCGCGCAGCCGAAGACGACGCCTACGTGCAGTCGCGCCTCGACATCCTCGAGAAGAACAACCTCAAGGTCTTCGCGATCTCGAACCACCTCAAGGGTCAGGCGGTCTGCGACAACCCCATCGACTTCCGCCACAAGGACATGGTCTCGGCGAAGGTCTGGGGCGACGGCGACGGTGAGGGCGTTCGCCAGCGCGCTGCCGAGGAGATGAAGAAGACCGCGATCTCGGCGCGCAAGCTCGGCGTCGACACCGTCGTGGGCTTCACCGGCTCGAGCATCTGGCAGTACGTGGCCATGTTCCCGCCCGTGGGTCAAGACGTGATCGATGCCGGCTACCAGGACTTCGCCGACCGCTGGAACCCGATCCTCGACGTGTTCGAGGGCGAGGGCGTGCGCTTCGCCCACGAGGTGCACCCGTCGGAGATCGCCTACGACTACTGGTCGACCGTTCGCACCCTCGAAGCCATCGACCACAGAAAGTCGTTCGGGCTGAACTGGGACCCGAGCCACATGGTCTGGCAGGGCATCAACCCGGTCGAGTTCATCACCGAGTTCGCCGAGCTGATCTACCACGTCGACTGCAAGGACACCCGCATGCGCAACGGCAACTCGGGGCGCGCAGGCATCCTCGGCTCGCACCTGCCATGGGCCGACCCGCGCCGCGGCTGGGACTTCGTGTCGACGGGGCACGGCGACGTTCCGTGGGAGGACGCGTTCCGCGCGCTCAACCACATCGGCTACACCGGCCCCATCTCGGTGGAGTGGGAGGACGCCGGCATGGACCGCCTGCGCGGCGCGCCCGAGGCCCTCGCCTTCGTGCGCTCGCTGCTCTGGGAGGCGCCCACGGCATCCTTCGACGCCGCCTTCTCGACGAAGGTCGACTAGCGGCTGCACTGCGCCGGTCGAGTAGCCCGCGAGGAACGAGTGGGCGTATCGAGACCACCTCGACGGGTCTCGATACGGCCGCGGGCGGCCTACTCGACCGGCGCAATTGGTGCGGCTACGCCGTCGCGACCACGCCCGTGAACTCGGACGGCTGCACGATGACCCAGCCCGGTCCGTGGAACGCGTACTGGAACGCCTCGCCCGATCCACGACCGATGAAGGCCCCCGCGCTCAGCGAAGACTTGACGGTCGGCTGCAGGTTCGCACTCCAGGCGACGGTGGCGTTGATGTCGGTGAACGTGGGCTGCTGCGAGCAGTCGAGGATCATCGGGGTGCCCTGCGTGGCGACGGCCATGTGTCCGTGGCCGTGCACGGTCGTGTTCCAGAATCCGCCGGCGAGCATGCTCGCACCCTTGAGTCGCGTGAGCTCGTAGCCGAGGTCGGCCTGGAACGCGAGGAGGGACGTTCCGTTGATCGTGATGCCCTCGCCCTCGAGCTGAATGAGGTGGATGTTGGCCCGGTGGTGCGCGAAGAACACGTCGCCGTGTCCGAACACGCGCATGAGCGGCTGGTCGTCCGACGAGACCATCTTGCGCAACAGGGCACCGGCATCCCTCGCACCTTCGTGCTTGAACTCGACGTTGCCCTGGTAGGCGACCATCGCGCCTTTCCTGGTGATGAGGTCTCGCCCGGGCGTGACCCGGGAGCGCAGCATGTAGGGGTTCTGCAGGGCCATCAGAGCGTCGGATTCGACCTCGTTGTTCTCCTGGCTGAAGAGTGTCGAGCGCATGGGGAGTGTCCTTCTCGTGCGTTGCGGGTGGATGGCCCCCAGCCTAGGGGTGCAGTGCCCCCTGTGAGAGGGTGGATGGCACTTTCCGACTGGAGCTGGGCGGGCGGAGCGCATTCTGCGACAGATGGTCGCCGGCAGCATAGGCGGTCACGGGGTCCAGCCTCTCTCGCGGAGGGCGCGTTCGACGCGGCGCGTCGCCTCGGCTGCGCCGTTGCGCATCTGCTCCTTGCGGATCTTCAGGGGAAACCAGTCGGCCCTGATGAACTCCTCGGTTCGCGTCATGTCGCGGTCGTACTGCACGGAGTCGGTCCTGTGCTGCTGTCCGTCGTACTCCACGATGAGCTTGTAGCGGCGGTACACCTTGTCGGCGCGCCCGATGCGCTCGCCCGCCTTCGAGTAGATCACCTGGTTGAGCTCGGGCTCCGGCAGTCCAGCCCTCACGATGGCGAGTCGGAGCTGGGTCTCCCTGCGCGACTCCGATCCGACGCGCACGTGCTCGAGAGCCTCGCGCGCCCGGCGCGCGCCCCGCCCGGAGTAGCCGGCCACGCGCATCCGGAGTTCGTCGAGCGTGACGAACGGGCGCGGGTCTGCCGGATTCACGTACTCGGGCACAAGGACAAGGTGGTCGGCCACGATGATGAGTTCGTCGAGGGAGACGCCGGGGGTCGCGGCCAGCTGCAGCCACGTCGAGGCGGGGTCGGCGACGGGGAATCCGAAGCGATCGACCACGATCAGACGCGGATCATTCGTCTCGTGGCCGACGATGCCTCGACCGCGGGCGGCGCGCTCCGGTGATCTCGACATCACATGCAGGGGCTCGAGCGCTGAGAAGTAACCGGCAAGCGGTGCAAGCCACATGCGAGCTGCGGTGGTGTGGCTGAAGAACTGCCCGTCTGACATGCGGTGTCGATAGGCGGCGCAGACAGTGCTGAGCTGCACTGCGGTCCCGGCCGGCATCCGCACCCCGCGGAACGGGGTGGCGAGGTCGGAACTACGCAGACGTGCCGGGCTGACACCTTCGGTGCGCGCTTGTCTGACGGAGAACGCGCGCCCTCGAAGCCGGGGAGGAAGGGGTCGGTGCGAAGTCATGCGCCCATGATGGGGCAGCAGCCCGACTGGATGGATGCCTCTCCACAGGGTCGTCTTCGGCTGGGCGGCGATGCGAACCGACGCAAATTGCTGCCTTTTGACGTCAGGAGAGCAGATTGCGTCGGTTCGCGTCGTCACCGAGAACGCGAACCGACGCTAACTGCTCTCCTTTCGCAGAAGGAGCGCACTATGCGGCAAGTCGCTGGGGAGGAGAGGAGCGGAGCGGGACGCCGGAGGGGCGGGGCGCCTGGGCTACGCATCGCCCAGCAGCATCGCGGCAGCGTCGAGCATGTCGAGCATGCGACGGCGCATGTGGCCGATGTGCTCTTTCACGGCGGGCTCGATGGCCGCGTAGTCCTTGGCGATCATGGCGTCGGCCAGCACCTGGTGCTCGGTCGAGCACGCCTCGAGGCGGTGCTGCAGCGTGGCCGCGCGCAGCCAGAAGCGCTGGATGCGACGTCGCGTCTCCTTGACCGTGTCGGCCACCAGCTGGTTGCCCGCGATTCCGTTGACCAGTCGGTGGAACGCGAGGTCCGCCTCCGACCAGGAGTCGCGATCGTCGCCGTGCGCCGCCCGCGTCATCTCCTCGACCGACGAACGCAGGCGTTGGATGTCGTCTTCCGTCAGCTTCTCGGCCGCCTTGCGGCAGATGTAGGTGTCGAGAACCTCGAGCAGGTCGCAGGCGTCGTTGACCTCGGTGCGCGTGAGCTGCGACACGGTGAAGCGCGCATTGTCGGTGCGCTTGACGAGCCCCTCCTTCTCAAGGCGCTGCAGGGCCTCGCGCACCGGAGTGCGCGAGATTCCGAGCTGGTTGGCGATGCGGTTCTCCGAGAGCGGCGCTCCGGAGCGCAGGCGGAAACCCGTTATCTCCGAGAGCAGGAACTCGTAGGCGTCGTTGACCCGTGAGCTCGCCTCGGTCGTTGTGATCACCATCGAAGACCACCCTTCTTGTGCACTAAGAATAAGCTCCCGTGACGACGCCGGCCCGCTTCGACAAGCTCAGCGACCGGCGCAACGATCACAGCACGCGGTCGACGAACTCGCGGTTGTGCACCGTCACCGGAACCTTCTGCAGCTCGAGGATGCCCCGGGCGACGTGCTCCGACAGCCGGCGGAAGGCCTCGTGCCCCTTCTCAGCGGTGGCGCGCATCGGGTTGCCGATGATCCCGTTCTCGACGAACTCGTGGTGGTCCATGGGGAAGCTGAAGTACTGGTACCCCTCGAACTCGGCGTCGGGCATCCCGTCGTCTTTCGAGAACGCCTTCGGCAGGAAGGCAGGGATGTGCGCGCGGGTGTCGACGGCGCGCTCCATGCGCACGAGGTTCTCGTTCCAGGCCAGGTCCTGCGACGTCTCGAGCTCGGAGGAGTGCCAGCCGGGAGTCTCCTCGGGCGGGTTCTCCATGAGTCCCTTCAGGATGCCCTCGTAGCGCTCCATGTAGGGCTTCACGAAGGAGATCAGCGCGCCCGTCTCGTAGCGGAGCTTGCGCAGCACCGGGTCGACGACCTTGATGTTCGAGCCGTGGCCGTTGATGAAGATGATGCGGTTGAATCCGTGATGGATGAGGCTGCGCGCGATGTCGTTCATCAGCGCGAGCAGCGTCGACGAGCGCACCGTGATCGTGCCGCGCCCCTCGCCCACGCCGTACATGTGCTGCGGCGAGTAGCCCGTCCAGATGGGAGGGGTGTGCAGCACGCCGATCTCCTCGGAGATGCGCTCCGAGATCTCGACCGCCGTGATCGTGTCGGTGAACAGCGGCAGGTGCGGCCCGTGCTGCTCGGTCGACGCGATGGGAACGAGCACCGTGTCCTTCGTCTTGAGGTACTCGCCGATGTCGACGTACGAGAGGTGCGCCAGGTTCCACGAGCGGAACTTCTCGCGGAACTCCTCGTCCCCCTCGGTCAGTCTGTTCACAATGCGTTCGCTCATGCGAGTGCCTCCTTGGGGCGGGTCGAGTCGAGGATGGTACTGAACAGCTCGGCGACATGGCGCCCGAGCTCGGGGTCGTTGATGTGCAGGTCGATGGTCTCGACGGGTATGTCGGGCCGGATGTTCGCCCGCACCTCCTCGAGGAACGCGGCGTCGGCCGCGGGGTTCCAGAACGGACCGTCGGGCGTCGACGGGATCGACAGCCCGCGGGTCGGAACGACGACGCGCACCGGCCCGGTGGCCGAGTTCAGCCGATCCGCGAAGATGCGCCCGATCTGTCGCATCTCGTCTTCGGGAGTGCGCACGAGCGTGTACTCGGGATTGTGGTCGTAGACGGGTCGGCCCGCGAGCGCCGAGGGGATCTGCCCCGCCGCGAAGACAGAGAAGTCGATGCAGCCGGGCACGATGACCTGCGGCAAGCCGAGTTCGCCCACGACCCGCAGACGGTTCGGCCCGCCGTTGTGGATGCCTCCGGTCAGCGGATCCGTGATCTCGTTCGTCGTGTAGTCGATGACCCCCACGAACTGGCCGGCCGCCGCGAGCTCCTCCATGGCGGGCCCGCCGACGCCGTTCGAGTGGAACACCACCGTCTCGTAGCCGAGCTCCGCGAGGCGCGCCTTCATCGCCTCCACGGCGTGGGTGGTGTTGCCCAGCATGGTGGTGGCCACATAGCGGGTGTCTGCCGACGGCGGGCCGAGCGGATGACCCGCCCGCAGCATCCCGAGCATCGCCGCGGCCACGTTGTCGAAGACCGTGGTCGAGATGGGGTTGAGGCCCAGGATGTCGACGATCGAGTGCACGACCATCACGTCTTTCGTGCCCACGTAGGGCGCGAATTCGTGGTGACCGGATGCCGTCGGCGCGACGACGATCTTCGGCACGCCGACGGGCAGGACCTGGATGGCGGCGGCGCCCATGACCGAGCCCACTCCCCCGACGCTGATGCCGCCGACCACCTCTCCGAGGGCGAACTTCTCGCGCACCAGGTCGGTGACGAGGGTGCGCATGATCTCGACGGCGCGTCCGCGGGTTCCGGCGTGCTGCAGCTCGTCGAGGGTCATGCCCCCTCGACGAGCCAGCTCGCCGTGCGAGATGTCTGGCGTGATGCCCACCGGCTCGCCCAGGATGCCGGAGTCGATCACGAAGGTGTCGACGCCAAGGGAGGCGAGGCGGTCGCGCAGATACGCGACCTCCGGCCCCTTGGTGTCGAGCGTCGCTATGAGAACGACAGCACCCATGACGGGCTCCCTTCGAGAAAGAACCACGGCCTACTTCGTGATCAGCGGCAGCAGCGTTTCGGCGTTCACCTTGACCAGCCAGTCGTAGTACTCCTCGGTGAGGATCGACGAGCCGTGGTCGATGATGAACTTCAGCTGGTCGGGGTCGATGTCGAGCCCGTCGAAGTTCGTCTCGAGCGCGTTCGGGTACTTGTTCGCCGGCGTGCGGTCGACGGGGGCCACGAACTCCGCCGTGAGGGCGCCGTCGTAGCCGATCTCCTCGAGCGTCGAGACGACCCTCTGCCAGTCGTAGTCCCCGTAGCCGGCGGGCATCCGGTTGTTCTCGGCGACGTGGAAGTCGACGAGCTTCGGGCCGACAAGCCGGATGGCGTCCCAGAGGTTCGCCTCCTCGATGTTGATGTGGAACGCATCCAGCACCACTCCGAGGTTCGGGCCCACGGCGTCGCAGAGCGCCAGCGCCTGCTCGGCGCGGGTGATGAGATACGACTCGAAGCGGTTGAGCGGTTCGATGCCGACGCGCACGCCTTTGGCCTCGGCGACCTCGTAGATCTCCTTGACGCCGTCGACGAGCCAGCCCCACTCGTTCTCGGGAGTCGAGTCGGGCGTGATCTTGCCCACCTCGCCCGGAACGAGCGTGAGGATCTGGCCGTCGAGGTCGGAGACGAGCTGGATGCAGTCCTTCACGTACTGCACGCTCGACGCGCGCACGCCTTCGTCGCCGGACTGCATGTTGCGGCCGCCGACCATGAGCGTCACGGATCCCCAGCAGTCGAGGCCGTAGTGGTCGAGCAGCCCGCGCACATGCTTGGGGTCGTACTTCTCGGGCTCTCCCGAGATCTCGATGCTCTTGTAGCCGTATTTCGCGAGACGGGCGATCGTGGTCTCGATCGGTTCCGATCGCATCCAGTTGTGCATGGACAGATGCATGACTCTCTCCTTTGAGAATTGCGGGGTGGGGGTGAGGCTGTTCAGTTGTGGGGGCCGGATGCCGGGGGCCGGCTACCAGCGGGAGTTGCGGGGCGGCCCGAAGCCGAGTTTGCCGGGGTTCATGATTCCGTCGGGATCCCACGCGTCTTTGAGTGCACGCATGAGCTCGAAGCCGGTGCCGTGCTGGAGGCGCATGAATCGACCGAGCTTCATTCCCACGCCGTGGTGATCATTGAGCACGCCCCCCGCTGAGATTCCCTCACGGATTCCAACATCCCACAGCCTGTCGTGCAGCGCCATGGCCTCGGCCGGGTCGGTGGGCGGCTCGTCGACATAGAACCGGTCGTAGATCATGGCGCCCCAGTCGTACCAGTGCGAGAGGTGGGCCGTGTAGCGGGCGCCGTAGTCGGCGAACTGCGCTTCGATCGCCGACTTCTTGGCCCGGTAGATCGCGGGCAGGTCGCTGAAGCGGGCGACGGTGTCGAAGGTTCCGTAGAGCAGAGGCGGCTGGGGCAGCTTGCCCTTCGCGTAGGGCTCGTACTTCCCGTCCCACCAGATGCGCCCCACATCGGGGCCGAGCGAGGTGCCGCCGGCCTTCTCCGCCTGCGCGGTGATGGCGCGCAGCTCGTAGTCGACGAGCTCCTGATCGCCGTCGCACATGATCACCATGAGGGTGCCGGTGAACGGGGTGCCGACCCAGTCCTTGAGCTTCTTCGAGTCTGCCTCGTCGTAGAGCCGGATGACCGCGGGACGCAACCTGGCGGTCATGATGCGGCGACCCGCATCCATGCCCGCGAAGATGTCGGGGAAGCTGAAAGAGAGGAACCCACGGGCCTCGGGCAGGGGGTCGATGCGGAGGCTGGCCTCGGTGATCACGCCGAGGGTGCCCTCGCTGCCGACGAAGGTCTGCAGCAGGTCGGAGCCCGCGGCGTGGCTCGGAACGTTCAGCGTCTTGACGACCGTGCCGGGCGCGACGACGGCCTCGACCTGCAGCACCTGGTCTTCGGCCTTGCCGTACTTGGTGCTCACGACTCCCGAGCCTCGGGCGGCGATGAAGCCGCCGATCGTGGCGCCGAGGTGGTAGCTGCCGGGGTAGTGCGCGAGCGTGAGGCCCTTCTCGTTGAGGGCCGCCTCGAGCGTCGGGCCGTCGATTCCCGCACCCGTCGTCACGACCAGGCTCTCCTCGTCGATCTCGACGATCGTGTTCAGGCGGGTGAGGTCGACGGCTATTCCGCCGTAGGGCGCGAAGGTGCCGCCCTGGGTGCCGGAGCCTCCGCCGCGCGGGACCACGGGGATGCGGTAGTCGGATGCGAGTCGCACGACGGCCTGCACGTCGGCGGTCGTTCCCGGGCGCACTACGAAGTCGGCGGCGGGCACCGCGAGATCGCGATACTGCAGGTACTTGCTCATCCACGACCAGTCGGCGGCCTGCTCCTGCGTCTCGGCCTGATCGATCGACACGTGCTCGGCGCCGATGGCCATCTGGAGTTCGCGCAGCACGTGGCCCCGCAGGAACGAGGAGCCGCTGACGAGTGTGGTGTCGACGCTGCTGCCCAGATCATGGTTCCCCACGGAGACTCCTTTGTGTCGTGTGGACGGTTCGTGTCACGGTCCGCGGTCTGCATCGACCTTGTATCCGAACCTGTATACAAGCAAGAACACTATGTGGTGTTTGGGTGCGTGTCAACTGACCCGCGTACGCTCGAACGGTGGAAGACATCGAGATCGAAGACAGCATCGCGTCGCGCCTGGGGCTGGGACTCGCCGCTATCGGCCGCCCCGCGTACATCACCGCCGGGCGCACGAAGGACCTGGGCGAGGGCGCCGATCGCAGCGTGGATGCGATGCGCGAGCGGGCGCACAAGCTTCTGGATGCCGCGTGGTGGCTGGGCATCCGCTACGTCGACGCGGCGCGCTCGTACGGACGCGCCGAGGAGTTCCTCGGATCGTGGCTCGCCGCGCATCCGGGGTATCGCGACGAGCTGACCATCGGATCGAAGTGGGGCTACGAGTACACCGGCGACTGGCGGCTCGACGCGCCGCAGCAGGAGCGCAAGGAGCACTCCCTCGCGATGTTCGAGCGGCAGTGGGCGCAGACGCTCGAGACGCTCGGCACCGAACCCGACGTGTACCTCGTGCACTCCCTGACCTCCGACAGCACGGCCCTCGACGACGGCGCGCTGCTCGACCGGCTGCGCGCGCTGCGCGAGAGCGGGGTGCGCGTGGGCTTCTCGACGAGCGGGCCGGCGCAGGCCGCCGTGATCGAGCGCGCGCTCGGCCTGGCCGACTCCCCGTTCTCTGCCGTGCAGTCCACCTGGAACCTTCTCGAGCCCTCGGTGGGCGAGGCGCTCGCCGCGGCGAACGACGCCAAGTGGCTCGTCGTGGTGAAGGAGGTGCTGGCCAATGGGCGGCTGACGTCGCGGGCTGCAAGCGCAGGTGCTGCCGGGTCTGACGGGTCTGTTCCGGGCGCTGCCGGCGGGGCGGTTCCGGATGCCGCGGTCGCGGCCGCCGCTGCCCTCGCCGCCGAAGACGGCCAGCGCCTCGACGGGCTGGCCATCGGTGCGGCCGCCGCTGCCCTCGCCGCCGAAGACGGCCAGCGCCTCGACGGGCTGGCCATCGGTGCGGCCGTCGCGCATCCGTGGGCCGACATCGTGTTGACCGGAGCGGTGACCCGCAAGCAGCTCAAGCAGAACCTCGAGGCGCGCGCGCCCTCTCTCGACGAGGAGCGCCTCGCGGCACTGGCCGAGCCGGCCGAACAGTACTGGGAGGCGCGCGCCGCCCGCCCCTGGAGCTGAGCGCCGCCGCTCCCTGAGCCCCCTCCCGTTCCCTGAGCCTGTCGTTCCCTGAGCCTGTCGAAGGGCAGCGAGCGCGCCCCCAGCGGGCGAACGCGCCGTCGCCGGTGGAGCGCTCGCCCGCTGAACGCGCGCTCGCCCACTTGCGCCGGTCGAGTAGCGAGGAACGAGCGTATCGAGACCACCCCGCCCCGCCCACTAGCGGTAAAAACCGAACGACTGTAAGGTTTTTGAATCGGTTCATTCGCCGCGCGTCCCACGTCTCAACGGAGAGTCCATGTCCCAGTCACCATCCGACTCCACTGTCACCGTCTCGAAGCTCTGGGCCGAGGGCCGGGGCCGACCCGAGTTCCTGGCCACGGGCATCCCGTCGCTCTCGTGGCAGGTGACCACGGATGCGCCGGGCTGGCTGCAGGCGTCGGCCGACATCGAGATACGCCGCGGCTCGCAGAGCGGCTCGCATGCCGGAAGCTCGAATGCCGGCAGCACGGAGTCGTTCACCGTCGACGGGCGCGAGTCGCAGCACGTCGCGTGGCCGTTCGCGCCGCTCGCCGCCTACGACTCCGCCGAGGTGCGCGTGCGCGTGCGCGGCGAAGACGGCTCGACCTCGGAGTTCGGCGACTGGGCATCGCTGCGCACCGGCCCGCTCACTGCCGACGACTGGGTCGCCCCCTTCATCGCGGTCGATGGGCCCACCGATGCCGACCTCGCGCAGCACAGCAACCTGGACCGCGGAACCGTGCGCTTCCGCACCGAGTTCACGCCGAGCAGCGACGTCACCTCCGCGGTGCTCTCCGCCACCGCCCATGGCATCTACGAGCTCACCCTGGCGGGTTCGGTCGTGGGCGACGAGGTGCTCACCCCGGGCTGGACCGCCTACGACGACCGCCTCACCTTCCAGAGCTACGACGTGACCGATCGCCTCGCCGCGGGCGAAGCCGTGGTGCTCGGCGCCACCGTTGCCGAGGGCTGGTACCGCGAGCGCTTCGGCTTCGACGGCAACTTCGCCACCTTCTACCCGGGCCCCGTCGCCCTCTCGGCCCAGCTCGTCGTGAGCTACGAAGACGGCACTGTCGAGCGCGTCATCACCGACGACAGCTGGCAGGGCACCGCCGCAGGGCCCGTCGTCAGCGCCGGCATCTACCCCGGCGAGGCGTTCGACGCCCGCGAAGACGACGACGCCCTCCTCGCCGTCGGCGCCGGGTTCCCCGAGCCGGCCCGCACCCACGAGCTGAGCACCGACGAAGCCGACCCCGCGCGGCTCGTGCCGTCGTTCGCGCCGCCCGTGCGTCGCATCCAGACCATGCCCGCGCAGCGCATCTTCACCTCGCCGTCGGGCAAGACCCTCGTCGACTTCGGCCAGAACCTCGTGGGCTGGCTCGAGTTGCGGATCGACGCGCCGGCGGGGCACGAGGTGACCCTGCGCCACGCCGAGGTGCTCGAAGACGGCGAGCTGGGCATCCGGCCGCTGCGCTTCGCGAAGGCGACCGACACATTCACCGGCGACGGCGGCGGCGAGCGCACGTGGAGCCCGCGCTTCACGTTCCACGGGTTCCGCTATGCGGAGATCACGAACTGGCCCGGCGAGCTCACGCTCGACGACATCTCCGCGGTGGTCGTTCACAACGACATGGTGCGCACCGGCTACCTCGAGACGAGCAATCCGATGCTCGACCAGCTGCACTCGAACGTGCTCTGGGGCATGCGCGGCAACTTCCTGAGCCTGCCGACCGACTGCCCGCAGCGAGACGAACGCCTCGGCTGGACCGGCGACATCCAGGTCTTCGCGCCCACCGCGAGCTACCTCTACGACACGAGCGGCTTCCTCGGCTCGTGGCTGCGCGACCTTGAGGCCGAGCAGCGCAAGGCCGCGGGCGTGGTGCCGTTCGTCGTCCCCAGCCCGCTTCCGACCCCGCCGATGGCCGCGGCCGCGTGGGGCGATGCCGCGACGCTGGTTCCGGATGCCCTCTTCGAGCGTTTCGCAGACCGGGTCGCGTTGGCCGCGCAGTACGAGAGCATGACCCGGTGGGTCGACGTGGTGGATGCGCTGGCCGGCGACGACCACCTGTGGACGGGCGGGTTCCAGTTCGGCGACTGGCTCGACCCGAGCGCGCCGCCCGAGAACCCGGCGAAGGCGAAGACCGATCCGGACATCGTGGCCACCGCCTACTTCTACCGCTCGACGGCGCGTACCGCCGAGGCCGCCCGCGTGCTCGGCCATGCGGCCGACGCGAGCCGATACGGCGAGCTGGCCGAGGGCATCCGATCGGCCTTCCTCGCCGAGTATGTGACGCCCGCCGGGCGCGTGATGTCGGATGCGCACACCGCGTACGCGATCGCGATCGGCTTCGAGCTGATCACCGAGCCGCAGGCGCTGGCCACGGCCGGGGCGCGACTCGCGGAGCTCGTGCGCTCGCACGGCTACCGCATCGGCACCGGATTCGTGGGCACTCCCCTGATCTGCGACGCGCTCGTGCGCGGCGGGCAGAGCGACGTGGCGTTCAGGCTTCTGCTCGAAGAGGGCTGCCCGTCGTGGCTGTACCCGATCACCATGGGCGCGACCACGATCTGGGAGCGCTGGGACAGCATGCTGCCCGACGGCAGCATCAACCCGGGCGAGATGACGTCGTTCAATCACTACGCGCTGGGCGCGGTGGCGGATTGGATGCAGCGCTCGATCGGCGGAATCGCTCCCGGCGCGCCCGGCTACTCGGTCGTCGAGATCGCTCCCGTGCTCGGGGGCGGGCTCACCCGTGCGCACGCGAGCCTCGACACCGGCTTCGGTCTCGTCGACGTGTCGTGGATGCTCGAGGGCGCGTCGTTCCTGCTCGTCGCGGTGGTTCCGCCGAACGTCACCGCGCGCATCACGCTGCCGGGCTCAGGCATTGATGTCGGCGCTGCCTCTGAGGCGATCGAGGTCGGATCGGGGCGGCACGAGTTCACGGCCGACGTGTCGGCGCTCGTCGCCGCCGCGGAGGTCGAGCCGCTGACCATGGAGACTCCGCTGTCTCGGATCGTCGGCGACACCGAGGCGCGCGACGGACTCGAGGCGCTCTTCGCAGAGCTCGGCTACTTCATCGGCCTGGGCTGGACGAAGGACGGCCGCTGGAAGAGTGGCAGCCCTCTGGGCAAGTCGCTCATCATGATGCCCCCGCACAACGTCGCCCGCGTCGAGCAGTACCTGACCACCCTGAACGAGTCGCGTTCAGCTGGTTCGACCACCGCGAGCTGACCTGAAGTGCTGCCTTCCGGCCGACGGAGGGCACCGAACTGACGCAAACTGCTCTATCTCGACAGAAAAAGAGCACTTCGCGTCAGTTCGCCAGCACCCCAGAGCACTTCGCGTCAGTTCGCCAGCGCACCGAAGGGGTCAGTCGCGGCCCTCGTAGTGGAAGGCCGTGAAGGCCACGTCTCCGGAGGTGGCGTAGAGGCCGATGACGCGGCCCGTGAACGAGGCGGCCGTCTCCTGCGAGAGGTAGCGGCCGTCGACGCGCGCCAGCTCGTGCTGCTCGCCCTCGGCGGTTTCGACGCTCAACACGACGACATCGCTGGTGAGATTCGGCAGGAAGCCCTCGCCGACTGACGCGACGAAGTCGAGGCGCAGCGTCACGGGCGACTCGGGTGAGATCGAGGCGCTCCACTCCTGCCGGATGCCCGCCACGGCCGCGCGCGCGGTCACCCGCCCCGCAGACACCTCCACCTCGTAGTGGTGCAGCTCGTCGTAGCGAACGCCCAGCCCGCCGAGACCATCCGATCCGGGGTCGACCAGCACCGACACCGAGGCGAGCGGATGCTGCTGCCGATACCCGAGGAACGCCGGCCTCAGATCGTCGAGGGTCGACCCGTCGCCGCTCAGAACGACCTGCCCGGGCCACGCACTCAGCGACGCGAACGACGACGGATACCGCCGCACGCCGATCCACTCGAGCCCCAACGAGGTTCCCTCGAACGAATCCGAGAACTCGAACTCCCCCGCCCGCGGGTTGAGCAGAACAGGGTCGGCCTCGAGCCACCCGTCGGCCGTCCAGCGCGCATCGGTGATGAACGTCTCGCGCCCCATCGCCGAGAACGCCTGCGTCATGCCGGTGGGCCGCATGCCGAGCATCACGATCGCCCAGCCGCCATCCGGGGTCTCGACGAGGTCGCCGTGGCCGGTGTTCTGGATGGGCCGCGAGGTGCTGCGCGCCGACAGGATGGGGTTGCCCGGCCCCGGCTCGAACGGCCCCGCCGGGTGGGTGCCACGGGCCACGCTGATGCCGTGCCCGCGCTCGGTGCCGCCCTCGGCGATCACGAGGTACCAGTAGTCGCCGTGCTGGTAGAGGTGGGGCGCTTCGGGGAACTTGAGCCCGGATCCCTGCCACAGCGGAACGGGCGGAGAGAGCACGGCGCCGGTCGAGAGGTCGACGGTCACCTGCAGGATGCCGCCGTGCTCGCCGGGAGGGTTGCCGCTGGTCACGTCGAGGCCCGAATAGGTGATGTACGCGAGCCCGTCCGAGTCCCAGGCGAGGTCGGAGTCGATGCCGTGCACCCCGTCGACGAGCGTGCCGTCGCTCCAGGGGCCGGCCGGGTCGGTGGCCGTGAAGATCAGCATTCCGCGACCCATCGCATCCGTCACGACGACGTAGAAGACGCCGTCGCGGTGCCGGATCGTGGGAGCCCACGCCCCGCCGAGCGTCGGCACCGCGTGCGAGTCGAGCTGACCCTCACGCGAGACGACGTGGCCGATCTGCGTCCACTCGACGAGGTCGCGGCTGTGGAACACGGGGATTCCGGGAAGGTACTCGAAGGTCGAGTTCACCAGGTAGTAGTCGTCGCCGACCTTCAGCACGCTCGGGTCGGGGTAGAAGCCGGCGATGAGCGGGTTGGGCCAGGCGCTGCCGCCTGTGACGCCCTCGCTCACGCGGTGACCTCGACCGACTTCGAGCGGGCGAGCGCCGAGACACTGGTGCCCGCGTGCAGACGGAACACGCCGGGCTCGTAGTGCCAGCCCGGGGCGCCCTGCGCATCCACGCCCCAGTCGGCGAAGGCGCGAGCCGACACCGGAATGGTGACCCACGCGCTCTCGCCCGGTTCGACGCGCACGGCGGCGAAGCCGACGAGCCAGCGCACCGGGCGGTCGATCGCCGAGCTCTCGCGTGAGGCGTAGAGCTGCACGACCTGCTTGCCGAGACGCGTTCCCGTGTTCGTGACGCGCACGGCGGCCGAGACGGTGCCGCCCTCGGCGATCGACGAGGTGTCGAGCGCGAGGTCGTCGACGGTCCAGGTGGTGTAACCGAGGCCGTGGCCGAATTCGTAGGCGGGCTCTGTGCCGGCCTTCAGCCAGGCCCGATACCCGATATGGATGCCCTCGTCATACGACACGACACCGTTCTGGGGCGTCACGTCGATCACGGGCACGTCGGACTGCTCGATCGGCCAGGTCGTGGGCAGGCGGCCGCCCGGCTCGGCGAGCCCGAGCAGGATGTCGGCGACCGCGTCTCCGTACTCCTGTCCTCCGAACCAGCTGAGCAGAACGGCGGCGACCTCGTTGCGCCACGGCAGCAGCACGGGCGATCCCGAGTTGACCACCACGACGGTGCGCGGGTTGACCGCGGCGACGGCGCGCACGAGCTCGTCCTGCCGACCCGGAAGAGCCAGCGACTCGCGGTCGTAGCCCTCGGACTCGACGCGCGAGTTCGTTCCCACGACCACCACGGCGACGTCGGCCGAACGGGCCGCCTCGACGGCGTCGGCGATGAGCTGCTCGGGGTGCGAGCGATCCGGCTCGATGCCGATCGTGA
Source organism: Agreia sp. Leaf283 (assembly GCF_001422485.1). Classification (GTDB taxonomy): domain Bacteria; phylum Actinomycetota; class Actinomycetes; order Actinomycetales; family Microbacteriaceae; genus Agreia. The sequence continues at coordinate 784,576 of NZ_LMNF01000001.1, forward strand.
TGCTCAGCGCGCCGGCCAGCGGACCGCCCTGCTCGATGTCGTATTCGATGGTGACATCGATCGGCTCGCCCTCGACGACGGGAACCGCGACCGAGCTCGAGGGCGGTGAGAGGAACGCCGCGCCGAGGTCGGTTCCGGCGGTGACCACCTTCTCCTCATGCAGCAGTTCGCCGTTCACGATCACTCGGCCGTTACCGGCGCCCGCAAAGCCGAGCAGGATCTCGCCTGTCGCATCCGGCGTGTAGCGGGTGCTGAACTCGAGCGACGAGGCCTGCGCGATCGGGGCGTCGCCGCCGAACCAGACGAGCGCCGAAGCGCGGCGCTCCTCGTCGAAGATCGAGGCACCGGATGCGTCGAGGAACCGCACGTGCGCGCCCGGTTCGCCGGTGGCCGGGTTGGTCATGCTCTCGAGCGGGAGCTCGGCGATGCCCTCCTGAACGACCGCGCCGACGGAGTAGCTGATCGCGACGTCGGGAAGGGCGCTGCGCAGTCCGTCGAGCGGCGTGACCACCTTGTCGGGAAGAACCGTGGCGCTTCCGCCGCCCTGAGTGCGGGCGAAGCGGGCGTTGTGCCCGATCACGGCGACCGAGGTCAGCGATGCGGCGTTCCACGGCAGCTCGGAGTTCTCGTTGCGCACGAGAACGGCGCCCTCGACCTCGGCAGTGCGCGCGAAGGCGACACCGTCTTCGACCACGACCGGCTCGGGCACGGAGGCGTCGAATCCCTCGAGCGCTCCGACCCGGGCGGCCAGGGCCAGCAGTCGCAGCACCTTTCGGTCGACGGCCGACTCCTCGACCTCGCCGGCACGCACGGCGGCGACGAGGGCGTCGCCCCAGGGACCTGCCGGTCCGGGCATCACCAGGTCTTGGGAGAAGCGCGCACTGTTCACGTCGCGCACCGCGGTCCAGTCGCTGATGACCACGCCGTCGAAGCCCCACTCCGAGTTCAGCGGGGTCTCGAGCAGGTCGTTCTCGGTGACCGTGGCGCCGTTGACGGAGTTGTACGAACTCATGACGAGCCAGGCGTGCGCCTCGGTGATGGCCTTCTCGAAGGCGAGCAGGTAGAGCTCGCGCAGGGGGCGCTCGGCCACACGCACGTCGACGGTGAAACGGTCGGTCTCGAAGTCGTTGGCGATGTAGTGCTTGGGCGTCGCACCCACGCCGTTCTCCTGCATGCCCACGACGTAGGCGGCGGCCAGGTCGGCGGTGAGAACCGGGTCCTCGCTGAACGCTTCGAAGTGGCGGCCGCCGAGCGGGGAGCGGTGCAGGTTGATGGTCGGGCCGAGTACAACGTCGACACCCTTGCGACGCGCCTCCACGGCGGCGACGTTCCCGTAGCGGCGGGCGATGTCCGCATCCCATGACGAGCCGAGCGCGGTGGCCGAGGGCAGGTTGAGCGACGGGCTGCGCTCGTCCCACACCTCGCCGCGAACACCCGACGGCCCGTCGGAGACGAGCATGCGGCGCAGTCCGATCTTCTCGAGCGGCCACGTGGCCCAGAAGTCGTGCCCGGTGAGCACGAGCACCTTCTCTTCGAGGGTCAGCTTCGACAGCAGTTCGAGCAGTCGCGGGTCGGCGGGGGCCTGGATGAGGTCGGTCATGACTTATTTGCTTTCTGTTGAGCGTCGAGCGTGTGAGTAGCTGAGGCCGTGGCCGAAATCGAAGAGGGGGTCGGCGAAGCGGTGCGGCTGGTCGAGGTCGCCGGCGAGCACGTCGCTCATCGAGCGCGGCAGCTGGAACGGCAGGCGTCCCTCGGGCTCGGCCCTGCCGAAGAGCACGTCGAGAACGGCGCGGTCGCTCGATCCGAAGTCGCCGACCACCGCCGCGGCCTCGGCCGCGATCTCGGGGATGACTGCCGGGCGCTCGAGGTTCTGCACCACGACGGTGGGCCGCCCCGCGAGCGTTTCGCGGATGCGCGCCAGCTCGTCGGGAGCGAAGTCGAGCGGCCCCGAGTGGAAGTTGCTCTCGAAGATCGTGGTCTGCCGATGATCGTGCGGGGTCGAGAGGCGCAGGATCACCACGTCGGCGTCGCCGACCGAGCTCGCGACGTCGGCGTACGCGAACAGCACGGCGTCGTCGATGTCGGGCGCGAAGACGCGCAGCCCGTTGGCCAGCGGCAGGGTCGGATGCGCCGGGTCGCCGTTCGTGAGCAGCGTCAGCGAGCGGCGCTGGGCTTCGAGGCCCGAGGCCACGAGATCGGCCCGGCCCACGACATCCGCAGCCGTCGCCGGGTCGAGCGGCTCGGCGTCGAACAGGCCGAGTCGCAGCTTCTCGCGCAGGATGCGTCGCACCGATGAGTCGATGCGCTCCTCGCTGATGCGACCGTCGCGCACGAGCTGGGCCACGAGCGAGCTCTCGGAGTCGCCGCCGAACTGGTCGACGCCCGCCTCGAGCGCACGCTGGGTGCGGGCGGGCGGATCGAGCTGCTCGATGCCCCACGCACGCGCCACGAACATCTGCCCCATGATCTCGTGGTCGTTCAGTACGCCCCAGTCGGTCGAGATGATGCCCTCGAATTCGAGTCCCTCGCGCAGCATTCCGGTGATCACCTGGCGATTGAAGGCGAACGCCACCTCTTCGAGCTCGGTGCCCACGGGCATGCCGTAGTAGGCCATGACCTGGTTGGCTCCGGCCGCGAGCGCGGGCGGGAACGGCACGACGTGCTCGGCGAGGTGCCCGCCCGGGTAGACCTGCTCCCTGCCGTGGGCGAAGTGCGGGTCCTCCCCGTCTTTCTGGGGGCCTCCGCCCGGAAAGTGCTTGACCATCGTGGCCACGGAGTCGGGTCCGAGCTCGGGAGTCTGCACCGCCTTGATGAACGCCGAGGCGAGTTCGCTCGTGAGCTCGGGATCGCCGCCCCAGGTTCCGCTGATGCGCGACCAGCGCGGCTCGGTCGCGATGTCGATCTGGGGGCCGAGCAGAAGCCGGATGCCCACGGCCCGGAACTCCTGCCGCACCGCGTCGCCGAAGCGGCGGGCGAGCTGGGGGTCGCGGGTCGCTGCGAGTCCGGTGGGCTCGGGCCAGGCCGAGAAGTGTCCGGCCGCGTGCGAGGCGCCGGCGCGCTCGGTCGCGGCGGAGCGCGGGTCGCTCGACACCGTCACGGGAACGCCCGATCCGGTCTGCCGGGCGAGCACCTGCAGCGCGTTGTACCAGCGCGCCTGCTCGGCGGGCGGCAGCACGTTGACCAGGTTCATGTGGGTCACGTGGTGCTTCACCACGAAGTCGTGCACCGGGCCCGGAAGCAGCGGCTGCCCGTCTTCGGCGGGGATGGCGGAGGCATCGACGAAGGCCATGGCGTGGAACATCTGGCCGGCCTTCTCGTCGAGGGTCAGCGACGCGACGATCTCTGCCAGGCGGGCTTCTCCGGCCTCGTCGAGTTCGAGCGAGCGGGTCATGGGGTCTCCTTGAGTGAGGGTGTTTCAGAAGGCGTCAAAGATTCGGTCGCGAGCACGCGCACGTCCCACGCGCCCAGTTCGAGAGCCGAGCCCGACGCGAGCACCGGGCCCGCGGCATCCAGCACATCGACGAGTTCGCGCGGAATCGCGACCGAGTGCTCGAGCCACGACCAGTTGTGCACGAAGAAGACGCGGCGCCCATCGGGCCCGGTCGAGCTCGTCACGGTGACGCTGGGCGGCAGTTCGCCCCACGCGGCCACGGGCTCGGCGACGAGCCACTCGGCGATCGAGTGAGCGAGCTGCTGGTTGGGCACGGTGCCGACCATCGTGATGCGACCCCGGCCATGGGCTCTGGTCGTCACGGCGGGCCAGCGGCCGAAATGCGGATGCACATACGACACGAGGTCGTCGGCCGTGGTGGGGGTGAGTCCGTCGATCCAGTCGGTCGCCGCCGAGCCGTCTCGCAGGGCGAGGCCGGCGATGCCGTCGGGTGCATCGGATGCCGCGGTCACCTCGAGCGGTTCGGTCAGGTTCGCGAGCTCGTCGTACCAGGCGCCCGCGGCGTCGTCGAGCCGCGCGGGCTTCTGCTCGAGGCGGGCACGGCCCTCTCGGTCGGAGTACGCGGAGCGCGGCCCGAGAACGAGGTGTCCGCCGGCCTCGGCATAGTCGCGCAGCCAGTCGAGCTCGGCGTCTGCCGCCGTGAAGAAGGCGGGCACGATGAGCACGGGAAGCTCGGCCGCGACCGCGGCGGCATCCCGGCCCGCGATCGGCTCGACGCCATCCGCGGCCCGTGTGGGGAAGAGCTGCTGCGGGCGTACGAGCCGGGTCTGCAGGCCCGCGTCGAACGCGCCCCGCACGAACGACGCCATGATCTTGCGGTACGCGTCGGCATCCATGTACTGGCCGGGCGCCGCAAACGGGGCCTGCGACGACAGGGCGAACTTGCTGTCGGAGTCGTAGAGCACGGCGACGTCGACGTCGGGTGTGCCGTCGGAGATGAGCTCGCCCGCGCGGCCGAACTCGGCGCCGAGCAGGGCCAGCTCGCGATAGGTGCGACCGGGCTTCTGGCTGTGCGGCAGGATTCCGCCCCAGTAGGTCTCGGTGCCGAAGTGCAGCGTGTGCCAGTGCCAGTACTCGATCATGTCGGCGCCGCGGGCCACGAGCGCCCAGGCGGCCTGGCGCCACTGGCCGTCGTAGGGCGAGAAGTTCATGGGCGAGTGCCCGATCGACGACGCGTTCGTCTCGGTCACGAGAAAACGGGCCTGCTTCGACGAGTACATGAGGTCGGCGAGGTGGAAAAGCGCCCAGGTGCCCTTGACGATCCAGCCGGTCGAGCGCTCCTCGGTCGACGGATGCGCCAGCGACGACTCCATCTCGTAGTACGCATTGCCGCTGGCCACGTCGAGCTCGGCCGAGAGGTCGACGTCTTCGACGCCCAGCTGATCGTACGAGATGCAAGTGGTCACGAAGTGCCTGGGGTCGGCGAGCTCGCGCACGATGCCTGCCTGCCAGCCGATGAAGTCGGTCACGAGCTGCGCCTGGAAGCGCCGCCACGCGAGGTCGTACTGCGGCTGGTAGTTGCCGTCGGGAACCCAGAGGTCGTCCCAGGTCGAGAGCCGATGCGACCAGTAGACGAGGCCCCACTCGCGGTTCAGCGTCTCGACGTCTTTATAGCTGTGCCGCAACGAGTCCTTGAACGCCTCGAAGACGCCGTGGTTGTAGAGCAGGCGGATGCCCGGCTCGTTGTCGACCTGGTAGCCGATGATCGCGGGGTGGTCGCGATAGCGCGTGACGATCTTGCGGATGATGCGCTCGGCATGGAACAGGAATGCCGGGTTGGTGAAGTCCATCTCCTGCCGGTTGCCCCAGCGATTCGGCACGCCGGTCGCCACGTCGGCCGCGACCTCCGGATGCTTGCGGGCCAGCCACATGGGCAGGGCGTACGTCGGCGTGCCGAGGATCACGCCGATGCAGCGGGCGTGGGCGCCGTCGAGCACGGGCTGCAGCCAGTCGAGGTCGAAGACGCCGTCCTCCGGCTCCCACGTCGACCAGACCGACTCGCCCACGCGGATGACCGTGAATCCGGCCTGCTGCATGAGGTCGAGGTCGTCGTCGAGCCGGGGGCTCGGCTGGTACTCGTGATAGTAAGCGGCTCCGAAACGGATGCTCACAGAGCTGCCGCCTGCTGGCCCTGCTGGCTCTGTTCTGTCAGAAGGCGCTCGCGCTCGGCACGACGCTGCTCCTGGCGCACGGGGTCGGGCACCGGAGCGGCGAGGAACAGTCGCTGCGTGTACGGGTGATTCGGGCGCGCGGTGACCTGGTCGCCGTCACCCCACTCCACGATCTCTCCGTGGTACATCACGGCGACGCGGTGGCTGAGGTTGCGCACCACCGCGAGGTCGTGGGAGACGAAGAGGTAGGCCACACCGGTGCGCTCCTGGATCTCCTTGAAGAGGTCCATGACCCGGGCCTGCGTCGACAGGTCGAGCGCCGACACCGGCTCGTCGCACACGATCAGTCGCGGCTCGAGGGCGAGGGCTCGGGCGATCGCGATGCGCTGGCGCTGGCCACCGGAGAACTCCCGGGGCAGGCGGTCGGCGGCCGACTGCGGCAGGCCGACCTGGTCGAGCAGCGACAGAACCCGCCGCGACGCCTCCTTTGCGGGGATGTTCTTGATCGTCAGGGGCTCCACCAGGATCTGCTCGATCGTGAGAGACGGATTGAGCGAGGTGTAGGGGTCTTGGAAGACCACCTGGATCTCGCTCGACAGTGCGCGACGCTCGCGACGACCGAGGTGGGCGATGTCGGCGCCCTTGTAGAGGATGGAGCCGCCCGTGACCGGAGCGAGTCCCAGCACGGCGCGACCGAGTGTGGTCTTGCCCGATCCCGACTCGCCGACGAGACCGACGGTCTCGCCGGGTCGGATGTCGAGCGAGACCCCCTTGAGGGCCTTAAAGGGCGCCTTGCGGAATCCCTTGATGGGGTATTCGACCACGACGTCTTTGACGTCGAGCAGCAGCTCGCTCATCGCAGGCCTTCCTTCTCAGTCTGTGCGGCGACGAGCTCGCCGCGGGGCTCGCCCTCCTCGAGGATCGCCGCGAAGAGCGCTTTCGTGTATTCGTGCTGGGGTGCCGCGAAGATCGACCGCACCGGCCCGGTCTCGACGATGCGACCGGCGCGCATGACAGAGACCCTGTCGCACAGGTCGGCGACGACGCCGAAGTTGTGGGTCACCAGGATCACACCCATGTTCAGCTCCGCCTGCAGCTCGCGCAGCAGACTCAGAACCTCGGCCTGCACCGTCACGTCGAGGGCGGTCGTCGGCTCGTCGGCGATGAGCAGATCGGGGTCGCACGAGATGGCGCCCGCGATCAGCACCCGCTGGGCCATGCCGCCAGAGACCTCGTGCGGATAGGCGTCGAAGGTGCGCTGGGGGTTCGGGATGCCGACCCGCTCGAGCAGTCCGAGGGCACGCTTGGTCGCCTCCGCCTTGCCGAGCCCGAGTACAACGCGCATCGGTTCGACGAGCTGCGAACCGATCGTGAACGATGCGTCGAGGTTCGACATGGGCTCCTGCGGAATGTACGCGATCTTCGCGCCGCGGAGCTTGGTCATCTCGTTCTCGGTGGCGTGGGCCAGGTCCTTTCCCTCGAACGAGATCGACCCGTCGATGACACGACCTCCGTCGGGCAGAAGGCGGAGCACACTCCACGCGGTCTGGGTCTTGCCCGAGCCCGACTCGCCGATGAGTCCGTGCACCTCGCCGCGGCGCACCCGCAGCGACACGTCGTTGACCACGACCTTGATCGACCCGTCGGGCTGGTCGTAGCCGACGGCGAGATTCCTGACCGAGAGCAGCTCTTCGCCGAACGGGTTGCCGGTCGACGACCGGCCTCCGTCTTCGGGGTCGGGATGCACGACCACGGGGTGCACGATCTCTCGCGGCTCCGAGGCGGTCGGCTGCTCGAGGGCCAGGCGGCGCTCCTCCTCGGAGATCGTGGCCATGCCGACGGTGGAGAGGTGGGCGGCCTTGACGATGGGGGCCTCGGTGTCGCGGTTGCGGTTCTTGCGGCGCTTGACCGGACCGGCGGTTCGCTCGAGCTCGTCGCGCATGACGTTGGCGAGCAGCGTCAGCGCGATGCAGGTGAGGGCGATCGCCGATGCCGGCCAGATCATCAGATCGGGGTTGGTGTAGATCTTGGCGAACGCGTCGTTCAGCATCGATCCCCAGCTGGGCACGGTCGTGTCGCCGAGGCCGAGGAAGTCGAGTCCGGCCTGGATCGCGATCGCGATTCCCGTGATCATGGCGGCCTGGATGATGACGGGGGCGCGCACGACCGTGAGGATGTGGCGGGCGATGATCCGGGCATCCGAGAGACCGGCGACCCGCGCCGCGTCGACGTAGAGCTCGTTGCGCACGGCCGAGACCGAGGCGTAGACCAGCCGGAAGAACGCGGGCGACAGCAGCACGCCGAAGATCGCCATCGACAGCCACATCGACGGGCCGAGCACGGCCCGGGCCGCGAGCAGCACGACGATGCCGGGGAGCGCCATGAGGAGGCCCGCGAACCACGACGAGACGGAGTCGAACCACTTGCCGAAGTAGCCGGCGATCAACCCGCTGACCACACCGATGACCGCGGCGACCGCGAGGGCCAACAGGGCGCCGGCGAGCGAGAACCGTGTGGCGAAGAGAAGCCTCGAGAGAACGTCGCGTCCGGCCGAGTCGGCGCCGAGCGGGTGCTCGCCTCCAGGAGGAGCGAGAACCTCCTGCAGCGAGGCGGTGTTCGGGTCGGCCGGAGCGAGCAGCGGGGCGAAGATCGCGGAGAGCACGAGCAGCCCGAGGAAGATGAGCGCGATGAGGCCCACGGGGTTCTTGACCAGCTTGCGGAAGAGGGAGACTCGAGCGGCGCGTTCTTCGAGCGCGGGAGTCAGCTGCGGATCGGGCAGGGGCATGGAGGAGGTCACGAGAGTCGCACCTTCGGGTTGAGGAAGCCTTGCAGAATGTCGATGACGAGGTTCACGACCACGACGATGATGGCCGTGACCACGACGAGGCCCATGACGAGTGGAATGTCGCCCTGGTTGGTGGCGCTCACGGCGACCTGGCCGAGGCCCGGAATGGCGAAGACCTGCTCGACGATCACGGCCCCGCCGAGCAGACCGACGAACTGCACCGCGAGAACGGCGAGGGCAGGACCACCGGCGTTGCGCAGAACGTGCTTGTAGATGACGCGATTCGCCGAGAGCCCGCGGCTGCGGAGGGTGCGCACGTAATCCTGGCGCAGGGCGTCGATGACCGATCCGCGGATCTGCTGGGTCACGCCGGCGATGCCGCCGATGGCCAGGGCGATGACGGGAAGGGTGATCGACGACAACCAGCCCGAGGGCGAGGTCGCGAACTGCACGAAGCCCGTCGGCTTGAACCAGCCGAGGTTGATGGCGAAGACGATGACCAGACCGAGGGCGATGAGGAACCCGGGAATGGCGAAGCCGAGAACGGAGATGACCTGCACGAGCCTGTCCGGCCAGCCACGCCGGCGCGCGGCCCACACACCGAGCAGCACGGCGACGATCGCGCTGATGAGCGTCGCGCCGATCACGAGGGAGAGCGTCACGGCGACCCGAGAGGAGATGGCCTGAATGACCTCCTGGCCGGTGAACCACGATGTGCCGAAGTCGCCGACGACGGCGTGGGACACCCAGTCGACGAACTGTTCGTAGAGGGGCCGGTTGAGACCCAGCTGCTCGGTCTTCTGGGCGACGGTCTCGGCCGTCGCGGTCTGACCGAGGATGCGGCGGGCGATGTCGCCGCCGCCGACGTAGAGCAGGCCGAAGGCGATCGTCGAGATGACGACGATCAGCACCACGCCGGAGGCCAAACGCCTCAGAATGAATCTCAACACCATTGTTCCTTTACGGGAATGAGAGGGATGAAGCTGCGCTGAAGGCCGGCCGGCGCCGACAACCAAGGGTTGCCGGCGCCGGCCGGGCACCGAGGGCCTAGGCCTTCGGCGTGATGTTCCAGAGGTAGGGCACCGCGTTGCCGGGCTGCATCACGACCGAGGTGTTCGCGTCGGTCACGTAGGTCGACTGCGGGCGGTACCACGGTGCGAACCAGGCGTTGTCGACCAGGTACTTGTTGAGGTCAGCGGCCGCCTTGTCGGCTTCTTCCTGGGTTCCGTTCTGCACGGTGGCGATGTAGCCATTCACCGTGTCGTCGGTGGTGTGGTACGGGTTGAAGGTCGCCGTGGGGGAGATCAGGAACTGGATCAGCTCCCAGTCGCCACCCTGCTGGAGCGGGATGTAGACCACGGGGTACTTCGGGGTGAGCACGTCGGCGATGAAGTTGTTGCCGGGCTCGCCGTATTCGACGGTGATGCCGACGTCGGCGAGCTGCTGCTGGATCAGCGTGAACGTGGCCGATCCGAGGAGGGGCGTGCTCGGCATCTGGATGGTGACGCCGTCGGCGTAGCCTGCCTCGGCCAGGAGCTCCTTGGCCTTGGCGGGGTCGTAGTCGTAGGCCGAGTCGAGGCTCTTGTCGTAGGCGGCGGAACGCTCGGGGAACACCTGGGTGGTCGGGGTGCCGAAGCCGCTCTCGACCGTCTTCAGCATCGCGTCCTTGTCGAACGCGTAGTTGATGGCCTGGCGCACCTTGACGTTGGCGAGTGCCGGGTCGACGGTTCCGTCGCGGTCCATCAGGGTGAGACCGGCCCAGTTGAGCTCGAGCGGGTTCGCCGTGAAGCCGGAGGCCTCCATCTGCGCGACGTCGTTGTTGTTGAGGGTGTTCGCCGCATTGACCTGTCCGCCCTTGACCGCGTTGAGCAGAGCGGTCGGGTCGCCGTACACGTTCATCACGATCTTGTCGTAGTGCTGGTTCTCGGCGTTCCAGTAGTCGGGGTTCTTATTGAACACGTAGGAGGTTCCGATGACGGTCGCCGCCGTGTCGAGCGTGTAGGGGCCGCTGCCGACCGGCACGGTCTGGATGTCGGACGACTCGAAGGCACTCGGCGCCTCGACGAGGCCCGCGTTCTGCGAGAGGTAGGTGAGGAGCGCCGGGTTGGCGGCCTTGAGGGTGATCGTGACGGTCGTGGCGTCGGTGGCGACCGCATCCGTCATGTCGACGAGGTACGAGGCGTTGGGGCCGGCGCCGTCGCGGAAGCGGACCAGGTTCTGGGCCACGGCCTCGGCGTCGAGGGCGGTGCCGTCGGTGAACTTCACATCGTCGCGCAGCGTGAGCGTGAGCTGCGTCTTGTCGTCGTTGTACTCCCACTTGGTGGCGAGCCCGGGCTGAAGCTCGCCCTCGGGGTCGGCGGTGAGGAGGGTGTCGTAGACGGCCTGCATGTAGGGCGACTCGTTCGCCCAGTTCGACTGCGCTGCAGCGAACGTGGTCGGCTGAACGATCTGACCGAGGGTCAGCGTGCCTCCCGCATCTTCGCTACCACCGGATGAAGCGGAGCAGCCGGTCAGGCCCAGTGCGACGACGGCAGCGACCGCCGCCAATCTCTTCCATCGGAACATCGTTGTCTCTTTCGGGTGCATGTAGACCCCCATTGGGCTACGTCTGGGGCGACGCTAACACGAAAAGCGAGCGACCACTAGGTTTTGACCGAATCGTTATTTTCGCCGGTAGAGTCGCCCCCATGACTGTTACCGGAAAGCCCCGCGGCACGTACGCGAAGACCGCTGCCCGGCGACGAGAGATTCTCGAGGCCGGCATCGAGGTCTTCTCATCGAACGGCTTCCGCAGCGGCTCGATCCGCGAGATCGCCGAACGGGTCGGTATGAGCCAGGCCGGCCTGCTGCACCACTTCTCGAACAAGAACGAGCTGCTGGCCGGCGTGCTCGAGTTGCGCGACGACCAGTCGCGCACACTGACGAACATGGACAACCCCGACGGTCTCGAGCAGATTCGTGGCCTTGTGTCCCTTGTCGAATACAACGCCAGCGTTCCCGGCCTTGTCGAACTGCACTGCATTCTGTCCGCCGAGGCCACGTCGGCCGACCATCCCGCCCACAAGTACTTCATCAATCGATACAAATGGGTCGTCGGATTCACGACCGCGGCCTTCGAGAACATGAGACACGAGGGTCGGCTCGAGGTCGGCGTCGACCCGGCCAGCGCCGCGCGATCTCTGGTCGCCCTGATGGACGGCTTGCAAGTTCAATGGCTCCTCGACAAGGACTCGATCGACATGGCCGACGAGACCCGGCGCTACGTGCAGTCGCTGCTCACCGTTCCGCTCTAGCCGGCGCTCGCGCGGATCTGGTCGCCGAGTCGGACCGCCTGCTCCGAGGTGAGCTGGATCTCGCTCGCAGCGGCGGATGAGCGGATGCTCTCCTCGCGAGTGGCCCCCGTGATCGGAATCACGGTCGCTCCCTGCACGAGCATCCACGCGAGAACGAGCTGCTGCGGCGACGCGCCCTGTTCAGCCGCGAGCGCCGTGACGAAGTCGTTCGCCGAGAATTTCTGCCAGTCACGAACGACGCCCAGAGGCGAATATGCCAGATACGGCATACCGATCTTCGTGACATACGAGAGCACCGCCCACGAGTCGTGCAGCGCAAGGTCGAGCCGATTCTCGACCGCATCGATCGCGGTGACCGACTGCGCGCGTCTGAGCTCGTCTCGGCTCACGTTCGACACCCCGACCCGCTTCACGAGGCCCTGCTCCCGCAGAGTCGCGAGCGCTCCGACGCTCTCCTCCAGGGGAACGTCGGGATCGGGCTTGTGAAGCAGGTACAGGTCGATGGCGTCGACGCCCAGCGCCGCGAGGCTGCCCCGGCAATCGGCTGCGATCGCCTCGGGACGCCCATCGATCGGGAACCTGTCGCCGTCGCGGTAGTGGCCGCCCTTCGAGATCACGGTCACCGAGCCGTCGCGCATCGATGAGCCGAGGGCGCGCGCGACGAGCCGTTCGTTGTGATGCCTCTCGTCGGCCGTCGAGTAGGCGAGGGCGGTGTCGATGAGCGTGCACCCGGCATCCACGGCGACGCGCAGCAACTGCTCGCGCCGCGCGTCGTCGAGCTGCTCCGCGAACGTGAGACCGGCTCCGCCGAACGCGATCGACGACACCGCCAGGTCGCCGAGCATGCGACTCCTCATCGCTCTGTCGCGGCGAACAGGTCGAGCTTGGCGAACAGGTCGTCGAACATGAGCCGCACGTCGAGCCGGGTGTAGACGCGCATGTCGCGCACCCCCGCAGCCTCGATGTAGCCGCCCTCGTCGTCGAACGAGGGCGTGGGCCGCACGACGTAGTCGCTCGATGACGGATCGGCCTCGAACGCCGACTGCAGCGCCGTGAGCAGAACGAGCGGGCTGTCGCCGCAGATATAGGTCTCACCCAGCAGGATGCCCTGCCGGCCCGCCATCGTCGACACCCGGGTGATCGCACGCTCGAGATGCTCGCCCAGCGACCCCGCCTGCCCGATTCGCGTGATGAGCTCGGCGGTCGAGAGCAGCGTCTGCCGGTAGGCGTTGCGCGGGATCTGCCAGATGGGAATGCCGGAATCGCCGAACACCACCTGGCCGGCGATCAGGTCGATATTGAGGTTGTACTCGGGGCCGACCGAGCCGGGAGGCGCAACGGCGAGACCGCGGTGCTCGGGCCCGCCGATCCACACCAGGGTGAGGCGGTCGGCGATGCGGGGCTCCAGCAGCCAGGCACTGGCCAGCTCGGTGAGCCCCGCCCCGAACGCGAGATACAGCGGCAGGTCGGTGTCGTCGCGCATCGCCTCGGCGATGATCGCGTCGGTCGCCGCAGACCGGATGGGCGTTGCCCGATCGGCCAGGCCGACGTTCGAGCCGGCCACCACCGGAACGTGGCCGTCGAGGCCGAGCCGCGTCACGACATCCAGAGCCTCTCGAGCGGCGTTGTCGGCCGTGACCTCGCTGGGGTCGAACGGGTCGCCGGGGCGCAGGTGCGAGCCGATGACGGCGCGGATGTCGACGGAGGGCGAGAGCAGGTGGTGGGCGAGTTGCAGAAGACCGTCGGGATCACCGGAGAAGTCGTTGTCGATGATCACGCGGGCGCGGGCGGGAACGAGATCGCGGAGTCGGGCGAGTGAGGCTGGCATCAGTGGCATCCTAGGCGTCGTGGGCAAAACCAAGCGGCTACTCGGTTTTGAAGAATTCTAGCTCTGCACTATGCGTTCCCCGACTGCGCCGGTCGAGTAGTCGTCGCGAGGCACGAGCACGGCGTATCGAGACCACCTAGACGTGCCTCAGAAACCGGCCCGGGGCATCCAGAAACAGCGTCAGGTTGCGCACCAGGTCGAGGTCGGCCCATTCCGATCGACGCAGGCCCCACTCCCCCACCTCCTGGATGTCGGCGCCCGGAAAAGCGGCGAGCACCGGTGAGTGTGTCGACAGGATGACCTGCGAGTCTCCCGTGGCGACGAGGTCTTTGAGGATGCCGATCAACGACAGGCAGCCGGTGAACGAGAGCGCCGACTCCGGCTCGTCGAGCACCCACAGGCCCGGCCCCCTGAACCGGTCGACGACCAGCTCGAGGAAGGACTCCCCGTGCGACAGCTCGTGGAAGCGCGGTTCGGCGCGAGCGCCCGGATTCTGCTCGAGGTACGTATAGAAGCCGTGCATCGTCTCGGCGCGCAGGAAGTAGCCGCGCTTCGACGCCCCCGCGTTGCGCACGAGCTGCAGATGCCGCCACAGGCCGGACTCGGTCGACCGGGTCGAGTGCATGGCGTTCACGGAGCCGCCCTCAGGCGAGAGCCCATAGGCCTGGGCGATCGCCTCGACGAGGGTCGACTTGCCGGAGCCGTTCTCGCCCACGAACACCGTGACAGGCGCGAAGTCGATTCCCTCGTCGAGCAGGTGGATGACGGGCGCGAGCGTCGCGGGCCACGCGCCGCGGGGCATCGGTTCGAGTGGATGCTCGTGGGCACGACGCAGAGGAAAACTCTCGAATGCCATGGGTCCATTCTGCCCAGCGTTTTGCAAGCGCAGTCATAGCGACGTCGAAGGTGGCGTGAATAGCGTCGGGCCGTTCGATCTGTGCACTGCCGAGGAGACCCGCCGATGAGAGCCGACAAGACCCTGTTCACCGGACTCGTCAAGAAGGACCGCCGCGCGCTGGCCCGCGAACTCGCGCGGCTCGAACGCGAGGAGGCCGCCCGCAGGCGGAGGCACAGACGCATCGCCTGGAGGACGGGCCTGGCGGTGGTCGGAGTCGCCGTGCTCTCGGTCGGAACGGTCACCATCGTGTCCGCCCTCCAGCCGACCCCCGTGCTCGGGCCGATGAACATGGCGAGCGACGGCATCCTGTTCTCGGGCGACGGCAGCACCGTCACCGCGGCGACCGCGGCGGGGCTGGAGTCGGACGCGACGCCCGTGGCCAGCACGCTCGACACGAGCGACAAGCTTCTGCACGTGGTGGTCTACGCCGACTACGGAAGCGCCGATTCCGCGCTGTTCGAGACCACCAACGGCAGCGCCCTGCTGTCATGGGTCACGTCGGGCTATGCGACGCTCGAGCTTCACCCCGTGGCCCTCGACGACTCGGTGAACCAGAACTACTCGAAGCGCGCGGCGAACGCGGTGGCCTGCGTCGCCGATGCGTCACCCGATGCCGTTCCGGCCGTGAACACGGCCCTGGCCACCGCGCAGTCCACGGCGGGGGCGTCGGGCCTCGCCGATGACGCCCTCGTCACTCTCGTGCAGACCGCCGGCGTGACCGACGCCGCGGTCGCCGACTGCATCACGTCGGGCACCTTTGACGACTGGGTCGTGGATGCGACGGGCAGGGCCCAAGCATCGGTTCCGAACTCAGACGTGGCGGCCCTCGACACCGCGCCGCTCGTCGTGGTGAACGGAACCGCCTACACCGGGGCACTCGACGACGCGAGCGCCTTCGAGTCGTTCGTGCAGAACGTGTACGCGCCGAGCGAGTAGGCAAGTCCGCGCCCGCTTGGTGCATCCGCGCCCCGTCGAGCGGCGGCGGACGCACCAAAAGGGCGCGGATAGCCAGAGGGCTAGGCCGCGAACGACTCCAGCGTGAGCTCGAGCTCGTCGACCAGCCAGTCGAGGTCTTCCCTTGAGACAACGATCGGCGGAGCCAGACGGATGGTCGAGCCGTGCGTATCCTTCGCCAGGATGCCGCGGGCGAGCAGCGCCTCGCAGACCTCACGTCCCGACGCGAGCGCGGGATCGATGTCGATGCCCGCCCAGAGGCCGGCTCCGCGAACCTCGACCACGCCGCGACCGACGAGTGAGAGCAGACGCGAGTGCAGGTGCGCTCCGAGCTCGGCCGCGCGGGCCTGGTACTCGCCGGTGGCCAGCAGGTCGACGACCGCGTGGCCGACGGCGGCTGCCAGCGGGTTTCCTCCGAAGGTCGATCCGTGCTCGCCGGGATTCAGCACCCCGAGCACATCGGAGTTGCCGACCACGGCCGAGACGGGAACGATTCCGCCGCCGAGAGCCTTGCCCAGCAGGTAGAGGTCGGGAACGACGCCGACGAGATCGCACGCGAAGGTGGCTCCCGTGCGGCCGAGGCCCGACTGGATCTCGTCGGCGATCATGAGCACGTTCTGCTCCGTGCACAGCTCTCGCAGCGTGGGCAGGTACGACGCGGGCGGAACCACGATGCCCGCCTCTCCCTGGATCGGCTCGACCAGCACGGCGACCGTGTTCTCGTCGATGGCGTTCGCGATCGCATCCACATCGCCGTAGGCGACACTGCGGAAACCGGGCGTGAAGGGGCCGAAGCCGTCGCGGGCCGTGGCGTCGTCGGAGAAGCTGATGATCGAGATGGTGCGGCCGTGGAAGTTGCCGTCCATGACGATGATGTTCGCCTGTTCGGGGGCGACGCCCTTGACGCGGTATCCCCAGGCGCGGGCGACCTTGATGCCCGACTCCACGGCCTCGGCGCCCGTGTTCATGGGCAGCACCATGTCTTTGCCGGCGAGCTGGGCCAGGGCGGTGACGAACGGACCGAGCCTGTCGGAGTGGAACGCGCGCGACGTCAGCGTGATGCGGTCGAGCTGCGCCTTGGCCGCGTCGATCAGCACGGGGTTCGAGTGGCCGAAGTTGACCGCCGAATACGCCGCGAGGCAGTCGAGGTAGCGTCGCCCGTCGATATCGGTGACCCACGCTCCGTCGCCCGATTCCACGACCACCTGAAGCGGGTGGTAGTTGTGCGCGGCATGCTCGTCGACGAGCCGGATGGCCGCCGCCTGAGCAACTGAAAGACTGCTGTCCGTAATCACTTTTCGGTCCCTGAGCCTGCCGAAGGGCGGAGTTCCAACGTGCAGCACTTCACGCCGCCGCCGCCGAGCAGCAGCTCGGAGAGGTCGACCTTGATGGGGTTGTAGCCGCGCTCGCACAGCTGCTTCTCGAAGCCCACCGCGCGGTTCGCGATGACCACGTTGTAGCCGTCGGAGATGGAGTTGAGGCCGAGGATCGCACCGTCTTCTTCGCTGACGAGGATCGCGTCGGGGAAGCGCTTCTCGAGCTCGAGGCGGCTGGCCGTGTCGAAGGCGCTGGGCAGGTAGGCGATGTTGGCCGACGAGTCACCCGTCAGCGGATCGAGCACCGAGATCGCGGTGTCGAGGTGGTAGAAGCGGGGGTCGACGAGGTTCAGCGTGACGACCTCGCGGTTATAGAGGGCGCCGATCTCCTCGTGGCTGTTCGATGCGCTGCGGAACCCGGTGCCCGCGAGGATCACATCTCCGACGAGAAGGAAGTCGCCCTCGCCCTCGTTGATGTTCTGCGGCTCGGCGACCTGATAGCCGTGCTCGCGGAACCACTCCATGAAAGCCGGCCCTTCGGGCTGGCGCTCCGGATGTGTGAACAGGGCGCCGTAGGCGACGTTGTCGATGACGAATCCGCCGTTGGCCGTGTAGACCATGTCGGGCAGGCCGGGGATCTGGTCGATGAGCTCGACCGTGTGGCCGAGCGAGAGGTAGGTCTCGTAGAGGGTGTTCCACTGGGCCACGGCGAGCGAGGTGTCGGTGGGAATCGCCGGATCCATCCACGGGTTGATGCGGTAGGCGACGGTGAAGTGGTCGGGGCGGCACATGAGGTAGTGGCGCGGGGTGGCGACGCGGGCGGGAGCCGCGGACTGGCCTGAGGTTTCGAGGGTGGACGTCATGGGGAGTTCCTCCGAGGATTGTCACGGGAGGCGGACTGAGTCCAGTGGCCCAGGCCTGTTGCACAGCCGGGCACGCCTGAGACCAGTCTTGCATGCGGCAATCCGCGCGTGACTATCGTTCAACGCTGTTCTTGTGCGCGAACTCCCTGCCCGTGCAACAATTCCGCGTATCCTCGGGGTATGGACGCCCTGGACTACAAGATTCTCGACCTGCTCAAGCTGAATTCCCGCACCGGGTACGGCGATATCGGGCAGGTCATCGGGCTCTCCGCCTCGGCGGTGAAGAGACGCATCGACCGGCTCGTGGGCAGCGGCATCATCCGCGGCTTCACGATTCAGCTCGACCCCACCCTCGACGGCACGGTCACCGAGGCGTATGTCGAGCTGTTCTGCCGCGGGACGGTCGCGCCCGCCGAGCTCAAGCGCATCCTCTCGTCTGTGCCCGAGGTCGTCGATGCGGGAACCGTCACGGGCAGCGCCGACGCCATCGTGCACATGCGCTCGCGCGACATCCCGAGCCTGGAGCTGGCCCTCGAGAAGGTGCGCATCGCGCCGAACGTCGATCACACCCGCAGCGCCATCGTGCTCTCGAACCTGATCCGCAGGTAGCACTGGCAGACTTCCGCTGTGCACGCCCCTTCAGACACCCCGCCCGTCACCGAGCTGCCCCGCACGGAGGCCGAGATCCGCGACCTGCGGGCCGAGTTCACGCGCTTCATGATGTCGTACAAGTTCGGCATCGACGAGGTGATGACGAAGATCAACATCCTGCGCGAGGAGTTCAACCACGTGCACGACTACAACCCCATCGAGCACGTGAACTCGAGGCTCAAGTCGCCCGATTCCATTCTCGAGAAGGCGCGTCGCAAGGGGCTCGCGATCGACACCGCGGTGATCCGCGACTGCATCCACGACATCGCGGGCATCCGCATCACATGCAGCTTTCTGAGCGACATCTACAAGATCCGCGACATGCTCGCGAGCCAGGTCGACCTCACGGTGATCGCCGAGCGCGACTACGTCGCCAACCCCAAGGCCAACGGCTACACGAGCCTGCACCTCATCGTGTCTGTGCCCGTCTTCATGTCCGACAGGGTGGAGCAGGTTCCGGTCGAGATCCAGATCCGCACCATCGCCATGGACTTCTGGGCGAGCCTCGAGCACAAGATCTACTACAAGTACAACCGCGAGGTTCCGGCCACGCTGCTCGACGAGCTGAAAGATGCGGCAGACACGGCGAACCGCCTCGACCTCAAGATGCAGAACCTGCACACGCAGGTGCGGGCGCTCAGCAACAGCGCCGACGACCGGGCCGACGAGGGTGCGGTTCCGTTCGGCGACCTCGAGCGGCTCATCGTTCCGAAGGCGCTGCTCGAGTCGCTGGCCGACCGTGGGCGGGCCGACACCGACGCGCCCGAGCGGCCGGAGGCATCCGATGCCTGACGCCGGGTTTCCCGGCGACTGGTCGGTGGATGCCGCGGGCGGCACTCCCCCCTACGAGCAGCTGCGGGCTCACGTTCTCGAGCTCGCCACCTCGGGCGAGCTGCCCGCGGGCTACCGGCTGCCGCCGGTGCGCGCGCTGGCCGAACGACTCGGCCTCGCCGCGAACACCGTGGCCCGCGCGTACAAGGAGCTCGAGGCCGACGGCATCGTCGAGACCCATGGCCGGGGCGGCACGCTGGTGTCTGCACAGGGCGACGCCGCACATCGGGCCGCGCAGCACGCCGCGGCGGACTACGCGGCGAAGACCCGCTCGCTCGGCCTGACTTCGGACGAGGCCCTCGACCTGGTCTCGCAGGCCCTGAAGCTGCGCTGATCGGGTAGCGGCGCGACCCCCTTTGCGGCGCTAGCGGTCGATGCCGTCCAAGTCCATGTCGATGTCGACGGCGTCGGAGCTGTCGCCGCCGGCGTGCGGCATCGCGTAGCGCGGAGAGCTCAAAGCGACCATCTGCTCGCGAATGTACGCGACGGCCTCCGAGTTGTCGGGCTCCTCGAGGCTGTTGTGGCTCGTAGCCGCGACGATATTGGTTCCCGAGTTGAGAAGCAGCTTCGCTTCAACCGTGTCGCCGTCGGCGTCGAAGGCGTTCAGCGTGATCGTGTCGGCTTTGCTGAGGTTGGCCAGCACCGCCGCATACTCGATCGCCAGGTCGGCCGCGTCATCGCCGATCATCAGTGTCTTCTCTGCATACATGATGTGCTTCATGCTTCGAGGGTAGGGATGTTCCCTCTGCGGCCACCCCGCCTTGACAGACCCCCCGCTGCCATGGAAACCAGGGCAGTCGGCCCGCCGGTTTCGCCCTCCACGGCTCGGCACATCTTTCCTCCAGCGCACAGAGGCGACACTGGATGCAAGGGGAGAGACACGCACCATGAACATGAACACCGACGAGCCGGTCAGGCGCGCCAGGCACGCAGGACCGCTCAAAGACGGTGATGCCCCAGTCGAGGACGCGCCGATCGAAGCCACCGTTCAAGCCCCCCTGCAGGACGCCGTGCAGGATGCTCCCCAGAACCCCGTCGAAGACGCGGCCGACGCCGAGGTGCTGTCGAGGCTCGAGCGCCTCGACGACTCCCCCGCCCGGGTGCGCAACTGGAAGCGCGACCTGCTCGACCTCACCCTGCGCAATCCGCTGCTGAACATGCCGCGCACCCAGAAGGTGCTCGACCTCGTGGTGCCTCCGGGCCTTCTCCCCTCCATCGACGACGCCGTGCACGCGGGCCGCAAGCTGCGCCTCTCGAGCGGCCTCGACGCATCCGGCCGCAAGCGGGTCGACGGCATCGACTCGCACACGCCGCTCGCGCACGACGAGCTGAGCGCCGTCTTCCGCACCTCTCGCACCCTGTTCTCTCAGCTCGACGATGAGAAGCATCGCAAGCAGCTGCGCGCCATGAAGCGCGAGGCCGAGTCGCTCGAGCAGGAGACGGGCAGCAACTACCTGTACCTCACGCTGGGCACGCTGGTTCACACGAGGCCGGATGGGCGCGAGGCGCGCGCTCCCCTGTTCCTCATGCCGGTGCGCCTCACGGGCGGCCTGTCGTTCACCCCCTACTTCCTCGCGGCCGACGGAGACGACCTCGCGCAGCCCAATCTGTGCCTTCTGCAGTGGTTCCAGACCACGCAGGGGCTCGACCTCACCGAGCTGAGCTCGCCGGCGATCGACGACTCCGGCCTCGCCATCGAGGCGGTGTTCGAGGGAATCCGCCGCCAGCTCGCGGAGGCCGAGCTGCCCTACCGGCTCGAGGAGTCGGTGAGTCTCGCCATCCTGCGCTTCTCCACCTTCCAGATCTGGAAGGACATCGACAGCAACTGGCGCTCCCTGCTGTCGAATCCCGTGGTCAGGCACCTCGTCGAGCGTCCGGGCGAGACGTTCGTGGAGCCCGCCGGCGATTCTCGTCCCACGATCGACGAGGCGGCCCTGCGACTGCCGATCGCGGCCGACGGATCGCAGATGGCGGCCGTGGTGCGCGCTACCAGCGGTCAGTCCTTCGTGCTCGAGGGCCCTCCCGGCACGGGCAAGTCGCAGACCATCACGAACCTCATCGCGCACGCGCTCACCGAGGGCAAGACGGTGCTGTTCGTGGCAGAGAAGCAGGCCGCCCTCGAGGTCGTCAAGCGACGGCTCGATCGGATCGGGCTCGGGGCGTTCAGCCTCGAGCTGCACGGCGCGAAGCAGTCGATGAACACGATCCGCGAGCAGCTGCGCGAGTCGCTGCGGCTGCGCGTGGCCACCGATCCGCACGCGTGGGCCCTGGCCGACACCCGGCTGCGCGCGGCGATCGCCGAGCTCGACCGGCATCCCACGCGGGTGCACTCGCCGAACGCGCTCGGCTATACGGTGTGGTCGGCCTACGACGCCCTGGCCGCACTCGGAGAAGGCCCGACCGCGGCCGTGCCGACGGGCTGGCTCACCACCACTCCCGACGAGAGTCCCACCATCATCGCCCGCGACTTCCGTGATGCAGCGCAGCGCTTCGGCCTGCGGCCCGCGCACCCGTGGCTCGTCGTCGGCGCGACGGATCCCGCCCGGCTGCAGGTCGCACCCGTCACGGATTCGCTGCGCGACCTTGCCGCCGTGCGCCCCCGGCTCGACGAGCTGTCGCCCGAGGCGCGCCTCGTTCTCGGAGACCTGCGCCCGGCCACCGAGCTGCCCGTCGCATCGCGGCTGCTCGACGCCCGCTCGCGAGGCCTTCTGCCGCCCGCCGACGCGCTGGCCGCCATCGACCGCACGAGCTGGCGCGAGGCATCCGACGACCTGCGAACGGGCCTCGCCGACTACCTCGAGCGGCACGCCGCCGTTCTGACGGATGCCTCGGCGGCCGCCATCGAGGCGCCCCGACTCGACGAGTGGGTCGAGCGCTCGACGGCGCTCGACGGCGCGTGGTTCCTTCCCGAGCTGCGCCGCCGCTCGATCCGCTCCGCCCTGCGCCCCCTGCTGCGCTCCGGCTTCGAGCCGAGCGGCAAGGCCGTGACTCCGCTGCTCGTGGCGTTGCAGGCGGCCCGATCGGATGCGCAGGAGCTGCAGCGCCAGGCGTCGGCATTGGCGGGTCTCGTTCTTCCGGCCGGCTGGCAGCCCTACGCGCCCGAGGCGAAGACCGCCCTCGACACGGCCGTGCGCACCTCGCTCGGCTCCGTCTGGCTGGCGAAGCGCACCCCGAGGGCCTGGAGCTGGGTCTCCGCGGGCGCAGGCGACGGCGCGGGCGCGGGCGCCACTGGAACGACCGACGCCGACGCCGCCATCGTGCGCGACATCGACGCGAGCTGGAACCGCTGGCTCGCCGCCGTCGGCGCGACCGGACTGACCGTGCGCCAGTGGACGCACGGACGCGACTGGGTCTCGTCCTGGGCCACCGACGAGGTGGCCTGGCTGATCGACGTGCGCGCCACCGGGCTGCTGCAGCTGCAGCGTTTCACCGAGACGCGGCGCCAGCTCGAGCACCTGCGCGAACTGGGCCTGGCCGGCTTCAGCACGCAGCTGGCGACGGGCCAGATCGAGCCGACCGACGCATCCGAGGCCCTGATGCGGGGTCTCGCCACGGCGTCGCTCGAGGAGCGGCTGCGCGCGGCGAACCTCGACACCTTCGACGGCGACGCACAGGATCGGCATGTGTCGGCCTACCGCGACCAGGGCGCGCTCGTGCGCGAGCAGCTGCGCGGCGAACTCGCCTCCGAACTTCTGGCGGCCCGACCCTTCGACGCCGACGAGCTGCGCGGCGAGGTCGCCGAGCTCGCCCGCCAGATCGAGCGCAAGCGCGGCGGCCTCGCCTTCCGCGAGGTGGCACGCCGCTACCCGCGCGCGCTCACGTCGATCGTGCCCGTGTTCCTTATGAGCCCGGGCTCGGTGGCGCACTTCCTCGACCCCGACAGCATCGAATTCGACCTCGTGATCTTCGACGAGGCGTCGCAGATCAGGGTGCCTCAGGCCATCGGGGCGATGGGGCGCGGCAAGGCCGTGATCGTGGTGGGCGACTCGAAGCAGATGCCTCCCACGCGCATCATGCAGGTGGATGCGACGGGTCCCGACACCCCGGCCCCCGAACGCGACGAACCGCTGGTGGTCGAAGACCTCGAGTCGATCCTCACCGAGTCGGTGGAGTCCGGGCTGCCTCAGCTCTGGCTCAACTGGCACTATCGCAGCCAGGACGAGAGCCTCATCGCGTTCTCGAACGCCGCCTACTACGGCAACAAGCTCGTGAGCCTGCCGTCGCCGCTCAGCGGCGCGGCGGCTGCGGGGGCCGGTTCCGGCGCGTCGGCCGGCGCCGGCGGCACCGGGCTCAGCTGGCGCCGGGTCGACGGCACGTTCGACCGCGGGCGCACCCGCACGAACGAGGTCGAGGCGCAGGCCATCGTCGACGAGATCGTGGCTCGGCTGCGGGCGCCTTCGACGATGCGCGAGTCGATCGGCGTCGTGTGCTTCAACGTGCAGCAGCGCGACCTCATCCTCGACAAGCTCGAGGACAGCACCGACCCGGTGATCCAGAAGGCGCTGCTCGCCGCCCCCGGCTCCGAGCTCTTCGTGAAGAACCTCGAGAACGTGCAGGGCGACGAGCGCGACACCATTCTGTTCTCGCTCGCGTTCTCGAAAGACCTGGCCACGGGCATCCTGCCCCTGAACTTCGGGCCTCTCAACCTGCCCGGCGGCGAGCGCCGGCTCAACGTGGCGGTCACCCGCGCGAAGCGGCAGGTGGTGCTGTTCAGCTCGTTCGACGCGGCCGACATCCAGCTCACCCGATCGCGCGCCCAGGGAATCGCCGACCTCAAGTCGTATCTCGAGTTCGCGGCGACCCGCAGCGCGGGCGCGCTTCCGGGCGGCGGCCGGGGCGGGGCGCAGGATGCCGTCACCGGCAACCAGGGACGCTTCGTCGACGAGCTCGCCACCGCGCTGCGCGATCGCGGACTCGAGGTGGAGACCGGCCTCGGACTCTCGTCGTTCACGGTCGACCTCGCCGTGCGGCACCGCGGATCGTCGTCTTGGGCCGTCGCCGTGATGGTCGACGGACCCGGCTGGGCATCGCGCCCCACGGTGAGCGACCGTGACGGCGCGCCGAACCTGCTCGTCGACGTGATGTCGTGGCCCGCGGTCATCCGCGCCTGGCTGCCGGCGTGGATCCGGGACCGCAGCGCCCTGATCGCCCGGATCGTCGTGGCCGTCGATCACCCGGCGAGTGCACGCCTGCCCGACGCGGATGCGGTGGAGGCCACGCGCGACGCAGGCAAGGCCGCCGACCGGGCCGCCGAGGATGCGCGGGCCGAGAGGGCGTTCCCCACGACCGCGTCGACGTCTACTCTGGCGCGCGAACTTCCCGTGTTCGAGCCGGCCGACGACAGTGCGGTGTACCCGCAGTCGAAGCTCGACAACCTCGACGCCGTGCCGATCATCGAGACCGAGGCGGCGAGCATCCTCGAGGTGGAGGGGCCGATACCCGTCGACCGACTGGTGTCGACGATCGCGCGCCGCTTCGACTACAGCCGCGTCGGCGACGCGAAGCGTGAACTGCTGCAGCAGACCGTGCGCGGAGCGTTCGCGATCTCGCCCGACGACTTCGTGTGGCCCGCCGGGCTCGACGCGTCGACCTGGAGGGGGGCGCGTCGCACCTCTTCGACCGCCATTCGTCCCGTGACCGACGTGAGCCCGCAGGAGATCTCGAACGCGATCGAGCTGCTGCTCGCCGAGTCGCTCAGCATCGACTCCGACGAGCTGCTGCGCGAGACGGCGTCGGTTCTCGGCTACTCGCGACTCACCGAGTCGACCCGCGTGTGGATCGAGCGCGGCCTCGAGCTCGCGCTCTCGCAGAACCGGGTGCAGCGCCAGGGCTCACGCCTCGTTCGCGCCGCTGCCCGCGACTGATTCAGGAGGAGAGCGCGGCCGTCGCCACTATCCACACGGTGACGCACTCCTCCTGAATTAGACACGACTCATCCGCAGGGCCCGCAGTGCGAAGCCGGCGAGAACCACTGCGGCACCGGTCACGATGGCCGGCAGGGGCAGCGTGACGACGAGCACCGCGCAGCCGATCGCGCCGACGACACTCACCACGCGCCCGACAGTGCGCATCCGAACCCACGGCAGCTCGCGGCGCTGCCGGAACGCCGCCACGTTGGCCACGAAGTAGTACAGCAGAACGCCGAACGACGAGAAGGCGATCACTCCGCGCAGATCAGCGACGAGCACCAGCACGACCACCACGATGCCGACCGCGATCTCCGCCCGATACGGCGTGCTGTAGCGGGCATGCACGGCGCTGAACCAGCGCGGCAGGTCTCCCTCGCGCGCCATGGCGAAGCTCGTGCGACCGATTCCGGTGATGAGCGCCAGCAGCGCGCCGAGCGAGGCGAGAGCGGCCCCGATGCGCACCAGCGGCGAGGCCCACGCCCATCCATTGGCCGTCACGACATCGACGAGCGGGTTGTCGCTGGCCGCGAGACCGGATGCGCCGAGGGCACCGAGCGCCGTCACTCCGACGGCGGCGTAGACGACCACGACGACAGCGAAGGCGATGCCGATCGCCCGCGGAATCGTGCGGGCCGGGTCGCGTACCTCCTCGCCGAGGGTCGCGATGCGCGCGTACCCCGCGAAGGCGAAGAACAGCAGGCCCGCCGACTGCAGCACGGCGAAGGCATCGCCCGACGGGCCCGCGAGAGCGTCGGCGCCCGGGCCGCTCGGTGCCGATCCGAGAAGGCCGGATGCGACGACCACGGCGAGCAGGGCCAGCACCGGCACCACGATCAGCCGGGTGAGAAACGCGGTGCGCGTGATTCCGAAGAGGTTCACCGTGACCAGCACGACGACCACCGCGACGGCGGCCAGGCGCGACCACGGAGACGGCACTGCGTAGGCCGCGAAGGTCATCGCCATGGCGGCCGAGCTGGCGACCTTGCCGACGACGAAGCTCCAGCCGGCGGCGAACCCCCACCATGGTCCGAGGAGCTCGCGGCCGTAGACGTAGGTTCCGCCGGCCGAGGGGTACTGCGCCGCGAGCCGCGCAGAGGAGTGCGCATTGCAGAACGCGACGACGGCCGCGATCGCCAGACCCACGAGCAGGCCGACGCCCGCGGTCTGCGCGGCGGGCTGGAACACGGCGAAGACGCCGGCGCCGATCATCGATCCGAGGCCGATGAAGACGGCGTCGCCCAGCGTGAGTCGACGGGCCAGTCGCGGTGAAGTCACGACCGCACGCTAGCGCAGTCGGATTAACGGGGCGCTCACGCCGAGCGGCGCCTCTCGTCGAAGCCGAACCCCTCGGCGAGCACCCGGTCGAGCATGTCGACGAAGTAGTCCGCCGCCTCGATCGTGAGGGTCAGCGGCGGCTTGATCTTGAGGATGTTCTGGCGGTCGCCCGTGGCCTGGATGATCACGCCGAGCTCGCGCATCCGCTCGCAGATCGCCGCGGTCTCGCGCGTCGCCGGCTCGAGAGTCTCGCGCGAGGTCACGAACTCGAGGCCGAGATAGAGGCCGGAT
The DNA here is from genome assembly GCF_001422485.1 of Agreia sp. Leaf283. Taxonomy (GTDB): domain Bacteria; phylum Actinomycetota; class Actinomycetes; order Actinomycetales; family Microbacteriaceae; genus Agreia. The sequence goes on from NZ_LMNF01000001.1 coordinate 811,032, forward strand.
CCGTGCACCGCGCCCACCAGCTCGTGTGCGTCTCCGAGCGCGCCGAGTCGCGAGCGCAAGTGCCCTCCGACGACGCGCGCGTTCTCCTGGAGTCCCTCGTCGCGCAGGATGTCGAGAACGGCCAGGCCGATGACGCTCGACACCGGCGATCCTCCGGCAGACGAGAAGAAGTACCCCTGGTTGCGGTAGTTGTCGGCCACCTCGCGGCTCGTGATCACCGCTCCGAGCGGATGCCCGTTGCCCATCGCCTTCGCGATCGTCACGATGTCGGGAACCACCCCCTGCTGCTCGAAACCCCAGAACCACTCGCCCAGTCGGCCGTAGCCCACCTGCACTTCGTCGGCGATCGCCAGCCCGCCGGCCTCGCGCACGGCCGCGTAGACCTCGGCAAGGTAGCCGTCGGGCAGCGGCATCCCTCCCGCGTTCCCGTAGAAGGCCTCGGCGAGAAACGCCGCGGGCGGGTGACCGGATGCCGTCAGCTCGCGGATCTCGGCGGCCGCTCGGCCCGCGTAGTGGGTCGCGTCGGCACCGCGCAGTTCGCCCCGGTATGCGTTCGGGGCCGGCACGGTGTGCACCCAGTCGGGCCTCGTCTCGAGGGCGTCGGGGTTGTCGGCCACCGAGGTCGACACGGCATCGGTCGCGAAGGTCCAGCCGTGGTACGCCTCGCGCACCGAGACGACGTCCTGCCGTCCGCTCCATGCCCACGCGATGCGCAGCGCCAGGTCGTCGGCCTCCGAGCCCGAGTTCACGAGGAACACCGTGTCGAGCGGGTCGGGCAGCAGGGCCGTGAGCCTCTCGGAGAGCTCGACGACAGAGGAGTAGTTGAACCGCGAGTTGCTGTTGAACCGCTGCAGCTGGCGGTACGCGGCTTCGGCGATTCTCGGATGCGCGTGGCCGACCGAGGCGACGTTGTTCACCATGTCGAGATAGCAGCGGGCGTCGGTGTCGACGAGGGTGTGCCTCCAGCCGCGCTCGATGCGGGGCGGATCGGCGTAGTAGTGCTCCTGCACATCGGCGAAGACGGCTGCGCGGCGCTCGAGCAACGGGGTGCCCGTTCCCTGAGCGGCCTCCGTTCCCTGAGCAGCGCCCGTTCCCTGAGCTTGTCGAAGGGAACCCGTGTCGACTGCCCCTTCCCCTTCGACAGGCTCAGGGAACGACTGGCCCAGCAGGTACGTCGCATCCGGGCTCACCACGCTCCACCCGGCGAACAGCGCACTCTGCACGAACTCCGGCGCGGCCCCGTCGATCGTCACGAGCTGAACCGACAGCGCCGACAGCCCGGCCGCGACGACGGCCGTCGTTCCGAGCTGCTGGCCCGCCCGCAGCTGCGTGCCCGAGGCAACTCCCGTGTCGACGCCGCGGAGCACCAGTCTGACTCCGCGCGACACCAGCTCCACCGCGTCGTCGCGGCGCTCGAGGCGTCCAGACCAGGGAGCGTGCACAGCGGTCGGCACCGGCAGGAACACCGAGGTCGACAGCGCGGCCACGGCGGGGGCCTCCGGCGACATGGCGGCAGACCGCGAGAGCCGACGCTCCCCGTACGGGGTGATCACGGCATCCGCGCCCGTCGCGAGCAGGCGCCGGGCGGCGTCGAACTCTACCGACGCCGCAAGCCAGCGGCCCTCGTTCATCTCGTCGGAATCGCTCGAGAGCGAGAGCACCGCCGGCGCAGAGGGATCGAGCGCAGGCAGGAGCGGCGCGACCACGGGCGGAACCGTCGCCGGCGAGGTCGCCGCGCCCAGCCCATCCGAGCCCGGCCCATCCAAACCCAGCGCACCCAGACCCAGTGCCTCGCGCAGAACGCCCGTCATCACGGCGAGCGGAACGCTGTCGGCGACCTCGAAGATGCGCCACTCGTGCTCGACGGCGCCGGTCGCGTAGTCGTTGCCCTCGTCGATGGATGCCTGCTGGTTTCCGCTGGCCACGAGCACGGCTCCGCGCAGAACCACGAGCGCCCAGAGGGCGTCGACCTCGTCGCCCGTGAGCGACGCGATCGCGTGGAAGGCGCGCACCGCGGGCAGCGCCGTGAGCGGGGAGGCGCCCGCGTGATGCAGCACCGACGAGATCGCGACGGCCAGTTCGGCCACGCGCCACGAGGTCATCACGTCGCCGAAGTCAATCACGCCGTCGGCCACCCGGTAGCCCTCGGCCGACACCGTGCACACCACATTGTCGTCGGCCACGTCGCCGTGGATCGCCTGCACGGGAAGCCGGCCGGCGAGGGTGGCGACGGCCGCCGAGGCCCGGGCCGTGGCATCCAGCACTGCTGCTCGCCGGGACCCGTCGGAGATGTAGGGGGCGAGCCGGTCGACGACCGCGGCCGCATGCCGCAGGTCCCACTGCAGGGTGCGTTCGGTACCCGGATGCGCGAAGTCGGCGAGGCCCGACGACACGCGCGCGGCCACCTCCCCGAGGCTCGCGACGGCCGCCGGGGGAAGGTAGCCGCCTCCCGAGAGGGTGCCCCCGCCGAGGTGCTCGATCACCCGGGCGAGCATGGGCTCGCCGCCCACGTCGACCGTCTCGATCGTGGCCCCGGATGCCCCGGCCCGCGAGATCGGCAGCCGCAGCCCGGGCTGCCGCTCGGCGAGATGGCGGGTCGCCGCATCCTGCGCCTCGAGCTCGAGACGCGAAAACGCGGGGTTCGCGATCTTGAGAACGGCGCGCTGACCCTGTTCGTCGATCAGCAGGAAGTTCGCGTCCTGCTGGCTGCCCAGCTCGCTGGCGACGCCGTCGATGCAGAACTTCTCGTGGGCGATCCGCTGCGCCTCGCCGAGAGTGAGCGCCGGCCCCGGCAGCTCGTCCTGCGCGAAGAAGTCGAAGGTGCCAGAGCTCATGCCCCCATCATCCCGCACCGGCCCGCCTCGCCGAGATGACACTTCGCGCCGCTCGACCGCGCCACGATGCCAACTCGCGTGGCCGCAAAAGGCAACTCGAAGTCGCGAGCTACAGCAGTCCGTCGCTCAGGGTGCTCGGGTTGCCGAACCGGTGGTTCGTGATCGAGACGGCCTGCTCGCGCAGGAACGGCAGCAGCTCGATGCGGCCGGCGCGAGTGACCTCGCCGGCGTACACCGCGACATCCGGTTCGTCACCCAGGGCCGCGGCCAGAGCGGCAGCCGAGCCGCCGATCAGCCGGATGCGCGGGGTCGAGACCCCTTCCGCAGCCACACGGGCGAGCCACGCCTCGTCGTTCTCGATGACCACGCGAACGGCCCACTCCTTGAGCAGCGCTCGCATCGGCCGGGGAAGCTTGTGCGCCGACGACAGGGTGACCTTCGACCGGGCCAGCGTCGCCGCCGACAGCACGCGCAGCAGCTCGTGCCGTTCACCGTCGTCGGAGAGCCGCACCGTGACCGGAACGGGCCGGTAGCGCAGCACGTTGCGCTCGACGCCGAGGCCTGAGCGGTCGACGGGCGCGAACGACTGCGACCAGGCGACCGCGTCGCTCTTCGCCCCGCGCCGGGCGAGGTCGAAGCTGGTCCAGTCGAGGCCGGCCTGCGCCGAGTCGAGCAGAGCGCCGACGCGACCGTCGAGCCCCGCGTTGCTGAGGCCCTCGCTGGGCTCACCCGGCTCGGTGACCCACGATCCGAGGTGCACGAGGTAGTTCGGGCCGCCGGCCTTGGCGCCCGCGCCCACGGCGGAGCGCTTCCACCCTCCGAACGGCTGGCGCTGCACGATGGCACCGGTGATTCCGCGGTTCACATAGAGGTTGCCCGCCTCGACCGTGGCCAGCCACTGCTCGACCTCGGCCGGGTCGAGGGAGTGCAGCCCGGCGGTCAGTCCGTAGTCGGTGCCGTTCTGGTACTCGACGGCCTGTTCGAGCGTCGACGCGTGCATGATGCCCAGAACGGGGCCGAAGTACTCGGTGGTGTGGAACGTCGAGGCCGGCAGCACGCCCTCGCGCACCCCCGGGGTCCAGAGTCGCCCGTCGGAGCTGCGCCGCACCGGCTCGGCGAGCCACTTCTCGCCCGGTCCGAGCGTGGTGAGCCCCTCGAGCAGCTTGCCCTCGGCGGGCTCGATGAGCGGGCCCATCTCGGTGAGCGGGTCGGATGCGTAGCCGACCCGCAGCGACGACACCGCATCCACGAGCTGCCGGTGAAAACGTTCGGAACGCGCCACCGACCCCACGAGGATCACGAGAGACGCGGCCGAGCACTTCTGGCCGGCGTGGCCGAAGGCGCTCTTCACGATGTCGGCCACGGCGAGGTCGAGGTCGGCGGCGGGCGTCACGACGATGGCGTTCTTACCGCTCGTCTCGGCGAGAAGAGGCAGCTCCGGCCGCCACGAGCGGAACAGCTTCGCGGTCTCGTAGGCGCCGGTGAGGATCACGCGGTCGACGAGCTCGTGGGAGATGAGCCTCTGGCCGAGGTCGCCCTCCTCGATGTCGACGAGCGCGAGCAGCTCGCGTGGGATGCCCGACTCCCACAGGGCCTCGACCAGCACGGCGGCCGATCGGCGTGCCTGCGGTGCCGGCTTGATGACGACTCCGCTGCCGGCGGCGAGGGCGGCCAGAACACCGCCCGCGGGGATGGCCACGGGGAAGTTCCACGGAGGCGTCACGACGGTGAGCGCAGACGGCACGAACACGGCCCCGTCGACCCGGTCGAGCTCCTCAGCGCGCTCGGCGTAGTAGTTCGCGAAGTCGACCGCCTCGCTCACCTCGGGGTCGCCCTCCGCGATGGTCTTGCCGGTCTCCGAGGCCATGACCTCGATCAGCCGGTCGCGGTTGGCCTCGAGCGCCAGCGCGGCCCGGCGCAGCACGGCCGCGCGCTCGGCGCCGGTCTGCGCGCCCCAACGGGCCCCCGCCTCGCGCACCGAGTGGATGATGCCATCCAGAACCGCGGGATCGGTCACCACGGCCGCGTCGATGGTGTCGACGCCGATGCGGTTGCCGGGCCCGACAAGAGACAGGATGCGACGGCCCCAGCTGCGGTTGGCCGCCAGCGACGGATCGGTGTCGGCCGTGTTCTCGAAGGCGTTCGCGCGGGCGAGCTCGGAGAGGTCACCGCGGTCCTGCGTGCGGTTGGCCGCGTTCCCGTTCCCTGAGCCGCTCCCGTTCCCTGAGCCGCTCCCGTTCCCTGCGCCTGTCCCGTTCCCTGAGCCTGTCGAAGGGAACCGCTCAGATTCCAACGCATCCACAGACGCCAGAAAGCGGTTCTTCTCGCGCTCGAACACGGTGTCGCTGGCGGCGATGTCGAACACGCTCGACATGAAGTTCTCGTCGCTGGCATTCTCTTCGAGTCGGCGCACGAGGTAGCTGATCGCCACGTCGAACTCCTTGGGGTGCACGACGGGTGTGTAGAGCAGCAGCGCGCCCACCTCGCGGCGCACAGCGTCGGCCTGGCCCGTGGCCATGCCGAGCAGCATCTCGAAGTCGATGCTGTCGGTCACCCCGCGGTGCTTGGCGAGCAGCCATGCGAGCGCGATGTCGAACAGGTTGTGACCCGCGACTCCGATGCGCACGGCGTCGGTGCGCTCGGGGGTCAGGGCCCACTCGAGCACCCGCTTGTAGTTCGTGTCGGTCTCGCGCTTGCTGTCGAAGGTGGCGAGCGGCCAGCCGTGGAGGGCCGCGTCGACGTGCTCCATGGCGAGGTTGGCGCCCTTCACGACGCGCACCTTGATGGGAGCCCCGCCCCGGGAACGACGCTCGGCCGCCCAGGTCTGCAAGCGCTGCATCGCGCCCAGCGCATCCGGCAGATAGGCCTGCAGCACGATGCCGCCCGAGTAGCCGAGCAGCTCTTCGCGGTCGAGGATCCTCATGAACACCGCAAGGGTCAGGTCGAGATCGCGGTACTCCTCCATGTCGAGGTTGATGAACTTGTTCGTGGGGAGAGCGATGCGATACAGCGGCAGCAGGGTCTCGGCGACGCGCTCGACCGTCTCGTCGAACGCCCACATCGAGAGGTCGCTGGCGATCGCCGACACCTTCACCGACACGTAGTCGACGTCGTCTCGGGCGAGCAGTTTCTCGGTGCCCTCCAGTCGACGCCTGGCCTCGGCCGAGCCGAGAACAGCCTCGCCGAGCAGGTTGAGGTTCAGCCGCGAGCCGTCGGCGCGCAGTTTCTCGATCGCCGCGCCCAGCCTCGCCGGGGTCGCGTCGATCACCAGGTGTGCGACCATCTGCCGCAGAACCTTGCGCGCCGCGGGAACCACCACTCCGGGAACGACCTCGCCGAAGACGCCTCCGGCGGCGACCGCGCTGCGCAGGTACCAGGGCAGGAAAGCGGGCACCCGACTGCCGAGGGCCTGCAGGTTCTTGGCGGCGACCGCCAGGTCTTCGGGGCGCGCGACACCGTCGACGAAGCCCACTGTGAAGGCGAGGCCGTCGGGATCTTCGAGAACCCCCGCGAGGCGCTCGGCCGAGGGGTCGGGCTCGACGTCTTTCGATTCGTCGAGCCAGCGGCGCACGAGGGCGATCGCCGGTGCCGCGAGATCGACGGGGGTCAGGCTCGGGTCGGCCTCGAATTCGGGCGAGTTCGGGTTCGCAGAGGTCACTCTTCGAGGATATGGCGTGGGTGCCCCCAACGCCCGGAGGCGGAGCGCACCCCGCAACTATGCTCGACGCATGAGCACTGCAGCCGTTCCCGATTCGGCCGACATCGTGATCGTGGGCGGGGGCCACAACGGCCTCGTCGCGGCCGCCTATCTCGCCACAGCGGGCCTCGAGGTCGTGGTGCTGGAGCGCCTCGATCACACCGGCGGGGCCGCCGTCTCGGCGCAGGCGTTCGCGGGCCACGACGCGCGGCTCTCCCGCTACTCCTACCTCGTGAGCCTGCTGCCCCAGCGCATCATCGACGACCTCGGTCTCGACCTCACGCTGCTGCGCCGCCGCTACTCCTCCTACACTCCCCTGCCCGGCACATCGACGGGCCTGCTCATCGACACCGGCGACTCCGAGGCCACCGCGGCGTCGTTCGCCGCGATCGGGGCCGAACCGGATGCGCAGGGTCTCGCCCGGTTCCAGGGTCGCGCGGCGCGGCTCGCCGAGACGCTGTGGCCGAGCCTCACCGAACCGCTGATGACGCGGGCGGAGGCCCGCGCCCTGGTCGGCGACGACGACGCCTGGAACGCGTTCATCGAGCATCCGCTCGCCGGAGCCATCGAGGCCGACGTCGACAACGACCTCGTGCGGGGCGTTCTCCTCACCGACGCGCTCATCGGAACGTTCGCCCGAGCATCCGACGACGATCTCGCGCAGAACCGCTGTTTTCTGTACCACGTGATCGGCGGCGGAACCGGGGACTGGGATGTGCCCGTCGGCGGCATGGGTGCCGTGAGCGGTGCGCTCTGGCATGCGGCCACGGAGGCCGGTGCCACCATCGTGACGGGTGCGGAGGTCACCGCGATCGACCCCGACGGCACCGTGTCGTTCACTCTCGACGGGTCGGAGCGGTTCGTGCGCGCCGGCCACGTATTGTCGAACGTCGCCCCCTGGGTGCTCGACCGCCTGCTCGGCGAGGGCGAGGCCGGGGTTCGCCCCAAGCCGGAGGGCGCCCAGGTGAAGGTGAACCTGCTGCTCTCGCGCCTGCCGCGGCTGCTCGACGAGAGTGTGTCACCCGAGGCCGCCTTCGGAGGGACGTTCCACATCCACGAGGGCTACGCCGAGCTCGATCGGGCCGTGGATGCGGCCGAGGCGGGCGCTCTCCCGTCGCCCTTGCCCGCCGAGATCTACTGCCACTCGCTCACCGACCCGTCGATCCTGTCACCCGAGCTGCAGGCATCCGGCGCCCAGACCCTCACCGTGTTCGGCTTGCACGTGCCGTCCCGCCTCATCACCGACGAGAACAACGACGAGATGCGTGAGCGCCTGCAGGCCGCGGTCATCGATTCGCTGAACAGCGTGCTCGCCGAGCCGATCGAGGGATGCCTGCTGCTCGACTCAGAGGGACACCCCTGCATCGAGACCAAGACCACGCTCGACATCGAACGATCGCTCGGCATGCCGGGCGGCAACATCTTCCACGGACCGCTGTCGTGGCCGTTCGTCGACGATGACGCCCCGCTCGAGAGCCCGGCCGAGCGCTGGGGAGTCGCGACCGGTCACGACCGCATCCTGCTCTGCGGTTCGGGTGCCCGCCGCGGCGGGGCCGTGAGCGGCCTCGGCGGCCACAACGCGGCGATGGCCGTTCTCGAGCTGCGCTCGGATGCGTCCGCCAGTAGCTGATTGTTACTCAATAGTCTTGACTCTCACTGAGTCATTGTGGCTACGATGGCTCAATGATTGACGGGGGCATCGACGACATCGAGAATCCGTTCGACGTCGATTCGGGGTTGATGCGCCACTGGCTGCCCGGCACGGCCATCATCGTCTCGGTCGCTCGCACCGACGAATGGGTCGACCGCAACGAGTTCTTCGACGTGACGCTCCGCATCGATCTCGAGGGGTTCGAGGTCTACGAACTCCAGCAGCGCCAACTGATTCCCGAGAGGGCGCAGTTCGAGTGGCAGCCGGGAACCGAAGTCGACGTTCTGGTGAACCCGGCCGACCATTCGAAGGCCGTGCTGCGGTAGTCGAGCAGCCCCGCGGCGCCGATCAGTGACCGCGGTGATCTTGAATCGTCATGCGCGGGCCGTGCCTCGGCTTGGCGAAGCCGCTGGCGAGAATGAGCCGCACGACGCGCTGACGGTGTCCGCGCCACGGTTCGAGCAGCTCGAGCATGCCGTCGTCGTCGACGGGCGAACCCGTGAGCGCGTAGCCCACGTGCGCGGCGAGGTGATAGTCGCCCACGCTCACCGCGTCGGGGTCGGCGTGGCTGCGCTGGGTGGTCTCGGCCGCCGTCCACCTGCCGATGCCCGGCAGCGTCTGCAGCCGTGTGGCCGCCGTCTCCGCATCCACCGTCGCGGCGCGCTCGAGCGCCGTGGCCAACTGGCATGCCGACACCACGGTGCGGCTGCGGCGCGGGTCGACGCCGGCACGATGCCACTGCCACGACGGCACTCCGCGCCAGGTCTCCGCGCTGGGCGCGACGTGCATGCCCGCGGGCGCGGGGCCCGGCGCGACCTCGCCGTAGATGCGTATGAGGCGGTACCAGGCACGATGCGCCTCGAGCGTGGTGACCTTCTGCTCGATGATCGCGGGTACGAGCGCCTCCATGATGAGGCCGGAGCGGCTGAGGCGCATGCCCGGATTGCGGCGACGCACCTCGGCGAGCGCCGGATGGGTGTGCAGCGTCAGCCCCGACCAGTCGTCGTCGGCACCGAGCAGTGCGGGCACCCGGTCGATCGCCCAGTGCGCGCCCGGCCCCCAGGCTCGCGCCTCGATGCCGTGCTGTCGCTGGCGCATCAGCAACGTGGCAGCGCCCTCCGGTGTGCGCACCGTGCGCCAGAACCCCTCGGGCGTCGACCGGCAGGTCGGGTCTCCCGTGCCCCGGGAGTGCACGCCCATCGTTCGCGCGACGTCGACCTCGTGCGCCGGCGCATAGACGGTGACCACGGCGGCACCGGCGGCGACGTCACCGGCGACGGTGTCGACGGTGGTGCGGGGCGCTTCGAGAGTCATGGTGACGGCAGGCTAACCCGAGGTTCGGACATTCATCGCATCGACGCGTGACGATCTCCCGTCACGGCGCGTTCACCGCCCCGTCACCGCGACCTGCGAGGGTGCCCCCATGCAGACGTCAACGGCGATCCTCACCGCATTCGACTCCCCACACGCCCTCTCGGTCTTCACCGATCGGCTCGCTCGATATCGACGCATGCCGGTGGATGCCCAGGGCTTCATCGTGTCGATTCCCATCGCGGGGCGCGCGCTGGTGAGGCAGGAGGGCCGGTCGCTCACGCTCAGCGTTGTCGCGGCCGACGAAAAGGCACTCGCCGCATCGATGGCGGCCGTCGTTCACGAACTGCAGGAGGGCTTCGGCCGCTCCGACTTCAGGCGCAGCATCTCGGTGCGCTGGCAGCGCCGCGACGTGGTGCCGACCGCGCTGCGCTGACGCGCGCCAGGTGCGGGGCGTCTCAGTCGTCGAGTTCGGCTTCGAGCTGCTCCGGAGTCAGGTGCTCGCCGGGCGTCGGACGTCGGAAAGGGATGTCCTTCGTGGACTCGTGCTGCTGCAGCGTGCCCTCTTCCCCGGCATCGTTGCCGGGGAGTGTGTCCGGTCCGTCGACCGGTCCGTCGTGCAGGTCGAGATCTTCGTCTCGGTCTGCGGGGTGGCGCTCGATCTGGGGTTCGAAAGGCTCTGACATCGACATGCCGTTCAGGGTGCGCCGCCGAGGTTAACGGCTGCTGAGACTATCGCTCCGGCGTTGTTCATCCCGATTTAACCGTCGGGGCGTACCGTCGCCCGCGATCGCCGAACGAACCGCTTCCCGATCGCCAGGAGTGCCCGATTCGAAGGGACGAAAACGTGGATGTTCTCATCACCGTTCTGCTCGTCGTGACCATCGCCCTCGTGTTCGACTTCACGAACGGCTTCCACGACACGGCCAACGCCATGGCGACCTCGGTCGCGACCGGCGCGCTCAAGCCGAAGGTCGCGGTCACCATCTCGGCCGTGCTCAACCTTGTCGGTGCCTTCCTCTCGACCGAGGTGGCGAAGACCATCTCGCAGGGCATCATCAAGGAGGGCGACGGGGGTGTGCAGATCACGCCCACGATGATCTTCGCCGGACTCGTCGGCGCCGTGCTCTGGAACCTCGGCACCTGGTACCTCGGACTGCCGTCGAGCTCGACCCACGCCCTCTTCGGCGGCCTCATCGGAGCGGCGATCATCGGCGCCGGATTCGGATCGGTCGACTTCGCCGTCGTGCTCTCGAAGGTCGTGCTGCCCGCGCTCTTCTCGCCGCTCGTCGCCGGCCTCGTCGCGCTGGTGGCGACCTACGCCGCCTACCGCATCACCAAGCAGGCCCGCTCACGAGGGGCGGATGCCGGCTTCCGGCACGGACAGACGATCTCGGCCTCCCTCGTGTCGCTCGCCCACGGCACCAACGACGCGCAGAAGACGATGGGCGTCATCACGCTCACGCTCATCGCGGCCGGCTACCAGGGGTCGGGAACGGGCCCGCAGTTCTGGGTCGTCGCATCCTGCGGTCTGGCCATCGCGCTCGGCACCTACCTGGGCGGCTGGCGCATCATGCGCACGGTCGGCAAGCGCATCACAGACGTGCAGCCGGCCCAGGGCTTCGCCGCAGAGACCAGCTCGGCCGCAACCATCCTCATCTCGTCACACCTCGGATTCGCCCTGTCGACCACGCAGGTCACCTCCGGCGCCGTCGTCGGCTCGGGCCTCGGCAAGAAGCTCGCGACCGTGCACTGGGGAGTCGTCGGACGCATCGCCATGGCCTGGGTGTTCACCCTGCCGGCCGCAGCTCTGGTGGGCGGGCTCGCCGCCTGGATCGCGAGCACCAGCACCGTGGGACTCATCGTCGTGGCCGTGCTGGCCCTCGCCGGCGGGCTGGCGTTCGTGTTCCTTGCGCGCAGGCACCCCGTCACCCACGACAATGTGAACGACGTCGACGCGGAATCGCGTGAACCCGAGACCGCATCGACCGGAAAGGCCTGATCATGATCGACTCCACCGCCACCGCTCTCGTCGTGGCAGCCGACGGCTCGGAGAAGTTCCTCGGCGTCGACTGGGCCGCATTCGGCATCGTCTTCGTCGTGGCCTTCGGCGCCGCCGTCGCCATCGTCGTGTTCTTCGCACTGGGACTGCGCCTGCTGGCGGTCGGCTCCGACGACGACACGGGCGCCGACGGATCGATCGTGTCGACCGCCAGGGGCTCGAGGCCTCTCGGCGCGACCGTCGGCGCGTTCGCCTGCCTGGCCGTCTGCGTGGCGGCGGTGCTCTACGGGCTGTACCTGATCATTCCGCAGTTCCACTGACACGCGCTGCCCCACCGATAATGGAGGGGTGGAAACGGACGCGCGCTGCCCCTGCGGCTCCGGCCTGAGCTACGGCGAGTGCTGTCGCCCGATCCACCTCGGGCTCTCCCCCGCGCCGACGGCCGAGCGGCTCATGCGGTCGCGGTTCTCGGCGTTCGCGGTGGGCGACCCGGCCTACCTGCTGCGGTCGTGGCATCCGGATACCCGCCCGGCGACGCTCGAACTCGACGCCGACACGCGCTGGCTGTGGCTCGAGATCGTGCGCACCGAGCGCGGTGCGGAACGCGACACCGACGGTGTCGTCGAGTTCCGCGCGAAGTACCGGGTGGATGCGCCGGAGGGCCGATCGTCGGGCGTGCAGCACGAGATCAGCACCTTCACGCGCGTCGACGGAGCCTGGGTCTACGTCGACGGCTCGGCCTGACGGGGCGGCTACCTGCGCTTGGCCAGGGCGACCACGAGCGCGATGACAGCGGCACCCACGAGCGCGGCGACGGTCACGAACCGCGTCGGGTTGTCATCGTAGGCCGAACGGATGCGGCTGCTGCCCTCATCAGCGAAGTCCCGGGCCGACGAGACGACATCATCGGCCGTCTTCTCGACCTTTCGACCGATGTCCTCGGCCACGTCGGAGGCTGTGCCGGCGGCGTCCTTGGCCGCGTCGGAGGCCCGGTCGACGGTCTTCTTCACGTCGCCCTCGACGCCCGCCTTGTCGGCCAGGTCGTGCGCGGTGTCTGCAGCCTTGTCGATGACATCATCGGCGGTGTGCTTCGGGGATTTGTCGGTCATGATGTGCGTTCCTTGCGTGGTGGGGCGGGGGTGGACGAGCGCAGTTACTTCGAGATCTTCTTCACGGCCTTCTTGGCCGCCTTCTGCGTCTTCTTCTGGGCGCGGGCGCGGGCCTTCTTCACGGCGGGATCGTTCCAGAAGGCTTTCGCCGTCTCGCTGATCTCCTTGTAGCGGCCGTGGCCGGCCTTGGCTCCGACGACGTAGGCGGTTGTTCCGACGACGATCACGACGAGCCACACGAGGGGTTTGGGCATGTTCTTCTTCTTTCTCAAGAGTTACTGCAGGCGGGTGGTCTTGGTGACCCGGGCTCGGAAGCCGCCGCTGATCTGGATCAGCGCGGGCAGCTCGCGGCCGAGCAGCTCGTCGAGCGCGTGGAGCTTCGACTCGACGATCGCGGCCGCGTCTTTCGGCGAAACGCCGCGTCGGCAGGTGACGGACACCTTCAGCACGGGGGTGCGGCGCACCTTGTACGTCGAGACGTGGGAGCCGACGAACTCGGAGTGTGCGTCGAGCGCGTCTTTCAGGGCGTTCTCGGCGACCGACGACTCTATCACGGTCGACCCGTGCTCGCTCGTGGGGTCGGTCAGCGCGATCCCGGTGTGGCCGCGCCCCTGCCGTGAGATGAACACGATCAGAACGATGATGGCGATCACGAGCAGCGCGACGACGGCGATGAGAATCCAGCTCACTCCGATGCCGGCGAGCTGAGTCTGCTCGAGCCAGCTCGCCACCTGGTCGGTGACCTGCCCGCTCTTGTCCTTCCAGGCATCCCGAACGAACGGAACGAGCACGGCGGCGGCCGCGGCCGCACCGACGACGAGCAGAAGTAGACCGCAGACGAAGATCAGCAGCCTGTTGGCTGCACGATTGGTGCTGTTCATGCGCCTACCTTCGCTTTCTCTGCGATCTGAACCCGTGCCCGAACGGTGGGGCGCAGGCCGTATGCGTCGAGCTGGGCCGTCACGGCCTCGGTCACGTCGTCGCGATTGGCCGGGATTCCGGATGTGGGGGTGAGGTCGACCACGGCGCGGCGGTGCGAGACCGACACGGTGGTGTTGTCGGGGTCGACGTTGCCCGCGTACGACGCGTGCCGGGCCAGGGCGGATGCGATGACCTCGTTGTCGACGACGGTCGCCGCACGCTCGGTGTCGATCACATGACGGGCGCGGCGGCCGGGCGAGAGCGACAGGATGATCAGCACGAGACCGATCACCGCCACGACGATTCCCGCGGCCGCAACGATCGCTGCCGGCTGCTCGGCGAGGCCCAGGGCCGACGCGAACATGTCGGATGGCGCGACCAGCAGGGCGGGAAGCCCGAGAAGGGCGATCACGACCTCGGTGCCCACCCAGGCGAACACGATGATCAGCACGACCGCGAGAACGATCGCGAGCAGTGAGCGCGGCGAGTGGGTCTCGCGCCGGCTCATCCGCGCGTAGAGAGCCTTGTTGTCGGAGCTCATTTCACTCTCTCCTCTGGCTGGATGGTGACGCCGGAGACCTTCACGGTGACGCGGGCGATCTGCGAACCGGTGAGCGCGCTCACCCGATCGCGGATCGTCGTCTGCGCCTGGCCGGCCCTGTCGAGGATCGTTCCGCCCGATCGTGCGACGACCGAGTTGTCGGTGCTCACTCGATCGAGCGACACGATCCGGATGGGGGTGGTCACGACCAGGGCCAGCGCACCCGTGTGGTCGGCGAGTTCGACGCCCACGCGCGCGGCGTCGACCCCGAGGGCGTCGGCGGTGACCGCCGACACGACCTTGTTCAGGGCCTTCGACGTGACACGGGTGCGACCGCGCTGTGCCGCTCCGGTCTCGGTCGTCGAGGCGATGCTCATGACGAGGAGCGCTTGCCGCGGAACGCGTCGACAAGACTGGTCACGTCGAGCTTGCCCTCGATGACGCGGCCGATGAGGGCACCGATGGCCATGGCGATGGCGACGAAGAAGAACGCCCAGAATCCGAGCACGATCCAGGTGAGCGCGAGGACCGCGCCGATGAGGATGCCCGTGCGGGTTGCCGAGGGGGTCACTGGACTCGCGCCTCTGCTGCGTCGTCCTTGTTGTTGTCGTCGGAGGGCAGGTGCACGTCGTTGACGGTCACGTTGACCTCGGTGACCTCGAGTCCGACGATGGTCTCGACGGCGCGGATCACGTTGTCGCGAACGCCGTCGGCCACGTCCTGCAGGGGCGCGGGGTACTCGGCGACGATGGTGACGTCGACGGCGACCTGCTTCTCGCCGACCTCGACGTTGATGCCCTGGCTCTGGTCCGCACCGGCGACGGCCTCGCGGATGGCGCCGAACGCGCGGGCGGCTCCGCCACCGAGGGCGAAGACTCCGCGGGATTCGCGGGCGGCGATGCCGGCGACCTTGGCGACGACTCCATCGTTGATGGTGGTCTTGCCGAGCGTGGTCGACACGGGCAGTGCATTCGCCGCGGTGGCGGGAGTGGCGGGGGTGGGCGTGGTGGCCATGATTGTCTCCTTGGTATGAGTGCCCGGATTCTCCGGGGCTTGGTGCTGCTTCATGGATAGGTCGTGTGATGCGACCGGTTCGTCACGAAAGAATCTGAAAATCTTTTGGACGACTTGGCGGGAACAGAAACTCGATCGGTCAGGGCAGCAGTTGCTGCAGCCTGCCGACCCAGTCGACGATCGTCGGGATCGCCTCGCCGGCTTCTGCTGCGGCCGCTCCGGCGCCCGCGGCCAGCGGGTACACCGACACGACGAGCGCGGCGATGACGGCGGCGACGGCGCAGATCCAGGCCAGCGGGCCGCGACGGATGCGCAGGATGAGCGCCAGGAGTCCGGCAGCCAGCGCGTAGCCGCCGACGACGGCGACGGTCATGCTCGCGACGGGGAAGTCGACGAACGGGGCCGCCGCCGCGGCGGAGCCGACGAGCCCCGCGACCGGCACGAGCACGATCGCCGCGACGATGATCGTCGTGATGGTTCCCGTGCCGAGCGCGAACCACACACTCCGTGGGCGGTGTCTCATCGTTCTGTCTCAGGCGGTTCGGGCACGACCTCGAGACCTGTGGCCGAGTTCGCCGTGCGCATGAGCGCGTCGACCCAGGCGCGGTTGAGCGCCGGGTGCCTCTTGCCCGAGAAGGTGAATGCGAGTGGAATCGCGGGGTGCAGCCACATCATGTGGTGGCCGCGGTCGTTCTCCCACGAGAGGGCGAAGCTCTCGCCCCGTCGGAGTTTGGCCAGCACGACCACGCGCACGTGGTTGAGCGGCCTGTCGTCGAGGATCATTTCGACCCCCGAGTTGCCGTAGATGATTTTTCCCATCAGGGTCCTGTCGGTGATTCGGATGCTTCGACCCCGGCCTCGTAGACGGAGGCCGGGGTCGAAGAGGGTGAGGTGCGATCAGTGCTTGAAGGCGTCCTTGACGTTCTCGCCGGCCTTCTTGGCGTCGGCCTTGGCCTGGTCGGCCTTGCCCTCCGCGACCTTGCTGTCGTCGTTGGTGAGGTTTCCGAGTGCTTCCTTCGCCTTGCCCTTGAGGTCTTCGGCGGCGTTCTGGATCTTGTCTGCTGCGCTCATGATGTCGTTCCTGTTCTTCTCGGGTTCTCCCGGTTCGCGGGGTGCGGCCGGCGGGAGTCGCGCACGCTCGCATGTCGACGCCGAAACCGACGACATCGACTCGTGTCAAGACTTCGATGAAGAAATCCGTGTGTGCGACTCTTACCCGTAGGACGCATGTCGACGCCCGATCGTCACGCCCCAGGTGTGCGAAAAAGCTGAGAAATGGCTGCATGCCGAACCCGCTCGGGGGTGATCGACTCGAGCCTGATGCAGAGGAACACCCGCATGGCCGATTCCCCCGCGACCGCGCTCGCCGTCGAGATCGAGAAGGTCCTCCGCGACGTCGACGGCGTCACCGCCATCTATTCGAGCGCTCCCATCGTCGAGGTCGTCGTCGAGGAGGTCGGCGCAGCCGTCGTTCCCGCGCCCGCAGTTCCGGCCCCGCTGATCAGTGTCGAGGCGGGTGAGCAGGGCACGACCGTCACCGCGGTCATCGGCGTCGATGAACGTGCGCCCGCCCACCAGACGGGTCGCGCAGCCCACGACCACATCGTCGACCTGCTCTCCCGCACGAGGGTGCAGGCCAGCGTCACGGTGCGCATCGCGATGATCTCGAGCTGAGCCCGTACCGGAGACTGTTGTACGGTTGCGTTGATCGAGGAGGATCTATGAGCGCCTTTCATCCGGATCTCGCCGTCGGCCGCTTCATTCCGCGGTTCTCGTTCGGGCCGCGAGTGGTGTCGGTGATGAGCCGTGTTCCGCAGCGAACACCGCCGACGCCCGAGGACATGCTGATCGACGAGATCACGGTGCCCGGCGCTCCCGGCGGTCCGGACGTCTCGCTGCGGGTGTACCGGCCGAGAACGCTCACGGGGCCGGCGCCCGCCCTGTTCTGGATTCACGGCGGCGGATTCCTGCAGGGCGACCCGGTTCAAGACGAGCGCTCCAGCATCGACTTCGCCCGCACGCTGGGGATCACGGTGGTGGGCCTGCGTTATCGGCTCGGCCCCGAGCATCCGGCGCCCGCCGCGATCGAGGATGCCTATGCCGGCCTGAGCTGGCTGGCCGAGCACGCGGCCGAGCGGGGCGTCGACCCCGAGCGCATCGCGATCGGAGGTGCGAGCGCGGGCGGCGGGCTCGCCGCGGGACTCGCGCTCTACGCGCACGACAGGGGCGAGATCGTTCCCGCCTTCCAGCTGCTCGTCTACCCCATGCTCGACGACCGCTCGGTTCTGCGCGACGATCTCGACACCCGCAACGTGCGCATCTGGAGCCCGGGCAGCAACCGCTACGGCTGGTCGTCGTACCTCGGCACCGCCCCCGGCGGTCCCGGCATCTCGCCGTACGCGGCACCCGCCCGGCGGGAAGACCTCTCGGGCCTGCCGCCAGCGTGGATCGGCGTGGGGTCGCTCGATCTCTTCCTCGACGAGGATCTCGAGTACGCGCGCAGGCTGCGCGAGGCCGGTGTTCCGTGCGAGAGCACCGTCGTGAAGGGCGCGTTCCACGGCTTCGACGTGCTCTTCGCCGAGAAGCCCGTCTCTCGACGGTTCTGGCGGGCGCAGGCGGCCGCGCTCCGAGGAGCGCTGTTCCCAGCCCCTTAGGAGGCTGAGCCTTCGCTGGCATGCCACCCTTGAAGGGATGATTCGAACAGCAGGCAATCCCACCGAGCTCGGCGGGCTCGCCGGCTTCGCGCTCACCCTGATGGAAGGCATCGGCGAGTGGGGCGTGGGGCTCTTCACCCTGATCGAGACCGTCTTCCCTCCCATTCCGAGCGAGGTCATCCTGCCGCTCGCGGGTTTTCTGGCGCAGCGTGGCGAGCTGAGCATCGTGCTCGTCGTCATCACCAGCACGCTCGGCGCCTACGTGGGCTCGCTCGTTCTGTACTGGCTCGGCGCCAAGCTCGGCATGGACAGGGCGATCGCGGGGCTGTCGAAGCTGCCGCTCGTCGACAAAGAGGACTTCGAGAAGGCCGCCTCGTGGTTCTCCAGGCACGGAAAGTCGGCCGTATTCTTCGGCCGGTTCATTCCGGGCGTGCGCAGCCTCATCTCGCTTCCCGCCGGTGCCGAGCGCATGAACCTGGTGAGCTTCAGCATCTTCACGATCGCGGGCAGCGCCATCTGGAACGGCCTTCTGATCGGCCTCGGCGCTGCCCTCGGAACGCAGTACGAGCTCATCGAGAAGTACAGCGACTACCTCAACTACATCGTCTACGCGGCTATCGCCGGTGTGGTCGTGTGGCTCGTGGTGCGCCGCATCCGCCGTCACCGCGCCGCCGCCTGAACGCATCCGCGCCGGTTCGGCGCATCCGCTACCGGCCGACGCGGCGCGGATGCACCCAGCAGGAGCGGATAGCGGAGGTCGAGTACTCTGGGGCACCATGCTGACCCTCGACGACGTGTGGCCCCTCTTCGCCCTGCGGCTTCGCTCGCCCCGGCTCGAGCTGCGGCTGATGCGCGACGACGATCTTCCGGCCATCGTCGAGGCCGTGCTGGCAGGCATCCACCCGGCTGATCGGATGCCGTTCGACTCGCCCTGGACCGACGCGGAGCCCGAGCAGCTCGCCCGCGACTTCGCGAAGTACCACTGGCACCTGCGCACCACCGTGCAGCCCGGCACCTGGACCCTCGACTTCGTCGTTCTGCACGAGGGCCGCGTGATCGGCATGCAGGATGTGCGCGCAGAGAACCTCGCCCGCACGAAGACCGTGTCGTCGGGGTCGTGGCTCACCCGGGCGGCGCAGGGCCACGGATTCGGAACCGAGATGCGGGCCGCCATCCTGCTGTTCGCGTTCGATCATCTCGATGTGGAGGTCGCCGAGTCGAGCGCGGCCACGTGGAACGCGTCGTCGCTCGGTGTCTCGCGCCGCCTGGGCTATGTCGACGCGGGCGTCACCGTGGTCGAACCGCGCCCGGGAGAACCGAACACGATGCAGAAACTGCGCCTCGACCGCGAGAACTTCCCCCGCCCGGAGTGGCCCCTCGGGGTGGACGGCGCGGCCGCCGCCCGCGCAGAACTCCTCAAGCCGTAGGCGATTGTTGCTCGTCGCGACGGATGTTGCCGGGCGACCAGCAACATCCGTCGCCGCGGGCAACACCCGCCCGCGCAGAACTGCTCAGGTAAGGTTCGAGCCCGGCTTCGGCGGCTTGTGCATGTCGAGCGCGGACTCCTCCGCGTCGATGAACGCCAGCGTCGTCTTCACCGCGCGCTCCTGGTAGCGGCCCTCGGCCCGGGCGTCGAGCACCGCCTGCCGCTCGGCCTGCACCATCAACCGACGCAGCCTGTTGTACGACGCGGGACGCGTCTCGCGGTCTCCCTCGGGCGGGTTCTCGAGCGCCTCTGCGAGAAAGCGGGCGTTCGTGCGCAGTCGTTCGACGACTCCGGGTTCGACTCCCTCGAGCTCCTGCTGCTCAAGCAGATCGAGCCCCGCGGTCTGCGCCTCGACCATGAGCCGCTGCGTCTCCCCGCGCTCCTGCTCGACATCGGGCGGAGGAAGCCGCAGTCGGCGGATGAGCCAGGGCAGCCCCAGCCCCTCGACCAGAGTGCCCGCCACCACGACGAACGCCAGGAACTGGAGGAACTCCCTGTTCGGCGTCTCCTCCGGCAGCAGGAACACGGCTGCGAGCGTGACCACGCCCCGGATGCCCGCGAACGACACCGCGATCCCGGTGCGCCAGCTCCATCCGCGACCCCGCAACCACTGGGGGCCGAACCGATAGACCGAGGTGGTGATGAGCATCCAGACCACCCGCGACACGAGGAGCGCAAGCAGGATGATCGCCGAGATGCCCACGGTCGGCCAGAATCCCGGGCCCGAGTCGACGACCCCGTCGAAGATCTCGGCCAGGGCGAGGCCCATGAGCAGGAAGACGGCGTTCTCGAGCAGGAACTGGATGGTGCGCCAGTTGATCGACTCGGCGATGCGCGCCTCGGCCGTCTGTATGACCGGCGACCGGTAGCCGAGGAACAGTCCGGCCACGACGACCGCGAGCACACCGGACCCGTGGAAGAGCTGCGCGGGGATGAACGCGAGATACGGCGTGACCAGCGACAGGCTCGTGTCGAGCACGGGGGCGCGCAGCTGCTGCCGGATCTTCGAGAGCACCCATCCCACGCCCAGCCCGACCGCGACGCCGACGACCACGGCGATCACGAAATCGGCCGCCACCATCCACGGGTTGATGACGCTGATCATGGCGAGCACCGCCGCGTTCAGGGCGACGAGGGCGGTGGCGTCGTTGAGCAGGCTCTCGCCCTCGAGCACGGTGACGAGCCGCCGGGGCAGCCCGAGGCGCCCGGCGACGGCGGTCACGGCCACGGCATCCGTCGGCGCGACCACGGCGCCGAACGCGAACGCGGCGGCCAGCGTGATCGCGGGAATGATGAGCCACGCGGTGAAGCCGACGACCACCACGGTGAAGGCGACGAGACCCACAGACAGAAGCAGGATGCCGTCGCGCCGGGCGCGTACATCGACGAACGACGTGCGGATGGCCGCCGCGAACAGCAGCGGGGGCAGCAGCCCGTAGAGGATGAGGTCCGGCTCGATCTCGAGGTGGGGCACGCCGGGCACGAACGAGGCCACGGCGCCCACGAGCACCAGCGACACGGGTGCCGACCAGCCGATGCGCTTCGTCAGCCCGCTGACGGCGACGGTGACCACCACGAACGACACGATCCAGATGATCGTGACAACGGAGTCCTCCACGGTGCCGCCCTCCCTCTCTAGGTATCCGTTCCCTGAGCTTGTCGAAGGGAATCCTCGAAATCGCTGCCCTTCGACAAGCTCAGGGAACGCGAGTCCCCTTCGACAAGCTCAGGGAACGAGGAAGTGAACTCCCCTACTGGTTCAACAATTCCTGCCAGTTCGAGGGAACCCGCCCGGCAGGCCCGGGAACGGGCTGGTCGGCGGGGTGGCTGTCGGGGGCGGCGAGCTGCGGAGCACCGTCGTAGTACTGGTTGGTCTCAAAGCTCCACACCCAGTCCTCGCCGGGCTCGAAGCTCTGGATGATCGGGTGTCCCGTCTCAGCGCCATGCTTCGATGCATGCTGGTTGGGCGAACTGTCGCAGCAGCCGATGTGCCCGCACTGCGCGCAGCGACGCAGGTGGAACCACCACTGATCCTCTGTCTCGAGGCACTCCACGCAGCCGGTGCCGCTCGGCGGCGCCGACGGGTCGATTCCTGGAATCGTGGTCATAGTTCTCCCCTGACGAAGGTGGATGCGATGTGCCACCCAGACTAGTCACCACTCGCTCGGCGCGGGGGCCTTCGTCGGGGGCAGCGCGGTGGTCTGGCCCCACTCGTGCAACCATTCCGGGACCGTGACCTCGGCGGGGATCGGGCCCACGGCATCCAGAAGCTCGTGCATCGGCACCACGCCGCCGGTGCGCTTCAGAAACCGGCCGCGGATGAACGCCTGCGCGTAGATCTCTCCGTCGACCGTGAAGCGCTGCTCCACGTAGACGGCCTTGTCGTCGAAGCCGAGCACGCGCGACTCGACGTCGAAGCGCTGCCAGAGGGTGAGCGACTTGCGAAAGCTGATGGTCTCGGCGACGACCACGGGGTACCAGCCGCGGCCGTTCACGATCGCCCAGATGCCGCTGCGCACGAGCATGTCGAGCCTGCCCAGGTCGAGGATCGACAGGTAGACGCCGTTGTTCATGTGCCGGAACAGGTCGAGGTCGCTGGGCAGCACACGAAAGGGCGTGGATGCGACGTCGAACGTTCCGACGCGACGTCTCGTTCGGGCGCGCCACTGGTACCAGACCGTGCGGAAGAAGAGGTGCATCCCCCGAATCTAGCCTCCGAAACAGGCATACGCTTGACCAATGACAACGACTCCCCAGCACGCGCTTCCCTCTGGATTCACCGACCGGTCGACGGCGAGCGACGTGCTCGCGGGAATCGACCTCGCGGGCAAGACGGCCATCGTCACGGGTGGGTACTCGGGGCTCGGCATCGAGACGGTCGCGGCGCTGACGGATGCCGGTGCGCAGGTGATCGTGCCGGCCCGCCGACCCGACGTTGCGCGGCAGGCCCTCGAGGAGCGCGGTCTCATGGGCGTGGCCGTCGACAGACTGGACCTGTCTGATCTGGCCAGCGTGCGTTCCTTCGCCGAGCGCTACCTCTCCTCGGGTATGGGCCTCGACATCCTCATCAACAACGCGGCGATCATGGCCTCGCCCGAGGCGCGAGTGGGCGACGGCTGGGAGTCGCAGTTCGCCACGAACCACCTGGGCCACTACGTGCTCACGAACCTGCTGTGGCCCGCGCTCGTCGCAGACGGCGG
Source organism: Agreia sp. Leaf283 (assembly GCF_001422485.1). GTDB lineage: Bacteria > Actinomycetota > Actinomycetes > Actinomycetales > Microbacteriaceae > Agreia. The sequence continues at coordinate 833,452 of NZ_LMNF01000001.1, forward strand.
AGCCCGCGTCGTGGCGCTCTCGTCGACGGGTCACAAGCTCAGCCCCATGCGCTTCGACGACCCGCAGTTCACGACCGGCTACGACAAGTGGCAGGCGTACGGCCAGGCGAAGACGGCCGACAGCCTGTTCGCCGTGCAGCTGGATACGCTCGGGGCGCCGTTCGGGGTCAGGGCCTTCGCGGCGCATCCGGGCGGCATCATGACCGAGCTGCAGCGTCACCTGCCTCGCGAGGAGATGATCGCCTCGGGCTGGATCACCGAGGACGGCACCGTGAACGAGCGCTTCAAGACGCCCGCCCAGGGAGCCGCGACCTCGACGTGGGCAGCGACCTCACCGCAGCTCGACGGAATGGGCGGCGTCTACTGCGAGGACTGCGACATCGCCGAGCCCACGGTCGCCGGCAGCCCGACGGCCCGCTTCGCAGGGGTGGATGCGCACGCGATCGATCGCGACGACGCCGCCCGACTGTGGGCGCTGTCGGCCGAGCTCACGGGCGTGAACGCGTTCGCGTAAGCGCTGTCGCTCACTGAAGTGCGGGAAAGGGCCGCTTCGCAACGAATCGACGCGGCCACTTTCCGCACCTCAGTGACGAGAGGCACCGATCGGCGCTACGGCACCCAGAACCCGATCGCACACAGCAGTCGCGTCTCGTCGTCTGCCCCGGCCGGCGGCTCGATCGCGGGAGGGAAGACGCCGAAGCTGCGCCACTCGTCTGCGTGAGGAACGACCCACTCGTTCAGCCCGTCGATGAGCTCGGGCGAGAGATGAAAGGGGATGCCGAGATGCTTGGCGATCATCCACGCCTGGGTCGCCCGATACATACCGAGGTGTGAGAGACCTTCGTCGGCCGGATAGTCGCCGTACTGAAAACGGAACGTCGTATCGAGGTCGACGCCGGCCTGCACACGCTCCGTCGCCGCGTCGTTCAGGGCGTCGTACGAGGCGATGGGATCGTCGCCGAGCAGGTCTTTGTCACGCAGCTCGTCGCCGTCGGCGATGGACCTGCCGGCCAGCACACCGGGAACCCAGGCCTCGTCGTAGGCGTGTGATTTCAGCAGGTCGAGGACGGTGGGGTTCTCGAAGGAGGACCACGATGCGGGAACGGGCTTGTCGAAGTCGCCCGGCTGCACTCGATCGATGACGCTGCGAAGAGCGGCGTCTGACAGAAGAAAGAAGGTATCGGCTCTCATAGCCGAAGTGTAGGCATCGCCTCCGACAGCGGCTAGACCTCGAAGAACGACGCGACGGTCGACGGCGAAACCTCCTCGAGAGTCGCCGGCGCCCACCGCGGTGTGCGGTCCTTGTCGATTACCTGCGCGCGCACTCCCTCGCGAAAGTCGGGGTGCGCCAGGGCGTGCGCCATGATCCGAAGCTCCTGGTCGAAGCAGGCCTCGACGGTGGGCAGCTCGCGAGCGCGACGCAGCGACTCGAGCGTCACCGCCACCGCCGTGGGCGACTTCGTCTTGATGAGCGCAGCGGTCTCTGCCGCCGCCGACTCGGGTGTCGCCGCCAGGGCATCCAGAATCTCGCCGACGGTGTCGTGCGCGAAGGCCGGCTCGATCCACGACGCGTCAGACACCAGATCGCCGGATGCGCGGGCGCCCCGCGGCGGCTCGGCACGCAGGGCGGCCACGGCCTCGTCGGCGGGCAGGTCTTCGAGCGACGCCACGAGAGAGCGAAGTCGGTCCGCCGGAATGAACGCATCTGCGAGCCCCAGCTCGATCGCGTCCGCCGCCGAGGCGGTGCGTGCGGTGAGTGCGAGGTAGGTGCCCAGCTCTCGGGGAGCGCGGCTGAGCAGCCAGCTGCCGCCGACGTCCGGCGTGAGGCCGATGCTGACCTCGGGCATGCCGAGCGCCGAGTCGTCGGTGACCACCCGGTGCGAGGCATGGCCCGAGAGGCCGATGCCGCCGCCCAGCACGAAGCCGTTCATGATCGCCACGAACGGCTTCGGGTAGCGGGCGATCAGCTTGTCGACCCGGTACTCGTCGCGCAGAAAGCCGACGGCCGCCGACACGTCGTCGTCGGCAACACGAGCGTGCAGCTGGGTCACGTCGCCGCCCGCGCAGAGACCGCGGGCGCCGTTTCCCGTGAGCAGGACTGTGCTGATCGACTCGTCGAGAGCCCATGCATCGAGGGCCTCCCCGATCGCGGTGACCATCTCGTGCGTCAACGCGTTGATCGCCCGCGGGCGGTTCAGCGTGATGTGCGCGAGGCGGCCACGAACCTCGAAGAGAACGTCGTCGCCGGCGACACCATCCGTCACGACGTCGCCCCTCCCGCGTTGCCCACGGACTTCAGCTCGGGAAACTGGTCGTCGCGCCACTCCACCGCGACGACGACGCCCTCGGCGACCCGCTCCTCGCGCTCGCGCAGCTCGACCCGGCGGATCTTGCCCGAGATCGTCTTCGGCAGCTCGAAGAACTCGATGCGGCGCACGCGCTGGAACGGGGCCAGCCGCTCACGCGCGAATCGCAGGATCTCCTTCGCCGTCGCATCCGTCGGGTCGAAGCCGGCCGCGAGCACGACGTAGGCCTTCGGAACCGCGAGCCGCACGGCATCCGGTGCCGGCACGATGGCCGCCTCGACCACGGCCGGGTGCTCGATGAGTACGCTCTCGAGCTCGAACGGGCTGATCTTGTAATCGGATGCCTTGAACACGTCGTCGGTTCGGCCCACGTATGTGAGATACCCGGCGGCGTCGCGCGTGGCCACGTCTCCGGTGTGGAAGTAGCCGTCGTGCTCGCTCTCGGCGTTCTTCGCGGGGTCTCCCACGTAGCCGGTCATGAGGTTCACCGGACGCGAGCGCACGCCGACGCAGATCTCGCCCTCATCGGCCTGAAGACCGGTCAGCGGGTCGACGAGCACGATCGGGCACCCAGGAAGCGGGCGGCCCATCGAGCCGTCTTTGATGTCGGAGCCGGGAGTGTTGGCCACCACCGCGGTCATCTCGGTCTGGCCGTAGCCGTCGCGAATCGTGAGGCCCCAGTGCTCTCGCACGCGCGAGATCACCTCAGGGTTCAGCGGCTCGCCCGCCGAGATCGCCTCTCGCAGCTCTCCGGCGCCGGCGCTCAGGTCGGTCTGGATGAGCATGCGCCACACCGTGGGCGGAGCGCAGAACGAGGTCACCTTCTCTTCACGGATGCGATCGACGAGCGCCACCGCGTCGAAGCGCGCGTAGTTGTAGACGAAGATCGTGGCCTCGGCGATCCACGGCGCGAAGAAGCAGCTCCACGCGTGCTTCGCCCAGCCCGGCGAGCTGATCGCCAGGTGCACGTCGCCCGGGCGCAGGCCGAGCCAGTACATGGTCGACAGGTGCCCCACCGGATAGGAGACGTGGCTGTGCTCGACGAGCTTCGGGCGGCTGGTCGTGCCCGACGTGAAGTACAGGAGCAGGGTGTCGCTCGACGCGTTGCCGGGGTGCGGGAGCCGGCCGCGCTTGGCTGCGAACGCATCATCGAAATCCAGCCAGCCGGATGCCGCTGGCGCGGCCGCCGCTCGGCCCACCCGAATGCGCGTGTACTCCCCCGGCACGGCATCGAACTTGGCGGCGTCGGCGGCATCCACGATCACGTGACGCACGCCGCCCCGCTCGACGCGGTCGAGGAGATCGGCCGGCCCCATCGCCGTTGTCGTCGGAAGGATGACGGCGCCGAGCTTCATGATGGCGAGCATCGCCTCCCACAGTTCCACCTGGTTGCCGAGCATGAGCATCACGGTGTCGCCCTTCGCGACGCCCTGAGCGCTGAGCCAGTGCCCCAGGAGGTCGGAGCGGGTGGCCAGCTCGTCGAAGGTGCGGGTGGTGCGGCGCCCGTCCTCCTCCACGATCACGAGGGCTTCGGCGTCGTTGCCCCTGGCGATCTCGTCGAACCAGTCGATCGCCCAGTTGAACCGGGGGCCGACATCCGGCCATACGAAGTCTCGGCGGGCGGTGTCGTAGTCGTCGCGCAGGTCTACCAGCTGGTCGCGGGCCGCGCGAAAAACCTCAGTCGTCATTGTTCGACTTTATGCGGAGCGCGACGCCTGCGAGCCTCGGCTAAGTCCGCACATTCGAGGGAACACGCCGGAAATCAGCCGCGTGCGCACGGCAAGTCGCCCCAAACGTACGGACTTGGCTATGTTCGACGCAGTCGTCACTCGCACAAAGGAGTTCCATGCTGATCGAATCCGACCTCGACGCCGTTCGCCGCCACGAGATCGCGGGCGACGAGCCCGCCGACTTCGACGCGTATTGGGAGGCGACTCTGGCTGCAGCAGGCGAAGTTCCCCTCGACGTTCGTGTCGAGCGCGTCGAGAGTGTGCTCAGCATCGTCGACGTGTTCGATGTGACCTTCCGCGGCGCAGACGGTACCGACGTGAGGGCGTGGCTCCGCGTTCCAGCCGACGCGACGGAGCCCCTTCCGACCATCGTCACCTACGTCGGCTACGGCGGTGGGCGCGGAAAGGCCGAGGAGTCCCTGACCTGGGTCGCATCCGGCTTCGCGCATCTGCACATGGACACGCGCGGCCAGGGCGCGTCGTGGAGCGTCGGCGACACACCGGATGTCGGCACGGGCGGCCCGCAGATCCCCGGGGTCATGACCAAGGGCATCCAGAACCGCGACGACTACTACTACCGCCGACTGTTCATCGATGCGGTGCGCGCCGTCGACGCGGCGAAGCAGCTGCCGCAGGTCGATGCCTCGCGCATCGCGGTGGCCGGGGGAAGCCAGGGCGGCGGTCTCGCGCTGGCCGTGGCCGGGCTGCGCGACGATCTCGCCGCGGTGGTGGCGTTCGTGCCGTTCCTCTGCGATTTCGGGCGCGCCACCCTGATCACCGACTCGTATCCGTACCACGAGATCGTCGACTACCTGCGGATCCATCGCGACCAGGCGGCATCCGTCTACGAGGTGCTCGGCAGCTTCGACGCCGTGCGCCACGCGCGTCGGGCGACGGCGCCCGCGCACTTCTCGGTCGCGCTGATGGATGCCACGTGCCCGGCTTCCACGGTCTACGCCGCGTTCAACGCGTATGGCGGCCCCAAGGAGATCACCGAGTGGGCGTTCAACGGGCACGAGGGCGGCGGCATCGAAGACGAGACGCAGGCGGTCGCGTTCCTGAAGAAGGTCCTCGCCGCGTAGGAATCCGTTCGTCGAGCCCGCCCTTCGACAGGCTCAGGGAACGGGACTCCGTTCGTCGAGCCCGCCCTTCGACAGGCTCAGGGAACGGGACTCCGTTCGTCGAGCCCGCCCTTCGACAGGCTCAGGGAACGGGAGTCCGTTCGTCGAGCCCGTCGAGACGCCGCTAGCATCGGCTCATGGTGCCTCTCGACAACCTCGCCGCGTTCGCGCTGGCCGCCCTCGCGCTCGCCGCGCTTCCCGGGCCGAGCGTTCTCTTCATCATCGGACGCTCCCTCTCGCTCGGCCGCGTAGCGGGCCTGCTCAGCGTGGTCGGCAACGCGAGCGGCATGGCTCTTCAGGTGGCGGCGGTCGCCGCCGGCATCGGCGCGCTCGTCGCCTCCAGCATCGTGGCATTCACGATCATCAAGTTCGCGGGCGCCGCGTACCTCGTCTACCTCGGCGTGCAGGCGATCCGGCACCGCAACGACGTGTCGGATGTCGCCTCCCGCCCCACCCCGCGCACGCTGCGGCGGGTCTACGGCGAGGCCGTGATCGTGGGTGTCTCGAACCCCAAGTCGATCGTGTTCTTCGTCGCGATCCTTCCCCAGTTCGTCGATCGGGGTGCGGGTTCGCTGCCGCTGCAATTGGCCGAGCTGGGCCTGGTCTTCCTCGTCTTCGCCATGACCTTCGACAGCATCTACGCGCTCACCGCAGGCCAGGCTCGAACCTGGTTCGCCACCAACCCCCGTCGCATGTCGAGGCTCGGCGCGACCGGCGGGGTTCTGATGATCGGACTCGGCGGCGGCCTGGCCCTCACGGGCAACAAGAGCTAGCGGGCCCGTTCGTCGAGCCTGTCGAGGCGCCTTCCCTTCGACAGGCTCAGGGAACGGGCTGTCCGTTCACCGAGACCAAGGCCCTTCGACAGGCTCAGGGAACGGGCTGTCCGTTCGTCGAGACCAAGGCCCTTCGACAGGCTCAGGGAACGGCTCGGCGTCAGATGTAGATCGCCGGGTCGGTGTAGAACGCCTCCGCGGTCGGCTCCGCGGCGTGCGCGCGCGGCCTCGCGACGGCGGGGATGCCCGTGATCACCGAATACGCGGGGGCGTCGTTGACCACCACGGCCTGCGCGCCCACCACGGAGTGCGCGCCGATCACCACGTCGCCGAGCAGCACAGCACCCGCTCCGACGGTCACGTCGTTGCCGAGGGTCGGATGCCTCTTCTCGCGCGCCGTGCTGCGCCCGCCGAGCGTGACCCCGTGATACAGCATCACGTCGTCGCCGATCTCAGCCGTCTCTCCGATGACCACTCCCATGCCGTGGTCGATGAAGAAGCGGCGCCCGATACTGGCACCGGGGTGGATCTCCACGCCCGTGAGAAAGCGCACGTACTGCGAGACGAGCCGTGCGGGCAGACGCAGGCCGCGCATCCAGAGCCTGTGGGCGACGCGATAGCCCCACACCGCGTGCAGCCCGGAATAGCTCAGCAGCACCTCGAGCCGCGAGCGAGATGCGGGATCACGCCTGCGGGCGGTCGCGATGTCCTCCCGGGCGCGCGCGAACACGACCGAGCCCCGGGCGGTCACGCCCGGAACTCGGCCGACGTGCGAAACGCGACCGGCGGCATCCGGTCAGTCCTGCAGGTCTTCGTACAGAACGGTCGAGAGGTAGCGCTCGCCGTAGCTGGCGACGACGACCACGATGGTCTTGCCCGCGTTCTCGGGGCGACCCGCGAGCTCGAGGGCGGCGGTGACGGTGGCGCCCGACGAGATGCCGGCGAGGATTCCCTCTTCTGCGGCCAGGCGGCGAGCCATCGAGACCGACTGGGTGATGTTCACGTCGATGACCTCGTCGTAGACCTCGCGGTCGAGGATCTCGGGCACGAAGTTGGCGCCGATTCCCTGGATCTTGTGCGGGCCGGGTGCTCCCCCGTTGAGGATCGGCGACTCGGCGGGCTCGACGGCCACGACCTGCAGACCCGGCTTCTGCTCCTTGAGGTAGTTGCCGGCGCCCGTGATCGTTCCGCCCGTTCCGATGCCGGCGACGAAGATGTCGACGGCGCCGTCGGTGGCGTTCCAGATCTCGGGGCCGGTGGTGGCGCGGTGGATGGCCGGGTTGGCCGCGTTGGCGAACTGCTTGGCCAGCACAGCACCGGGGGTGTTGGCCACGATCTCGGCCGCCTTCTCGACGGCGCCGCGCATGCCCTCGGGTCCGGGGGTGAGCACGAGCTCGGCGCCGTACGCGCGGAGCAGGGTGCGGCGCTCCTTCGACATGGACTCGGGCATGGTGAGGATCACCTTGTAGCCTCGGGCCGCGCCGACCATGGCGAGCGCGATGCCGGTGTTGCCCGAGGTGCCCTCGACGATGGTTCCGCCCGGGGGAAGTTCGCCCGACGCCTCTGCGGCGTCGACGATGGCCACGCCGAGACGGTCTTTGACGCTGGCGGAGGGGTTGTAGAACTCGAGCTTCGCGAGCACGGTGGCGCCGAGCCCCTCGGTGACGCGGTTGAGGCGCACCAGCGGAGTGTTTCCGAAGACCTCGGTGATGTCGTTGTAGATACTGGGCATGGCGAATCCTTAATCTGAACGAGGGAGCTCGTCGACGAGCAGAGGGGCTACCCCTCAAGCCTAGGGACTCCCCCGGCGCATCCAGCGATTGTTACGACAACTAACAGCTTTATTACCGACGCCGGGTTCTCGACCCCGGCGTAAAATCGGCAGGTGGCAGTCTCGAAGGTCGTCCTCTATTACGCGTTCACCCCGCTCGCCGACCCCGACGCCATTCGGCTGTGGCAGCGCGACCTGTGCGAGTCGCTCGGCCTGCGCGGACGCATCCTCATCTCGAAGCACGGCATCAACGGAACCGTCGGCGGCGAGCTCGGAGCCGTGAAGAAGTACCTGCGCAAAACGCGGGACTACCCGGCATTCAAGCATCTCGACGTCAAGTGGAGCGAAGGATCGGGCCTCGATTCTTCACAGAGTTATCCACAGGCTCCGCACGGGGTCAGTCTCGACTTTCCGCGGCTCGTGGTGAAGGTGCGAGACGAGATCGTGAGTTTTGGCGCTCCCGACGAAATGCTCGTCGACCATGCGGGGGTGAAGGGCGGCGGAACCAAGCTGACTCCCTTACAACTGCACGAACTCGTGGCCGAGAAGGGCGACGACGTCGTGTTCTTCGACGGCCGCAACTCCTTCGAGGCCGAGATCGGCAGATTCGCGGGGGCGGTGGTGCCGGATGTGTCGAACACGCGCGAATTCGCGGCCGTTCTCGACTCGGGCGTCTACGACCATCTCAAGGGAAAGCCAGTAGTTACCTACTGCACAGGCGGAATCCGGTGCGAAGTGCTGTCGAGTCTCATGACGTCGCGGGGCTTCGGCGAGGTCTACCAGCTCGACGGCGGAATCGTGCGCTACGGCGAGACTTTCGGCGACTCCGGCCTCTGGAACGGGTCGCTCTACGTCTTCGACAACCGCGTCTCGATCGACTTCACGCCCGACGCTGCGGTGATCGGCCAGTGCCACCGCTGCGGCGCATCCACGAACCGCATGCAGAACTGCACCGAGGTGTCGTGCCGAACCCAGCTCGTGGTCTGCGCTGCCTGCGCTGCGGTTTCAGCGCCGGAATGCCCCGAGCACGTCGGCATGATAGCGGGATAGTTTCCACAGAGTTATCCACAGGGTTTTCGTCCTAGGCTCGCGGCATGAACACCAAAGACAAGGCTCATCAGCTTCTTCACCTCCACGAGCAGCGTGCGATCCTCCAGGTCGTCAACGTCTGGGACGTGGCGAGCGCCCGGGTGGTCGCCGACCTCCCCGGCACCACCGCCCTGGCCACGGCCAGCCACAGCATCGCGGCGACCTTCGGGTACGACGACGGTGAGAACATCCCGCTCGAGCTGATGCTCGACATGGTCGGGCGCATCGCGGCCTCGACCGACCTGCCGGTGTCGGCCGACCTCGAAGCCGGCTACGGCGACCCGGGCGAGACGGTGCGCCGGGCCATCGGTGTGGGCATCGTCGGCGCGAACCTCGAAGACCAGATGAAGCCGCTCATCGAGTCGGTGGAGAACGTCGCCGAGGTCACCCGGGCCGCCGAGAAGGAGGAGGTGGGCTTCGTTCTCAATGCCCGCACCGACGCGTTCGTCAAGGCCGGCGATCGCCCCCTCGACGATGTGATCGCCGACGCCATCGAGCGCGGCCGCGCCTACCTCGACGCGGGCGCCGCCTGCATCTTCGTTCCCGGCCTGCTCGACGAGCAGACGGTCATCCGCCTGGTCGAGGGCATCGGCGAGCACCGCGTGAGCGTCATCAACGTGCCCGGCTCGCTGACCCCCGCCCGACTCGAGCAGCTGGGCGTGGCGCGCATCTCGTACGGACCGTGGACCCAGCGTGTCGCGCTCACCGCGCTGCAGGCATCCGCCCGCGAGCTGCTGGCCGGCGGCCACCTGCCCGAGGGCACCCAGCCGCTGAACTGACGCGCGCATCCGCGCCCACCAGGCGCATCCGCTGCCGGTCGCATGGCGGCGGATGCGCCGATCGGGCGCGGATTCGCTCAGAAGGCGCTGCTGGGCAGGTCGCGGGCATCGGATGCGATGGCCTCCACGATCACGTCGGCCACGCGGTCGGGGTCGAGTCCCGCAGGAAACGCGGGTGCGGCGCCGGCGATGGCCCGGGTCACGAGCCCCGTCTCGGTGTGCCCGGGCCTCGCGTCGAGCAGACGGATGCCCGCCCGCCGGTTCTCGCGCCCGGCCGCGACCATGAACGCGGCGAGCGCCGACTTCGACGCCGAATACGCGGCGAGGCCCGCCGTGGGAGCTTCGGCCACGATGCCGCTGATCCTGACCACCACGGGCTTGCGACCCTCGCCGGCGCTGCGCGTGAGTGCGGGAAGCGCGGCCCGGATCGTGTCGATCGGCGACAGCGCATTGACCGCGAACAGCTCGGTCGCCGTGTCGGGGTCGAGTTCGGATGCCGGGCCGAACGCCACGACTCCGCTCGCGATGACGACGGCGTCGAGCCCGCCGAGGCGGCTCTCCGCTTCGGCAACGACCGATGCGGATCCGGACTCCGACCGCAGATCGGCGACGATCCTCTCGGCCTGCACGTCGAGCGCGTCGAGGCGTGCGGCGTCGCGGCCGCTGAGCGCCAGGATGGCACCCGCATCGGCAAGTCGTCTCGCGATGCGCGACCCGAGCCCGCCCGACGCACCGATCACAAGAACACGCGAACCGCTCAGCTCAGTCATGCCCCCACGCTAGGCCGCGGGGCTCATCGCGCCGAGACATTGACAACTCCGCGCATCCGGTCTTGTGTCCACGACCCAGCAAGCCTCCACCGCCGTGTCCGATTTCCGCTAGCGGGCTCCTCTGCCATGCGGCAGGGTTGAGTCATGGACTTCGGAGAGCGGTATCGCGTGATCGAGTCGCGCGACGCGCGATTCGACGGCCGCTTCGTCACCGCCGTGCGCACCACCGGCATCTACTGCCGGCCGAGCTGTCCGGCCCGCACGCCGAAGCAGTCGAACGTCACCTTCTACGCCACGAGCGCGGCAGCCCACCTGGCGGGTTATCGCGCGTGCAAGCGCTGCCTGCCGGAGGCGACGCCCGGCAGCCCCGAATGGAATCTTCGCGAGGACGTCGCAGCGCGGGCCATGCGCCTCATCGCCGACGGGGTCGTGGAGCGCGACGGCGTCGACGGCCTGTCGCGGCGCATCGGATACTCCGCGCGACAGCTCAACCGTATTCTCGTGGCCGAGCTCGGCGCCGGGCCCATCGCGCTCGCCCGCGCCCACCGTGCGCAGAACGCCCGCGCACTGATCACCGGCACGACGATGCCGATGGCCGACGTGGCCTTCGCCTCGGGCTTCTCCAGCATCCGCCAGTTCAACGACACCGTCACCGAGGTGTTCGATCTCACCCCGTCGGCCCTGCGCTCCCGGTCGCACCGGGCCCCTGCGCCCGGAGCGGCAGACGCCGCCGGCACGATCCGTCTCGCCCTCCCCTACCGCGAACCGCTCGATGTGGAGGGCCTCTTCGGCTGGTTCGCCCCGCGCGCGGTGCCGGCAATGGAGTCCGTCGGCGCGCGCCGGTACGCCCGCACGGTTCGGCTTCCGCGGGGCTCTGCCCACGTCGATCTCAGCGCGCCCGAGCGAGTCGCCGGGCGCCCTCGCATAGACGCGGTCGTGCGCTTCGAGAATCTCGGAGACCTGCCCGCCCTCCTCGGTCGCGTTCGGCGACTGCTCGATCTCGACGCGGATCCGCAGGCGGTGGATGCGACGCTCTCGCGCGACGGACGTCTCGCGGCGCAGGTCGCGCGGGTGCCCGGCATCCGCGTGCCCGGTGCTCTCGACGCGGGCGAGATGCTCATGCGCGCCCTGATCGGCCAGCAGGTCACGGTTGCGGCCGCGCGTACGCAGTTGTCGAGGCTCGTCGACGCGCTCGGCGAGCCGATGCCGCTCTCGATCGCGCACGCTCGCGACGACAGCGACAGCGACAGCAGCGACCACGCCCCGGATGCGGCCGCCGCGCGCCTCTTTCCCACCCCGGTCGCGATCGCCGAGCACGCGCACGAGGTCCTCCGCGGCCCTGCCGCTCGAACCGACACGGTGCGCCGGGTCGCGACAGCACTCGCCGACGGGTCGCTCGCGATCGATCTCTCCGACACCCGCGACGACGTGACGGCCCGGCTCACCGCGATCCGCGGCATCGGGCCGTGGACGGCCGACTACGTGGCGATGCGCGTGCTCGGACACCCCGACGTGTTCGTCCGCCGCGACGTCGCGATCCGATCGGGTGCCCGCGAGCTCGGCTTCGCGCAGTCCGACGCGGCGCTCCTTGCCGAATCCGCCGCCTTCGCGCCGTGGCGCAGCTACCTGTGCATGCACCTCTGGCGGGCGGCGGTCCGCGCTCCGACCCTCGCCCCCAATCAGACTCCCGCCCGTACTCCGAAGGAGACCCCATGACCACAACAGCTCTCATCGACACCATCGACACCCCCGATGGGCCGTTCATGATCCTCGAAGACGACGAGGGCAGGGTGCTCTCGTCGGGCTGGACGGACGCGGCCGAGGCGCTGTTCGCACGCCTCGCGCCGAAGAACCGACCGGATGCGCGGGCCGGGCGATCCCGGAACGGTCACGCGGTCGAGGCCTTCTACTCCGGCGACGTGCGGGCGATCGACGCCGTTCCGGTTCGCCAGTTCGGAACACCGCTGCAGACCGTCTCGTGGACGGAGCTCCGGCGCATCGCTCCGGGAGCCCCCATCACCTACACCGAGCTGGCCGCGCGCTCCGGCAACGCCCGCGCCGTGCGGGCCGCGGCGAGCGCGTGCGCCCGCAACGCGCCCGCGCTCTTCGTGCCCTGCCACCGCGTCGTCAACACGGCGGGCGGTCTCGCCGGATTCGCCTGGGGCATCCCCGTGAAGCGCGCGCTCCTCGCCCGAGAGGCCGCGGCTTCTTCTCAGGACTCGATGTCGGCGTAATCGAAGAGTTCGAACTGGTCGGCGAGGTCGAACGATGAGAAGAGCTGGCCGTGGTCTGGGATGCCGTCGTCGTCGATCTCGAACATCTCGAAGCGAACGGGGATCGCCGGAGTGATCAGAACCGAGAACCGGCGGCCACCCACCAGATCGAGGTCCACGAATCCTGCTCCGACACGCGCCGCCTCGAGGATGCGCTCCTGCAGTTCGCCGAGATCGACCCCCACGGCGAGCACGAAGGCCTGCCCGTCGATACGAGCCTGAACGATCTGCATGGGGCTTCCCTCGGTGGAACGTGCGGCGGCCGGGCCGTGCAGGGCCTGGTGCGGCGCATCCCGGGTCCGGGGGAGACGACGTGAAGATGGAGTGTTGTGTCGCCGACACTACGCCTCCCCCCGGATGTGCGGTAGGGACTTGACTGTCGGCGCTAGGCCGATCGCGGCCGTCGACGCGCTCGGCGACGCAGCGTTCGTCTGGTGCGTCGGGCGTCGCTGCGCGTGTTGGAATTGCCGGTCGTGAAATCGCGCGCATCCGAATCGGAGAGGGCGACCAGAACGAGGATGTCGAGCGACAGGCCGAGCAGCCCGCCGTTCTCGAGCGTGAACGACGTGCCGTCTGCGAAGAAGTCGACGGCCGAGCCCAGCACGAGCACGGTGGCCAGGATCATCGCCACGAACCGGGCGCGGTTGCTTCCCCTGAAGATCAGTGCCGCGACCGTCAGGTCGATGACCACGGCCACGCCGAAGAAGATCATCAGACCCACGAGCAGGGCTCCCGACAGGGCCTCCATGTCGGCGCTGGTGCCCGCGTCGAGCGAGATGTCGACCTTCTTCCAATCGAGGGCGATGTTCACGGCCGTGACGACGGTGGTCACTGTGCGCAGCAGGATCATCAGCACGCCGAGATAGATCGAGATGGGCCGCTTCACGACGCGGCCCCCGGCAGCGTGACGGGCAGCGCCCTCAGGTCGATCTGCGGAAGGTCGCCATCCGTCACGATGGCATCGCCCCCGCCGTTCACGGCGTGGTAGCCGGTCGAGAAATTGCGGATGACGGTGACGACCGCGGCAGGGTTGGCCGCCGTGACGGTCGACACGATGTGGTCGCGTTCCACATCGGTGTCGGCGTCGATCTTGTGCGTGACCTGCAGGGTGAACAGCGACAGGCCCACGCTGCGGTCGTAGGTTCCGGCCGCCAGCCACTGCGTGGCGATTCCACCGGGCAGCAGCCAGCCCTCCGGCGCCCGCCAGAACCGCACGTGGTGACGCTGCGCCGGGTTGCCCGCGACCTCCTGCTGGTAGGTGAAGTCCTGGATGTTGCCGAACAGGTAGAGCGGGCTCACCGGCGCATCCGAGTAGCTGCGTCGCATGATCGTCGACATCACGATGCGCCACCCCGAGGTCAGGCTCACCTCGTCGGCGCGCGTCCAGCCGGCCGCCTCCATCGCGGCGTGCACCTGCTCGGCGCTGCCGAACAGCGAGAGGTTCACGGGGTCTCCGAGCAGGCCCTCACGGGTGCGGGCACGACCGATGAAGTAGTCGGGCACGTAGATCACGGTGAGCAGGGTGTGGATGCGCGGCAGCAGCAGGTAGGCCAGCACGGCCCAGAAGATCACGATGAACCAGAGGTTCTGCCAGCCGCGGGTGAACGACTCGGTCACGAGCAGGTAGCCGAGCCATCCCGTCGCCACTGTGCCGAACACGAAGAAGGCGCGATCGACCATGCGCACGATTCCGATGCGCTGGCGCACGGAATCAGGATGCGCGTCGCGCTCGTCGGCCTCGAGCTCGTCGAGCGGCGTCGACACGGCTACACCGGGAGCGTTGCAGAGGGAGGCAGCTGCAGCAGCGCGCCCTTCGTTCGGCAGGTCGCGGCCGCCACGGCCATGGCACGCTCGAGAACCGCCTGCCACTCGTCGACGGTCTCGGGCAGCCCGCCCCGCTCACGCGCCTCGACGAGACTGGCCGCGACACTCGCCAGGGTGGAGTCGCCGGCGCCCATCGTGTCGACCACCGGCTCCGACATCAGCGTGATGGGCTGGTGCACGAGGATTCCCGACGCGGTGGCGATGGATGCGCCGTCGCGCCCCGCCGTCGACAGCACCGTCTGCGAGCCGGTCGCCATGAGCCCCTCGGTGAGCATCGGCAGCGACGCGTTGTAGAGCAGGGCCGCATCTTCGTCGCCGACCTTCACGAGCAACGCCGTCGACGCGACGCGCTCGAAGTTGGCGACGAAGTCGTGGGCGGAGTGCAGCATGCCCTCGCGCGGATTCGGGTCGATCAGAAGCCGGGTCTGCGGATCGGAGACGGCGCTGAAGAGCAGCTCGACCTGCTCGGCCGAGTCGAAGCGCAGGCAGCTCACCACCACGAACGGCGCCGCATCGATCGCGTGGCGAACTCGGTCGTCGACCTCGATGAAGCGCTCGACCGACGCCTCGTTGAAGCTGTAGCGCGGCTCCCCGTCTGTTCGGTCGGAGATGGCGCGGGCGGTGCCGCGGGGGCTCGGAGTGGCGATGAGCTCGACGCCGTAGTCGCCGAGGAAGGCGCGGATCTTCTCGCCGTCTGCGTCGTCTCCGACCATCGCCACGAGCGTTGTCGCGACGCCCAGGCGGGCCAGTCCGACGGCCACGTTCAGGGCCGCGCCGCCAACGAAATCCTCGGAGCCCTCCGGGGTGCGGAACTCGTCTATAAGAGCGTCGCCGATCACCACAACGGAACCCGTCGCATCCACCATCGCGTGCACCTTCTCGTTCGACAAGCCTCTGGATGCACACTCTATTACCGGTGACTTCTCACGCGCACCCGAATAGGGTGGTGTGGATGCCTCGACTATTCGATCCACGCCCGCGCGCAGAAGTCCGACTATGAGCGCGGGCGTGACGATCGAGTTCAGCAGCCTCACGAAGACCTTCGGGCAGGTGCAGGCGGTCTCCGATCTGTCGTTCACGGTCGAGCCGGGGCAGGTCACCGGTTTCCTCGGTCCGAACGGGGCGGGCAAGACCACGACCCTGCGCATGCTGCTGGGTCTCGTGCGACCGACATCGGGCTCTGCGACCTTCGGCGGAACCGCATACCGCGACCTGCCGTCGCCCCTGGCCACCGTGGGTTCAGCGCTCGAGGCGGCCAGCTTCCATCCCGGCCGCAGCGCCGCCAACCACCTGCGCATCTACGCCCAGTCAGCGGGAATCGACCGCGAGCGCGTGCAGCTCGTTCTGCACCGGGTGGGCCTCGGCGCCTACGGCGATCGCCGGGTCGGCGGCTACTCGCTCGGCATGCGGCAGCGTCTCGGGCTCGCATTCGCGCTGCTCGGTGACCCCCGCGTCCTCGTGCTCGACGAGCCCATCAACGGCCTCGATCCCGAGGGCATCAAATGGATCCGCCTTCTGCTTCGCGAACTCGCCGACGAGGGTCGCACCGTGCTCATCTCGTCGCACCTGCTCAGCGAGGTGCAGCAGAGCGTCGACGAGGTCGTCATCGTGTCGCACGGCCGGCTCATCCATCGGGGGTCGCTCGCCAGCCTCGACCAGAGCGAGCAGAAGCAGGTGATCGTGGATGCGACGGATCGCCAGGTTCTGGCCGCGGCGCTCGAGGCCGCCGGCTACACCGTGAGCCCGCTGCGCGGCGGCGTCCTGGTCGCCGACGCGGAGGCCGCCGATGTGGGGCGCATCGCCTTCGCCGCGGGCATTGCCGTGACGGCCCTGTCGCAAAAGCGCGTGGGCCTCGAAGAGAGCTTTCTGCACCTCGTCGGAGAGGAGGGGGCGCTGTGAGCAGTTTCGGCGGAGCCCTTCAGTCAGAGGTCACCAAGATCACCTCCACCCGCCTGTGGTGGATCCTTGCGATCATCATGGTCGCGTACGTCGCCGTGTGCGCGGGCGGAGCTGCAGCGCTGTTCGGAGGGCTCGGCGACGCCACGAACGGCCCGTCGATCTCCGGCGAGAGCCTGGCGCCGCTCATCTACAGCTTCGGGCCCACTCTGGGCTACGTGTTCGCGGTGCTGCTCGGAGCTCTGGCCACCACGAACGAGTTCCGGCATCAGACGCTGACGCCGACCTTCCTCGCCACCCCACGGCGCGGCCGCGTGCTCGTGGCGAAGCTGGTGGCGCTCACGGGCGCGGGCGCACTCTACGGCGTGCTCGCCATGGTCGCGGCGGTGGGAGCGGGCGCCGGGCTTCTGCTGGCGTTCGGCATCGATCCGCAGCTGGGCGACCCCGACACGTGGGCACTCGTGGGCCGCTCCGTTCTGGCCATGGCGCTCTGGTCGGCCATCGGGGTCGGTCTCGGGGTGCTCGTTCCCAGTCAGGTGGCCGCGATCGTGATCGTGCTCGCGTTCACTCAGTTCATCGAGCCCATTCTGCGACTGGCCTCGTCGATCGCAGACTGGACGGCGCAGATCGGCCAGTTCCTTCCCGGTGCCGCCAGCGATGCGCTGGTCGGTGCGAGCTTCTTCGCGCTCGCCGGAGGCGGCGGCGGCACCATGCTCGAGTGGTGGCAGGGCGGCCTCGTGCTTCTCGGCATCGCCGTTCTCGTGAGCGTGCTGGGCTGGTTCACAAGCTGGCGCCGCGACGTCACCTGATCGACGCTCGGCGCCGGGCGCGCTTGCAGCATCGCGGCGGCGCGCGCAGGATGGAAGGAGCAGCACCGACGAGAGGAGCTCACCGTGAGCAGCACGACTGATCCCCTGTTCGAGCCCGACCCCGACGACGAGCGGGAGGTCGACCTCGAGGTCGACGAGCTCGACGTGCCGACGACGATCGACCCCGATGAGCGCGTCGAGGTCGACGACGACGAAGACCCCGAGGTGCTCGAGGGCGACGGCCCCCGCCTCTGAGCTCTGGGCGCTCCCTGATCGAGTGCCTCGTTAACTTCGTGTTTCGATCTGATTTCGCGCGCTTTTTGCTGTGAATCTGCCGGATAGTGTGTGGTCGACCCACCGGCGGGCCGATTGCACGCTCCGCACCGGGGGGACTGCGCATCGGGGCGTGAGGCGGGTCATCCGACCCCTCTCACCTCAGGAGCAGCTTGTCCATCTCAGCGCGCCCGTGGAGAGCCGTGGCCATAGCCACGGCGTTCTTCATCGCAGCAACACCCGCCTTCGCCAGCGTTCCCGCCTTTGCGGCCGGAGTGACGCAGGATGTCGCCCCCGTCGCCATCAGCGGTGACGACTGGACCATCACCGAGGTTCCCGGCGGCTACGAGGTCACGAAGACCCTCGCCGAGCCCATCGAGATCCGCAGCGACTACCCGACCCTCTGGGCCGACGGCGTCGAACTCGGCATGGCCACCACCTCGCTCGACGGCCTGACCCTGACGGTGACGACCGCCGACGACAGCGTGCTTACCGCGACCTCGGTCAGCCAGGGCTGGTCCGGATCGGGCGACCCGGCCGCCGACGACTCGGCCGCCGACCGCTCGGGCGCCGCATCCCGTCAGGTCGGCAGCCTGGCCGCCCCGACCGTCGCACCCGTGCTCGATGCCGACCCCACGGCATCCGGGCCCTACGCCGTGGAGCGCGACGACTACGACCTCGGCGACGAGGCGGTCGAGCTGCGCGACTTCAACCGCAAGGGCGAGATCCGCGCGGCCGTGTTCATGCCGGTCGGCGCCACGGGCGAGCGGCCCGTCGTCGTCTTCCTGCACGGTCGGCACACCTCGTGCGCCGGCGCCATTCCGCAGGGAGCGGTCGCCCGCGCCTGGCCCTGCTACCCCGCCGACCCGGCAACGGGCTACGCCGGTCAGGTCGACGTCGAGAGCTACCTCGGCTACAACGACGCCGCCACCATGCTGGCCTCGCAGGGCTACGCCGTAGTCTCGATCTCGGCCAACGCCATCAACGCGCTCGACGGCTCGCTCGCCGACGACACCGGCGCGGCCGCCCGCGCACAGCTCGTGATGGACCACCTGTCGCTGCTGCGTCAGGCCAACGCCGGAACGGCCGCAGGTCTCAGCGCCTCGCTCACCGGCCGGCTCGACCTCGACAACGTGGGCCTCATGGGCCACTCGCGCGGAGGCGAGGGCGTGATGCGCGCCGCGCTGCTGAACGCCGAGCAGGGCGAGCCGTTCGGCATCACGAGCGTCCTTCCGCTCGCGCCGACCGACTACACGCGCATGACGGTTCCCGGTGTCACGACCGCCGTCGTTCTGCCCTACTGCGACGGCGACGTCGAAGACCAGATGGGCCAGAAGTACATCAACGACTCGCGCCACGCGTACGACGACGACGTGCTCCGCTCCTCTGTTCTGATCATGGGAACGAACCACAACTACTTCAACACGGCGTGGACGCCGGGCAAGTACCCCGTCGCCACCAGCGACGACTGGTCGGCCATGGACCGCAACCAGACCGACCCCACCTGCGGAGCGAGCGCCCCGAGTCGTTTGAACGCCGACGAGCAGTATGCCGCCGGCAACGCCTATATCTCGGGATTCTTCCGCCTCACCCTCGGCGACGAGCAGCAGTTCCTGCCGATGTTCGACGGATCCGACGCGAAGCCCGAGTCGGCCGGTCGCGCCGACGTTCGCGTCTCGGCGACCCTGCCCGCATCCAACCGTGTCGACATCACCAACTTCGACACGACCGACACCACCGTTCAGGTCGTCGGAGCGGGAACCTACGCGACGTGCGAGAGCATGAGCCCGCTCGAGGTGCCGGCCACGCTGCCCTACTGCGTGACGAAACTCGGATTCGCGCAGGCCCCGGACTACGGCTTCCTGAGTGCGCCGTACGGAAACGGTCGGGCCACCTCCGTTCCGTCCACGCCGTCGATGCACTTCACCTACACGGCGCCGGCATCGAACACCGCCGCCGCGGGTGAGCTGCGAGTCGTCGTGCCGTCGGATGCCGCCGACTTCTCGGCGCACGAGAGCCTATCGTTCCGCGTCTCGCCCGACGACTCGGTCGCGATCGCTGGCAGCACCGAGCTCACGGTGACGATCGTCGACGGTTCTGGTGGATCGGCTTCGGTCACCGCCTCGCAGTTCGGCGACGCGCTCACCGTGCTGCCCGGGTCGACCGACCCGCTGCGCAAGGTCCTGCTGCAGCAGATCGCGATTCCCGTCGAGTCGTTCGTTGGCGCAGACCTCACCGACATCCGCCAGGTGCGCTTCACGGCGCCCCGGGAGGTCGGCGGCGTCCTGCTCTCCGACCTCACGCTGCAGGATGCGGCCACGGTCGGCACGCCCGAGCTGTCGACCCGACCCGTCGCATCCATGCCCGATGTGAAGGTGGAGGAGGGTGCGGGTGTCGGCTCGGTCGACCTGCCCGTGGTTCTCTCCCGCGCCGCGGAGGAGGCCTCGTCGGTCTACGTCTCGGCGATCGGAGTGCGCGCCGCCAACCAGGTGCTGCCGACCATGCAGAAGGTCGACTTCGCGCCCGGTGAGCAGTGCAAGGTCATCAGCGTTCCCGTGCAGGGCGACTCGATCGCCAGCCGCAGTGCGACGACCTCGTTCATCACGAACGTGACGAACACGCAGCAGGGCGTCACGATCGGCGACTCGTTCGGCAAGATCATCGTTCGCGAAGACGACGGTGTGGTCACGCCGGCGGGCCTCCCCGCCGACTCGGTGCCGCCCGTCGGAACGCAGGGCGACGCGTGCGCCGAGGCCCTCTCCGGCACCGGAACGCTCACGGTCACACCGGCCTCCGCGGTTCCCGGCACCCCGGTCGTCGTCACCGGAGCAGGCTTCCGCGCCGGCGAAGCGGTCGACTTCGTGTTCCACTCGGAGCCGGTCGCCCTCGGCCAGCTCGTGAGCGCCGACGGAACGGTCTCGTTCGAGACGGTGGTTCCCGCGGATGCCGAGTTCGGCACCCACGAGTACACCGCCACGGGCTACGGCTCGGCGCGTACGCTCGCCGCCGCCTTCGAGGTGCTCGATCCGGATGCTCCGGTCACCCCGACCGATCCGGGCACCGACCCGGGAACGCCCGGCACCGACCCCGGCACCCCAGGCTCCGGCTCGGGCTCGGGCTCGGGCGACGGCGACGGCGGCACCTCGGTGCCGGCGGGCTCGGGCTCGAGCCGGGATGCGGCATCCGGCAACCTGGCGGCCACCGGCCTGCAGGTGACCGGCTGGGCGCTGGCCGCGTCCGTGCTGCTGGCCGGAGGCATCCTGTTCGTGATGTACCGGCGCAGGGCGCAGGCGGTGTCGCGCGACTAGCGTCGGCCGCCGCTGACTGAGGGGCCCGTGTTTGCACATCTGTGCGAACACGGGCCCCCTTTCTGGTCATGCGGAATGAATTCGTCACACAGACGTGTTTGCCAGAGAGGCGCTCTAGCCTCGGATTCACACGTTCTCGACCGAAAGAAGCATTTCGTGCAGCTCTTCTCCCCCATCTCGCTCGGCTCGCTCGACCTCGACAACCGCGTCGTCATGGCACCGCTCACGCGCCTGCGTGCCGAGGAGCACGGCGTTCCCGGCGAGCTCATCGCCCTTCACTACGCGCAGCGCGCCACGGCCGGCCTGCTGATCACCGAGGGAACGTTCACCTCGGCCGGCGCCCAGGCCTACCCCGGCCAGCCGGGCATCGAGACCGAGGAGCAGGCCGAGGGCTGGGGCCGCGTGGCCGCCGCCGTGCACGATGAAGACGGCCTGATCGTCATGCAGCTGATGCACGCGGGCCGGGTCACGCATCCGCTCATCAACAGCGGACTCACGATCTACGCGCCCAGCGCCACCGCCATCGAGGGCGAGGTGCGCACCCCCGACGGCGCGTTCCCGTACCCCGTGCCCACTGCCGCAACTGAAGGCGACATCGCGCGCATCGTCGAGGAGCACGTGGCCGCGGCCCGCCGTGCCGTCGAAGCCGGGCTCGACGGCGTCGAGGTGCACTCCGCGAACGGGTACCTGCTGCACCAGTTCCTGTCGCCCACGAGCAACACGCGAACGGATGCCTACGGCGGCTCCCCCGAGAACCGCGCCCGATTCGGCGCCCAGGTCATCGCCGCCGTCGCCCGCGAGATCGGAGCCGACCGGGTGGGCGTGCGCATCTCACCCGAGCGCAACATCCAGGACGTCTTCGAGAAGGACGCCGAGGAGACCCGCCTCACCTACGAGGCGCTCGTCGACGCGATCGCACCGCTCGGCCTCGCGTACCTGAGCATCCTGCACCCCGAGCCCGCTTCGTCGCTCGTCCAGGACCTGCGCGGACGCTTCGGCGGCGCGGTCATTCTAAACAACGGATTCACGACTCCGACCACCCGCGAGGAGGCCCACGGCCTGGTGAACGACGGACTCGCCGACGCAGTCGTCGTGGGCCGCGCGCTGCTCGCGAACCCCGACCTGGTGCGCCGCTGGCGCGACGAGGCGGAGCTCAACGAGCCCGACGCGAAGACGTTCTACGGAGCCGGACCGGTCGGGTACACGGACTACCCGACGCTGTAGGGCGCGACTGTGGCGGGGGCGGCGCGGCGTTGTTGTTCAACAGGATTAACCGCGCCGCCGTCGGCGTTTCTTCGCTGGATCGACGGAGTGTCGTCAATCGGCCCTGTAATGCGATTCTCCGGGTTGGGCGGCCTCGCCGGAGACGCGAGCTGGCCGTCCGAGAAGAGGCGACAACGCCCATGCTCCGAGCGTGACCGCGGTGCCGCCGATCGCGTTGAACGCGAGAATGTAGCCATAGAAGCCGCGCCACTCGTCGGCCTCAGATCCGAGCACAAGGGACCACCCTGGCGAGTAGATGCATATTGCTACGGCCACGCCGCACATGAGACCCACCCGAAGCGATGCGATGTAGATCCACTTCTGCCGGAGAACGTCCGGGCTCGCGACGAGCAGGATGAGCCAGACGAGGGCGACCATGGATGGCACAGTGAACATGAGGGCGAAGACGGCGATCATCGGGACGTTTCTGTCCCACATGAGGAATTCGTGATTCGTCCGCCGTGGGTCTCGCCTCTGCGCTGATCCAACGTCGCACCCCACCCGGTCAGGACTCCCTTGACCCGATGCGGCCTACTGACGGATGCGTTCACGAGTCCAGACCACCGTCCGGCACGGGTGAGTTCCCGTTCCTAGCTACGTCGAACTGTTCCCCTTCGTTGTGTCGCCACATGTAGACGATGGCGCTCGCCACCAATCCGAGAACGAGGGCCGACACCAGCGCGACCCAGGCCGGAAAGAGTCCTTGGGTCAGACCCCACATCACAGCGAGTGATGTCGCCGCATAGGCGACGAACGCGCCGAGGCCCGCGCGCACTGTCTCTGAAACCCACCCGCAGCGAGAGGTCATATTCATGGCAGCGATGGCTCCCATGGCTGCGACCATTCCTGCGAACAACGACGGGAGGAACAACGCGAAGGCAAAGCCAAGATAGAGATTGATGTAGGTGGCACCGCTGCCGTAGACAGTGCCGATCATGGCCCAGATCAGCAAGCCAGCACCGCTCGCTGCGGTCATGAAGGAGATCAACGCCACACGTAGCCGACGTGGAGGGTACTCGGTCATGCTGCGACAGCCACTGCGAATAGCAGCGGGCGCGCACGGTGCCCGAACGGCGACAGCGAACCGGACGTTGAGAGCATTGAAGTGACCCCTGCCGATCATTTCCCCCAACGTCTCGACAATAGTGCACGCGGTGACGTGAAACGAAGTTCGATCCTGCGTCGGGCTGCAGCATTCTTAATCATCCAGACGCTTACCCGGGGTCTGGTGTCTGTGCAGTTGCTGCAAGAGCACAATCAGTGCGCTTGAAAATGCACCGGCGATCAAGATCGGAGCGGTTGGAGAGTCGTCGGCCGCTAATAGGAGCCGGACCAGCACTTCGAACAGGACACCTCCCAAGAAGCCCGCTAGTCCCAAGACGACGATCGCTAGACCAGGGCGACTGCCGCCCGCAAACACGAGGGAGAACATGGCCGGAATGCTGGCGGCTATCAGCCCGAGCACGGCTCCTACCGGCACTTCGATGAGAAGAAATGACAGCCCGTAGAGCGCCATCGCGGGCCTGAAGGTGGACGAACTAAACGTGACCACCAGCTGAAGAACAACTCCGGCGATCCCACCCAACGCGAACCCGCTCATCAGAAGGAACACCCACAGTCGTTGCTTCAAAAAGAATCTCAGCACTTGGGGACTACGTTCCGTACTTCGAGATTGCTTCTCGAAGCTTCGCCGGTTGCGTTTCCAAGCAATGAGGCACACTTTCCATCCGCTTTCTGCACGACAACTCTTGGCAAGCGGTGTTACGCGCAGTCAGTTGTCGCCCCCGGCGGCAAACTCAGCCCGCCGGAAATAGCCCCATGTGAAGGCTCCAAAGACTAGCCCCACAATGACTACAACTGACGCGTAGAACGTAACTGAAAAGCCGCCTTCTCCCGGTATTAGCAGCTCAGCCGCGCTGAGTAGCGCTGTGAGAGTTATCGCAGAAAGGAATCCTGCTAAGAGGATGCGTTTTGCTATGTGCGATTGTGGAGACAGAAGCGCATTCACTCCACCCACGACCAGACCAAGCAACGCTCCAACGATCGCTCCAACCGGCACTTCGAATAGCAGAAAGAAGATGCCCCAAAAAACGCCACCGTGATTCGTAAGTCGTTCACAATCGGAACGTAGATGAGCTGGAAGCAAACGGCCGCGATGGAACCAGCCATCAGTCCAAAGAAGAGGACCGAACTAACAAACGTTTTTCGGTAGAGACATAACGATCGCATTTAGTTATTCCCGTACTTGAGGATCGCTTGGCGTAAATTCGCGGCTTGAACCTCCCAGGCGTATGCGGCAATACCGGCATTCACACCAGTGGTTACGAAGATGTTCGTCGCCGTAGCGTCACCAGTCTGGACCAAGTAGAGGCCGTCTGTTTTTCGTATGATCTCGAAACCGATGGTCGACCCGGGTGCGGCGAAGTAGTCGTTCGATGTCACTGTGAACAGGACACTTGTCGGGGTGGTGTTCACACGAACGTCTCCGTTGCCTTCAATCGGTGCGGCCTCAATCAGTCGGCAGGTGGCTCCATCGACAAATCTGGAGCAGCCTTCGATGTCGAAGGGAAAGATTTCCCCAGGATGGTCCTTCTTGAACTTCGCCACGACATGAGCCGATCAGTTTATGAAGATGATGTCGGAGCCCCTACTTGTTACGCCTCTTACTATGGCGTGGATAGCGGAGCGGAACGCGGTTGTCGCCTGAACGCAAGAATCCGACTTCTGCGCTTCTCTGTGCCACTGACCGACCGACATGGTCATGTTTCGTACCCGATCTGCTCACTAGTCGACGTCAATCACGCCGTGAGTAGTACGCATCCCGGGCCTCGACATACCGGTGGAGTCGTTCCATTATGTTGCCCAACTCACCTTCGTCGGATGTTGGCGAGGCGTAATAGATCAGTGACTGAGTCTCGTCCGGATTTCCGAACTCGTCACTAACAAGTTCAATAGCAACGAGAGGCTCCGACCACCGAGATGGATGCAGATCAATCTCGCGTAGGAACAAAAATAGCCAGATCTTTTCCGACTCATCAGCGGCATCGTCTGACGTTTCGCCGTCGAACAAGAGTTCATCTACGCGATTGACCTCGTCGGATAGCAGGAGAGCTATTTGATTCAAAATCGATGGTTGGTTCGTCGAGCCATACTGACGTAATGCAAACTCGACGACGTCAGATTGTGAAATATAGCCACCCGCGCGCGCTCGCCTCAATTCCGAGAGATTGGGCCGAAATCTGTCTGGCACCGTATCGACGGATATTTCGATGCTTAAATCTGCACGACGTAGGGCATCAAAGCGAAGCGAAATCATCTGGCATTCACCCGTCCGTTGATTGACCCGCCTGCGATGAATGCCCTGTGTGTCATCTCTCCCGCGCCATTAATCAGCCATTCGAATCGACCCGCAACGCCATTCACATTCGCCGGCGCTTGGATCAAAGTGTAGGCGGCACCGTCCTCGCCTGTGATAGCAAAGACAGTCGAGTCGGCGGCAATCGAATCCTGCACAAACACCGGCGCCAAATGATAAGTGTCCGTCTTGAGTGCACTGCCAATTGGCTTCGCGCCTGCAAGCATGGCTGTTACTGCGGCTTCATCAATGGCACGTCCCGCCGCCGCCGTTCCCAATCCGGCCGTTTTAAATCCACCACAGTAGGGGTTTGAAAAGTCGGCCATACAAAGGGCAAAGAACCACTCAGATGCATCCGTTGCTACTCCAATGAGATTGGAGAGCGCCAGATCCGATGCAGCCGACTCAGTCGCAGAGCAGGTTCCGGCGTAGCCGTAATTGCGGGATGCTTTGCAAGCGCCTTCAGTGAACGACTTGCCTAGCGCCTCGGCCGCCTCAGGACTGATGGTGAATCCATCCTCGTACCCTGGAAAGGCGCCGTCGTAGCCTTGGACGTGCCGTGCGGGGATTGCTTGCAGGTCGCCGGAGGGGTCGTAGCTGTAGACCTGTGGTTCCCACTCCGTGGTGTGGGGACCAGGATTGCCTTCGGACGAGTACGCCTCCATGACCCGCGATGAGGGAATCGAACTGACCGGTGTCGGCTTCACCTGACACGGCCCGCCGTACAGATACGCGCCGGAGTTGTCGGCATAGCAGTAGCCGAGCAGATCCTGTCGGGACGTCGGGCCATTGTCGACGTAGGCGTACCGACTCAGACTCTGCGGCTCGGAGAGTAGCCCGCGCCAGGAGTCCTGGGACATCCACGTCCCGGTGGTGGGATCATAGGTCCGGGAGTAGTAGTTGTTCAGTCCGTAGCCGGGGTCGGTGGTTTCTCCGGTGTAGTTGACGGCGGAGTTCCAGCCAATAGTGTCGAAGGACTGGTTGCCCCAGTCATCGAACGTCGACAACTGAGCGACCGAACCGCCTACAGCTTGAGCTGCGGTAGTGCCGAGCCCATCCAAGAGCGCCCAGGAGGCGTCCCTTCCGTCGGCTGTTTGCAGGGCGACCTCGCCGAAGGCGTCGCGCATGAGGGTGCTGGTTCCCGATGCGGTGTTCGACTGCTGAACGATTGATGTGCCGTTCCAAACGCTCTTCGTCGTCTGCGAACCCAGGCCAGAGGTCTCGGTGGTGTTCAGCTGTCGGCCGGCGCCGTCGTAGGCGTACGACGTCGAGCGTCCGTCGCGGCTCACTCCGGTGAGGCGGTTATCGGTCTGGTAGCTGAAGTCGGTGGTGACGCCGTTCTCGTTCTGGGTGGTGCGGTTTCCGTTGCCGTCGTACCCGTAGCTCGAGGATGCGCCGTTGCTGGTGCTTCCGGTGAGCTGGTTCGCCTCATTGAACGACGCGGTCACATCCGTCGTTCCCGCATTGGTCGTCGTGGTGGCCTGGACTCGGTTGCCGGCCGGGTCGTACGCGTACTCGGCGGTGTTGCCCTTGCTGGTTTCGCTGCCGACGAGCCGGTTGAGGCTGTCGTATGCGTAGTCGCGGGAGTCGACATCCGGGGTCTCGAGTACCGACGGGAACGCTGGGGTCGGATCGGGAGCCGTCACCGACGGCATAGTCGCCGAACCGGGTGTTGTTCCGGTGTCAGGGGTGGCCGGGTCATCGAGTGCCCCGAGAGTTCTTGTGGCGTTGGAGACGTTTCCTGCCGGGTCGTACGTGTAGTCGAAGGTGATGGTGTCGACGTTCTCCACCGGGTTCGGCAGCGAGGGGACGGTGCGGCGGTCGAGGTAGTCACCCGTCTTCACACACTCATGCGACGACGAACCCGCGGCAGGGATGGCCCGGTTCTCGAGATACCCGGCCGCAGTGACGCACTGGTCGACCTCGGTCGTCACCGGCTTCACCGCTGCGGCCTCCGGTGCGACGGTGGATGCCGGTGCCGCGTTCGGGTCGGCGGGGGCAACGTGCTGGATCTGGGTGACCCGGTTCGCCGCGTCATACGTGTAATCGGTCGAGACTCCGGTGGAGCGAAGCATGGTCGTCAGGTTCCCGGCCGGGTCCCATTCGTAGGCGATGTTGCCCCACGGGGAGGTCTGCGCCACCGGGCGCCCGGCATCGTCGTACTCGTACCCGATCGACTCGCCCGTCGGCATCGTCAACGCAGTCAACTGCTGGGCGGCATCGTAGGCGTAGCCGAGGCGGGAGCCGTTGGCGTCGATCTGCTCGGTCATCAACCCATTGGCGTCGTACTTCCACCCGGTCACACCGAGAGGGTCGGTCATCGCAATCGGCTGCTGGTTCGCGTCGTACTCGAACGACACACTCGAGGTCGGGTAGGAGACCTGGGCCAGGTCGGACCGGGACGTGTACGAATAGTTCGTAGTCTGGCCGTTGCCGTCCAGCTGAGACGCGAGGCGTCCGAGGGAATCGTAGGCGTAGTTCCAGGACTTGCCGAGAGGGTTCGTCTCCGACGTGACCTGACCGGCCGCGTTGTAATCGAACAACGTCTTGTGACCGTTCGGGTCGAGAATCGAGGCGAGGTTTCCGGTCTCGGTCCAGTCGTACACCGTCGTCACGTTCACATCCGAGGTGCCCGTCGCTGCAGCATCTACGTCGACGTCAAAGCCCTCGACGACCTTCGCGAGCTGGCCGGCCGGGTCGTAGGAATAGCGAGTCTCGTTACCGTTCGGATCGACCATGCTCGTCTGCTGACCGTTCAGGTCATACCCGTACGTTGTCGTCGAGCCGACCGCGTTCGTGGTCGATGCGACCGTGCCGGTCGGGTTGTACGCCGTGGTCGAGGTGTTGCCGTTCGCGTCAGTGATCGCAGTCAACCGACTCACCGCGTCATACCCATAGGTCGTGGTGTCGCCGAGCGGGTTCGTCGCTGCGGTCACCCTGCCGAGCGGGTCGTACGACACGGTGCTCGAACGTCCGAGGGCGTCGATCTGCTCCTGCACACGACCCGCCGGATCGTAGACGAGCTGGGTGGCCGCGCCGGTCGGGTCGACCGACCCGGTCAGCTGACCATTCGCGTCATACGTCAGCGTCGTCTCGTTACCACGCCGGTCGGTAGAGGCGACGAGGTTCGAGTCCACGTCGTACGTGAACGTGGACGTCTCACCCTGCTGGTCCGTGACCTGCGTGATCCTGTCGAGCAGGTCATAGACGTAGGAGACACTGTTGCCGTCGGCATCCGTCGACTTCGCCACGCGCCCAACCGAGTCGTACGAAGTCGACGACGTGATCCCCGTGGGCCCGGTCACGCTCGTTACCCGGCTCAGCTCGTCGTAGACGTACGTCGTCTCGGCACCCGATGGATCGGTTTGGCTGAGCAGGTTGCCGGTCTCGTCGTACGTACGGTCCCATTCGCCACCCTTGGGGTCGACCACGGTCACGGGACGGTAGAGGTCGTCGAGCACGAACGACGTCACGTTGCCGAGCGGGTCTGTGGTCCTGGTCAGTTCGTCTTCAGTGTTGTACTCGTAGTTCGTCGTTCCGCCGTCGGGAGCGGTGACGGCCACGAGGTTGAACGCGTTGTTCCACGCGTACGAGGTCACGGCACCGGCCGCATCCGTCGAGCTGGTGAGATTGTCATTCGCGTCGTAGGTGTATGACGTGACCCCGCCCATCGCATCCGTCTTCGACACCAGCCGGTCGCCGGCATCCCATGCCAGCGTCGTGGTCGCGCCGGTCGGGTCGGTGGTCGAGGTCACCCGGTTCGCCGCGTCGTAGGCGAACGAGGTGACGTTGCCGTTGGGGTCGGTCAGCGTGGTGACGTTGCCCCGGTTGTCGTAGGCATACGTCGTGGTGGCACCCGACGGAGTCGTCGACGACGTCAGGTTTCCCTGACCGTCATACGTGCGGGCCAGTTCGGTGCCGTCGGCCTGAGTGATGCCGGTGACCAGGTCGAGCGGGTCGACCTGGTAGCTCGTCGTGCGCTCGGCCCCATCCGGCCCGCCTTCGTCGGTCTGGGATGCGAGTTCGCCGGTGGGCGTGTACGTGAACGTGGTCGTCGTACCGTCGGGCAGAACCGTGGATGCGACGTTGCCGGTCGCGTCGTACGTGTACGCCCATTCATGGCCGGCTTTGTCGGTGTACGCGGCGACCTGGTCGAGGTCGTTGTAGACGTAGGCAGTGGAGTTGCCCTCCGCATCCGTCTTGCCCGTGATGCGGTGCTGCGCGTCGTACGAGAAGACCGTCTCGGTGCCCTCGTTGTCGGTGTACGTCGTTGTGCCCGCTGCGGTGTCGTAGCTCAGGGAACGCACGTTGCCGTCGGCGTCGGTCTGCTTGGCGACCCGCCCCTCGGCGTCGAACTCGTTCGTCAGATAGGTGACTCCGAGCGCGTCTGTGGCCGTGACCATGCGGTGAGCGTCGTCGTAGGAGTAGGAGCGCACCCGACCATCGGGGTTGGTGATCGCGGTGAGGTTCGCGTTCGCGTCGAATCCGAGGCTCCAGGTGCGGCCGTCGGGGTGAGTGAACGATGTGAGCCGACCCTCGGCATCCGACCCGACCGTGATGGTCTGGCCCGCAGCGTCGGTGATCGACTGCAGGGGCGCGAACTTGTTCACACGCCAGTCGGTCGCGCCATACGTGAGAGTCGTCGCGTTGCCCTGCTGGTCGGTGTGCTTGACGAGCTCGCCGACGCCATCGATGTCGGCGGCGTCGAACACCCAGGACTCACCGTCGACGGCGGTCAACGTCAGCTGATTGTTGCCGTCATTGGTCAGCGTCTGGAACAGCCCGGGCTCACCGATGTAGCCGCCCGAGCCATCGGAGGCGAAGTCGAAGGTGGCCCCGTCGTTGCGCACCACCAGCACGGAACCGTCCTCGTAGCGTTGCGCCCGGGCTCCATACGCGAACGACCAGCCCGCACCGACGCGCGAGTCCCGGCCGTCGAGCGAGTTGTAGATCAGGTTGAGGTCGAGGTCGGAGTTGCCCGGGCCGGAGAGCTTGAACAGCGGCGCGGCCTCGATGAGGTTTCCGGTCGAGAACGACACCGGCTCGGCACCGTACATCTCGTAGTTCTGGTAGCCGAGGTCTCGCCAGTGGTCGAGCTGCGCCTGGGTCGGGCGCCCGGGAAGACCACCAGTGGCGGGGTCGATGCAGTTGAAGCGGTCAGCGAGGTAGACGCTCAGCGACGCCGCCACTCCGGCGGAGATGAACGCGAAGCCTTCGGGATCATCGATGTAGGCGCGGTCGTAGTTGCTGTCGAGGAACAGCGTCTCGAAGTGCGTATACGCGCCGGGCACATTGTTGAACTCCGGAGCGGGCAAGTACGACAGGTTGCCCGGCTTGAAGGGGCGCTGCACGTAGGCCGGCATCGTCGACAGCACCGTGTCGCCCAGGGCTTGATCCTGCGGATTGCTGCGGTAATAGACGCGTCCACCCGACTCGGTGCCGTCGGCATCCCAGGCCTCATCGGTGTGGATGGCGTCGAACGCCAGCGTGATCGTGGCATCGGGGTTCGCCGCCGCCGCGATGTCGGCACGCAGCTGCGTCGACACGATCGGCGTGTTCGGATCTTCCCTCGTGATCGTCACATCGGCGCGGCAATTCGTCTCGAGGCGCTGCCTCACCTGCTGCGCCAGCTGGATGTTCAAGGGCAGCTCATGCAGTTCGGGCGCCGGCTGCGTCACATAGGCCAGATCGTCGTCTGGATCGAGAACGATCTTCGGGCCGGGAGGCGCGATGAACGCGATACCGATCACGACCATCTGCGACAGGTGACCGGACTCGCCGCGCACCACACCGGCATCCGCGTCGTACACCGACGGAAGCGCCACCCACGGGTCGCCCGCGTTCTCGCGGGTGTAGATCTGCAGCGACGACGGGTCGAGACCCTTGATCTGCTTGTCGGTGACGGCCATCTCCAGCGCCACGCCGGGAACCACGTCCGTTGCCACCTGCGTGCCGTTCGCCTGGTCCGTCAGCGTGGCGTCGGCGGGAAACGTCGTGACCTCTGCGCCGGAATCGGTCGTGGCGGTGATGTCGACGGGAGTTCCCACAGCGGTGCCGCCTGTCTCCGTCTCGGCAGACTTAGCAGCGGTGTCGGGCAGAGGTGTGATGTCGACGTCGAGCTTCTCGTCGATCTCGTGGCCCGAGAAGGTGACCTCAACATTCGGGTCCTGCGCCGTGATCGTGGAGGACTGGTCGGGAGTGATGGTTCCTTCACCGGCGGGGTCTGCGGCGGGGGCGGGTTCGGTGGGGGCGAGCTGGGTCTTCGCGGCCGCGTCGCGCACCTCGGCGAGGGTCTTCTCCGCCTGACGCTGCGCGACGAGGGCGGGCGATGCGATCGACGGGGCGACGCCGACCGTGAGGGTCAGGGCGATAACGGCGGTCGTCGTGACGACGCCCTGCGCGAGGGTTCTGCCGTGGCGGCGAGCCCAGCGAGAAGGCGTGCGCATTAGTTTTCGGGTCAGGGTGGCAAGCCCGGCCGTCACGGCGGGGCGGATGCGACCGGTCACAGGTTCGAACCGACCAGCTCGGCGTCACCCGCAGCCGCAGCCGCCGCCGCGTCCGCGGTGGCGGAGGCGGCAGCTGCGTTGCGGCGGCGGATGCGCAGCAGCACACCGAGCCCGACCAGCGCCGCGGCGATGACGGCCAGGATGCCGACGATACCGAACCCGGTCAGCGCCAAACCCGACGTGTCCTTCACGCAGGCCTGCAACTCCGCCGCATCGGCGACACCGTTGCCGTCGTAGTCTTCGAGACCCGTGGCGCAGGTGCGGTCACCGCAGATGACGAACTCGATCCAATCGCTCACCTTGTCGCCGTCGGCGTCTTCTTTGCTGTTCGAACACGTCTCCGACCCGCACACCAACTGCTCCGCGTAGTCCGGGATGCCGTCCTCGTCGGCGTCTGCGCGGGAATCCGCACACGTCACCGTGCCGCAGGCGAGCACCTCCGTCCACGACGGGATGCCGTCGCCGTCGTGGTCCTCGGTGCCCGTGGCGCCGGTCAGACCGCCCGCGACGACCTGCTCGACCACGTCGGGAATGCGGTCCCTGTCGATGTCGCAATTCGCAGCATCCGACTCGACCTCGCAATCAGCGCCCAACGCCGACGGGGCCGCATAAAAGGCAGCAGAAGCGGCAGTCGCCGCTTGCGCGGGAGTCGCGACGAACGCCAACCCGACGAGAACGAGCAGAGCGAACATGGCGCTGAGCGCGCGGAAGAGCACAGACATGGCAAGCCTTCAGACCAGGAGAAAGGGATGGAAGCCATTCCCCCGAAAGGCTCGGGCCCAAAGTAGCGATCAAAGCAACATGGGCACAACCCGCAAACTAACTCTCGAAAAGCTGACAAAAGCTCCACCGCGGAGGCATGCGGAAGTGCGATCCACTTGGCCCTCGAACTGGGGGTCGCATCATCTCTTAAGGTTCAAGCCCTACTTAAGAGCACACGTACGTAATCGGTCTACGTCGGCAGCGGCTTGCGCCAGACCACGTTCTGCAGCTCGATGCGGTGGTCGACATCGCCGTCCCACTGCGCATCCAGACCCTGCTCGCGGAACGCGGCGACGGCCGCATTCGCAACCTTCTCGGCGACCTCGACCCAGCCGGGGCCGGGCGCGACGACCGCTCCGTAGCCGATGTACAGGGTGGCGCCGGGGTAGGCGAGGCGCGCCGCATCCTGCCCATGGAAGAACACGAAGCCCGGGCCCGACGCCGTGGTCGCGACGGCGCTCTCGCACTCGGCGATCGCCTCGTCGGTGTCGAAACCGGCGTTCATCTTCGCCACGATGCCCTGCAGATGCAGGCTGACGAAGGCACGGGTGACCCGCTCGTCGTCGCTGGGTTTCCGGGGGCCGGGCGCATCCAGTTCGGCCTTCCGGTGAGCCCAGTAGTGCCGCACGATCTGCTCGGCGCGGGCCGCCGTCGTGGGGTTGTCGTCGTCGTACTCGACGAGTTCGATCATGACCTCGAGCACCTCGTCGAGGGTCGTGAAACCGGGAGCGATCAGCGCCCAGGCCTCTTCGCGAAAGTAGGTCTCGTGGGCGGCGTAGTGGGCAGCAGCATCGTCGGTCACGGCGAGCCCCTCAGTCGGTGACGATCTCTTTCGCCGGATCCTCGATCGCCGGCGGAAGGCGCAGCGCACGCAGCAGCTCGAGTGCGTGCGTGGTGGTGAGGATCACGCGCATGAACTCCGAGCCGTCGCCGTCGATGTCGATGACCACCGAGGTGCGCGTGCCCTTGATGAGCAGGAAGTCCTTGCCGTCATGCACCTTCCAAGTGCCGATGGCGAGCGTCTTCGGCACCGCCGAGCCGGGCGCCCGGATGCCGCGCACCCACACCCACGGATCCTCCGTGATGACGGCCGAGCGGATCCGCTCCAGCGGAATGTCGATGTTCGTTCGGCGCAGCGACAGGATCTTCTCTGCACGGGTCAGGCGTATCTCGAGTCGGTCGGTGTGCACGAGAAGAACAGCCATACGTCTATCCTGCCCGCGATAGCTGGTGATATGCGTAAATCACCGGATGCTCGTCGTTACGATCTGACTACGACGGGCGATGCCGCTACCAATTCAGGAGGAGAGAGCGGCCTCGTGGATAGTGGCGGCGGCCGCGCGCTCCTCCTGAATTGGTTACACAGAACTCGGTCCCTTGAACCGATGACGCCAGCTCAGCCGATCGCGACGACGCTCACGGCGATCAGGGGCTGAGGCACGGCAACGCCCGCGATGTCGGCATTCGCCGCAGACTGCCGCAGCAGGTGCTGCAGCACCGCGGCGTGCACCCGCTCGCACACGGCGCGCGACGATTCGACATCGGCGATGCCGATCCGGATGCGCAGGGTCGGCTCCCCGATGTGCGCCGCGACTCCGCGCGCCAGGCCGGCGACGGGGGCGGGCAGTCCGAGGATCTCAGGCAGCTGCGGGTAGACGCTCGTGACTCCGGGAACTGCTCGCACCACCTCGTCGATCGTCAGGGCGGCGGCACTCATCTCGTCGGTCACAGCGCATCCCCTTCGGTCGAGGTCGAAGCGTCGGGCTCCGGGGCATCGGTCGAGGCCGAGACATCGGGCTCCGCGACCTGCGCGAAGTACACGTCGTGCACCGTGATGTCGATGCTCGCGATCGTGAGCTCGGTGTGCTTGAGCAGCGCAGAGTAGATGGCCTCGCGGGCCCGGTCGACGGTCTCGACGATGCGCTCGCCCCAGAACACCGATGCGTCGATCGACACGGTGATCGGAGTGCCCGGCACGGTGACGTCTCCGTCGAGACGGCAGCGCCCGATGATCAGCCCGCCGGCGCGGTCTCCCGCCGCCCGGATCAGTCCGCGCACCGCCCCCTCCGTCACCGAGAGGGTGGCCCGAGGCGACGGCGGCAGCAGCGGGATGTCCCGCCCTGCCCGCGCCTCGCGGCCGATGCTCTCGAGGATCCCACCCAACCAGTCGTCGTTGCGCGGGGCCTCGGCCGCGGCATCCACCTCGACGAGCGACTGCGAGATCTGCCGCAGACGCTCGAGGGAGCCGAGCGCGATGCGGCATCCCGGCGACCCCTCGATAGACGGGTCGAGCGGCGTGCGCCCGCGGTCGAGATAGTCGCTGAGCTCGTCGATCGTGTGGCCGTCGAGGTCGTCGCGCTCGTTGTCGAGATCGGTCATCGCCAGGCCTCCATTTCGGTCATGAGATTGCGTCGGGCGCGCGAGAGCAGCCCGCGCACGGTGCTGGCGGGGATCCCCATCTGCTCGGCGATCTCCTCGTAACTCTGCTCGCCGACCTCGCGCAGCACCCAGCATCGCTGCTGCTCGAGCGGCAGCGTGGCCAGTGCCTGCGACACCGCCTCGTGCAGCGACGTCGCCTGGCTGACGGCGTGGGGCGACAGCCGCTCGGGCTGGGCCGCATCGACATCGTCGACGTCGAGGTGGTTCTTGCGGGCCCGGATGCGGTCGATGCTCTTGTGGCTCGCGATGCGCATGAGCCAGCTCTTGACCACCGAGCCGTCGTTGAGCGATGGCAGTTCCCGCCATGCCGTGATCAGCGTTTCTTGCACCACGTCGTCGACCTCATCGCTCGAGCCCAGGATGCGGCGGGCGTACGCGCGCAGCAACGGCCCATAGCGCCGGGCCAGCACCTCGAAAGCTCGGGTGTCGCCGTCTGCCGCACGCCCCGCGAGCGTGCGGTCGTCGGCCTCGTCGAGCGAGAAACGAGAGGGAACTGAATCCACCGAACTCCCCTGTTCCGACGTCTGAGAAAAAGTTTCCGGCGGATCTGTGACGATCCGTCGAGTAGATACGACCTATCAATGAGACTATTCCACACCGAAAAAGGAGACACCCCATGGCCAGCACGACTCCCGCCAGTGTAAGCACCCCCACGAACCTGCAGACCGCCCTCGGCAAGACCGTGATCAATGACGGCGTCGTCTCCAAGGTGGCGGGCATCGCTGCACGCGAGGTCGCCGGCGTCTTCGCCCTCGGAGGCGGCGCGGCCCGCGCTCTCGGCGCCATCCGCGGTGCCATAAACAGCACCGACCTGTCGCAGGGCATCAGCGTGGAGGTCGGCGAGACCCAGGTCGCCGTCGACGTGACCATCGTCGCCGAGTACCCGGCGCCGCTGCAGCAGGTGGCCGATGGCGTTCGCACGTCGATCATCTCCGCCGTCGAGACCCTCGTGGGCATGCAGGTCACCGAGGTCAACGTGACCATCGTCGACGTGCACATCGCCTCCGACGACGACAACGACGACGAGGCCGAAGCCCGCGTTCTCTAGCACCGGGGTGAGCTCGACGGCATGAGGTGAGCTTAGGCTTGCCTTATGTCGAAGAGAGCCACGCGCACCGCACCCGCCGATCCCCAGCTCTTTCGAGCGCACGTCGTGTCGAGCGCGCCCGTGACTCCCAGCATGGAGCGGGTCACGATCACCGGTGACGGCCTCGCCGACTTCGACTGGATGGGCTACGACCACTGGTTCCGCCTGTTCATGCGCCGCCCGCACCAGAACGAGTTCGCCATGCCCGAGATCGCGGCCGCCACGTGGTGGAAGGAGTACCTCGAGATTCCCGAGGACACCCGGCCGCACTGCTCGAACTACACCGTGGCCGACTACCGCCACGAGCAGCGCGAGATCGACATCGACTTCGTGATCCACCGCGGCCCGGGCGGCGAGCTCGAGGGCGCGGCCGCGATCTGGGCCTGCGGCGCCCGGCCAGGCGACCAGCTCGCCCTGCTCGACCAGGGTATCCTGTTCGACCGACCCGACGACGCGACCGAGGTGGTGATCGTCGCCGACGAGAGCGGCCTGCCCGCTGTCGCAGGCATCCTCAAATCGCTTCCGAGCGACACGGTCGGCCACGTCATCCAGGAGGTGCCGACGGCGCACGACACCCGTGACCTCGCGAAGCCGGCCGGCGTGACGCTCTCCTGGGTGATTCGCGACGACACGCACACGGTCGCGGGCAGCAAGGCCCTGGATGCGCTGCGCAGGCGCAACACGGTCGACCCGCGCGGCTACGGTTTCGTGGTGGGCGAGTCCGCCCTCGCCACCGGGGGCCGCCGACACCTGCACTCGCTCGGACTGCCGAAGAGCCGCATCACGTTCTCGGGCTTCTGGAAGCGCTGACGCGCAGCTAGACCGCCAGCGTGGGCGACGCGGATGCCGCTGCGCGGGCCGCCGCCGGGAGCGCGTCGAGGATGCGGCCGATCGCCTCGTCGTCGTGGGCTGCCGACACGAACCACGCCTCGAAGACCGACGGCGGAAGCGAGACTCCCGAGTCGAGCATCGAGTGGAAGAACGCCGGATAGCGGAACGCGTCTTGCCGCTGCACGTCGGCGTAGGTGCGCGGGGCGCCCCCGGCCGACGGCGAGTAGTCGCCGAACACGAAGCTGAACAGGTTTCCGGCGCGCTGCACCGAGTGCGCGACGCCCACGTCGGCGAGCGCCTCCGAAACGGATGCGCTCAGCAGCTCGGCCGTCGCGTCGAGGCGCGCGTAGACGGATGCGTCGGCCAGCGTCAGCGTGGCGATGCCCGCGGCCACGGCTACCGGGTTTCCCGACAGCGTGCCCGCCTGGTACACCGGGCCGACGGGCGCGAGGAAGTCCATGACATCGGCCCGACCGCCGAGCGCCGCGAGGGGCATTCCGCCGCCGATGACCTTGCCGTACGTCACGAGGTCGGGACTGTACGCATCCGACCCCGCTGCGGCCTGGGCCTCGGACTCGAGGGCCCAGTAGCCAGCCGGGTGCACCCGGAACCCGGTGAGCACCTCGTCGATGATGAGCAGCGCACCGTTCTCGTGAGCGAGGGCCGACAGGGCGGCGTTGAATCCGGCATCCGGCGCCACGACGCCCATGTTGGCGGCCGCGGCCTCGGTGATGATCGCGGCGATGCGACCCGGATGCAGCGCGAAGGCCTCGCGCACCGCGTCGAGGTCGTTGTAGGGAAGGACGAGGGTGAGGGCTGCCGTCGCTGCGGGCACGCCGGCGGATGCGGGCAGTCCCAGCGTGGCGAGTCCCGAGCCGGCCTCGGCCAGCAGCGAGTCGGAGTGCCCGTGGTAGTGGCCGGCGAACTTGATGAGCACGTCGCGCCCGGTGAAGCCGCGGGCGAGGCGGATGGCCGTCATCGTGGCCTCGGTTCCGGTGGAGACGAGGCGGATCTTCTCGATCGGCGACGCTCCGCCGCTGGTGACTCGGGCGCGCACGAGTTCGGCGAGCTCGGTCTCACCCGGGGTCGAGGCCCCGAACGAGAGGCCGCGGGAGGCGGCGTCCTGCACTGCGGCAACCACATCGGGATGCGCGTGGCCGAGAATCGCAGGGCCCCAGCTCGAGACGAGGTCGACGTACTGCGTGCCGTCGGAGTCGGTGACGTAGGCGCCCTTCGCCGAGGTGAGGAAGCGCGGCGTTCCACCGACCGAGCGGTAGGCGCGCACCGGCGAGTTGACGCCGCCGGGAATGGAGAGGCGCGCCCTGTCGAAGAGTTCGTCGTTGCGGGTCATGGGGTCAGACTCCCTGTCGAAGGGTGGTGGCGAGCTCTGTCGCCCAGTAGGTGAGAACCGTGTCGGCTCCGGCCCTCTTGATGCTGAGGACCGACTCGAGGATCGCGCGGTCGCGATCGATCCAGCCGTTGGCGGCGGCGGCCTCGATCATGGCGTACTCCCCCGAGACCTGGTAGGCCCACACGGGAACCGGCGACCAGGCTGCGACGTCGGCGAGCACGTCGAGGTAGCTGCTGGCGGGCTTGACCATAACGATGTCGGCGCCCTCCTCCACATCGAGCTGCGCCTCGCGCAGGCCCTCGCGGCGGTTCGCCGGATCGAGCTGGTAGCTGCGGCGGTTGCCCGTGAGCGTCGACTCGACGGCCTCGCGGAACGGTCCGTAGTAGGCGCTGGCGTACTTCGCGGAGTAGGCCAGCACCGCCACATCGCTGCGGCCTGCCCCGTCGAGGGCGTCGCGCACGGCGGCGACCTGGCCGTCCATCATGCCGGAGAGGCCGAGCAGCGCGGAGCCGGCGTCGGCCTGCGCCAGCGCCATGTCGCGGTATCTCAGGAGCGTGGCGTCGTTGTCGACCCGGCCATCGGCATCCAGAACACCGCAGTGGCCGTGGTCGGTGAACTCGTCGAGGCACAGGTCGGTCTGCACGACCAGCTGGTCGCCGACCTCGGATGCGATCACGCGGGTGGCCTGGTTCAGGATGCCGTCGGGATCGGTCGCGCCGGTACCGGTGGCATCGCGGTGCTCGGGAACGCCGAAGAGCATGACTCCGCCGATGCCCGCGGCGGCGGCCTCGGCGACGACGCCTCGGACCGAGTCGAGGGTGTGCTGCACCACTCCGGGCATGGAGCTCAGGGGGCGGGGCTCGTCGCCCTCGCGCACGAAGAGGGGAAGGACGAGATCGGCGGGATGGAGCCGGGTCTCGGCCACCTGTCGACGAAGGGCGGGGGTGGCGCGAAGACGGCGCGCGCGCACGACAGGAAAGCCGGAAGTCATGGGTTCCAGCCTAATCGCGTGAACTGGGCGGAAGCCGGGGGATGCCCCGACCTAAGGTGGACTCGTGAGCGAACGATGATTTTCACCACGGCGAAACAGGCGGCCGACGATCCGAGGATCCTGGTCTTCGGGCGGCTCCTCGGTGCAGCGAATCGACTCGAGTACATTTTGGGGCACGCGCTCGAGGAGTCCACCGGCCTGACCCACTCCATCTACGAGCTGCTCCTGGTCGTGGGGCGGGCCGGGGGCGACGGGGTTCCCGTGCGCGATGTCGCACAGTCGAGGGTGGTGACGTCGGGTGGGGCGACCCGGCTCGTGAACCGCGCGGTCGAACTCGGCCTCATCCGACGGCGCCCTTCGGAGACCGACGGCCGCGTGCAGCTCGTGGAGCTCACAGACCTGGGCGAGCAGAAGCTCCTCGAGGCCAGCGAACTCCACGTCCGCAACATCGAGCGCTACCTCGTCGACGTTCTTCCCGCCGACCAGGCGCGCAGCTTCGCCGAAGCAATCCGCACGCTCAGCAAGAACGCGGCGGCCGAGCTTCCGGTGATGCCCTGACCCGATTCGCGATCACTTTCGACGAGATGGGAATAGCTGACTAGTCAGCTATTGTTCTCCTCGATGGCAGCACCGCGCTGCCGCCTCGGCCACCCCGAGCGCCCAGAGACAAGGAACCACCATCACCATGTCACTCTCCTTTCAGGTCTTCGACCTCGACTTCCCTGCCGGCTCACCCAACAAGTCGGCGACGCTCGTCACCGGCGAAACGGAGGCGCTGCTCGTCGACGCCGGCTTCACTCTCGCCGACGGCCACCGACTCGTCGCCGCCGTCCTCGACTCCGGCAAGAAGCTCACGACCGTGTTCGTCAGCCACGCCGACCCCGACTTCTACTTCGGTCTCGAGGTCGTCGCCGACGCATTCCCCGACGCGCAGATTCTCGCGACGCCCATCGTGATAGACCACATCAGGGCCTCGTTCGAGGGCAAGCTGACGGCGTGGGCCGCCCTCGGAACCAACCTGCCCACCCGCCTCGTCGACATCCAGCCCTTGACCGCCGACCATCTCGACGTCGATGGCCACAAGCTCGAGCTGCGGGGCGCATCCACTCTTTTGCCTGATCGCCACTACCTGTGGGCACCCGAAGAGAAGGCCATCATCGGCGGGGTACTCGTCTTCCAGCAGGAGCACGTGTGGACCGCGGACACGGCCCGACCCGAGCAGCGCGCGGACTGGATCACTCTCCTCGACCAGATGTCGGCACTCCGCCCCGAGTTGGTGGTCGCGGGGCACCGCCTTCCCGGCACGCCCAACGACGCTTCGGGCATCGACTACACCCGCTCGTACCTCGAAGAGTTCGAGAGGGTGCTCGAGCGCTCCGAAGACGGCGCGGCTGCCACTGCAGCGCTGGTCGAGGCCTACCCGAACTCGGGCATGCTCATCGCCGCCCAGCTCGGACCGAAGGTTGCGAAGGGTGAGATGACATGGGGCTGACACTCGAAGACTTTGCCGTCTCGACAACGGCTCGCGACGTCGTGCGCCGCCAGTATCTGGCGTCCGCGGCTGGCGATCTCGATGCGCTGCGGGCGACCCTGGCGCCCGACGTCGAATGGACCGAGATGGCCGGGTTCCCCCTGGCCGGCACCTACCGCACGCCCGAGGGCGTCACATCCGGTGTCATGGAGATCCTCGGTCGCGACTGGGCCGACTGGACCGCGCACGACGACAGCTACGTGGTCGACGGCGAGAACGTCGTGGTGCTCGCGCGCTACACCGCCACCAACAAGGCGACCGGCAAGGCGATGAACGTGCGAGTGGCCCACCACTTCGTCGTTCGCGGCGGCCTCATCGTGCGGTTCGAGCAGTTCGTCGATACGGCGAAGGTCGCCGAAGCCTCGCGCGCCGACTGAGGCGAACGCGGGTGTTCACGCGTAGCGCGGTGGCCGAACCACAGCGCTCGGCGTGAACACCCGCGCCGGTGTCGTCACATGTCGCGGTAGCGTCGAGCCTCGGCCAGCTTCGTCGCGAGTTCGTCTCGGGAGACCGGCCGCCCCAGGTCCGGATCCTCTCCGCTGAAGTACGGGCGCGTGTATGCGGGGGTGTCGCGCTGGAAACGCCACCCCTCGGACAGCGGGCCAGTATCGAGGGTGTCGTAGCCGATGCGGTCGAGGAACTCCGCGACGGTCTGCTTGGCCGCCGGGTCGTCTCCAGCGATCGGGAGCACCGAACGGTCCGCCGACCCACTCGGTCGCGCGAGCGAGGTGAGGTGCGGGAAGTAGATGCTGTTGAACGCCTTCACGACTCGGGAGTCGGGCGCGTGCCTCTGCAGGAGCTCGGTCGTGGTCGTGCTCTCGTCATCGAGTTCTGCGATGTGGCCATCACGCTCGGGGTAGTAGTTGTTCGTGTCGATCACCGTCTTGCCTCGAAGCTCGGCGACCGGCACGTGCGGGTACGCCTTCAAGGGGATCGTGACGATGGCGAGGTCGGAGTCGGCGGCCGCTTCAGCGGATGTGGCCGCGCGAGCACGGGGGCCGAGCTCTGCGACGAGGTCGCCGAGGGTCTCTGGGCCACGGCTGTTGCTCACGATCACGTCGTAGCCCGCCGCGACGGCCAGACGGGCAAGGCCGCTGCCGATGTTTCCGCTTCCGATCAAACCGATGGTCGTCATATGTCTCCCGGTGTTTGTGCTCTTGTACACTTTTAGGTGTACATAAACGGTACATCATGTACACGTTCACGCGTACATATGCGATGAGTTCGAGCCAGCGAGAGGAGCAAGATGGCCAGCAGATTGGCGACTCCACTCACGATCCCCGACGAAAAGGACATCGACCTGTTCGAGGTCATGTCGGCGCTGACCGATCCGACGCGGCGCGCGATCGTCGCGTTCATCGCGGCCGAGCCGGGAACGGGATGCGGCAACAGAGACTTCGGAGTCACCAAGTCGGCGTTGACCCGCCACTGGCGCGTGCTCCGTGAGTCGGGCATCATCAGGCAGGAGGCTCACGGGACCCGGCACAGGAATTGGCTTCGAAAAGACGAACTCGACCGCCGGTTCCCCGGCCTGCTCGACCTCGTTCTCGACGCCGAGCGCCCGTAGCGGGCTCCTAGTCGTCGGACTTCTGTGCCTTGGCCACTTCGACGATCGCGTCGATCAGCGACACCGCGCTGCGCTCCTTGGCCACGAGGTCGACGCGCACGCCGTAGGCCTCCGCGTCGCGGGCCGTCTGCGGGCCGATCGCGGCCACGATCATGGTCTCGGGCAGAGGACCGAACTGCAGCTGGATCTGCTCCGCGACACTTCCCGACGTGACGAGAACCGCCTTGAACGCCCCGGCCTGGATGTCGCGCACGATCGCCTCGTCGACGGCGACGCCGATGGTGCGGTACGCGACGACCGACTCGACGGTGTGGCCCCGGGCGGTGAGGCCCTCGGTGAGCACGGGTTTCGCGATGTCGCTGCGCAGGGTGAGGATGCGCAGCTCGGCGCCGTACTTCTCGAACTGGGCGAGCTCGCGCAGGAGTCCCTTGGCCGAGTTGTCCTCCGGCGGAACGAGGTCGACCTGGTAGCCGGCGGCGGTGAGCGCC
Organism: Agreia sp. Leaf283; assembly: GCF_001422485.1. Classification (GTDB taxonomy): domain Bacteria; phylum Actinomycetota; class Actinomycetes; order Actinomycetales; family Microbacteriaceae; genus Agreia. The sequence continues at coordinate 876,345 of NZ_LMNF01000001.1, forward strand.
GCGGCGGTGGTCTCTCCGACAGCCGCGATGTGCGTCGACGAGGGAACGCTGGCCTGGTGCGCCGAGAGCACGTCGACGGTGGTGGCGCTCGTGACCGTGAGCCAGTCGAACGCGCCCGAGGCGAGCGACGCGAGGGCCACGTTCAGTGCCTCGTCGTCGGCGGCGGGGGCGAAGTTGATCATGGGGGCGACGACGGGCGTCGCTCCGGCGGCACGAAGATCGGATGCCACGCCGTGGCCCCAGGGGCCGCCTCGCGGAACCAGCACGCGCCAGCCGCCGAGCGGTCGATTGCTCCAGGGCGTCATCATGCAGCGCCTCCGAGGGGAGCCAGTTCTGCAGCCCCGTCTTCGAGCAGCTGCGCCGCGACCGCAGCACCGAGCGCCTCGGCGAGCACATCGTCGTCGATGCCAGTGAGGGTCGCCTGTCGCGTGCATCCGAGTTCGGCATCGCCCGACGGGTCGTAGACCACGGCGGTGAGAACAAGAAGGTCGCCATCGATCGTGGCGTGCGCGCCGATTGGTGCGGCGCATCCGGCTTCGAGGGTGGCGAGAACGGATCGTTCGGCTCGAACGGCGGTTCGTGTCGTACCGTGTTCGATGCTCAACAGCTCAGTGATGTCGTCTCCTTCTCGCGCCTCGATGGCGAGAGCGCCTTGGCCGGGTGCGGTCGGCCACAGCTCAAGATCAAAGAACTCCGACGCCTCCGCCAGCCGACCCAGTCGTTCGAGCCCTGCCGCGGCCAACACGACGCCGTGTAGGTCTCCCCGTTCAACCGATCGTAGTCGTGTGTCGACATTCCCTCGAATATCCACGACCTCCAGATCAGGACGAAGTGATAACAATTGGGCACGCCGACGCGGAGAACCCGTTCCCACACGTGCGCCCTCGGGCAGATCGGCGAGCGAGACGCCGCCCGCCGTGCACAGCACGTCGCGCGCATCCTCCCGCTCGGGAACCCCTCCGATGACGAGTCCGGGGTAGGCCGCGGTGGGCAGGTCTTTGAGCGAGTGCACGATCAGGTCGACCTCGCCCCGCACCAGCGCCTCTCGCAGCGCACTGGCGAAAACCCCTGTTCCACCCAGCGACGCCAACGATTCGCGCGAGGTGTCGCCCTCTGTCTTGATGATCACCAGCTCGATCGGAACGCCGGTGGCCGCCGTGATCTGATCGGCCACCATGCCCGTCTGCGCGCGCGCGAGCGCGCTGCCACGGGTGGCGATGCGAAGAGTTCGGGTCACAGCAGAAATGCTCTCAGAATGAAACGGGTGTACTCAATGAAACGAAAATGCTCAGGGGGCGAGTCCGGAGATCGCGGGCTTGAACCCCAAGCGTACGTTCTCGCAGCATCCCGGGCGGCACACGTCGTACCAGGGACCGAGCTCGGTCACCGCTGGACGCTCGTCGACGGGGGTCGCCTGCACCCGCTCGAGAACCAGATCGACCAGTCCCGAGACATAGGCGGGGTGGATGCCCGGGGTCGGCACCCGCACGGCCGCGATGCCGACTTCGGCGGCCGAAGCGAGCGCCTCGTTGTCGAGGTCCCACTTCACCTCCATGTGGTCGCTGACGAATCCGAGCGGCACGATGATGACGGCCCGGATGCCGCGGGCCGGCAATTCGGCGATCGCATCGTTGATGTCGGGCTCGAGCCACGGCTGGGTAGGCGGACCGCTGCGCGACTGGAACACGAGCTGCCACGGTGCGCTGGACTCCGCCGCGAGCATCACAGCCTCGGCGACCGCGAGGTGCTGGGCCTTGTAGGCGCCACCCTCGCCGAAGCCACGGGCCTCGGGGCCCGAGCGGGCGGCATCCGTCGACGGAATCGAGTGCGTCGAGAACAGCACCTCGACCTCGGTGTCGAGGTTGAGGTCGGGCTGTTCGGCCGCGAGCGAGACGAAGGCCTCGCGCACGCCCTCGATGAACGGCTCGACGAAGCCGGGGTGGTCGAAGAACTGGCGCACCTTGTCGATCTCGAGCTCGTCTCCGAGCCCCGTCTCTTCGAGGGCGAGCGCGAAGTCCTCGCGGTACTGCCGGCAGCTCGAGTACGAGCTGTAGGCGCTGGTCGCGATGGCGATCAGCTTGCGGTGGCCCGCAGCGGATGCCTCGCGCAGCGCGTCGGCGAGGTACGGGTCCCAGTTGCGGTTGCCCCAGATCACGGGAAGGTCGATGCCGCGACGATCGATCTCGGCCTGCAGCGCGATCTGCAGGGCACGGTTCTGCGCATTGATCGGGCTGATGCCGTCGAACGCGCGGTAGTGGTGGGCCACCTCTTCGAGGCGCTCCTCGGGGATGCCGCGGCCGCGCGTGACGTTGCGCAGGAACGGGATGACGTCGTCCTGCCCCTCCGGGCCGCCGAACGAGGCGAGCAGAATGGCGTCGTATTTCGTGGGCTGGGTGACGTGCTCGGGGCCGTCCGCCGCCGCCGGCGTCGCGTTGCGGACCAGAGTGCTCACTGAAGGACCTCGACGACCTCGGCGGTGGTGATGCGGCGGCCCGTGAAGAACGGGACCTCTTCGCGCACGTGCCGACGGGCATCCGTCTGGCGCAGATCGCGCATGAGGTCGACGAGGTTCAGCAGGTCGTCGTCTTCGAGCGCGAGGATCCACTCGTAGTCGCCGAGGGCGAACGAGGCGACCGTGTTGGCGAGAACGCTCGAGAACTGGCTGCCCTTGCGGCCATGCTCGCCGAGCATGGCACGACGCTCCTCTTCGGGCAGCAGGTACCACTCGTAGCTGCGCACGAACGGGTAGACGGTGAGCCAGGCGGCCGGCTCCTTGCCGCGCATGAAAGCGGGCAGGTGATTCGACGAGAACTCGGCGTCGCGGTGAACGCCGAGGGCGTTCCACGTGGGGAGGAGGGGCTCGACCAGGCCGGTGCGCCGCAGCTCGCGCAGCGCCCACTGGAGGGTCTCGGGAACGGGGCCGTGCAGCCAGAACATCAGGTCGGCATCCGCCCGCAGCCCCGACACGTCGTAGATGCCGCGAACGACGACGCCCTCGGCCTCGACGATCGCGATCGCGTCGTCGAGCTGGCCGACGGCGTTGGCCACATCGTGTCCATCGAGCGCGGTGGGGCGCTCAGGGTTGCGTCGAAGGACCGCCCACAACGTGTAGCCGATGACCTCCTCGGCTGGCGTGGCGGTCTGGTCGACTGTCGGGTCAGTCATGATCCTCATTCATCTTGTTCGGGTGGTTCGCACGGGCGCAGAGCACCCGTGATGGGCTCGACGCGTCAGCGCCGGGCGAGGAGCCGCACGACGAGGAACACGGCCCCGCCCACGGCGACCGCGAGCGCACCGACGCCCGCGGCCAGGGCCACCGGGTTCTCGTCGCGCAGCACGCGGATCTTGTTGGAGATGTCTGCCGCCGCGAGCTTGGCCTGCTTCGGCACGTTGAGCTTGTACTCGATGGCGTCGAGCGTCGCGGCAAGAGCGTCGCGGTTCTTCACGATGTCTGCGGAGAGTTCGGCCGAACTGCGCTTCGGGGGCTCGGGCTTGTCGTCGCTCTGGAGAGCGTTCTTCGCGAGCTGGGTGGTCGCGCGAACGGCGGCCCCGTCGACGGGCGCTTCTTTCTTTTCGGTGCTCATCGGCCGAGTCCCTTGATCGCGTTGACGTCTTTCTTGAGAGAGTCGACAGACTCCTCGGGAACGGGCGGAATGCCCTTCTTGATGCTTCTCACTCCGACGAGCACAAGGATCGCAACGATGATGAGAAGCGCACCCGCCACGATCAGGGCGGCGAGCCAGGGCGCGAAGACCGTGGCGAGCCCGAGGACGGCCGCCGCGATGAGCACCGCGAGGGCGAAGAAGCCGAGCAGTGCCGCCACGACGAAGAGTGCCGCGCCGACACCGAGCTTGGCGAGCCTCGAGGTGATCTCGCGCTTCAGGCCCTCGATCTCGTCTTTGACGAGCGTCACGAGCAGGCCGGGCAGTTCGCCGAGAAGTTCGCCGAGCGACTTCTTGCGAGCCGGGTTGGGGATGTTCGTCATGGAACCGGCCTACTCGTCGGTGTCGGTCGCCGCGGTGGCGGGCGCCGGGGTCGCCGGATTCATCTTGGCGGTCGAGGTCTTGTCCGCCGACGACTTCGCGCCGGAGGTCGACTTCTTCTTCGCCGGGCTCGTCGACTTCGCGGGGGTGTCGTCGAGGTGCAGCAGCGAGCGCACGGCCTTCTTCGTGGCGTTGCCCGCCTTCAGCTGCACCGTGTCGACGCGCTGGCCGGCGAACTCCTTGACGGCTCCGGCCACCTGCTGAACGGGTGCGAGGTTCCACACCTTGTCTGCACCCGCCTTGATCTGCTCGTACCGCGGCCGTCCGGCACGAGAGCCGAGAACGTAGCCTGTGGCCAGACCGACCACCAAAATCAACTTGCCGCGCATAACGACTCCGATCCATTCAAGAGTTGGCGTGAGCTATAAGCGTAGACCTTGCGGCCTGAACGTCGAGCGGGCTGATTTCGCGGGCTGCAGTGTGTTAGAGGCCCGTCACGCGGGCGTCGCGCCCGTGCGCAGCTCGAAAGCGAAATCGGATGCGGCGGGCCGCGACTGCGCGATCGTCGCGGCCAGCCCGGTGCCCGCCATCCAGGCCCCGACGACCAGCAGGCCGGGAACGGCATCCACCTGCGCGCGCACGGCCTCGACTCGGGCGCGGTGGCCGACGGTGGCGAAGGCCAGGGAGTCGTTCCAGCGCGTGACGTCGAAGCCGCGCACCGAACTCTCCTCGAGGGTGAGGCCGAGCAGGGCGCCGGCGTCGGCCAGGGCCTGGGCCTGTGTCGGCGACTGCGCGACGACGTCTCGGTCGTAGGAGAGGCGCAGCACGTGGCGGCCCGGGCCCGCGGCCTCTGCCAGCCAGTTCCACTTGGCGGTCGCGTGGGTCAGCGCCTTGGCCTGGATGCCGGGAACGCCGGTCGCGACGAGCACGCCGGTTCCGCGCGGGGCCGCGTCGAGGCGGGAGTCGTCGACGACAAGGGTGGCGAGCTCGACCGAGGCGGGCTCCGGCCACGACTCCGGGGCGCCGGTGTCGAGGCCGAGGCCGCCGCCGAGCAGCGCGAGCCCTGTGCGGAACGACGTGGCCACGACGACGGCCCGCGAAGTGATCTGCGCGGACTCGTCGGCGACGGTCGCGGTGGTGACCCAGCGGCCGCCGTTCCCTTCGACAGGCTCAGGGAACGGGGCAGGCCCGGTGCTCTGCACCGGCGTCGACATGCGGAACTCGACTCCGAACTTCTTGCAGTCGGCGACGAGCGCCTCGACCAGCCGGAACATGCCGCCGTCGATACCCGCGACGGCCGAACCGGCGGCCACCTTCGATCCGCGCTCCTCGAGCAGCGCCAGCACTGCGCCCGACAGCGAGCCCTGGTTGGTCATGGCCTTCGTGAGGCCGGGGGCCACGGCGTGCACGTCGATCACCGTCGGCGACGCCGAGTGGACTCCGCCGACGATGGGCGTGACAAGACGATCGAGAACGGCCTGGCCCATGCGTCGGCGCACGATGCCGCCGAGGTCGGTCTCGGGGCGCACGCGCAAGAGGGGCATGTAGCGATCGAGCTGGGCCCGCAGCGCGCCCTTCCACCCGAGAATGCGGCGCACGTCGTCGGCGAGCGGGGCGCCCGGGATTCCGAGCAGGCTGAGCTTCGGCAGCGGCGCGGCTCCGTCGGGCAGCTGCACCCAGGCGCCACGGGGATTCGGAGTGACGATCGCGTCGCCCAGACCGAGGTCGGCGATCAGCGATGCGACGGGGCCAGGCTTGCCCTTCCCGCCGCCGCGGGTGGCGAAGCTCTCGGCCCCGCTGTCGAGCCGGATGCCGTCGACCGTGTGCGTGGCGACGAATCCGCCCGGGGTCTCGGCCGCGTCGAGCACGGTAACGCGAAGGCCTTTTCGAGCGCACTCCCGGGCCGCGACGAGTCCAGCGACGCCCGCCCCGATCACCACGACGTCGGTGTCGACCGCGTTCATCTCGGTCACTCGAGGCTCCAGGTCAGCACGTTCATGTCGCCACGCCGCTCGTTCGCGCCGTCAGCCGGCGTGTTGGGCGATTCGTGCTGACTCAGCACCGAAGCCGCAGCCGAGGTGCTCATCGAGAGTGCACGAGTTCGACGATGCGGGTGAGCACGGCGGGGTCGGTCTCGGGCGGAACACCGTGGCCGAGGTTGAGAACGTGGGCCGGGGCGGCCTTGCCGCTCTCGAGAACGTCGAGAACGTGCTTCTCGAGCACCGGCCACGGCGCCGACAGCAGGGCGGGGTCGACGTTGCCCTGCAGGGGAACGCCGCCGCCGAGGCGACGGCTGGCCTCGGCGAGCGGGATGCGCCAGTCGACTCCCATGACGTCGGCTCCGATGTCGTGCATGGCCGAGAGCACCTCGCCGCTGCCGACTCCGAAGTGCACGGTGGGCACGCCGAGGTCCGCCACCGCCGACAGCGCCTTCGCGGAGTGCCGCTGCACGTGCGCGGTGTAGTCGGCGAGCGACAGCGATCCCACCCACGAGTCGAACAGCTGCGCCGCCGAGGCCCCGGCGAGTACCTGCGCCCGCAGGAACTGGCCCGTGACCGTCGCGGCCCAGTCGAGCAGGCCGGCCCAGGCATCCGGGTCGGAGTGCATCAGGGTGCGCGCCCTCAGGTGGTCCTTCGACGGACCGCCCTCCACGAGGTAGGCGGCGAGGGTGAAGGGGGCCCCGGCGAATCCGATGAGCGGCGTGCTGCCGAGCTGGGCGACGGTGCGGGCGACGCCTGCCGAGATCGGTGCGAGCGCGGCGGGGTCGAGGGCGGGCAGCGCGGCCACGTCGGCGGCGGTGCGCACGGGCTTCGCGAGAACGGGGCCACGACCGGGAACGATGTCGACGTCGACGCCGGCCAGCTTGAGGGGAATCACGATGTCGCTGAAGAAGATGCCCGCGTCGACTCCGTGGCGACGCACCGGCTGCAGCGTGATCTCGCTCGAGAGCTCGGGGTCGAGGCAGGCGTCGAGCATCTGCGTTCCCACGCGCAGCTCGCGGTACTCGGGCAGCGATCGTCCGGCCTGGCGCATGAACCACACGGGGGTGACGTCGCCGCGCCGGCCCCGGTAGGTGGTGACGAGGGCGCTGGATGCCGTGCGCCCGTCGACCAGGGGATGCTCGGCGGGCAGGGCGGGTGCGGCGGTTGTCGAAGTCACCGGGCGATTTTACCTGCGCAGCCTGAGCGGTCTTCTACACGACGTAGACTTGGCTGGTGCTGCTCTGCCTGACTGCGAACCATCGCAACGCCAGCTTCGATCTCCTCGAGAAGCTGTCGATCGGCGCACCCTCCCTCGCGACGTCGCTCGTCACCGACAGCGATTTCATCCAGGGCGCCGTGGTTCTCGCCACCTGCAATCGCTTCGAGGCCTACCTCGACGTCGACGAGCCCCTCACTGCCGCGGCAGCCCTCGCGGCCGAGCAGGCCATGGAGGTGCTGGCCGAGGCATCCATCGTCGACGTCGAAGACGTGCGCAGCACCCTCACCGTTCTCTGCGGCGACACCGTGGCCGAGCACCTCTTCTCGGTCTCGAGCGGACTCGAGTCGGTCGCCATCGGCGAAGACGAGATCGCCGGCCAGGTTCGCCGGGCCCTCACCACGGCCCGCGTCGAGCACACCACGTCGAGCGACCTCGAGCGCCTGTTCCAGCGCGCGTCGAAGACCTCGCGGGGCGTCAAGACCAAGACGGGTCTCGGCGGCGCCGGCCGCAGCCTCGTGCGCCTCGCCCTCGATCTGGCCGAGAGCCGGGTCACCGACTGGGCCGGCACCACGGTTCTGCTCGTGGGCACCGGGCGCTACGCCCGCGCCAGCCTCGCCGCCCTGCGCGACCGCGGCGTCACGAATGTGCGGGTGTACTCGCCGTCGGGCCGCGCCGCCAACTTCGCCGCCTCTCATGAGCTGCAGGCCGTTGCGAAGGCCGAGCTGATCGCGGCGATCGCGGCATCCGATGTGATCGTCACCTGCAGCACCGCACCCACCGTCGTTCTGACCGCGGCCCAGCTCGCCGCGGCCGGCGAGCTGCCCGATGCCGTCGAGCGTCGCCTGGTCATCGACCTCGGCCTGCCGCGCAACGTCGACCCCACCGTGTCGACGGTCGCCGGCACAGAGCTGCTCGACCTCGAGACCGTCAGCCTGCACGCGCCGCTCGAAGAGCTGAACGCCGAATCCGACGCGCGTGCGCTCGTGGGAGAGGCCGCGGCCGAGTACCGCGCATCCCGCGCCGAGGCCGAGGTTACTCCGGCCGTCGTGGCGCTGCGCTCGCACCTCTTCGACCTTCTCGACGCGGAGATCGCGCGGGCACGCTCGCGCGGAGATTCGTCCGACGAGACCGAACGGGCGCTGCGGCACCTGGTCGGCGTGATCCTGCACACTCCCTCTGTGAGGGCCCGCGAGCTGGCTCGCACCGGCGGCACCGAGACCGTGTTCGCGGCCGTCGAGGCGCTCTTCGGCCTGCAGGCCTCGCCCGCTGACGCATCCGGCGCTTCCGGCGCTGTCGAGGCCGTGGTCGCCTCCACCCTTCCTCTTACTCACCGCACCCACGGAGGCTGAGTGAGCGACGAGGCCCTGCTGCGTGTGACAGACCCCATCCGCACCGAGCGCCTCCTGCTGCGCACGCTCACCCCCGACGACCTCGACGACGTCTTCGCGTACGCCGGACGCGACGACGTCATCCGGTACCTGCCCTGGCCCCAGCGAAATCGCGACGAGGTGGCCGAGCACCTGGCGAGGCGGCTGAACACCACACTCGCCTCCGATGGCGACGTGATCGTGCTCGGCATCGAGCTGCCCGCGACACCGGACGACCCGGAGTCGCGACCCCGCATCATCGGAGATATGACTCTGGTTCTCTCGAGCGTCGAGCACAGGCAGGCCACGATCGGCTGGGTGCTGAACCCCGAGTATCAGGGCAAGGGCTACGCGGCGGAGGCCGCCTCCCGGGTGCTCACGCTGGCCTTCGACGAGCTCCACTCTCACCGGGTCATCGCCGAGCTCGATCCCCGCAACACGGCCTCATCGTCGCTCTGCTACCGGCTCGGCATGCGCCTCGAGGGGCATTTCGTGCACAGCGAGATCTTCAAGGGAGAGTGGGGAGACCTCGCCGTCTACGCGATCCTCGACGTGGAGTGGAACGCCCGGAACGCGCTCGATGGCTGAGCGGTCCGGCACGCCTGGGCTGCCCACGATCCTCGTCGCGGCGGTGGCGCTCGTGCGCGACCGCCGCGTTCTGATGGTCACGGCGCGGGCACGCGATGTGGTCTACATGCCCGGCGGCAAGATCGACGCCGGCGAGACCGCGTTCGACGCGGCCATCCGTGAGGCCCGCGAAGAGATCTCGGTCGACCTCGACCCCGCCTCCGTATCTGAACTCTTCACCGTGACCGTGCAGGCGCACGGCGAACCCGAGGGCCGACTGGTCGAGATGCGCGTGTTCCAGGCGTCCACGCCCGACGAGCCCGTCGCATCCGCCGAGGTCGACGCCGTGCACTGGGTGACCACTGCCGACGCCGACCGCTGCCCACCGGCCGGCCGAGAGACTCTTCGACGTCTGGCCGAGCTAGGCCTGATCGACTGACCCCGCCCGGCCGGCTACCTTGTGCGCCGGTTAGGGTTGGCCAATGACACTGGATGCCGGGCTCGCCTCGATCGCCGACGAGCGGTTCGTTTCACTCACCACTTTTCGCAAGACCGGAGAGGGAGTGTCCACTCCCGTATGGATCGCCCGCGACGGCGACGCCCTCATCGTCACGACTCCCGACGGCACGGGCAAGGTGAAGCGGCTGCGCAACGACGTCCGCGTCGAGCTGCGCCCCTGCGATCGCATGGGCAAGGTGGCAGACGACGCCCAGACCGTCTCGGGGCACGCAGAGATCGTCGACACCGACGAGGCCCGCTCGAGCCAGGAGCGCATCTTCCTCGCCAAGTACCGCCTCGAGTACCGCATCTTCATGTTCATCGAACGCCTCGGCAAGAAGGGCCGTAAGAAGAAGCGCGTGAGCCTGCGCATAACGGAGTGAGCGGCTTTCCCTTCGAGCTCGCCTACGCGGCGCTGCTCGCCGTGATCGGAGTCGCCGGCATCATCCTCGCCGTGCGCGGTTCCCGCTCGACCCGCGGCGCGCGCATTCCTCGCGGCGACCGCATCGCGATCGCCGTCCTCCTCGCCGCGTGGCTCGCCGGACTCCTCTTCATGACGCTGCGCCCGAGCTCGGGCAGAGGATCGCTGCTCAACCTCGTTCCCCTGAGCTTCGAGGGTCCGGGTGCCGTGGTCGACGCGGTGCTGAACGTGGGCGTCTTCGTGCCGCTCGGGCTGCTGCTCGCGGCGGCGGCCATCCGGTTCCCGGTCGCACTGCTCATCGGACTGCTGCTCTCGGTCACGATCGAGCTGAGTCAGTTCGTCGTGCAGGTCGGTCGCACGTCTGACGTCAACGACCTCATCACGAACACCACGGGCACGGCTCTGGGGTGGGCCCTCGGGGCTGCGGTGGTGCACATCCGTCGACGGGTCGACGGGTAGCGCGATCCATCCGTCAGTTGATGCTCTTGTCGGCCGGCATCAGTGCATCTTCTGACGGGTGGATGCCCTTCGACAGGCTCATGGAACGGGTGGCTGAGGAGGCGCGCGAGCTCGGCCTCAGGGAACGGGCGGGGCACCCTTCGACAGGCTCAGGGAACGGGCGGCTGAGGGGGCGTGCGAGCTCGGGCTCAGGGAACGGGCGGGGCACCCTTCGGCAGGCTCAGGGAACGGGCGCGAGCGCGGTGAGCACGTCGGCCACGTCGCGTGAGTCGTTCCAGAGGTGGAACGCCACGCGCGCGCATCCGGCCCGGCCCGACGCGACGATGCCGGCGGCGACCAGCGCCTGCAGGTGCCGGCCATCGGCATCCGGCCACGTGACGATCGCCTGACCGCGGCGAGGAATACCGAGCCCGTCGCAGAGCGCGTCGCCCAGGGCGACGTTGTGCGCGTGCACCTCGGCGAGGTCGAGCGACGCGAAGAGCTCGATCGCGGGCTCGGCGCCCACCCACACGGGCCAGGCCGGCGACACGTCGAAGCCGCGTGCATCCGCGGCGAGGTTCATGTTCGGCCCGTAGCACGAGCCCCAGATGTCTTCGCCGGCGTACCAGTTCGCTTGAAGAGGGGCGAGCGTCTGCTGGTAGCCCTCGGCCAGGGTCAGAAAGGCCGCTCCACGCGGTGCGCACAGCCACTTGTAGGCGTGGCAGACCGTGGCGTCGAAGAGCGAGGCGTCGACGGGCATCGCGCCGGCCGCCTGAGTCGTGTCGCACAGGGTGAACGCGCCGTTCGCCCGGGCCGCCGCCACGATCGCGTCGACGTCGGCGACCCTGCCCGACGACGACTGCACGAGAGAGAACGCCACGAGATGCGTAGCCGGGGTGATGGATGCCGCGAGCGCTTCGAGCGCAACGTGCCGCACCACGACGCCACGGCCCTGGGCCACGACGAACGGAAACACCATCGAGCTGAAGTCCCCGTCGACGCACAGCACCTCGCGGCCCGCCGGCACCGCCGCGGCCAGCACGCTGACCATCGCGGAGGTCTGCGATCCGATCGCCACGCGGCCCGCGTCGACGTTCATCAGACGGGCGAAGGATGCGCGGGTGCGGTCGATCACGGCGTCGTATTTCGCCGGCGAACAGCGTCCGGCAGCCCAGTCCGCCTGGTCGGCCCGCATCGCCTCGAGCGTCGACGACGTCGCCATGCCCAGCGAGCATGCGCCGAGGTATCGTCGGCCTCCGACGAACTGGGCACGGGCCTCGGCGAGTGTGGTCATGCATCCAGAGTGACCTCTCACGACCCATTGGACAACGGCAGCTTGGGCATCGCTGACATAAGCCGCCGTTATGCTCATCGCATGACGCTGACCCCTCCCTCCCGATCGAGCCTGGCCACCGATCTCGACTCCCAGACCCTGCGGGTGATCAGGGCCGTCGCCGACAAGGGATCGATCACGGCGGCCGCGGCCTCGCTCGGCTACAGTCAGCCCGCGCTCAGTCAGAGCATCCGACGGCTCGAGGAGAAGCTCGGCATGCCTGTGCTCACCCGGGTCGCGCGGGGTGTCGAGCTCACCGAGGCCGGCGAGGTGCTGGCGCGGCACGCGGCCACGGTGCTGCGAGCCATCGACTCGGCGGCCGACGAGCTGTCGGAGCTCTCGGGGCTGCGCTCCGGGCTGGTGCGCATCGCGGCGTTCCCTTCGGCGTCGTCGACCGTGGTGCCGCGCCTGCTCGGCGACATCACGCGCCGGCATCCGGGCGTGCGCTTCAGCTACCTCGAGGCGGAGCCGCCCGAGGCCGTGCAGGCTGTGCGCGACCACGCCGCCGACATCGCCCTCACCTTCAGCTACCCGCGCGACCCCGACGACCCGCACCGGGCGAGCGCCACGGGACTCGCCACTGTGCCGCTCTGGCGCGAGCAGATGCTGCTCGTGGTTCCGGATGCGCCGGGCCTCGGCGATGGCGCGATCGAGCTGGCGGGTCTCGCCGACTCCGGCTGGATCGCCGGCTGCCCGCGGTGCCGCGGGCACCTCGTCGAGCTGTGCGAAGCATCCGGATTCACCCCCTCGCTCGGCTACGAGACCGACAACGTGCAGGCGGTGCTGGCCATGGTGGGGGCGGGCCTCGGCGTGGCGCTGCTGCCGTCGCTCGCCCTGTCTGCGACGCCCCTGCCTGCCGGGGTCACGACCAGGCCGCCGGCGGCCGCCGACTACCGCACGGTGCACCTCGTGACGGCACAGGGCTCGGCCGGCGTGCCCGCGATCGGGGCGACGATCGCGGCGATCCGCTCACTGGATGCCGCCGCCTGGGGTCTCGAGGCCCTGTCGCGCCCGCTGACGTAGGGCCTACGCGCCCTCGATCTCGTAGCGGCGCTCGATGCCCGCCGTCGCGCGGCCCCACTCGCTGTCGGCGACGCGCCGCTGGTGCGCCGCGAACGACTCCGCATCCTGAAACAGCTCGTCGACCTGCCACACCAGCTCATCGCGTGTGCGCGTCACCTCGAACGAGACGCAGCCCGGCTCCGCTCGAGTGAGCTGCGTGTGCAGGGGCAGATTCTCTTCGACCACGCGAGCCTGTTCGAGGGTGTCGCAGACAAGCCGACCGGTCAGGCGCACAGAACTCATGAATCGAGAGTGGCACACGACCGACTGTAGGGTCGAAACATGGGATCCCGAGTTCGCGTCACGCTCTCGGCCTCGCTGCTGGCCTGCGCTCTCGGGCTCGGCCTCGTGGGCTGCATCACGACGACGCCCTCCCACTCGACCTCCTCGGTCGAGCGCAGCGCCGACGAAGCCGAGGCGACCCTGAAGTCGATCCCGGGAGTCTTCGACGCCCGCATCGGCCACGCCAAAGACGGTTTTCAGACGTATATGAGTATCAACATCGAGCTCTCCGATGACTTCTCGGGCTCGGACACCGAGCTGCTCGACCAGGTGCTCAGGCAGGTCTGGTCGCAGACCGAGGTCGCGCCCGAACGGTATGCGGTCATCCGCGTGACCGGCGCGGGCCGCACGGCATCGGGAGTGGCCGCGGCCCTCACCGAGCTCGATATCCGCTCGATGGAGTACGCCCAGACGGCGCTGTCGATGATCTCCGCCGATCTCGAGGCCCGCTACGGCACCTGGCCCCAACGCCTCGCGCAGACTGGCTGACACCCCCGCGACACGCGGTCGGGCACGGCCTGTGGGCACTATTCTTGGCTGCCGTGACCGGAGATTCTGCTGTGGCGATGCCCCGTCGGAAGGCCGCCGTCGTCGTCAATCCTGCGAAGGTCTCGGTCGAGACACTGCGCGCCGCCGTCGCCGCCGAGGAGGCCCGCTCCGGCTGGTCGGCCTCGGAGTGGTTCGAGACGAGCGCCTCCGACGACGGCAGGTCGGCAGCCGAGGATGCGGTGCGCTCGGCTCCCGACCTCATCGTCGTCGCCGGAGGCGACGGAACCCTCCGGGCCGCGGCTGAGGCCTTGGTCGACAGCGGCATCCCGCTCGGGTTGGTGCCGTCAGGAACCGGCAACCTGTTCGCCCGCGAGCTGAGCCTGCCTCTGAACGACCTGAGGGCATCCATCGCCACCGCGTTTCGCGGCAGCGACCGCCCTGTCGACGCGGGCCTCGCCGTTCTCGAGCGAGCGGATGGGCGCGAGTCCCAGCACGCGTTCCTCGTGATGGCCGGCATCGGCCTCGACGCCCACATGGCCGGGCACACCAACGAGCGTCTGAAGAAGCGCATCGGCTGGCTGGCCTACTCGGACCCGATCGCCCGCAGCGTCTTCGGCAACAGGCAGTTCGACCTGAACTATCGCCTTGACGACCGGCCCGAGGTCTCGACCCGCGCGCACACCGTGATCGTGGGCAACTCGGGCATGCTCACGGGCGGCCTGCTGCTGCTTCCCGCGGCGGTCATCGACGACGGGCGCCTCGACGCCGTCATCTTCCGGCCGGGCCGCGGCTCGGGCTGGACCAACATCGGCTATCGCCTCGCCTTCAACCGGATGCTGCACCGCACGGGGTTCGGCCGCCTGGTCGCCAGTCTCACCCCGACCCCGCGCGCGATCCGCTGGGCCCAGGCCTCGCGCATGCGCGTGCGGTTTCCGGAGGCCCAGGAGATCCAGCTCGACGGCGACACCCACGGACCGGTCACGGCCGCCTCGCTCTCCGTGCGGCATCACGGGCTCGTCGTGAGAGTGCCCCGCGTGCCCGCTGCGCTGGATCGAGGCTGACTAGAAGACGTACTCCAGGATGTCTGTTCCGAGCGTGCGCATGCCGTCGAGCACCGCGAGCCTGCCGGTGAGATCGGTGTCGTTGAAGCGCATCGTGACCGCGTAGGCGACGGTCGCGCTCGGTCCGCGCAGCACGCCGGCCTCGCTGCGCACGCCCACGTCGGTGCCCGTCTTGTTCGTGAGGATCAGTCCGTGGTCGCTCGTACGATGCGCGAACGGGTCGAGCCCGAAGGCGCTGGCCACCATCGACAGGTCCGAGCCGAGGGCGAGCCACTCCATGACCTGCTGACTCGTCGCCACGTCGACGATCTCGCCGCGCGAGAGGCCCGCGAAGAGCGTGGCGAGCTCGCGTGCGGATCCGACGGAGAGCTGGGGCGCGTCGTCCGGCCCGCGGTAGTCGCGAACGGTGTCGAGCAGAAAAGTGCGGGTGAGACCGAGCGCCTCGCCGCGGGCGCGCACGGCGTCGAGACCGACCCGCCTGATGAGCACGTTCGTGGCCAGGTTGTCGCTGGCCGCGCCGACCAGCGCGGCGACATCGCCGACGGGAAGCGCGGGCACCTGCAGGTGCTGCCAGAGTCCCGAGTCGGCCACCGAATCCTGGGCCGTGCGATTCAGGATGCCGTGGGCCGTCTTGTCGCCGGCGCTCAGCCGGGCGGCGACCTCGATGAGCAGGAGCACCTTGCCGATCGATGCCGTGGGAACGGAGAGGTGGTCGTCGACGGAGAAGAGCAGGCGTCCGCTCTTCACGTCGATCACGCAGGCGGTGATCTGGACTCCGGACAGGGCCAACTGGGTGAGGCTGGCGAACCCGCGGCGGAACGAATCGTCGCCGGCAGGAGTGGCGCCCGACCGGGCGCGTCGGGCCGTGGGCGCGTCGGGCGAGTCGCCTCGTCTGTTGCGGCGCCTGGTGGACTCTGCCATCTCGCCCCCCTTCTCCGGACTCCCTCGTCGCACGGTCGCATGGCCGAAACTCGCGTGAGGGATAACGGGTATCGTGCCACATCCACCTGTGATCGGCCATCGCGTCACATATGCGCGGAATATGCACCAGCCTCGATTCGACTGGGGGTCCTCTGACAGAATCGACGCATGTCCGATCCCCGCGAGCCCTCCGAGCCCGAGTCCACCGAGAACACCCCCGCGACACCTGCGGAGCCCACTCCGAGCGAGCCGACTCCCGCGGAGCCCACCCCGAGCGAGCCGACTCCGGCCGCGCCGTCGTCGCCGAGTGCACCGCCGCCGAGTGCGCCCCCGTTCCCCGGGGGCACTCCTGCTGCGCCGTCCGCGCCACCGACTCCTCCGACACCGCCCGCGCCCTCCACTCCGCCAGCGCCCTCGTTCGCGCCGCCCACAGCTCCGCTGCCGCCGGCATCCTCCTCTCTCCCCCCGGTCCAGACGCCGCCTACGCCGCCCACTGCACCGGCGGCACCCGCCGCCCCGAGCTACGGCCCGCCCAGCGGAGGCGCCTCGTCGCCCGCGCCCTCCTATGGGGCGCCGCCCGTCTACGGGACCCCGGCATCCACCGGCTCGTCGGCACCGACGCCCTCGTACGGCTCGCCCTACGGATCGGGCCCGACGCCGGCCGGAGCACCGCCCGCGGGCGGGCTGCCGTACACGACTCCTTACGCGCCCGGCCAGATTCCGCCGCGCAGCAAGGGCGGCTGGATGGGCATCCTGAGCATCGTGCTCGGTGGCCTGGCCCTGTTCGTGTGCTGGATCCCGTTCCTGAACTACCTGACGGTCTTCGGCGCGATCGCCGGTCTGGTCTTCGGCCTCATCGCCCTGTTCCGCAAGTTCGGTTCGCGGGCCCTGTCGCTGACAGGAACGATCGTCTCGGGTGTCGCCTTCCTCCTGACCGTCGTCTTCATCGTCATCTACACGCTCGCCTTCGTCACGGCCGGTTCCGGCCCCGACTACACCGACACCCCGTACACCTCGAGCCCCTCCGACGACCCGACTGAGTCCGACTCGCCCGACGAGCCCACGGCCGCCCCCGGCGACCCGACGGTCGTGCCCGGCGATTCCACCCCCTCGGCCGGTGCGACGGTCTGCGCCGACGGAACCGCGATCGCGCTCGGCAAGGCGGGCATCCTGACCTATGACGGCGAGAACCAGGCCGAGGTCACGATCGAGGATGTCCAGCTGGACGCCACCGACACGGTGCTCGCCGAGAACTCGCTCAACGAGACACCGCCGGACGGCTACCAGTACGCGCTCATCTCGCTGACGATCAAGCAGCTGGGAACCGAGTCGTTCCCCGCGGGCGCCAGCCGCGGCATCTTCAAGGGCGTCGCCGAAGACATCGCGTCGCCTGCCGACTACGCCGTGCTGCCCGAACCCGAGCTGCTCTTCGCCCCCGACCTCTCGCAGGGCGACTCGGTCACCGGAAACATCGCGGTGTTCGTGCCCACCTCGGGTGCGGACTCCGGCTCGCTTCTCGTCGACAACTACTTCACCGACAACACGTGCGAGCTGAAGGTCGGCTAGCAGCTGTCACAGCGGGCGAGGCCGACTACCAGATCGTGACGCGCTCCTCGGGAGCCAGCCACAGGGCATCCGACTCTGTCACGCCGAACGCGTCGTAGTACTCGTCGATGTTGCGAACGATCTGGTTGCAGCGGAACTCGTTCGGCGAGTGCGGGTCGATCGAGAGCAGGCGGATGACCTCCTCGTCGCGCGACTTCTGCTGCCAGGCCTGGGCCCACGACAGGAAGAAGCGCTGCACGCCCGTGAGTCCATCGATCACCGGAGGCTCTTCGCCATCGAGCGAGATGAGGTAGGCGTCCCAAGCGATGCTCAAGCCTCCCAGGTCGCCGATGTTCTCGCCGATGGTGAGGGCGCCGTTCACGTGCTGGTCGGGGACCTGCGCGGGAGCCAGCGCGTTGTACTGGTCGATCAGCGACGAGGTGCGCTTCTCGAACGCCTCGCGGTCGGCCTCGGTCCACCAGTCGGTGAGCCGGCCGTCGCCGTCGAAGCGCGAGCCCTGGTCGTCGAATCCGTGCCCGATCTCGTGGCCGATGACCGCGCCGATCGCGCCGTAGTTCGCCGCGGCATCCCGACCCTCGTCGAAGAAGGGGTACTGCAGGATGGCCGCCGGGAAGACGATCTCGTTGAAGCCGGGGTTGTAGTAGGCGTTGATGGTCTGCGGCGTCATGAACCACTCGTCGCGGTCGAGCGGCTTGCCGATCTTGCCGAGTTCGCGCTGGAACTCGAACTCGCTCGTGGCACGGATGTTGCCGACCAGATCCTTCGCGTCGATCGCCAGAGTGGAGTAGTCCCTCCATTTGACGGGGAACCCGATCTTGGGGGTGAACTTGTCGAGCTTGTCGAGGGCCCGCTCGCGCGTGGCGGGCGTCATCCACTCGAGGTCGGTGATGGATGCCCGGTACGCCTCGATGAGATTGGCGACCAGCACATCCATGGCCGCCTTGGCCGTCGGCGGGAAGTGGCGGTCGACGTAGATGCGGCCGACGGCCTCGCCCATCGCGCCCTCGACGAGGGAGACGCCGCGCTTCCAGCGCGCCCGCATGCTGGGCGTTCCGGTGAGGGTGCGCCCGTAGAAGTCGAAGTTCTCGTTCACGAAAACGGCAGGTAGGTAGGCCGCGGCCCCGTGCACGACCTGCCACGACAGCCAGTCGCGCCACTGGTCGAGCCGCTCCTCGGTCAGAAGCGACGCGATGCCCGACACGAACGAGGGCTCGCGCACGACGAGCTCGTCGAACACGCCCTCGGGCGCGCCGAGCGCGCTGCGCCAGAGGTCGAGGTCGACGGTCGGCGCCGAAGCGGTGAACTCGCTCCACGACACGAGGTTGTAGGTGGCCTGGGCGTCGCGAGTCCGCACGTTGTCCCAGTGCGTGGCCGCGATCGCGGTCTCGAGGTCGAAGACGCGCTGTGCGCGGGCAGCGTGGTCGGAGAGCCCCGCGAGCGCGAGCATCCGCTCGATGTGCCCCAGGTAGGCGGCGCGGATCTCGGCGAACTTCTCGTCGCGGTAGTAGCTCTCGTCGGGCAGCGAGATGCCGCCCTGCTCGAGGAACACGAGGTAGCGCTCGGGGTCGCCCGGATCGTTGTCGACGAACAGGCGGAAGAAGCCGCCCACGCCCTGTCGCTCGAGACGAGCGGCCGTCTCGAGCAACTCGTGCACGCTCGAGACGCGGGCGGCCTCGGCGAGCTGCGGCTCGATGGGTGTGGCACCCAGCTCTTCGACGCGCTCCTCGTCGAGGAAGCTGGCGTAGAGGTCGCCGAACCTGCGCTCCTCGCTGCCCGGCACGGCATCCTGCGCCTCGATGATGATGTCGCGCACGGCCTTCTCGGCCTCTTCGTGCAGCTGGTAGAACGAGCCGTCGCGGGCGCGGTCATCGGGAATGACGGTGCGAGCGATCCACTTTCCGTTGACGTGCCTGAACAGGTCGTCCTGCGGGCGGATCGTGGGGTCGAGTTCGGTCGAGTCGATGCCGGAAGTCGTCATCCCGCCAGCCTAGCGACGAGTGCTGCCGCGCTCGATTCTCTCGGCGATCTCGCTGACTTCATCGAGAGCTCCGGATGCGATCTCCACGATGAACTCGTACGCCTCGTCGTTCGTCCACGTCAGGCTCATTCCATTCAGACCGAGGAACGCAATCAGGCCCGACAGCCCGAGGCGCTTGTTCCCATCGACGAGACCGTGATTGCGCACGAGAGAATGCGTGAGCGCTGCCGCCTTGAGCATCAGAGTGGGGTAGGCGTCCCGACCGAACACGCTGGCCTGCGGACGAGCCAAGGCCGATTCGAGGAGGCCGTGGTCTCGAACGACGACGTCAGGTCCGATCGCCCGCTCCGCAATGTAGATCAGCTCGTCGTAACGGAGATAGATCATTGCCCGAGGCGATCAAGGGCCTCGGCGTAGCGCGGAAGTTCTGCCTCGAGCACGTTTTCGAGCAGATCACGGCGGCTGTGGTTCTCGACATACTCCCGCACCGCCTGTTTGGCGACGTCTTGCATCGAGCGGGACTCGAGCTCGGCGCGTCGGCGGAGCGCGTCGGCTTCGTCATCGGACAGGCGCAGGGTCATAGGCATACGTAAATGGTATCAGTGGTGATACCGGAACCGGCAACTGCGACCGTGACTAGGCTCGCAGGGTGAAGGCACTGGATCGAGACATTCTGCGCCTCGCCGTCCCCGCGCTCGGAGCCCTGGTCGCCGAGCCCCTCTTTCTGCTCACCGACACCGCCCTCGTCGGGCACCTCGGCGAGACGCCGCTCGCCGGCCTCAGCATCGCGAGCGCCCTCCTCCAGACCGCGATCGGGCTGCTCATCTTTCTCGCCTACGCCACGACCCCGACCGTTGCGCGAAGGCTCGGCGCGGGCGACAGGCCGGGCGCGATCCGGGCCGGCATCGACGGCCTGTGGCTGGCACTGTTGCTCGGCGTCGTGCTCGTGCTTGTCGGAATCGTCGCGGCCCGCCCCCTCGTTCAGCTCTTCGGCGCGACGGCCGCGGTCGAGGAGCAGGCCGTGATCTACCTCACGGTGTCGCTCGCCGGGCTCCCCGCCATGCTGCTCGTGATCGCGGCCACAGGGCTGCTGCGCGGACTGCAGGACACGAAGACGCCCCTCATCGTCGCCGTCTGCGGTTTCGCCGCGAACGCAGGCCTCAACGCCCTCTTCATCTACGGCTTCGGCGCCGGAATCGCGGGCTCCGCGGCGGGAACGGTCGTGGCGCAGTGGGCGATGGCCGCCGTATATCTCGTGATCGCCGTGCGGGCATCCCGGCGCGACGGCGTCAGCCTGCGGCCCGGACTGGCGGGCGTGACCGGCGCCGCGGCATCCGGCGGCTGGCTGTTTCTGCGCACGGCGAGCCTGCGCGCGGCCCTGCTCGCAACGGTGGTCGTCGCATCCGGTCTCGGGGTCGTCGAGCTGGCGACCTTCCAGATCGCGTCGACTCTGTTCTTCACGCTGGCCTTCATCCTCGACGCCCTGGCGATCGCGGGGCAGGCGCTGGTAGGCCACGGCCTCGGGGCAGAGGATGCGCCGCGCGTGCGAGGCGTGATGCGCCGGCTCGTGCAGTGGGGAATCGGCGCGGGCGTCGTGCTCGGGCTCGGCCTCGCAGCGCTCTCTCCCCTGCTCGGCCCCGTCTTCTCCTCGAGCCGCGACGTGCAGCAGGCGCTCCTCGTGGTCGTGCTGGTGATGGCGATCGGAGTTCCGCTCGCGGGCTACGTCTTCGTTCTCGACGGGGTGCTGATCGGCGCGGGAGACGCGCGCTACCTCGCCCTCGCCGGGCTCGCGACCGTGGTGATCTACGCGCCGCTCCTGCTGCTCGTCGCCCTCTTCGGCCCCGACGGCACCGCCGGCCTCGTGTGGCTGTGGCTCGCCTTCGGCCTCGGCTACATGAGCGCGCGGGCCCTCACACTCGGGCTGCGCGCCCGCGGAACCGCATGGATGCGAACCGGCGGTTAGGCTGATCATCCACATCTTGGAGGGTCTTCACATGCCGCATCTGCTCGTCACCGGCGGCGCCGGCTTCATCGGCAGCGAGATCGTGCGCCAGGCTCTGGATGCCGGATGGTCGGTGCGCGTGCTCGATTCGCTGCGGGCCGACGTGCACGAGACGGCCCCGGAGCTCGAGCCCCGTGCCGAGTTCGTGCTCGGCGACGTGCGCGATGAGGAGACCGTGGCGCGTGCGCTCGACGGCATCGACGCGGTCTGCCACCAGGCCGGCAAGGTCGGCCTCGGCGTCGACTTCTACGACGCCCCCGACTACGTCTCGTCGAACGAGCTCGGCACCGCCGTGCTGCTGGCCGGCATGACCCGCGCCGGTATCGATCGCTTCGTGGTGGCCTCGTCGATGGTGGTCTACGGCGAGGGCGACTACCGCAACGCGGCCGGCGAGGCCGTGCGTCCTCCCGCCCGCGCGGTCGCCGACCTCGAGGCAGGACGCTTCGAGCCGCTCGATCCGGCCACAGGTGACCCCCTGCTTCCCGGCCTCATCACCGAGGACGCTCCGCTCGACCCCCGCAATGTGTACGCCTCGTCGAAGCTCGGCCAGGAGTACCTCGCCACCTCGTGGGCGCGCTCCGCCGGCGGACGGGCCATCGGCCTGCGCTACCACAACGTCTACGGACCGGGCATGCCGCAGAACACCCCCTACGCCGGGGTGGCCTCCCTGTTCCGCTCGGCACTCGCTCGAGGCGAGGCTCCCCGCGTCTTCGAAGACGGCGCCCAGCGTCGGGACTTCGTTCACGTAAGCGACGTGGCAGCGGCGAACCTGGCGGCCATCGACGCGACGGCGGTCCCTGAGTCGGCGTCGACCTTCCGCGCCTTCAATGTGGGCAGCGGTGTCGTGCACACCATCGGCGACATGGCCGCCGCGATCGCCCGCGCCTCGAACGGCGCCGAGCCCGTGGTCACGGGCGAGTTCCGCCTGGGCGACGTGCGCCACATCACGGCGTCGAGCGAGAGGATCGCCCGCGAGCTCGGCTGGCGGGCCGCCGTCGACTTCGACGCAGGAATGGCCGAGTTCGCCACGGCCCCGCTGCGCTCGGCCGCCTCATGACAGACACCGACGCGGTCGACGTGCCGCAGGCATCCATCGCCCTGGTCGACGTCGTGCTGCCGTGTCTCAATGAGGCGGCGGCTCTGCCCTGGGTGCTGTCGCGGCTGCCCGAGGGTTATCGCGCCATCGTGGTCGACAACGGCTCGACGGATGCCTCGGCCGAGATCGCGCGCGCGGCCGGCGCCACGGTGGTCGCCGAGTCCCGGCGCGGCTTCGGCGCGGCAGCCCACGCCGGCCTGCTCGCCGCGACGGCGCCGATCGTGGCGTTCTGCGATGCCGACGCATCGATGGACCCGTCGATACTGCCCGTACTCGTCAAGCGCATCACCGATGGCCGGACCGAGCTGATCCTCGGTCGACGAGTGCCGACCACCCGGGGAGCGTGGCCGCTGCACGCGCGCTTCGCGAACCGCGCCCTGTCCTTCCTGATCAAGCGTCGAGCGCGCATAGCTATCAAGGATCTCGGTCCCATGCGCGCCGCGAACCGCGAGGGCCTGCTGTCGCTCGACCTGCGGGATCGCCGAAGCGGCTATCCACTCGAGATGCTGCTGAAGGCATCCGCCGCCGGCTGGCGCATCGAAGAACTCGACACGCCCTACAGCCCGCGCGTCGGACGATCGAAGGTGACCGGCACGATCCGCGGCACCTACATCGCGGTTAAGGACATGTCGAAGCTGCTGCGCGAAGTGCAGTAGCCGGTCGGCTGCGTCGACTTGCCGCAAAATGCTGCAGAATGCGCCGTCGCAGCGCGTTTTGCGGCAAGTGGCGTACCGCACCCGGCACCGCATAGCGCAGATCGTGGTTAATAGGAATCCGATCCGGCCTTCGCGACGAAGTACATACAGTGGCCGATAAGGCTCACTCGATACTGTGCCTCGCTATAGAGACCAACCAGGAGACCAAGCCAGGAGGCCTCATGCTCACCATCGCCGTCATCGCCAAGGAATGCATCCCCGGACGCGTCAAGACGCGGCTGCACCCGCCGTTCTCACTCGAGGAGGCCGCGGAGATCGCGGCGGCGAGCCTCGGTGACACGCTCGACGTGGTGCGCAGCGTGCCCGCCGACCGGCGCATCCTGTTCTTCGACGGCAGCAACCCGCCCGCAGAAGCCGACGGTTTCGAGATCCTGCAGCAGAACGAGGGAACGCTTGATGCGCGCCTCGGCTATCTCTTCGATTCAGTCGAGGGGCCCCTGCTCATGATCGGCATGGACACTCCGCAGGTGAGCCGGGCCCTGCTCAGCCCCGTCGTAGAGCGCTGGCACGACGACATCGACGCCTGGTTCGGTTTCGCCAGCGATGGCGGATTCTGGGCCCTCGGCATGCGCGAGCCGAACGGCGACCTCATCCGAGGTGTGGCCATGTCGGAGGCCGAGACGGGCCGCGACCAGTTGGAGCGCCTGCTCGAGGCCGACCTCCGCGTGAAGCTGCTCGCCGAGATCAATGACGTCGACTCCATCGACGACGCCCGCGAGGTGGCGGCGATCGCCCCCGACGGCCGTTTCGCCGAGGTGTTCGATCGCGTCAGCCTCCGCGCCGGCGTGCGCGAACCGCTGCTCGATCGACGGGTCTAGGGTGACACCGTGAGACGCCTTCTCGCATTGACGCAGCAGGCTCTCGCCGCGCCCCCGCGCAATCCGCGCATGGCGGTCGTCATCGGTCGACTCCTCGCGATCGCGTTCCTGCTCTGCTTCGGCACCGGCCTCTACAGTCACTTCCTGCAGGAGCCCGAGCCGTGGATGCGGTTCTCCACGGTGCCCGCGCAGCTGTATCAGGTGACCCAGGGCATCCACATCACCGCCGGAATCGCCTGCTTCCCCCTGATTCTCGGCAAGCTCTACACGATCTATCCGCAGCTGTTCCAGACGCCTCCGGTGAAGGGCCCGCTGCACCTGCTCGAGCGCGCATCGATCGCGCTGTTCGTCGGCGCATCGCTCGTGCAGATCACGATCGGCCTGCTCAACACCTACCAGTGGTACCCGTGGAACTTCGGCTTCCGGCAGGTGCACTGGGCGCTCTCGTTCGTGGTCATCGGCTCCCTCGCCATCCACATCGCGGTGAAGCTGCCCATGATCACCCGGTTCTGGACGCGCAACTCCGAGGGCACTCGCGAGCTGCGCGGCGAGACGGCCGACGGCGAGACGCCGACCGAAAAGACTCCGGATGCCGTGGGCACGCCGGTCGGCGGCGTCACCGGCCGCGTCTTCCGCTGGATCGACGGCTCGCCCGCCGCCGAGCCCGCGGTCAGCCGACGCGGCTTCGTGACCGCCGTCGGAGTCTCGACCGCGACGGTCGTGGCGCTCACCGCGGGCCAGTCGTTCGCGGCGCTCAGCCCGTTCAACATCTTCGCGCCGCGTGTGAAGGGAACGGGCCCCGCCGGCCTGCCGGTGAACCGCACGGCCAAGGCGGCACAGGTGCTCGATACTGCCGTCGCGCCGGACTGGAGCCTGACCATCGCCAACGGATCGCGCACGATCTCGATGTCGCGCGCGGAGCTGCTGGCCCTGCCGCAGACCACCGTCGACCTGCCCATCTCGTGCGTCGAGGGCTGGAGCCAGATGGCCACCTGGAAGGGCGTGCGCCTGCGCGACCTGCTCGACCGGGTCGGGGCCGACACCTCGCAGGGACTCAAGCTCACCAGCCTCGAGAAGAAGGGCGGCTACCGGGTCACCCAGATGGGCCCGGAGTACGCCTTCGACGCATCGACCCTCGTGGCGCTCGAGGTCAACGGCGAGACCCTCGACATCGACCACGGCTACCCCGCCCGCATGATCGCGCCGGGCCGACCCGGTGTGCTGCAGACCAAGTGGCTCAGCAGCCTGGAGGTCGAGGCATGAAGCCCACACGCATGACCATCGTTCGCATCGCGCTGATAGCGATCGGCCTGGCCGGCCTCTTCGCCGGTGCGGTGATCCTGGTGCAGAAGGAGCGCCCCGACCAGATCCTGGGCGTCATCGTGTGGATCGGCGCCGCGATCATCGTGCACGACGGCATCCTGTCGCCGCTGCTGCTGCTCGTCGACGTCTGGATGCGCCGCGCCGGTCGCCGCATCCCCTACGCCGTGCTCGCCATCATCCAGGGCGGCGTGGTCGTGGGGGCGATCATGAGCATGCTGGTGCTGCCCGAGATCTACAAGAAGTCGATCGGAACCAAGAACCCCACGATCCTTCCGCTGGACTACGGACTGAACCTCGCCCTCTTCTGGGCCGCGGTCGCCGTGCTCACCGCGGCGGCCTGCGCCCTGTACCTCCGTCGCAGCCGCCGCCGCGCGCACACTCTGCCCGCCACCGCATCCTGACGCCGAAGTGCGGAAAAGGGCCGCTTCATTCTCGATCGAAGCGGCCACTCTCCGCACTTCAGTGACGCTGGCTGCTGAGCGGAGCCGCTCCAACTCAGGAAGAACCGGGTTCTGACGCCTGTCAGCGCCGTGACCCTTCGGTATTTCCTTCGTCGGAGCGGGTGCGCCCGGCGATCAGACGTTGCGGGCGCGCAGGGGAACGAAAGCGAGTGACGCGCTCGATCTGCCGGACAGCGTGAGGATCATCATCTCGTCGGTCAGGCGCGGTCGCGACAGCGAGACGGCGCCTCGATAGGTGCCCGGCTGTCCCGGCACGGGGCGCAGGATGTGACCGTCGGCCCACACCTGAACGGTCGAGGTGCTGGCGTCGCCATCAGCCTCATCGTCGGCGATCCGAACCTCCACCTGCCACGACCGACCGACCGCCTCGACGAAGACGGATGGTTCGGGTACCGCGGCGCCGTCGCCCGATGGACTCGCACTCGCCGCCACCGGCTCGATCTGGTTGCTCGGCAGGGTCGGTGTCAGGAACGCGGCCTGCCGCCTGCGCGTCGACTGCTCGTAGGCCGACGCGTAGTCGAGCAGCGCGTCGTCGCTGTAGGCGGCGCCGGCGAAAGTGAGGCCCACGGGCATCTGGATGTCTGACATGAACCCCATGGGAACGGTCACGGTGGGAATCCCGAGGTGCCGGATGACCCGATTGCCGTTGGAGTAGACGACCCCGTTGCGCGACGCCGCCTCGAGGCTCTCGGGACGACTGAATAGGTCGTCGCGTCCCACGTCGCCCGCGGCGGGGAAGACCACGACGTCGAGCTGCTGCTCGGTCATCCAGTCCTCGAAGTCCTGCTTGCGCGCACTCTCGAGCCCCCGCAGCAGGTGATCGAGGCCGGGCACCTCGTCGTAGCTCGCGGGCAGGCCCTGCTTCACGAGCTCGGCGAGGCGCTGCCAGTCGAAGCCTCCGCGTGCGCGGGTGATCCACACCGGCACCGGGGCGTCGCGGGTGGGGAACACGGTGTCGCCGTCGACGTCGGCCCAGCTGCTCAACGTCGGGTCGGCGTTCTCCCGCAGGAACGCATCGAGTGCCATCGCCGTGATCGGGCCGCCCTCGAGGGCGCGCCAGTTCGCCGGAACGAGTCCCCGGTCGGCGAGCCCCTGCGCTCCCGGGCGGTCCTCCTCATAGTTCGACACCACGGGAAAGTCCACAGCCACGACCTCGGCGCCGAGGGCCTCTAGGTCGGCGGCCGCGCGATCCCACAGCGCCCGCACGCTGGGTCGCACGACGGGCGGGTCGAGGGGCACGGGGTCTTCGCCGATGTACAGCCGGGGCACACCGATGCGCAGGCCGTCGAGCCGCTCTCGCCGAGGTCGCGACACCGGATGCGGCAGCACCGACTCCGGCGCGGGGAGGACGACCGCGCTCTGCTGCCGCCAGAAGTCGCCCGTGGTGTCGGGGTCGTCGACGGCCAGCACGTCGAGCAGCAGCAGCAGGTCGGCGACGCTGCGCGTGTGCGGCACGACGACGTCGCAGCTCGGGCGCAGCGGCCAGTTCCCTCGGATCGACAGCACCCCGCGCGACGGCGTGTACGCGACCAGGCTGTTGTTCGACGCCGGAGCTCGCCCCGACGACACCGTCTCCTCTGCCATGCCGAAGGCGCACATGCTCGCCGCCGTCGCGGTGCCGGATCCGGCCGACGAGCCCGAGCCGTAGGCGGCCGTGAGGAAGTGGGGATGATACGGACTGCGCGCGTAGTCGTAGACGCCGGGCTGGATTCCGCCCGCCGCCATGGGCGGCATGTTCGTCTTGCCGAGCAGCACGGCTCCGGCCGCGCGCAGCTGGGCCACGGATGCCGCGTCGTCGGTCGCGACCAGCTCGGCGAGGGCGGGGCTGCCGGATGCGACGGTGAGGCCCTTCACCTTGTAGCTGTCCTTGACCGTGAACGGGATGCCTTCGAGCGGGCCGGCCTGGCCCGCGCTCCGACGGCGATCCGACTCGGCGGCCTGCTCGAGGCAGCTCGGATCGAGCACGGCGATGGCGTGCAGGCAGAGCCCCGTGCGGTCGTAGTAGGCGATGCGGTTGAGGTAGGCGCAGACGAGCTCGACGCTCGTGACCGCACCCTTCTCGAGCAGCTCGCGCATCTCGACGATGCTCAGTTCCACAACATCGATTCGTTCCATCGTGTTCGCCCTCCGTCGCGTCCATCCTCTCAGCAGCACGGCACCAATTTGAGAGCAGACCAAACCACCTTCGTGAGGGTGCCGAATCATAGGCACCTGCCAAACACGACAGCAAAGAAGAGGAAATCATCATGAACAAGTTCACGAAAGCCACCCTCGGCCTCGCAACGGCCGGCATCCTGGCCGTCTCCATGGCCGCCTGCTCCACGACTTCTGAGACCACGGACTCGACCTCGTCGTCGCCGTCGTCCTCTGCCGAGTCCACCCCGACGCCGGTCGCGTCGATCCCCGAGCTCACCGGTGTCGACACCGCCGTGCTCCTCGACGCCGACTTCGCCGCCGCCCTCACCTTCTGCCGAGTCCACCCCGACGCCGGTCGCGTCGATCCCCGAGCTCACCGGTGTCGACACCGCCGTGCTCCTCGACGCCGACTTCGCCGCCGCCCTCACCAGCCTCGGCCTGACCCCCGGCACCGTCGGAACCGCGACCCTCGTCGACGGCTCGCTCATCTTCCCCATCACCGGTGGAAACGTCGACTACTACGACCCCAACGAGTCCTACCGCCCCTACGTGCAGGGAACCATCGAGCACGAAGGCTCCGGCTTCTCCCTCACCGCCGGCGACACCGTCGTCGACCTGACSAACTTCACCATCGACCCCGGCACCTCCAAGCTCTACGGTGACGTCAGCGTCAACGGAACCGTCGCCGTCGAGCAGGCCCTGCTCTTCGACCTGTGGGGTGGAACCCTGAAGCCGCTGCAGACYGGCCCGAACGACACCGCCATCCTCGAGGGCACCACRGTGCACATCTCYGCCGACGCCGCTGGCCTGCTGAACGACACGTTCAAGACCGACGCCGTCAAGGCCGGCCTCCTCGTCGGAATCGCCAAGATCACCGTCAACACCAAGTAACACCCCCTCGTTCGTCGAGCCTGTCGAGACGCACACCCTTCGACAAGCTCGGGCTCGGCATGGGCGACGTCAAGCTCACGGCGGTGATCGCCGGNTCAAGACCGACGCCGTCAAGGCCGGCCTCCTCGTCGGAATCGCCAAGATCACCGTCAACACCAAGTAACACCCCCTCGTTCGTCGAGCCTGTCGAGACGCACACCCTTCGACAGGCTCAGGGAACGAACCTCGTTCGTCGAGCCTGTCGAGACGCAGCCCCTTCGACAGGCTCAGGGAACGAACCCCGTTCGTCGAGCTGTCGAGACGCACACCCTTCGACAGGCTCAGGGAACGAAGAATGGCCCGCCACATCAGTGGCGGGCCATTCTTCGTGTGCGGTCAGCTAGTCGAGGTTGACCTTGGCGTTCTCGCTGCCGCCTCCGACGGAGCCGGTGACCTTCGACTTCACGAAGCTGATCACCGAGGCGATGCGGCCCCCGGGGCTGTCCCAGTACTCGGCGCCGGAGGCGGAGAATTTGACCAGGGTCACATTCGGGTCCTCGGGGCCGTCGGGGAACCAGGCCTCGACGAACGGGTTCCAGTACTCCTTGAGCCGGGCCGGGTCATCCAGTTGCTTCGCCGTTCCGGTCAGCGAGACCCATGTGTCGTTCGAGGCGAACGAGACTCCGGCCACGGGGTTCACCTCGAGCTCCGCGACCTCGTGGGAGTCGCGGGCCACGATGAACCAGAGGTCGCCGTCGAACTCGGCCTCCTGCACGGTGAGGGGGCGCGCGACGAGTTCGCCGAGCGTGTTGACGGTGGTCACCATCGCGAAGCGGAAATCCTTGATGAGCTCGGCGACCTTGGCGACGTCGGCGGGTGAATCGGACATGATATTTGTCTCCTTTTGTAGGTACTCGTCCAGCTTCATGCAGTGCGCGAGAGCACGACAGGGGATAGACTTGAGCCTGCAAGGGGAGTATTCCCGCACGGCTGACTCGTCAGTACGGATCCATCGACGGGTTCCGGGCAGCCGGCCTTCAGATCTCTGAGGGTGGAAGAGACCTTGGTCCGACTACACCCGAACGTGGAGTTACCCCTATGCAGATCACCCCTCTCATCTGGCTGATCACTATCGCCGTGACGATCGCCTTCTTCGTCTTCGAATTCTTCGTGCACGTGCGCAAGCCGCACGAGCCCACCATCGCCGAGTCCGCTCGCTGGTCGGTCTTCTACATCAGCCTCGCCCTGCTCTTCGGTGTCGGCATCGGCATGGTCTCCGGCTGGAACTTCGGCGGCGAGTACTTCGCCGGCTACCTCACTGAGAAGGCACTGTCGATCGACAACCTCTTCGTCTTCCTCATCGTGATGACCGGATTCGCCGTCCCCAAGGCGTTCCAGCAGAAGGTGCTGATGATCGGCATCATCATCGCGCTCATCATGCGCGGCGCCTTCATCGCCGTGGGCGCCACGTTGATCGAGAACGTGTCGTGGATCTTCTACATCTTCGGCGCCCTGCTGCTGGTGCTCGCCTACCGCCAGGCGTTCAGTGACCACGAGTCAGACCCGGCCAACGGCAAGATCGTGAAGTTCGCCCGCAGGGTGCTGCCGATCACCGACGACTACCACGGCGACAAGATCGCCGTGAAGATCGACGGCAAGCGCTTCTTCACACCCATGCTTCTCACCATCGTGGCCATCGGCTTCATCGACCTGGTGTTCGCGGTCGACTCGATCCCCGCCATCTACGGTCTCACCAACGAGGCGTACATCGTCTTCACCGCCAACGCTTTCGCACTCATGGGTCTGCGCCAGCTGTACTTCCTCATCGGCGGCCTGCTCGAGCGCCTCGTCTACCTCGCCCAGGGCCTGGCGGTCATCCTCGCCTTCATCGGCGTGAAGCTCGTGTTCCACGCCCTGCACGTCAACGAGCTTCCGTTCATCAACGGCGGTCAGCACGTGGAGTGGGCGCCCGAGATCCCGATCTGGTTCTCGCTCGTGTTCATCGGCCTCACCATCGCCGTCGCCACGGTGCTCAGCCTGCGCAAGACGCGCGGCGACGCCCGACGAGACGAGGTCGAGGTCGCCGAAGACGCGAAAGAGGGCCGGCTCTAGACCGCAGGGCCGCTCGCGCGGAGCGCATTCCGGATGCGTGCCACGACGACGGCGCGCGCGTCGCGCCCCACGACGGTCGGCAGCAACGGGAACACGTGCACCTGCCCGACTCCCTCGTGATAGTCGAGCTCGACCCCGGCGCCCGCCGCCTTCTCGACGAGGAGACGGGCGTCGGGGTTCAGCACGTCGCGCGTTCCCGAGAACAGGGTGATCGGACCGAGGCCCGTGAGATCGCCGAAGAGCGGGCTCACGACCGGGTCGAGCAGATCGCGGTCACCGCGCCAGTACTCGGCCAGAACCTTGCCGCCCGGGGTCGCGAGCCACGGATCGCTGGGCTGAACCCGCGGGATCTCGGGGTTGCTCCACGTGAGATCCAGGGCCGGTGAGATGAGGATCGTCTGGGCGAGAGTGATATCGTGGTCGTCGCGCAGGGCGAGGGCCGCAGACAGCGAGATCTGGCCGCCCGCGGAGTCGCCCGCGATGCTCGCGCTGCCGAAGCGATCGATGTTGCGTCGAACGAGATCGACGACGAACGCCGCAGTGTCGGCCGCCGTTCCGAAGGGGATCAGCGGGTAGATCGGGAGGGTGACGGTGGTGTTCGCCTCGGCCGCGATCTGCGCCGCGAGATTCCAGTGCTGGCTCACGATCTCGTTGACCCAGCCGCCCCCGTGCACGTAGACGAGGCTGCCGACCGGCGTTCCGACGCGCGGCGCGACCGTGTACACGGGCCAGCCGTCGCGATGCTCGACGTCGACACGAACATCCGGATGCAGGCGGCCGGGCGGGGCGTACGACGCCGGCCTGAGCTCGCGGGCGCGCACGTGGCGCCTGGCCTCGTCGGCCGAGACGAAGATGCGGTTGGCGCGCGCGAGTCGCAGGGCGGGAGCGACAATGCCGCTCGGGAGGGTGACCATGACTCCTATTGTGGAGTGCGTTCCTGTGCTGCCGCGTCGAGGTCGCGCAGGTAGTCGGCGTTGCCGCGGAGGGCGGGTTCGTAGCGGTCGATGTCGGGCGAGTGGATGCGATCGGCCGCCAATGAGAGCAGCTCGGCGACGGCCGCATCGCTGCGTGACGCCGCGTGCAGCGAGAGCGCAAGGAACACGCGCACCGAGTCGGAGTCGGGGTAGTCGGAGCGCGCCTCGCGGAGTATGGCGATCGACTCGTCGAAGAGTCCGAGGTTTCGCAGGGTGCTGCCGTATTGCAGCAGGCAACGACGGCGCGTGTCGCCCTGCAGGCCGGCGGTGAGGGCGCGTTCGTAGAAACCGCGAGCCCGTTGCTCGTCGCCCGCGGTGTCGTAGGCCCCGCCGACCTCATAGATGGCTTGGGGGTGATCGGGATACCTCGCCAGCAGCTCGGTGAAGTACTCGATCGTCGGGGCCATGTCGTCGCGGTCGCGACGCGCGTATCCCTCGGCGATCGCCGCGTCGAGCTCGGTCTGCGTCTCGTCAACCGAAGACAAGCGCGTCTCCCGTTTCGAGCAGCGACTTGAGGCTCGAGAACACCATCGGCCACCCCTCGGTGACTCCGGCGAGGATCGCGCTGCCCGAGGTGAAGCCGGTGTGGGTCACCGTGAGCTTCGCCTGCGCGCCGAACGGCTCGACGTCGAACGTCGCGGTGGAGCGTTCCTCGGCTGCCATGGAGGCGCCGAGATCGTCGTCGTCGCCGACCGCGAGCACGAACTCGTCGGTGATGGTGTGCCAGGTGAACGAGAGGCGATGCGGAGCCTCGGCTTCGAGGATCACCTGCTCGGGGTCTGCGATCGTGGCGCCGGCGACCTGCCAGGTCATGCTCGACCCCGGCATCCAATCGGTGATGTGTGTGACGCCCCAGAACTGGCTCGCCGACGACGGATCGGTGATGGCCTGCCAGATGCGTTCCGGAGTCGCGCGAATGTAGATCGTGTAGGTGAATGATTCGGCTGACATGCTCCCGACGGTAGCGGATGCGCGCGGGCGCCGACAGAGAGCACCGGATGTCGGTGGCCGGGTCGACACTGTGCGCATGACATTCCTGACCCCTCCGATAGATATCCTCCTGCAAGCCTTTTTCGATACGAAAGTGCAGCGCGCGAAACCGGAGAGGAGGCAGCGTCTGGGCGACGTCGACGCCCGGCTGCGTCAGTACCTCGAGACCGAAATACCGAGTCGGCTGTGCTCGGACTGCCAAGCCCTCATCGTCGCGGAGCGACAGTTCGACCCGCACAATGTCGTGGCTCGACTGTTCGACGCGGGCGTGCTGCTCGCCGCATTGCCGGGATTCCTGGCGCCGCATCGTCTTGCACTCGATTCAGCAGCCAGACGAACTCAGTTCGAGGTCGTTCGAGGCCTCGGCCGCATGCTCGTCAACGACGAACTGGTCGACGTAGACGACTACGAGGCGTTCGAGGCCGCCATCTCAAGGGTCGTCCAGCGCCCTCCCTACCGCGGTCGTCGCCGGTGGTGACAGGGCGCTGGTGATGCGTGCGCGAGCGACGTAGTCTTCCGCCATGCCAATACAATCCTCTGCCTCGAGAATCGGGGCCCTCGAGCCCGGTGAGATCTTCGTCTTCGGTTCGAACGCGAGCGGGCATCACGGCGCCGGCGCCGCGGCGCAGGCGCAGCGCGACTTCGGCGCCGTGTGGGGCGAGGGCCATGGGCTGCACGGCCAGTCGTATGCGATCGACACGATGAGCGGACTCGGTGTTCTCGAGCGCGAGATCGGCACGTTCGTCGAGTTCGCCGAGACGCGCCCCGAGCTCACCTTCCTGGTCACCGAGATCGGCTGCGGCATCGCCGGGTACACGCCGGCCGAGGTGGCGCCGCTCTTCGCGCGTGTGCCGTTGAACGTGCGGCTGCCGGAGTCGTTCGTCCGTGAACTGAACCCAGGCCGGTAGGGGCGGGCGTCAGACCCTGATCGTCGACACGGGGTAGTCGAGGATCCTGTCGTCGGAGGTCACCAGTGTGAATCCCTCGGAGAGTGCCTGAGCAACGAGCATTCGATCGAATGGATCGCGGTGCAGGTCAGGCAGGCCTGCGAGCACCGCAGCATGCGCGGCTGTAATGGGCAGGTCGACATAACCGTTCGCCTGGAGCCCTGAGCGCAGTGCCTCCACGTCGACATCGAAGTCGGGTCGCGCAAGCGAGTTCTTGATCGAGATCTCCCAGTGCGTGGCGGCGCTGACGACGAGTGCGTTCTCGGAGGACTCCAGCAGTGCGCGAGCTCGTGGCGTCAGGCGAGGGCTGTCGGTGGCAGCCCAGAGCACCACGTGCGTGTCGAGTAACAGCCTCATTCGTCAGCGGAGAACATCGCCGCGATGTCGTTTTCGGCGAGAGTGTCTGTGTCATCGGGAAATACGGCCGTCGATGAGAGAAAGCCGATTCGTCGCTGAATGACGTGCTCAGCGGCACTCAACGACACGAGCTTTGCAACAGGTCGGCCCGCTTTGGCGATGATGATCGCCTCGCCTGCTTCGGCAGCTGCCACGAGGCGTGAGAAGTGTGTTTTGGCATCGTGCATGTTCACTGTTCTCACGGCACTCCTCTTCCTCAGCTTAGTCCGGTTAGCCTAGTCCGGTTCGCTGCGAGTGCCGTGCTGAGTGGCTACAGTGGAATCTGTGAGTTCCTCTTGGTCATCGGCGTCGCCTCTCGGGCGTGAGGGGGTTGCCGGCGGTTTTCTCGCCGGCATCAGATAGCCCCGTTCCTCAGCCGCTTGCGTTCGACGCAGGCGGCCAAGCGGTGTGCGAACCGGCCGAGGCCGGGCACGTTCTGTGTGCGCACGCCGTCCGAATGGACATCCACCCGACGGCTTCGAGTCGCGGGTCGACACTGATTGGCTACTCATCATGTTTTCCCTGAACGAAAAAACCATCCGCGACTCGTTCGTGAACGCGTCCCGTAAAGAACTCTCCGACCTCACACTGCCCGAGGACTTCGCCGAGATCGACTGGGCGAAGCTCGACTACTTCGGCTGGAACGACCCGAAGCGCCCCCGTCGCGCCTACGTCGTGGTTCCCGTCGGCGACGTCGCTATCGGCGTGCTGCTGCGGCGGGCCGACGCGAAGCCCGCATCCCGAGCTCAGTGCTCGTGGTGCCAAGACGTGCAGCTGCCCAACGACGTCGTGTTCTTCAGTGCCCGTCGCGCGGGCGCGGCCGGGCGCAACGGCGATACCGTCGGAACGCTCGTGTGCTCGGAGTTCGAGTGCTCGCGCAACGTGCGCAAGCGCCCGACCATGGCGTACATCGGCTTCGACATCGAGGCCGCGCGCCTCGATCGCATCGCAACGCTGCAGATCCGCGCGGCCTCCTTCGCAGAAGACATCAGCGCGACCGCCTGACACGCCCCGCGCGCTGAGGTGCGGGAATCGGTCGCTTCGGCACAGGTCGAAGCGACCATTCTCCGCACCTCGGTGGCGTGTGGCGGCGTCACGCCCGGTCGCGGCGCTCCTGGTGCATCTCGGCGAGCATGCGGTCGTGGAGTTCCGACTCCGACGAGTCGTTCGGGTCCATTCCGAAGAGCCACGTGAGGCCGCGCAATCCTCGGTTGTCGGTGCCGATCAGTGCGATCGAGATCGTCTCGCGCGCATCCGCCTCGCCGCGTGCCCAAACGAGGGTCTCGGTGAACGTCGCATCCGACACGTCCATCGTGCGCACGGCGCCGTCGGGAACGGTCGCGAAGTAGACGCGGAAGAGCGAGGAGTGCTCCTCCCACGTGCTGTCGCGCTCGTCGGAATCCACGATATTCATGGCGTCGAGCCTAGAGGGGCGGCATCCGACGGACGTACCCTTGCAGCACGAGACAAGGAGGTCGTCGTGACGATATCGCGCCTGCTCGCCCAGATGACGGTGAGCGATTCCGCGCAGTCCATTCCCTGGTACTCCCTGCTGTTCGGGCGCGGGCCTGACGCGCATCCCATGGACGGACTCGTCGAGTGGCACCTCGCCGACACGTTCGGCGTGCAGGTGTGGGTCGAGCCCGAGAGAGCCGGCACCTCGTGCATGGTGCTCGACGACGACGATCTGGATGCGCGGCTTCGGCTGCTCGACGGTGCCGGCATCGAGAACGGCGGCATCAGACCCGCGTCGTCCTCTCGGATCCTGCCCGTCGTCGACCCCGACGGCAACCGCATCGTGTTCACGGGAAAGTAGCCAGGGAGCTGGGGCCCGTCACTTCAGCCCGCAGCGGGAGTCGGCGCACTGGATCACCGTGCCGGCCCATTGCTCCTCACGATTGTCCGGCTTGACGTAGCCCGCGTCTTGACTGGTCGGGGCCACGTCTTGCTTGACGTCACCGACGAGCCTGTCGCCCACGGCGATGATCGGGTTGCCCCGCGCATCAAGGCTCAGCGAGAGCGCGTCGGACGACCAGAGGTCTTCGCCCTGAGCCAGCGTGGCGATCGAACGTGACTCGAGATCGGTGCAGCCCGCGTCGGCGCAGTCGAGCAGGTCGAGGGATGCGCGCCGCTCGTCGACGAAGGCGATCAGAGGGCGGCCGCTCTCGTCGATGGCGAAGGACGGAGTGCGAGAGCCCGCGTCGTAACCACTCAGATCGCTGGTGCCGGTCGAAGAGCAGGTGGGGTCGGCGCAGGTGATGAGCCGGAGTTCCGAGCTGTCTTCGGGACGGGAGAGGATGACGGGAAGGCCGTCGGCCCCAAGTTCGATCTGGGCACCGAACGTGATGTCGTAGCCCATGCTGGACGGATACTCACTCTCGACCGCAGCAGCCAGAGGGGGAGCTTCGACGCGAGGCTCGGCGCCATCGGCCTTCGCCGAGATCACCCGGAGAGCGGGGATCGGTACGTCCGAGCGCGAATCGAAGCGGTCCGCGAGGGTCACTACGGCGGTTCCGTCCTCGGTGACGACGACGTCGATGGATGCTCTGCTCGGAGCCTGGCCGATCCATTCGAGCGACGTCGTCGTCGTAGTGGTGGACGAGCACGCGTCGTCGTCGCAGAAGATGATCCACACCGTCGCCACGGGCGGCCCGCCGGTGCGCCGCGCCACAGCGGCGATCACCGGATGCTCGCCGTCGTCGGAGACGGCGACCGCGCTGCGGTCGGCCACGGTTCGGGAGTCGAGCTCGTCGTCTTCATCGAACGTCGAATCGAGCCCGGCCACGGTCGTGCGGTCTCCGGGCGGCAGCTGGGAGGGCAGCTCCTCGGCAGTCGTCGCGTCATCCCACTCGCGCAGCTCATCGGCGCTCGTCGAGATCGCGTCGAGCTCGAACCGGTTGTCGGCGATGTCCTCTTCGTCTCCGACGAACCTCCACTGTGCGGTGAAGAGACCGCCGTCGTCGGTGCCGACGGTGGCGGTCGACAGGGAGGACGACATGGTGAGGACCGGCGAACAGGTCGCGCCCTCGCACAGTTTCAGGGTGTTGAGGTCATAGCCGGGGTTGCCGCCCAGCACGGCGGTGCGATCGTCGCCCACGGATACGATGCTCACCGAATCCTTGAATTCGGTCACTGTTCCGGCTGAATACGACACGAATCCCCACGGGTTCACGAGCGCGAGCGGCGCCGCGAGCAGGGCGGGAACCA
Organism: Agreia sp. Leaf283; assembly: GCF_001422485.1. Classification (GTDB taxonomy): domain Bacteria; phylum Actinomycetota; class Actinomycetes; order Actinomycetales; family Microbacteriaceae; genus Agreia. Next base: position 913,560 of record NZ_LMNF01000001.1, read on the forward strand.
GCAGCACGGCCAGCCCGACGAGCGCGCCCCCGCGCGTGCCGGCATCCGGCTCTGGAGCTGCCCACGACGGCGCCGCGTGCGGCACGATGGGCTCGGTTCCGATACGGGCGCGGGACTCCTCGCGAACGATCACCGCGCGCACCGCGATGGCCGTCATGAGCAGAACGAACACGGTGGGAACGATGAGACCGACCGCGACGGCGACCATCCCGGACAGCAGCGACTGGGGAATGAGATCGGCGAGCAGTTTCAGGCCGACACCGACGCCGATTGTGAGGGCGGCAGCGATGACAAGAGTGACTCTCGGCGTGCGATCCTCTGCTCGTCCCGACACGATGTCGCGCCCGGAGCGCCATGCCCGCGCGAGTGCCGTTCCCCATGACGTGTCGCCCAGCACGATCTGCGGCCACGCCAGAAGCAGCGGGGCGGTGACGATCAGAGCGATGAGCACGACGACGAGGCCGGCGATCGTCCAGAGCGGGGCGATGATGAGCGCGATGGATGCGGCCACGGCCGCGACGAAGAGGGCGAGCGCGCCGACGAACGCCAGCGCGACGAGGCCGGGGCGGCGGGCGGCACGACGCCAGGCGCCGCGCGCCGGGAGGCTCGAGTCCGTGGCGTTCGCGATGAGCGAGTGCGTCGCCGCGGTGATGCCGAACGCGTGGCCCGCGCACAGGAGGATCGCGGCGACCACGGAGGCCACGAGAACCGCGGTCGACGAGGCCAGCTGGGTGAGGTTGCCGTTCACGATCACCACCGCGTCGCGCGGCACGATCGTGAGGGCGACCACTGTGGCCAGGATCACGGAGACCGCCACCGGAACCGCGTAGGCGAGTGCCGGCGCCGGCGACAGGAAGGCCAGCTCGAACGTGCGGGGCGGTCCGTACATGCGGCGCAGGGCGTCGCGCTGCGGGTCGCGGGAGGGCTGGGGCGTTGCGGCCTGTGAGGCGGGTGTGGTCTGTGGGACTGAATCGGGCACCTACAGGACACTAACAGCGGCACGAATTCCCACACAGGGGGAGAACTCCCCATACCCCCCATACGATTGAGATGGTGCAGACAGACCCGAACCAGCCCATCGCATCCGCCGAGCCCGGGTTCGTGCGTGTGCGCGGCGCCCGCGAGAACAACCTGCGCGACGTCGACGTCGACGTGCCGCGCGACCGCATCGTGGCCTTCACGGGCGTGTCGGGATCGGGCAAGTCGTCGCTCGCCTTCGGCACGATCTTCGGCGAGGCGCAGCGCCGCTTCCTCGAGTCGGTGGCTCCCTACGCCCGGCGTCTGATCGCCCAGGGCAGCACCCCGCACGTCGACGAGATCACGGGCCTTCCGCCGGCGGTCGCTCTGCAGCAGCGCCGAGGGGCGCCGAGTTCGCGCTCCACGGTGGGCACCCTCACGACGCTCTCGAACCTGCTGCGCATGCTCTACTCGCGTGCCGGCACCTATCCGGCGGATGCGACGGGCCGGCTCGACTCCGATTCGTTCTCACCCAACACGGCGGCCGGGGCCTGCCCCCGCTGCCACGGACTCGGCATCGCGCACGACGTGACCGAGGCGACGGCCGTGCATGACCCGGCCCTGAGCATCCGCGACGGCGCCATCACGGCCTGGCCCGGCGCCTGGCAGGGAAAGAACCTGCGCGACGTGACGGCCGGCCTCGGCTACGACATCGACCGGCCCTGGCGCGAGCTGCCGCAGAAGGACAGGGACTGGCTGCTCTTCACCGACGAGCAGCCCGTGGTCGAGGTGACTCCGCAGCGCGACCGCGTGGCGAAGCCCTACAAGGGTCGATTCTGGAGCGCCAAGAGCTTCATCATGCACACCCTTGCAGACTCGAAGAGCGAGGCGCAGCGAAACCGCGCCGAGCGCTTCGTCGAGACCGCGCCCTGCACGCTGTGCGGGGGCAGCGGCCTCACCCGGGCCGCGCTCGCGGTCACCTTCGCCGGATACAGCATCGCCGAGTTGAACGACATGCCGTTCGCCGGCCTCGCCGACGTTCTGCGCCCCACCGCCGAGCTCAAGACGGCGGGCGCCGCACGCTCCGACCGCTCCTCGGGCGAGCTCACCGAGGTCGCCGTCACCATCTCGCGCGATCTGCTCGCGCGCATCGAGGTTCTCGTGGGCCTCGGCCTCGACTACCTGGGCCTCAGCCGCGCCACCCCGACCCTGTCGCCCGGCGAGATGCAGCGACTGCGCATCGCGACGCAGCTGCGCTCCGGGCTGTTCGGTGTGATCTACGTGCTCGACGAGCCCTCGGCCGGGCTGCACCCCGCCGACGCTGAGCCGCTCATCACCGTGCTCGAGCAGCTCAAGGCGTCGGGCAACTCGGTGTTCGTGGTCGAGCACAACATGGATGTCGTGCGCCAGGCCGACTGGGTCGTCGACGTGGGCCCCGGGGCCGGTTCGGGCGGCGGATGCGTGCTGTACAGCGGCGCCGTCGGCGGGCTCGCCGAGGTTGAGGAGTCGGTCACGCGGCCGTTCCTGTTCCCGTCGGGCGAGGAGCCTGCGCGGCGGGCCGCCCGCGAGCCCCGCGACTGGCTGAGCCTGCGCGCGGTCTCGCGCCACAACATCCGGAATCTGGACGTCGACGTGCCCCTGGGAGTGCTGACGGCGGTGACCGGGGTGTCGGGCTCGGGCAAGTCGAGCCTGGTCGGCGGCGTGCTCGCCGAGCAGGCGCTGTCGGACGCGGCCGTGGACCGGGTGGTACAGGTGGATCAGAAGCCGATCGGGCGCACGCCGCGATCGAACCTGGCCACGTACACGGGGCTCTTCGACGCGGTGCGCGCGACCTTCGCCGCCACCGAGGGAGCTCGCGGGCGGGGCTTCGATGCGGGCCGCTTCTCGTTCAACGTCGATGGAGGCCGCTGCCCGACCTGCCTGGGTGAGGGCTTCGTGTCGGTCGAGCTGCTCTTTCTTCCGGGCAGCTACGCGCCTTGTCCCGACTGCGGCGGCACGCGCTACAACGCCGAGACCCTCGAGGTGCGCTACCGTGACGCGTCGGTCGCCGATGTGCTGGCGATGACCGTCGACGACGCGGCCGGGTTCCTCGCCGACGTGCCCGCGGCGGCCCGCAGCCTCGACACCCTCCGCAAGGTCGGGCTCGGGTACCTTCGCCTCGGCCAGCCCGCGACCGAGCTCTCGGGCGGTGAGGCGCAGCGCATCAAGCTCGCCACCGAGCTGCAGCGCGCCAGACGCGGCCACACGCTCTACGTTCTCGACGAGCCGACGACGGGGCTGCATCCGGCCGACGTGCGCCTGCTCGTCACCCAGCTGAACGGCCTCGTGGATGCCGGCAACACGGTCGTGCTGGTGGAGCACGACATGAGCGTGGTCGCCGACGCCGATTGGGTCATCGACATGGGGCCTGGGGGTGGCGACAAGGGCGGGCGCGTCGTCGCGGCCGGAGCGCCGGAGGTCGTGGCGGCGAACGCGGAGAGTCGAACGGCGCCCTATCTGGCGGCAGCGCTCGGCTCGGCGCCTGCTTCTGCGCTCGCTTCGGACTGAGGGGCATCCGACTCGTCGAACTCGTCAGGCGCGCGCAGCCGGGCCAGCAGATGCTCTATGGCGAACCCCGCCGGGGAGTCGGGTTCGCACACGATCACGTTCATGAAGAGTCCGTCGGGAACGTCGAGCACCTGGAACGGGAGCTCGACCCATCCGTAACCCTCGACGAAGTTGGGGGCGAGTCCCGACGAGAACGGTCGGGCCTCGTGGGCGGCCCACATGGCCGCGAAGTCGGGGTCGGGCGTGAGCTTCGCGACCAGCTGCTGCAGGCGGGGGTCGTCGGGGTCGGCGTGGAAGCGCAGGGCGGCGACGGTGTCGCTCGCGGTGTCGCGCCAACGCTCGTTCGACCGATTCTCGGCCGGGGTTCCGAACATCATCTCGACGTAGTTGTTTCCCGGCACCACGTAGCCGGGCGACAGCGCCGCTGCGAGCGTGTTGACGAACAACAGGTCCTGGTTGCGATCGAAGATGACCGCCGCCGTGCCCGCCCACTGGTCGAGCATCGAGCGCAGAAGCTCACTGACCTCGTGATCGGGCCGCACCGGTCGGGTGTCGAACGGAGACGGCAGGGCGAGTCTGTAGAGGTAGCTCCGTCCGCTCTCGTCGAGGTCGAGCGCGCGAGCCAAGGCGTCGAGCACCTGTTCGGAGATCCTGTGGTTCTGTCCCTGCTCGATGCGCACGTAGTACTCGAGGCTGATACCCGCGCGCTCGGCGACCTCCTCGCGCCGGAGCCCTTGCACCCGTCGCTGCGGATCGGGCGGCAGGCCCACGTCTTCGGGCTTGAGGGCGGAACGTCGAGCACGCAGGTACTCCGCGAGAACCACCTGCTTTGCCGTCATGGGCTCCAGCATACGAGCATTCTGGAGTGGCCATGAAAGAAAGGCGCGGGATGCGATCGATCGCATGCGGTGAGAGAAAAATATTGGCACTCTCGAGGGTCGAGTGCTAATTTAGTTGTCACAAGTTGAGTCAACCCGACTCAGGTTCAAGAAAGGGGAATCCTCATGGCAATGTCTTTTGATCCTTTCAGCGAGCTCGACCGGCTCACCGGTGACCTGCTGCACTTCCGCCCGGGGCCGAAGTTCATGCCCGTCGATCTGTACAGGGAAGGCGACCAGTACGTGCTGAGCGCCGACCTGCCCGGAGTCGATCCGGGCTCCGTCGATGTCGATGTCGACGGGCAGCTGCTGACCATCCGTGCGCAGCGCACGGCCGCCGCGCACGACGGGGTCAAGTGGCTCACCCGCGAACGACCGAACGGCGACTATCTGCGGCAGTTCAGCCTGGGCGACGGAGTCGACTCCGAGAAGATCTCCGCGAGCTACGACAACGGAGTCTTGTCGGTGATCATCCCCGTGAGCGAGAGAGCGAAGCCGCGCAAGATCGAGGTCAAGGCCGCTCAGGCCGCCGACGACCACAAGACGCTGACCGTCTGACCGTCGACGCGCGAACAGCAGAGCGCCAGAGGAGGGGCGGGCCGAGTGCCCGCCCCTTTGACGTGCCGTCGCCGAGCGTCGCGAGCCTGCGAGTCGGATCGGCGACACGCTCTGACCGGCGTTTCATCAGGCTGCTCCGGGGTTCTGCCCAGAGCGGTCCTGCATGCTGGACGACCCAGACCGTTCGAATGAAAGGCCCGAGATGAGCACCCTCCAGCGATTGATGAAGATGGCGTCGAAGGCACTCGATTCGTCAGGGCAGTCCAGCTCGTCGCGGTCGGGTGGAACCGACTGGCGCGACCTCGTGCGCACCGCCGCAGACAAGGTCACGGGCGATGCTCGCCCGACCACCTCGACACATCAGCCGAGCGCGACCGGCGGGGCCACGCATCCGACGCCGTCTCGGGTTCAGGATGCGCCGGTGCACGACGTGCCCGTCTACGGCACGCCCACGGGTGCGCCGGTGCAAGACGCGGCGCCCGGACAGGCCGCCGCGAGCCCGGAGGACCGGGCCGCGATCGCCCGCTACGACTACCTGCTGAAGACCGCGATGCCCGAGCAGCTCGAGCAGGTGCACCGCGATGCGTTCGCGCGGCTCACGCCGGCGCAGCGACAGCAGGTCGAGTCGCGGCTACGCGATGAGCTTCCCGTCGGCGAGCAGCCGGCGTCGTCGTCGCCCGACGATCTGGCGCGCTCGGCCGTGCGCGGAGAGGCGCACAAGCCCGGGTTCCTGCGTGGGCTCTTCGCGAAGCCCGGAGTCGCCGGGGCCGCCGGTGCGGTGGCGGGAGTCGGAGTCGGCGCCGTCGCGGGCGGGCTTCTCGCGGCTGTCGCCGGGGGAGCAGTGCTCAGCAGCGTCGCAGGCCCCCTGCTCGAGCAGGCCTCGGGCATGGGAGTCGACTTCGAGGCCCTCGGCGGGCTCGAGGGGCTCGAGGGTGGACTCGGCGACGTGGCGTCCGGCGCGGGCGACTACGCGAGCGGAATCGGCGACCACCTCTCCGAGCTGGGCTCGAACTTCGAGATCCCCGGACTGGGTGGGCTCGGGGGTCTCTTCGGCCGCGACTAGCCGCTGCAGCACGTGGTCCGTGCCAGTCTGGACCCGTGACTGAACTTCTCGTCGTTCTGGTGGCCGCGTTCGCCGTGATCGTGGCGTCGACCCTGCTGGGCCCGCGGCTCGGCATCGCGTCGCCGCTGATCCTCGTCGCGATCGGCGTCGGGGCCAGCTTCCTTCCCGTCTTCGACACGATCGAGATCGAACCCGAGTGGATCCTGGCGGGGGTTCTTCCGCCCCTGCTCTACTCGTCGGCCGTGTCGATGCCGGCCATGAATTTCCGGCGCGAGTTCGGCGCGATCAGCGGCCTGTCGGTCGCGCTGGTCATTGCGAGCTCGCTCGTTCTGGGCGTGTTCTTCATGCTGGTGATCCCCGACCTCGGCTTCGCCTGGGGCGTGGCGCTCGGGGCGATCGTCAGCCCGACCGACGCGGTGGCCACGTCGATCGTCAAGCAGACCTCGGTGTCGAAGCGGGTCGTGGCAATGCTCGAGGGCGAGAGCCTGCTCAACGATGCGACCGCGCTCGTGCTGCTGCGCACCGCAATCGTGGCCACCGCCGCGTCGTTCTCGTTCTGGGCTGCGGCCGGCACCTTCGCGTACTCCGTGGTGATCGCCATCATCGTCGGCGGCCTGGTCGGCTGGGGCAACCTGGTTGTGCGCAAGCGGGTCACCGATCCCACGGTGAACACCGTCATCTCGTTCATCGTGCCCTTCGCCGCGGCCGTGCCCGCCGAGCTGCTCGGCGCATCCGGTCTGGTGGCCGCAGTGGTGGCCGGACTCGTCACGGGCATCCGGGCGCCGCGCTACCTCTCGGCGCAGAACCGGTTGTCTGACTCTCAGAACTGGCGCACGGTCGAGCTCGTGCTCGAGGGCGCGGTCTTCCTGACGATGGGTGTTCAGGTCTCGTCGATCGTGGCCAACGTCGAGCGCGATCACGCCGGAGTCGGCCCCGCGGTTCTCATCGCGGCAGGCGCCCTGGTGCTGACGGTCGTGGTGCGCGCGGCCTACGTGGCTCCGCTGCTGTGGTGGCTCTCGACCCTGCGCAACCGCAACGCGAAGATGCAGGACAGGCTGCTCGAGATGCGCGAGAAGATGAGCACACCCGAGGGGGCCGAGCAGATGTTCGGCGAGGCGAACGGGCGCCGCCGCCGGGCATCCGACAACCAGATCGAGCGGCTGGGTCGTCGCATCGTGCAGTCGCTGGCCGATATCACGTACTTCCGCAACGCTCCGCTCGGGTGGCGGGATGGCACGGCCGTCGTGTGGGCCGGCATGCGCGGGGCCGTCACGGTGGCTGCGGCGCAGACTCTGCCCGACGACACCCCGCAGCGGTCGGTGCTCGTGCTCATCGCGTTCGCGGTGGCTGTGATGTCGCTGCTCGTGCAGGGCGGCACGATCGGACCGCTGCTGCGCGCGATCTCGTCGGTGGTCGATCAGGCGGCGGTCGATGAGAAGACGAACGCCGAGCGGACGCGGCTGATGCAGCTGATGAGAACGAGTGCGGGTGCCGTGCCGCCGGCGCCGCCCGTGGAGCAGACGGTGCAGGGCTTCATCTCAGCGAAGGAGCACGAGCTGAGTGTGATCGCGGCGCAGAGGTCGGCGCTCCTCGAGGCCCGCGACCACGGCACCTTCGACGCCGACGTTCTCGCGTACGCGTTGCAGATCCTCGACGGGTCTCAGATCGCGCTCGAGTTGCGCGGAGGCCCGAAGGGCTGACCTTCGGGCCCCACGGAGCGGACTAGCCGAGCTGCTTCAACGCTTCGACGGTTCCGCCCCAGTTGTGGCTCGAGATGGCGTCGGCGAAGGTCGAGTCTCCTCGGCCCGTGCCCAGGTTCTCGCCGGATGCGTCGTCGACGACGTCGACACGGTGGCCCTTCTCGGGGCCGTCGCCGCTGCCCTCTTCGACGAATTCGATGCGCAGCGCCCGTCCGTCGAGGCGTCCGGTGACCACGGCGCCGGTCTCGGTGTCCTTCGAGCTGTCGGTCATGAACGGCCCCGCTCCGAGGGTGGCGAGCGACTCGTTGACCTGGTTGATGAGTGAAGAGGTGTTCATGGTGCTCCTAATCGTTGACGAGGCATCAGGCTAACGACGTCGGAGCGTGTGCATCCAGCCCTTGACGAGCGAGGATCGCACCTCGAATCAGCCCGCGTCGCGCTTCTCGTAGGCGTCGAAGATGCCCTTCGCACTCTGCATGTCGAGGGGCATCGAGGTGTGCTCGTGCGTGATCTTCCACTCGCCGTCGCGCTTCTCGAGGGTGACCGTGATGCGGTTCATCATCGAGTCGACCTGCTCGCCATCGGCCGTGACTTCGGCGTAGCGCACGGCAGCGTGGGCGAAGGCGACGTCGTCGCGCACGGTGGCGACGACCTCGGTGAAGCGCGCCTCGCACAGCTTGTCGCCGAGGCTCTCGAACCACATCGTCACCATCGGACGCCACGCGTCGACACCGGCGAACTCCCACATGCCCCACGCGTCGAAGACGAGGGTGTCGTGCGCGTAGAGCTCGAGAAAGCTCTCGACGTCTTTGGAGAGCACCCGTGAGGTGTAGTTCTCGAACAGCGTCGTGATGGGATTGGATTCGAGGGGCATGTGATCATCCTGCCGTTCTGTAGCGGATCATGGTGAGCGGGCCGAACACGGCGACCAGCCCCGCGCACCACAGGAGCGTGATGCTCAACTCGCCCGACGCATCCATGCCGCCCATGAAGTCGCGCACGGCGGTGACCAGGTGCGACACCGGGTTCACTTCGACGAACGCCTGCAGCCAGGTCGGAAGCGTCGACGGCTCGATGAAGATGTTGCTCGCGAAGGTGAGGGGCGTGATCACGAGCATGCTCACGCCCATCACGGCGCCGGGGGTGCGGAGGACGAGGGCGAAGAAGGTCCAGAGCCAGCTGAAGCTGAACGCGAAGACCAGGATCAGCAGCACCGCCATCAGCACCCCGGCGACTCCTCCTTCGGGTCGGTAGCCCAACGCGAGTCCGAGCGAGATCGTGACTGCCGCCGAGATCGTGTAGCGCACGGCGTCGCCGAGCAGCATTCCGACGAGAGCAGAGGGGCGCCAGATGGGCAGCGAGCGGAAGCGGTCGAAGACGCCCCTGTCGATGTCGGTGCGCAGGGTCGACCCCGTGTACATCGTGATCATGATGACGCCCTGCACGAGCAGGCCGGGCAGCACGTACTGCAGGTACCCGCCCACGCTTCCGGCGATCGCGCCGCCGAACAGGAATGTGAACAGCAGCGTGAACATCACGGGGAACACGGTGACGTCGAACAGCTGCTCGGGCACGTGCTTGATCTTGAGCAGCGCCCGCCAGCCGAAGGTGAGCGATGTCGAGAGCGGCCCGGGCGGATTCGGTCGTTCGACGTCGGCCAGGGCGGCGCGCATCGCCGCCGCGAGCGATTCCGCGCTCGCGGGTACGACATCTGGTCGTTCGTCGAGTTTGTCGAGACGCGTCATGCTGCGGCCTCCTCGTCTGTCTGCGATTCGGATGTGTGCCCGGTCAGCGCGAGGAAGACCTCGTCGAGTGATGGCTGGCCGAGCGAGAACTGGGCCAGCTCGATGTTCTCGTCGGCCAGCGCCGTGAGGGCGGCGGTGACGATGGCCGGATCGGCGACGGTCGCGCTGACGGCGGCCGGATCGACCTCGTTTCGGATCTCGACATGCAAGACCCGCGCGAGAACAGCGGATGCCCGTGGCCGGTCCGCCGGGTGCATCACCCGCACGTGCAACGCACCGTTGCCGACCCTGGCCTTGAGTTCGCTCGAGGTGCCCTCGGCGATGACTCGACCGGTGTCGATCACGCTGATGCGGTCGGCGAGCTGGTCGGCCTCGTCGAGGTACTGCGTGGTGAGCAGCACCGTGGTGCCCGACGACACCATGGCCCGGATGATGTCCCACACCTCGTTGCGGCTGCGCGGATCGAGGCCGGTCGTCGGCTCGTCGAGGAACAGCAGCTCGGGGGTGACGACGATGCTCGCGGCGATGTCGATGCGGCGACGCATGCCGCCGGAGTACTTCTTGACCTGCTTGTCTCGCGCATCCGACAGCCCGAACGCGCTGAGCAGTTCGTCTGCCCGGCGTGTGGCGCGGGCGCCGGTGTAGCCGAAGAGGCGGCCGATGAGGCGCAGATTCTCGGCTCCCGTGAGGTCTTCGTCGACCGATGCGAACTGCCCGGTCAGGCTGACTCGACGACGCACCTCGTTCGCCTCGGTCATGATGTCGCGACCCAGAACGCGGGCCGTGCCCGAATCCGGCTTGGTGAGGGTGGCCAGCATGCGGATCGTCGTGGTCTTGCCTGCACCGTTGGGACCGAGAAAGCCGTGCACGCCACCGCGGGGTATCGCCAGGTCGATGCCGTCGACGGCGACGGTCTTCTTGAATCTTTTCACGAGCGCATGCGTCTCGATCGCGAGTTCGGCCATGCGGCTCTCCTGAGGGGTCGGCGTCGACGTTATTCCTAGTAGGAATATTGTAAACAGGAATCGACAGTTAATGCACGCAATGCGATGCGAGCGGCATGATGTCATCGTGACGTCCATCCCGCATTTCGCACACAGCCTCCGCCGCATGACCGGTCGGGACCCGCAGCAGGCCCACCGCGCGGCGACTCCGCTCGAGCTGCTCTTCGACCTGACGTTCGTCGTGGCCTTCGGTGTGGCCAGCTCGCAGACGGCCCATCTGCTGTCCGAGGGGCACGTCGGACCCGCGCTGCTCGGATTCGGCTTCGCTCTGTTCGCGATCTCGTGGGCGTGGATCAACTTCTCGTGGTTCGCGTCGGCCTACGACACCGACGACTGGTTGTTCCGGGTGCTGACGATGGTGCAGATGATCGGCGTCATCGTTCTCGCGCTGGGCCTCCCCGTGCTGTTCGAGTCGTTGGATCACGGGGACCGCCTCGACAACACCATCGTCGTGCTGGGCTACGTGATCATGCGCGTGGCGCTCGTGCTGCAGTGGCTTCGCGCAGCCGCCCAGGATCCGGCGCGCAAGGTCGTCGCGCTCAGCTATGCCAAGAACATCGCCCTCATTCAGATCGGATGGGTGGTCGTCGCCATCCTGCCGATTCCGATCGGAGTGGCGATCCCGATCTCACTGGTGCTGTTCGCGGCCGAGATGGCCGCGCCCGTCTTCGCCGAGGGCAAGGGTGTGCGATCGGGGGTGGGCTCCACGCCGTGGCACGCGCACCACATCGCGGAGCGCTACGGGCTGCTGGCGATCATCACGCTCGGCGAAGTGGTGCTCGGCACGGTGACCGCGGCGACCGCCGTGATAGACGAGTCGGGGTGGAACGGCGAGACCGCCATCCTCGTGATCACGGGGGTCGGCCTGGCGTTCGGTCTCTGGTGGACCTACTTCATCCTCGATGCCGGCGCTGTTCTGCAGAAGTTCAGGTCACGCGCGTTCGTCTGGGGTTATGGCCACCTGCTGATCTTCGCGTCGATCACGGCAACGGGCACCGGGCTGCACCTCGTGGAGTACCTGATCGAGCACCATACGGAGATCGGCATCGTCGGCACCGTGCTCTCCGTCGCCATTCCGGTGTTCGTGTTCATGATCACGTCGTTCGCCCTGTATGCCTGGCTGATGCGTTCTCTCGACCCGCTCCACATCGTCCTGGTCGCCATCAGCGCGGCGTTTCTGGCCGGAGGTGTCATCGCGGCGGCGGCGGGTGCATCGATCGGCGTCTGCCTTATGCTCGTCACGCTCAGCCCCTATGTCGTGGTCGTCGGCTACGAGACGATCGGCCACCGGCACCAGGCGGCGCAACTCGCCCGGGTGCTCGCCGCCACAGAATAGCCCTGATTGTTCCTAGCAGGAATGTCCGTGTCGGGAACCTAAGGTTGCATTCATGGTGAATCGCGCTCTGTCGCCCACGGCGTACGCGCTGCTGGGCCTGCTCGTCTTCGATCGCGAGAACCCCGAGGGGATGACGGGCTACGAGCTCAAGCAGCGCGCCGACTTCACCCTGCGCTACTACTGGGTGAGTCCGGCGATGAGCCAGATCTACACCGAGCTGCGCAAGCTCTCCGAAGCCGAGTTCGTCGAGACGGCGCCCTCCGACGGGCCGACGCGCTATCGCGTGACCGAGCTCGGCGAGGAACAGCTGCAGACCTGGCTCTTCCACGGTGAGGTCGGTTTCCCCATCCTCAAGCACCCCGTGGCGCTGCGATTGCTCATGGGTCGGCTGTCGACGCCCGATCAGCTGGGCTCCATGCTCGAGACGCACCTGGATGACCTGGCCGCGCGCCGGGCCGACCTGCAGGGTGTGCGAGACATGCTCGGCGACGAGCATCGCGTTCGCTACGCCGCGATGGTGGCCGACTGGGGCCTCGCCTACTACGACAGCGAGGCGCAGATCGTGGCCGGACTGCGTGAACAGCTCGACGGCATGGACTGAGCGCTACTCCGCCAGCGCGGCGAGCTCGGCCATCACGCGCGGGTGCGCGAGCACGCGGAAGTGCCCGCCCGTGTCGAGCCGCACGTTCTTGGCTCCGACCAGTTCGCTGCCAGCGGGAACGTGCGGATCGAACTCCCCGTACACCGACACGATGCGCGAGTTCACCGACTCGTCGTGGGCCAGCGCGAGGATCGTCGCGTTCTTCGGCGAGAAGATGCGCAGGCTGGGAAGCACCATGAACCGGGCATAGAACGATCCTCCGAAGGGCGCGGCGACGGCGAGCATCGACTCTATTCGCGCGGCCTCCCTCCCCGCCGTCATGGCGTATTTGCCGATGAGCCCGCCTTTGCTGTGCGAGACGACCACGACGCCCCGCAGGTCGTGGGTGGCCAGAAACGCCGAAACGAGATCGGCAGCCTCGACGACGGGCCGGTTGTTCCAGTTCAGTGCATCGACTACGTACACCGGATGCCCGCGGTCATGCATCGCGCGGATCAGCGGCTGCATAAAACGCCAGGTCTCGTACACGCCGGGAATGACCACGATCGGCTTCGCCTCTCCCGAGCGGAACGAGGCGGGGTCGGTTCTGCCGAGGATCGCCCGCGCCTGCCAATAGAGGGCGTAGACGTAGTCGCGTGCCCACCACCCGGCGATGCGCAGCGGCCTCACGATCGCGATCCCGACACGGCGGCGTGCACCGACGACGCGAGCTCTCCCGCGACGAAACTGCGGAGCGCGCCCGCCACGGCTCGGGGAGCCGTGTACTGCACGACGTGCCTATTGCGGGGAACCGTTGCGAGGCATCCGATCGGCGCTCGCGCGACGAGCCGTCGGCACCAGTCCTCGCTCGCGATCGGGTCATTGCCGCCGCGCAGAACCAGCAGCGGCTGGGTGAGCGACGTGACCCGCTCGTCGATCGGGTAGGTCAGCATGGGCTTCGACTGCGCGAGAAAGTAGACGGGGCCGCAGCGCAGGTAGTCGAGAAAGACCACGGCGTTGGTCAGGGGCGGTTCGCCCAGGATGTCGACGGCCAGCGCTCGGGACTGCGCGAGCAGCGAGCGGTGCCTCGAGTCGGAGACCGGTCCGATGATCGCGACGTGAGACGCGAGGTCGGGCCGGAGGAGAGCGAGTTCGACCACCCACTGCGCGCCCATCGAGTGACCGACGAGCACGACGTCGCGCAGTGCGAGCTCGTCGAGTGAGCGAGCCAGCAGCAAGGCCATCTCGCGCACGGTTGGCGAGAAGCTCGGCTTGAGCGTACCGCCGAATCCGGGCAGGTCGAGCGAGTAGACAGGGCCGTCGCTCTCGAGCTCGTGATGCAGCCGGGAGAAGTAACGGTGCGAGGTGCCGATGCCGTGCACGAGCACGATCGCGGGTCCCGCTCCGGATGCTGACACCGCGTCGCTCGCGTGCGTGTCACCGACGAATGCTCGGATGCCGGTGGTCAGGGTGCGAGCGGAGGGCATTCCCTCACGGTAGGCCGTCGCGATGGATGTGCGGGGTGGCGTTGACCGCGGGGAGTGGGTCGGGTAGGCGGCACTTGATCAGAACGGGGTCAGCTTCTATGCGCCGGGGACTCCGGCTTCGTGGATGGCCGCGCCGTAGCAGCCGCCCGTCTGCCAGTCGTAGGGCTGGTCGGCCGACAACCGCGGGCCGTAGAGGGCGACGAACGCGTCGTCCATATCCGACTGTGATGTGTCTCCGTCTCCAGCCAGTGGATTCACGTCGAACGCGCCTCCGTTGAATTGGATCGCGCCGTCTGGCCTGACGTTGTCGGAGATGTCGAAGGTGAATCCCCGGTCGTTCATGCACGACGTGATGGAGGCGTCGATGGCCTCCGCGGTCGCCGCATCGAACCCCGAGGCGAAGCCCGGAGTCTCGCCGGCGTAGCCATAGGGCTGCTCGGGCGGGTAGGCCATCGAGTTGTAGAGCTCGGTGATCTTCGCGAGCTCGGCGTCGGTGAAGCCTGTCGAGTCGTCATCGAGGAGCCCCGCCTTGTGAACTGCCTCTCCGTAGCAGCCGCCCGACGTCCAGTCGTAGTGGGGGAGCAGGTTGTCGGGAGAGCCGTAGAGGGACCCCTGCTCGCTCTGGTCGAAGCCTTCGGGCATCGGATTGAACCCGGTCGAGACGAATCCGATCACCGAGCCCGTTTCCGGCGCCAGCGCGAACTGGTAGCTGTACCCGTGCGTGGTCATGCAGATCTTGATCGCCGTCTGAACGCGGATGTAGGTGTCTCGATCGTGCTCGTCGGTATAGCCGGGCAACCCTGCGATCAACTCGGCTGGAAGGTTCGAGACCACCGGCTCGGCAGGTGCGTCCTCTGAGAGCGCGGAGTCGATGGTGGTCTGGAGAGCGGGAGTCGAGGCCGACTCGAGGAGGGCGTGCGACTCGACGACTCCGACTCCGATGAAGACGGCGGTCGCGACGATGCCGATGCCCGCGACGGCTGCGATGATCGCGGCGATCCGGCGCTTCATCGTGCGCTTCCTTCTTCTGACGCGGAGGCGAGGGGCGGCCGTACCGCCCTGCTGCTCGGCCACCACCAGAGCGCGGCTGCGGCGAAGAACAGGCCCAATGCGCCGACGAGGGCGTACTTCGGAAGAGGCCAGAGCTCGGAGAAGTACATGAACGAGTTGACCGCCGCGCTGCCGTAGAGCAGACCGTGGAATCCGAACTGCACGACGGCCGCCTGCGCGATCATCAGGGCGAGTGCGCCCGCGAACCGGGCGCGTTTCCACCCGAGGAGGATCAGGCCGACGGTGGACAGCAGAAGCGACAGGACGAGCGCCCCACTGAGCGCGGTGACCACGGTATCGCCCGTGACCGCGAGGTAGGACACAACGCGGGTCAGCGTGAACGCTCCGAAGACGACGACTCCCAATCCGACCGTGACCGTGATCGCGAGAGCGGCGTTGTCGTTGCGCCTGAGGCGGAATTCCAGGGGGTCGTGCACGCGGGCCTCTCGCAGTTGCGCACGCCGCCAGCGGAGGTCGTCGACCATGCCGCGCAGGCGGCGTCGGCGGATGCTGCGGGCCACCTCGTCGGGTTGCAGGCCGACCGATTCCGCCCAGACGACGTGTTCGTACAGGTCGGAGGTCAGCTCGTCGAGCCGATCATTCGTGGCCTGTCGATCGATGCCCCGGGTGTACCAGGCGGCCCAGCGCAGAACATGCGCGGTCATTCGCCGGTAGTCGGCCGTGCGTGCGACGCTCATGCCAGCCCTCCCGCGTCGATGCCCAGAAGCGGAACCCCCGGAATGACGCCACCGGCACGAGCGCGCCGACGTTCGGCCACGGCATCCGCGCCGAGGGCCAGCGCCTCCGCGCGATAGGCCTTCTCGCCCTCGCCCGTCACCGTGTAGAGGCGGCGCCGAGGCCGGTTCTCGGCGTCGGCGGCTGCCGAGTCCTCCCACGTCGACTCGAGGAGCCCGGAGTCCTTCATGCGGCCGAGCGCCTTGTAGAGCGTGCCGTGGGCCGTCAGTTCGGTGCCGGAGTGATCGGACAGTGCGCGAGCGAGAGCGAAGCCGTAGAAGGTGCCGTCGCTCGCCTGCAGCGCGAGGCCGCATTCGAGCACATCGAACTCGATGGGAAAGAGTCGTCCTGGTTTACGTTTGGCCATACGTCCACCATAGGAAGCTATCTTCCTTTAAGCAAGAACTCTTATTTGGCCGTGCGCGTCGACCACCACGCCCACGCGATCAGCAGGGGCTGGCCGAACAGGCGCCCGACGCGCTTGGCGTCGGAATCGAGACCGAACGCATCCCGGTGGTGGATCGCCTGTGCGATGTTGCCGGGGAAGATCGCGGTGAAGAAGGCCGCTGCCAGGCCGCCTACCCGCTCGCGCTGCGAGCGCGGAGCGAAGAGCAGTGCCGCGCCGAGCGTGATCTCGGCCACGCCGCTCAACAGCACCGTCGTGTCCTCTTTCAAGGGGACGAACTCGGGCACCTGCGCGCGGAAGTCGTCGCGGGCGAAGGTGAGGTGGCTGGTGCCGGCGAGAACGAGGATGGCGCCGAGCGCGATGCGGGCTGCGGTGCGGCCCTTCGAGGCGGGCTTGTCGAGCTGTTTCGTCATGGGGCTCCTCGGGTGAATCGAATGGTCTCACTCGACGATACGCCTCGCATCCTGATGACGGTCGGCGGGCCGGCAGGCGCGACAGCCGGATGCGCCGGGTCGGCTATCACCGCATCGCCCGTATATCTATGGGTCGGCGACGATCGGTTGCTTCTCCGTACATTGGCGGAATGAAGAAGTTCATCGCTCACTCCCTCGTCGCGACTGCCGCCCTGCTCCTGCTCGCCGGATGTACGGGCGAGGCTCAGGATACCGACTACATCGGCACCGCCACTCCGACCCCGTCGGTATCGGAGACCCCGACCCCCACACCCACCCCCACGCCGACGGAGACGCCGACACCGACGCCGACCCCTGCGGAGCCGGACAACATCTGACCCGGGCGCGACCCGGCCGTCGGTGCGGCGCGATAGCCTGCGAAGCATGAAATACGTGCCCCTCGGAACAACCGGCCTGACCGTCTCCCAGCACATTCTGGGGCTGATGCGCATTCCCGAGCTGTCGGCATCCGAGATTCGCACGCTCGTGGGCGACGCCCGAGCCGAGGGCATCACCTTCTTCGACCATGCAGACATCTACGGCTCGGGCGGAAGCCCCGAGCACGTGTGCGAGAGCCTGTTCGCCGACGCGCTGAACTACACGTCGGCCGAGCGCGAGCAGATGGTGCTGCAGACCAAGTGCGGCATCCGCCCGGGCTACTTCGACTTCTCGGCCGAGCACATCGTCGACTCGGTGAACGGATCGCTGACGGCGCTCAAGACCGACTACCTCGACCTTCTGCTGCTGCACCGTCCCGACGCGCTCGTCGAGCCCGATGAGGTGGCCGCCGCGTTCGAGCAGCTGCACTCCGAGGGCAAGGTGCGGCATTTCGGCGTCTCGAACCATACGCCCGGCCAGATCGAGCTGCTGAAGAAGTCCGTTGCGCAGCCGCTCGTGGTGAACCAGCTGCAGCTGAGCATCCCCCACGCTCCGTCGATCACCTCGGGGCTCGCCATGAACATGGCGCATTCCGAGCAGTCGGTCGATCGGCACAACGGCGTTCTCGACTACTGCCGCCTCAACGACATCACGGTGCAGGCGTGGTCGCCGTTCCAGTCGGGCGGCACCGGTGGTGTCTTCATCGGAGACCGTGAGAACTACCCCGAGCTGAACGACGTGCTCGACGACCTCGCCGCCGTCTACGGAGTGACGCCCACCGCCATCGCCGCCGCGTGGATCACCCGGCATCCGGCGCGCATTCAGCTCGTGCTCGGAACGACCAAGGGCTCGCGGGTGCGCGAGGCGGCCGCCGGCTCGGAGATCGAGCTGACCAGGCCGGAGTGGTATCGGTTGCTGGTGGCGGGCGGGGCGCTGCTGCCCTAGCGGATGAACGGGATCGCGATGCGGTTGCGCAGCACGGTGCGCTTGTTCGCCGCGACGAGTCCCATGATGATCACCACGAGGTGCGCGATGCCGAGGGCGAGGAAGAGCACGACGGGGATGCCGATGGGGAAGAATCCCGTGCTGTCGTCGCCGCGGGTCGCGAGCATGATGGCGAAGAAGAGAAAGTCGAGCACGATGTACGCGATGAGGCTGAGGCCCCAGTTCGCGGCCTGGCGCGCGTTCTCGGCGGCGAGCTCGCCCTTCGTCTTCTGCGAGGGGTACATCGCCGCCATCACGATTCCGGCAACCAGCAGGCTCAGATAAGGGATCGGGATGTAGGCGAGAAAGCCGAGTCCGTAGGCAAGAGCGCCCGTGGGGGCAGCCGCGAGTGGCTGCGAATAGCCCGCCGGCAGATTCGGCTGCTGCCCGACCTGAGGATACGGCTGCTGGTACGCCGACTGGTAGGAGCTGGGCGCCGGCTCGGGCTGGCCGGGAGTCTGGGGTGGCAGGGATTCGTAAGAGGATCCGGTTGTCATGGTTCCACGCTATAGATCGGCCCGCGCATCGAGAATGGGGAGAAGTCCCCACTCATGAGCCTGTCCGCGGTCGCGACTACGCTGGACGGATGCTCACCGCCGGGGTCGATCTCGCCGCCGAGAACAAGGGAACCGCCCTCGCGGTGATCGAGTGGTCGGGCGCCCGGGCCACGCTCGCGGAGCTTACGCTCGGCGTCGGCGACGCGGCGATCGCCGATGCTGCCACGGCGGTCGACAAGCTCGGCATCGACTGCGCCTTCGGCTGGCCCGACGAGTTCGTGAGCTTCGTCGTCGCCAACGCCGACCATGAATCCGTCGATGGACTCGAGGTCGACGGAGGCATGGACTGGCGCCGCACTCTCGCCTACCGCGAGACCGATCGCGAGGTGCGAGCCAAGACGGGCCGCTGGCCGCTCAGCGTGTCGACCGACCGACTCGGCCTCACCGCGATGCGGTGCGCAGGTCTGCTCGGCCGCATCCAGGCTCGGGGCGTCGAGGTCGACCGCTCGGGCGCCGGCGTCGTGGTCGAGATCTATCCCGGCGCGAGCCTCAGGCTCTGGGGGTTCGACACCACCGGGTACCGGGTGGGCGCGACGGCCCGCGAGCTGCTGCTGGCGCAGATTCTGGATGCCGCCCCCTGGCTCGACCTGCAAGGTTCCGCCGATCTCATGGTGCGGTCGGGCGACGCCTTCGACGCCGTGATCGCGGCCCTCGCTTCGCGGAGTGCGGCGCTCGGCCACTACGACGCTCCGGCGCCGGAGCAGCTGGCCCGCGCGCGCCGCGAGGGCTGGACCGCCCTCCCGACGGCCCCGCTCTCCGCACTCCACCCTGCGTAACCGCGCCCGCCCGGCGCATCCGCTGCCGGACGGCCGGGCGCGGATGGCCCCAGCGGGAGCGGATGCGGCGCGGGGCGAACTAGTGGAGCGCGGCTGCCATCGTCACACGCAGGAAGTCGAGCTTCGCCGCGGCCTCCGACGCCGCCGGTGCGGTGTACGCGACGATGCGCAGATCGGTTCCGGCGACACTGAAGACATCGCAGTCGAGGGCGATGTCGCCCACCAGCTCGTTGCTCACGACCTTGCTCTCGGACTCGTGCTCGCCCACGATCCCGCTCTCCCACAGCACCCGGAACTCCTCGCTCGTCGAGAGCAGTTCGGCGATAAGGGCGCGCACCCCGCGGTCTTCGGGGTACCGGCCCGCCACCCGGCGCAGGTCGGCGACGAGAGACGCGCCGAAGGCATCCACGCTGCCGGAACGGCTCACGATTCTGCCGCCGCCGTCGCCGAGCATGAGGTTGCCGAAGTGCGCGCGAAGCAGATTCGGCCTGCCCGACGCGGGGCGCACCGGCTCGCCGAGCAGCGCGGTCCACAGCGGGCTCCAGCTCAGCAGATCCCACGATGCGGTGAAGACGGCGACGGGAATCTCGCCGAGCCGTGCCACGAGCCGCTGCACGCCCGGAGGAATGTGCGCCGGCACCTGGTGCGGTGACGGAGGAAGCAGGCCCGCCAGAACGAACAGGTGGTCGCGCTCCGCATCGGTGAGCTGAAGGGCTCTGGCCAGCGACGAGGCCACCTGCTCCGACGGCCTGCGAGCACGGCCCTGCTCGAGGCGCACGATGTAGTCGACGCTGAGCCCGGCGAGCGAGGCGAGCTCTTCGCGCCGCAGACCCGCAGCGCGGCGGGAGTCGCCGGCGGGGAAGCCGACGTCGAGGGGAGAGAGCCGATCGCGCCACGCACGAAGGAGGGACCCGAGATCGCCGTGCGCATCCTGCATTCACTCAGTGTGCCAGCGGTCCGCCCGGGCTGGGTGGTACTGGCCGTCCGTACGCTGAGACGGGCCACGACAGCCGCGCACGGTCGGCGCAGACTTCTGGGCATGACAACAACACTGATCACCGGGGCCAACAAAGGCCTCGGCCACGAGACAGCCCGCCGACTCATCGAGGCCGGCCACACCGTGTGGATGGGCGCACGTGACGAGACCCGCGGCCGCACGGCCGCCGACGAGTTGGGCGGACGGTTCATTCCGATCGACGTGACGAGCGACTCATCGGTCGCCGCCGCCGTCGACACGATCGTCGAGGCGGGAGGAATCGACGTGCTCGTGAACAACGCCGGCATCTCGCAGCCCTACGTGCCCGCCGAGGAGTTGACCCCCGATGACGCGACGCGCGTGTTCGAGACCAACGTCGTGAGCATCGTGCGCATGACCCGCGCGTTCCTGCCCGTGCTCCGCGGCTCCGACGAGGCGACCATCGTGAACGTCTCGAGCGGGATGGGCTCGTTCGCGTCTGTGCTGAGCCCGGATCACATCGAATCGACCATTATCGCGCCGATCTACCAGTCGTCGAAGTCGGCGGTCACGATGCTCACGGTGCAGTACGCGAAGGCGTACCCCGAGATCCGCATCAACGCGGCCGACCCCGGCTACACGGCCACCGACTTCAACAACAACAGCGGCCCGCAGACCGTGACCGAGGGCACGGATGCGATCGTAGAGCTCGCAACCCGCGGCGGCGAGGGGCCGACGGGCACCTTCATCAACAGAGACGGAGTGGCCGCCTTCTAGGAGCCGCGCCGCCGCGTCGTTCCCTGAGCTTGTCGAAGGGCGGCCTCCTCCTGGCGCAGGCGCAAGGGGTGGGGCCTCCCGCCGCTCGCACAGGTAATCTGGCGGGATCGGGAGGGGGTCGCGCCATGGCCGACGACAAGAAGAAGAACGACGGGTTGACCGAGCGCGGCGCATCGCGTCGCAACTTTCTGCGAACGGCCGGCATCGGGGTCGCCGGCCTTGCGGTGGGCGGAGCCGCCGTCGGCGGCGTGACCGCCGGCATCCGATCGTCTGAGGCCGATGCCGACGACCTCGGCTTCACGCCGCTGCCCGTTCGCAGCGAGCCGGGCTTCGACCATGTGGTGGTGGTCATGTTCGAGAACCGCTCGTTCGACCACATGCTGGGATGGCTCTACGAGTCGGGGCAGGAGCCCGCCGGGCAGACCTTCGACGGCCTGCACCAGGGGTCGTACAGCAATCCGGGCGAGTCGGGCGAGGCCGTGCCCGCCCACGTCTACAGCGGGCCGACCGACCAGATCATGGCGCAGCCCGATCCCGACCCCGGCGAGTTCTACCCGCACGTGAACACGCAGCTCTTCGGCACGATCGACCCCGAGAGCAACGCCGACCTGAAGAATCCGCTCAGGGAGCCCTGGAATCTTCCGAAGGACACGTCGAAGCCGCAGAACAACGGCTTCGTGAAGGACTACATCGTCAACTCCACGCTTTCGCGCGGACGCAAGCCCACCCCCGACGAATACGCCGTGGTGATGGGAGGCTTCTCGCCCACGATGCTGCCCGTGCTCTCGGCCCTCGCGAAGAACTTCGGGGTCTACGACCACTGGCACGCGGCGGTGCCGTCGCAGACATTCTGCAACCGCTCGTTCTTTCACGCGAGCACGTCGCACGGCTATGTCACGAACGCCGAGGGTGCGGGCATCGGCAAATGGCTGGATGCGCCGGCCGTGCCGACCGTGTTCACCCGGCTCGAGGACGCGGGCAAGTCGTGGCGCGTGTACTACGACGCGCAACAGGTGGTCTCGCTCACCGGGCTGCTGAGCGCGCCGTCGATCGAGAAGTACTGGAAGAGCAACTTCCGCAGCATGGAGCAGTTCCACGACGACGCCGCGAAGGGCAACCTGCCCGACTACGCCTTCGTCGAGCCGCGCATGGTCTTCGACCACAACGACATGCACCCGCCGGTGGTGCGGCCCTCGAAAGACCGAGAAGACCCGGAGACGCCCGAGATGGCGTCTGCCTTTTCCGATATGCGCGCGGGGGAGCAGCTGCTCGGCGAGGTCTACACGGCGGTCAAGAACGGCGCCTCGGCCACCGGATCGAACGCGATGAACACCGTGCTGCTCGTGACCTTCGACGAGCACGGTGGACTCTACGACCACGTCGCGCCGCCGACCGCGGTTCCTCCGGTGAAGAACGAGAAGCCCGGAGAGATGGGCTTCACCTTCGATCGCCTCGGGCTGCGGGTTCCCACGATCGTGGTGTCGGCGTACACCAAGGCCGGTTCGGTGATCAATGACGAGATGCACCATGGGTCGCTTGCGAAAACCCTCGCCGAGCTCCACGGACTCGACCCGCTCACCGAGCGCGACGCATCCGCCACCCCGATCTTCAACGCGGTGAATCTCACGAAGCCGCGGCAGCCCGCGCTCTGGCCGACGGTCACGCCGGCGTACGTTCCGCCGAACCCCGAGGCGAATCCGCGCGCGGACAAAGACAAGGACCGCACCCGCCCGCTGACCCCTCCGGCGCTGGGCCTGATCGGGATTCTGCTCGCGAAGTACGAGCCGGGTGCACCCCTGCCTGACAACTACGCCGACGCCTACGACGTGCTCGTGAAGCACGGAGACGGCCTGTTCGGAGTGCGCGACTGAGGTCGTGCTGCGCTCCACAGGAGGTTCTGCGAAGTCAAGCCTTCTGCAGAAGATCGTCTTCTCGACCACGCTCGAGGGTGAGCGAGCATCGTGCTCGCCCACTCCACTCAAAGGACGACCCGTGTTTCTTCGACTTCTCCCGTTCATTCTGTCGATCGCTGCCAAGCAGCTCAAGAAGCGCCAGGCAGCCGATGCCAGGGGAGGAAAGTCGACCGGCCGGAGCCGGAGCCGCGGGCGCGGACGTCGTCGTCGCTAGTTTCCCCCCCCTATTACAGGACGCTTCGTCAGTCCGTCGGTGTGTCGTCGGTCGACACCCGGAGTGTCGTCGATTCGTCCTGTCGAACGGTGGAGGGCTCCTCGAGGTGAGCGGCCAGCGCGCGCATCGCGTCGTCGAGGGCCGCGAGCTGCTCAGATGTCAGGGCGCTGACGAACAGCCTCTGCACCGAGTGGAGGTGCGGTGACGACGCTCGGCGAAAGGTGCGGGCTCCCTCGTCGGTGAGCACGACCCACGCTCCGCGGCTGTCGTCGGATGCCCGCTCCCGCGCGATCAGCGCGCGCCGCTCCATGCGACCGAGGTGGTGCGAGAGGCGGCTGCGCTCCCAGCCGATCTGCTCGGCCAGCGGCGACGAGCGCAGCCGGTGGTCGGGCTGCTCCGAGAGGGCGAGCAGCACGCCGTAGTCGCCCGACGAGACACCGGATGCCTGCTGCAGCTCGGCCTCGATGTGCCGCTTCACGAGATCGGTCGTCTCGGTGAAGGTGCGCCAGGCCCGTAGCTCGTCGCGGGTCGGCGACTTCCGACCGGCGGATGGGCGCCCGGACCGGCGGCCGGCGCCGCGCTCGCCGTCGTCCTCGGGAATATTCACGACGCTCCATTCATTTGACATGTCAATTAGATCATCAAAGGACGCGATCATGGCTGACATCGAATTCGGGCTCGACACCTTCGGAGACATTCCGCAGACCGACACGGGAGAACTCGCCTCCCACGCGCAGGCGATCAGGCACGTGGTCGCCGAGGCCGTGCTGGCCGACCAGCTCGGCATCGAGGTCTTCGCCGTCGGTGAGCACCACCGGCCGGAGTACGCCATCTCGAGTCCCGAGACCGTGCTGGCGGGTATCGCCACGCAGACCGAGCGCATCCGGCTGAGTTCGGGCGTGACGGTTCTGAGCTCCGACGACCCCGTTCGCGTGTTCCAGCGCTTCGCCACCGTCGACGCCCTCTCGAATGGGCGCGCCGAGGTGATCCTGGGCCGGGGCTCGTTCACCGAGTCGTTCCCCCTCTTCGGCTACGACATGAGCGACTACGACACCCTCTTCGAAGAGAAGATCGAGCTGTTCTCGCGCCTGCTCACCGAGCGGCCCGTGAGCTGGAGCGGCACGACCCGCGCAGCGCTTCACGACGCCGACGTCTTTCCGAAGACCGAGTCGGGGCACCTCTCGACCTGGGTCGGCGTGGGCGGCTCGCCCCAGTCGGTCGTGCGTACCGCGCAGTACGGCTTCCCCCTGATGCTGGCCATCATCGGCGGCAGCCCCGAACGGTTCGCGCCCTACACCGATCTCTACCGACGCGCGGCCGAGCAGTTCGGCACCACGGCGCATCCGATCGGCATGCACTCGCCGGGTTTCATCGCCCGCACCGACGACGAGGCCAAAGAGATCTTCTTTCCGCACTACAAGGTGATGCGCGACCGCATCGGAGCCCTGCGCGGCTGGCCGCCCGTGACCCGCGCCGAGTTCGAGAACGAGGTCGAGCACGGCTCGATGTACGTGGGCTCGCCCGAGACGGTCGCCCGTCGCATGGCGAGCGCGATCGCTACGCTGGGGGCCGGGCGATTCGACCTGATCTACTCGGCCGGCACCACCCCGATGAGCGACCGGATGCGTGCGGTCGAGCTCTACGGAACCGAGGTCGTTCCCCTCGTCCGCGACATCCTGGCCTGAGAGGCGCACCCATGCATTCCTTGACCGAACCGAAGCAGGCGACCATCGGCATCCTCGGCGCCGGAAAAGTGGGCACCGTGCTCGCCCGTCTCGCGATCGCAGCCGGGTACCCCGTGCTGATCGCGAGCTCGCGGCCGCCCGCCGCGATCGAGCTCACGATCGACGTGCTGGCGCACGGCGCCGAGGCGACGACGGCATCGGATGCCGCGGGCCGGGCCGACATCGTCATCCTGGCTCTTCCGCTGGGCAAGGCCCTGCCCCTCGACGGGGTCGAGACCCTGCCGGTCGACGAGCTGCGCGGAAAGATCGTGATCGACGCCATGAACTACTGGTGGGAGGTCGACGGCGTTCGCCCGGATCTGACCGGTGACGACGTCACGACCAGCGAGCTCGTGGCGACAGCCCTGCCCGGTTCACGCCTGGTGAAGGCGTTCAATCACATGGGCTACCACGACCTCGACGAGGGCGCGCGGCCCGCGGGCGACCCGGATCGCAAGGCGATCGCGCTCTCGGGAGATGACGTGGCGGCCAACGACGTGGTCGCCGACCTGATCGACTCTCTCGGCTTCGACCCCGTCGACCTGGGTGCGCTGGCCGAGGGTGCGGTGCTGCAACCGGGGCGCGAGCTGTTCGGCGCGAACCTCAGCGCCTCCGAGATCCGCGACGTCGTGGAGCGGGCCGCCGCCTGAGGTCAGGCGCCCTGTGCGCGGTGCTCCATCCGGCCGAGCGCGCCGTTATCGGGCGAACGCGCCGTCGGCGCAGGAGCGTTCGCCGAATAAGGGCGCGCTCGACCATCAGGTTTCGACACGCGTGAGCCGGAGGGTCAGGCCTTGTCGTGCAGGGTGATGGCGTAGCCGTCGGGGTCAGCGAAGGTGAAGGTGCGACCGAAGGGACCGTCGACGCGTGCCGAGGTGATGGTGAATCCGTCGGCCATGAGGGTGTCGTGGATCTGCTGGGCGTCGGGCGCGTGCATCCAGACGCCGATGCCGAGGCCGAGCTGCGCGCCCGAGTTCAGGTCGACGCCGGGCATCGCGTCGCGCACGGCGAAGGCCGCGGGCGTCGTGCCGAAGACGATGGCGTGGGGCGGGCCGGGCTGGCGCGTGAGACCGAGGTGCTTCTCGTAGAACGCGGCGGACGCCTCGATGTCGCGGACCTGCAGTGAGATGAAGCCGGGGCCGGATGCGGTCATGATGTTCTCCTTCATTGATGTCAGTTTGTTGACATCCCCAGTATGTCAGAATATTGACATGAGTCAAGACGGTGCGGGAATCGAGCTGGAGACGTCGTTGGGGTACCTGATGAAGGAGGTCTCGAGTGCGCTGCGCACCGCCATGGAGGCCGTGCTGCGTCCGCTCGGCATGAGTGTCACGCACTACTCCTGCCTCGAACTGCTCGCCCAGCGGCCGGGGCTGTCCAACTCCGAGCTCGCGCGTGGCACCTTCGTGACGAGGCAGGCGATGAACGTGCTGCTGCAGACGCTCGAGGCTGACGGGCTCGTCACGCGATCAGAGCAGCCTGCCTCCGGGCGCGCCCTGCCGACGCAGCTCACGGCGGCCGGAAGGGCCCAGCTCGCCACGGCCAGCGCCGCGGTCAGGGGAGTCGAGGACCGCATGAAGTCGGGCCTCGCGCCGGCCGAACAGGTCGCGCTGCGAACGATGCTGTCGACCTGCGCGGCATCGCTGCGGTCCTAGGCGGGGTCCGAGAGCATCGCTGTGATCAGGGTGATGCCGCCGAACACGAACACGACAAGCGCGATGGATGCGAGGGCAGACGCCACCGCCGCCTGCAGCGCCCACGCACGCGCCCGCGGGACGAGGCACACGAGCAGCAGCACCGCCGTCGGTGCGACCAGACACGCGATGAGCCCGGCGTCGGAGATGATCACGCCGAGCAGCTGGAGGATCAGGTAGCAGAGGGGCACTCCGGCGACGCCGACGATGGCTCCGACGGCGATCGCACCGGCCCGCAGCCGCCTCGGCCCGCGGGGTCCGCGCTGTCCGCGGGGTCCGCGCGAGACGGGCTCGGGAGGACCGGGCTGGCTGTCGGGCGCGTTCGAGGTCGCGGGCATGCGCCCATCCTCTCCCGATCGGGTGGTCTCACGCCATGGTCAGGCCGGGTTCGATACGATGCTGAGGCACGCGCAGCGGAGCGCCGTCGTGTGGCCAGCGCCGATCCTCACCGACCGGGGCCTGTGTCCTCCATGCCGATAGAGAAGTTGAAAGTACATGACAGCATCGACCATCGACCCCCAGATCGCGCGTTCCTGGCTGCTCGTCTCGGGCATCCGTTCTGAGGACTTCGACCCGGCCGCCGACTCGCGCGCCGACCAGATCATCCTCGACATCGAAGACGCCGTCGACCCGAAACTGAAGGCGGATGCGCGAACGTCGGTCATCGACTGGCTCAGCGCTGGCGGCGCCGGCTGGGTGCGCATCAACGACCGCACCACCGAGTTCTGGTCCGACGACGTCGACGGCCTCAAGGGCGTGCCGGGGCTGTCGGGCGTGATGCTCGCCAAGACGGAGTCGGCCGAACAGGTCACCGAGACGTTCGATCGACTCGGCGGCACCGTGCCCGTTCTCGCCCTCGTCGAATCGGCACTCGGCATCGAGGAGGCGCCGGCCATCGCTCGCGCCCGCGGCGCGTTCCGCCTCGGCTTCGGCAGCGGCGACTACCGCCGCGACACGGGCACGAGCGCCGACGACCTGGCCATGGCCTATCCGCGCTCGCGCCTCGTCGTGGCGAGCCGCATCGGCAACCTGCCCGGCCCCATCGACGGCCCGACGGTCGGCAGCAACCACCCGGTGCTGCGCCAGAAGTCCGAGCACGCCGTGGCCATGGGCCTAACCGGAAAGCTGTGCCTCGACCTCGACCAGCTCTCGGTCATCAACGAGACGATCAGCCCCACGGTGTCGGATGCGACGTGGGCGCGCGACTTCCTCGACGACTTCGAGTCGCGGGGCCGGGTCATCCGCGACGGCAGCGACCTGCCGAGGCTCGGACGCGCCGAGAAGATCGACCGCCTCGCGCGGGCCTTCGGCATCGTGCCGATCGCGCGCCGCTAGACCGCGCTCGAGCTCGCCCAGAGGTTGATGTCGCGGTCGCCGGCCAGTTCGTCGATCTTCGCGAGTTCCTCGCTCGTGAACGCGAGGTTCTGCACGGCGGCCA
The DNA here is from genome assembly GCF_001422485.1 of Agreia sp. Leaf283. Taxonomy (GTDB): domain Bacteria; phylum Actinomycetota; class Actinomycetes; order Actinomycetales; family Microbacteriaceae; genus Agreia. The sequence goes on from NZ_LMNF01000001.1 coordinate 941,465, forward strand.
GGTTGTCGTCGAGCTGCTTCACCGACGACGCTCCGATGAGAACCGAGGTCACGCGCTCGTCGCGCAGCGCCCACGAGAGCGCCAGCTGGGCGAGGGTCTGACCTCGGCCTGAGGCGATGTCGTTGAGGGCCCGAACCCGCCCGAGCGTCTCGTCGGTAAGCATCCGCTTCTGCATCGAGCCGCCTCGCGCGCCGCGCGAATCGGCCGGGATGCCGTCGAGGTAGCGGTCGGTGAGCAGGCCCTGGGCGAGCGGAGAGAATGCTATGCAGCCGACGCCGAGCTCGCCGAGGGTGTCGAGCAGGCCGTCCTCGATCCAGCGGTTGAACATGGAGTACGAGGGCTGGTGGATCAGCAGCGGCGTGCCGAGATCGGCGAGGATGCGCGCCGCCTCGAGCGTGCGCTCGGGCGAGTAGCTCGAGATGCCGGCGTAGAGGGCGCGACCCGACTGCACCGCAGTATGCAGGGCGCCCATCGTCTCTTCGAGGGGAGTGTCGGGGTCGGCGCGGTGGCTGTAGAAGATGTCGACGTAGTCGATGCCCATGCGAGCGAGGGACTGATCGAGCGAGGCGAGCAGATACTTGCGCGATCCGTGGTCGCCGTAGGGTCCGGGCCACATGTCGTAGCCGGCCTTGGTCGAGAGCACGAGCTCGTCGCGGTAGGGCGCGAAGTCCTCTGCGAACATGCGGCCGAAGTTGGTCTCGGCGCTGCCATAGGGCGGGCCGTAGTTGTTGGCCAGGTCGAAGTGGGTCACGCCGGAGTCGAATGCGCGGCGGAGGATCGCGCGCTGCGTCTCGATGGCCACGTCGTCGCCGAAGTTCTGCCAGAGTCCGAGCGAGACGGCGGGAAGTTTGAGGCCGCTTCGCCCCGTGCGTCGGTAGGGGAAGCTGTCGTAGCGCGAGTCTGAGGCGAGGTAGGTCATTACTCGATGATGGGTCACCCGACGCGAAAGCCGCTACCGCTTGCGATGTCGGAAAAAAGTTCTGAAGAGGTGCATCCAAACGCATGGGTTCGACAGAAGTGGTCTGTGTAAGCAGTTTTCTCTTCGCCCCCGATCGGGGCTCGACCAGGAGGTATCCATGCGCAAGACCCTCATCGCCGGCATCGCAGCCGGTGCGTTCATCGCAGCCGCAGCCGCTCTTCCCGCATCCGCGGCCGAAGGCGACGCACAACTCTCGGTGCTGCACGCGGTTCCGGGCGTCACCGTCGACGTCTACGTGAACGGAGCCCTGACCCTCGACGACTTCACGCCGGGCACGCTCGCCGGACCCCTGCCGTTGCCGGCCGGAACCTACTCGGTGGCCATCACGGCATCCGATGCCGCCGACGCGAGCGCCCCGGTGATCGGACCGGTCGACCTGCCCCTCGCGGCGAACGGCAACTACACCGCCGTGGCCCACCTCGACGCGTCGGGCAACCCCACCGCAACCCTGTTCACGAACGACACAGCCACCCTCGCCGCCGGCGAGGGACGCCTGACCGTGCGCCACGTCGCCGCCGCTCCCGCGGTCGACGTTCTCGCCGGAGGCAGCCCCGTGATCACGAACCTCGCAAACCCGGGCGAGTCCGTGCTCACACTTCCCGCCGGCACCGTGTCGGCGTCGGTCGCCGCCACAGGAACCACCGACCCTGTGATCGGCCCGGCCGACGTCGACGTGGCCGAGGGAACGAACACCATCGTCTACGCGTGGGGCAGCCTCGCCGACGGCAACCTGGCGCTCGCGGTGCAGACCATCGGCGGACTGCACTCGAACCCGGGCGGTGTTCCCGCCGGTAACGCGGGCCTCGTCGCCACCAACCAGCCAGGAGACTCCACCGGTCTGCTGGTCGGCGGGGCGCTCGCCCTGCTGCTCGCGGCGCTTGCAATCACCGCCGTGCGCAGCCGGGCGCTTGCCAAGGTCGAGCGCTGACCGGCAGGCACTCCCTCGCGACCGCGGTTCGGGCACACGCAGCCCGGGCCGCGGTCATCGGCGCGCTCGCGTGCGCCTCGATGCTTCTGATCACCGGATGCGGCGCCGCCGCCGACGCCCCCGCCACCCCGACGCCGGCCGGCGTCGCGCGGTCGGCGACACCCACGGCGACACCCGCACCGACGCCGAGCGCGACGGGCGCGCCGACCGGGCCCGCGGCATCCGGCGTACCCCTGACCGACGCGAGCCTGGGGGCCCACCCCGCCGAGCCCGTCGTGCAGCCGGCCAGGGTGCAGGTGCCGTCGCTCGGCATCGACGTGACGGTGTCGCCCGAGGGAGTCGACGCGACCGGGGCGCTCGCGCTCTCCGACGACCCCGCGATCGCCTCGTGGTACCGCTACGGACCGACCCCGTGGAGCACGGCCGGAACCGCCGTGATCGCCGCCCACGTCGACTCGTTCGACTACGGCGTCGGCCAGTTCGCCCTGCTGCTGGATGCCCCGGTCGGCACGGAGATCGTGACCACCTCGGTCGATGGCCGGGTCGCCCGCTTCTCGGTTCAGGAGGTGTCGATGATCGACAAGACCGGCGTCGACTGGAACGCCGTCTTCGACCGCTCAGGCCCGCACCGTCTGGCGCTCATCACCTGCGGGGGAGAGTTCAACTACGATACGGGTCACTACCTCAGCAACGTGATCGTCACCGCGGTACCGATCGCGTGATGGGGGTGGCGACGTATGCTCGAGGTGTCCACAAGGAAGCCGCACACTGACGTGACCGACACATCGATCGACGAGAGCGCGCTGGTCGACGCCTTCTGCTCGGGTGACGACCGGGCTCTGGCCGGCGTCTACGAGCGCTGGTCGTCGCTCGTCTACACGCTGGCGCTGCGCTCGCTGGGCGACGCGCGCGACGCGGAGGACGTGACCCAGAAGGTGTTCGTCGCCGCGTGGCGCGGCCGCTCGGGCTACGACCCCGACAGGGCGAGCATGGGCGGCTGGCTCGTGGGAATCACACGGCACTGCATCGCTGACGCCCACGAGGCGCGCAGCCGGATGCGCCGGGCCGATGAGGCGCACGCTCTCGAGAGCGACGCCGCGACCGTCGACGACACGGCGGAGGTGGCGGACAGGTTGATGATGGCCGACGAGCTCGCGCGGCTCGACCCCGTGCCGCGCACGATCATGCGGCTGGCCTTCTTCGCCGACCTGACTCATGCCCAGATCGCCGACAGGCTCGGGCTTCCGCTCGGAACCGTGAAAAGTCATATCCGTCGAAGTCTGTCTCGGCTACGAATACGTTTGGAGGTGAACGATGACACATATTGATGCCGATGAACTGGCGCTGATCTCGCTGGGCGAGGTGGCGCCGAGCGCCGTCGAGGCCGAGCACCTGGCCTCGTGTGCCTCGTGCGCCGCCGAACTGCGCGAGCTGTCGACGGTGGTGCACCGGGGCCGGTCTGCGCACGGCGAGTCGCTCGTCGAACCGTCGCCCGCGGTGTGGGAGCGCATCCGCACGCAGATCGTCGCCGATGCGGATGTCGCCGCCGACGCTCAGGCCGCGGCGGGCCCTGAGATGTCGCAGAGGGCTGCTTCGCGCGCCGAGAAGTCGCCATCTGCGGCATCTCGGCCGGCCTCCGAGCGTGCTCGCAGGCGCTGGCGCACGCGCATGGTGGTTCCGCTGGCCGTCGCCGCCCTCGTGGTGGGGCTCGTCGCAGGAACCGGAGTCGGCATCTGGTGGCAGTCCGCCCAGAGCGCGAACACCGGAGTCGTGGTCGCGGGTGCCGAGCTGGACCCGTTCCCCGACTGGGCGGATGCGCACGGCAGCGCGGTGGTCGAGGTTCTGGCCGATGGCACGCGTCAGGTCGTGGTCGACATCGACACGGCAGGGCAGAGCGGCCCCGCAGACGACCGGCTGCGCGAGGTGTGGCTCATCTCTACAGACGGAACCGCGCTCGTGAGCATCGGCTTCCTCGACGGGGCCGAGGGCAGGTTCGAGCTGCCGGCGGGCGTCGACCTCGCGACGTACTCCCTCGTCGACGTCTCGGCCGAGCCCGACGACGGAGACACCACGCACTCGGGCGACTCGATCGTGCGAGGCGAGCTGCGCAGCATCTGAGCGGGGCCCGGGCTCCTGGAGGGGAGCCGGGCCCCGTCCGCGCTACTCGGCAGTGCGGTCGACGTCGCCCGCGGTGTCGCTGTCTTTGTTTGTGTCACCGGTGTTCGAGATGTCGACGGCGCCGTCGGATCCGTTGCCGTTGCCCTCGGTGCGGGGGCGGGTCTTGCCCTCGTCGACGGCGCGGATGCTGCGGAGGTCGTCGTCGAGCCCCGCGTTGCGGTTCGCATCCGCCTCGGCGTGATCGCGGCGTCCGGCCTCCTTCTCCTCTTCGGTCGCTTCGGTGGCGCCGTCCATGATGGGCGCGTCCTGGGTCTTCTTGTTGTCGGTCATATCCGAATCGTACGTCCGGGTGCTCCCGGGCACGGGTGGCTTGCACGGCCGCAGAACATCTGGGTCGAATCCGGGTTCCGGGGGCCGGTGTGCGCGGCGTCAACCCCATCGGGGTGAATCGGATGCCGCGGGTAGCGTCGCTGGAACGCGTCTCACCCCCGAAAGGATCGCCATGACCGACCAGTACACCTTCCAGGATCCGTCCGCCATGTACTCCGACATCGACACGACGGCCCAGTACCAGCTGGGCGCCGGACTCGACGTGAAGCTGAACAACAGGGCCGACCACGGCGAGCAGAGCTACCGGGGATCCGGTCGACTCATCGGACGCAAGGCCCTCATCACCGGCGGCGACTCGGGCATCGGCGCGGCCGTGGCGATCGCCTTCGCCCGCGAGGGCGCCGACGTCGTCATCTCGTACCTCGCCGAAGAGCAGCCGGATGCCGACAGGATCCTCGAGCTCGTGCGCGAGGCCGGGCGCACCGGAGTAGGCATTCCGGGCGACATTACCGACCCCGCACACTGCCGCGCTCTCGTCGATCAGGCGGTCGAGGAGCTCGGCGGCCTCGACATCGTGGTGAACAATGCGGCGAAGCAGCAGCACGCGGAGTCCCTGGTCGACATCAGCGACGAGCAGTTCGACGAGACCATGAAGACCAACGTCTACGCCACGTTCTGGATCACCAAGGCCGCACTCCCGCATCTCCAGCCCGGCGCAACCATCATCACCACCTCGTCGAACCAGGCGTACACCCCGAGCGAGAACCTCGTCGACTATGCGACGACGAAGGCCGCGGTCAACACGTTCTCGAAGGCGCTGGCGCAGCAGCTTGCTCCGAAGGGCATCCGCGTGAACATCGTCGCCCCCGGACCCATCTGGACGCCCCTGCAGACGGCGGGCGGCCAGATCATCGAAGAGCTTCCCGAGCTCGGACAGGACACTCCCATCGGCCGCATCGGACAGCCCGCCGAGCTCGCTCCGGCCTACGTGTTCCTCGCGTCGCCGGAGTCGAGCTACGTGATCGGCGAGACGCTCACGGTCAACGGAGGCAAGCCCACTCCGTGAGCTGACTGGGTCTGACGCGGCTTCTCTCGGGCGGGCGTCGAGTTGCCCGATTCCGCCGCCTCGAGTAGATGCGACGCGGCGGAATCAGGCAACTCGCTCGCTCGCTGGGGTGACTCCACCGCATTGACGCGGGCGAGCAGCGCCTGCTGCCAACCGGTCGCCGGTGCGGCCGGTCGCAGCGGCGGGGTGGATGCCTCGGACCGGGCATCCGACGCCGGTTCGGCCGGGGCGGGGTCGACGGCCGGCTCCGAGCCGACAGGCGGGGCGGGGTCGTCGCGCGGGGTCGGGTCGACGGCCAGCGCCTCCTGCACGATGCGGCGAGGGTCGTACTGTCGGGGGTCGAGCCTTCTCCACTCCGCCGGATCGAACTCGGGGCCGAGCTCCTCCGCGGCCCGAGCCTTCGCGCCGTCGAGAAACGCGCGAACGGTCGTGACGAATGAGGCGAGCTTCTCGGCGTAGTGGGGCAAGCGCTCAGGGCCGATGATGATCGCGGCGATGATGCCGATCACGACCAGCTTGTCGAGGGTGAGTCCGAACACGGGGTGCTCCTTTCGGTCGGTCGGTCGGTCGGGCGGAGGCCAGGCGGTCAGCCGGTCGGGGACGGGCGGTCAGGCGGCGGGGCAGGCGGGGGTCGGCGCCTGTCAGGCGTCGACGAGATTGCGGTCGATGTCGAGTTCGCGGTCGATGTCCGCGTCGCGATAGTGTGCCGTGTCGTCGGTCAGCAGTCGGGCGCGTCGCTTCGCGGCGACGCGGTCGTGCAGCACCGCGATCAGCGCTGCGGCGGCGAACAGGGCCGCCATGGGAACGGCCAGCAGGAACATCGTGGCGATGTCGGCGGAGGGTGTGGCGATGGCGCTGAACACCAGAATGCCGAGGATCACGATCCGCCAGCTCGACACCACAGTCCTGCCCGGAAGCACGCCGACCGCGTTGAGCAGCACCACGAACACGGGCAGAACGAAGGCCACGCCCACGGCGAGAACGAGCTTCATCACGAAGTCCACGTAGTACGAGGCCACGAGCACCGTGCTGTCATCGGTCGAGGCAATGCCGGCCAGCAGCTCGACGACGTGCGGGAACAGGAGGAAGCCCGTGACGCATCCGATGACGAAGAGCGGCACGGCCGCGACGAAGAAGCCCAGCGTGTAGTTCTTCTCGCGGCGGGTGAGCCCGGGCAGGAAGAAGGCGAAGACCTGATGCAGCCAGACCGGGCTCGACAGGGCCGCCCCGGCGAAGAGGGCGATGCGCAGCTTCAGGTCGAAGGCCGCGCTGATGCTGTCGTAGTTCAGGCTGGCGTTGCGCGAGAGGGCCAGCGCTTCGATGGGCGTGCGCAGGATCTCGAGGATCTGGTCGCTGAGAAGGTACCCCGCGGCGGCTCCGACGAGCAGCGCGAGCAGGATGCGGAACAGACGCGTGCGCGCCTCGCGCAGATGCTCGATGAGCGTCATCCGGCCTCTCTCGGCCCGGCCCGCCCTGCTGCCGCGTGAGCGGCGTGAGCCGCTCACGGTCAGAGCCGGTCTGCGGGAACGGGCGCATCCACGGTCGTCGCCGAGGTCGCAGGGGCGTCTGCGGCGGCGGACCCGTCGCGGGATTCGGACTTGAGGATGCGGGCCGACTGCCCGACGCTCTTCGCGAGCGCCGGCAGTTTGCTGGCTCCGAAGAAGAGCAGCACGACGGCGAGGAGGATGAGCGCGTGCCATCCGGTGAGGTTCTGGAGCAGTCCCATGAGGGGCCTTCTTTCGTGTGTGAGGTGGAGGAGGTGAGCGTCCGCGCCCGCTGGGGTCATGTGCGCCCGGTCGACGGGCCGCGGATGCGCCGAACGGGCGCGGATGCGGCTAGTTGGCGGGGCCGCCGCCGCCGCTGGGCGCGGCGCCTGCGGTGGGTGCGGTGCTCGTGTCGACGCGAACGGTGAGCGCGACCTGGTAGCCGTTCGTCGCATCCCCCGTCACGGTCGCGAGCTGCAGGGCGCCGCCGTCGTCACCGAACACGTTGTCGCTGTCGAGGCTGACCTTCGACAGGTTCGAGCTCGAGCCGTCGTAGCCCGAGAGGGCGTACACGGTGTCGCACACGTCTTGTGGCAGGGCGACCTGCGAGGTCGCGATGGCGTTGGCCGAGTCGGTGATGTCGCCGATCGCGGGGTAGACCTCGAAGTGGATGTGGGGCCAGCGGCCTGAGTAGCAGGCGGGGAAGATCGAGGTGTACGACACGGTTCCGTTGCCGTCGGCGACCTGCACGCCGCGCAGGTAGGTCTCGTTCTCGACGCCCGACGAGTACATCGAGTAGTTGCCGTCGGCATCGCAGTGCCAGACGTAGACGGCGACGTTCGCGAACGGGGCGTCGTTGTTGGCCATGTCGAGGATGGTCAGGCTGAGCGCGATGGGAACGCCGGCTGCGGTGGTGCCGCCACCGAGGCTCGAGCGGATGTCGCTGCGCACGATGCCTGACTCCTCGAGCACGTCGGCGCCGTTCGAGCCGTCGCCGGGGTACGGGCCGGCGGTCTCGTCGGGGATCTCGCCGGCGGGCACCGCGGTCGTGGATGCCGCGGCCGTGCTGCTCGTGGTGGGCGTGGTCGTCGGGGTGGCGGTGGCCGTCGCGGTGCCTGCCGCGCTCGAGCCGGAGCCGCCCGTGGAGCAGGCCGCGAGGGCGACGGCTCCGGCGCCGAGTCCGAGCATGCTCAGAACGACGCGGCGGCTGACGAGCGTGCGGATGTCGAAGGCGACGCCCTGGTCGACGACCTCCTCGTCTGCGCGGTCGAGGAGTCGGCCCTCGTAGGCCGGCCCCTGCGGGGTGAGTTCTGGTTCGGGGATCCTGCTCATGACTGCCTCTCGGGGTGACGTTTGCTTCGTTCTGAAACGTCAGTCTTCGGGGCGGTGCTATGCGATTGCTATGAGGCGGCTAGGGGGTGGGTATGAGCTGAAGCTAGTGCAGTTCGTCGCTCGAGACGACGGTCGCGAAACTGCCGTCGAGCGCGGCCATGAATGACGCGTGCACCGTGGCCCCCGGAACGACGGTCTCGCCGAAACTGAGATCGGGCGCGGTGCACGCGTCGCTCACCACCGTGACCTCGAAGCCCAGTTCGCTGGCGGCTCGCGTCGTCGAGTCGATGCACATGCTGCTCATCATGCCCACGATCACGAGTTCGGTGACGCCCTCGTCGACGAGCAGCTCCTGAAGTCCCGTTCCGATGAAGCTGTTGGGCTCGTGCTTCTCGAGCACGATCTCGTCGCCGCTCGGCGCGACGAGCGGGTGGATGCCGATGCCCGGCGTGCCGGGGCGGAAGAAGGTGGCGTCGGGCTCGGTCGACACGTGGAAGATGTGCACGACGGTCTCGCCGGATGCGCGGAAGTCGTCGAGCACAGTGCCGGCGACGGCGGCCGCGGCATCCGGTTCGACGAGGGGAAACGCGCCCCCGGGGAAGTAGTCGAGCTGGATGTCCACGATGAGCAGTGCGCGAGTCATTCGCCCAGTATGCCGCTCCTCGCGTCGTGCGTGCGCGGGTGCGCCAGGCATGAACCTGACTGTTCTCCGTGCCCGTGAGCTTTGTCGGGTTACCCGCACCCGACTTGGGGCCCCTTCTCAGTTGCGATCCTCAAAATACTTGTCATGACAACTAATAGAGGAACCCTCAGTATGGTCACACGGGTGGCGGCGGCCGTTGCGGGCGTCGCGATTCTTGCCGGATGCTCGTCGGCCGGCTCGGCTTCGTCGGCCGGCGAGACGGCGTCCGGCCCGACGGAGACCGCGGTGGCGAGTTCGACCTCGAACGGCGGTACGAGCGCCGACCGCGCGGATTCGGATGTCGAAGCCGCCAACAAGAAGACGGTGCTCACCCTCATCGAGGATGTCTTCCCGGATCCGGCGTCGGCGTCGGCGAAGACCGAGGCCGACGCTGTCGTCGCTCCTGATGCGGTCGCACACGGAGCGGGTCTTGCGGCCGGACCGGATGGCCTGCTCGACCAGTTCGCGGCGACGCACACGCGCGTCGCCAATGCCCAAGCGGTCGTCAAGCACGAGGCGGCAGACGGTGACCTCGTGGCCGTGCACTGGCAGGTGGCCTCCGACCCGAACGACGAGAGAAGCGGAGAGGCCGCCGTCGACCTCTTCCGGGTGACCGACGGCACGATCGTCGAGCGGTGGTCGTTCTCGCAGCCGATCCCGACGGGCACCCCGGCGAGCGGCAATACGAACACTATGTTCAGCGACCTCTACGCGAACGCAGCCGAGCCGGGCTCGGTGACCGAAGCGCAGGAGGAGAGCAACAGAACGTTCGCCGTCGACGCCTATAACACCCTCTTCCGCGATCAGGACGTATCCGTGCTCGATACCTCGTTCGATCCGAACTACCTGCAGCACAACTCCGTGGCTCCCAATGGCACGGCTGCGCTCAAAGGTTTCTTCTCGGGCTCCGCGACCTTCCCGCCGCAGGAGTCCTCGATCTCGCTATCGGATGGCGACCTCGTATGGACCTTCTCGCAGAGCGCCGGTGCGACAGCGAGCGATCCATTCCTGGCCGCAGACATCTTCCGGGTAGACGACAAGCTCATTCGCGAGCACTGGGATGTGGTGCCGACGAGCTGAACTCCGAGGCGGGGGATCGCCTCTCCATCTGCCGCCACGGGCCGCCGAGCAGGGGGCTCAGAGTGACCAGAGTGTACGCGACCGCGATGATTCCGAAGGCCCAGGAGAGTCCGATGGTGTCGGCCGCGATCCCTCCGAGCAGCGCTCCGAAGGGCACGCCGGCCCAGGCCCCTGCGTTGACCAGCCCGAACACGCGGCCGCGCATGTGCTCGGGAACGCGCTCGAGCTCGACTGTTCCAAGGATCGGGTTGAGCGAACCGGCGGCGAGTCCGGCCAGGGCGGTGACCCCGATCAGCACGGGCAGGGGAGCCCCGAGCGCGAAGGCGGCGCTCGACGGGCCGCCCGCGATCGCGAAGCACGCCGCGAGGGTGACCCGACGCCCGACGCGATGCGCCACGAATCCGAAGGCGATGTTGCCGAGCAGTGCGCATCCGCCCATCACCGCGACGAGCACGCCCAGCGCGGCAGCGCCGCCGAGCCGGTCATTCGCATACAGGGGCAGCAGGGTCGAGCCGCGCGCGGCATCCATCAGGTTCGTGATCAGTACGAGGCCGACGATCAGACGCATCAGCGGGTCGTGGATGACGAATCGCAGCCCCACGGCCAGGTCGCGCCAGTAGCCGCTCGGCTCCTCGGGCGACTCCGCGTCGGCCGGCGCAGCGGCAGCACCCGCAGCAGCAGCGGCGGCAGCAGCGGCGGCAGCGGGTACCGCCGCGACGAAGAGCCAGGTGAGCAGGGCGGAGACGGCGAAGGTGGCGGCGTTCACGAAGAGTGCCGCAATCGGGCCCATGAGGGCGACGAGCAGCCCGGCGACCGTGGCGCCGATCATGCGGGCGAGGCGCTCCGAGCCGTCGAGCAGGCCGACGCTGCGCTCGAGCCGGATGCCGGCCCGCTCGGTGAGCCGCGGCAGCATCACCCGGCGCGCGGTCTGGCCGGGGGTGTCGAGCAGGCCTCCGGCGAAGACCAGCAGCAGCAGGGCCCAGAACGGCAGGCCGACGGTGAGCGCGAGCACGGGGATCGACAGCACCGTCGCTCCGCTGACGATGTCGGCGACGATCGCCGCCCGCCGGGGTCCGACCCGGTCGACGACCACGCCTCCGAGCGCGCCGCCGACCACGACCGGAAGGGTGGAGAAGAACGCCGCGACTCCGACCTCGACGCCCGTGCCGCCGAGGCCGAGCACGTAGAAGGGGATGGCGAACGCCGTGATCACGTTGCCCGTCTGCGAGATGGCGTGGGCGGCGAGCAACGCGGAGAGGGAGCCGACGGCGCGGCGCCTCTCGGTCGCGGTCGTCGTCACGGCCGACGGTAGGTCTGATAGACGACCGAAACGGGCTCGGCGCCGCGGCCTGCGGATGCGCCGTGCGCCTCGCTCACCTCGGCATAGCGGGCGACGACCGCCTCGAGCTCGGCAGTCAGGGCGGCGAGTTCGTCGACCGTGAGGTTCAGCATTCTGTCGCTGCTCGTGCCGGCCTCGACCCACGCGCGGGGAAGCGAGGGCAGCGAATCGACGTAGTCGGAGAAGCGTGCGGCATAGGCCTGCCCGACCGATTTCTGCAGCGCCGACGATGCCGCCGCCTTGTCGGGATCGTCGAGCAGCTCGGCGGTGTCCCAGCTGGTGAGGGGGGCGGTCGCCCTCCACCACCTTTCACGCCGGTCACGCGTCTGCGGCTCGGCCGGCTCGATGAGATCGATGGATGCCAGCTTCGCGAGATGGTAGCTCACGGTGCCCGGCGCCTCGTCGACGACGTCTCCGAGCTGCGCCGCGGTCTGCGGGCCGCGCTCGCGCAGCAGGCCGAGCAGCCTCAGGCGGGTCGGATGCGCCAGCACCCGCATCGAGGCGGCGGACGTGAGCGTGCTGCGGGTGGGATCGGTGGGGGTCACGACCTCAGACTATAAACACAAGAACTATTGCGCAACAGTTCTTGTGTTTATGGGGGCAGGCTGCTGGGTCGAGCGCGCTCCTGGCGGGCGAGCGCGCCTCCGGTGGTGGCGCGCCCGCCCGCCGATAGCGCGCTCGGGCATCGATCGGTCGTGCAGGGTGAGGCTCACGTGGTCTAGGAGAGTCCCTGCGCGATCTCGCGCAGCGTCGCCAGGTGGGCCTTCCACGCGGCGCGTCCTTCGCGCGTGAGGGTGAGCGAGGTGCGCGGCATCTTTCCTGCGAACGACTTGCCCACTGCCAGGTATCCGGCCCCCTCGAGCAGGGAGACCTGCTTGCTCAGGGCGGAGTCGGTGATCTCGACGACGTCGCGAACCTCTTTGAATGACAGCGTCGACGCCCGATCGAGCGCGGCCACGATCGAGAACCGCACCGGGTTCTGCAGCAGCTCGTCGAGTCGGTGCCGTGGGTGCTGCTCGATCGCGGTCACGAGCGTGCCTCTCGTGCGGCGCACGCCATGGTGACGACCAGGATGAGCGCCGAGGTGATGCCCGACGCGAGCACAGAACCGTGAGCCCAGATCACCACGGAGATTGCTGCGGCATACGTCACGAACCAGCTCGCGATATACGCGGTCCAGCGGCGTCCGCGCGCGAACGCCGAGCGGCCACGGATGGTGATCATGAAGAACATGATGAGCGCGAACGTCGCCGTCAGCGTGCCGAAGTATGCCAGGCCGAACGCGTTCCCGGTCGTGAGGCCCATGGCGAGCGTACCCATCGAGGTGGCGACGCCGAGCGCGAGGATGAACGTGATGTACGGCCAGCGCGTGGCGTTGTGGGCGGAACGGCTGAGGTGCTCTGCGCGATCGAGAAGCGCCTGTGCTTCGGCCGGGGCTACGGGGGTGGTGTCGCTCATGGTGATCTCCTTGTCGTTGCCTCCAGTCTCGCAACTACTTTCCATTTAAGCAAGTACTTTCCGGTGATCGTGCCGATAAGGAAGAACTGAGCGGAATTCTCGGATCCTTGGAACAATGGAGCGACGATCGCACATCGTGCATGGGGGAATTCAGTGTCATCAGTCCAGAGTGTGACCCGCCGCGACGCCATCGCGCAGTACGACATCGTCGGCGCATCCCCGCAGACCGACCTGCAGGGGCTCGCCGAGCTGGCCGCGCTCATGTGCGGCGTCCCGACCGCCGTCATCAACCTCATCGACGACACGAACCAGTACCAGGTGGCGGCCACGGGCTTCGAGCCGTCGGTGTGCACGATCGAGGAGTCGATGTGCGCGGTGGCCCTGCGCACGCCCGGCCTCACCGTGGTGCCGGACGCGACTCTCGACGCGCGCTTCGCATCCAACCCGTTCGTCACGGGAGACCTGGCAAACGTGCGTTTCTACGCGTCGAGCCCGCTGATCACCCCGGCGGGCGTGCCCATTGGAACCATCTGCATCTTCGATGAGATCACGCGCGACCTCACCGACGAGATCGCGCACAGCCTCGATCTGATCGCGCATCAGATCGTCGACGTTCTCGAGCTGCGCCGCATCACCCGCGACCTGGAGTCGTCGAACGAGCAGCTCGAGCGATTCGCCGGCCAGGTCAGCCACGACCTGCGCAATCCGCTCACGGCGGTGGCCGGGTTCATCGAACTCGCAGCAGACAGCCCCGCGGTGGTCGCCGCACCCGAGGTCGCCGCCGCGCTCTTCCGGGCGGATGCGGCCGCCACCCGCATGGACAGCATGATCGCCGACCTGCTCGATTTCGCGCGGCTCGGGGGCGCCCGTCCGCGCCGCCAGCAGCTCGAGCTGAGCGAACTCATCGGCGCCGTGCTCGACGACCTCGACCAGGCGATCCGCATCACCGAGTCCGTCGTCTCGGTCGATGCCGACGCGCAGATCTCCGGCGACCCGACCCTGCTCGGCGCCCTGTTCCAGAACCTCATCGCCAACGCCGTGAAGTTCAGTCACGCCGCCGGGGTCGACCCGCGTGTCGAGGTTCGGGCTCACGCGCTGGATGGCACCTGGCGCATCACGGTCGACGACAACGGCCCCGGCGTTCCGGAGGACCAGCGCGAGCGCGTGTTCGGCCTGATGGAACGCAACACGTCGGGCGACACCCCGGGCCTCGGCATCGGCCTCTCGACGTGCCGCCGCATCGTGGATGCTCACGGCGGCACGATCGGCATCGACCGGTCGCCGCTGGGTGGCGCGAGCGTGTGGGTGCTGCTGCCGCGCTCGGCGTAGCTCAGGCCTGGGCGATGGCCCTGTCGAGCCACTCGACCAGCACCTGTCGCTCGGCCGAGCTCAGGGCGTCGAGGTCGGGAGCGACCGCCCGGAATGCTACGGCGGCCGTGAGGCGATCGTCGGAGACCGGCCCCGGCGCATCCGTGAGGATCTGGCTGAGCGCCGCGTCGTACATGGCGTCGGGCAGGCCGGCATCGCGGAGCTCCGGCGGAGTCGCGAGCATGGTCTGGATCGTGCCGATGCCCGCTGCCTGAATGATTCCGACCGCGCGGTTCTCGCCGACGCGGAGCCTGCCGGCGGCGGCGACGCGGTGCACGCGGGCCTCGAGAACGCGCCGGCCAGACTGGGCGGCGGGGGAGCCCTCGACTCGAGCGGGGTCGCTGAGCAGGCGGAACAGCACCGGATTCGAGAGTCCGAAGTCGATCTGCGTGTCCCAGCCATGGCGCAGGTCGTCGAGCGGGTCGACGTCGTCGTCGGCGGCCGCCTGCACAATGGCGGCCTTCGTGGCGACGAACTCGCTCATCACGTGCTCGGCGACGGATTCGAGGAGTCCGTCCTTATCTCCGAACAGGCGATAGATCGCCGGCGCCTGAACGCCGGCCCGCACTGCGACGGCTCGCGTCGTGACCGCTGCCGGCCCGTCGTTCTGCAGCAGATGCGCTGCGGCGTCGATGATGCGGGCGCGCGTATCGGCCTGGCCGCTCGCTCGGTTCGCCTTCTCCACGTAACGACGATAACAGTCGGGTGTTATCACAAAGTGTTTCCGGTGTTACTGTTTAACCGATTTCATCGATAACACGAAAGGCTCACCCATGATCATCGTCACCGGAGCAACCGGAGCCCTCAATGGCGCAACCGTCGACCACCTCCTCGAGCGCGTCGCGGCGAGCGACATCGTCGTCGCGGTGCGCGACACCGCCAAGGCCCAGCGCTTCGCCGACCTCGGCATCGAGGTGCGGCGCGCCGACTACGCAGATCCGGCCTCGCTCGCGCCGGCCTTCGACGGGGCGGACCAGCTGCTGCTCGTCTCGTCGAGCGACCAGAAGGCCGACGCGGTGAGCCTGCATCGCGCCGCCGTCGACGCCGCCGTGCGGGTCGGAGTCGGGCGCATCCTCTATACGAGCCACCAGGGCGCCGCCCCCGACACGCCCTTCGGGCCGGGCCGCGACCACGCCGCCACCGAGCGGCTGCTGGCCGCATCCGGAATCGCCTGGACCTCGCTGCGCAACGGCTTCTACGCGCACTCCCTCGCGTGGAGCCTCGGCGACTGGCGCGAATCCGGTGTCGTCACCGTTCCCGTCGACGGCCCGATGTCGTGGACCGCGCGCGAGGATTCGGCCGAGGCGGCCGCGGTGATCCTCGCGTCGAACGGCGGCCATGACGGAGCCGTGACCCTCACGGCGAGCGCGGCGCCCACGTTCGCAGGCATCGCGGCGATGGCATCGGATGCGACGGGTCGGCCCGTGCGCATTCGCGAGCTCGGCGACGACGCCTGGGTGGCTGCGCAGGTCGCGGCCGGTCAGCCGGAGTTCGTGGCGCGCTTCATGCTGGGCATGTATCAGGCCGCCCACGGGGGATTCTTCGCCGGGACCGACCCCCTTCTCGCGACTCTGCTCGGTCGGGAGCCGCGGACTGTTCAGCAGGTCCTCGGCCTCGATGGCATGCAGAACGCTCACTAGTCGGATACATAAATGTGTAGATTGGATCCTATTCAGCGAGGCTCGCGCCTCCGACGTGAGGAGCCCCGAGTGATCCAGACCGTACTCGGGCCCGTCGAGGCGGCCGCGCTCGGCTCGGTCTCGATGCACGAGCATCTGCTGACCGACGCCAGCGCGCTGCAGCGCCCCGGGGTCGAGGCGCTCGACCCCGACCAGCCCGTCACAGCCGATCTCGCCGCCGCCCTGCGCTGGAGCCAGCTGGCGCTCGCCGACAACCTGCGGCTCGACGACCTCGATCTGCTGGCCGACGAGGTCGCGGGCGGCGCGCGCGCCGGACTCGGGGCCGTGGTCGACCTCAGCTCGCTCGGCTTCGGCCCCGATCACGCGCGTCTTCCCGAGCTCGCCCGCCGCGGCGGCATGCACGTCGTCGCCGGCTACGGCGCGTACCTTCCCCGTCTGCTGCCCGAGTGGTACCTGGCCCTCGACGAAGACGGGCGCACGGCGCTGTTCGAGCGGGCCCTGACCGACGCGGTGCCGGGCGCCGACTATCGCGCCGGCATCCTCGGCCTCATGGGAACGACCGGCGCGTTCTCGACCCCCGACGGCGACGAGGAGCGTCGCAGCCTCACCGCCGCGGGCCGGGCCGCGCTCGCGACCGGCTCTGCGATCAGCGTGCGGCTCGCCGCCGACGCGCGCAACGGGCTCGTCGTGCTCGAGCATCTCACCTCCCTCGGTGTGGAGCCCCAGCGAGTGGTGTTCACCACCGTCGACGAGTTCCTCGACCTGCCCTATCTGCGCGACCTCGGCCAGGCCGGCTCGGTGCTCGAGATGTGCTTCGGCAACGAGGGCTCGCACGTCGGCCGCATCCGCAATGCGAGCGACCCGCAACGACTGGATGCCCTCGGCTCGCTTCTCGAAGACGCCCCCGACACGCGCTGGGTGCTCGGGCACAGCACCTGGACGAAGGGGCAGCTGCGCCGGTTCGGCGGACACGGCCTCGACCATCTGAGCGCGCGGGTCGTGCCGGCGCTGAGGCTTCTCGGAGTCTCCGACGATGTGCTCCATCGCATGACCGTGCTCGAGCCGGCCCGGCTCCTCGACCTTTCCGACTGACCAGAACCCACCACCCGGAGGACCCCATGAGAGACCAGCTTTCCCCGCTCGCGAGTATCGAGCCGTACCTTCTCGACGGTGCCTGGGTGACGCCGGAGGGCGCCGAACTGATCGACGTGATCGACCCGGCGACCGAGCAGCTGCTGACGAGGGTGCCGCAGGCCGACGCGGCCCAGATCGACGCTGCGGTCGCCGCGGCCAGGCGCGCGCACGACGATCGCCGGTGGAGCGGAATGACCCCGCATGATCGCAGCCGCATCCTGAACCGGGTCGCAGACCTGATCGAGGAGCGGCTCGAAGAGCTGGCGCAGCTCGAGACCCGTGACAACGGCAAACCGATCGAGCGCTCGCGCGCAGACACCGCGACCTCGGCCCGGGTCTTCCGCTACTACGCGGGGGCGCCGTCGCGGCTGACAGGAACGGTCATCCCGATCGACGGCGGCCAGCACCACGTGTACACGACGATGGAGCCCGTGGGCGTCGCCGCCCTCATCCTGCCCTGGAACTTCCCGATCATGACGGCGAGCTTCAAGGTCGCGCCCGCGCTCGCTGCGGGGTGCGCGATCATCGTGAAGCCCGCCGAGCAGACCCCGGTCACCATGCTGCGTCTCGCGGCGATCTGCGAGGAGGCCGGAGTTCCGGCCGGTGTTGTGCAGGTGCTGACCGGTGACGGCCGGGTCGGCGCGGCTCTCACGGCGCATCCGGGCGTCGACAAGGTGTCGTTCACGGGCAGCACCGAGGTGGGCCGCAAGGTCATGACCGCGGCGAGCGCCGACTTCAAACGCCTGACGCTCGAGCTCGGCGGCAAGAGCCCCAACATCGTCTTCGAAGACGCCGACCTCGACGCGGCCGTGCTCACCGCGATGCGCGCCTCGTTCGGGCACTCCGGCCAGATGTGCACCGCGGGAAGCCGACTGCTCGTGCAGCGGTCGATCCTCGAGGAGGCCACGGCGCGCCTGGCCGAGGCCGTGAAGCGCGTGTCGCTCGGCGACGGCCTCGCGGGCGGCGTGACCGTCGGACCGCTCGTGTCGGAGGAGCAGCGCCAGCAGGTGCTCGGCTACATCGCGCGAGGGCAGGACGAGGGGGCCACCATCGCGGTGGGCGGCGGCGTGCCCGATCGAGCCGGCTACTACGTGGAGCCGACGCTCTTCACGGGAGTCACGAACGACATGACCATCGCCCGCGAGGAGATCTTCGGGCCGGTCGTCGGCATCATCCCGTTCGACGACGAAGACGAGGCCGTCGCCATCGCCAACGACCAGAGCTACGGGCTCGCCGCCGGCGTGTGGACCCGCGATCTCTCCCGGGCGCACCGCATGGGCCAGCGCCTGCGGGCCGGAACCGTGTGGGTGAACACCTACAACGTGTTCGACCCGGCGCTGTCGTTCGGCGGCGTGGGCGAGTCGGGGCTGGGCCGCGACCTCGGCGAAGAGGCGCTGCTCTCGTTCTGCGAGTCGAAGAGCGTGGTCATCGCCCTCTGACCCTCGCGCGCCTCCCCTCGCTGGACGCCACGGCCTCACCGAGGTGCGGGAAGTGGCCGCCTCATCCGTCGACGAAGCGGCCACTCTCCGCACTTCAGTGCGTCACGCGACCGGCGCGTGGGCGGGGGCGGGCTTCGCTCAGACGAGCGGCGGCTCCACCGCGGGGGCCACGCCGCGGCCGCCCTCGAGCCGTCTGCTCAGAATCGGGATGGCGGCGAGCTGCAGCACGGCGAGGATGACCAGCGCCTCGCGTGATCCGAGGGTCGAGACGAGAAGGCCGCCGACGAGCGAGCCCGTCGCGTAGCCGGCGCTCGTGAAGGCGGAGAAGACGCCCACGCCTGTGGCCCGTCGCGCAGGATCGAGCCGTTGCGTCGACAGCAGCGTGAGCGCGGGGAACAGCGGCGAGTACCCGACGCCGATGAGGACGGCGCCGACCGCCGCAGACGGGAAGTCGCTGGCGAACGCCAGAACCGCGAGGCCCGCGGCCAGCACCGCCAGGCTGATGCGGGCGGTGATGGTCGCGCCGATGCGATCGGGCAGTCCTCCGAGAAGCAGGCGCGACGCCACGACGCTGAGCGCGAAGACGGTGAACACGTTCGCGGCTCCGAAGAGGCCCTGCGCCTCGACCCCGTGGCCGATCAGGTGCGCGATGAGGAAGGCGATGAGGAAGCCCTCGGCGGCCCAGGCGAGAAATCCCACGCTTCCGGGGCGCAGGAGGGTCGCGATCAGGGGCCTGCCGGCCGGCGCCGGCTCGGCGCGGTCGACGACCGCGCGAGGCGGGGCACTGCCGTCGCGCGCCAGCATGGCCAGGAACAGGCCCGCGAGCTGCACGACCACCGCGGTCGCCCAGACCGCCCGGTAGCCGAAGGTCTGCAGCAGGTTCTCGCCGATCACGGGGCCGAGCGCCAGGCCCACCCACACGCTCAGCCCGAAGAAGCCGAGTGCTCGGCCCCGTTCTCCAACCGGGGTCTCGGCCACCACCCAGGCGGTCAGGGCCGTCGCGACCGCCGCGTTGCCGGCGCCGAAGACGATACGGCTCGCGGCCAGGCTCGGCACGGTCAGCAGCACCAGCACGAGAAGCAGTCCGGCGGCGCTGAGAACGGCCGCGCCCGCGATCACGCGCCGGGGTCCCCAGCGGTCGGTGAGTGCCCCGGCGATGGGCATCGCGATGATCGAGGCGAAGGCGGCCAGCGACACGAGCAGCCCGCCGACGGCGGCGTCCGCCCCCAGCTGCTGCTGCGCGAGGCGGGGGATGACGGGGGTGGTGGCGCCGTTGACGATGTGTCCGGCCGTAGAGGCCAGAACCAGCGTCCAGAACGCGATCCCCTTCGTGCCGGTCTCGCGAAGGGGCCTCACCCGGTGGTGTCGAGCGGCCGGCACTCGAGGCTGAGCCACAGCTCGAAGCACGCGCTACGAGAGAGGGCGGTGGCGCCGATCGACGCGCGGCCCATGCGGCCGGCGTCGGGCCCGAACACGTCGAGCAGCAGATCGCTCGCCGCGTTGGACACCTCGTTGAGCAGCGTGAAGCCGGGAGGGCAGAGCACGAAGCAGAGGCCGCGCGAGAGCGCCACGACCTCGTCGAGGCTGCCGAGCGCGTAGCGGATCATGCCCAGTGCGTTCACTGCCGTGTAGCGGGCCGCCTCGCGAGCCTGTTCCAGGGTGATGTCGACGCCGACGCTTCCGCCGTGCAGCATCTCGCCGCTCCGGGACTCCGGGGTGATTCCGCTGAGTTCGAGCAGGTTGCCGGTGCGGTGGAACGCGCGCAGCGAGCTGCCGTAGCGGCCGCCGTAGGGAGGGTCGGAGTAGTCGGGGATCTCGAGGCCGAGCTCGAGTGCTCGTGCCTCTGCGGAGTGCGTCATGTGTCTTCCTCGTGCCGGGCGTCCAGCGTAACCGCCGGTGGCGTAAGTGGATACAACCTGATTAGTATGGGATCCATTATGCATCCAATCTGATGCCATGAGGAAGGAGCCGCGACATGACCATCGGTCTCGAGGGCGATACCAGCGCCTCGCTGCGGGCACGTCCGATCGACGTGTCGGCCGAGCGTTCTCGCACGATCGGCGCGGCGGGTCGCCACTACTTCAACGCGGCCGGATCCGGACTCATGACCGATGCCGTCATCGAGGCCATGGTGATGCACCTCCGTCTCGAGCAGCGCATGGGCGGATACGAGGCCGCGACTCTCAGAGCGCCCGAGCTGGCGGCGGGCTACGAGGCCGCCGCGGCTCTGCTCGGCGCCCGGCCCGACGAGATCGCCTTCTTCGACAGCGCCACCTCCGGCCTGCGCGCCGTCTTCGACGCGCTGCGTCTCGGCGACGGCGACACCGTTCTTGCCCCTCGCTCGAGCTACGTCAGCCAGGCGCTCCGGATGCTCGCCCTCAGCCGGTACGACGGCGTGCGGCTTCGGATCATCGAGACGGATGGCACGGGCGCGATGGACCTCGACGCCCTCGAGAGCGAGCTCGCGTCGGCCCCCGGGCGCACCGTCATCAGCGCCGTGCACATCCCCACCTCATCGGGGCTGGTGGAGCCCGTCGCCGAGATCGGTGCACTCGGCCGCCGCTACGGCGCACTCACCGTGCTCGACGCGACCCAGTCGGTGGGCCACCTCGAGATCGACGTGACGCTGCTCGACTGCGACGCGCTCGTGACCACCGGCCGTAAGTACGTGCGCGGTCCCCGGGGTACCGGATTCGTGTACCTGCGCGCCGGGATGCTCGACGGCATAGGAGGCTGGGCACCCGACGTGCGAGGCTCGGTATGGACCGGGGCGGAGGAGTGGACGATGGACGACACCGCTCGCCGGCTCGAGACGTGGGAGTTCTCGGTCGCCGCGCGCCTGGGACTGGGCGTCGCGTTGAGCGAGGCGATCGAACGCGGGGTCGCGCAGACCGAGGCTCACCTGGTCTCCTCCGGCACGCGCCTGCGCGACGGTCTCGCCGACATCGCCGGCGTCTCCGTCACCGACCCGCGAGCGTCGCCCTCCGGACTGGTGACGTTCACCGTAGACGGGGTCGCGGGCAAAGGGGTCAGCGCCCAGCTGCGCGAGGCCCGTATCGACTCCATCTCCGTACCCGCCGGGCATGCTCAATGGGATCTCGGCGCACGCGGCCTCGCGAGCGTCGTGAGGGTGTCACCCCACGTCTACAACGACGACGACGACACGGCGGCGCTGCTCCGGCACGTGGCTGGCATCGCACGGGAGGCGAGCCGATGACTCTTCGCGACGTCGTCGTTCTCGGCCTCGGAATCCACGGATCGGCCGCCGCGTTCGAGCTCGCCCAGCGCGGGCTCGACGTCGTCGGCATCGAGCAGTTCGAGTCGGGTCATGTGCGCGGGTCGTCGCACGGCGCGACCCGCATGATCCGCCGCGCCTACCCGCATCCGGTCTGGAACGACTTGGTCGACCGCGCCTACCTCGGCTGGGACCGTTGGAACCTCGCGGCCGGTCGCCCGTTCGTGACCACCACGGGTGGGCTTTACGCGCACGACGGAGCGCCGACCCTGCAGGGCGGACACAGCCGACCCGTGGCCGAGGAGGAGCGCAAGACGATCGCCCCGTCGTTCGCGCCCCCAGCCGACTTCGGAGTCGTGCACGATCCCGACGCCGGCGTGATCGACGCGGCCGGCGCCCTCGCCTTCGCCCGCGCGGGCGCCCGAGCCGCCGGTGCCGAGCTGAGATTCGGCGAAACGGTGCTCGATTACAGCGTCGACGCGAGAGTGGTGACCGTGCGCACGTCGGCCGAGACGATCCGCGCCAGACGACTCGTTCTCGCGGGCGGAGCCTGGGCGCCCGCACTTGTTCCCCAGGCGGCGAGCTTCTTCGAGGTGTGGCGCATCGTCACGCTCACCGTTGCCGCCGGCCAGGCCGTCGCCCAGCCCCCGGCGCTCGGCTGCTTCTCGGTCGACCTGCCAGAGGGGCTCGTGTTCGGCCTCCCCGAGGCATCGGGCTCGGGAGCCAAGATCGGCATCGACGCCGGCCCGGTCTGGAACCCGGATGTGCCCGTCGCCCCGCCGACCGACGCCGAGGTGCGGCAGCTGGCCGAGCTGCTCGGCCGCTTCGTACCCGGAATCGACACCACGCAGGGCGAGGCCGTCGCCTGCCTCTACACGATGACGCCCGACAAGCGCTTCGTCGTGGGCGCCCTGCCCGGAACGCCCGAGGTCGTACTGGCCTCGGCCTGCTCCGGCCACGGCTTCAAGTTCGGCCCGGCCATCGGCGAGGCGGTCGCCGACCTCGTGACCGGCGTGGCTCGACCCGACCTCGACTTCGTCAGCCCCGCCCGCATGGAGGCCCACGTATGACCACCGACACGCCTCGTTCGGCGGCCCGTATCGCCGTGGCCGCACCGCACCCTGCCGCGCTCGAAGCGGCATCCGAGGCCGTAGCCGCGGGAGGCGACGCCATCGACGCGGCCCTCGCGGCCGCGGCGGCGCTGACCGTCGTCTACCCGCACCAGTGCGCGATCGGCGGTGACCTCGTAGCGCTCGTGCGTCGCCCCGACGGCAGCGTGACCGCGGTGCTCTCGGCCGGCGCCGCCCCGGCCGCGATCGACGTCGCGGCACTGTCGCGCCACGAGCGGATGCCCAAACAGGGCGCGCAGACCGTGACCGTTCCGGGCGTGGTCGCCGGATGGCGGGCCCTCGATGCGCTCGGCGGACGCCTCGGCCTCGCGGCCCCGCTGCAGCGTGCGGCGCGCCTCGCCGCCGACGGCTTCGCCGTGTCGAAGGGCCTGGCCCGCGCCGTCGCGATCCGCCGAGAGGAGCTGCTGGCAGACGAGGGCACGCGCGACATCTTCGGCGACGGGCGGGGCGGGCTCGCGATCGAGGGCGACCTCATCGTGCAGCCCGCGCTCGCGGCCACGCTCGACGAGCTCGCTCTCGATCCCGGCGCCTTCTACGAGGGACGCATCGCCTCCTCCCTGGCCGCGCGGTTGCGCACGCTGGGCGGAGCGCACACCGAGGCCGACTTCGCCGCGCACGAGGCCGAGATCGCAGAACCGGTCACGTCGTCGCTGGGCGGCGCGCGCTGGTGGGTGGCCCCGCCGCCCAGCCAGGGCGTCGTGCTGCTCGGCATCCTGCCCGAGGCGCTCGACGGCGACACGGCCGAGCTCGTGGGTGCCGTGCACAGGGCGGCGCTCATCCGGCAGGCGCAGCTCGGCGATCCGCGCGGGGGCCCGATCGACGTCGACGCGATGCTGCGCCCTAGTTTTGGGGCGTACGAGGGCGCGCTTCCCCGCGCCGGCCGAGCGCTCGGAGACACCGTCGCCGTGACCGCCGCAGGCTCCGACGGAACCGTCGTGACTCTCATTCAGAGCGTCTACCAGCTCTTCGGCTCGGGCATCCTCGACCCCGAGACGGGCGTGCTGCTGCACAACCGGGGCTCGGCATTCAGCACCGACCCCGCGCATCCGGGGCATGTCGGGCCCGGCCTGCGGCCGCCGCACACCCTGCTGCCCGTGATCGCGCAGACCGACGAACTCGTGGTCGGACTCGGCTGCCAGGGCGGCAGCGCCCAGCCCTGGATCCTCTCGCAGCTCGTGCGCGACCTCATCGACCCCTCCGCAGCTCCGGTCGGCACGCTCGGCCGGCCGCGGTTCATCATCGGCGCCCGCGACATCGGCCACGAGGTCATGACGCTGGTCGCCGAGCCCGGGATGCGCGTGGCCGCGGAGGCCGCGCACGATCTCGGCCTGCCCGTGGTCACCACCGACGGTCTCATCGACGACGCCGGCCACGTGCAGGTGGTGCGCCTGCACGCCGACGGACGCCTCGACGCCGCGAGCGATCCCCGCGCCGACGGGCGAGCCGTCGTGTTCGACGCCCCCTGAACCAGCCCATCCCACCACCCGAAGGAAGCCCCATGACCGCCCACGTTCTCGATCCCCTCACCTCAGCCGAGATCGCCTCGTTCGTCGCAGCGGTGCGTGCCAGCGACCGCATCGGCGCGCGTCCCCGCTTCTGGGGCATCTCGCTCGACGAGGAGAAGGCGAAGGCGCTGAAGCCGGGCGACGCGCGACCCGTGCGGCTCGTCGTGATGAACCCCGACGCACACGCATCCTGGGAGGTGCGCGGCTGGACGGCCGGCCCGACGAACGACGCGATCGTCGAGGTGTGGTCGGATGTCGACCACCGGCGCCCCGGGGTGTCGAGCGACGAGGCGCGCCTGATCGCGCGGGCGGCACGCGACTCGCCCCTGCTGGTCGAGGCGCTCGCGAAGCGCGGCATCACCGACACGTCGCTGGTCTGGGTCGACCCCGAGTCGATCACGGGCTTCGTGCCCGACGACCTCGCCGATCGCCGACTGAGCTGGGGAACCGTCTGGTACCGGGAGTTCCCGGAGGACAACGGCTACGCCCGCCCCGTCGCGGGGCTCGTGCCCATTCTCGACCTCGACACCCTCGAGGTGATCCGCATCGAGGACCATGGTGTGATCCCCATGGCGAGCGAGACAGGCGTGTACACGCCCGGAACCTGGGGGCCGAACCGCACTGTGGCGCCTCTGGATGTCGTGCAGCCCGAGGGCCCCGGCTTCACCATCGAGGGCCGGCAGGTGACGTGGCAGAACTGGTCGTTCCGCGTGGGCTTCAGCCACCGCGAGGGGCTCGTGCTGCACGAGGTGAGCTACCGCGACGGCGACACGGTGCGACCGGTCATCGACCGGGCGGCCGTCAACGAGATGTACGTGCCGTACCTCGACAGCGACCCCACCGCCTACCGCAAGAACTTCTTCGACTGGGGCGAGTACGGCGCGGGGCCGCTGACCGCGAGCCTCGAGCTCGGCTGCGACTGCCTCGGCGAGATCCGCTACTTCGACGTGGAATACCTCGACGGCCTCGGCGAACCGCAGACGATCGCGAACGGCATCTGCATCCACGAGGAGGATGACTCGATCCTCTGGAAGCACGTCAACACCCGCACGGGCAGCGCCGAGGTGCGCCGCAGCCGCCGACTCGTCATCTCGAGCTTCGCCACGGTCGCGAACTACGACTACGGCTTCTACTGGTCGCTCTATCAGGACGGCTCGATCGAGCTCGAGGTGAAGCTCACCGGCCTCATGTCGGTGTCGGGCATCGCCGACGGCGAGCGCCCCCGCTACGGCCGACTGGTCGCCCCGAACGTGCAGGCCCCCACCCACCAGCACTACTTCGCGGTACGCCTCGACATGGCGATCGACGGCGCCCTGAACCGCCTCGTCGAGGTGCACGCCGAGCCGGAGCCCGACGAGGCCCTGAACCCCTGGGGCAACGCCTGCATCGCGGTCGAGACGCCGATCTCGTCGGAGGCGCTCGGAGCGCGGCGGGCCGACCCGGCGAAGGCCCTGCACTGGAGGGTCGAGAGCGAATCGGCGGTGAACCGCTACGGCGACAGCACCGCCTACCGGCTCGCCATCCAGAACACGGCCCAGCTCTACGCCCGGCCCGGCAGCGTCGTCGAGCGCAAGGCTCCCTTCGTGGCGCAGCACCTCTGGGCCAGCGCGTTCGACCCCGAGCAGCGCTTCATCGCCGGCGAGTACCCCAACCAGGGCGAGCTCGGCGACGACGGCGTGCACGTGTGGCAGCAGGCCGACCGCTCGCTCGAGAACGAGAGGCTCGTGCTCTGGCCCGTGCTCGGCGTGCATCACTTCCCCCGCCCGGAGCAGTGGCCGATCATGCCGGTCGACCGCATCACGCTGCGACTCGAGCCCGACGGATTCTTCGACCGCAATCCCTCGCTCGACGTGCCGCCGTCGGCGATGTCCGACCACTGCGCCGCGCCGAACGCGGAGCACGACCACGATCATGCCGGGCACGATCATGCCGGGCACGACCACCAGCAGCACGGCCACGAGGGAGGCCGCTGATGTCGCACCTCGCCGACTGGAGCGCGACCCGGCTCGCGAGCTCGATCGCGTCGGGCGACGTCTCGGCCGTGGAGGTGATGCGGGCCCACCTCGAGCGCATCGAGGAACGCAACCCCGACATCCGGGCCGTCGTCTCGCAGCAGCCCGACTCGGTGTCGCTGGCCGCTGCGGAGGAGGCGGACCGGCGCACGGCGAGCGCGAAGGCGGCCGGCGAGCCGCTGCCGCCCCTGCACGGCCTGCCGACCGCGGTCAAAGACCTGATGGATGTCGCGGGCCTGCCCACGACGAACGGCTCGGCCGCGTTCGCCGACGCCCCGCCCGCCCAGCACGACAGCGTGCTCGCGACGCTTCTGCGGGAGGCCGGAGCGCTCATCATCGGCAAGACGAACACCCCGGAGATGGGCCAGGGCGTTCTCACGTTCAACCCCGTGTTCGGCACCACGGTCAACCCGTGGGACACGACCCGGCACGCGGGCGGATCGAGCGGCGGAGCAGCCGCGGCACTCGCAGCCCGCATGCTCCCGATCGCCGACGGCTCCGACAGCGGCGGCAGCCTGCGCTATCCGGCCGCGTTCTGCAACGTCGTCGGCGTGCGCCCGACCCCGGGCCGTGTGGCCAGCGGGCGCACCGGCAACGCCTGGACGCCGCACGGCGTCACCGGACCGATGGCCCGTGACTCGGCCGACGCCGCGCTCTTCCTCGATGCGCTCTCGGTCGAGAAGGGCGTCTGGCCCCTGTCGTCGCTCCCCGTGCATGCGGCACGTCCCGTCGAGCTCGACGGGCTGCGCATTGCCTGGAGCGCCGACGCGGGAGGGCTGCCGATCGATCCGGATGTCGCCGCCGTGCACGCCGCGTTCGCCGAGCAACTGGCGGGCCTCGGCGCGATCGTCGAGCCGGGGGAACCCGACTTCGCGGGCGCCGACGAGGCCTGGGAGACGATCGAGACGTTCGAGTTCTTCCTCGGCGGCCGCCACGCGGTCGATGCCGGCGCCACCGGATTCCGCCCCGACTACCTGCGCAACGTCGAGCAGGGCCGCCAGACGTCGGCGACCCAGCTCGCAGACGCCTACGAGCGGCGTACGCGGGCGTTCCGCGACACGACCGCGCTGCTCGAGCGCTACGACGTGATCGTGCTGCCCGCCACGCCGGTCGCGGCTCCGGATGCCGGGCTCGAGTGGGTGGAGACGGTCGACGGCACCCGTTTCGAGCGCTACTTCACCTGGCAGATGCTCGCGAACCGCCTGACCCTCACGGCGCATCCGGTGGTCGTCACCTCGGCCGGCTTCACCGCCGACGGGCTCCCCGTGGGCGTGCAGGTCGTCGGCCGGCACGGCCGCGAGCTGCAGCTGCTCGCGGTGACGCGGGCCATCGAGGAGGCGACGGGCTGGATCAGCCGCGCGCCGTCGTTCTGATGGCCCGCCGCGGGGCCGGCGCCGTTGCGGTCATGCCACCGCGCGGTCCGGCCGCCCGTGGCGATTCCGCCGGTGGTCAGCCCGTGAAGACCGTCGACGAGCGGCGCTCGTACCAGTGAGCGAGGTGCTCTCCGGCGCGCAGCACGTGCTGGCGCATGAGGTCGGCGGCGAGCACGCCGTCGCCCGCGGCGAAGGCCTCGAGCAGCGCCTCGTGCTCGCGGAAGTTCTCCTCGCGATGGCGGGCGCTGTCGCGCAGCACGAGGGCGGAGACGTTGCGGGGGAACGCGTCGTTGATCTCGCCCAGCATGCGGGTGAGGCGCGTATTGGCCGAGGCCTCGTAGATCAGGCCGTGGAACTGGTCGTTGGCGGTGCCGTCGTGCTCGGGGGCGGCGCCCGCGGCGAGGGCGACGGAGCGCTCGTACATGGCCGTGTTCACGGCGCGCAGCTCGGCGATGGTCGCGTCGTCGAGCCGGTCGACGGCCCGCTTCGCCGCGAGCGACTCGAGCTCGGCGCGCACCTCGTAGGCCTCGCGCACCTCCCAGGGAACGGGCACGCGCACGACGGCGCCCCGGTTGGGCACGACCTCGATCAGTCCGCCGGTCTGCAGTTGACGCAACGCCTCGCGCACGGGGGTGCGGCTGATGCCGAACTGCGCGGCGAGATCGGCCTGGCGCAGCGGCGCACCGATCGGGATCTCGCCGGACATGATCTTTGCGCGGATGCGCGCGGCGAGATCGTCGACGAGTGCGCTGCCATCGGTTTCGGGCACGTGGTGACCCTCTCTGGTCTGTCGGTCGGAACCGTTCGGTACCCCATGCTGTCAGACAGTGGATACCGTAGGTCCCGAGCCGGGTTAGGCATTCGGAGAAACGGATGTTCAGGATCCGTCGACCTTGTGATTGGATCCAATTATGGGCCCTGATGTACTCGCAGTGATAGGTCGGCCCCGTCGTGTCTCGGATTCGCGATGACGGGCCTCTTCGTCGTCGTTGTCGCCGCCGGCCTCGCGTCCCTGACCTTGGCGATCATCGGCAGGCGGCACAGCGGACGCGTCGCACCGGTGCTCGACTGCGTCATGCTCGCTGCCATGGTCGACGTTCACGTGTCAGCGCTGGGTGCGGTTCCCGCTCCGCTGTGGTCGCTTCTGCTGGTCGGATGCGCGATGGCGAGCGCCTTCACGGGCCGGATGCGCGGCTCGCGCCACGCGGGTGCGGCCGCCGCGCACCTCCACTCGTCCGGCATGCTGCTGGGCGCCGTCCTCGTTCTGCTGGTCGGGGCCGCCGCGCCCGACGCGGCCGCGCTCGCGGGCCCCGGCGCATCCGGAATCGTGCACGCGCACGGAGCCGTGCCGTCGTCGGCCCTCGTCGTGGCGGTCGCCGGGGCCGTGGCCGCGTACTCGGCGGCGGTGGTGTGGGTCGTGCTGCGCCGACCGGGTCGCGTCGAGGCGGCGCGCTGTCTGGCATCGCTCGCCGGGCTGCTCGCCATGGCCGCGATGGTCGTGCTGCCCGCGCTGAACTGACGATGCGAGACGGAGAGTTCAGTATTGGATCCAATTGTGATTGAATCGGATGTAATTACCGCGCGCCGTTCGTACCGCGCCGAGAAGCCAGGAGACGCCGCATGATCATCGATGCCTACAACACCACCCAGGATCGCCGAGGCCGCAGCGACTACCTCAGCGGAGTCCGGCCCGGCGAGAAGCTGCCGGAGTACACGCCCTTCGACGTGCGGCGCATCCTCGACCGCATGGATGCCGCCGGCGTCGACAAGGCGATGGTCTGTTCGCTCGCGCAGGGCATCGAGAACGACTTCCTGATCGATCTCGTCGCCCAGCATCCCGACCGGCTCTTCGGCTTCGGCCAGGTCATGCCGCAGTGGGACAACGCCACCGACGAGATCCGCCGCTTCGCCGAGGCGGGCCTGGTGGGTCTCAAGCTGCACCCGAGCATGCACGGCTACCACGTGGCCGACCACGGCCTGCTCGACCCGCTGTTCGAGGTCTGCGCCGAGCTAGGCCTGCCCGTGCTGATCAACGCCCTGGACGACGCGTTCTGCGCACCGTTCGCCATCGAGGAGATCGCGAAGGGGCATCCGACCGTGCCCACGATCATCGCCCACATGGGCGCCGTGTGGAACGTGCCCGAGGCCATCATCGTGGCCGAGCGCAATCCGCACATCTACCTCGAGACCTCGGCGACGCTCATGTCCGACGTGAAGCGCGCCTATGCCCGGCTTGGTGCCGAGAAGATCCTGCTGGGCTCGGAGTGGCCGGGCAGCGACTTCGACCTCGAGCGCATGAAGATCGCGAAGGCCGTTCCCGACGAGGCCGACCGCGCCCTCATCGAGGGGGGAAACATGGCCCGCATCATGGGCTGGTCGTGACCGGGTCGAACCGGCCCGTGCTCGACGGGCCTCCGGCCGGCATGGGCGACGACGACCGCGAACTGCTCGCGGTCGCACTCGAGATTCTGGATGCCCGCTACCTCGTCGGCGTGCACGAGGTCGCCGCGGCGCTCCGGCTCGCAGACGGTCGCATCGCGACGGGCCTGCACGTCGAGGCGACGGCGGGCCGCGCATCGGTGTGCGCCGAGTCGGCGGCGCTGAGCGCGGCGGTCATCGCGGGCTCGCCAGTGGTGTCGGTCGTCGGCGTGCTGCGCCGACCGGGCGGCAGTCGGCACATCATCGAGCCGTGCGGCG
This sequence comes from Agreia sp. Leaf283, assembly GCF_001422485.1. Taxonomy (GTDB): domain Bacteria; phylum Actinomycetota; class Actinomycetes; order Actinomycetales; family Microbacteriaceae; genus Agreia. The sequence continues at coordinate 971,794 of NZ_LMNF01000001.1, forward strand.
TGTGCGCCGAACTCCTCGCCGATCACGCGCCCGACGCATCCGTCTGGGTCGCGGTCGGCGACGAATTCGCCCCTGTGGGCGTGCACGAGCTGCTTCCGTTCCGCCGCCGCCGGGTGGGTCGCGAGGTTCGGCCATGACGGCGGCCGCCACTGCCCGGCTGATCGTCGCCACCATCCGCACGATGAACGACGAGCGGCCCGAGGCCGAGGCGATGCTGATCGACGGCGAGCGCATCGCGGCGATCGGCTTGCTCGACGAGGTGCGCGCGGCGGCTCCCGCGGGCGCGATCGAGGAGCGGTTCGAGGGTGTCATCGTGCCCGGCTTCATCGACGCGCACTCGCACATGCAGCGGGCGGGGTTGAAGGCTCTTCAGCTGCTCGACGACGGCGCGGCTGCCGCGACCTTCTCGGCGGTGATGCTCGCCGACGGCGACGCAGATCCGGATGCCCCGGATTGGCTCGGCGACACGCCCCCGCGTCTCGAGGATCGGCTCGCCGCCCTCGCTCGGGTGCAGCCCCTTCTGCACGCGATGGGATTCACCGGCGTCGTCGACCCGGCCGTGACCGTCGACGAGCTCGCCGGCTACCGCGAGGCCCACCGCCGGTCGCAGCTGACCCTGCGCGTGGTGGCTATGCCGTGGCCGCAGCTCGGATCGGAGAAGGTGCCCGACGTCGACGCCGCGCTGCGCGTTCTCGACGGCATCGCGGGCGCGACCGGCGACGGCGACGACCGCCTGCGGCTCGGCCCGATCAAGGTCTACTACGACGGAGAGGGCATGAAGGGCCAGGCGCTGCTCGAGCGACCATGGGCGTCTGGCGATCATGGCGTTCAGCGCCTTTCTGCCGACGAGTTCGCGCGTCTCGCTTCTGCTTGTGTCGAGCGCGGTTGGGGCCTCGGGGTGCACGCCGTCGGCAGCAGGGCGGTCGAGCAGGTGCTCGACGGGCTCGAGGCCGCGGCGCCTCCCTCTGTTCTCGGCCCGCTGCGCTGCCAGCTGATCCACGCATATCTCGAGCCGAGCGTCGAGAGCATGCGCCGCGCCGCCCGGCTCGGAGTCATCGCGTCGCTGCAGCCATCCATCGCCTGGAACAACGCGCGAGGTCTGGCCGAGCGCCTCGGCGACCGCGCATCCTCGGTCAACCCGACGCGGGCGTGGTTCGACGCGGGAACCACGGTCGCCATGGGAAGCGACGCCCCCTACTTTCCGTTCGACCCTCGCGAGCTCGTCTCGACCGCCGTCGAGCGGCGGATGCGCGGGCTGGATGTCCCGCTCGGCCCGGATCAGGCGATCACGGTTCTCGAGGCGGTGCGCGCGTACACGCGCGGCGCGGCGTACGCGGCCTTCTCCGAGGACCGCTGCGGAATGCTGCGCGAGGGATTCCTCGCCGACTGGGTGCTGCTCGACGTGGACCCGACCACGTGCTCGGCGTCGGAGTTCGCCGCGTCGCGCGTGCTGCGCACGGAGGTGGGCGGGGCTCCCGTGCACCAGCTCCCGCCCGCCCACTGACGGAACTCCCGCGCGAGAGGACCAGCGGAACGGGAGGAGATGAGCGCATCCGACGCGAATACTGCGTCGGTGTGGCGTATCTCCTCCCGTTCGCCACGTTGGGCGGAGGAATCGAGCTACCGGCCGCCTATGCGTCCCGGTATGCAGGAATCTCCGCCCGGGATGGTCTCGATACGGCCGCGGGCGGCCTCCTCGACCAGCGCAATGGGCGGAGATGAGCACATCCGACGCGAATACTGCGTCGGTCTGGCGTATCTCCTCCCGTTCGCCAGGTTGGGCGGAGATTTCGAGCCACCGGCCGTCTATGCCTCCCGGTAGGCAGGAATCTCCGCCCGGGGTCAGCGGTACGCGGGAAAATCTCCGGGTTTTGTAATCCCCTCGAAACATTATTGGATGCGTATCGCACTAGATTGGATCCAAGTTGAGAGACCGGCTTCCGATTCGCCTGCGCGAAGACGGTGCGCCTGCGGCCTCGACCACACATTCTGCACCCGACGCACCACCGACATCCTTTGGAGGACAGCACCATGGTTAGGAAGAGAATGATCGCCGGCGTCGCGCTGGTGGCGGCGGCGGGCCTCGCGCTCAGCGCCTGCTCCACCGGCGCGCCCCAGGCCGCCTCCGGCACCACCGACACGATCAATGCCGAACTCTGGTACGCCCCGGCCACCTTCGATCCCGCGAAGGCCTCGGCGTCGAGCGACGTGACCGTCGCCCGCCTCGGCTTCGACACCCTGCTGCGTCAGGGCGAGACCGAGGGATACATCGGAGGCCTCGCCACCGACTGGTCGTCGACTTCGGCCTCCGACTACACGTTCACCATCCGAGACGACGCCACCTGCTCCGACGGCACCCCGATCACCCCGACCGTCGTCGCCGACTCGTTCGGCTACCTGGTCGGCCTCGACGACTCGGGCGCCCAGACCTGGAAGAACCAGGCCTTCGGCTCCGGTACCCCCACCTTCACCCCGGACGACGCTGCCGGAACCCTCGCCATCTCGCTCAGTGCGCCGTATTCGCAGATGCTGGGCGGACTCACCCGCCCCGGCTCCGGCATCATCTGCCCCGCAGGCATCGCCGACCCCGAGGGTCTCGCGGCGGGAACTGTCGCTGGCGCATGGTCCGGTCCGTACACGCTGAGCGAGTCCGCGGCCGGGAAGAGCGTGCAGTACGAGTTGCGCGACGACTACGACGCGTGGCCCGCCTGGGAGAACGTGGAGGGCAAGCCGGCCAAGACGATCAACCTCACCGTTCAGGCCGACTCCAACACGAGCGCCAACCTGCTCGAGTCGGGCGGCGTCGATCTCGCTCGCTTCTACGACGCCAACGCGCAGCGTTTCGAAGGCGACGGGTACTCCACGGTCACCTTCGCGAGCTCGGCCTACAACCTGGTGTTCAACCAGGCGCCGGGTGCCGGCTCGGTCTTCGAGGGCAACCAGGATCTTCGCGCCGCCGTCGCGCAGGCCATCGACCGCGAGGGCTTCAACGCCGCCGGTCTCGACAGTCTGGGCGTCGAGCAGAACACCGTCAATGCTGCGAGCTACCGCTGTGCACTCGACGACTCGTCGCTGGTTCAGTCCTACGACCCCGCTGCGGCCGCGAAGGTTCTCAACGGCAAGACCATCCGACTGCTGATGATGTCGAACTGGGACCCGGCGGCGGACTTCCTGGCCGAGTCGCTTCGTGCGGCCGGCGCCACCGTCACGGTTTCGGCACCCGACCCCGCCGACTGGACCAAGCAGATGCGCACCCAGCCCGAGACCTGGGATGTGGCCATAGCGGCAGAGAACGCCGAGGCAGGGCTCATCGACACGTCGATCGCGCGCTACCTCGGACCGACCTACGCCCAGGGCGGCACGAACGTGGCCTCGAGCGACAACCCCGAGGGCGTGGCCGACTACGAGGCCGGAATGAGCGCGACCGACCCCGACGAGCAGTGCGCCGACTTCGAAGCCGCGCAGAAGACGATTCTTGAGCGCGTCGACATGGCCCCGCTGATCACCGACACCCACCGCTACGTGGCACGCGAGGGATTCGCCTCGTACGTGTTCTCGGGCTACTGGGACATCTCGGCCATGCGCATCACCTCGTAACGACATGACGCACCGCCCGGACCGGAGTACTGAGGAGAACACGCGATGAGCACCACGACCGCCGAAGGCCTCTCGGCGCCCGGTCCGGGCACCCCGACAAACGGCCGCCCCGTCAAGGCTGCCACCCTCGCCGGCGCGTGGCGCACGTTCCTCGTGCGCCGCGTCGTCGGCCTCGTCGTGAACCTGGCGCTGCTCGTGCTGGTGACCTTCCTGATCGTGCAGCTGATTCCCGGCGACCCGGCCACGGCCATCGCCGGCGAGAACGCCAGCCTCGACCAGGTGGAGCTGGTGCGCACCCAGCTCGGCCTCGACCAGCCGCTGCCGGTGCAGCTCTGGACCTATCTCTCGGGAGTCGTGCAGGGCGACTTCGGGGACTCGTACCGTTACCGGCAGCCGGCCATGGACATCGTGATGACGGCGGTGCCGTACACGCTCACGATCACCATCGCCGCCGTGCTGCTCCTGCTGGTGCTCGGCATCGCCCTCGGCATGGCCGTGGGCGTGGCCACGCGCGGCGACCGCCGGCGCTGGCTCGATCTCTCGTTCAGCGTCGTGACGGGGATCATCTCGTCGATTCCCACCTATGTGCTCGCCACCGGCTTCGTCGTGGTCTTCGCCGTGCTGTGGCGCGTGCTGCCGCCGGCCTATTCGCCGGCCTACAACCTCGGAACTGCGGCCATCCTGCCCATCGCCTCGCTCTCGATCGGCGGCATCTGCTCGGTCGCCCGCATCGTGCGTCGCGAGACGGCCGTGATCCTCGAGCAGGACTACATGCGCACGGCGCGCGGCTGGCGCCTGCCGACGCTATCGCTGTACGTGAAGCACATGCTGCCCAACCTGCTGACAACGGCACTCACCCTCTCGGGCATCATCCTCACCGCCCTGCTGGGATCGGCGCTCATCACCGAGGCCGTGTTCGCCTGGCCCGGCCTCGGCGGAGTGATCGTGCAGGCCATCGCCATCGACAAGGACTACCCGGTGATCCGCGCGGCCGTGTTCGTGATCGGGCTGATCTCGCTGGTCATGACCCTGGTCATCGACATCATCCTCGGTCTCATCGACCCCCGAACTCTCGGAGAAAAGCGTGACTGAGTCCAATCCCGCAGCCCTCGCCCGCATGGCGGAGGCCCCCGCCGACCGGCCGCGCCGCTTCGCCTGGAACCCCGGGCTCGTGATCGGCCTCGTTATGCTCGCCGTCGTGGCGGTCATCGCCGTGGTCGCGCCGCTGATGCTCGGCACGCAGGCCACCGGCGTGGGCAGCGACCCTGGCCAGGGAACGAGCGCCGCGCATCCGCTCGGAACCGACACGCTCGGACGCGACATGCTCGCCCGAACGCTCGTCGCGACCCAGTCGACCGTTCTGATGGCGCTCTTCGCGACCGCGCTCTCGTCGATCGTGGGAATCGCCTTCGGAATCGGCGTGTGGTTGGCGCCCCGGCGCATCCGGGAACTGGGCCTGCGACTGATCGAGTTCGCCGTGAGCTACCCGACCATGCTGGTCGCCATCATCGTCGCGGCGATCCTCGGCCAGGGCGTCGTGCAGGTGGTCGTGGCGGTGGCGGTGGCGAACATCGCCGGCTTCGCGCGGCTCACGGCCAACCTCGCCGCGAAGATCTCGTCGAGCGAATACGTGACGACCGCGCGCCTCATGGGCGTGCCGGTGCATCGCCTCGCGCTGCGCCACGTGCTGCCGAACATGGCGGAGCCCATCCTGATTCTCATCGCCGGGGCTTTCTCGGGCGCCCTCGTCGAGATCTCGGGCCTCTCGTTCATCGGCCTCGGCGCGCAGAGCCCGGCGTTCGACTGGGGAACTCTCCTCAACGACGGCTTGAGCAGGATCGCCGTGAACCCGATCGTGATCGTGGGGCCGGCGGTGGCGCTGACCTTCACCTCGCTCGCTGCCCTCATGGTCGGCGACGGCCTCGCAGCGGCCGCGAACCCCCGATCGAACTCCACCCGCGCCCGTCTCGTGCGGGCAGAGGGCGAACCGGCCGTCGTCCTCGACGAGGCGGACGACACCGTTCTGGTCGCCGACGGCATCACGGTGCTGCACGGCACCACCGGGCGGCCCCTCGTCTCCGACGTGTCGTTCACGATCCGCCGCGGCGAGGTGCTCGGCATCGTCGGCGAATCCGGCTCGGGCAAGTCGCTCACCGCGTCGGTGGTGGCCCGGCTGCTCGGCGAGGGCCTCGAGGCCTCGGCCCGGCGCCTCGAGCTCGGCGGCACCGATCTGCTCGGCCGCGTATCCGGTCGCACCCTCGCCTCGAAGATCGGCCTCGTCTACCAGGACCCCGGCACGGCCCTCAACCCGGCCCTCATCCTCGGCACCCAGCTGTCGGACGTGCTCACCATGCGCCTCGGCTTCTCGCGACGCGGGGCCCTCGGGCTTCTGGCGCGAGCGTTCGAGGCGGTGAAGCTGAGCGATCCGGAGGGTCGACTGCGGCAGCATCCGCACCAGCTCTCGGGCGGCATGAAGCAGCGCGCCATGATCGCGTCTGCCATGAGCACCAAGCCCGATCTCTTGATCGCCGACGAGCCGACCACCGCCCTCGACGTGACCGTGCAGCGCGAGGTGCTGTCGCTGCTCAAGCGCATGAACGAGCAGTCGGGCACCGCGGTGCTGTTCATCTCGCACGACCTCGGCGTCGTTCGCGCGCTCTGCGATCGCGTGCTCGTGATGAAGGACGGCCGCATCGTCGAGCGCATCGACGACGTGGCCACACTCTCGGAGGACACCGTGCAACATCCGTATACGAAGCAGCTCCTCGCTGCGACGCCGACCGTTGCCGTGAAGGCGCCGGCGTCGGCTCCGGCGAAGGCGCCGGGGGAGGCCCGCGCATGAGCGAGCCGATGAGCGAGCCGACGGTCGAGCCGATGGTCGACGTTCGCGGCCTCGATGTCGCCTTCGGGTCCGCACAGGTGCTGCGCGGGGTCGATCTGCGTCTCGAGCGGGGACGAACCGTGGGAGTCGTGGGCGAATCCGGTTCGGGCAAGTCGACGCTCGCGAAGGTCCTCGTCGGAACGGTGCGCGCGGCATCCGGAACCGCGACCGTCGACGGCGTCGACATCGTCGCGGCCGACCGCCGGGCCATGCGCGCGTATCGTCGTCGCACCCAGATGATTCCGCAGGACCCGTACTCGTCGCTGTCTCCTCGCCGCACGATCGCGCAGACGCTCGCCGAGGCCATCGACCCGGCTCGCGGCCGCGTGGCGACGCACGAGCAGCTGATCGCCGAGTGGCTGGTGCGCGTCGGCCTGAGCCCCGAGATGATGCACCGCCACCCGCACGAGTTCTCGGGCGGGCAGCGCCAGCGCATCGCCATCGCGCGCGGTCTCATCATCGACCCGCACCTCGTGATCGCCGACGAGATCACCTCGGCGCTCGATGTGTCGGTGCAGGCGCAGATCCTCGAACTGCTCGCCTCGATCAAGGAGTCGATGGGCGTGACCATGATGTTCATCTCGCACAACCTCGCCGTGGTGCAGCGCGTGAGCGACGACGTGGTGGTGCTCTATCAGGGCGAGGTGGTCGAGTCCGGCCCGGTCGAGCAGGTCTACTCCGATCCGCAGCACTGGTACACCCGCCGGCTGCTCGACGCCGATCCGGGCGCGCCCGGGTTCAGCCTCGCCGGCTGATGGCGGCTCGTCTTCCCCAGACGCCTTTGTCGGTTGGCGTCGTGCGCCTGGTGGGCGCGACGCTCATCGACGGCACCGGATGTCCGCCGTTGGCGGATTCCGAGGTCGAGCTCGTCGACGGGGTGATCGCCTACGCCGGACCGCGCAGAGCCGCTGTGTCGTCGGTGTCGTCGGTGTCGTCTGCGCCGTCGATCGACCTCACGGGCGCCTTCCTGATGCCGGGCTTCGTTGACGCGCACGTGCACCTCAGCATGGTTCCGGGCGACCCCGAGACGCAGCGCTCGCGGTTTGCCGAGGAGCACGTGCTCGAGACCGCGTCGGTGCTGAGAACGACCCTGCTCGCGGGCGTGACCACGGCGCGCGACCTCGACGGGCTCACCCCGGGCTACCGCGACGCGATCGCGCGCGGTTCGGCCATCGGGCCTCGACTGCACCTGGCGATCTCGATGCTGTCGCCCACCGGAGGGCACGCCGACCCGGTGCGCCCCAACGGCTCGTTGCCCGCGTGGGCCGTGCGCCCGGGCATGCCCACGCCGGGCGTCGTCGACACCGACGACGACGTCATCCGCACCGTGCGCGAGCTCATGCGTATGGGCGCCGACGCCATCAAGGTCTCGACCTCCGGCGGCGTCGGCTCGCCCACAGACGACCCGGCGGATGCGGGACTGCCCGTCGAACACGTACGTCTCGTGGCCCGGCTCACGGCCGAGCGCGGTGGGCGGCCTGTCACCGCGCACGCTCTGACCGACGCTGCCGTTCGCGTCGCCGTTCTGGGCGGAGCCGCCAGCATCGAGCACGGCTACGACCTGAGCGACGAGACGATCGAGCTGATGCTGCAGCACGGCACCGTGCTCGTGCCCACGCTCAGCACGCTGCTGCGCACGCTCGACCCGGCGACCACTTCGCCCGCGGCGCTGGCCGACCGCGAGGCGCGGCAGAGACGTGGCCTCGACTCCGTGCGCCGCGCCGTGGCGGCCGGCGTGCCCGTCGCCCTCGGCACAGACGCGGGAGTGCACCCGCACGGCCGCAACCTCGCGGAACTCGCGCGCCTCGTCGAAGTAGGCCTCGACCCGCTCGCGGCCATCCGGGCGGGCACCCTGGGCGGCGCCCGGCTGCTCGGACTCGAGGAGCACCTCGGAACGGTGGAGGCCGGCAAGCAGGGCGACCTGGTGGTGACCGCGGTGGATCCGCTCGAGAGTATCGGCGAACTCGCCGACTCCGCTGCCGTGCGCATGGTGCTTCAGGCCGGACGCGTCGTCAAAGACCTCGACGGCAGGGTGCCGGCCGCGCTCTGACCCGCTGAAGTGTCGTGCGTAATTCAGGAGGAGCGGTCGCCCACGTGGATAGTGCCGTCGGCGACGCTCTCCTCCTGAATTGGTTACCGGCGACTCCGGGGCAACGCTCGCCCTTCGACAGGCTCAGGGAACGGATAGTTCCCTGAGCCTGTCGAAGGGCGCCAGCCTTGAACCGGCAGGTGCGCGCGACGGCGAACGCGCCCTTAACGGGTGAGAGCTCTGTCGCGGACCGCGCGGCTGCCCGCTGACGGAGCGGTGATGCCGTGGTGGCTAGGGCCTGGAGTCGGCGGTGGTTTCGATATGCTCGTCCCTCGCTACTCAACCAGCGCAGAGGGCTACTCAACCAGCGCAGAGGTTCCCTCGAGGGCGCGCTCGATCGTGGCGACCACGCGCTCGGGGGCCGCGTGCGGTATCGCGTGGCTGGTGTCTACCTCGTCGAGCGTCGCTTCCATGCGTGCGGCCATGTCGCGTTGGATCTCGGGGCGCAGGTGCTTGTCGCTCGTGGCCATCAGGTACCAGCTCGGCTTCGACGCCCAGGCGGGCGCGGGTGTGGACTGCGTGAAGATCGCATCCGCCGAGACTCTGCTCTCGGCGCGACCGGCGAGGCGCACCTCCTCGGGAACGTCCCAGGCGAGCTCGCGCCACGACTCCTCGTCGGGCGCCGGGATCCACTCGCCGTCGGCTCCGCGTGTGAAGTACTTCGACACTTCGGCCGGTTCGTAGGCGCTGACGATCTCGCTCACCGATTCGCCGCCGTCGGGGGCGAACGCGGCGACGTAGACGAGTCCGACCACCCTGTCGTGCCTGCCCGCGGCGGTGATGACGGCGCCGCCGTAGGAGTGCCCGACGAGCAGCACGGGGCCGTCGACGGCGTCGATCAGGGCGCGCACGTTCGCCTCGTCGTCGTACAGCGACTGCGAGAGGTTGTCGGCCAGGGAGAACGAGTGTCCGCGCTGCTCGAGCAGCGGAACGACGGACGACCACGTGAAGGGGGTTCCGCCCATTCCGTGAACGAGGACGAGATGCATGGGGCTCTCTGTATTCATCAAGGACGACTTACGCGGGGAGGGGCAGGAGCACGGTCGGGGCAGGGGCGGCCTCGCGACCGGCGAACGGCACGGGCTGGCAGACCATCAGGTAGTCGCCGGGCTCGACCTCGGAGAGATCGGCGTTCTCGAGGATCACCACGCCCGCTCCGCACAGGGCCACGTGGGTCGGCCAGGTCGCGGTGTTCGCGGGCGCCTCCATGGTCATGTAGTCGATGCCGGCGAAGAGCACTCCCCGCTCGACGAGCCACGCGGCGCCGTCCGGACCGAGTCCGACCCACGTCTCCGACTTCTCCGGCCGGGTCAGCGCGTCGGTCGAGTTGCGGGTGCGGAAGAGCACGCGAGCGGCGCCCTCGGCGCCGGCGCCCTCGAGGTCGGCCGCCGTGATCTCCTCGACGACGTGGCGCAGGTCGAGCACACGAACCGGCCCCACGACGTTGTCGAGGGCGATCTGGTCGACGGTGGTGCTGCCGGGAACGAAGTGAGAGGGAGCGTCGACGTGCGTTCCGGTGTGGGCGCCGATGAGCCAGCGCGAGACGTCGGATGCGTAGCCGTCGGCCATCTGCTCGACCATCTCGAAGGTGGGGCGTCGGCCCCAGTGCAGCATCTCGCCGTGGATGGGGATGTTGATGTCAATGGCGTCGGTCATGGCGTCCTCGGGCTGGGAACAATCTCGGGCTGGGAAACAATCTCGGGCGGGAAAACCATAGAATGGATTCGCTTTGACCTATATTGTATCCAATCTGGAACGGGCCACAAGAGTTCGTTCCAGATGAAGCGTCACCCCGGAGGAGACCCCATGAAGTGCAGCGTGCGCGACTGGAGCAGCCCCTTCGACCTCGCCGGTATCCCGCGCAGGGTCGTGCCCTTGGTGCTGGGCTACGAACCCATTCAGGAGTCGCTTTCGGTGCGCGGCGGCGACCCGAAGCGATTCCTGCTCGAGCCGGTCACGGGCGCGATCGTCGTCTACGACGACGGCTGGGCGCTCGTCGACGGCGGGTTCAACCTCGACGGCGTGCGCGATCCTGAGCGCCGCGCCGCCCACTACGACTACGAGAGCTACACGGCCGTCGTGCCGCCCGGAGACGCACTCGCCGAGGGCGTCTCGGCCGCCGGGCTCGACTGGAGCGACCTGACCTTCTGCGCCATCTCGCACCTGCACCTCGACCACACCGGAGGCCTGCGCCTCGCCCCCACCGGCACGCCCGTCGTGGTGCAGCGCCGGGAGTGGCAGTGGCTCGAGACCGGAATCGGCCGGCGCGAGATCGTCGTCGCCGCAGACGTGCTCGACGCCGATGTGCAGGTTCTGCTGCTCGACGGCGACACGGTTCTGGCCCCGGGCTTCACCGCTCTCGACACCCGCGGTCACACCCCGGGCCACCAGTCGTTCCGCGTCGATCTGGCGGAGCGCTCTGTCGTTCTCGCCTGCGATGCCGCCGATCTGCAGCGCAACCTGACCGAGCGCATCCCGTGCGGGTGGACGGCGGTCCCCGGCGATGAGGATGCCGCGCAACGGTCGATCGAGCGGCTCGCCGATCTGGCGGGCGAGCCGGGCGTGGAGGTCTGGCCCGGGCACGACCCCGCGTTCAGCGCGTGGCAGCGCTGAGGGGTTCGAGTGCGGTGACCACGTCGGCCTCCTCGCGGGCGGCGGCGATCTGCGCCGTCGACAGGCCGAGCACGCGCAGGCACGAGGCGGCGATCGTGGAGTCGTCGTCGGAGGCGTCTGCCGACGAGCCCGTCGACGCGCCCCCGTCGCGGCGCAGCCGGATCACGAGCTCGGCGAGCTGAATCAGCACGTCGCCGATTCGCTCCTCGCTCATCGTGGCCGCCACATCGGGATGCGCAGCCGCCGCGCCGAGGCGGCCGTAGCTGGCGCGCAGCTGCTCCCGCTCGGCCCGGAACGCGTCGTAGCGCGGCTCCTGGATCTCGGGCAGGAGGTACAGCGTGCCGATGTTGTGCGGTGTCTGCCGCAGGGTTCGCGCGTCGACGCTGGCGAGCGCGAACAGCGCTCCGGCCGGCGTGATGTCGTGCGGGATGCGCGCCTCGACCTGCTGAACGAAGTCGATACTGGGGCGCACCGATCCGCTGAGCAGCTCGGCGAGGATCTCGTCTTTTCCGGCGAAATGGTAGTAGAGCGACTGCTGCCGGATGCCCACCCGATCGGCGATCGCGCGCGTCGACGTTCCCGAGAACCCCGTCTCGGAGAACAGCGCCGCCGCGGCGTCGAGGATCTGCTCCCGCGAGCTCAGGGTCGGATTCTGCGCCTGGGCGCTGGCCCGGGGCCGACCCGCCTTGCCGGAGCCGGAGCCCGCGCCGGAGCCGGACGTGGAGACGGAACTCATGGGTGCCATGGTCTCACTAGATCGAGGCCTGCGCCCGTCGCCAGGCCAGCCATCCGCCGTGCCCGCTGATGTTCTCGGCACCGACCGTGGCGATCGGCTCGCAGAGGAACCCCGACACCGCGCCGCCGTCGGCCAGGGTCACCCGACCGATGGTCATGGGCGAGGGCAGGGATGCGACGAACACCCCGAAGCCGGCCGCCGGCAGCGACCAGATCTCCCCGGCGATCGAGACGCCGTCGTGGTCGACGCGCAGCAGGCCCGGCTTGGGCGGCGTGGTGTCGAGCGCGAACAGGGCGTAGTCCGCGCTGGTCGTCGTGCTGCGCACGAACGAGCCCCCGGCCGCGACGAGCTGGTGGTTCAGCGGCTGGTCGGCGAGGTGGGCTCCGACCACGAGGATGTCGATGGTCGGCGACAGCAGGCGCTCCGCCAGCTGGTGCACGGCGAGGTCGTGGAAGGCGGGCGCGGTGATCATGACACCGAAGGGGAGCCCGTCGACGGTTCCGGCGGGAACGGACGACGACGCCATATCGAGCAGGTTCGCGTAGTTCGTGTAGCGCCCCATGCGGCTGTTTCCGCCGATCGGGTCGGCGGCGATCTCGTCGAGCGTCGGATGCCACGTGGTGGTCGGGGTGAGCAGGGCGTCGCATCCGTCGAGGGCGGCTGTCGCGACGGCGCCGAGCCTGTCGAGCTCCTCGCGGGCGTGGAACAGTTCGACGGCGGTGCGCTCGGCGCCGCCCAGCACGATGGTGGCCACCGACTCATCGAGGTCGGTGCCGATGAGGTCGCGGTGTTCGTCGATGTGCGCACCCACGGCCGCGTAGCGCTCGGCGACGAAGGCGCTGTTGTAGAGCATCTGCGCGGCCTCGAGAAGGGCGGAGATGTCTACCTCGACGATGTCGAGGCCGGTGGCGGCGAGGCGGTCGGCCGCCGCGTGGAACGCCTCGGCCCAACCGGGCGCCAGACCTTCCAGCTGCGAGGCGGTGGGGATGCCGACACGGGGTCGCGGGGGAAGCGCGGCGGCCGTCGCATGCTGGGCCTGCTCCTCGAGCGTGCGCGCCAGGGGGTCGAGTCCGTCGGGGCCGGCGAGCAGCTCCGCCGTCTGGCGCGCGAGGCCGAGCTCACGGGCGAAGACGGTGACGCAGTCGAGGGTGCGGCAGGCCGGCACGACTCCGGTCGTGGGGATGCGGCCGCGGGTGAGCTTGACGCCGACGATGCCGTTGAGCGCCGCGGGCACGCGGCCGGATCCGGCGGTGTCGGTGCCGAGGGCGACGTCGACGATGCCGAGCGCCACGGCCACGGCCGACCCCGAGCTGGATCCGCCGGAGATGCGATCGGGGTTCCAGGCGTTGCGCACCGCGCCGTAGGGGCTGCGGGTGCCCACGAGTCCGGTCGCGAACTGGTCGAGGTTCGTCTTGCCGATGATCACGGCGCCGGCCGCCCGGAGCCGACCGACCGCGGTCGAATCCGCATCCGGCCGATAGGCGAAGCTGGGCGCGGCCGCCGTGGTGTCGAAACCGGCCGCGTCGATGTTGTCCTTGACGCCGGCCACGGTTCCGGCGAGGGGCAGGCTTTCGCCCGCCGCGACGCGGGCGTCGATCGCCGCCGCCTCGTCGAGCGCGTCCTGCCGGTCGCGCAGGCTGATCCAGATCTCGGGGCGGTCGACGGCGTCGATGCGTCGGAAGGCGGCGTCGACCCGGTCTACTGCGGTCGGGGCGAGGGTCATGCTGCTGCTCCAATGATCGAAATGAGAATCTGGCCGGGCGACACCTGGTCCCCGGGTCGCACGTGGATCTCGCCCACGATGCCGTCGTGTGTGGCCGAAACGGATGATTCCATCTTCATGGCTTCGAGCGCCATCAGCTTCTCGCCGGCGCTCACCGCCTGACCGGGTTCGACGGCGATCTGCCACACCGTCGACGTGAACGGCGCGGCCACGCCGAAAGAGCCTTCCGCGACGACGACGGCGTCGGCCGGCGCGCTCGCCTTCTCGTCGGGGCGCACATCGAATTCGCCGGATGCGCGCCAGCGCTCCTTCTCCTCGCCGAACGCGCGCGCCTGCGTCTCACGGAAGTCGGCGATGGAGTCAGCGTTGTCGGCGAGGAAGCGCTGGTAGTCGGCGATCGCGAACGTGCCCTCCCTCGTCTCGAACTCGCCGCGGCCGGCGTCGGTCTCGGCGCGCAGCTCGAGCAGTTCGTCGGCGCCCACCGGGTACCACTCGATGCGGTCGAAGAAGCGCAGCGCCCACGGGTTCTCCTGGAACAGGCCGCCGCGGCGGAAGCGGTTCCAGACCTGCACGGTGCGTCCGACGAACTGGTAGCCGCCGGGGCCCTCCATGCCGTAGATGCAGAGGTACGCTCCGCCGATGCCGACCGAGTTCTCGGCCGTCCAGGTGCGGGCGGGGTTGTACTTGGTGGTCACGAGCCTGTGCCGCGGGTCGAGCGGCGTGGCCACGGGCGCCCCGAGGTACACGTCGCCGAGCCCGAGCACGAGATAGGTGGCGTCGAACACGGTCTTCAGCACGTCGTCGACCGAGTCGAGCCCGTTGATGCGGCGGATGAAGTCGATGTTCGACGGCGTCCACGGCGCGTCGGAACGCACGCCGTTCATGTACCGCTCGATGGCGAGGTGGGTCGCCGGGTCGTCCCACGACAGCGGCAGTCGCACGGTTCGAGAGGGCACGACCAGCTCGTGGGTGGCCGGGATGTCCTGCTCGAGTTCGCGCAGCAGCCCCGCCAGCGCCGTGGCCTTCAGCTCGGAGGAGTCGGTGTGGATCTGCAGCGACCGGATGCCGGGCGTCAGCTCGAGCACGCCCTGGGGCGACTCGCTCTGCAGTCTCTCCATCAGCGCGTGCACGCGCATCCGCAACCCCAGGTCGAGCGTGAGGTCGCCGTACTCGACGAGCAGATTGTCGTCGCCGTCGCGGCGATACGTGACGGAGGGTCGGGCGTCGGTGGCCTCGAGCCGGTCGATCACGCCGTCGTCTCCGTCGCCGCCGGAGGTCGCGACGGTGAACGAGGCGCGGTCGGCGTCGAGCGCGGCCGCGTCGGCCTCGCGCACGGGAACGAAGCGGATGGTGTCGCCGGGGCGCAGCTGCCCGACCTTCCACAGCTCGCCGCTCGCGACCACCGCCGGGCAGACGAAGCCGCCGAGGCTCGGGCCGTCGGGGCCGAGGATGATCGGGGTGTCGCCGGTGAAGTCGATCGCGCCCACCGCGTAGGGGTTGTCGTGGATGTTCGACGGGTGCAGGCCGGCCTCGCCGCCGTCTTCGCGAGCCCACTCCGGGCGCGGCCCGTCGAGGCGCACGCCGGTGCGGGCGGAGTTGTAGTGCACCGTGTAGTCGGTGGAGTAGAAGACGTCGAGGTCGCCGCGGGTGAAGAAGTCGGGCGCGCCGTGCGGCCCCTCGGTCACTCCGATCTGCCAGGTGGTCGTCAGCGCCGGCCGTCGATCGGCGGGGGTGGCGCCGCCGACCCGCGTAAGACGGGTGCCCGCGGGGAAGGCCGGATGTGCTGCGTCGGAGTCGGGCGAGCCCGGCCGCAGCACGTCGCCCGGCAGCAGGGCGCGGCCGGCATGCCCGCCGAAGCCACCGAGGGTGAAGGTCGACGCGCTGCCGAGATACAGCGGAACGTCGATGCCGCCCCGGATAGCGAGATACGAGCGCTGGCCGGGGCCGTGCAGGGTGCCGATGCTCAGCACGCTGCCGGCGGCCACCTCGACCGGCTGCCACATCGGCAGCTCGGCGCCGTCGAGGGTCGCGGATGCCGGTGCGCCGGTCAGGGCGATCAGGCCCGGCGCGCTGAATCGCAGGGTGGGCCCGGTGGCCGTGATCTCGAGGCCGGGTGCGCCGGCGGGGTTGCCCACGGCGAGGTTGGCCTCCGAGAACGAGACGGCGTCCATCGGGCCGCTCGGCGGCACGCCGACCTGCCAGTAGCCGGTGCGGCCCGGCATGTCCTGCACCGTCGTCATCGCGCCGGCATCCAGCACGTCGATGCGGGGATCGGGGTCTGCCGTGCTGTCGAGGGTGGAGGTGGAGTGCGCGGCGGCGCGCAGGCCGGTCTCGTCGGTGAGCGAGCGCAGCAGGCCCAGGTTGGTGACGACGCCGTCGACGCGGCTGGCGTCGAGTCCCTCTCGCAGCAGATCGAGTGCGGCGTCGCGCGTGGGAGCGGCGGCGATGACCTTGGCGAGCATCGGGTCGTAGTAGGGCGACACCTCGAGGCCGGTCTCGATCCAGCCGTCGATGCGAACGCCGGTGAGGGTCGGGGTGCCGAAGCCGGGGAAGGCGGCCTGGGTGACGAGTCCCGAGCTGGGCAGGCCGTTCTTGTCGGGGTCTTCGGCGTAGACGCGGGCCTCGAACGCGTGGCCGCTCGGTTCGAACGGGGTGGTGAAGATCGCGGGGTCGATGCCCTCGGCGCCGTCGCGGGCGAGGCGCAGCATCAGAGCCACCAGGTCGACGCCGTAGACCTCTTCGGTGACCGGATGCTCGACCTGCAGCCGGGTGTTCACTTCGAGGAACGAGGCCTCCTCGCGGATCGGGTCGTAGACGAACTCGACGGTGCCGGCCGAGCGGTACTCGACCGACGCCGCGAGCGACCGGGCGGAATCGTGCAGTTGCCGGCGCACGGCATCCGGAAGCGCGGGAGCGGGCGCCTCTTCAATGACCTTCTGATTGCGTCGCTGCAGCGAGCAGTCGCGGTCGCCGATCACGGCGACGCGGCCGTCACCGGCGCCGAACAGCTGCACCTCCACGTGGCGGGCCGGCCGCACGAGGCGCTCGAGGAAGACGCCGGCCGAGCCGAAGTTCTTCTCGCCGAGACGGGCGACCCGGTCGTAGGCCTCGCGCACCTCGTCGAGGGTGGTGCAGGCCTGCATGCCGATTCCGCCGCCGCCGCCGGTGGCCTTCAGCATGACCGGAAGCCCGATGCTCTCGGCGGCCGCGACCGCCTCGTCGGTCGACGAGAGAAGGCCGGTTCCGGCGAGCATCGGCACGCCGGCGAGGGCGGCGAGCTCGCGGGCCGTGTGCTTCTCGCCGAACGATGCGATCTGGGCGGCCGTGGGGCCGATGAAGCTCATGCCTGCTGCCTCGACGCGTCGGGCGAACTCGAGGTTCTCCGACAGAAAGCCGTAGCCGGGATGGATGGCGCCGACGCCCAGCCGCTCGGAGGCGGCGAGGATCGCGTCGATGTCGAGGTACGACTCGCGGGCCGGAGCCGGACCGAGGCGCACGGCCTCATCGGCCTCGCGCACGTGCGGGGCGGCGCGGTCGGCGTCGGAGTAGACCGCCACCGTTCGGAGGCCGAGGGTGCGCGCCGAGCGGATGATGCGGCGCGCGATCTCGCCCCTGTTCGCGATGAGCAGGGTGTCGAAGGCGGGGGTCATGCGTTGTCCGGTCCTGTCTCGCGCAGCGGGTCGGTGACCAGCATGCGCAGGGGAGTGCAGTTGAAGTCGTTGCAGGGATTGTTCATCTGGGGGCAGTTCGAGACGATCACGAGCACGTCCATCTCGGCCCGGATGGCGACCCGCTTGCCCGGAGCGGACATGCCGTCGACGATGCCGAGCGCGCCGTCGGGCTCGACGGGCACGTTCATGAACCAGTTGATGTTCGAGACGAGGTCGCGGGCGCCCAGTCCGTGGCGGGCCGCCTCGGCGAGGAAGTTCTCGCGGCAGCCGTGCTGGTGCTCGGTGTGGAACCCGTAGCGCAGCGTGTTCGACTCCTTCGAGCAGGCGCCCCCGATTGTGTCCTGCCGGTCGATCTCGTTGCCGGTCACGGTCATCAGTGGGCGGCCGAGGTTGGAGCGCAGCACCGATCCTTCCCTGAGGTAGGCGTTGCCCTGCCACGCGAGGGTGTCGGGCGCCGAGTAGCGCTCGTCGGTGTCGTGCGCGTTGTAGACCAGGAAGTCGGCCGACTGGTTGCCCCCGACGTCGACGATGGTGAGCGTCTGCCCGGCGAGGAGCCGCGCTGACCAGGGCGCGAGCGGGGCGACGGTCTGGTCGAGCACCACGGGGCCGGATGCGAGGGGCCCGTTCGGGTCGAGCGTGGTGCCGTCGACATAGTGGGCGCCGACGGGCACGGTCGTGACGAGGGCGCGGCCTGCGACGGTGTGGGTGGTGGTGCCGGTGGCGGTGCCGGTGCTTGTTGGGGTGGTGCTGGTGCTGGTGCTCACAGTGCTCGGGCCTCCGCGTAGTCGATCGAGTTCAGATAGGCGCGGTTCACCTCGGGCGTCGCGGTGAACTGCGGGTCGCCGGGCAGGGTGGGCTCGCCCGGCCAGGCGTGCACGACGAGCGGCCCGACCAGGTAGTCGTCGGCCGGATCGAGCGGATGAGGCACGTTGACGATCAGCACGACCAGCGGAAGCTCGGCCACCAGCTCGACGTGCGCGCCCGCACCGGCGCTGCCGAGAAAGGTCAGCGCGCCATCCGGTTCGACCCGAACGCCCTGGAAGAACGAGACGCTCGGCGGCAGATCGCGCCCGGTGAGCCCGTGCTTGGCCGCGGCCAGCAGAAAGCGCGAGCGGCCGGATGGCGACGGCCCCTCGGGAGCCGCCGATCCGTATTTCGCCGTGGTCGACTCGTCGGTGCTCGTGCCGCAGAACGTATCGTGGTGGCCCGAGGTGTCGGAGGTGATGGTGGCCAGCGCGCGGCCGTCGCCCGAGAGCAGCGGGTGACCTGCCCCGAGGTAGGCCTGCCACGGGATCTTGATGGTGTCGGCCACGTTGAGCCGTTCGTTCGTCTCGAGGGCGTTGAACACCACGACGTGAGCGCATGCCGTGCCCGTGGGGTCGTCGAGCCGCAGCCGCGTGCCGCGGGCGATGACCTTGTGCGTGTACCCGCCGGGGGCGACCGTCTCGGCCCAGACCAGGGCGTCGCGATCGACCCCCTTGGGAACCACCGGCGACGACGAGGCGGGTCGGTAGGGCATGTACTCCGAGGTGCGTTCGGCCTGCGCGCGTGCGTCGGCTCTCGCCGCCAGCACGCTGTCGGTCTGGTGGTCGTCGGCTATCGAGGTCATGGTGCCGGTGCTCTCTTTCGGGTGGTGCGGGTAGTGGTGTTCTAGGCGATCGTGGCGACGGCGCCCGCCTGCGCCCCGGGCACGGCCGAGGTCGGCAGGTGTCCGAGCAGGATCGCGCCGTGTCGGCTGCGGCCGTGGCGGTGCACGAGGAAGCCCGCCACGAGCGTGGCGCCGATGAAGAGCAGGGCGCTCCACTGCAGCCACCAGGTCTCGCCGGTGAGGTCGTAGATCTCGGCGCGGGGCCAGACCAGGTTCACGACCATGCCGATCTGGTAGGCCACGGCGATCACGTTCACCGGGATTCCCCAGCGGCCCAGGGTGAAGAGCGGCTTGCCGTCTTCGTCGACGCCGGGCGGGAAACCCTGGTCGGGCGTTCTGAACCGGCGCACGAGCAGCGGCACGGTGACTCCGAGGTAGGCCAGGTAGAGCATGGCGATGCAGAGGCTCGAGAGGGCGGTGAAGATGGCCGACTGTCCGAAGTTCACCGCGAGGGCAAGGGCCGCGCCCACGCCGACGACCACGCTGGTGGCGATCGGGGTGCCGGTGCGCGGCGACACGGCGGCGAGGGTGCGCCAGAACGGCAGGGCGCGCTCGCGGGCCATCGAGAACATCATGCGCGAGCCGGATGTCTGCACCGCCAATGTGCAGGCGAACACGGCCACCGCGACGGCCACGAGCAGCAGTCGACCGAACACCGGGCCGAGGCGCTCGGTGACGACGTAGGCGATTCCGCCGCCGGCGAGGTTTCCGTCGGTCAGGCTGGGTGCGGCGACGAGGGCGGCGATGATCAGCAGCGCTCCGCCGAGTCCCGACACGACGACCGCTCGAATGATCGTCTTGGGAATCGTTCGGCGCGGAGCGTGCGTCTCCTCCGCCAGCTCACCGGCGGAGTCGAAGCCAACGAGCACGTACGCCGCCATGAGCGACGAGGCGAGGAAAGCCCAGATGTAGGGGGAGTCGGTGGCGCCCGCCCCGTCGGTGGTGAAGACGGCGGAGGGGCTGCGCGCGGGCAGGAGCAGCAGCGCGACGACCAGCACGACCACTCCGACGATCTCGATGAGCACGCCCACGCTCGTGGCGAGGGCCATGATGCGCACGCTGAGGATGTTGACGACGGTGGTGATCACCAGCAGGATCACGCCGAGCAGCACGGCGTTCTGCGCTCCGGTGGCCGAGGCGAGCGAGGGGTCGGCGGTCGGCCCGCCGACGATCTGGAAGCCATCCCAGATCGCGGGGAGAACTGCCTGCACGGCGATCGCGGCCACGGCCACGGTCAGGGTCTGCGCGACGATCATGACCCAGCCGGTGAACCAGCCGAAGGTGGTGCCCGCGAGTCTCGACGCCCACTGGAAGATGGAGCCGGCGATGGGCCAGCGCGCGGCGAGCTGCGCGAAGTTGAGGGCCACGAGCAGCTGGCCGGCGAACACGAGCGGCCAGGTCCAGAAGAACGCGGCCCCGCCGATTCCGAAGCCGAGCCCGAAGAGCTGGAACACGGTAGTGAGGATGGACACGAACGAGAATCCGGCCGCGAACGACGCGAAGGAGCCCACACCGCGGTGCAGTTCCTGACGGTAGACCTTGTGGTTCTGAGATGGAGCGGGGTGGATCGGGGTTGGTTCCAGGGTGCTCATGGGCACGACCTTCCGCAGAAGAACAACTCGAATACCTGTCGATTGACAGGTGATGTTCTCATGCTGGGCGATCGCAATTGCGGCGCCGTTTCACCCGTGTTAACTCTGGGTTTCGGCGGCGCGGACGTACTTCTGGCCTCGGGCGGGCCTCGACTTGCCGCAAAACGCGCAGTTTCTGGCCGGAGAGAGCATTTTGTGGCAAGTCGCGAGCGGGCAGGCGACCCGAAAGCTACTGCCTGCGGAGCGCGCGGCCTATGCGCGCGGCCGCCTCCTCGAGCAGGGCGACGTCGACGTTTCCGTAGGCGAGCCGCAGGTGGCGCGCGGAGTCCGTTCCGGGGCCGGAGGCGAAGAACGCGCCGCGCTGATACTCGACGCCCTCGGCGCTGGCGTCGGCTGCGAGCCTGTCCGCGTCGATCGCATCGTCGACGAGTCGCGGCCACAAGAACAGTCCACCGCCTGGAACTGTCGCCTCGAACGCTCCCGGAGCCTCGCGCTCGAGCGCCGCGACGAGAGCCCGGGCCCGCTCCGAATACAGGGCGCGGGCGCGATCGAGGGTGGTGTCGAACAGGGTCGGGTCGCTGGTCAGCAGCTCGCCGACGATCGCCTGCACGAGCGTCGAGCTGTGCGAATCCTGACGGCTGCGCAGGGCGAGGATGTCCGCCGAACGGCCTTCCGGCGCCACAACCCACCCGAGACGAAGGCCTGGTCCGAGCGTCTTCGTGAAGGTGTTGATGTGGATGACCTGCGGTGAAGAGTTGAACTCCCGTGAGCTCTCCGGCGCGCCCGAGTACCAGAGCTCGCGATAGGGGTTGTCGGCGAACACCACGAAGCCGTAGTGCTCGGCAAGACGCACGAGCTCGGCGCGCCCCTCCGCCGTCAGCGACCCCTGTGACGGGTTGTGAAAGTCAGGAACGGTGTACAGCGCGCTCGGTCGCACGCCGTCACGCAGGCGATCGGCCAGCTGCTCGAGGTCGAGTCCGTTCGCCCCGATCCGGATGGGCAGGATGTCGGCGGCCGACAACTCGAGGCCCCGCAGGAAGAGAGGGAAGATCGGGTTGTCGACGGCGACCAAGTCACCGCGCTCGACCACCGTCTGGATGGCGAGCGAGAGGCCGTGGAACCCTCCGTTGGTCACGATGATGCGCTCCACCGCGACGCCCTCGCGCTCCGCTATCCATTCGCGAAGCGGCGAGATGCCCTCGGTGCGCGAGTACTGCAGCGCCGGAACGCCCGGTCGCGAGAGCACGCGGGCCGTGGCCTCGGCGAGCTCGGCCGAGGGCAGCACGCTGGGATCGGGCACGCCGCCGAGCAGCTCGATCGCATCGGCACGGGGGTCGCGAAGCGTGGCGTCACCGAAACCCTTGGGGGTGGCGAACGCGGAGATCAGCGCCGTTCGCCGTACGGTCGACGCGTCGGCCGACGTGGGCGCCTCGGTCTGAATGGTCATGGGGGTCTCCTCGAAAATGGGCTCGTGCGCGGTGCGACCCATGCTCGTGGAGCCGCGTCGCTCCGCATGACACCTCGCGTAACCCTTCGCCACCCGGTGAAACACAACGTCACGACCGGCCGGCGCCGCTACCGCCTGGCTACGATGGCGCCGTGCGGGCGGTATCCGACGCCGGTGCGCGTGTGGCTCTCCACGATCTCGAATCCGGATGCGCGCAGCCGCTCGCCCAGATCGGCCACGGGCCAGCGGTAGGCCGTCGTGACCGCGTGATCGAAGGGTTCGACGGCGGAGCCGACGAAGAACCCGATCAGCAGCAGCCCGCCGGGGCGCAGCACGCGCGCGATCTCGTCGAGGGCCGAGCCGATCGCATCCGGTGCGTGGTGGATCAGCGAGTACCAGGCGAGCACGCCGCCGAGAGAGGCGTCGGATGCGTCGAGCGCGTCGACGCTGCCCGTCGCGAACCGCAGCTCGGGGTAGTGCAGGCGCGCGTGCTCGACGAACGCGGGCGTGAGGTCGACGCCGCGCATGTCGACGCCGCGTCGGGCGAGGAAGTCCGTCCAGTGGCCGGGGCCGCATCCGGCATCGATCGCGGCGCCGACGAGCTGGTCGCCCCACGTGCCGATGAGCTCGCGATCGGAGGGGTGCATGGCGTCGATGGAGCCGAGCAGCTCGACGTACTCGGCGGCTCTCGCTCCGTAGGCCTCGGCAACCTCGTTCATGTAGTCCCCTCCTCCGCGAGCTACGAGCGTACCGAGTCGACTCGTCCCTCCCGTTCCCTGAGCTTGTCGAAGGGAATCCATCCGTCAGAAAACGCTCTCACCCACGCGCAGAAGAGCATCGACTGACGGATGGATGACGTCCGCGGCGAGAGAACTCTGCTTTTCAGAGTTGCTTTAAGAAAACTAGCGGCGTAGCCTAGGGGCATGACCCCGAAGCCTGATGCCCCGTCCATCGATCTGCACACCTGCGACGCCGCCGTGAGCCTGGCCTTCAGCATCCTGGGCAAGCGGTGGAACGGCATGATCCTCTCGACGCTCGGCTCCGGCGTGCTCTCGTTTGCGGCGCTCAAGCGCGGCGTTCCGGGCATCAGTGACGCCATGCTCTCCGACCGCCTCACCGGCCTGGCAGAGGTGAAGCTGCTCACCCGCAGCGTCGACGCCGGGCCTCCGGTCGCCGTCACCTACGCGCTCACCACGCAGGGCGAGCAGCTGCTGCCCCTGCTCGAGCAGCTCGGACAGTGGGCCGCGGCCAACCTCGAGCGTCCCGCCGAGAACGAGCAAGACACCACTCCCGCAGAGAAGAAGTAGCACCATGGACTACGGACACACCCTCCGTTTCGGCACCTTCATCACCCCGTCGGCCGCCCAGCCGCAGGCTCCGGTTCAGCTCGCGCAGCTGTCGGAGACCCTCGGCTACGACCTCGTGACCTTTCAAGACCACCCGTACCAGTCGTCGTTTCTCGACACCTGGACGCTGATGTCGTTCGTCGCGTCGGCGACCACGCGCATCCATATCGCCCCGAACGTGCTGAACCTGCCCCTGCGACCCGCGCCGGTCACGGCCCGTGCTGCCGCGTCGCTCGATCTGCTGAGTGGCGGCCGCTTCGGCCTCGGCCTCGGCGCGGGCGGCTTCTGGGATGCGATCGAGGCGATGGGCGGGCGTCGCCTTACCCCGGGGCAGGCGGTGGATGCCCTCAGCGAGGCCATCGACATCATGCGCGGCATCTGGGCGGCGGGCGAGCGCTCCGTGCTGAGAGGCGGCGAGTACTACTCGGTCAACGGGGCGAAGCGGGGGCCGGCGCCGGCGCACGACATTCCGATCTGGGTGGGCGCGTACAAGCCGCGCATGCTGCGGCTCACAGGCGAAAAGGGCGATGGATGGCTGCCGAGCCTGCCCTACCTCAAGCCCGGCGACCTGCAATCGGGCAACGCGCGCATCGACGACGCGGCGGCCGAGGCGGGGCGCAAACCTGCGGAAGTCAGGAGGATGCTCAACATCACCGGCACCGAGAGCGTCGACCAGCTCACGAGCATGGCACTCGACGACGGCGTGGGCACGTTCATCGTGATGGGCGACGACCCGTCGGCGCTGCAGCGCTTCGCCGAGCAGGTCATGGAGCCGGTGCGTGAAGCGGTGGCGACGGAGCGCGCGAGCCGCGGAACCGTGGCGACCGACAGCATCCGGCCCGCCAGGGCGATCGCGCTGAGGCGCGAGGGCATCGCCTACGACGAGCTGCCCGAGTCGCTGCGCGAGACCGCGATCGAGCCGGGAGACACGGCGTACGCGTCGGTGCGCTCCACCTATATGCGGGGCGGTGCGCCGGGTCTCGTGCTGCGTCCGCGCACGGTCGACGAGGTGCGCGACGCGCTCGCGTTCGCGCGACGGCACCCGTCGCTGCCGCTCGGCATCCGCAGCGGCGGCCACGGCATCAGCGGTCGCAGCACGAACGACGGCGGCATCGTGATCGACCTCAAGAACCTCAATGAGATCGAGGTTCTGGATGCCGACACCCGGCTCGTGCGCATCGGCCCTGGCGCCCGGTGGATGGACGTGGCCGCCGCCCTGCAGCCCTTCGGACTGGCGCTCTCGAGTGGCGACTACGGCGGAGTCGGCGTGGGCGGACTCGCGACGGCCGGCGGCGTGGGCTTTCTCGGGCGCGAGCACGGGCTCACGATCGACCACATCGTGGCCGCCGACGTGGTGCTCGCCGATGGAACCGTCGCGCACGCCTCGGCAACCGAGAACCCCGAGCTGTTCTGGGCCGTGCGCGGCGCGGGTGCCAACGTGGGCATCGTGGTGTCGTTCGACTTCGTGGCCGACCCGGTGGGCGACGTCGGATGGGCGCAGCTGGCCTTCCAGGTCGACGACGCGGCCGACTTCCTCGAGCGCTTCGGAGCCCTGCAGGAGCAGTCTCCCCGCGACACGACGCTCTTCGTGATCCTCAGCGGCGGTCGCCCGGCCGAGCCCGCGACGGCGCAGATGTACGGAGTGGTGAACTCCTCTGACCCCGACACGATCATCGCGAGGCTCGAGCCTTTCGCTGCGCTCGCACCGCTGGTCGGCCAGCAGGTGCAACTGCTGCCGTACGCGGCGGTCATGGCGAACGCCTCGGATGTCGCGCACAACGGGCAGGGCGAGCCGTCGTTCCGCTCGGGGCTGGTCGAGCATCTGGATGCCGACACCGCGCGGGCCGCGGCCGCGCTGGCGACGTCGGGTTCGGCGCCGTGGTTCCAGATCCGCCCGGTGGGCGGCGCGATCAACGACGTGGCCCCGGATGCGACGGCCTACGCCCACAGGTCGGCCAACTTCTCGATCACCTCGGTCGGGCGGAGTGCCCGGTTCGAGCAGCTGTGGGACGACCTGGCGCAGCACTTCGACGGCCTGTACCTGAGCTTCGAGAGCCGCACGGGCGAGCAGATCGTGGCGCAGGCCTTTCCGCCGGCGACGCTGCAGCGGCTCCGCGCGATCAAGGCCGAGGTCGACCCGGACTTCGTGTTCAAAGACAACTTCGGAGTCGCCGCGGAACCGGCCCCGCTGGGCTGACCGCCGAGTTGCCCGATTCGGCCCCATCGATCGCGAATGAGGCGGCGGATTCGGGCAACTCGACCGGCCGAGGGCGAGCTCCCTTGGACAGGCTCAGGAACGGGGCCGCTCAGGGAACGGGGTCGCTCGGGGAACGGGGCCGCTCAGGGAACGGCCGTCGCGAGGGGCACGTCGCCCGCGAGGTGCACGTGCACCCCGAGTTCAGCGAAGGCCACCGCCTTGGCAAGCAGGGCTGCATCGGCGGTCGCCGCATCCGGTGCATACGCGACCTGAACGTGATTCGCCTTGTGCCGGGCCATGAACTGGTCGCGGCTGACGCCGTGCAGAACCACGTGCATGATGGGCCACTCGATGTTGGTGGCCTCCCACCGGCGTGACGTCTCTTCGGCCGGCAGCGACACCGCCGACGCGCGGCCGATGTCGAGGTGCAGCTCGCCGCCCGCGATGTAGAGCCTCGACCACACGATCTCGCCGGGCTTCGAGACGCCCGTGATCGTGGAACCGCCGGCCGGGAAGAACACCGGGCCCTGTCGCCAGCCCACCGCATCCGCGTAACCGTTCTCGAAGTGCGACGGCGGAACCGAGCCCGAGATCTCGTAGACCCACACGAACTGCCCGTCGAACTCCTCCCCCCAGCGCACGTCGTGCAGCGTCGTGGCGGGGTCGAGCCCCATCGCCGTCCACACCCGGTTCGTGATGAGCGCGTCTGCGGCGACGCCCTCGTCGGCCTCGTTGAAGTGGGGAAGCGCCTTGCCCTCCCACAGCACGCGCGACCCGTCGCGCGACGTGACCGGCGGGCGCTCCACGTTGTTGAGCAGCCCCTCGGGCAGATCGGATGCCGGGGTCAGGTCTTTGAGACCCTGCTGGTATTGGATGCCCACGGCATCGAGTCCGAAATCGTCGCTGATGCGCAGCGCGGCGACGTACATCTTGTACTGCTCGCGCAGCTGGCGCTCGGTGAGCTCGGTGGCATCGTCGGTGCCCAGCTTGAAGGTCATTCCGGCGTCGAGCAGCCAGCGTCCGACGGCATCGGCCGTCTCGTCGTCGACCTTCTGCATCTCGGCGTAGAGGGCGCTCTGCGAGAGCCGCTCCTTGTAGATGCCCATCGAGTTGAGCAGCTCGTCGTCGATGATGGCGTTGTACATGCCCATGCAGCCCTCGTCGAAGACGCCGATGATGGCCTTGTCGGTATGCAGCTGGTGCGCGAGCGCCCGCCCGAGCTCGACCTCGGGCGTCGCCGCGAGCGAGTCGACGGGCCCAAACGCGCGCACGTGAGAATCGTCATGCCGGATGCCGCCGGTCGCGATCCACTCGGCGATACGGTCGTGCGCCCAGTCGTCGGTGAAGTCGACGCTCCACACCGTGGAGTACGGGGTGCCCATCTTGGTGAGGCCGGCGTTGAGGCCGAGCAGGCCCACGAGTCCTGGCCACTCGCCCGCGAAGTTGGCGGCCGTGAGGATGGGACCGCGGTGCGTGCGGAGTCCGGCGAGAACGTGGTGGCTGTACTGCCACACGGCCTCGGCCACGATCAGGGGCGCGTCGGGCGGAATCGTGGTGAACACGTCGAGGCCCATGCGCTGGCTCGAGATGAAGCCGTGGCCGGTGACGGGGTCGACGCCGTGGGCGCGCACGACGCTCCAGCCCTGCTTCGCGAAGGCCTCGGTGAGGGCCGCCTCGAGTTGCTGCTGGGTGGGCCAGCCGGCGGTGTTGGCCGATTCGCGCAGGTCTCCGCTGGAGATGAGATAGGCGGTCTTCGGGGCGACGATGCCGCGGTCGCGCACCTCGGGGAGGGAGTAGGACGTGCTCATCAGCGGTGCAGCTCCGTCACGCGCTCGATCTCGGCCAGCGCATCGGCGTCGGGAGGCGTGATGGCCATGCGGGTGGTGCCCCCGTTGACTCCGAGCACGCGGTAGGCGGCCTTCATTCGGCCCATGTTGCCGGCGATGGCCGTGACCACGGTGTCGACGTCGGCCTGCGCCGCGGCGAGCTGCTCGGGGTCGCCGGATTCGGCGGCGGCGGCAAGGGCGCGGAACGGCTTGGGGAGCACCGACGAGACGCCCGAGATGACACCCTGTGCGCCGAAGTCGGCGGCAGCCGCGAGCTCGGCGTCGGCCCCGGT
Source organism: Agreia sp. Leaf283 (assembly GCF_001422485.1). Taxonomy (GTDB): domain Bacteria; phylum Actinomycetota; class Actinomycetes; order Actinomycetales; family Microbacteriaceae; genus Agreia. The sequence continues at coordinate 999,453 of NZ_LMNF01000001.1, forward strand.
GTAGAGCACGAAGTCGTCGGTCACCACGGCGCGGTACTGGGCGATGACGTCGAGGGGCTCCTCGCTGACCTTGGCGCCCACGATGTGCGGCAGCCGGGCCAGCTCGGCCATGAGCTCGGCGCTCACGAAGTTGCCGCTGCGCTTGCGGTAGACGTAGATGTAGACCGACAGGCCCTCGGCCGCGGCGTCGACCGCCGTGAAGAACTCGCGCAGGGCGTCGTCGTCGGAGGGCAGGTAGTAGGGCGTCAGCACCGCGATCTCTGTGGCGCCCAGGTCTCGCGCCTGGTCGATGAGTCGCAGCACCTCGTAGAGGCTGGGAGCGCCCACGTGCACCACGACGCGCATGGCGCCGGCGAGCTCCTCGAGGCTGAGGGCCGTGAGCTGCCCGCGCTCCTCGAAGCTCAGCGAGGGGAACTCGCCGGTGGTGCCCAGCACGAACGCGCCCTCGTTGCCCGATGCTGCGACGTAGCGCAGGATCTCGCGCGAGCCGTCGAGGTCGAGGGTTCCGTCGTCGTGGAAGGCGACGGGAACGGCGGTCAGGATGTCGCGGCGTGTCATGGGATTCGCTTTCTGCTGGGTGGAGTGTCGGCCGCGGGTGCGCGAGCCGCCGCGTTGGCCGCGGAGTAGGAGGTGTTGCTGGTCGGGGTGATCACGAGCTCGTTGATGCAGACGCGCGAGGGCAGCGCCGCGAGATAGCGCACGGTCTCGCCCAGGTCGTCGGCTGTGAGCATCAGCTGCTGCTCGGCCTCGGTGGGCACGATCGGTCGGGTCTTGAGGATGTCGGTGCGCACCTCGCCGGGACACAGGTGCGTGGCCCGGATGCCGTGCTCGCGCTCCTGCACGTTCAGGGTCTCGGCGAGTACTCCGAGCGCGGTCTTGCTGGCGGAGTACGCGGCGCCCGCGGTGGGCGCGAAGCGCCAGGCAGCCCACGACGACACGAGGATCAGCAGCCCGTTCTGCGCCCGGCGCATGCCCGGCAGAACGGCGTGGACGGCCCGGACCGCGCCCGTGAGATTCACGTCGAGCACGCGGGCGAAGTCCTCGGGGTCGGTATCGCTCCAGTAGCGGGCGGTCACGTTGGTGCCGGCCGAGTACACGAGCACCTGCACCTCGCCGTGCTCGGCTTCGATGAGCGCGAGGGCCGCCGCCGGGCTGGCCGGGCCGGCGGATGCGGAGACGTCAACGGGCAGCGCGACGATGCGGCCCGGCCGCCCGTCGTGCGCGTCGACGACCTGCTGCAGCTCGGCCTCGCGTCGGCCGGAGACCACCACGGTGTAGCCGGCGTCAGCGAGAGCTCTGGCGGAACCCGCCCCGATGCCGCTTCCGCCACCCAGAATCCAGGCGACCGGATGCGTGCCCGCGGTCATCCCTTCGTCGCCCCGGCCGTGAGACCGGCGACCACGTAGCGCTGCGCGAACAGCGCGACGAGCATCACGGGAACCGTGATGATGACCGACGCGGCCATCAGTCCGCCCCAGTCGACCGAGGCGTAGCTGGTGAAGTTCGAGATGGCCACGGGCAGGGTGCGCGTCTCCTGGTTCGAGAGCACGAGCGCGAAGAGGAAGTTGTTCCAGCTGAAGATGAAGGCGAGGATCGCGCTGGTCGCCACACCCGGAAGAGCGAGCGGCAGCACGACGCGCACGAAGGCGCCGACACGACTGGAGCCGTCGATCTGGGCGGCCTCCTCGAGCTCTTCGGGCAGGCCCTCGAAGAAGCCGGCCATGATGGCCACCACGAGTGGCATCGTCACGAAGATGTGGGTGAGGATGAGCGCCGTATAGGTTCCGACGAGCTGCACCTGGCTGAACAGGAAGTACCAGGGGATGAGCAGGCTCACGCCCGGGATGACGCGGGCGAGCAGCACGAACGCGGTCGCGTTGCGGATGCGGTACCGGGCGATGCCGTAGGCCGCGGGGACCCCGAGTACGAGGGCGACGATCGTGGCTCCGACGCCCACGACCACGCTGTTCACGATGAACGGTGCGAAGTCCTGCGCACCGAACACCGTGCCGAAGTTGTCGAGGGTCGGCGTGAAGTCGAAGGTGCGCGACGGCGTCACGATGTCGAGGTTCGTCTTGAACGCGGCCATGAGCATCCAGCCGAGGGGGAGCACGAAGAGGAGTACCACGACCACGATGGCGATGGTGCGCAGGGTCGGACCGAGCAGGCGCTTCTTGCGGCGGCGGGGAGCCGGTGGCGAGACGCGAGCGGTGGCGGCGGGGGAGCGCGTGGGCCGCTGGGCGGTGGCGGTCATGCTCGGTGTCCTTTCGAGCGCAGGATGGTGAGTGCGGTGAGGATGATGATGATGAACATGAGAAACAGCATCAGCAGGGCGGCGGCGCTGCCGTACTGCGAGTTTCCGAAGCTCTCGTTGTAGGCGAGCATGTTGAGCGTCTCGGCCTCGTTGTTCGAGCCGCCGGTGCGGCCCTTCGTGGCGTAGATGATGTCGAAGGTCTTCATCGCATCGATCGAGCGCAGGATGGCGGCGGCCGCCAGGGTGGGCATCAGCAGGGGCAGGGTGATGTGGCGGAACCGCTGCCAGGCGTTGGCGCCGTCGACGCGGGCGGCCTCGTCGGGTTCCTCGGGCAGGGTCGACAGGCCGGCGAGGAGGATGAGGATGACCATCGGGGTCCACTGCCACACGTCGATGAAGACGATGGTGTTGAGTGCCGTGTCGGTTCCCGACAGCCAGAGCTGCGCGGGCAGGCCGAGCGACTTCATCAGCACGTTGGCGAAGCCGATGGAAGGTTCGAAGATGAGCAGCCACATCATGCCCACGGCGACGGGGGTCGCGACGAGGGGCAGCAGGATGAAGACCCGCACGATGCTCTGGCCGCGGAAGGTCTTGCGCAGCAGGAGTGCGATCGCGAGGCCGAGAACGAGCTCGATCACGAGGGCCGTGATCGTGAAGTAGGCGGTGCGGCCCACGGCGGGCCAGAAGCGCTCGAAGTCGCCGAGCCACTTGCCGTAGTTCTCGAAGCCCACGAACGAGAAGGGCCGGGTCACGGAGCTGGCCGAGTCGGTGAACGAGAGGAACACCGTGTAGGCGATGGGGAAGATGATGAGCAGGGCGACGAACACGATGGCAGGGGCGGTGAACAGCCACTTGATGTGCCGGTCGGCCCACGTGGTGAGCCCGCTGCCGCGCCGCCTCTTCGGGGCGAGGTAGCTCGGGTGACTGGTCGTTGTCATGATCTGCCTTCGATGTCGTGAGGGTGTTGTTCGGGGGTGTGCCGGGAGGGCGCTGGGTGAGCGCCCGCCCGGCACGAGGCGTTACTTCTCGCCGTCGAGGAGGTCTTGGAAGTCGGTGTTCGCCTTGTCGGCGGCCGAATCGACGTCCCCTCCCTCGATGGCGCTGATGGCCGGTGCGCCCACGATCTCTCGGGCCTGGGCCACCTTCTCGAGCTGGGGGCGGTCGTGCCCGACCGTGCCCTCGCTGTTGCGCACGATCTCGACGAGACCGGCGGGGAAGGATGCGGTCGCCGCGTCGTCGGCCCACGAGGAGTCGCGGGCGCTCGGCACGGTGTCATCGGCGAGCAGCGTCTTGCTGTTCTCCTCGTTGGTGACCCACTTGATGAACTCCCAGGCGGCGTCCTTCTTCTTCGAGTACTCGTTGATGCCCACGGTCTGCGGCACGATGCTGTACGGATGCGATCCGGCAGGTCCCTCGGGGAAGGCACCGTATGCGACGGTGTCGACGACGGCGCTGCTGGCCGGATCGAGGAAGGTGTACGCCTGGCTGTCGGCGTCGAGGTAGAACGCGGCGTTGCCCTGCGCGAATATCGCGGAGGCCTCGGGCCAGCCCATGTTCGTCGCTCCGGGAGGGCCGTAGTCCTTCAGCAGCTTGCCGTAGAAGGCGTAGGCGTCTTTGGCCTCGGGGGTGTCGACCGTGGCGTTGCCGTCTTCGTCTTGGAAGTCGCCGCCGTAGCTGTAGAGGAAGGAGGAGAACTGGGTGACGAGGGGCACCTTGGCGCCGCGCATCGCGATGCCGTAGAAGCCGTTGGTGGGGTCGTTAAGTTTCGCGGCCGCGGCGTCGAGCTCGTCGAGCGTCGTGGGAACGGGGATGCCCGCCGCCTCGAGCAGATCGGCGCGGTAGTACATGATGTGGCGCTCGGTCATGACGGGAACGCCGTAGACGACGCCGTCGAGGGTCACGGCGTCTCGCGACGACTCCTGGAAGTCGTCCCAGTTCCAGTCGGCGTCGCTCTCGACGTAGTCGGTCATGTCGGCGAGCCAGCCGTTGCGGCTGAACTCGCGCATGATGTCCTGCACCTGGTAGCCGTAGATGTCGAAGTCGCTCGACTGGGCGTTGAGCTTCACCTTGAGGGTGTCGTTCAGCTGCTCGTTGCCGTAGAACTCGAGGTTGACCTTAACCCCGGTCTCGTCTTCGTATTCGGTCGCGAGGTCTTTCAGTCCCTCGGTCCAGGGGCTGTTCGCCGCGATGAGGGTGAGGTCGGTGACCTTCTCCGAGGAGCCGCCGCCGCCCGCGCAGGCCATCAGGCCTGCCGCGAGGGCGAGCGCGAGGGGTGCCGCGAGGGCTGCCCGTCGGTTTCGTCGTGATCGAGTGATCATCATTGATCCTTTCCGTTGTTCTCTGGGTGAGTGTGCGTGGAGTGTTCTGGTGCGGGAATGCGGGGTGAGAATCAGTTGGCCAGTGCCTGCGGGCGTCGACCGGAGAAGACGTCAACGATGGCCTGGGCCGTCGAGAGTCCGATGCGGTGGTAGGCCTCGAGGCTGTCTGCGGCGGCGTGCGTGGTCGCGATCACGTTCGGGAACGCGAGCAGCGGGTTGTCGGATGCGACGGGCTCGACCTCGAACACGTCGAGCCCGGCACCGGCGATGTGGCCGGATTCGAGTGCGTCGGTGAGGGCCGACTCGTCGACGAGGCCGCCGCGGCTGGTGTTCAGCAGCACGGTGCCCGGCCGCATCGATGCCAGCAGTCCGGCGTCGACCAGGTGATGGGTGGACTCGACGTGGGGAGCGTGCACGCTCACGACGTCGACGTTCGAGACCGCGTCTTCGAGCGAGACCAGGCGCACGCCGAGTCGATCAGCCTCGTCGGTGTCGCCGAACGGGTCGTAGGCCACGATGTCGACGTCGAACCCCGCCAGTCGACGGGCGAGCAGCCTCGAGACGGCGCCGAAGCCGATCAGGCCGATCGACTTGCCCGAGATCTCGGCACCCACGAAGCGATCCCACATTCCCGTGCGGATTCCCGAGTTCATGGCGGGGATCTGGCGGTAGACGGAGAGCAGCAGGCCCAGTGCCAGCTCGGCCACGGCCGCTGCGTTGCCGCCCGGGGCGTTCACGACGTCGACGCCGCGGGAGCGCGCCGCGGCGAGGTCGATGTTGTCGAGGCCGACGCCGAGGCGGGAGATGATGCGGAGTTCGGGCGCCAGGGCCAGCGCGTCACGGTCGAAGACCTCGACGCCGCAGACGGATGCCGCGGCCGTCGGGAGCAGCGCGGCCAGGTCGTCGGCCGTCCAGGGTACGGACCGTTCGTTCTCGACGAGGGTGAAACCGTTCTCGATCAGCAGCTCGCGGCCGGCGGCGCAGAGCTCTGCGTAACGCACGGGGCCGACGATCACGGTTCGACCGGATCCGATCGAGGAGGGAGACGCCATGAGGAGGGTCGCTTTCTATGGCCCAGGCAGCGTTCCGGAGAACCGCGTTGCTCGTCGCCATTGATCGAGGAACTGTAACTTGTTAACAGTCAACGTATGAGATGCACTATCGGCCCGTCAAGCTTTTTTGGCAACTGTTAACAGTTTTTGTGGAAGTTGGTTCGGGATCGGTGTCACACCGCGTCGGTCGACGAGTCGGCCGACCACTGGATGGCGTCTCTCACACGACCCTTGGCCCGCATCAGGTGGTCGTGCAGTCGCTCGACCGCGGCATCCGGATCGCCGGCCCGCACGACGTCGAGGAATCCCTGATGGTCGATGACCGCGGCATCCATGTCTGCGGTGTTGCTCATGTCGAGCAGAACCTCGAAGGTGCGCTGGTAGGGGCGCCAGGCTTCCGCCAGTCGGCGGTGCTCGGAGAGGCGGTAGAAGCTGGTGTGGAACTCCATGTCGGCGAGGTCGAACGCCTCGGGGTCGCCGCTCTTCGCGGCCGCAGCCATCGCGTCGACGAGCTGCTGCACCTCGTCCCAGCCCTCGGTGCTCGTTCGCTCGATGGCCAGTCGCAGGGCCATCGACTCGAGGCTCTCGCGCAGGGAGTAGAGCTCTTCGATGTCGCGCTGGCCCCGGAAGCTCACGTAGAGCCGCTTGCGCCGGTTGTCGACCAGGCCTTCGCTCTCGAGCTGGCGCAGCGCGTCGCGCACGGGCCCGCGGCTCACGTCAAAGCGGGTGGCCAGGCTGTCCTCCGACAGGTGGGTGCCGTCGGCGATCGAGCCCGAGATGATGTCGACCCGCAGCTTGTGCGAGATCTGTTCTCCCATGGCGAGGGGGCGCGGAGAATGTGCGGTGAAGACCATGAGCGCCTTTCGTTGACAGTTGACAGTATGGTACCTGCCCGCCGCCGACACGCCCTTCGACAAGCTCAGGGAACGGGCCCTGCACCCTCCCGCGCTGGTCGAGTAGGCCGCCTGCGGCCGTATCGAGGCCACAGCCTCACTGAGGTGCGGAGAGTGGCCGCGTCATCCGTCGTCGAAGCGGCCACTTTCCGCACCTCAGTGCGTCACGCGATCGGCGTGGAACGGGCTCCCTTGGACAGGCTCAGGGAACGGGGCGCAGGGCGGCTCCGGCGAAGGCGATCGCCGCCGACTTCGACGGCATGTCGGGAAAATTGAGGAACAGGTGCGGCACTCCCGGCTGCTGCAGCAGGCGAACTTCGACGCCCTGCTCCTCGAGAAGACGCGCGTACTCCACGCCCTCGTCGCAGAGCGGATCCGCCTCGGCCACCACGATCGTGGCCGGCGCGAGCCCCCGCAGGTTCTCGTTGCGCAGCGGGCTCGCGTCGGGGTGCGACCGCAACTCTGCGGAGGGCAGGTACAGCTGCCAGTACCAGATCATGTCGTCGCGGGTCAGCGGCAGACCGGCGGCGTTCTCGAGGTACGACGGGCGGTCGACGTCGTGGTCGAGAACCGGGCAGAGCAGCAGCTGATGCGCGATCGCCGGCAGCACCCCGTCACGACTCTGCTGCGCGATCACGGCGGCCAGGTTTCCGCCGGCGCTGTGGCCCGCGACGGCCAGCGGGCCCTCGTTGAGTCGGCCGTCGGCGCCGGCCGCCATCCAGCGGAGGGCGTCGGCCGAGTCGTCGATCGCGGCCGGAAAAGGATGCTCGGGCGCCAGTCGGTAGTCGAGGCTGAGCAGGGTGACCCCGGATGCGACGGCCAGGTCGCGACAGAGCGCATCGTTCATCTCGAGGTCGCCGTTCATCCAGCCGCCGCCGTGCAGGAAGAGCACGGAGCCCGACGATCCCTCGGCGGGAACATAGAGGCGGCCTGCCCTTTTGCCCTCCCTCGTCGGAACGGAGACGTCGACCGTTCTGATGCCGGCCGCGTCGGGGGCGCGAGTCTTGCGCGTGCGCTGGCGAAGAGCATCCACGCCAGCGAGGGGGCCGGGAAGCTGACCCGCGCCCTGCTGCAGCATCCGCGCGACGTGCCGGGCGGCATCCGGATCGGTGAGACGGGGGTCGAGCTGCAGCTCGGCCGGGGCCTCCGTCACAGCGCCAGGGTCATGGTGATGCCGTGCGTGGCGCCGATCTCGAAGTTCTGGTGATCGACCACGTTCGTGTCGGCCAGCTCGAGGTTGAAGAACGACTGCTCCGCGCCCTTCGGCAGCAGGGGGCCGGCGTGCCAGGCGGCGCGGTGCAGGGCGATCGCGACGTCGCCGGGAATGCGGAACGCCGTGATGTCGTCGAGGTTCGGGGCGGCATCCGGGTTCTCGGGGTCGAGCGGGGGAGCGACGGCGATCGCCCACTCGTGTCCGCCGACGGATGCGAGCAGCTGCGACACCTGGCGGTGCCGCGTGATGCGGGTGAACGAGGTGCCCCGACCCACGAGCTTCATGGCGTAGAAGCGGGGTGTTCCGGCGCTGAAGTCGAGCTTGGCGTCGAGCTCGCCGAAGGGAGTGCCGTCCTCCATTGGCTCGATCAGGGTGCCGAACGGGGCGAAGTTCTCGGCCGTGATGTCGTGCACCTCGAGGATGCGCTCGGTGAGTTGAGTGGTCATGGGTTGTCCTTTCGTGGGGCGGTGGGGTCGGTCGGGGTGGAGAGGGCGGTCGGGTTCGTCGCGTTCGTCGCGTTCAGAGGTAGAGCTCGGCGGTGTCGAAGGCCGCGAGGTCGTCGAGGATGCGGGGCTGTTCGTCGAGCAGGAGGCGTTGCGTAATGCCTCGAACGACGCGCGGGATCGCGTGCTTGTGCCCGCTGATCGAGGTGGAGTGGGGCCCCTGGCTGATGAAGCCCAGCCCGCTGAAGGCGAAGACGCGCGAGACCCAGTCGTGAGCGTCGTCGACCGGGGTGAACTCGTACGACGGGCCGAGGTAGGGGTACTGCCCCAGGGCGTGGTCGGTCGCATCGGTCTGGCCGGCCTCGCCGTTCTCGCCACTACCGCCGGCGAGGTCGGGCCGCCGCTGGCTCCAGCGCGAGACGAGCGGGGCGAGCGTCTGCAGTTCCGCTCGGTTCTCGAGCTCGACTCGCAGCCCCGTCGCGCAGATGAGGTGGTCGAACACGAACGTTCGCTGCGGGGTCGTCACGTGCACGGTCTGCCCCACCTGCTCGACGGAGACGAGTGGCGACGACGGATGCATCGCGAAGCCGGGCATCGCGTTCGCGGCCCGGTAGCCCGACTCCGCCGGCGGCTGGTCGACGCGCTTGATGAAGCGCGCGATGGCGAAGCGGGTCTCGTCGGACAGGGCAGGGTAGTGCCCCATCAGAGCGGCGGTCTCGACGTGTCGGAGCGGGTTGACGCGCGGGAGTGCCGCGCGCCGGAAGAGCAGGTCGGCGCTGGCCGCTCCGGCCGCGAGGGCCGATGCGGCATTGTCGAACGCGGATGCGCCGTGCCCGATCACGCCCACGCGAAGTCCGGCGAGCGCGGCGAAGTCGATGTCACCGTTGGAGTGGCTCCAGAGCGCCGGTTCGACGGCATCCTGCACGATCGCCGGAGCCGACCAGCTGCCCGCGCCGTCATACCCGGTGGCGAGCACGACCGTGCGCGCGGCGAACGACCGCGGGCCGTCGGGGGTCTGGGCCTCGACGACCACGCCATCCGTGCCGTTCGATCGCACATCAGTGACAGTCACGCCGTTCTCGACCGGGATCTCGAGGGTCTCGCGATACCAGGCGAGGTAGTCGGCCCAGTCGCTGCGGCCGATCTGGTGCAGCTCGTCCCAAGCGGTCTGGCCGTGGCGGGCCACGTACCAGGAGCGGATGGAGAGCGAGGGCTGGCCGAAGTCGAGCCCGTTGAGGATCTTCGGCGTGCGGAGAGTCGACATGCGGGCGAACGTCTCCCACACGCCCTCCCGGCCGGGCGGGGCGGCGTCGACGAGACGGATGCGCGCGACGCCGTCGCGACGAAGCCCCTCGTAGATGCCGAGCCCGGATTGCCCGGCGCCCACGATGACCACGTCGTCGATGGCCTCGCCCGAGGCCGAGAGCCCCGGATTCGTCCAGACCCTGTCGGGATAGGCGAGTTGAGCGCGTTCGGCTCTCGCTCTCTCGGCCAGGGCGTTCGTCGCCGTTATGTCGTGTGCGCCGGGCAGCTGGTTCATTCGATTACTTGTCGAGGCCGATGGACGTGTCGATGAACTCGTTGGTCACGAGATCGTCGACCGTGAGGCCCGACTTGACCGGCGTTCCCAGCTTGTCGAAAATCGGGGCGACCTTCGTGAGCAGGTCGCCGACGCGGTCGGTGTCGAAGTCGCCGACCGTGTCGTTGTCGCCGTTGCTCGCCAGGCCCAGCTCGAGCTGCGTCTTGACCGAGTAGTCGGCGACGCCCTGCGTGTAGACCCAGCCGGTGTCGTACTGGTCGACGAGGTCGAGGATCAGGGAGTTCGCTGCGGCCGGATCGGCGTAGTAGTCGACTTCGGCCTGCTGCAGAACCGGCACGAGTGCGGTGAGGCAGGGCGAGAGGTCTTCGAGCTCACCCGAGCGCACGGCCATTGCCGAGATGTAGGGCTGGTAGCCCAGGTCGTGGATCAGCTGGTACTTGACCGGCTTGCCCCACGACGACACCTCGTTCTGGTAGATGTACGGCTCGGCCGAGGCGAAGCCCTGCTGCGCGTCCTTGCCGGCCGCCGCAACGAAGCTGGCCGGCGTTCCGTCGTAGCCGCCGTCGACCTGCTCGGCGGGGATGACGCCGGTCGACTTGAGGTACTCCATGTAGGTGTAGCCGTCGAAGTAGCGCACGATGGCGCCCTCGGCGACGACGTCGGGGATGGTCTCGGCGTCGGGATAGGTCGCCGGGTCCCACATGACCATGAGGGGGCTCTTGTCGAGCGGGGCGAACACCGCGGTCGTCGGAAGCGAGTCCGACACCTGCATCGCCTCGTCGCTGACGACGTAGCCCAGGGTGATGTCGGTGTCGGTGTACATCTGGCTCGACACCGACTGGAAGCCGATGGCCGGGCCGCCGGCGCGGATCTCGACATTGACTCCGGTGTACTCGCCCTTCGACATGAGCGGTCCCGAGACGAGCTTGTTGCTGGCGTCGATCGTGTAGTCGTCGCCGAGCAGCTCGTAGAGGTGGCCGTGTTCGGCCTCGGGGTTCCAGTCGGTCTGGATGACCACGTTGGCGGGACATCCGGCCGCCGCGAGGTCGGTCGAGCCGATCGCGAGATCGCTCGACGTGCTCGAGTCGGTGGTGCCGGATGCGTCGGTGCTGCAGGCGCTAAGGGTGACGGCCGAGAGGGCCACCACACTGGCTGCGATGAGCCTGGTTCGGGTGCTGCGCATGTCGTCTCCTGATGTGGATGAGTGGGGAGGTGGTGTGGAGCGGGTGCTGGGCGAGTGGTCATCAACAAGAATGTTGATAGGTTCAACACAATGTTGATAAAAGCTAAAGTAGTGTCGCGATGTTTCAGCCGTGTGACGGCAGAAATGCGGCGTGTAAATTTGGCAGCGACGCTCCTGTCGGCACTCCGCCGACGGATGCCGTCGTCTTCGATCCACTGAGGAACTCCATGTCGCCGAACGCAACCATCGACCCGCGGGAGTCGCCCGACCTCGGCAACCGGATCCGCAGCATCCGGCGCCAACGCGGGCTGACGCTCGTCGAGCTGGCGAAGATGGCCGAGCTGTCGCATCCGTTCCTGAGCCAGGTCGAGCGGGGCCTGGCCCAGCCCAGCATCGGTTCGCTCGGCAGGATCGCGCGTGCCCTCGGCAGCAGCCAGGTCGAGCTGCTCGCCGCCGGAGCCTCGAGCACGGTGCCCCTCGACCAGCCCGCGCCGCGCGTCGACATCGTGCGCGGACGAGAAGGCTCTGAGGGTGGGTTCGGGTCGGGCCAGGGTCGCATCCTCGTGCGCGGCGATGTGGCACTTCTGCCGATGGATGTACGTGGCGAGAACTCGGAGTTCGGCGACTTCTTCCAGCACGACGAAGACGAGTTCCTCTATGTGATCGAGGGGTCGATCAGGCTCGATCTGGGCGACGACGGGCTCTTCGCATTGGAGACGTCGGACTCCGCCTATTTCAAGGGGGGAACCCAGCACCGTATCTGCTCGAGCGACGGCGAGCCGTATCGGATGATCGTGGTGAAAGAGGTTCTGAGGCCGGGCGCCTCGGGCTAGCTCGCGAGCACAAGGGTACTCCCGCGTTACGGCCGCGTTAATTCTGAGCGGTTCTCGTTCCTGTTCGGGAGCGCATCCAGTACCGCCTGAGTTTGCGGACTCCGGTGATGACCTGCGCGCTCGCATCCCCTCGATTCCGAATAGGCGCGCGGATTTTGCCGCTCCGAGTTCGCCCGGGAGTGCTGTCCCGCGGCAGCCTTCGAATTGTTTCGCCAATATTTCGGAGCACGAGCGGGCCCGAAAACGAAATTGACTGGCTCGACAGGTGTTGTTTACGCTCGCCATATCTCAAAGTGAGAATGCGATTTACACAATATGGAAAGTCTGAGAATGACGCCTGTCACCCTGTCTCCCGCCGGCACCGTGCGCGTTGCGACCGCGCAATTCTTCTCGGGCGAAGACGTCACCGCCAACCTCGCCATCGTCGTGGACTACATGCGGCAGGCCGCCGCCGCCGGCGCGAAGCTGCTGGTGACCCCCGAGAACTCGAACCGCGTTCGCACCTACTCGTCACGTGAAGACTGCTTCGACAAGAGCGAGACGCTCGACGGAGACTTCATCACCGGAATCCGCGCGGAGGCCGCGACGCTCGGCATCCACGTCGTGATCGGCGTCGACCTGCGTGCCGAGACCGCACCCGACGTCAACATCGCCCAGGTGCTCATCGGCCCGACCGGCGACATCCTGCATGTGCACCACAAGACGGTGTTCTGGGATTACGAGTACACGCTCTTCACGCCCGGCACGAAGCAGCTCGAGGTCATCGACACCGAGATCGGACGAATCGGCATGCTCATGTGCGCCGATGGCATCGTTCCCGAGGTTCCCCGCATCCTCGCCCTCAAGGGTGCCGAGATCCTGGCCAACTCGCTGAACTCCCGCGGCCCCGACGAGATGCGCGTGCACGAGCCGCTGCGCGCCATCGAAAACCATGTCTGGCACATCGCGGCCAACACGGTCGGCGGACCGGCCGACGGCTACCCCTGGACGGGCGGCTCGCAGGTCATCAGCCCCGTCGGCGACATCCTCGCCAACGCGGGCGAGACAGACGAGGGCATGGTGTGGGCCGACATCACGCCGGCGACCTCGTTCCCCAAGCGGCTGCGCGACATCGGCGACTTCGACGCGTTCCGCCGCCCAGAGCTCTACGCCGAACTGGTCGCGCCGCTCGACAGTCACGTCGTCGACTACGGGCCCGTCGCATCCGGAACCCCCGCCAAGCCTTTGGCCGTGGCGACCCTGCAGATCTCCTGGTACCACGCGCAGTCGTGGACCATCAGCCGCGCTGTCGGCCAGATCACCTACGCGGCGAGCCGCGGCACGCAGCTCGGCGTTTTTCCCGAACTGTTCTGCTTCGCGCCCGGCGAGGTCGAGGCCGACGTCCAGGCGGCGGCCGCCCTCTCCGAGAGCGTGCTCGAGACGCTTCTGGCTGCGACGAAAGAAGCGGGCATGTGGGCCGTCGTGAACCTCGTCGAACGAGACACCGCAGACGACGGCTCGCCCCGCTACTTCTCCACTGCCTACCTGCTCTCCGACACCGGCGAGGTCTTCGCCAAGTACCGCAAGGCACACCTCGGCGAGGCCGAGCGCGCCTGGGCGACGGCGGGCGACGAGTTCGTGGTCGCCGACACGCCGATCGGCGCGATAGGCCTGATGATCGGCAACGAGATCTGGATGCCGGAGATCGCGCGCATCCTCACCCTGCGCGGCGCCGAGGTGATCGCCCACCCCACCAGCTGGGATCGCGTCGAGGCAGCGACGCAGGCCGCGACCGAGCGCACCGAAGAGAATCGCACGCACCTCGTCTCGACCTCGCGCACCGACAACCCCGCCGTGCTCGGCAGCCAGATCGTGGTGGCCGACCGCTTCATCCCCGGTCAGCCCGTGGCGCTGATGCGATACCCCACGGCCTACGTCTCCCGCACCGGCTTCGAGGAGAACATCTTCCTCGTAGTCGACCTCATGGACTCGCACAGCAAGATGCAGGGCTTCCACCTCGACCCCGTCGGCACCCGCAATCCGGCACTCTACGACGCGTTCGTCGCGCCGGCGGTGACCACGTGATCATCCAGCCCCTCGTCTCAGGACTCGCGATCGGCGGCATCTACGCGCTGCTCGCCGTGAGCTTCCTGCTCACCTACCGGGTGTCGGGAGTGCTCAACTTCGCCCAGGGCGAGTTCGTGATGGTCGGCGCCTTCGTCGCGTCGACGGTCGCGGGCATCGCCGGGATCCCGCTGATCGCCGCTGCTCTACTCGGAGTCGGCGCCGCGGCATTCGCGGGCGTGGCCATGGAGCGCGTGACGTACCGTCCGCTGCGCAACAAGCCCCACGCATCCATGATCATCTCGACCGTGGCGGTCGGCATCGTGCTGACCCAGGCGGCGCAACTGATCTGGGGACCGAACCCGCGCACCCTGCCCTCGCTCGTGCCCAACGTCTCGATCGACTTTCTCGGCTCGCGCATCAGCACGGTCTCGCTCTTTCTCATCGTGATCTCGGCGGTGCTCATCGTGGCACTCCACCTGGTGCTGACCAAGACCCGCCTGGGACGCCAGCTGGAAGCGACCTCGGTCGATTCCGACACGGCGCAGCTCATGGGAATCCGCACCGGTCGCCTAGTGATCATCGCGTTCGCCATCAGTACGGGCCTCGCCGGCGTCGCCGGAATCCTCGTCGCACCCATGTTCTCCGTCACGGTCGGGCTCGGCGTGCTCATCGCCCTCAAGGCCTTCGCCGCCTGCGTCATCGGCGGCTTCGGCAATCTTCCGGGAGCGGCCATCGCCGCCGTCGGCCTCGGCGTGGTCGAGAACCTCGCCGGCACATTCATCGGCACAGACAGCAAGGACCTCATCGCCTTCGGGCTCATGATCGCCTTCCTGATCGTGCGCCCCCAGGGCATCTTCGGGGCCAAGGTAGGAGAGAAGCTGTGAACGCCTCGAAGCTCGCGATGCCCCAGTCCCCCACGCTGCCCACGGCCGCGCCCGTGCGTCGCACCCGCGCCACGACACTCGTCTCCTGGCTCATCTGGCCGGCGCTGCTCGTTCTCGTGATCGCCCTCGCGCAGGGCATCGACAACAACTACTGGCTGCAGATCGCGGTCAACGCCGAGATCATGGTCATCGCCGCGGTCGGCCTCTATGTGACCTTCGGGCTCAGCGGCCAGGTGTCGCTCGGCCAGGCCGGCTTCTACGCGATCGGCGGCTACACGACCGGCCTGCTCGTCACGACCCTCGGCTTCGACTTCGGGCTGGCGCTCGTGCTCGGCGTGATCCTCAGCGGTCTCGTGGGCCTCGGCCTCGGCATCCCGTCGCTGCGACTGCGCGGCAACTACCTCGCGCTCGCCACCCTCGGCTTCGGCCAGGTCGTGGCCCTGATCCTCGTGAACTGGACCTGGCTGACCGGCGGGGCCAACGGCATCCGCAATATCGTCGCCCCGATCGTGGCCGGCTTCGAGCTGAAGACCGTGCCCGACTGGGCCATGTTCATCGGAGTCGTCGCGGTGCTGTCGGTATTCGTCGTGACCCGCATCAAGAACTCCTCGTACGGCCGCGCGATGCAGGCCGTGCGCGACAGCGACGTGGCCGCTTCATCGATGGGCGTCTCGCTCAGCCAGGTGAAGGTTCTGGCTTTCGTGGTCGGCGCGATCTTCGCCGGCCTCGCGGGTGCCCTGAACGCCGGCTTCGTCACCTACGTGAGCCCGGGCACCTACGACCTGTCGCTGTCGGTCACCATCCTCGCGATGATCGTGGTCGGCGGGGCGGCCAGCCCCTGGGGCGCGGTGATCGGCGCGATCGTCCTCACCTTCCTCCCCGAGGTGCTGCGCCCGGTGCAGGAGTACTACCTGCTCATCTACGGAATCCTGCTGCTGCTCGTCGTGGCCTTCGCCCCCGGCGGCATCTGGAACCTGTTCCGGCTCGTCGGCTCGCTGCCGGCCCGCTTCAGAACACGCGCTCGAACGGGAGACCAGTCATGAGCCAGCTCGCCGCCACCACCAGCACCGACCAGGCGCTCGTCATCAGCGGCCTCACCCGCCGCTTCGGTGGAGTCACCGCCCTCAACGGGGTGAGCCTCGGCGTCGCCCTCGGCGAGACGCGCGCCCTCATCGGCCCGAACGGCAGCGGCAAGTCCACGCTGATCAACTGCGTCTCCGCGGTCGACCGCTGGGACGAGGGCACCGTGACCCTCGGCGGCGCCCCCATCAAGGGTCGCGACCCGGTGGGCGCCGCCCGCCGCGGAATCAGCCGCACGTTCCAGACGCTGCGCCTCTTCGATGAGATGACCGTGCTCGAGAACGTGATGGTCGCCATGCACCACGCACGCGGCTACGGCCTGTTCTCGGCGATCACTCTCGGCCCGAGATTCAGAAAGGCCGAGAACCGGATGCGCCACGAGGCGCGCGAACTGCTGGCTCTCACCGGCGTCGAACGCGATGCGGAACGACAGGCGGGCACGCTGCCCTACGGGCACCGCCGCCTGGTCGAGATCGCCCGATCGCTCGCGCTCAAGCCCACGCTGCTTCTGCTCGACGAACCGGCCGCCGGACTCAACGACACCGAGACCGCGCGCCTCGCGGAGCTCGTGCGCCGCATCGCGCGCCCCGACCTGTCGATCCTCGTCGTCGAACACAACATGGAGTTCGTCACGTCGGTCGCGAGCCAGGTCACGGTGCTCGACAACGGGAACATCATCGCCGAGGGCACCCCCGCCGAGGTGCGCGAGCACCCCGAGGTTCTGCGCGCCTACCTCGGATCGAGTGAGGACGACAAATGACCAACATCCTGGAGATCACCGATCTCGTCTTGAGCTACGGCGCGGCCGCCGCGGTGCGCGGGGTGACCATGCACGTCGCCGAGGGCGAGGTCGTCACCCTGATCGGGGCGAACGGCGCCGGCAAGTCGACCACCCTGAAGGGCGTCGTCGGATTGGTGAAGCCCGTCAGTGGCAGCATCCGGTTCGCGGGCGATGTCACGACCACCCGCCGCACTGACTGGCTGGCACGCCACGGACTCAACCTGGTTCCCGAGGGCCGACGCGTCTTCGCCGCCCTCACGGTGGCCGAGAACCTCGACGTCGCGGCGTCCGCCAGCAACCTGCACGGTGCCGCGCTCAAGGCGAAGATCCGCGAGATCTACGAGATCTTCCCTCGCCTCGAGGAGCGCCGCGACAGCCTGTCGTGGACGCTCTCGGGCGGCGAGCAGCAGATGCTCGCGATGGGCCGGGCTCTCATCGCCCAGCCGCGCCTGCTGCTGCTCGACGAGCCCTCGCTCGGACTCTCCCCCAAACTCGCCACAGAAGTGGTGCAGCTCATCAGCAGGTACAGCCGTGACCACGGCCTCTCCGTGCTGCTGGTCGAGCAGAACGCCCGTCTTGCGCTCAGCGCCAGTGACCGCGGATACGTCATGGAGACAGGACGCATCGTGGCCGAAGGGCCAGCTGCCGAACTGCAGGACAACAAGGAAGTCAGGAGGGCGTACCTGGGGTCGTAAGCCGCCGCCCGACTGCGCCGCCGACTCCCATCTCCACCCTCCCTATGCACCTCACATCGCTCATCCCGAAGGACAACACCTCATGGCACTGACCACCACCCGAAAGACTGCGGCGTTCCTCGCCGCGGCGACCACGCTCGTCGTGCTCGCCGGCTGCTCGTCGAGCGGCGACTCCTCGTCTGCGTCCGCCGACGGCGGAGACAAGGCCGACATCACCATCGGCGTCGCGCTGCCCACCACCGGAGGATCGGCCGTGCTCGGCTTGCCGATGGCGCAGGGCCTCGAGATGGCCGTGAAGGCGATCAACGCCGACGGCGGTATCGATGGCGCGAACCTGAAGCTCGTGCAGGAGGACAGCGGAGCCGACGACACCACCGCCCTCAACGCCTTCAACCGCATCACCAGCGAATCGCCCGCGGCCGTCATCGGCTTCCCCGTCTCGACGCAGGGCTTCGCGGTCATGACGCAGGTCGACCGCGCAGGAATCCCCGTGATCATGGGCGGCACCAACTCCAAGCTCGCCGCAGGCAGCGACTGGGCGTTCTCGATGACCTCGAGCGACGCCGTCACCACGACGGCCGCCGTGGAGTTCGCGGCCGAGACCCTCGGCGTGAAGAAGATCGCCCTGCTCCGCGAGAGCGGCGAGCTGGGAACCGGCGCATCCGAAGTCGTCAACGAGACGGCGGACGACCTCGGAATCGACGTCGTCGACGAGGAGATCTTCCAGTCGGGCGACGTCGACCTCGCCACCCAGGCCAACAACCTCCGCGGCTCCGACGCCGACATGCTGTTCGTCTACGGACAGCAGGCCGACTACATCGTCGTCGCCAACGCGCTCGCGACCGCCGGCGTCAAGCTGCCCACCTTCGTGGCCGGTCTGCAGGGCGGAACGTACGCCCAGCTCAATCAGGAGGGCTTCGAGCAGATCTACAACCGCAACCAGTGCGTTCCGTCGGCTGCCGTCGACAACGAC
Source organism: Agreia sp. Leaf283 (assembly GCF_001422485.1). Lineage (GTDB taxonomy): Bacteria > Actinomycetota > Actinomycetes > Actinomycetales > Microbacteriaceae > Agreia. The sequence goes on from NZ_LMNF01000001.1 coordinate 1,017,641, forward strand.
CTCGCCGCGTGGTCGGCCGACTACGAGTCCGAGTACGGAGAGGCTCCCACCGAGTACGCGGCCATCGCCTACGACGGCATGAACCTGCTCGCCGACGCGCTCAAGACCGCGGGCACCGACCCCGCCGAGCTGCAGAAGGCGCTGCAGTCGCTGCCCTCGACCGAAGGCATCTGCGGCGTCCACGAAGGAACTGAAGACGGAAACCTGTCGTTCGGAGTGACCCTCGGTCACTATGTCGACGGCGTCTACACGACCGACGAGTCGCTCAGCGTCGACCCGAAGTGATCCACACCGTCATCTCGGGCGGCGCATCGGGTATCGGAGAAGCGCTGGCCCGTCGGCTGGCCCGCAGCGGCCAGCGCGTCTCCATCCTCGACCGCACCCCCTCGACCGCATGCCCCTGGTGGGCTGAGCTCGACGAGTCGTCGCGCGGAACCTGGGTCGTCGTCGACATCGCCGAGAGGGCGGCGGTGGCAGCGGCGATCGACGAGATCGCGTCCGTCGCCATCGACGGCCTGGTCACCTGTGCCGGCATCGCCTCCCGCGAGAACGTGCTCGAGGTGACGGAGGACGACTTCGATCGCACCCTCGCGATCAACCTGGGCGGAACAGTCGCCGCCGTTCAGGCGGTCGCTCGTCACCTCGTGGCGAGCGGCCGCCCCGGCAGCATCGTGACCGTGGCCTCGACCGCCGGCATCGGCTACGTCTCGGGCCTCGGACTCGCCTACCACGCGTCGAAAGCGGCCGTTCTCGGGGTGACCTGGTCGACGGCCGGGGACCTCGCGAAGCACGGGATCCGGGTCAACGCCATCGCCCCGGGCGTCGTGCGCACCCCGATGACCGTTCCGCAGCGCGACGCCCAGGGCGAGTCCCGCCTCGGCCGCCGCGCACCCGCCGGCAGGCTCGCCGAACCCGACGAGCTGGCCGCGGCCGCCGCATGGTTGCTGTCACCGGCATCCGGTCTCACCACCGGCCACGTGCTGCCGGTCGACGGCGGCCAGGTCGCTTCGGCGGGCGCCCCGATCACCGGCTACGAGCCCTCGCCCATCGACACCCGCGACAGCCCCCATCTCGCACGGAGGACAGCGTGAACCACGTACTCATCACCGGAGGAGCGTCTGGCATCGGCGCGGGCACCGCACAGCTGCTCGCCTCGACCGGCTCGCGCGTCTCGGTGCTCGACCGTACCTCTCCCGAGGGCATCGACTGGTGGAACGAGCTGGCGCCCGAGTCACGCGGGCACTGGGCCACGGTCGACGCATCCGACACCACCGCGCTCGTCGCGGCGGTCGCCGAGATCGCGGCCGACGAGCTGACCGGCCTGGTGGCCTGCGCGGGCGTCTCGGTGAAGGAGTCGTTCATGGACTCCGGAGTCGACACCTGGTCGACCACGCTCGCCGTGAACGTGCTCGCCACGGCGCTCACCTGCCAGACGGCCGCGCGGGCCATGATCGACGGAGGTCGCGGCGGAGCGATCGTGACCGTGGCCTCCACCGTCGCGTTCGGCCATGTCGCCGGGCTCGGCGCCCACTATCACGCCTCGAAGGGCGCGATCGTGGCCATGACCCGGGCGCTCGCGGGCGAGCTCGGCATGCACGGAATCAGGGTCAACGCCGTCGCCCCCGGGCTGGTGCGCACCCCGATGACCGAGTTCATGCGGCAGACGCAGGGCGAAGAGGGGCTGACCCTGCGCGTTCCGCTGCGCACCATGGCCGACCCGTCGGACATCGCCGACGCGATCGCGTTCTTGCTCTCGGCAGACGCGTCGATGATCACCGGGCACATCCTGCCCGTGGATGCCGGCCAGCTCTCTGTCGCGGGCATGCCGCTCGACGGCTTCCCCGACCTGCTCGTCGAACGCCACTGAACCGGCTGACCGACGAAGCCCGCTGAACCCATCACCCCACCCACTCTTATGAACCACAAGTTAGAAGGTGCCATCGTGACGAGCGAGACGCAGCCGACCATTGTCATCGCGGGAATGGGGCCGGTCGGCATGACCGCCGCCCTCAGCCTCGCCCTCGCCGGAATCCCCGTCACCCTGCTCGAGGCGGGCGCCGACCTGTCGAGCGAGTCACGTGCATCCACGTTTCACCCGCCGAGCCTCGAGATCCTCGACGAGCTGGGCGTGGCCGACGAGCTGATCGAGACCGGGCTCAAGGCGCCCGGCTTCCAGTACCGCGGCCACAATCGCGAGCTGCTGGCGCACCTCGACATGGAGGCGCTGGAGGGCGACACCCGGTTCCCGTTCCGCATCCAGAACGAACAGGGGAACGTGACCCGCATCATCCGGCGTCACCTCGAGGCGATGCCGCACGTGACCCTGCGCTACAACGCGCCGGTCGAGCGCGTGGAGATGGGCACCGACAAGGCCTACGTCTTCCTTCCCGGCGATGGGCGCGAGCCCTCGTACACCGCCGACTGGGTGCTCGCCGCAGACGGCGCCGGGTCGAAGGTGCGCAACTCCCTGGGCATCGCGTTCGAGGGCGTGACCTACCCCGAGCGGTTCCTCGTGGCCTCGACCACGCACGATTTTCTCGACGACTTCGACGACCTCGCCTACGTGAGCTACATCTACGATCCCGACGACTGGGGTGTGCTGCTGCGCACGCCCAAGCACTGGCGCGTGCTCTTTCCGATCGAAGAGGACGAGACCGACGCCCAGGCCCTCGACCCCGCGCGGGTCCAACAGCGGCTGCAGGGAGTCATCGCCCTCGACAAGCCCTACGACATCGCGCACAGCACCATCTACAAGGTGCACCAGCGTCTCGCCGCCACGTTCGGCCAGGGCCGCGTGCTGCTGGCCGGCGATGCCGCGCACATCAACAACCCGCTCGGCGGCATGGGCATGAACAGCGGCATCCACGACGCCCACGCGGCCGTGCAGGCGATCCGCTACGCCCTCGACGGGGGCGATCCGGTGCGCGCCGTCGCGACCTACGCCACGGTTCGCCGCGATGCGGCCGCCGGCGACGTGCAGGCCAACACGCAGAAGAACTACGAGGAGATGCGCGAGCGCGACGCCGCCCAGCGCGCCGGACGCAAGACCGAGATGGCCGACATCGCCGCCGACCCGGTGCGCCTGCGGGCCTACCTGCGCGGCAGCTCGATGATCGCGAGCTTCGAGGTGTCGAAGCGCCGGATGCTGAGGGGGCTCACCCCCGTTCGCCCCGCCGGTCAGCTCCCCGCCGGGCGCCGGCTCTCCGACCTCGTCCGCGAGGGCGCGATCACCGGAGCCGCGCTCGACAGCGCGGCCTCGGCCGACGCATCCGTCGCCTATCTCGAACCGCATCACTCGCAGCTGCTCGCCGACCCGCTGCACACGGTCACGGCCGCGAGTGCGGCCCCGGTGATCCTGGGGCTGGGCATCGACCTGGTGGATGCCGCGGCCGTCGCCTCGGAGACCGCCGCCCTCGAGCGGAGCGACGTGGCCGCCGTGGAGATCGCCGACCACGGCGACGCGGACGCATCGGTCGTGGCCGCCGCGGTCTCGGCCGCGCACACGGCGCGGCGCGACATCCTCGTGCTCGCGACGGTCGGACCGGTCGACGCGAGCGGAGCCGACACGGACCCCGTGGCTGTCGCGATCGAGCGCGGCACGCAGTATGTGGCCGCGGGCGCCGACCTGCTCGGCCTCGTGGGCATCGTCGACCTCGACGAGCTGCAGGCCATCCACCAGGCGGTGCCCCAGGTTCCGCTCGTGCTGCTCACCCCGCCCGATGCCGAGCTCGCCAGTCTGCAGGAGCTCATGCTCGCCGGGGTGCGCATCGTCATCGAGGGCGCCCGGGTTCCGGCCGCCGCCGCGCTCGCCCACTGAAACAACCACTCCCAGAAGGACAGCACTCATGGTCAGCATCTCGTCGCCCCGGGCCCAGTTCGGGCTCATCCTGCCCTCGACCAACACGGTCGTCGAGGCCGAGTTCAACTGGATGCGCGTGCCCGGCGTCTCGTGGCACACCGGTCGCATCTTCATCCCGAACCCGATCCTCGACGACGACGCCTCGTTCGTGGCCTTTCTCGAGAGCCTGCGCGAGGAGATCGGCTCTGCGGTGAAGGGCGTCATGACGGCCAAGCCCGACTACCTCGTCATGGGGATGTCGGCCGAGACGTTCTGGGGCGGCAAAGAGGGAGCGGCCGAGTTCGCGTCGTGGATGAACGACCTCTCTGGCCTCGACGTGACCACCGGGGCCGCGGCCTGCAAGGCGGCGCTCGACACCTACGGCGCGAAGCGCATCGGCGTGATCACACCGTATCAGCCCGTCGGAGACCAGCAGGTCGTCGACTTCTTCGAGCAGATGGGATACGAGGTCGCCGCCATCCACGGTCTCAAGTGCGACTCGGCCACCTCGATCGGCGATGTCACGCCCGACGAGATCAAGGCGGCGTTCCGGCTCGTCGACGGGCCCGATGTCGACCTGCTCATCCAGGCCGGAACCAACCTGCCCGCCTCGATCGTGGCCGCCGAGATGGAGGCCGAACTGGGCAAGCCCGTGATCGCCATCAACACCGCCACCGTGTGGCACGCCTACCGCACCAATGGAATCGACGACCGGCTCGAGGGCTTCGGCTCGCTGATGGCCGAGCACTAGGAGAGAAGCGAAATGACCGTACACATGGGAATGCTGACCCTCGTCGACACGGCGACGGCCGCCGACCGCGAGAGCATCCGCGACGGACTCGAGGCTCTGGTGGGGGTCGTGCCCGGCCTCGAGAAGGCCGACGTGCGCTTCGACCTCGGGCTCAAGGAGGGCAATGCGTCGATCGTCTTCGCCATGACCTTCGACACCGCGGAGTCGTGGCAGGCGTACGGCGGGCATCCCGCCCACGTAGCCGTCGTGACGGAGCGGATCGCGCCGGTCCTCGCATCCAAGGCCTTCGTGCAGGTCGACGGGGCCGTCGCGTGACAGACGCGGCGACCACAGACGCGGCGACCACTGACGCGACCACTGATTACGAGTCAGCCGGATTCGCGGGGCGCCTCGCGCTCGGCCGACGCCCGGCGCTCGTGCTCGTCGACCCGGCCCTGGCCTACGTCGACCCCGAGTGCCCGCTCTACGCGGGTGTCGAGGATGCGGCCGACGGCATGCGCGAGCTGCTCTCGGCGGCCCGGGCTGCGGGTATCCCGGTGTTCGTCACCCGCGTGGTGATCGGCCCGGCCGACGGCGGAGTGTTCCGCCGCAAGGTGCCGGCCCTGAAATGGCTCGACCCCGAGAGCCCGTACTCGGGCTACATCGACGGGCTCGAACCGCTCGCCGGCGAGACCGTCGTGACCAAGCAGTACCCCAGCGCCTTCGCCGGGACCTCGTTCGCGGCCACCCTCACCGCGCTGGGCATCGACACCCTGGTGATCGGTGGTCTGAGCACGAGCGGCTGCATCCGCGCGACCGCGACCGATGCGATGCAGGCGGGCTTCGTTCCCGTGGTCGTGCGCGAGGCGGTCGGCGATCGGCTGCCCGGCCCGCATGAGGCGAACCTGTTCGACATCCAGGCCAAGATCGGCGAGGTCGTGTCGCTCGACGAGGTGCGCACGTATCTGGCCGGGACGAGCCGATGACCGCGCACGTCGTGGTGATCACCGGGGGTGCCGGTGAGATCGGCCGCGCGCTCGCGAGCGCCTACGTGGCCGACGGCAGCGCGGTTCACCTCGTCGACCGCGACGTCGCGGTGCTCTCGATCGCCGCGTCGCTCGGTGCTGTCGGGCACGTCGTCGACCTGACCGACGCCGACGCGGTGGCCGAACTGGATGCGATCGGCCGGGTCGACGTGCTGGTCACCGCCGTCGGCACCTGGCCCCTGCTGAGCTTCGACGACCTGACGCCGGCCATCTGGTCGCAGCAGATCGACATCAACCTCAACTCCACCTACTTCGCCGTGCACTCGCTGCGCGCCGGCCTGCGCGAGGCGCGGGGCAGCGTCGTGAGCATCGCCTCGGCCGTCGCCCTGAAGGGACACCCGCAGATGCTCTCGTATGCCGCCGCCAAGGCCGGGGTCATCGGCCTGGTCAAGGCTCTCGCCCTGGCCCTCGGCCCCGACAGCGTGCGCGTGAACGCGGTCGCGCCCGGCCTCGTCTCCACTCCCGGCCAGCAGGAACTCTGGGGTTCCGACGGCGCGGCCGCCTTCCGTGCCACGCGCGCCCTCGACCAGGACATCTCGACCGCCGACGTCGTGGCCGCCGTGCGGTTTCTCGCGTCGGGCGCCGCGGCATCCGTGACCGGCCAGACGCTGGTCGTCGACGGCGGGACGGTGATGCACTGATGGCCGCCATCCCCAAGCCCAAGACCCCAGGGCTGGCGCGCATCCGCACCGAGTTGGTGACCGTCGCGACGGCCGACGGCTGGGTTCTGGATGCGTTGCACTACCCGGCCGCGCCCGTCGCGTCGCCGACGGCGTCGTCTTCATCGACACCCCTGTCGGGCACCGTGCTGCTGCACCTGCACGGCAAGGGAGCGAACATGCTGGGCGTGCAGGCGCGGTTCCTCCCCGAGATGCTGCCGGGCGTGGCCCACCTCTCACTCAACATGCGCTGCCACGACCTGGCCTACAACACCGACCGCGAGGACCGCCCGGTGGCGGGCGGCATGTACGAGGCGCTCGACGACGGCAAGGTCGATGTGGCCGCGGCCATCGCGTGGCTGCGCGCCGAGGGCTACGAAACGATCATCGTGTGCGGCCACTCGTCGGGCGGGTACTACGCCGGCGAGTACGGCGTGACGGGAGACCCCGTAGCCGGTCGCATCCTGCTGTCGCCGCTGTTCACGAACACCACGGCGCTGGGCTGGTGGTTTCCCGGCGAGGGCGAGCTCGACGCCGCGCTGGCGCAGGCCCGTGCGCTCGTTGCGGCCGGTCGCCCCGACGAGATCATGGCGCTGCCCTCGTGGTACTGGGCCATCTCGGCGCGCTCTCTCATCGAGCGGGCCTCGCAGCCCGAGGGTCTGTGGATCGAGGCCGTCAACCGCGATGCCTCGCCGGTGCTCATGATGTGGGGCGAGACCGAAGACCGCAACGCCGCCTGGGCCGGCCTGCTCGACCGCATCGACGCCCCCGCGACCGGCGGCCCGATCGTGGGCAGCGACCACTGGTACGGCGGCTTCGAGACGATCGTGGCCGACAGGGTCGCCGCCTTCGTGGGCGAGCTGACGGGCGAGACGCTCGCACGCGCATCCGGTGTCTGAGCCGGCACGGACCCGGCGCGGCGCGTTCGCCGGCATCGCGATCGCGGTCGCCACGACCGTGTGCGGGGTGCTGCCGGTGTTCCTGGCGGGCAGCCTCTCGGTGCAGGCGAACGCCGACCTCGGGCTGACCGCCGCGATTCTCGGAATCGTGATCGCGGTGTTCTGGGCGTCGTCGTCGGTGTTCTCGCGGCCCGCGGGTCGCATCGCCGAGCGCTGGGGTGTGCGGCCCACGCTGATGCTCACCGTGGGCCTGGCATTCGTGGCCATGGTCGGGGTGGCGTTCGCGTCGCCGTCGTGGCCGTGGTTCGCCCTGTGGATGCTGGTGGCCGGGGCCGCGAACGGGTTCGGCCATCCGCCGTCGAACGCGCTGATTCTGGCGACCGTGCGGTCGACCTTCACGGGCACCGCGTTCGGCATCAAGCAGGCGGCCATTCCCATTTCGACGCTGTGCGCGGGAATCGCAGTTCCGCTGATCGCGCTGACACTCGGCTGGCGGGCGACCTTCATTGTGGGCGCCGCGTTGTGCGCGCTCACCCTTCTCGCCATCGGCCTGTTCGTGCCCGCCCTGGAGGCCCGGCGCCGCGCTGGGAAGGGCGACGGGATCACCGGCACCCTGCGCACCTACTTTCTGCTGATGGCCGTCTCGGGTTTTCTCGGGGTGGCGCAGGCCAACGTGATCGGCGGCTTCACCGTGCAGACCGCCGTCGAGCGCGGCTTCGGCCCGGCCGAGGCGGGCTTCATCGTGGTGGGCGCGAGCATCGCCGGCATCGTGGTGCGCATCGCCGTGGGCATGGCGGCCGACCGCGGCCTCGGCGGAACGATGCGCACGGTGGCGGTGATGCTGCTGCTGGGCGCCGTCGGCCTCGGCGGAATCGCTTACGGCAGCGGGCCGGTGTTCATCGCGGGCTGCGTGCTGGCGTTCGGCGCGGGCTGGGGGTGGAACGGCCTCGTGCACTACACGATCGCCCAGCGCGCGGGCGCGTTCACCGCATCGGCCACGGGCCTAGTGCAGGGCGGTGCCTACGCGGGTGGGGCCGTCGGCCCGCTGCTGTTCGGGTTCCTTGGGACCCAGGCCGGCCTCGGGGTCGGCTGGGCTGTCGCGGCTGGATGCGCCGTCGCATCCGGTGTCGCGGCCTATCTCGCATCTCGCCTCGAGGGTGGGCTCAGCCTGCCCGGCTCGCGGACGACTGGGCCTGCAGGCCCGCCGAGATCTTCGCAGCCGCGTCGACGATGAGCTGCTTTGTGCGGGCGCGCTGGGCTTCGTCGACGCGGTAGATCGGGGCCGCCGTTCCGATGCTGGCGATCACCTCGCCGCCCAGCGTGATGGCGGCGGCCGTGCCCCAGATTCCCTCGTCGACCTCTTCGAAGCTCTCGGTGTGGCCGCGCCGGGCTACCTCGCGCAGTGCTTCGTCGCCGAGGCGGTCTTTGTTCTTGGACTCGAGCGCGTCGGGGAAGCGGGCGAAGTACGACTCGCGTTCGGCGGGGTTCATGGCGGCGAGCAGAATGCGCGACATCGAGCCGGAGTGCAGCGACATGGCCTGGCCTCGCTCGAACTGCAGGCGCACCGGCTGGCGGGATTCGACGCGTTCGACGCAGTAGCTGAACCAGCCGCTGCGGCGGCTCACCAGAACGGTCTCGTCGATCTCGTCGCGCACCGCCGTCATGTAGGGGAGCGAGACGTCGGAGAGCGGTGCACGAGCGACGCTCGCGGCCTCGGCGAGGCTCTGGGCGAGATCGGTGACGCGGTAGGCCTTGCCCGACGCCGAGTCCAGAAGACCGACTTCGCGCAGCAGGGCCACGTAGCGGTAGACCATCGACTGAGGCATCGAGAGAGCGTGGCTGAGGTCGGCGACAGTCCAGGTGGGGTGTTCCACGGTGAAGCTCAGCAGCAGTTGAAGCAGCTTGCGACTGCTCTCCGCACCGGGAACGCGCTTGGGCTCGGTGGGTTCGGCTGCCATGGGGTGACTCCTGTGCTGCTCGGAATGAGAACGCTATTTCTATATTATGACAACGCGCTTCGTGGGTATGGTCTCGATACGCTTCGGCCGCGGGCGGCCTCGGGCTACTCGACCGGCGCAGTTCTGCGCTGATCGAGTAGTCGCGCGACGAAGGAGCCGACGTATCGAGATCGCTCCGAGCGCACTCCGACGGTCATCGATGGCTGCCATAGGCATAGCCGCGGCCCGCTCATCCATACCGAACGGACTCGAGTTCTGCCGGACCTCGGTCTGATGTCAGACCGCTGATGTACTCTGATACGGCAGGACGCTGAAAGGCCTCCCGCACCTGCCAACGCCCCGCTCGATGCGGGGCGTTGTGTTTTCTAAGGACTCCAGACATATTCATGCAATGTGATCGATCTGATGTTCGCCACGATCTTGGCACGGCGTTCTCCTGGGACACACGGAAGCGCGTCGGGTTCAAGCGTCTGCGGCCGATGGGCGCGGGGTGCGAAGCTGGAGCGCGGCCGATGACGATTCGCCTGGGATGAGTGCGACGTCACGGACGTGCCTGCGTGAATATGACAGCCTCTCAGAAGGAAGACACCATGCTCAAAGTCCTTTTCATCGGCGGAAACGGCATCATCAGCTCGGCCTGCAGTCGGCTGGCGGTGCAGCGAGGCTTCGACCTGACACTGCTGAATCGGGGTCGCGACACCTCGCGGCCTGCGATCGAGGGTGCCGAAACCCTCATCGGCGACTCGACGGATGCGCAGAGCATGCGGGACGCTCTCGGCACGAGAACGTTCGACGTGGTCGTCAACTTCCGTGCTTTCAGCCCCGAGCAGGTGAGGGCCGACGTCGACCTTTTCCGCGATCGAACCGGCCAGTACATCTTCATCAGTTCGGCGTCGGCGTACCAGAAGCCGGTGACCCGCTTTCCGATCGTCGAGTCGACTCCGCTCAAGAACCCGTTCTGGCAGTACTCGAGAGACAAGATCGCGTGCGAGCGGGTGTTGATGCAGGCGTTCGAGGAAGACGATTTTCCGGTCACGATCGTGCGTCCGTCTCACACTTACGACCGCACGCTGGTGCCCCTCGACGGCGGTTGGACGGTGATCGAACGCATGCGGCAGGGCAAGCCGACGCTGGTGCACGGCGACGGTACCTCGCTGTGGACGCTCACCAATCACCGGGACGTGGCTCGCGGCCTGGTGGGCCTGCTCGGCCTCACGCGCAGCATCGGCGAGGCCGTCCACATCACCGGCGACGAGATCCTCACCTGGGACATGATCGCGAACGAGCTCGCGGCCGCCGCCGGCACCACGGCGAACCTCGTGCACGCGGCGTCGGCAGAGGTGGCGCAGGCCTTCCCGGAGTGGGCGGACGGAATCATCGGCGACAAGGCGCACTCCCTGATCTTCGACAACAGCAAGATCACCTCCCTGGTTCCGGACTTCGTCGCCAGCGTGCCGTTCTCCCTCGGCGCCCGGGAGATCGTCGACTGGTACGACGAGGACCCGAGCCGACGGGTGGTCGACCGAGAACTCGATGCTCGAATCGACGCGTTCGTCGCCCGGGTCTCGGAGCGCGTCTGAAGAGTAGTCCCGCGCCCGCGCCCAGTTGCTTGAATCTGCCGCTTCGGTGTGCGAGGAGGCGGCGGATTCGGGCAACTGGATGCCGGCTAGTCGAGTCCGGCCAGCAGGCGGAGGGCGTTCAGCCCCTGAGGGGTGCCGGGCCAGTGGCGCTCGAGGGCATCCGGCCCCGCATGGCGCGTGGCGAACCTCAGCACCAGGGCCACGACGATCATGTCGTCGGCATAGCCGATCACGGGAATGAAGTCGGGCACCAGGTCGATCGGCATCAGCAGGTAGCCGAGGAGCACAACGAGCCACACCCGAACGCCGCGAGGAACGGTGGCATCGGCGACGAGCCTGCGCGTGAGTCGGACGATGTCTGGGCCGAGGCGAAGGGCCGCAACAAGGGTGATCTTCTCGGACCTGCCTCGCGACATCCAGGCGAGCGCGGCGATCAGGGCGAGCCAGAGCAGCACGAGGCCGCCGAGCACGCCGAGAAGCACCTGCCACCATTCCATGGGGTAACGCTAGCTACTCGAGCGCGCTCGGAGCGGGCACACGCTCGTTCCAGAGTGGCGCCGTTGCCCGTTAGCGGCGCGCTTCAGTGTTCCACGGCCTGCTGTTTGCCGGCTTCCCTGCCGAACTCGTTCTCGAAGTTTTTTCGCTCTTTTGCAGCCAGAACCAGTTGTGTGATTCCAATGGTGACGAACAGGACGGTGGGAAATATCGCGGACAATCTCAGTGGGCGATCCGGATTGATGCTGACCAAAATCACCTCGAGGGCCGGGAAAAGCGCACTTGCTGCCAAAAACTGCAGCCCTGAGTTTCGCGATCGGTTGATCCTCATCCGCTGTTGGATGAGGGAGCCAGGACCATGAGCGGTTTCGGCTGCTCTGTTGCGACGGTCGGTTCGGATGCGCGCTGCCGCCCCCGTGAGCGCGACGCCGGCAAGCCCGATCATGGCCCCCCAGAAGGCGTCTGCTGCGAATGCGATGACGAGCCCGAAGGCGGCGATCGCGACACCGCTGATGATCGCAATGAGGACTGTGTTCGGCCTGCCCTTCTTGCCGTGTCGACCGCTCATGGCTTCCCCATTCAATGGCACTGTCTCTGTCACTCAGTATCTTGGTGGCGCCGATTTCAGTTGCACAAGGAGTTGCGGCGGTGGTGAAGTAGACAGACCGAGGGGCGCGCAATGGATCTTGCCGGAAGTCTTTTTCCGTGGTCCTGTTGCGCCGTCTTTCTTGCCGTCGTCGTAGTGATGCCGAGACAGCTGAAAGGCTCGGATCGTCTGCGTGACATGCAGCTGTCAATGAATGCGTCACCGGGGCTGAACGTGGCCGGCGGCGTGTTTCTATTACTCGGAGCCGCCATAGCGATTGCCCTGGGGATCGTCTTCGTCGGTGCCGGGTACGCGTTCGCGTGGGGCTTGTTCCCTCTGGCGGCCAGCAAGCTATTCATCATCGGCTTCTACGCCTATGTCGCGCGGCAGCCCTGGGTGTCGTTCGACGACGACGAAACCAGGGACCAGCTATGAACGAGCCTTCCGAGACTGGAACACCGTCACGCGCTCACCGGACTATTTCCGTTCATCGACCGTGTCGTTCGAGGTCTGGCGTGCTGCGGTCGACTCCCGGCGTGACAGCAGGAACGCGACCTGTCCAGCCAGTCCGGTGAGAAACATCATCCCGACTGCGACCGCTCCGATGACGAACCACACGGGCGGATCGCTCCAGAGTCTGGAGAGCGAGGTGGAGACCAGGGTGAGTCCGCCGACCAGGGTAAAGGTCCAGCGCGAGGCGATGATGTACCTGATCATTCGTGATCGCATGATGACTTCCGTAGCTCGGTGACGCGGGCGGGCATAGTCAGAGTCCGCGCTTCTTCATCCACAGGTTGACGGGGATCGCGATGACGCCGACGGCAACCAGGGCGAGGCTGCAGATCACCAGAACGCCTTCGTTTCCCGAGAAGGTGAACCCGTTCCTAGCCGCCATCACTATTCCGACAACGATGCAGACATAGGGCAGGATCTCGCGAAGGGGGTTGAACCGGAGGCGTCGAAACCTCTTCGGGGTCGAGTCGTCGTTGTCGCCACCGGTGCTCATTCATGCAGTCTTTCAGGGACAAGCCGCTCGAGAAAGCCCCTCGCCTGGCGGGCCGGGCTCTTCGCCCTCCGCCCAGTTGCCCGGATCTGCCGCTTCAATGGGTGGGGAGGCGGCCGATTCGGGCAACTCGGCTGGCGGGTGTGGTCTCGATACGCTTCGGCCGCAGGCGGCCTCGGGCTACTCGACCGGCGCGGCGGGTGCGCTGCCGCTCGACCGGCGCAACCCGCTCGACCGGGGAGACTACTTGTCGTGAACTTAATCCTCGGGATCGTGCAATACCCATTGTGAGCACCGACAACGAGATCATCGAGCGCTCCCTGCATAGCGCAGGGGCGTTCGCCGAGGTATTCGATCGCCACGCGCGCACCGTTCACCGGTACGCGGCGCGGCGGCTGGATGCGGGGGCTGCCGACGACGTGATGAGCGAGACGTTCCTCGTCGCGTTCGAGCGCCGGGCCGCCTTCGACGGATCGCACGATGCCCTGCCCTGGCTGCTGGGCATCGCGACGAACCTCATCAAGAAGCACGCGCGGCTCGAAGCGCGCGCATGGAAGGGCCTCGTCGCATCCGATCTCGGCCGCGTCGACATCGACGCGATCGAACAGGCTGCGGCACGCCTCGATGCGAGCGCCACGGCGCGACGCATCGGTGGCGCGCTTCGTCGGCTTCCGGCCGGCGATCGCGACGCCCTGCTTCTGTATGCCTGGGGTGACCTCGATTACGAGGGCGTCGCATCCGCTCTGGGTGTGCCCGTCGGAACCGTTCGCTCACGTCTCAATCGCGCACGCCGCAAGCTGCGCATCGCAATCGATCCGGGCGCTGCCCGTGATGAGGAGGTCGATCATGGACGAATTGTCTCTGCTTCGCCGGATTCGCTCTGAGGTACGCGAGCCCGAGCAGGCCGCTCTCGATCGGGGGCGCGCGGCTCTGCTCGAGCGCGCCGGTACCGAGGCGGGTATGGATGCGCGGGCCGGTCTGGCTGTTCAGGGCGCGCGGGTTCGGGGCACGACGCCGGATGCCGCGGCAGCCGTCGCGAAGCGACGTCATCCGGTGCGCTGGGTCGGCCTGGGCGCCCTCGGTGCCGGGGCGCTGACGGTGGCCCTGATCGCCACGAACGTGCTCGGATTCGCCGGGTGGCGCGGTGGTGCGGAGCCGGCTGCGGCCGACGCGCTGCAGGCGGCGGCGCTCGCGGCGGTCGAGAACTCCGACCCGGTGGTGGCGCCCGGGCAGTACCTGCTGGTCGAGACCGACGCGGTCTACGGCAACACCACGTACACCGAGGCGGGCGACTACGTGAGCTATCTCACGATGAACCGCGACAAGCTCTATGTTCCGGCGGATCGATCGGACGACTGGGTGTGGGTGCGGTCGTTCCGCGAGCCGTACGCGTCGTTCAACGCAGAGGGTAAGGCGCTGGCGCAGAAGAGCTATGACGAGGAGGTGGCCGAGGCCGACGGCGTGCCCGAGCTGCTTCGGGCTCCCGACGCGCAGTTCTATGGCAACTCGACGGTGCCCGACTTCGATGCCCTGCCGAGGGATCCGCAGCAGCTGCTGAACTACATATATAAGGTCACGGCGGGCGGCGGCAATTCGGCGGATGGCGCGGCGCTCGGCTGGATCGCCGACACCCTGCGCACCGGGGTGGCGCCGGCGGATGTCCGTGCCGCGCTCTACCAGGCGGCCGCCGGAATTCCCGGGGTCGAGATCACCGAGCAGGTGGCCAACCTCGACGGACGAACGGGCATCTCGATCGGCCGGGTGGAGTCGGCCGACAATTCGAGGCAGGACCTGATCATCGACACGCAGACCGGAGCGCTCATCGGGGAACGTCGGGTGGAGCTGGGTGACGAGGGCTGGGGCTTCCCGGCCGGAACGACGACGGGCTTCACGGCGGTGCGGACCTCGGTGGTCGATTCGGCTCCCGAGGGCGGAACGCAGAACGGGCAGTTCGACCGCGAGGGCTGCGTCGACAAGGGCAACGGGAACTTCCAGTGCTGAGCGCGTCGGATGCGGTGAGGCCGGAGGCGCTGTGGCTGCCGACGACGTACGCGGTGGAGGTGCCGCTGCCGGCGGACGCCTCAGCACCGATCGACTAGCCCGCCCCCGCGCCGTCCCTGCCTCCGACCCCGCCCCGTTCCCTGAGCCTGTCGAAGGGCGGCCTCGAGCTACTCAACCGGCGCCCATCGACAAGCTCAGGGAACGAGAAGCGGCGCCCTTCGACAAGCTCAGGGAACGAGCACCGCGTCGAGATCAGCCCCTCAGCCCGCAGGCGCCTCCAGAAACGTGCGCGCCGCCACGACCAGCGCCTCGACGCCGCGCTGCAGTGTCGGCTCGATCACCGGAGCGAAGTACGGCGAGTGGTTGCTCGGAATATCGATCTCGACCCGGCCGGCGGCGGATGCTTCGGCGAACGCGACCGGATCGGCGCCACCCGTGAACCAGAACACCAGCGGCACGCTCGCGCTCGACGACAGCACGCTCACGTCTTCGCTGCCCGAGATCGTTCCGTAGTCGATGACCGCCCTCTCGCCGAAGGCGTCGACGAACCCCGCTCGCAGTCGCTCGGTGGCCTCGGCGTCGTTCACGGTGGCCGGCGCGCTGGCCAGCAGGGTGATGTCGGGGTCGGTCGTCATTCCGGATGCCGTGGCCTCGGCTCGCACGATTCGTTCGACGGCGGCCAGAATGCGCTCGCGGGTGGCGGCCTCGACCGAGCGCACGTTGACGCCGAGTGACGCGTCGGCCGGGATGATGTTGCTCTTCGTTCCGGCCTGCAGCTTTCCCACGGTGACGACGGCCAGTTCGCCCGGGGTCACCTCGCGCGAGACGATGCCCTGCAGACGCATCACCGTGGATGCCGCGGCGAGCACAGGGTCGATGGTCCGCTGCGGGGTCGAGCCGTGGCCGCCCTGGCCGTGCATCACGACCGAGATGTCATCGGCCGCGGCCATCACTGCTCCGGAGGTGAGCGAGATGATGCCGGCGGGCAGAGGCCCGACGTGCTGCCCGAGAACGAGGTCGGGGCGTGGCGCCTTCGTGAGAAGTCCATCGTCGACCATGGCCTGCGCCCCGGCGATCGCCTCCTCGGCCGGCTGGAACACGGCGACGATCGTGCCCGAGAACTCGTCGCGCTGCGCCACGAGCTGCTCCATCGCACCGACCAGCCAGGTGACGTGCATGTCGTGGCCGCAGGCGTGCATGACCGGAGTCTCGACACCGTCGGCAGTGGTCGCGATGGCGGTGCTGGCGTAATCCAACCCGGTGAGTTCGGCGACCGGCAGGCCATCCATATCGGCGCGCAACCACACGGTGGGCCCGGGGCCGTTCGCGAGCACCGCGGCGACGCCCGTGCCGCCGATGCCCTCGACGACCTGCAGGCCGAGCGCCGACATGCGCTCGGCGACGATCGCGGCGGTGCGGTGCTCCTCGAAAGAGAGTTCCGGATGCGCGTGCAGGTCTTTGTAGAGGTGCGTCAGCGAGGTCAAACTGTCGGCGTTTGGGACCATGGGCGACACCCTACTCCGGCCTCGCGAGCGCGGCTATGCGACGGCGGGTGAGCTGCAGCGCCGGGCATCGGACTACCCTGAGCTCAGTGAAACCTTCTTTCTCTCTGTGACCCAGAGGCCATTCAGCGACACCCGGTTGCTCCTCCTTCGAGGGGCGTTGATTTCGTGTGCCCGCAGAGGGAGCTCCTTGCGGAGTTCCCCTGCACCCTGGCCCCCTGACGAAACCACCTCAGAAAGACCTTTCACTCATGACGTTCGCCGACTCTTCCGACGTGCCCACCGACATCCGCTCAACCCTGCGAGCGAATTGTGCTGACTGCTTCGCGCTCTGCTGCACGGCCTTCGGCTTTCAACGATCTGCCGACTTTCCGATCGATAAGCCGGCGGGTACACCGTGCTCGAATCTCACCGACGAGTTCTCCTGCTCCATCCACGACTCGTTACGGCCACGAGGCTTTCGCGGCTGCACTGTCTTCGACTGCTTCGGTGCGGGCCAATACGTGTCTCAGACCCTGTTCGGGGGAACGAGCTGGAAGGAGCGCCCCGACACTAGCGCTGACATGTTCGGCACATTCGCCGTGGTGCGGCAGCTGCACGAGATGCTCTGGTATCTGGTTGAAGCTGCTGAACTCACCACGATGTCAGACCTCGCGGAGCAGGTGAACGAGCTCCGAAGCGAAATCCTGCGGACTCTAGACGACGATGCGTCATCGATCCTGGCGGCTGATGTCGCGAGCATTCGCGCAGACGCGCGGAGCACGTTGATCGAGGTGAGCGAAGAGGCGCGCGGCGGCTACGCCGCTGCCGCTGCCGCTGCCGCTGCCTCTGCCGGCGTGAGCGAGCTGCATCCGGCGGCGGACCTGGTCGGTCGCGACCTGCGATCAGTTCGTTTGTGCGGCGCCGATCTCCGCGGTGCGTACCTCATCGCGGCGGATCTTCGCCGCGGCGACCTGGCGGGCGTCGACCTGCTCGGTGCGGATCTGCGCGACGCGCGGCTCGACGGAGCGGACCTGTCGCGTGCGCTGTTTCTCACGCAGCTGCAAGTCGATGCAGCTCAGGGCGACGGCGCAACCGTGCTGCCGCCTGCGCTCAGGAGGCCGCGGCACTGGCTTGGCTAGACGTTAGCTGCTGCTCGTCTTGTCGGGCTCGGACGTTGCGAGATCGACGTGGAGCTCGCGTTAACGCGATGCGTACGCCGAACGGTTCGGTGGATTCTTCGGTGACTCCGCCGCGAATCGGTGGCGCGGTTCCGTGTTCGACGACGTCGATCGTGGCCGGCGCCCTCGGGGGCTTCTCGGCCGATGGCGGGCTGGGCCTTGGGCTAGGCCTGAGCTGCGGCCCGGCGGCCCAGCGACGACTGGAAGCGCACGAGGTAGCCGTCGGGATCGGTGACGAGGAACTGCTGCACTCCGGCTTCTTCGTCGCCGACGCGGTACCAGGTCGTCTCGAGCGACAGATAGAACTCGACCCCGGCGTCCTGCATTGACTGGCTGAGCGACTCGGCATCCGGAACGCTGATCTGAAAGTTGATGCCGCGACCGAAAGGGGCCTCGAGCGGTCCGGTCACCCAGTGCCGCCCGTCGCCGATCTCCTCGAGCATGAGGTGCGCCGATCCGAGCGTGAGGTAGGCGAACCGCTCCTCGGGCCGATCGTAGGCGACCCCAAACCCGCACAGGTCGCGCCAGAAGGCGAGGCTGCGGCCGAGATCGGTGACGAGCAGTTCGGGGACGAGGGCAGGGTTGGGCGGGGTGGGCATCGGACCATCGTTGCACGGGATAGGAGCCGACTAGTCATCGAATCGTTACTGATCAATCGGACAAGCCTGCGCTCAGCTGGACCAATGAGCTCCCGGATGGTTGGTCTGACGTCTTCGACGCTCCGAATAAAGACTCTGCCCAATCCGCGCTTGTTACGCTTCTAGGCTTCGGTATGAAGGGACTTGCTGCATCCAAGAACATCGTCAATCGTTTCGTCGATCGGCAATGGGCAGTATGAGTCGGGGTCTGCGAGGGCATTAGCAAAGAACTCGACGTCCTTCAAACTGACGGCGTCCGAGGTTCCCGCTGATCGACGGCAGCTTAGGATTCGTTTTCGAGCGGTTGTGGGAGGTCGTAGTCACGGGCGTAGTCCGCGGCGACAAGTTGCCAGACAAGTTCGATTCCGCTGGAGACTGAATTTATCTCAGTCGAGGGGTCGCCTAAGATCACAAAATCGTGCGGTATCAGTCTGCCGGCTCGGTCTTTCCTGCCCAAAGGATCGCCAAAACGCAGCGCGGTTAGTTTGCCGGAGCGGGTCCAGAGTTGCTCGACTCCGTCGAATCCATCGAAGGCTGCAGAGTAGGTAGGCAGCGGATCATCTAGGCCTCCGCGACGAAGAAATCGGAATCCCCATGTCCGGCCACGCGTGGCCCAGATCATCCTCATCGACGGCTCCGCAGGAGGACATTCCGCCCTTCGCCCTCTTCAAGATCAATTCCGAACTGCGTAAGTGCGGCCCGTAGGTAGTCTCCCTTTGAGACAGCTTCGGCATTGGCTTGACGAAGCTTGTCCCCGGCGAGGTTCACTGCTTTGTCAATCATTTCCTTAGAGATCACTGACGAGATTAGGGCGGCGATGGCGCCCACACGCCCCGGAAGTTTGGCAACTCGACCAATCAAACCAACCAGCACCGCTACAACACCCGCGATTGCGCTGGCTTGGCCGAGCAGGGCTTCAGCTACCTTGCCGCGCAGGTTTCGGGCTTCGGCCCACCGCACGAAGCGCTCGAGTGGAAGCACGCTGGCGATCGGCATGATGAGGTCAACCCCTACACGCTCTGATACTTCGATGACTCCCGGAGAAAAGTTCGCAGACGAGAGCAGTACAAAGTCCTCCCCGACCGATAGTGCCTCACGGCCGAGGACGACCCGTCCAAGCAAATCTCGAAGCTGGCCGACTTCGTGGGCAGCGTAGAGAATAACGAGGTCTCGGAAATCGGCTGCGTCGAAGTCGGGTAGCACGTCAGATTTCGAGAGCGCGAACATCCATATCCTAGGGAATCGTGCGAGAGGCTTACCCGAGTCCGTCAGGTCCTCCACGATGGGTAAAAGCCCGTTTCTTACATTGGTGAAAAGCAGCTTTAGGTACTCACCCTCGTGTCCAGCATTCCGCTTCACCTCTTCCCCATCTACGAGGATGATCGCCACATCCGACGCCAACAAAGCGCGGAAGGTCTCGGCACGACGTTGCGCCTCTTCAGGGCCGCTTGGTGATTCATGAAACCATTCGCCCGGGTAGTCGTGCCAGACCAGTCGAATTCCGTCGTAGTCGGACGACTTCTTCGATTCTGAGCGATGCTTGAGGCGAGCTGTAAACGAATAATGAACTGACGAGAAACGGTTCGCTTGGGGAACGCGCCCATCACGGCTCATGCCCAGATAGTTTTGATAAAGCTTGTCACCCTGCCCAGGGTCATCGGCCACGACATCGAGGCGCGTTCTCTCCTGCGTTCGTTTCTCTCGCATGAGTCCATAGAAAGACGAAATCAGAACGCTTTTCCCGCTCCCACTCTCTCCGAAGACGGCAATGTGCTGTTCCAGTACTCGTTTGGACATGTGAGCAATCTATTTGATTCGTCCAGATCTCACGCGACGGCCAGCGTAGATCGACTCCATGTACAAGTCGCTCTACGGTCATTGCATTCGATGCGGGACAGGAATGGAATGCCTGTCAGCACTTTGGGTACCTGGCTTCGCTGACCGCGCCCTGTTCGAGGGCTGCCCGACGAGTACGCACCTCCGATACCTTCGAGAAGGTATCAACAAGGGGGTTTCATCATGGCCGGACCAGGCTTCGCCGTTCTCGACTTCGAAACTACCGGCCTCTTCGCGGGCGGGCATGATCGCGTCGTGGAGGTCGCCGTCGTGCACGTCAGCGACGCCGGGCGGGTAACCGGACAGTGGGAGACTCTGGTCAATCCGCAGCGCGACCTCGGGGCACAACACATCCACGGCATCCGATCGGCCGACATTCTCGACGCACCCACCTTTGCTGCCATTGCCCCGCATCTCGTCGAGCTGCTGGGTGGCCGCGTGCTGGTAGCGCACAACGCCAGCTTCGACCTGCGCTTTCTGCTTGCCGAGCTTTCTCGCGCGGGCTATCCGCCGGCATCCGTGCTGGACATCGAGCATCTCTGCACGATGCAGCTGGCTCGAGACTTCATCCCTGGGGCGGGACGTTCGCTCGCCGATTGCTGCGCCGCGTTCGATATCGAGCTCGAGCACGCTCACCGGGCCAGTGTGGATGCGGCGGCTACGGCTCGCCTTCTCGGGGAGTACATCGCAGCCTCAGAGGGATCCGAACTGTGGAATGACACCCTCGACCGCGCGCTTGACACCGTGTGGCCCACGCTCGCGAGGCAGACCGTTCTCGACGAGGTGTGGCGAGCACGAGAGGCGACCGCCGCCTCGAGCGACACGTTGACCTTCTTGCAGCGCATCGCTGAAAAGCTGCCTGAGTTCGGCGGGCCTGCCGAGCACCAGAACTACTGGGCTCTGCTCGACCAGTGCCTGCTGGATCGGCAGCTGTCGGTGCACGAGGCGAACTCGCTCGTGCGCGTGGCAGACGAGCTGAGCATCAGCCGATCAACGTGCGAACGTCTGCACATCGAGTACTTCGAGGCCGTGGTGAATGTGGCTTGGTCGGATGGGGTGCTCACGCTCGATGAGATCGCGGACCTCACCGCGGTCGCTACCCTGCTTGGGCTTCCGGCTGTCTACGTGGCCGCGGCGGTGGAGCCGCCGCCGAAGAGCGCCGGCAGGCATGCGGCGCCGTTGGATGCCGATGGCCTCGGCTTAGATGGCTCGGCTTCGCCTCGTTCCGCAGGCGGATTCCGCCTAGAGGTCGGCGACTACGTGGTGCTCACGGGTGACATGCGGCGCAGCCGCGAGGACTGGCATCGAGAGTTGGAGCAGCGAGGTTTTGTGCCGCGGCCGGCGATCTCGAAGAAGGTGAAGCTGGTGGTCGCGTCGGACCCGGATTCGTTGTCGGGGAAGGCGCGGAAGGCGCGCGATTATGGGATCGCGATTGTGAACGAGACGGGGCTGGAGCGGCTTCTTAGCGGAAACACTTGAATAGAAAACAAGAACCATTCCGGCCCAGTACACGTTTCCGTGGGGAACGATGATGTTCTTCGATGAGCTGCAGGCGGCGTTGACATCCTGCAGCGGACTAGCTACTTCTCACCGCACTGTTCGCATAGACGGTAACCATTCTCGTGCCCGCCGATGGTCGTTGCCGTTCCTAAAACAACAGCAATCCAAGCCGGGTCGACGCAAGTAAACTCACGACTTAGAAGGTGGTTGAGGGTTAGGACGGATATTGGGGATGCTGGATGCGTGAGTATTTTCGATGACGTACCTGCCGCGCGCCGCAATAACATGGCTGCAATCAGGAGCAAAAACACCCGCCCGGAATTGATCCTAAGAAAAGGGCTACACGCTCGAGGACTTCGATTCCGTCTTCATGCCAAGGATCTTCCCGGATCTCCCGACCTGGTCTTTCCATCGCGGCAGGCGGTAATTTTCGTCAATGGGTGCTTTTGGCACTCTCACTCATGCAAGTGGGGGCAGGTTGTGCCCAAGACGCGAGCACAATTCTGGGCCGACAAGCGCGCACGAACTGTTGAGAGAGACGTCCAGGCCTTGAGGTCTCTTTCGGATCAGGGCTGGAGATCATTTGTCGTGTGGGAATGCGATCTCCGGCTGAACGCGGACAGGACGATTGAGACCAGCGCAGACTGGTTGGGTGTTCAGTCCGCGTAGGAGCCTCTAATTGACTTCGTCGCCGCAAGAAGCTCCAGAGGTGTTAGGGGTGGGTCGACCCGATGAGCCATTCGGTGGCAGTTGGCGCATAGCGGAACCAGATCCGTGAGCGGATTGAGCACTGCGGGACCGTCCATCAAATGAACTGGAAGTAGGTGATGGACCTCCACATAGCCGCGACCGATTGCGCCGTAAAAGTCCTCGAAACTGAAGTCGCAGACCACGCATTTTGTTCCGTGTGCCAATATGGCGATCGCGCGGTTGGACCTGCTCCGTTCGTATGACTTTGAAACGCCGTAGCGCACTTTGCCTTCCTCGGCAAAACTCTCATTTTCGAAGGCGCCCGTACCAGCATCGAGTGGGAGTAGCGACACGAACAATGCGACGACGGCCGATACTACGTTGGCGGCGGCTTCATCGTCGACTCCGGTCAATCGAAGGACCCTTGCGTCAAGCTCCAGAGTGTTCCATTGCGTCGTTGCGAGATCCACTTGCGAGGGTTGTAGCTCGATTCCGTTTAGGCGGAATGCAACATTCACTCCGAGATTTCGATAGGCCGCGTAAAGCTCGCCGAAGCGCTGACCAGTTGAAGCGAAGTTGACGCGAGCAGCATCTAGCAGCTCTCGTGCAAGACTGTCGAGCCGGAGCTCGGCAAAGGTCAATTGCATCCCTTCGTGAGCCTGCACAGAAAACCCGTTGGGGCGGTCAAGGCCATTTATGCGGACTTCAACCCGGTCGGAGCCCAATGGTTTGACGACAAACGGAAGTTCCAGTTCGGCATTCAGATTCGCAGCTAGCCTTTCGCGGTCGAGCACCTAGATGTCTTCTTCCTCGGGCTCAGGGAGATCCTCTACAAGCCGTCTCAGGGCACGCGCAACTTCATAGCGCATATCAACGAAGAGTGCCTTATTAGAGTCTCTAGTATTTGCAAACTCGGCCGAGGCTAGCGCCCATAGAAGTGAATCCAGCGCCTGAATCGTGTCCAGATCGTCCTTGTGTGCGAGATACACCTTTTCGTAAAACGGATGCGATGTGTTCACTCGAACGCCCTGGTTTCCTCCGACGAATGCAGGCTCATAGAGAATGCCGTCAGTTAACGATTCAACTGGATCAACGTATGCGCGCTGGTTTTCGTTCTCAAAGAACTTGACTCGGACGCTGCCGAAGCGGTTGGAGATCGCCGCGGTGTTGGCCGCCGTGTCAACCGCGACTGGCTCAAAGACTCCAATATCTTGGGCCTTCTCCCGGATTGTTTCGTCAGATCCGGCGTGAATGTTTGGTTTTCCGACTCCGGGGGTTGGCTGCCGCCTGTTTTGTCTCGTCCGTTCGATGGCTTCCCTGCGAAATGGGGCGACGCGCTTCTCTAGGTTGTCGAGGAGCGCATTGTCGAGCGTTATGGACGACTTCTTGATATCGACCTGGAAGGCTTCGTCCAAGCGGTGGTCGAACGACAATTCGACACGGCAAATTGAGGAGTGAGGCTCTTGAGCCCAAATGCCCAGCCAATCCGGTCCGTGAATGAGGCGATCCTCCCGATAGACGTAGATACCCTGCTTTTTGTTCGAGATGTCGATCGAGCTCGCGGCGGCGTCGCCATAAAGCTCAGAAATTTTCTTGCTGGAGGGCAATATAAAAACTCTGAGTGTGAGCGGGGCCTTCTCCGTCTCCGAGATTGAGACGTTTAGAATCTTCTCCGAGATGGGATCGCCTTGCCCGGCTGGTCTGAAGGGGTCCCACGAGCTCACGAGAACATCGTTAATCGCAATCTCGACGTTTGCAGCTCTCGAGTCGTTCAGATCTAGGAATCGCTGGAATACCATTCCGAGGTGTTCGCCCAGGGAGGTGGAAAGCCTCTCCACCGCCTTCTGTGCGTGCATACCCACCGGCAGTCGGTACGCTCGCAGAACCCTGTCGATCTTCTTCCATCTGACAGTGGTCCCGCTCTGGTGACCGGCGATGTCCTCGATCAGAAGCGAGTCATTGGCGTCGGCTTCGGACAGTTCTTCGACGTTCCAACCCCGAGCCGGAACGTGGTCCAGATCCCAAACCGCCGTAGTGAATGCACCATCCGTTTCATTTCTTGAGGTGAGATGGATCGCTCTAGCAAATGCAGTAGAAGCGGTGTTGAGGCCGATCCCGAATTTGCCCAAACTCGCCGCGTTCGAACGACGGGCTGACCCATACCGCAGCGCATTGACGAGACCTTCGGAGTTCATTCCAATCCCGTCATCGGTGACGCTGAAGACCAAATCCCCGTTGGGATCCAGCTCCAGTTCGATATTTACACGAGTTGCTTCGGCAGCGATCGAATTGTCAACAATGTCAGCGACAGCGTCGTTAAAGTCATAACCCGTGTCCCTGAGGGTGCTTGTGACCCTTTCAGGGTCAGGTTCGACGTTATGGAGGATGGGCCCAATATTTGTCATCGCGTGCGGCTCCGGATTGTTGTCCAGGTTCCGCTCAGGACGACGACGTCATCGTCCTCATCCGCCGCGAGCTCCGCCGCGGGCCCTGTGTATCGGATGTAGTACTTATTGTCGGATGACCTAGAGAGTTCGACGTAGCCACCTTGCACTGCGTTGTGCTTTCTGTAGAAACCAGAGAAACCTGTGAGCCGATATTCGTCTCGAGTGGAGTGACCAAGGGTCTTTCCGTTGTAGTAGATGTATTGAAACGACCAAGCCTCTCCATCGTCGAGATCCTCGAAGCGGACTGTCAGTCGAGGGTTCGTTTCTCCGGTGGGAAGTTTCGGCAGGAGGTTGAGGATGTCCACGTGCTTTGGGATCAGAATCCCGTCCTGATGACCTCCGGTATCGCCGACGTCGTTCGCGCTGAGTTTTTTCTGAACCGAGCTTCCGGACCTAATCATTGAATCCTCCTCGTCTTGGGGAAACTCTAAGGGCAAGCGCAAGCTCCCGATTCGTGGGCGCTCCGGGCAAAGCCTGCCACACCGCGTCCGACAGCTCGGCCTTGTCGCGCAACCGACCCGCCATTACGGACTCGACGGTGTCTGCATACGTGAAGTAGTGCACCACAACTGGGCGCTTTTGACCCCGTCGGTGTGCACGGGCTGTGGCTTGGGCCACAACAGCAGGATTCCACTCCGGGGCGAAGTGGACAACCGTTGTCGCGCCTTGAAGATTGAGACCGACTCCTGCGGCCCGAGGGTTCAAGAACAAGACGCCGGCGCGGTCCTGATTGTTGAAAGAATCGATGATCGACTGGCGGGCCGATACCGGCACCCTTCCGTCAATTATTGCGGCGCTAGCTAAGGGGAACGTTGCGCCAACAGTCGCGTTCAGCTGGTCCAGCGCCGATTGGTATGGCGCGAAAACAAGTGCTTTGTCTTGCCGCCTGAAAACTTCGCTCAATATGTCTAAAAGGCGCGAAAGTTTCGGTGATTCGTGACGCACAGGACCCGTCATCGAGAAAGGTTCACTTGTGATCTGGCGCAGCCGCGTAATCGTCGCCAGCATGGCCCCCGAAGATGTCAGGTCTTGACTCTTGAGCGCTTCATTGTATTGAAGAGCCATCTCAGCGCTTGTGTCGAACGTTGTCGGCACATCAACGCGCTCAGGTAGGTCGCCTGCGACTTCCTCGACTGTTCGCCGGATCGTAATGGGCAGTATTGCAGCTGCTAGGCGCGAAGCGGAGGCGGTTTGATTCGGAAACCGCGCGCGAAAGACTTCTTGGTCTCCGAGGAAGCTCGGAGTTACGAACTCGCAGATGCTCCACAGATCACTGAATTCGTTTTCGATCGGTGTGCCAGACACGGCGATTCCCGCTCGACGTGGCAGTGCCTTTATTGCTATGGAGCGAGCAGTCATAGGATTTTTTATATACTGCGCTTCGTCAGCAATGACAGCATTCCACTTAACAAGCTCGAGCAGGAATCGATCCTGAATCACCGTGTCAAAAGATGTGATCACGAGGTCGTAATCTCTGAGGAAGTCAGGATCGCCGGAGCGTCTCGCGCCGTAGTGCACATGATAATTGAGCTCAGGCGCAAAGCGATCGATCTCTTTCGTCCAGTTCCGAATGAGACTAGCGGGGCAGACGACCAAGTTGCATCCTTTCTCGAGCCCGAGTTGTCTCAGCAACATCTCCAATATTTGAATGGTCTTTCCCAGGCCCATTTCATCGGCGAGGAGCGCCCCGATGCCCGCGCCTACCAAGTCGGATATGCGGTCAGCGCCATCTTGCTGATAGGGGAACAGCTCCGCGTTGACCAAGTATGTCCGGGCAGGCGTAGAACGGCTCGTGTCGCTGGAGGGATGACCAGTCATGAACTCCTCGACCAAGTCGTTCATGGCCAACGAGAGAGTCTCTGCCGCTGTCAGATATTGCCCTACTCGGAGTCCCGACGCCGTGAGTAGAGCGACTATCCGTGTGGTCGATTCAGGCTCCAGTGAAAACCATTGTCCGTCCGCGACGAACTGGCCTCGCTCGAGTTGGATGTCGCTCGGAATCTCTCGCCCACCGCGGCCGATCAGTGCAACCCGCGAATCTCCTGACTCGTAGTTGACCAGAGCTAGGCGTGGGCGGACTGACCCCTGCACGAATCGAATCCCTGAAAGCGCGCGAGACGGTCGTCTGTCGGTTGGTGAGGATTGAGCAAACTCAGCATTCCAAACCTCGCGGCCCGAAAGTTGATGAAGGGCTCCGTCTTCAGCCCTTCCAATCACGTATCTGTCGGTGGTGTCGGTCAGCCAGTCGACGATCATGCGATGAGCCTAGGCCGCTTGTTCAGTAGGTGCATCGCGGATCGCGCGAAACAGTTCGCTCGCCACCTGCGTGATCACCGGCACAACGACGGAGTTGCCAAACTGTCGATATGCCTGTGTGTCACTAACTGGAATTGCAAAGCTGTCGTCGAAACCCATAAGGCGGGCGCACTCCCGGGGAGTTAGGCGTCTCGGATTAACTCCGTCGCCTTGGTCAACAAGAATCTCTGAGCCGTCCTTGTGGTAGCGCGCCGACAGCGTGCGCGTCACAGAGGTTGCGTCGACCAACCCAAACCCGAATCCATGGCCAGCATCCTTGTGCTTCTTGGCATACCCCTGAAGATAGCTCCAGAGCTTATCGCTCAGTGTGTACTTCGGTAGTGCAAGACCGGTGGACATATCGACATACCTAGCATCTCGGGACTCTATTGGGTCCAATTCGCTGTGGAGTATCGATCCAAGTTTTGGGCCCGCTGCGGCTGACGCGACGTTAGCCCAATCAAAGGAAGTCTCGTTCAAGGTCCCTAGTATGATGACTCTCTGCCTTTTCTGAGGCACCCACGGTGATGAATCGATCACGCGGTAGGAGACGTGGTAGTTAAGCTCCTTCATTAAGACTTCTTGGATCACTTGGAAGGTGCGCCCCTGGTCGTGGCTCAGCAGGTTCTTAACGTTCTCGAGGATAAACGCGCTAGGTCGTTTTTCTTTGATTATTCGAGCCACATCGAAAAAGAGAGTGCCCTGGGTCTTGTCCAAGAATCCGTGCTGCCTACCAAGCGAGTTTTTCTTAGATACCCCGGCGAGCGAGAACGGTTGGCAGGGGAATCCTGCCGTGAGTAAATCGTGATCAGGAATCTCCGAAACCCCGATGCTCGTTATGTCGCCTCGTATTTCATGTCCTGCGTCGAAGTTGGCGGAATAGGTGGCGACCGCGTGCCGATCCCACTCACTGGTGAACACACATGTACCACCGGCGTTTTCGACGCCCTGCCGCAAGCCACCAATTCCGGCGAACAAATCGACGAAACGTGCCTTGCCGGGCTCGGTCGGCGCAGCTGAGACGGGGCCGTAAATGGAATCAATTGCGTTCGCGACGAAGGGCGGCGGTGTCGTTTCTCCCGATGCCCACCTCTCGAGAGTGCGGGTACTGCAACCCAAGGCGGCAGCGACAGATTTGGTTCCATGTAGGTTCACTATGCGAGTAACGCGATCGCTTGCTGAGGGTGCTGAAGTCATTTGATTATTATGGGACGGACTGCCGACAGTCTGTCGCACAACACTCCCAGGCTCATCGAGCAGACGAAGACGAGATTGACGGCGAGCATGGTGCCTCGCAAGAATCCTCCTTGCGGCCTCAATGTGAGCCGCATGAGGTGAAATGGCAGCGATCCGCACAGGCAGGATACGGAGCAACATGAGGGCCATCGCTGCAGCTCGATGTACCGGCGGCTCCGCTGATGGTCGTCAGGAGCTTTGCGTTTTCAGATGCGAATTCCGCTCGCGATTCTATTCTGGTCTGTGGCGAAGCCGAGTGGTTCAACTCCCGAAAGGTGGCGATCGGGCATCAGGCGCTGCTGTATCCCTCGGTCGGGGCGGGCGACACGGAATCGCGTCGGCAGAACGCGGATGCCTACATTCTGAGCGGCGCCGACATGGCCCGGTTCGGCGAGCTCTACGCAGGACCGAGCGACGACTGGCGCGTGTCGCCCATCAAGGCTCCGTCGCTGGCAGGCCTGCCGGCGACCCTGATCGAGGTGGGCGGGCAATCCACTGCACGACGACGGGGTGCTCTACGCGGAGGCGCTAGAGAAAGCGGGCGTCGAGGTCGAGCTGATCGAGTACCCGGCCATGCCGCACGGCTTCCTCAACTATCCCCGATTCGCGCGCGACGCGACGGCCGGCATCACGGCGGTCGTCGCATCCCAACGCCGCGCCCTGCTGTAACGCCGTCTTACGAGCCAAGCCAAGCCAAGCCAAGCCGAGCCGGCGGGCGACTTCGCCCTGTGGTTCAGCCGCGTACGCGCAGGTAGCGATGCTCGGGACGACCGGTCGTGCCATAGCGGAGTCGCACGTCGACCACACCGCGCTCGGCCATCGTCGACAGGTGACGCTGCGCGGTGGCTCGCGAGACGCCGGCGAGGTCGGCGATCTCCGATGCCGACGACTCGGCGTCGCCGAGTGCCTCGAGCAGCACCTGCTCGGTCGCGGAACGGGAGACCGAGGGAGTGTCGCCACCGGCGCGGAGGATCGCCAGGCCGCGATCGATGTCTTCTTGGGTGACCGCTCGGTCGTCATCGAGGATGTTGCGAAAGCGCAGGTAGTGATCCAGAAGGTCGGTGAGCGCACGCCGCGCGAACGGTTTGACCAGGTAGCCGAGCGCACCCGAGCGCAACGCCCGTCGCACGGTTCGGGCGTCGGTCGCCGCCGAGAGCACGAACGCGTCGACCCCGACGTCGCGGATGAACGCGACCCCGTCGCCGTCGGGTAGGAACGCGTCGACGAGCAGCAGATCCGGATGCTCCGTGCGCACCGCCGCTGCGGCGTCGGCCAGGGTGCGGGCCGGCTCCAAGGCCATAAAACCGGGCCGTTCAGCGACGATGTCGCAGTGGAGTCCGGCGACGCGGAAGTCGTCTTCGACGACGAGGACACGAACGGGCGCGGTCATAGGTCACTGTCCTTTATCAGGGGAGAGGTCTCGAGGGGTGTGACTACATGGGGTGAGACGACCAGCACGTCGCGCAGGCGTGCACCGAAGACCGCACCCGAGAGGGCGTGGTCGGCATCCGGCCCGCCCTGGGAGTCGCCCGAGTCGGTCGTGTCGGCATCCGGTCTACCCGATTCGATGAGCCAGACGTCGCCGCCGCGACGGCGGGCGAGCTCGCGCGACAGCGGCAGGCCGACACCCAGGCCATGGATGCGATCGGTACCGTCGCGAGGGCCGGCGCCGGCGCCCTCGCGGCGGCGGAAGAGATCGTCTGTGTCCGCAACGCCCGGTCCGGAATCCGCCACAGTCAGCACGAGATCGGCGCCGTCGCCGTAACAGCCGACGCTCACGCTGCGTGGCTCGCGCCCGGCGACGGCGGCGCGCACGGCATTGTCGACGAGGTTGCCGAGCACCGCGGCCACATCCTCGACGTCGCCGAGCGGTGAGAGCAGCAGTGAGTCGGATGTGACCGACAGTCGCACGCCGCGCTCTCCCGCCTCGAGCGCGTGCGCGCCGATGAGCGCGTGCAGCAGCGCGTCGCCGATCAGGTCGATGTTCTCAACGGGGTAGTCGACGGGACCGCGCTGCAGTTGTTCGCCGAGGAACTCCCGCGCCTCGAGGCCGCGACCCGCGTCGAGAAGACCGGCCGCCACGTGCAGACGGTTGGCGAACTCGTGCCGCTGCACCCGCAACGCACTCGTCATCGCCCGCACCGTTTCGAGACGTTCGCTCAGGGCCACCACATCGGTGCGATCACGGATGATCAGCACCGAGCCGAGATCGCGGCCGTCTCGCCGCACCGTCTGCGCATCGACGTAGAGCACGCGGTCTCCCGACACGATCCCGTCTCCGGCCGTGCCGTCGTTCACGGCCGCGAGAATGGCCGGGGAGATGCCGAGCGCGGCGAAGCTCTTGCCTTCCGGATCGTCGAGGCCGAGGAGGTCGCGGGCGGTCTCGTTGCACAGGCGCACCATGCCGTCGGCGTCGAGGGCCACAACGCCGTCGCCGACGCCGTCGAGCACCGCCGCCTGGTTCTGCACGAGAGCGATGAGTTCTTCGGGCTGCAGGCCGAGTGTTGTGCGCTCCCACCGTCGTCGCAACAGCAGCGCGGAGAGCGCCGCCAGCAGGAGAGCGGCGCCGGCGGCGGCGGCGATTCCGCCGATCAGAGTGGGGAGGTCGGTGAACACGCTCGACGGCTCGAAGCCCACGCTCACCTCGCCGACGGGCGCGGTGCCCTCGCCGTCGGGCGGCAGCACGGGCACCTTCGCGCGCGCCGAGACACCCAGGGTGCCCTGCTCCCAGGTCACCACTTCTTTTCCGGCGAGCACCTCGCGGTAATCGGTGCTGACGGGCTGGCCGAGGGCATCGGCATCGGGGTGGGCGAGGCGGATGCCGTGGTCGTCGGCGATCACCACGAACAGCGTGCCGGTGCGTGCGGTCACCGCGCCGGCCAGCCGTTGCAGCTCACCGACTCGGAGGTCGGCGGCCTGGGGCGTGCCCGGGTCGGCGCTCGCCTCGGCCACCTCGGCACGCACCTGCGGGTCGACGGCGATCGTGCGGGCGATGTTGAGGGCGGACGTCTCGGCCTCGGTGCGCAGCTGCTGGATGCCGAGAAGCAGGAAGACCACCGCGCACACCGCCACCACGGCGACGGCCGTGGCCGTCTGCAGCAGAACCACCCGGGTTGCGAACCTCATCATTCCTCCACCGTGAGCATAATGCGCTGAACTCGCGCTTCGCGCAGAAGTCCTGGCAATGAGACATAGCGCGCGCCGCCGCCGAAAAGCACCTAGATTCGCGGAATCCGATCGACGAGGCTCGCCGGTCGCAGACAAAGGAGTCGAGATGCCCCCTGTTCTCTCCGGCCTTGCGGCCGCCGCTACCGAGGAGGGCTACGACCTGGCCTTCACCCCGTCGGATGGCACGCTGGTCGTGCTCGGGTTCGCGATGGTGCTCGTCTTCATGGCGCTCATCATGACGCGTCGACTGACCCCGATGGTCGCGCTGATCGTGGTGCCCACCGTCTTCGGCCTCTTCGCAGGCGCGGGGTTCGGGCTCGGCGACATGGTGATCGACGCGATCAAGGACATGGCGCCGACAGCCGCACTGCTCATGTTCGCGATCATGTACTTCGGAATCATGATCAACGTCGGCCTGTTCGATCCGCTCATTCGACTGATCACCCGCCTGCTCGGCGATGACCCGGCGAAGGTGGTGCTGGGCACCGCGCTGCTGGCGGGCGCAGTCTCTCTCGACGGCGACGGCTCGACGACCTTCATCATCACGACCTCTGCGATGCTGCCCATCTACCTTCGGCTGGGAATGAGCCCGGTCGTGCTCACGTGCGTCGCCGGTCTGATGAACGGAACCCTCAACATCGTGCCGTGGGGCGGTCCGACGGTGCGTGCGGCCGCCGCGCTCTCGTTGGAGCCGACGGATATCTTCGTTCCCATGCTGCCGTCGCTGGCGGTGGGGCTCGTCATCTCTCTCACGTTCGCCTGGTTCCTCGGCCTCGGCGAGCGCCGGCGCCTCGCCGGGTCGATCGACACGACACGCATCGACGGTCCTCGCGGCGACGGCATCCTCGGCGCTCCCCGCCTGTTCCGCGGGGCCGGCTCGAAGCCCGGTGCGGCCGTGACGCTGCGCACCGGCAACATCGTCACCGTGCGCGGAGGCGGTGGGGCGTTCTCGGCGACCGCGCTGGTGGATGCTGCAGACACGGCCATGGCCGACACGATGCTCGACCCGAACCGGTCGACGCTGCGTCCGAAGCTCATCTGGTTCAACCTCGTTCTGACGGTCGCCGTGATGGTGCTGCTCGTGCTCGATCTGTTCCCGCTCGCGTTCGTGTTCATGGTGGGCGCGGCGATCGCCCTGATCGTGAACTTCCCCGGTATCAAGACCCAGGCCGACCAGATCGTGGCGCACGCGCCGTCGATCGTCGGGGTGGTCTCGATGGTTCTCGCAGCCGGAGTGCTGGTCGGCGTTCTCAACGGCACCGGAATGGTGACCGCGATGGCGTCCTGGATCACCGAAGGCATCCCGCCGGAGATGGGTCCCTTCCTTGCCGTGATCACGGGCGTGCTGTCTATTCCGTTCACGTTCTTCATGTCGAATGACGCGTTCTACTTCGGCATCCTGCCCGTTCTCGCGGAGAGCGCGTCGAACTTCGGGATCAGCCCGGTCGAGATGGCCCGTGCGTCGATCACCGGCCAGCCCGTGCACCTGCAGAGCCCGCTCGTTCCGGCGATCCTGCTGCTCGTCTCGCTCGCGAACGTCAACCTCGGCGATCACCACAAGAAGGTTCTGTGGCGCGCGGTGGTCGTGTCGCTCGCGATGCTCGCTGTCGGGGTGTTGGTGGGGTCGATCCCGCTGCTGGCCTGACGTCGGCGTGCGGGCCATCGAGTGACGTGATCCCTCTCTCGCACCGCATGGGGGGCGGACGTGAGCCGAACCCGGCCGATATGGTGAACGCGTGACCCGATCCCGCTGGCTTCCGGCCGTCTTGCTGCTCGTGCTCGTGACGGCATCCGGATGCTCCGCCCGAGCGGGTGGGAACAGCGCGACATCGGCGCCCACATCGGGCTCGACGACTCCCGCGGAGACGAGCACCGCGACTCCGGTCGCGCCGTCGGCGACACCCGACCCGGCAGCCGGCGCAGCCGTCATCCCGCCAAGCTGCGAGTCGATCTACAGCCCGGGCTACCTCGAGACCCTCCGGGCGACGCCGGGCGTGGTGCTCAACCCGGAGTGGACCGCCACCCCGGGGCAGGCGACGTTGGGAACGCAGGAGGCCGCGCTCCTTCCCCTGCTCGAGAGCCGCGAGCATCTCGACTGCTTCTGGGTGGCACCGGGCGGAGGAAGCGGCATGGGGCTGTCGACCTCGATCAGCCTTGCCGCATCCGACGAACAGGCCTCCCTGGTATCGCAGCTCAGCGCCGCTGAATTCGGCTGCACGGAGCAGAGCAACGGAACCCGCTGCGCCGTCGACCGCACCGACGAGTACGCATCGTGGGGAGAAACGCACTTCATCGGAGGCGGCCTGTGGATCGCGACCTTCTACGTGGAGTTCGCGCCCGACGGGTACACCGACGACATCGTCAAGACGCTGGTGCCTGCCTAGGCTTTGTGAGACTCGACGGGTGGGGAATGCCAATCGGGGCTGATGGAGCCGCGCGCATCCACGGGTCACCTACCGCCGCAGCCGCCGCTCGCGTGCCAACTCCACCACGATGCCGCCCACGTCGCCCGGGTTGGTCGCGTCGTACCAGAGGCGCGTCTCCTGGCCGTCGACCACTGGATCGCCCTGCTCGATCACCATGGTCTTCTGTGGCGCGAGTCGAGTGCGGGCGAGTGGTGACTCGGCGGTGCTCATGGGGGTCTCCTGGAGTCGCGTTAGCGGGAGCGTGCAACGACGAGACGAGACATCGCCTCTGAACCCCTACCGGGCGGTGAGCACCGCCCGCGCATCGGTCGACCAGCGCTGGTTGAGGTTGTCTGCGAACTCGATGCTCTCGATCTGGTACCCGTCCGTGTTCATGTACGGCTGGAGGACGCCGGTGCAGGCCTCGATCGGAAGAGGGAAGTCCCAGACGAACTTGGCTTTCGGAGCGTAGGCGACGAAGTACGCACCCGGCGGAAGGATCTTGAGACTGATCGGGCGCGGAACGCGGGAGCCGTCGATCTTGACCGTGATCACGACGTCGTGGAACGTCGAGCCCGACGAGTTCGAGACGACGACGCCGAGAACCTTCGGGTCGTGCGTCTCTATGTCGCTCACGGTCCACGCCGTGAGGCCCGTGGCCTGCGCCTTCGATTCGCGGGCCTCTTCGGCCGCGCGTCGCTTTCGATCAGTCAAGAACTGGGCGGCGGCCAGAGCGATAGAGAGTGTGGTGATCCATGTCGGCAGGTCGCCGAGCCACTGAAACGAGTCCATGAAAATCCTTCGGTGTCGTGATCCCCATCGACGGTGAGCCTAACCACAACGTGGCCGAGGTGTCCTTATGAGCGGGGCATTTGAGTGGACGCGGGGTCTCATGGAGGTGCTGCGCAGGCAGGCGCGCGGTGGCAAGGTGTGGGAATGGAGGCCAGACGAGAACGCTGTGATGCGCATCGTGCCGGAGAGAGACGGGCGCTTGCGCCACTGTGCGTGGGCCTGTTCCTCGCGCTCGGCCTGGCCGGATGCGTGACCGCGCCGAATTCGACGGATCTCTCGCAGGCGGGCTCGCCGACGACGAGCGTGATCCCGACGGCCACCCCGTCGTCCGACGACCACCAGGCGACTACGACGGATTCGCCCACCGCGACAGATGGATGCGGACCGCCAATCCTGTACGAACCCTGGTCGGCCGACACACCGTTGCGTGCCACACTCGGCGGCAATCGGCTTCGCATTCCCGTGGATCTCGGCGCTCGGGCGAACGCATCGGGCGAAGCGATGCTCGACGACGAGGGGCGTCCGGTCGCGTACGTCGTTGCGCCCGACGACCTCTGGGCGGACGTCGCCGATCGGTTCTGTCTGCATCCGGACTACATCAATGCGCTGAACCAGGTACGCCGCAACGGAGCGTTCGAGCTGTACGTCGGCGACACTCTCAACCTGAGCCCCTATACGGTCACGACCGTCGGGTCGGAGAACGGAGATGTCCTCGACAATCCTGCTCCAGATCCTCTGCCCACCCAGCGTTAGCCCGCGACCCGGCACTGACGAGAGCGTGCAGCGGCACGACATCGCCAACTGACCCCCCTCTGCAACGCCGTGAGCCCGACCGAACCTGGCCGGCGTGTCATGAGAAAGCGGGGTTCGCCCCCTGTAAGGGGAGTGGCGCCCCGCGGAGGGTTCTCGTTAGATTCCCGCTAGGGATCGGGGGATGCCCCGTCGAAAGACCCGAGGGAACTCCATGACCACTCCAGCCTCCGCAGTGCCGCTCGCGGCCCCGTATTACAACGCTCCGTTCGGTGCCGCCGTCGCGCGGTTCTGGAAGAAGTATGCGACGTTCAGCGGCCGGGCCAGCCGAAGCGAGTACTGGTGGTGGTACCTCGTTTCAGCCATCGTCGGCATCGTCTTCAACGTGCTGTCGTTCGGGGCCGGCGGCTACGGCCTTCAGATGGACCAGACCTATGCGACTCCGCGCACACTGGCGGTGATCGTCTGGGTGATCTGGGGACTGTGGGCCCTCGCCACCATCGTGCCCGGCCTTGCGCTGCTGGCCCGCCGGCTGCACGACACCGATCACAGTGCCTGGTGGATCCTGATCGGGCTCGTACCCTTCGTCGGCGGCATCATTCTGCTCGTCTTCACGCTGACGGCGCCCGTGCCGGCCGGCGCCCGCTTCGACCAGTAGCGTCGCGCGGACAGAACACGTCGTGCGGTAGCTCTGCGTGACGTATTCAGGAGGTGAGCGTCGTCGTGTGGATAGTGGCGGCGGTGACGCTCTCCTCCTGAATTGGTAACAGCCAGGCAGGAGACTCCGCACGCGCTCTGCAAGACTCGATACGTGAGCAACGCAATCGAGGCAAGCAATCTGAGGTTGGCGATCGATGACGTGGCTCTTCTTCAGCCGACGTCGATTCGCCTCGCCGCGGGCGAGGCCCTCGCCGTCACCGGATCGAACGGCTCTGGCAAGACCACCCTGCTGCGCATCCTCGCCGGGCTCGCTCGGCCGACCTCGGGAGCGGCGCGCATCCACGGGGCACCCGTCGACGAGCGCAGCCCCGCGTTTCGGCGCGTGGTGAGCGGGTCGATCGGGCGGCCTCCCGTGGCCCGCGACCTCACCCTCGAGGAGCACCTCGCCCTGGTCGCGGCGTCGTGGGGGTCGTCGGTGGGCGAGGCCCGAGAGCGCGCTGCCGCCGAGCTGGAGCGGTGGCAGCTGACCGCGCTGCGGCGCAGGTTTCCGCACGAGCTGTCGTCGGGGCAGTCGCAGCTGTTCGCGCTGGCGCTCGCGGTGGTGCGTCCGTATGAGGTGCTGGTGCTCGACGAGCCCGAGCAGCGCCTCGATCCCGACCGGCTCGGCATCGTGATCGAGGTTCTGCGAGAGGAGATCGCGGCGGGGCGCACCGTGGTGTTCGCGACGCACAGCGTTGTGCTGAGGGAGGCCATCGCGAGCCGGATTCTGCGGTTGGGCGGGGGCGGGGGAGACGCGGGCTCGGGCTCGCCAGACTCCGACTCGCCAGACTCCGACTCTGCAGACTCCTCCGACTCCTCGGGCTCCGACGCGTGAGTCGCGAGGCCGCTCACGCGCTGCGGGCCGTGCGCGCCATCCGGCGTGCGCGCGCCGAGGGCAGCTCGCGCGGCGATGTGGTCTACGCCGTCTACGCGGGCGTGATGGTGGCGGCGATCGTGGGTGTACCCATTGTGCGAGCCGTCGTTCTCTACTTGGCCGAGCCCGCGGCATCCGCTGTGCTCGTCGACGTGGGGCCGACCGTGAGCGGCACCGTCTTCGCGCTCGCGTGCGCCGCCTTCGTGGCGCTCGGCGGAGTTCGCGGACCGGCCCTGCTGTCACCGTTTCTCCTGTTTGCGGTGGCCGGCGGCGGGCATCCGCGTCGCCGCACCCTGCTGGGGCCGGTCGTGCGAAGCGTGCTGGCGCTCGCGGTAGCAGGGGCGGGGCTCGCACTGCTTCCCGCGCTGGCGGTGGCGGGCGTGGGGGATGCCACGGTGGGTGGGGCGCTCGTGTTCGCGGGGGCCGGCGCGCTGGTGGGCGTGGTGTGCGGCGGATGCTGGCTGCTCGGCCAGCGCGTGACGGCTGCGGTTCGCGCGTGGACCGTCGTGGGCGTGGTGGCGACGTGGGCCGCGTGGGTGGCGGTGCCCGGGATCGGCGGTGTGCTGCCGTGGGGGTGGTTCGCGTCGCTGTTTCCGGTGGGAGGCGGTGAAGTTGGTGCAGCTGACGCGGCTCTCGGCTGGGGCGCGTTGAGTGGGCTCGGCGTTCTCGCTGCGGCGGCGCTCGCGGTGACTCCGATGCTGCTCGACGGGCTCCGCGGACCCGAGCTGCTTTCGCAGGCTCAGCGCTGGCAGACCGCCGGAACGCTCGCCTTCACGGGCGACCTCGCGATGGCCATGGGGGAGTTCAGGGCGGTGCCGCGGCGCGGACGCCGGCTGGCTGCGATCGGCGGTGGCGGGCTGGCGCTGATGTTCGCGCGGCGCGACCTGGTGGGCTCGCTGCGCACGCCGGCCCGCTTCGCTCTCGCGTGTGCCGGATGCGTCGGGTTCGGTCTGCTGATCACGGTCGCGGTGGGCGCATCCGGGCCCGGGGTGTGGATCGCGGCGTGCGCCGCGGCGATCGTGGGGTTCCTGGCGCTGGGCGTGTGGAGCGACGGGTTCAGGCACGTGGCCGAGGTGGCGTCGGCGCCTCCGCTGTACGGGGTGTCGACGCTTCGGCTGCTCGGGCTGCATGCGGTGCTGCCTGTTGTTGGGGGCGTGGTGTTCTCGGGGGTGGGGGTCGGCGTCGGGGGAGTGGTGTTGGGTGGTGCGTTGGGTGGCGTAGGTGGCGGCGTCGGCGTCGAGCCTAGCTGGTCGGCGCTCGTGGCCGCCGTGCTGTGCGTGCTGCTGCTCGTTCTCGTGCGCGTGTACGACTCGGCGAAGGGGCCGTTACCGCTGACGTTGATGGCCCCGGTGCCGACTCCGGCGGGCGATGCGTCGGCGCTGGTGGTGGCTGCGTGGCAGGCCGATGCGGTGATTCTTTCGGGGGTGGTTGTGGGGGTGACCGTGGTGAGCGTCGCTGGTGGAGTTGGCGGCGGCGTTCTTGTGGCGGTCGGCCTCGGGGTCGTCGTCGGGTGGATGGCGCGGGCGCGGGTTCTGGCGGTCTGATCTCGATACGCCGGCACCTTCGTCGGGCGGGTGGCTAGCCTGTAGTCATGAGCGTGCTCTCGATCGGCCTGGTGGTTCTCTTCGTCGTGTTCGTTGTGCTCGCGGTAGGGGTCGGGCTCGGGATCTACTTTCTGGTGAAGGCATCCAATCGTCGCCAGGCTCAGGCGGCGGAGCAGCCGCCCGCACCCTCGAGCGAGGGGCCCGGAACGGCGCCGCGGATCTGACTTATCGGGTGCGGGTGATCTCGATCCGCGCGAGCCGGCCGCTCGACTCATGAGTTCTTGAGGGTTTTTCGCTGTCCGCTTGACACTGGACATCTCTATACATAGATTCTTCTTGTCTACGTTTGTTCATACACAAGAAGGCAGCACTGATCAATGAAGATCGCAGTAGTCGGCAGCTATGGCGTCGGCCTCACGATGAGAGTTCCGCAGGCCCCCGGGCCCGGCGAGACGGTGGCCGGAGGCACATTCGACGAAGGCCCCGGAGGCAAGGGATCGAACCAGGCCGTCGGCGCCGCACGCCTCGGGGCGCAGGTCTCGTTCCTCACAGCGGTCGGAGACGACGCCTTCGGGCAGACAGGTCGAGACCTCTGGATCGACGAGGGCGTCGACGCGTCGCACGTGATGACCGGCGATCGCCCCACCATGGTGGGCTTCATCATCGTCGAACCATCTGGCGAGAACCGCATCGCCCTCGCGCCGGGTGCTCTCGACGAGCTCGACGCCTCTCACGTCGAGACGTTCGCCGACGAGATCGAGGCGGCCGACGTGCTCGTCGTCTCCATGGAGATCCCCGAGGCTGCCGTCGTCGAGGCCCTGCGAATCGGACGTCGCCGCGGCACGACGACGCTGCTCAACCCGGCTCCCGCCCGTGCCCTGCCCGATGACGTCTGGTCGATGATCGACGTGATCACCCCGAACCAGACCGAGGCGCCCGTGCTCCTCGGGCTTCCCGCCGACCACGGCCGCTCCGACGAGCAGCTCGTCCGCGAGCTGCAGGAACGCACCGGCGGCTGCGTCGTGCTCACCCGGGGAGGCGGTGGGTCGCTGCTCTGCGGCGCTGATCAGCAGCTGCATTCGATCCCCGCGCTGACGGTCGACCACGTCGTCGACACCACCGGAGCCGGCGATTCGTATACCGCAGCCTTCGCGGTGGCCCTGGCCCAGGGCATCCCGCTGGTCGACGCCGCGCACTACGCGGCGGCCGCCGGCGCGCACGCCGTCACGATCGCCGGCGTGATTCCGGCGCTCCCCACCCGCAACCAGCTCCCGCCCCTGATTGGAAATCTCTGATGACCACCGCCACCGCGATGACGCGTCCGGCCTCTTCGTTCGATCCCCGCAGGCTGCTCAAACTGCGCGAGGCAGGGGTGTTCGCCGCCCTGATCCTGCTCTTCATCCTCGGAGTCGTGCTCTCGCCCAGCTTCGTGCAGCCCAGCAACCTGCTCTCTGTCGGGCAGCAGGTCGCACAGATCGGCATCATGGCCGTGGGCGCGACGTTCGTGATCATCAACGGGGAGATCGACCTCTCGGTCGGTTCGATCTACGCGCTCTCCGCGATCACCACCGGCATGGCCATCACGGCCGGAACACCCTGGCCCCTCGCCATCCTGCTCGGCGTCGTCGTGGCCGCGCTGGCCGGACTTCTGAACGGGCTCGCGGTCGTGCTGCTCGGGGTGCCCTCGTTCATCGTCACCCTGGGGAGCCTCAGCGTGTTCCGCGGCGCGACGCTGCTCATCTCGAACGGCGCACCGATCTCGCTCTCGAGCGAGCAGCCGGGCGTCGCCGAGTTCACCCTCATCGGCCAGGGTCGCCTCTTCGGCGTCATCCCCATGCAGCTGCTGATCTTCGCCGCCATCGCCGCCATCGGAATCGTGTTGCTCTCGCGAGCGCGCCTCGGATTCAACACCTACGCGGTCGGCGGAAACCAGGAGGCCGCCCGCCTCGTGGGCATCAACGTGAAGCGCGTGAAGCTCACCGCATTCATCCTCTCGGGGATCACAGCGGGCATCGCCGGAGTGCTCGGGCTCTCGTTCCTCTCGTATGTGCAGGGCGTCACAGGCACCGGCCTCGAACTCACCGTGATCTCGGCCGTGATCATCGGCGGCGCGGCCCTCTTCGGAGGCTCCGGAACGATGTGGGGAACAATCATCGGCGTCGTGTTCATCGGCCTGCTGCAGAACATCCTCAACATCAACGGCATCTCGAGCTTCTGGCAGACAGTCGTGACCGGATTCGTGATCGTCGCAGCGGTCGCCGCCGACACCTGGCAGCGCAGACGAAAGACGAAGGCCTGACGAGCTTCACCCCACCCCCCAGAAAAACCCTGATAGCACCGGACATCAACAAAGGAGTACTCATGTCCCTCACCACCACAGCCCGGCGGCTTCTCGCCACGGGTGCGCTCGTGGCCGCAACCGCCCTCGCGGTCAGCGGATGCGGCGCCATCACCACCGGCAACGAGGCCGGATCCACCGACGGAGGATTCCAGCTCGCGTCCTACATCCAGGACCGCGTCGACAGCGGCGAGCCCATGCGCATCAAGCTCAGCTACCACGACCCCTCCCTCGCCTTCGCGACGCCCATCTCGAAGGGTATGGAGAAGGCCGGCGACGAGATGGATGCCGACGTGCAGCTCATCGGCCCGACCGGTGGCGACGCAGCCAAGCAGGTCTCCGAACTGCAGACGCTCATCCAGCAGAAGTCGATCGACGGCCTCGCAGTCTCGTCGGCCTCGAGCGACGCCCTCAAGCCCGTGATCGCCCAGGCCTACGACGCTGGAATCCCGATCATCTCGTTCAACACCGACAACCCCGACTCCAAGCAGATGGGTTTCGTCGGCCAGGACCTGAAGGGGTCCGGCAAGTCCGAGGCCGAGGAGCTGGTGAAGACGCTCGGTGACGGCGCGACCGGCAAGGTCGTGGTCTTCTCGCTCGACACGGGAGCCGGATGGTCGAACGACCGATTCAGCGGCTTCGAAGAGGGAATCAAGGCGTCCGGCCTCGAGGTCATGGGCCCGGTGAACGTCGGCAACGAGCCGAACGCCGCGTACAACACGGTCGAGTCGACCATGGCCGGTGCCGGAGACGTCGTGGCCATCGCGGGCCTCGACTGCTGCAGCACGACCGCCGCGGCCAAGTGGGTCGAGCAGTCGGGCAACACGGGCAAGATCACCATGGTCGGCTTCGACCTGCTTCCCCAGACCGCCGACTTCGTGAACAACGGCGTCGTCTCGTTCACCATCAGCCAGAACCCCGAGGAGCAGG
Organism: Agreia sp. Leaf283; assembly: GCF_001422485.1. GTDB lineage: Bacteria > Actinomycetota > Actinomycetes > Actinomycetales > Microbacteriaceae > Agreia. The sequence continues at coordinate 1,059,240 of NZ_LMNF01000001.1, forward strand.
GGTACCAGGCGGTGAAGGTGCTGGTCGATTTCCTGAAGGACAAGACGGCGATCAAGGGCGTCGATACCGGCGCCCAGTTCATCGACAAGTCGAACATCGCCGACGCGACGGTAGAGGGCTGATGACGATGCCTTCCCCGCTCGACAAGGCCGATGCCGCCGGCGACCAGGCCGACGTCGCCATCCGCATCCAGAACCTGAGCCGCAGCTTCGGCCCGGTGCGGGCGCTCGAAGACGTGAGCTTCGACGTGACCGCAGGCGAGACCACCGCGCTGCTCGGAGAGAACGGTGCCGGCAAATCGACACTGCTCAAGATCCTGGCCGGCCTTCAGCCCCCGAGCGGGGGAGGCGTCGTCGCCTTCGGCGAGAACGTCGAATCGTATGACCCGAACACGATGCTCACGAGGTACGGCATCGCGATCGTGCCGCAGGAACTCTCGCTGCTGCCCGATCGGAGCGTCGCCGAGAACATCCTGGCGGGCATCGAGCCCGGCAACCGCTGGTTCCCGTCACGACGCCGGATGATCACGCGGGCGTTGGATCTGCTGGCCGACCTCGATCTCGTGGTCGACCCCAACGCGCCTGTCAGGACTCTCGACCTGGCCACCCAGCAGCTCATCGTTGTCGCGCGATCGATCGCCCGGGAATGCCGCGTGCTGATCCTCGACGAGCCCACGGCGATGCTCACCCCGGCCGAGTCGGACCGACTGTTCTCCTTGATGGCGACGCTCAAACGGGCCGGCACGACCATGGTCTACGTCTCGCACCGGATGCCCGAGGTGTTCCTGCTCGCGGACCGCATCGAGGTTCTGCGCGACGGCCGTCAGGTCGCCGGATGGAGACGTGACGAGGTCACCCCCGACCAGGCGGTCGCCGCCATGGTCGGGCGAGAACTCGGGCAGTTCACCTCGCGAGCCGAGCTCTCGGTCGCCCGTGCGACCGACCGCGACGAATCGGTGCCCGCTCTCGCCCTGCGCGGACTCTCCGGCCGCCGTCACCACGGCGTCGACCTCGAGATCCGGCCGGGAGAGATCGTCGGCATCGCAGGTCTGCCCGACAGCGGACGCGTCGAACTGCTGCACAACATCTTCGGCGGAGACGCCGGAGACGCCGGAGGCGACGGAACCGTCGAGCTGCTCGGCCGGCCCTATGTGAACCGGAGCCCCATCGAGAGCGTGGAGCGGCGGCTCGGATTCGTTCCGGGTGAGCGGCGGGCCCAGGGATTGTTGACCTCGATGAGCGTGGCCGAGAACGTGGGCGTGCTCACGGTGAAGGCCCTCACCTCGGCCGGGCTGCTCAAGCGTCGGGCGTTCGACAAGCGCGCCACCGAACTCGCGCGAGGCTTCCGGGTCAAGACCGCCACCATGGACCAGCCGATCACGAACCTCTCGGGCGGCAACCAGCAGAAGGCCATGCTCGCCCGCTGGATCGCCATCGACCCCGCAGTGCTCATCCTCGACGAGCCCACCCGAGGCGTCGACGTGGGGGCGAAGGCCGAGATCTACGAACAGCTCTTCGCTCTCGCGGATCGCGGCGTGGCCATCATCTGCTCCTCGTCGGACCTGCCCGAACTGCTCACCATCACCGACCGGATCGCCGTGATGTCGGAGGGGCGCGTCGTCGACATCGTCGCGACCAAGACCGCCACCGAGGAGTCGATCATGACCTCGGCGACCGGAGCCGTGACCCATACGGGAACGCTCGCCTGAGCATCCGGACCTCACCCGCTCGACCATCTCGAAAGGACAACCATGAAGCGCACAGGTATTCTGAACGCCCAGCTGAGCGGCGCACTCGCGACCCTCGGCCACACCGATCTCATTCTCGTCGTCGACGCCGGCTTCCCCATTCCGCGTGACGCGCAGCGCGTCGACCTGGCCATCGCGCAGAACCTGCCAGACCTGCGCACCGTCATCTCGCTCATCGCCGACGAGATCATCGTCGAGGGCGTCGTGCGTGCCGACGACGTGACCAGCAACAATCCGAAGCTCGACGAGTGGCTGCTCGACCGGTTCGCCGACGCCGAGTTCAGCACTCGAACCCACGCCGACATGCTCGGCGAACTCGCCCGCCAGGCGAAGGTCATCGTGCGAACGGGCGCCTTCGAACCGTGGGGGAACATCGGCCTGTTCTGCGGCGTCGACGTGCCGCAGTGGTTCGGCGGAGAGGGCGTCATCGCGCCCGACTACTACGCATCCAAACTCTGATTCACCACCTCAAAAGAAAGCGAAACTCACCATGACCGACACGACCACCGCTCTGCAGGAGCTCTCTCCTGCGCAGCTCGCCCCCTTCATCCAGCACACGAAGATCGAGTTGGGCAGCACGCGCGACGAGATGATCGCCCACGCCCGCGAGACCGCCGAGCACGGATTCAACGCGGCCATGGTGCCGGCATCCTGGGTGCCGCTCGTCGCAGCGGAACTGAAGGGAACGGGAATCGAGATCGCCTCGGCCCTCGACTTCCCGACGGTCGGCGTGATGACGAGCGCTGGCAAGGCGGCCGAAGCCGCGGAGATCGCCCGCCTCGGCGCCACCCAGCTCGACATCGGCGTGCAGGTCGGCTGGCTCAAGAGCGGGATGTTCGACGAGTTCCGCGAAGACATCGCGGGCGTCGTGCGCGCATCCGGCCTGCCCGTGAAGGTCATGCTCGAGCTGCCCCTGCTGACGGACTCCGAGAAGGAGGCCGCCGTCGAGCTCGCCATGGAGGCCGGCGCCGCCTACCTGAAGAACGCGTCGAGCGGCGCCGTCGAGGTGGCGAACCCCGACAGCGTGCGGTTCCTCGTCGAGCGCGCCCGCCCGGGTGTTCTGGTCAAGGCGTCGGGATCGATCAAGAGCTACCCGCAGGCCCTCTCGCTGCTGCAGGCAGGCGCCGTGCTGCTCGGCACGAGCGCGGGAATCTCGATCATCTCGGACACGGGCGACGACGCCACCGTCAGCTACTAGCGCACGACACCCTCCCGGTCCGGATGCGCGAAACGCTCCGGGCCGGGAGACTGGGAGACCACGGCAGGAGCGTCAATGACCAGCACGAACAGCACGGCCGGGGAGACCGCCATCAACAGGCAGGCCCCGGTGGCTATCCATGCGCAGATCTCGGAGCGGATCCGCACGCGGATTGCGACGGGCGAGTGGCCCGCGCACTACCGGCTCAAGAGCGAGCCCGAGCTGGCATCCGACCTCGGAGTGAGCCGTGGAACCGTGCGTCGCGCCCTGGCGACGCTCATCCACGAGGGCCTTCTTCGGCAGGTTCGAGGGCGCGGAACGTTCGTGACCTCGATGACCTTCGAGCCGTCGATCGCCCAGCGGCTGAGCACCCTGTCGGAGGACTTCTCAGACCAGGGCGTCATCTTCGACACCTCGGTGATCTCCCACGCCGTGATCGAGCCGCCGAAGCCCGTCGCGGCCCTGCTCGACCTGCCGGCATCCGGTCGTGTGCTGAGCCTCGTGCGGCTGAGGTCGATGGCCGACGCGCCCGTCACCTACCTCACGAACTACGTGCGCGCCGATGTCGTGCCCGGCATCGACGACTTCGACTTTTCTATCGTCAGCCTGTTCGGCACGCTCGAGGGCCACTATGGCCTGAAGATCGGAACGGCGCGACGCACCTTCAGTGCCGAGGCCGCCGATGCCGAGGTCGCGTCGGCGCTCGACATCGCCGTGGGTGCGCCGGTGCAGTACATGCAGCAGGTCACGTACCTGTCAGACGGCCGACCGATCGAGTACTCCGACGTGTGGATCCAGAGCGAGAAGCTGAAGGTGACGTCGCTGCTGTCGCGCCGGTAGGTGTTGCGTATTCAGGAGGAGAGCCCGGCCGCGTGGATTATGGCGGCGGCGACGCTCTCCTCCTGAATCAGTTACAGCGCCCGCGGGTCAGCAGCTGATCGCCGGGTAGTTCGCCGTGATCGTGTCGTTGTAGGCGACCCCGTCGACCCGGGCGAACGACTTCACGGTCGCCTGGCCCGCGGCGAGCGAGGCGCTGCTGCCCGCGAAGGTCCACACCGCGTGACCCGAGGCTCCCACACCGGTGAACTTCTTCTCACCGAGAGGAGTCGTGACGCGCACGTCGTTCGGGGCGGTCGACCCGTTGAGCGCATCCACCGTGATCCGTGCCACTCCGCTCGCGCAACTGCTGGTGGCGGTCGCCGTGGTCTTCAGGGCGAACGCCGGCTGGGGAGGCGTCGTCACCGCGGTGGCGTAGCTGATCGTCGCCTTCAGCCGTGCGCCCGATTCGTAGAACAGGTAGGTGCCCGTGTCGTCGGTCACGATCTCGGGTGCCGCGACCCGGCCCGTGTCCTCTCCGACTCCGCTGGAGGCGTGAAGAACAACGGGTGCGCCCACCGTCGACAGGGTGTCGTCGATCGTACGAGCAAAGGTCTTGCCCGAAGACGCGTGGTAGATGATGTACTTCTGTCCGCCCCACTCCCACAGGTTGGCGCCCGACACGTTGCCCTGGTCGAGGCTGCCCGGGGTCACGATGGGGGTGGGTCGCACGACCCAGCTGCGGCCATCGACCGACTCGGCCACTCGGATGCGGCGGGAGTTGGCCGTGGTGTTCTCCATGTAGAACATGCCGTAGTTGAAGCTCGACGTCGGGTCTGGATGCGTGAAGACACGCGCGTACGACGTCTCGGTCGTCGTCGCGCCGCCCATGGCATTCGTCACCGCGGTGCCGCCGTAGGTGAAGGTCACGCCGTCGTCGGTCGTCGCGTAGCGGGTCTGGTCGTTGCCCCCGTGGAAGTACAGGAACATCGTCTGCTCCTGGGCGTTCCAGATGGCGTCGGGGCTCGACACGTGATTGACGCTGTAGTTCGGCGACCAGACGTTCGAGATCACGGGGTTCGAGGCGTACTCGGTCCAGGGTCCGGCGAGCGAGTCGGAGTACATCATCGAGATTCCGCCGGGGCTGTCGTGCGGCGCGTAGTAGAGATACCACTCGCCGAGCGGATTCGTCAGATGCTCGCCCGCGTGAAAGACGCTCGGAAAGATGAACTCGTCGGTGGGGTTGTAGTCGAGCTGCTCGGGCACGGTGATCTCGCCGGCGAAGGCGAACGTCGGCAGCGGATCGGCCGCCACGGCAGAGGGTGCGGAGCTCGGTGCCAGCGCCGGAACGAGGGCGAGCGCAAGAGCGGCCGCGAGCAGAACGGATAGCCGGCCGGGCCACCGTTTCGGAGGTTGAGAGGTGAGGGGGATCACGCGATGTCCTTTCGTCGTCACTGACGGGGTGGATGGCCGATTTTGATAATACGTATTATCACCGACTCGATTTTCACGCTACCCCACGTGACCCGCAAAAAGGAAGAGTCATGGTCGATCTTGGCCCTGTCGAAAAGTCGCACTTGCGCAATCGAGATAATGCGTATTACTGTCGGTTCTCGACCCGATAATGCGTATTACCGTTTCGGGTCGACACGAGATCCAAGGGAGCACCTCACATGTCACGAGCCGTCAATGGCCGAGTCACCCAGAAGCAGATCGCCGAACTCGCCGGCGTGAGCCAGGCCACCGTCTCGCTCGTTCTGAACGGGCGCACCGACGAGGGAATCCGCATTCCCGAGGAGACCAGGGCACGCGTCCTGCGGGTGATCGAGGAGACGAAGTACGTGGCCGACCCCTCGGCCCGACGCCTGGCGGGAGCCGACAACAGAATCCTCGGCGTGTTCACCTACGAGCCGGCGTTCCCGACCCGCAGCCTCGATTTCTACACGCCGCTGCTCGCGGGCATCGAGGCCGGCGCAGAGAAGCTCGGCAGCGACCTGCTGCTCTTCACGAGCACCCCGGTCGTCGACGGCCGCCGCCAGCTCTTCCACGAGCAGAACCGCCTGCTGCTCGCCGACGGCGTTCTCCTGCTCGGTGTCGAGATGGACTCCCACGAACTCGAGCGCCTCGTCGAAGGCGGCTACCGCGTGGTCGCGGTCGGTCGGCGCGAGACGCCTGGCATCCCCTACGTCGGAATCGACTACTCCTCGGCCACGCGCAGCCTGGTGAGCCGCGCCCTCGACCTCGGCCACGAACGCGTCTTCTACCACCGGGTCGGCAGCGAGGGCGAGTCGGTGCGAGACCGACTCGAAGGCGTGCGGATGGGCACGGCCGATCGCGCGGTCGCGATCGAGAGCCGCATCGGCACCCTCGCCACGGTCGCCGACGACTGGGCCGCCATCCGGGCCTTCGCCCCGACCCTGCTGGTCGTCGAGTCGCCGGATGTCGCATCCGCTCTCTACGAGGCGGCCGAGCGCGACGGTGTCGACGTTCCCGGCGAACTCAGCATCGTGGTGCTCGGATCGTCTCCGCGGCTCACGCCCGACGACGTGGACTTCACCCGGCTCAACCCGCCTCGGGCCGAGCTCGGCGAACGCGCCGTGCACCTGCTCTCGCGCATCCTCGACCCCGACCAGTCGCCCTCCGATCTCGATATGCGAAGCCTGCTCGCCTGCACGATCATCGACGGCGCGACCCTGGCCGCACCGAGCAGCGAGGGAACGAAGTGACCGCGCAGCATGCCGACGTGCTGATCATCGGCGGTGGACTCGGAGGAGTGGCCGCCGCTCTCTCGGCGCTGCACCGGGGTCGAACCGTGATCATGACCGAGGAGTACCCGTGGCTCGGCGGCCAGTTGACGAGCCAGGCGGTTCCGCTCGACGAGCACACCTGGATCGAGCAGTTCGGCGCCACCCGCAGCTACCGCGAGCTGCGCGATGGAATCCGCGACTACTACCGCCGCCTCTATCCGCTCACGGCGGCCGCCCGACGCGAGCCGACGCTCAACCCCGGCGCCGGGCTCGTGAGTCGCATGTGCGCCGAGCCCCGCGCCGCGGTGGCCGTCATCGACGGACTGCTCGCGCCGCACATCTCCTCGGGCAGGCTGCGTGTGATCCACGGCGTTCGTGCGGTGGCCGCCGTGCGCGACGGCGATCTCGTGACGTCGGTCGACGTCGAAGACGCGACCCGCGGCATCCGCACCACGCTCAGCGCGACCATCGTGCTCGACGCCACCGAGACCGGCGAGCTGCTGCCGCTCGCGAACATCGAGCACGTCACCGGATTCGAGTCGCGGCACGACACGGGGGAGCCGAGCGCTCCCGACGAGGCGCAGCCCGAGAACCAGCAGGCCTTCAGCTGGTGCTTCGTGATCGATCACATCGAGGGCGAAGACCACACGATCGATCGCCCCGAAGACTACGACCGGTGGCGCACCCTGCAGCCCGACTTCTGGGGTGCGCCGATGATCTCGCTGACCGGCCCCGACCCCCGCACCCTCGAGATCTTCACGCGCACCTTCACCCCCACGATCGACGACGACCCGCTCGCGCAGCTCGCCGACCAGCGCGCCGAGGGCGGCGACCGCGAGCTGTGGACCTTCCGTCGCATCCTGGCCCGTCGCCTGCTCGAGCCGGGCACCATCGACAGCGACATCGTGCTGGTCAACTGGCCGATGATCGACTACATCGGAGGCACCCTCACCGGCCCCGAGCCGTCGAAGCACCTCGAGGCCGCCAAGCAGCAGTCGCGCGCGATGCTCTACTGGCTGCAGACCGAGGCTCCCCGTCCCGACGGGGGCACCGGATGGCCGGGGCTGCGCCTGCGGGGCGACGTCACGGGCACGCACGACGGATTCGCGCAGGCCCCGTACATCCGCGAGTCGCGGCGCATCAAGGCCGAGTACACGGTCGTGGAGCAGGACCTCTCGATCGAGCTGCGTGGACACGGCAAGCCGAAGCAGTACGACGACACCGTGGGCATTGGCATGTACCGCATCGATCTGCACCCCTCGACGGGCGGCGACAACTACCTCGACATCGCCTCCTCGCCGTTCGAGATCCCGCTCGGCGCCCTCATCCCTGTTCGCGTCGACAACGTCATTCCGGCCGGCAAGAACATCGGAACCACCCACATCACCAACGGGGCCTTCCGGCTCCATCCCGTCGAATGGAACATCGGCGAATCGGCGGGCGCGCTCGCGGCCTTCTGCGTCGAACGTTCTCTCACCCCTCGTCAGGTTCGGGCAGACCCCTGCCTGCTCGGCGAATTCCAATCACAGCTCGCCCGTCAGGGCGTCGAGCTCCACTGGCCCGACGTCACCGGTTACTAAGGAGAAACAGCACATGAGAATGTCAGCAATGAAGCTGAGCGCGACGGCAGCCCTCGCGGTCTCGGCCCTGGTTTTGAGCGGATGCGCCGCGGGCGCCTCCGACGACGACACTCCGGTGTCGCTGAGAATGACCGTCTGGACCTCGAACGAGGACCAGCTCGCACTGTTCGACGAGATCGCCGACGCGTACATCGCCGATCACCCCGAGGTGAAGAGCATCACGTTCGATCCGCTCGACTTCGAGAGCTACACGACGACCCTCACCACCCAGCTGGCCGGAGGAAACCCGCCCGACATGGCGTGGGTGCTCGAGAACGCCGCGCCCGACTTCGTCTCCTCCGGCGCCCTGGTTCCCCTCGACGAGACCCTCGAGGCGACCAAGGGTTACGACCTCGACGACCTGTCGCCCAGCGCTACCGAGCTGTGGACCGATGGCGACGGGCAGCTCGCGGCCTACCCCTTCTCGACCTCGCCCTTCGTCGTCTTCGCCAACGACGACCTGCTGGCCGCCGCCGGCCAGCCCACCGCGGCCCAACTGCAGGCCGACGGCCGCTGGAACTGGGAGTCGATCTCCGAGGTCGGCTCGGCCGTGAACGCGACCACCGGCAAGGCCGGCTTCGTCGTGCGCGACTTCGACTACACGCAGTGGGACTACCTGTCGACCGTGTGGGGCGGCTGGGGTGCAGAGCCGTGGTCGAAGGACGGCGCCACCTGCACCATGGACTCGCCCGAGATGGTCGACGCCTTCACCTTCCTGCACGACGCCGCCTTCACGGCGAAGTCGATGCCCGGCCCCGGAACCGCGGCCGACTTCTTCGCCGGCGAGGCCGCGTTCACCGTCACCCAGATCTCGCGAGCCTCGCTGCTCGGCGAGTCCGGCATCCAGAACTGGGAGCTCGCGCCGCTGCCCGAGGGGCCGGATGGCGACTACTCGATCGTTGGCCAGGCCGGTGTGGGCGCGCTCGCCCAGGCGGAACACCCGGAGCAGTCGGCCGAGTTCATCGCCTACTTCACCAACCCCGAGAACTCGGCGAAGCTGGCGCAGTACTTTCCGCCGGCCCGCACCTCGCAGCTCGACGCGGCCACGCTCTCGGCGGCCAACCCCGTGCTGACCGAGGAGCAGCTCGGAGACATCGTGGTTCCCGCCATCGAAAACGGTGAGGTGCGCCCCTCGCACACCGGCTCGGCGGAGATCCAGCAGGAGGTGCGCTCGGCACTCGACGCTCTCTGGGTGGCCGATGCCGATGTCGAAGGCACCCTCGGCGACGTCTGCGCCGCCATCGATCCCCTGCTCGAGCAGTGACCGACACCCTCGAGCGAGAGACGGTGACCACGGGTCGTTCGGGTCGTTCGGGTCGCGCTGCCGATCGCAGCGCGGCCCGGGTCACCCGGCGGCGGCGTCGCTCGCTCTCGGGCAACGACAACCTCGTGGGCTACCTCTTCGTAGCCCCGCAGGTGCTCGGCATCGTGGCCTTCGTGCTGCTGCCGCTGGTGCTCATCGTCTACTACAGCTTCCACGAGTGGAACGTGCTGGCGAACACTTTCCGCTTCGTCGGCACCGAGAACGTGGAGAGGCTCTTCTCTGACCCGAAGGTGGCGCCCGTTCTCGGGGCGACCGGCATCTTCTCGGTGGGCCTGGTGATCGGCAACCTCTCGATCGCGCTGCTGCTGGCCGTGCTGCTCAACCGCAAGGCCCGGGCGATCACGCTCTTCCGCACTCTCTTCTTCTCGCCGGTCGTCGTGTCGCTCGTGGCGTGGACGATTGTCTGGGGGTTCCTGCTTCAAGACGACGGAGGCATCAACGGGCTGCTGCAGCTCGTCGGCGTCGAGGGACCGAACTGGCTGAGGGAGGGACCGACCGCGATGCTCAGCGTGATCGTGGTGCAGGTCTTCAAGAACGTGGGCCTCAACATGATCCTGTTCCTCTCGGCGCTGCAAGGCGTTCCGAAGGAGATCACCGAGGCCGCCGCGATCGACGGCGCGGGCCCGTTCCGCACCTTCGGCCGCATCACACTGCCGCTCATCTCGCCGATGATCCTGCTCACCACGATCATCACCATCGTCGGCTCGCTGCAGGTGTTCGCGCAGATCGCCGTGCTCACCCAGGGCGGGCCGGGCATCTCGACGACCGTGCTCGTCTACTACCTCTTCCAGCAGGCGTTCGAGTTCCACCGCTTCGGCTACGGCTCGACGCTGGCTCTCGTGCTGTTCGTGATCGTGCTCATTCTCACGGTCGTGCAATGGCAGCTCAGAAAGCGATGGGTTCACTATGAAAACTAGGCGCCGTCCCGCGCTGCGGGCCCTCTTCTACGTCGGGCTGAGCCTGCTCGCCATCCCGTTCGTCTTTCCGACGTGGTGGATGATTACCTCGTCGTTCAAGCCGATCGGTGAGATCTTCGCCTTTCCCCCGACGCTGTGGCCGCAGCATCCGACCATTCAGCCGTATGTCGACGCGTTCACCGAGCAGCCTTTCCTGCTGCAGTACTGGAACAGCATGTACATCGCGGTCGTCGTGACGGCGGCGACCATGCTCTTCTCGGCGATGGCCGGCTACGCGTTCGCGCGCATCCGGTTCCCCGGTGTGAACGCCCTGTTCCTCGTGGTGCTGGTCGGCCTGCTCGTGCCGTCGGAGGTGACCATCGTGCCGCTGTTCCAGATCTTCAACCAGCTGGGGCTCGTGAACACGCATTGGCCGCTGCTGCTCGTGACCACCTTCGGGGCGCCGAGCGTGCTGGCCACGTTCATCATGCGTCAGTACTTCGTGACCCTGCCCGTCGAGCTCGAAGAGGCGGCGCGGCTCGACGGCCTCGGCCGCGCCGCGATCTGGTGGCGCATCGCGATGCCGCTCGCCAAGGCATCCCTCGGTGCGGTCGCGATCTTCACGTTCCTGCACACCTGGAACCTCTACCTCGAGCCCACCGTCTACCTGCAGAGCCCCGAGCTCTTCACCCTTCCCCAGGCGCTGACCCGATACACGGATGCGTATGGCGGGCAGATGTGGAACGTGCAGCTGGCCGCGGCCACCATGACGGCGGTGCCGGTGCTCGTGGTGTTCGTGCTGGCGCAGCGCCAGTTCGTGGAAGGGCTCGCTCAGACGGGGCTGAAGGGGTAGCGGATGCGACGGGGTCGGCGCGGCTGGTTCGTCAGGCCGAACGACGACTCGCGTTAGTTCGGTTTGTTGTTGCTAAACCGAACTAAACGGATCATAATTTCGGTATGTCGGCCTCGTTGGACCATCCCGGGTGGCCCGCGCATGAGATCGAAGCCCTTCCGTGGCAGCAAAGAGCGCGCGGAGGGACGCGTGAGGACCGCATGGTTCGGTCGATCGACGCCACTGTTCCGCCGTTCATCGAACACCTCGACTACACGCCATCCCTTGGGCTCATATCCCTGGCCGAGAGTGCGCTCATTGCAATCGCCCAAGCCGACACGGATGCCGCCGGCAAGTCTGTCGCGCTCAGCCGGTTCATGATCCGAACAGAGTCGGTCGCCTCGTCGAAGATCGAGCGAATCACGGCCAGCGCTGAAGACTACGCGGGGGCGATCGCGGGAAACCGAAGCAACTCGTCGGCCGTGAGCATGGTCGCGGCGAGCAGCGCACTCCACGAGCTGGTGACGGTCGTCGGAGAGCGCGGTGTCTTCTCGCTGGACGACGTGCTCGATGCTCATCGATCGCTGATGAATGAGGATCCGGTCGAGGCGGACTACGCGGGTCGCCTGCGAGATATGCAGAACTGGGTCGGCGGGTCGGACTATTCGCCGAGAGGCGCGCTTCACGTTCCTCCCGCCCCCGAGCGGGTCGAACCGCTGATGCGTGACCTTCTCGGCTACCTCAATCGCGACGATGTCCCTGCGCTCATTCAGGCATCGATCGCCCACGCGCAGTTCGAGTCGATCCACCCCTTCACCGACGGGAATGGTCGTGTCGGTCGTGCACTCGTCTCGGCGTCGCTGCGACGGCGCGGTGTGACCAGGAACGCGGTGATTCCGTTGGCGTCAGGAATTCTCGCTAGGAGGGACGATTACTTCGAGGCGTTGGGAATCTATCGCCGGGGCGACCCTGCCCCGGTCGTCGAGCTCTTCACTCGCGCCGCACGCGTTGCGGCACAGGAGTCGCGAACGTCGATCGACCGGATCAAGGCCCTGCCGGGCGAATGGATAGACGAGGTCAAGCCGCGCAAGGGTTCGGCGCTGGCAGCCTTGCTGCCCGTCTTCTTCGATCATCCCGTCATGAACGCCGACGAGGTCGAGCGCTACTCGGGTGCCAAGACGGTGCAGACGTACGCAGCGATCGATCGGCTCGTCGAGGCCGGGGTGATCCGAGAGATCACCGGGCGCAAGAGGGACCGCGTCTGGGTGGCGGCCGACCTTCTTGCCGAACTCGACGAGTTGGACAGGCGCATCCAGCGGGCGATGTAGGAGTCGAGTGCCCCACGCTACCCGGCGGTGAGCACGGCCCGCGCATCCGTCGGCCAGCGCTGGCTGGGTCAGGACTTCAGCGCCTCCGCGAACATCACGATGATGCCGCTCGGGCCACGCACATAGCTGAGCTTGTAGACGCCCTCGTAGTTCGCCACCCCGCGAAGCGGGTGACATCCATGTTTCGCCGCGATCGCCAGGGCGTCGTCGATGCTGTCGACCGAGAAGGCGACGCGGTGCATGCCGATCTCGTTCGGCAGGGTGGGCGACGTCTCGATGGCGTCGGGGTGGATGTACTCGAACAGCTCGAGCATGCCGTGGCCATCCGGCGTCTGGAGCATCGCGATCTTCGCGTGGTTGCCGTCGAGGCCCACAGCGGTGTCGGCCCACTCGCCGCTGACCTCGTCGCGGCCGACAACGGTGAGGCCGAGGTCGGTGAAGAAGGCGATAGTGGCGTCGAGGTCGGTCACCGCGATGCCGACATTCTCCAGTTTTATGGGCATGCGGGTCATGGTACTCAGGCGCCTGCCGAGCCTCTAGAGCGGGCGGTCCCCAGTCAGCTGTCTAGCGCTGTGAACGACGGGATGCGATCGCGCTCGATGTGCGCGTACGCCACCGACTCGGCGACCCGCTCGTTGCCCGAGGCGATCGCGTCGCGCAGCGTCACGTGGTCGTGGAAGGCGTCATCGGCGTCGAGCTGCGACGTCAGATAGAAGAGCCAGATCATGCGGCCAGAGACCGAGCGCATGAGCGTGGTCATCAGCTCGTTGTCCGCCAGCTCGACGATCGCCTCGTGGTACGAGGTGCTCGACTGGGCGATCTTGTAGGCGTCGCCCTCATGCACGAGGTTCTGCGAATCGTGCAGCGCCTCGTCGAGGGCGGCGATGGATGCGCCCGCTGCGATCTGACGTGCGGCATAGCGGGCGGCCCCGACCTCGAGGCACAAGCGCAGGTCGAAGAGGTCGTTGACGCCCTTCTCGGTCCACGTCTCGACGACGGCGCCACGGCGCGGATACGTCTTGACGAAGCCGTCGCGCTCGAGCTGCGGAACTGCTTCGCGCAGTGGAACCCGGGAGATCTGCAGCTCCTCGGCCAGTCGCTGCTCGGCCAGTCGCGATCCCTGCGGGTAGCGGCCCAGAATGATGCCTTCGCGCAGCGCCAGATACGCCTGCCGCGACAGCGAATCCGGGCGGACGAATGCTGTCGGGTCGGTCTCCGTCGTCACAAGTTCTCCTTGGGTGGGGGCGAACACGGGTGGGGCCGCCGGAGAACCGGAAGCCCCACCTGTATTCAGAATGGCCTATTCAGCGATCGAGAGAAGGCTGAAGTCGAGTTCGTTCGCGCCGATGTTGTGCGATTCGGCAACACCGTCGAGCCACTTCTGCGACACGACCCAGTCCTTGTTGTACGACAGGTTCATGTAGCAGCCGGTCGCCGAGTAGGTCTGCGCGGCCTTGGCGAAGAGCGCCTCGTCACCGGTCTTGACGGCCTCGTTCAGGTCGGCGTCGGTCGACGGGTCGTCGCAGAGGAAGTAGTTGATTCCTCCGGTCTTGTCCCAGAAGACGTGTCCCCACATGTAGGGGTTGCCGCCGTCCGGTCCGTTGTTGCCGTCGATGAACGCGTCCGGTCCCTGGGTGGGGTCGTTCGCCCAGCCGAACACCTGCGAGGTCGGGTAGCTCTGGGCCGTGGCCTGGATACCCGTGGTCTGCAGGTTGGCGGTGACGATGTTGGCCATCTGCTCGGCGTTCGTGTTGCCGGATGCGTAGCCCACGACCATCTCGGATCCCTCGGGCAGAGTCTTCGCGTAGTCGGCCATCACGGTCGGGTCGTACTCGATGTTCTGCTTGTCGGAGCCGTCGGAGATCATGCCCTTGGCGTAGAGCGTCGTGGCCGGCTCGGAGCGAGCCCCGAGAACCTGGTCGACGAGCTTCTCCTGGTCGATCGACTGCAGGAAGGCCAGGCGGGCCTCCTTCTCGGCGAAGAACGGCTTGCTCGGGTTAACGGTGACGAGGGCCGACTGGAGCGTCGGCAGCATGTCGCTGTTGAATGCCGCGTTGCCGTCGTACTTGTCGAGGCTCGACGAGGGCAGCGCCGCGACGATCGCCGACACATCGCCCTTGTCGAAGGCCAGCTGGAGAGCCGACACGTCGTTGTAGATGGGCAGCTCGACGGTGGTGAAGGGCGACTTCGTGCCCCAGTAATCGTCGTACTGCGTGAGCGTGTACTTGGCTCCCGGCTCGACGGCGCTCAGCTCGTAGGGTCCTGTGCCGAGGTCGTGGGTCTGCAGGTAGGTCTGCGCGTTGTCGGAGCCGGCGTTCTCCTCGACCCCGGTGGGCGACACCATCTTCGGACCGAACGGCGACGCGAGGTAGTCGAGGAACGCCGAGTTCGGCTCCGACAGCGTCACGACGGCCGTGAGGTCGTCGGGGGTGTCGACCGATGCGACGCCGGCCGCCATGTAGGCGGCCCCGCCGTCGACATCGACCCGGCGCTGCAGCGACGACTTGACCGCTGCCGAAGTGAACGGGGTTCCGTCGTGGAACGTGACGTCGGGCTTGAGCGTGAACGTGTACGTCGTGAAGTCGGGCGAGACCTCCCACGACTCGGCCAGACGGGGTGCGATCTCGACCGTGTCGATGTCGTTCTTGTACTGAACAAGACCCTCATACGTGTTGAGGACGATAGCGAGGCCGTTGTTGGCGTAGTAGATGTCGGGGTCCGGCGGCTGGCCGATGTCGCCGAGCAGTCCGATGGTGAGAACGCCGTCGCTGGGCGCGGCGTTGGGGGTGCTGGTCGTGCCGCTCGCCGTGCAGGCGGCCAGCGCGAGCATGGGCACGACGGCCAGGGCGGCGAGGCCCGCGCGAACGAGCTTCCGGGTCTTTCGAGATGTCACTTTCGACTCCTTGGAGAGGGGGTGGGGTGGGACAGGGAGATGGTGCCGTGTGGTGCGGTGGTGCAGCTTGTGGGGTGGTGGGTCAGGCGGCCAGGCGCGGGTCGGCCGCGACCTGCAGGATGTCGACGATCGCGTTGGTCACGATGTAGACGGTTCCGAGAACGAGGGTCACGCCGGCGATCGCGGGAAAGTCGGAGACGGGGATGCTTCCGGCCAGGTAGTTGCCGATGCCGGGCCAGCTGAAGATCTGCTCGACCACAACGACGCCAGCGAACATGAAGCCGAGCTGCAGGCCCGCCATCGACAGGCCGGGGCCGATCGAGTTGCGCACGACATGCCGCCTCAGCACCGTGAACGGAGTGAGTCCCTTCGACTCGGCCGTGCGCACATAGTCGGCGTTCATGGTGGCGTCGAGGCTCGAGCGCAGGATGCGACCGATCGCGATGGCCGGGGCGATCGCCAGCACAACGCCGGGCAGCAGCAGATGCTGGAACGCGAGCCCGATCGAGGCCGGCTGCCCGGTCAGGATGCTGTCGAGGATGACGAATCCGGTCGGCGAGCTGCTGTCGACGCCGCGCCCGTTGGCCGGAAGCCAGCCGAGCTGGGCGTAGAACAGCACGATCCCGCCGAGCGCGAGCAGGAACGGCGGAGCGGCCGCGAGCACGAGCAGCGGACCGCGGAACAGGGCGCCGCCCTTCCAGCGCAGGGATCCCGAGACCGCGAACAGCACACCGAGGAGTACCGCGACGAGGAACGAGAAGATCACGAGCTCGAGCGTCGCCGGCAGAAAGGACTGCAGGTCGGTGAGCACGGGGCGGTGAGTTCGGAAGGACTGGCCGAGGTCGCCCTGCAGCAGGTTCGCGATGAAGCGCAGGTACTGCGCATAGATCGGAGCGTTGAGCCCGAGCTCCTCGCGCTTGGCGGCGATGGCCTCGGGCGACGCGTTGGCGCCGAGGTAGGCCTTGACCGGGTCGCCGGGGCTCACGGCCTGCAGCACGAAGATGATGGCCGAGAGCACGAGCATGAGCACAACGGCGGAGCCGGCCCGGCGGACGATGAATCGGAACATACGGCTACCTCCTTCGTGCCAGAAGCGTTCGAACGGCGTCGCCACCGAGGTTGGACAGCAGGCTGAGAACGAGCACGGCGAGACCGGGGATGACCGGCACCCACCACTCGCTGAGCAGCTGCGACAGGTTGCGCGCGGTGTCGGCGCCGAGTTCCGGGGCGGGAGCGGGCTGGCCCAGGCCGAGGAACGACAGGCCGGCGAGCAGGAGCACGACGTTGCCGATGTCGAGGCTTGCCGTGACGATCGCGGTCGGCACGACTCCCGGAACGATGTGCCGGAACACGACCCGGGTGCGGCTGGCCCCGGCCACCCGCGCCGCCTCGACATGGGGCCGGGCGGCGAACGACTTGACCTCGCCGCGGATGATGCGGGCGTAGTACGGCCACCACACCACGGCGATGCCGATGAGCGTGTTCTGCAGGTTGTAGCCGAGGGCGGCGACGATGGCGATCGCCACGAGGGTGCCGGGCAGCGCCAGGAACAGATCGGTGAAGCGCATGAGCAGCGCGTCGAGCCAACCGCCGAACACTCCCGCGGCGATGCCGACGATGCCGCCGATGACCAGCCCCGATGCCACGATGACGAGCGACGAGAACCACGACACCTGCACCCCGATGAGCGTGCGGCTCAGGATGTCGCGGCCGATCGAGTCGGTGCCGAGCGGGTGACCGTCGGATCCTGGCGCAAGGTTGAGCGCGCCGATCGGCTGCACCGGATCGTAGGGCGTCAGCACCCGGGCGAACAGCGCGACCAGGGTCAGGATGCCCAGGGCGACCAGGATGACCACGCTCAGCCGGGTGCCGGCGTGCGCGCCCAGGGTGGCCGCAGGCATCCGGAACCGGCGCGAGCCGACCTCGGGAACCGCCGCGCTCACGAGAGCACCCCGATGTCGGGAACCGATGCCAGCAACGACCGGGTGTACGGATGCTCGGGGTGATGGATGACGTCGTCGGCGTCACCGCTCTCGACGATCGTGCCCTCGGTCATCACCACGACGCGATCACCCATGAGCCGGGCGACGGCGAGGTCGTGCGTGACGAACAGCACGGTCATGTCGAGGCTGCGGCGCAGCTCGCGGATGAGGTTGAGCACGCTCGCGGCGAGCGACGCGTCGAGTGCGCTCGTCGGCTCGTCGCAGAGCAGAACGGACGGCGGGATGATCGTGGCGCGCGCCAGGGCCACGCGCTGGCGTTGGCCGCCGGACAGCTGCGCGGGACGGAGCGCGGCGACGGTCTCGGGCAAGCCGATCGCCTCGAGGGCGTCGCCGATCCGGCGGGAGGCGGCGGCGCGATCGAGCTTCGCAGGGCGCAGCCGCTCGCGCAGGATGTCGCCGACGGTGAGCCAGGGCGTGAGGGAGGAACCGGCATCCTGGAACACCATCTGCGCGCCGCGGCCCGCGAGTTCGACGCGCCCTGTGGTGGCCGGGGCGAGTCCGGCGATCACGCGCAGGAGCGTGGACTTTCCCGAGCCGCTCTCTCCGACGATCGACACGGCTTCGCCGGCCGCCACGGTGAGGTCGACGCCGCGGAGGGCGTGCACCTGGCGCTTGCGGCGGCCTCCGCCCTTGAGGGCGAAGACCGTGGTGAGGTCGGTGATGCGCACGGCGGGGGCTGCGGGTGTCGCGGTGGTGTCAGCGGACGCGCCGGGTCGGGCGAGCGAGGCGATCGGCGTCGCATCGCTCGTCTCGTGGGTGTAGCCCTGCACATCGGCGACCGTGCGCCAGCAGGCGCGGAGATGCTCGGTCGCGGTGTCTGCCGTTCCTGCCGTGTCGCCTTGCGACGCCGGCGCGAGCGGGGGCTGCTCGGTCGCGCACCGCTCGACGGCGAGCGGGCAGCGCGAGTGGTAGGCGCAGCCCTTCATTCGCTCGGCGGCGCTCGCGGTCTCAGGTCGCAGGGTGAGCAGCCGGCGGTCGCGCGGGGTGTCGAGCGAGAGACGGGAGCGCAGGAGCCCCACCGTGTAGGGATGGGTCGGCCGGTGGATGATCTCCTCGGTCGCGCCGATCTCGGCGATGCGCCCGGCGTACATCACGGCGACGCGGTCGGCGATCTGGGCCGCCACGGCGAGGTCGTGGGTGATGAGCATCACGCTGCAGCCGAACTCGTCGCGAAGTTCGCGCAGCAGGTCGAGCACCTGGGCCTGCACGGTCACGTCGAGGGCGGTGGTCGGCTCGTCGGCGATGATCAGCGACGGACGGCCGGCGACGGCGATGGCCGCCATGATGCGCTGGCGTAGTCCGCCGGAGAGTTCGTGCGGATAGACGGTGAAACGCAGCGGGGCGTCGGCGATACCCACCGCCGACATCAGCCGGATCGACTCGGCCGAGTCGTGTGTGGCCTCGGTGATCTGCGCGCCGACGCGCATGGTCGGGTTGAGCGACGTCATCGGATCCTGAAAGATGACGCCGAGCTCGTTTCGTCGCACGGCGCGCAGCTGCTCGGGGCTGCCGTGCACCATGTCGACGTCGCCGACGCGGATGGTTCCGTCGACCTGCGGATCGGCCGCGACGGGCAGAAGGCCCATCATGGCGAGAGCCAGAACACTCTTTCCGGAGCCCGATTCGCCCACCATGCCGAGGATCTCCCCCCGGCCGACGGTGAGGTCGATTCCGCGCAGCACGTCGGAGCGCACTCCGTCGCGCACCAGGCTGACGCGGAGGCCCTCGACGCGGGCGGCGGAGTCAGACATGGCGGGTCACCTCGGGCGTCGTCAGGGCGGCGTGAACGACCGCATGGATGTCACGGGGCTGGGTCAGCCAGACGTCGTCGCCCGCCCGGGCGGCGATGTGCTCGAGCGCGCGGGTCAGTTGGCGGAGCCGGAAGGGAGCGCCCGAGATGAAGGAGTGCACCACGATGCTCAGTACGAGCGGCCGCTCGGGCGTGGCCGCGAGGAGGAGCTCGTCGAACTCGTCGATGATCATGTCGGCGAACTCGGCGGCGCCGACATGGCGACCGATCATCGACGTGCTGTCGTTGAGCTCGAGCGCATAGGGAACGGAGAGCAGCGGCTGCGAGCGGGTGGTGAGCCAGGTGGGCTGGTCGTCCATGCGCAGGTCGAGGAGATAGCCGTAGCCGGTCTCGCCGAGCAGGTCGAGGGTGTTGTCGGTGTGCGAGAGCCACGGGCTCGACCAGCCGAGGGGGGCTGCGCCCTCCTCCTTCTCGATGCGGGCGGAGACGGCGGAGAGATAGGCGCGCTCCGACTCCTCGTCGAGACCCACGAGCGAATCGGAGTTCGAGATGCCGTGGCCGACGAACTCGGCGCCGAGTCTGCGGGCTTCGGCTATGAGATCGGGGGCGCTGTCGTAAACGGCGGTGTTGAGGAGGACTGTCGGGGGGATGCCCAGCCGCTCCAAGCGACCGAGTAGACGAAAGGCTCCCACGCGGTTGCCGTAGTCGCGCCAGCTCGTGTTCACGAGGTCGGGGGTGGGAACCCCGTCGAGCAGATTCTCGGTGTGTCCGTCTCCGAAGTGGTAATCCTCGATGCCGACGGCCACGTAGACGGCAAGCCGGGCGCCGCCGGGCCAGGTCGGTCCGACGCGCGTCGTGATCGGGGAGTACGGGTAACGGTCGTGGGCTGGAATGCGTCGGGCGAGGGACGCCGAGGTCGTCGATTCGGTCATCGATTCGGTGGTCATGAGGGTCCGATCCATCTGTTCATGCCGACATCGGCCGCGGCCGACTGTCGGACCATCGCCTGGTAGGGCGCCACGAGCGGCCGCGCCGCCTGGCGCGCCCGCTCGATCACGGGGAGTTTGCGGGCGAAGAGCTCTCGAGCCTCGTCGAGCAACGCGGTCTCGTCGACCGTGGTGACGGAGCCGTTCTCGAAGACGACACGACCGCCGACCATGGTGAGGCGCACGCTCGCGCCCTGCTCGCAGTACACGAGCTGGCCGCGCAGGTCGTTGAACGGGGTGAACGCCGGGCTGTGCAGGTCGAGCAGGGCGATGTCGGCGAGCCGGCCCTCCTCGATGGCGCCGAGGTCGTCGGAGCGCAGGAGCGCAGCGGCTCCGCCGCGCCACAGGCTGTCGAGCACCTCGGCCGCGGTCGGCCAGAGATCGCTGTCGAGGCCCGACACGTTGTGCACGAGCCCGGCGGATTTCACGACTCCCCAGAGGTTGACGCTGTCGTCGCAGACGGCCTCGTCCACTCCGAGCGCGACAGGAATGCCGAGCTCACGCATCCGGCGGTATGGAGCGACGCCGCTGCCCAGGCGGAGGTTGCTGACCGGGTTGTGGGCGATGGTGCTGCCGGCCCGGGCGATCAACTCGAGGTCGTCATCGTCGACCCAGACGGCGTGGATGACGTTCATCCGCTCGCTCAGCAGCCCGAGGTCGGCGGTGTAGTGCACGAGCGAGCGGCCGGCGAAGCGTGGTTGCTTAGTCATCAGGGTTCGCTGAGCCTTGGTCTCGAGCATGTGGGCGAACAGCGGGATGCCGTGGGTGCGGCTCAGTTCGTCGAGCGCACCGAAGTACTCGGGGCTGACGCGCTGCGGGGCGGAGATCGAGACCGCGGCGGTGAGGCGACCATCGTGGCTACCGTGCCAGCGGTCGAGCAGATAGTCGTAGGCCTCGAGCAGGCCGGCCGCATCGAGGGGAGCGGGCGCGTCGAGCGCCGCGGCGAGGTCGCCCCCGGCGGTCTCGCGCAGGAAGGGCAGCTTCTCGGCCTCGGGAATCTCGGGCTGGTCGAGCGCGACGGATGCGCGGATTCCGGAGTCGGCGTAGGCCTGCATGACCGCGTCGATGATCTCGGGAGTGGGGTACGGCATCAGGAACGCGTCGTCCTGCACGGTCGTGGTGCCGGTGCGCAGCATCTCGAGGGCCGCGAGCATCGTGCGGAGGTAGGCCTCGCGCGGCGTGGGCGTGAGCTCGGGGTCGGAGGGCGACTCGAACAGCATGAAGAGCTCGAGGGGCAGGCTCGGCATCGATCCCTTCATGTGGTTGGCGGGGGAGTGGAAGTGGGCGTTGATGAGTCCGGGCACAACGATGTGGTGGGCGCGGCCGGCGATCTCGCGGTGCTCTTCGTGGTCTCGGCCAGGCCGGGTCGCGACCCGCTCATCGAACCGGCGGCGGGCATCCGGGCCGATGGTCGCGATGCGGTCGCCCTCGACGAGCACGTCGGTGGGGCCGAACATGCCGCTCGTCGCGGTGTCGTCGTAGACGTAGACGTCGCTGAAGAGGATGCTCATTCGGCCACTCCCTCGGGGGCGGGTGAAGCGGAGGGTGCCGCCCACGTGCTGACGCGGGACGTGCCGAGGCCCTGGGCGAGGAGGCCGTCGGCGAAGGCGACCGCGGCGGATACGCCCTCGACGACCGGCGCGCCGAGGGCGTCGCTCAGCGGGCCGACCAGCTCGGCGAGCCCGGCGCATCCGAGAACGATGGCCTCGGCCGCGTCGTCGGCGAGGGCGCGGCGGCCCTCGTCGATGAAGAGGGGGAGGAGGTGGAGCGACCCGTCTTCGACGGCGGAGACGGGCTCGTCGATCGCCCGCACGACGACCCGGTGTTCGAGGCCGAGCGTACGCACGACGCGGTCGGACATCTCGCGGGTGCGCGGCGGCATCGTGATGACGGTGAAGCGGTGGGCGATGAGTGCGGCGGTGGAGAGGGCGGCCTCGGTCATGCCCACGACGGGGCCAGAGGCGGCCTCGCGGGCGGCGGGAACTCCCGTGTCGCCGAAGCAGGCGATGACGTAGGCGTCGGGTCGCTCGCCCGGGGCGCCGGTCTCGAGCCGCTGCACCTCGGCGAGCGCGGATGCGGCGCCGTGCACCTCGTCGATGTGACTCTCGATGCTCGGCACTCCGTGGGCGGGGGTGATGCCGACGAGCTCGGTGCCTTCTCGGGCCGCGGAGGTGGCCGCCGCGACGACCGATGCGGTCATCGCGGACGTTGTGTTCGGGTTGATGATCGCGATGCGCATCAGCGCGCCTCGCTCGGGGTGGTGGATGCGGCGCTAGTGCCGCGTTCGCGGCTGCTCGCCCGCAGCAGTCCGTCGATGCCGAAGGCGCCGATCGCGATGCGGGCGGCAGCGGAGCCGGCCTCGGCCGCCGCGACGGGGTCGCCGGTGAGCAGGTGCACGGCCGCGAACGCACCGCAGAAGGCGTCGCCCGCGCCGGTGCTGTCGACCGGCGCGACCGTCTGCGCGGCCACCTCGACGACGTCGGCCTCGGGGGCGGCCAGCACGAGGCATCCATTCTCTGCGCGCTTGATGACGACGACGGATGCGCCGTGGCGGGCGAACAGGCGCGCGGCGGCGGCGAGGTCGTCGGTGCCGGCGAGGTTCACGGCCTCGACCTCGCTGGGGAGGAAGACATCGCACTGGCCGACCAGTTCGAGCAGGGCCTCGCGGTTGCCGTCGAGGTAGTCCTCTTGCAGGTCGAGGTAGATGGTGGCGTCGGTGTTGGCGCGCAGCCAGGGGCCCAGGGCGAGCTGCGAGGCCAGGCTCATGGCCGAGACGAGAATGCCGGATGCGCCGAGCGCGTCGGCGTCGACGTCGGCCGGGTAGACGGAGAGTCGGTCGAAGTCCTCTTCGGAGGCGAGCATGTCCCAGGTGCGGGTGCCGTCGGAGTGGTACGTGATGACGTTGCGCACGGTGGGCAGGTCTCGGCGGGGGAGATCCGTGACGGTGATGCCGGCGTCGTCGAGCGAGTCGAGGACTCCCGCGGGCAGGTCGGTTCCCACGGGAGCGAGCATGCGCACCGCGTCGAGGTGCAGTCGCGCGGCGAGTGCGGCGTAGGCGGCGTCGCCTCCCATCGCGGGCTCGCTCGGCTCGCCGTTGTGAACGGCGACGTCGACGGTGAGGTTGCCGATGCAGACGAGGGACGGGGTTTCAGGCACGAGGGGTCTCGTTTTCGCTCGCTGCTGCCAGCTCTGCTTCGGCCGCCGCGAACTTGGCCATGCCGAGGTGGTAGCCCACGAGCTGCGCGGCGGGAAGGTAGAGCAGGGGGCTCAGAGTCTCGTCGATCGCCGGCAGCCCGAAGATCACGTTGGCGTGTTCGGCGAAGGCCGTCTCGCCGATCGTGGTGAACACGTAGAGCTGGCCGCCGAAGCGGCGGGCGTCGGTTCCCGTGTCGACCGCGCGGGGAACGGAGGGGCCGGTCGGGGCGATGAGGAACATGGGCTCGCCGGGCTTCTGCGAGTTGTAGTGGTGGAACTCCTCGACCTCGATCTCGACGGCGTGGTCGGGCGTGGTCTCTTTGATCTTGGCGGCGCCGACGATCGCGGCGGCCCAGTTCGGCCCCGCTGCAGAGAAGAGGTACATCGGTCGATGCGCCTCGGTCGCGGCGACGGCGGCGATCGGCTCGTCGAGGGAGGCGAGCACCCCGGCCATCAGCTCGGGCAGCCCGTCGAGTGCCGTCGAGAGTTCGGCAGAGCGGTGGATGCCGCGGTGCGCGCCGACGAGCACGGCGAGACGGAAGAGGAGGGCGACGGCGGCCGTCGACGACTGGGTCGGCCAGCCGACGCGGGTCGCCTCGATGAGGAGGGTGGTCTGGCTCTCGATATCCAGTGTCGACCCCGGGGTGTTCGTGAGGCCGAGGGTCATGGCGCCGGCGTGCTGCGCCGCGAGGGCGGCCTCGACGGTGCGCGTGGTCTCGCCCGAGCTCGACAGGGCGATCACGAGGCTGCGCTCGGTGACGAGGTGCGATCGGTAGTAGGCGAACTCCAGGCTCTGCACCGGTTCGCACGCGACGCCGAGCATCTCCTCGAGGATGCTGCGCGCGGCGATCATCACCGCGAGGGAGTCTCCGGCACCGACGAGGAAGACCCGGTCGATCGACGCTCCGGCGATCGTGTTCGCGAGGTCCCTCAGGGTCTGCTCGTTGCGCAGCCACGTCGCGCGGATGGCGTCGGGCTGGCCGAACATCTCGCCTCGCGTCGCCTCGACCCGGAGGCGGCGCTTGGGGTCGAGCGGGTCGTCGGTCGGCAGGGCCAGGATGCTCGCCCGTTCTGCTGCTGAGACGCGCTCGACGACCTGCTTCTGCCGCGCGTCGAGCGGGCTGTCCGGTCCGAGAAGGGGGCTGTCGAGGATGGGGGTGCTCATGGGGTGCGGTGCTTTCTGGTGTCGGTTCGAGTGGATGGGGGCGCGTCGTCGGTCAGCTCGTGGCGAAGGCGCGGGCGGCCTCGGGATCGATGCGAGCATCGTCGCCGGGCCCCGTTTTGATGGCGCTGCCGAGAATCGCGCCGTCGGATCCTGCCCTGGCGATCGCGATGTTGCCCAGGTTGACGCGTCCACCGATCAGAACGTCGATGTCGTCACCCACGGCCGCCTTGACCGCAGAAATGTCGGTCACGGCATCGGTCACTCCACTGTCTCGGGTCACGATGACCTTCGAGGCGCCACCGAACGACATGGCCTGCTGGGCCGCCCACACCACGTCGCCGGTGACGGCGCGGCTCGTGGCCTCGTGCGCGTCGGCCCAGACCTCCACCTCGGAGCCGAGCAGGCGGCGGAGCATGGCGACCCGGTGAGCACATCCCTCGATCCACCCGTCGGGGCCGGCCGAGACCCCGGTGAGGACCTTCACTCGAACGAACTGCGCGTCGATGGCGTGGGCGATCGACACGGATGTCTCGCCGTCGTTGTGTCCGGCGACGACACCGAGCGAGAGGTCGACGGCGTTCCGCACGGCGGCGCCGACGACGGCCATGGCGGCCACCGTCGCGGGACCCACGTGCACGGGCTGGGGGTTGTCGCTGGCGTCCTGGATCATGACATCGGTGAAGCCGGCGTCGGCCAGAACGCGCGCATCCTCGGCGGCGATGCGCGCGATCTCACGCACGGATGCGCCGCGATAGTTCGCGGCCCCGGGCAGGGGCGGAAGATGGATCACGCCCACAAGGCGGAAGGCGCTCACGGCTGCACGTCGATCTCGAAGGTCATGATCAAACGGTATACAGTTTGATGTTTCAGCCATGTTTCTGGCCGTAAACAACGTGTTACCGGCCCCGATTGTATTCAGTTGGCTGCACCATGCGATACGAACTGCGCTCATGCGCGCGCCGCGGTGATCGAATGGGCCACGTGTGGCCGTATCGGGAGCGCGGCCCTGGCTACTCCTCCACAGGCAACGTATAACTGCAATTGTCCACAGCCAGATCCCCTGATCATGACCAGAATACGTTCTCAATGCCGATGTCGGTGGCTGCTGTTCTACTTCTCGTATGGACCTCCGCGACGCATCCCTCGGCGACATCGCCGCGCGCCTGCTCGAGCTGCTCGATGAGCAGCGCGGCGCGGGTGCTGCGGGTGCTGCGGGTGGCGTCGGTGCTGCGGGTGGCGTCGTCGGCGATGAGCTCCTGGATGCTGTGCACGACTGGGAGGCCGTCGGCCGGGCCTCCGATGCGGCTCGCGTCTGGGCCGCCGCCGAGGTCGAGTACGAGTCGCGGCGCGAACTCGAGTCTGACGGGCTCGCCTACCGGCACGGGTTCGCGACGGGCAAGAAACTGCTCGCGGCCACGGCGAACGTGTCCGAGCGCACGGCCGGCGCGCGCATGATGCTGGGGCGGCAGGTGCGGTCGGTCACATCTCCCACGGGACTGCCGCTGGCCAGTCGTTTTCCGGCTGTCGAGCGGGCCATGTTCTCGGGCCGCATCGGTGTCGACGCGGCGTCGGTCATCTGCCGCACTCTCACCGAGGTGGTGACTCGCGTCGTGTGGTCCGCGGCGGTCGACGAGGCTGAACGGAGACTGGTCGATGCGGCGACAGAGAATGTGGTTCCCGGTGCTTCGGCCGCTGAGGAGTCCGCAGCCGACGGCGGCGAGTGTGATCGTGTCGACGCGACCCCGCGCTTCACCGTCGACGAGCTCGCCCGACTTGCGACACGCATCCGGGAACACCTCGACCCCGACGGGGCCGAACCTCGGGATGCCGTCAAGCAGCAGCTGCGCGGGTTCAGCTACCCGAAGGTGGGCGCCGACGGCATGGCGCGCGGGCGGTATGCGCTGCCGCCTCTGCAACTGGGAGTGTTTCTTGCGGCGGTCGACTCGATTCTGAGTCCACGCACGGGCGATCCGGTGGCGCCGCGGGCGGAGGGAGACGGCGACGCGGGCGTGAGTGCCGACGCTGCTGGGGATGAAGGGTCCGGCCGCGGCGCCGGCGCGGGCGACTATGTCGTCGTCGACACGCGTACCTCGGAGCAGAAGCTCCTCGACGCCGTGATGGCCCTCATCGAGCTGGCGGCCGCGTCGCCCGCGGCGTCGAGACTGAACGGCTTCGCGCCCACGATCAACGTGCACGTCTCCGTGAGCGACCTCGAGGCGGGGCGTGGGGTCGGCTGGATCGACGGCAGCACCGAACCGGTGCCCATGAGCACCGTCGAGATGCTCGCGTGCGACTCCGACATGATCGTCACGCTGTTCGGCTCCGACGGAGGTGTGCTGAACCAGGGCAAGGCCAAACGATTGGCCAGCCGCCGACAACGACGAGCCCTCGCCGCGCGCGACGGGGGCTGCGTGATTCCCGGATGCAGGGTGCCGCCATCGCGGTGTCAGGCGCACCACGTCGTGCCGTGGGTCAGCAGCAGCTTCCTCGCGGGCAGAACTGATCTCGACAACCTGGCGCTGCTGTGCCCGTTCCACCACGCCACGATCCACACCTCGGCGTGGCAACTCGAGATGATCCGCGGCAAGCCGCACGTGCGCGAGCCCGGATGGCGCGGGCGGCAGAATCCGGCACGCGCCGCAGGGCAGCAGAGGGTGGGTCGGCCGTGGTGACGTCTGTCAGGCGGGGCGAACGACGCGGGCGGCGGCATCCACGATGTCGTCGATGTGCGCGTCGACCGAGACGTCGGCTCCGATCTCGTCGGGTTCCAGCGGCTCGAACGCGGCCAGTTGCGAATCGAGCAGGGAGGCCGGCATGAAGTGGTCGGTACGGGCTCCCATGCGCGACGCGATCAGCTCGCGAGGCCCGGAGAGGGTGATGAAAACGGTCGACGGCTCCACAGCGCGAATCGTGTCGCGATACCTGCGCTTGAGCGCTGAGCACGCGAGAACGAGACCCGAGGCGTCGTGCTCGGCCAGAACCTCGCCGATGCGCACCAGCCAGGGCTCGCGATCGATGTCGGTGAGCGGCAGGCCGGCCGCCATCTTGGTGACGTTCGCCTCGGGGTGCAGCGAGTCGGCATCGATGAACGGAACCTCGAGGCGCTGGGCGAGCAGGGCTCCGACCGTCGACTTGCCTGACCCCGAGACGCCCCCGACGATCACGAGCTCATGGCCCGCGCTCTGGCCCGCCATCAGAGCTGGCCCTGGTAGCTGCTTCCCGCGGG
This sequence comes from Agreia sp. Leaf283, assembly GCF_001422485.1. Taxonomy (GTDB): domain Bacteria; phylum Actinomycetota; class Actinomycetes; order Actinomycetales; family Microbacteriaceae; genus Agreia. Next base: position 1,086,965 of record NZ_LMNF01000001.1, read on the forward strand.
AATCGGTGACAGCAGGGTGATCTCGGGTGCGGACTCGAGCAGGCCGACAAGGGTCGCGTTCATGCGGGCGACGATCTCGCCGGAGCCGTGGGCCTCGAGGTCGGCGGCCGAGCTCCACTTCTCGAGCATGATGATCGTTCCGTCGGGAGCGTCGTGAATCGCGTAGAGCTCGCATCCGGTCTCGGTGTGCACCTCGGCGATGCCCGCCGAGAGGGCCTTCACGAGTTCGTCTCTGGCGCCCTCGACAGGACGGAAGGTGACGGTGACGACGACTGCTTCAGACATGGGACTCCACGGGGTTGGGCGCAGCGCTGCTGCTGCGCGACACGAACTCGGCCTGCACCTCGATGAAACGCGGGCCTACAGGAAGTCTGCCCTGCATCCGGCCCAGAACAAGATCCACGGAGTGTCGTGCCAGCATGTCGATGGGCTGCCGTATGACGCTGAGCGGCGGCGACACCAGTTCCGTCCAGGGGTTGTCGTCGAACACGATCACCGAGAGCTCGCGCGGAATATCGATGCCCATCTGGTAGAGCTGGCGCATGCTCGACTGCACCTGCGCGGTGTTCGCCACGATGAGCCCGGTCGGCCGTTCGGCGAGAGGCAACGCGAGAAGGGCCGCCACGGCATCGGCACCGGCGTCGCCTCGAAAAGGCACGCCGCGAATGAGCGCCGCATCCGAGGGGATGCCGGCGGCCGCCAGAGCCGACTCGTACCCCGCGATGCGGGCGGTTCCCGTGGAGGTGGTGAGCGGCCCCGAGATCACGGCGATGCGACGGTGGCCGAGACCGATCAGATGCTCGGTGGCGCTTGCGGCCGAAGCCTCGTTGTGGATGCTGACGACGTCGGTGTTCTCGAGCGCAGCGATCGACCTGTCGACGAAGACGAGGTCGACTCCCAGGTCTTGCAGCCGTGACCACTTGTCGATGTTGCCGCCCGTGGGGGTCGCGATGACGCCTCCGACCGATCGGTCGAGCAGTGTGGCGAGGGTCTCGGCCTCGATGTGCGGGTCTTCCTGGGTGGTCATGAGCACCACCTGCACGCCGCGGCCACGCGCCTCCCAGACGATGCGGTCGGCGAGACGGGCGAAGAACGGGTTGGTGAGGTCGGCGAGAACGAGTCCGATCGTGAGGTTCGCCCCATTGAGTTCGCGAGCGGCCGCCCGGGGCCGGAATCCGAGTTCGGCGATCGCCGCGACGACCTTCTCGCGCGTGGCGACGGCGACCGAACCCTCATTGAGCACACGCGACACGACCGACACAGAGACGCCCGCGGCAGCGGCGACGTCTCTGATCGTTGGTGCCTTCTTCACGTGACTCCCTCGTCGCCGGCGTGCTGTCTACGATCGCTTCCCCCTGCCACAGCATAGGCCGCGAGCAGTTTCAGGCCCGTCGAAACCGGCTGTTGACACATCGTATCAGCCGATGGTACAAAAGTGGTACCGGTTCCAATCCGGGTGAATTCTTCACAATTTCACGCACACACCGCGACGAGGATGTCGTGAGGCCCCCGGCCTCTGGTCCTCCGCCGCAAATCGCACGGATCAGAGAGGTCAACGTGAATCTGCACAAACTGCTCGAAGAACGAGAGAGCGACGGCAAGCCCATCCGGATCGGGCTCATCGGCGCCGGCCGCTACGGCACGATGTACCTGTCGCAGGCCCGCAACATCCCGGGCGTGCACGTCGTGGCCATCGCCGACATCAATGTCGAGCGGGCCAAGGGAGCCTTCGCCCTCGTCGACTGGCCCGCTGACCAGATGGCGGCGGACATCCCCGAGGCCCTCGCCAACCGCACCACGACGATCGTCGCCGACGCCTCGTTGCTCTTCGACGCCGACATCGACGTGATCGTCGAGGCGACCGGCAACCCGATCGTCGGCATCCGCCACGCGCTGGCCGCCATAGAGACCGGCAAGCACATCATCATGGTCACCGTCGAGGCGGATGCCCTCGCGGGGCCGGCTCTGCAGAAACGGGCCGAGAAGGCCGGGGTCGTCTATTCCATGGCTTACGGAGACCAGCCCGCCCTCATCATGGAGCTCGTCGACTGGGCCCGCACCAGCGGCTTCGACGTGGTCTGCGCCGGAAAGGGCGCCAAATTCCTCGAGCACTACCACCAGATGAACCCCGACAACGTCTGGGAGAACTGGGAGTTCTCGAAGGAGCTCACCGACTCCGGCCAACTCAACCCCTATATGCACACGAGCTTCCGTGACGGTACGAAGGCGGCCATTGAGATGGCGGCCGTGGCCAACGCGGCGGGGCTCGTGCCCTCAGACGAAGGTCTCACCTTCACCCCCGGCGACGTCGAGGAGATCGCGACGATCAGCCGCCCGCGCTCCCTCGGCGGCGCCCTCGCCCACGAAGGCACGGTCGACGTGATGTCGAGCGTGAACCGCGACGGCTCCTGGATTCCTCACAACACCCAGGAGGGCGTGTACGTCGTCGTGAAGGCGACCAATGCCTACGTCTCGACGTGCTTCGACGAGTACCCGTGGCATCCGGACCCCACCAAGCAGTACGCGGCGCTCTATCGGCCGTACCACTACGTCGGTCTCGAGCTGAACGTGTCGATTGCGAATGCGGCCCTGCGCGGCATCTCGACCGGGCAGCCGGAGGGCTTCTACGGAGACGTCGTCGCGACCGCGAAGAAAGACCTGAAGGCGGGCGAGTTCCTCGACGGCGAAGGCGGCTACACGGTGTACGGAAAGCTCGTCTCGGCGAAGCACTCCGTGGCCACCGGCGCCCTGCCCGTCGCGCTCGCCCACCACGTGGAGCTGCGCAACGACGTCGCCCAGGGCGAGACCGTCGGCTGGGACGACGTGATCATGGACGACTCGCTCGCCGAGGCCCTCGAACTGCGCCGCGAGACCGAGGCGCTGCTCGTCGACGACTCCGTTCTCTCTCGCTAGCAGGAACGACCCTCCAGAACGACCCGCAGACACGACCCGCCAGAACGACCAGCACGACCGCACCACTATCACCACCCGGGGATCATCCTCTCCCCGACGACCGCACCGGATGCGACTGCGAGAATCGATCTCGAGCAGTCGGTGTGCGGCATCCTCACCCCATCCACACAGCACGACAGATCCTTCCAATGAAGAAAGGGACCTCATGAAGATCCGCACCCTGGGCGTCGCCCTGGCCGGAGGAGCAGCGCTCGTGCTGCTCGCCGGCTGCACCGCATCCCCCGACGGAGACACCGGCTCTGCATCCGGCTCGGCAGACTCGATCACCTCGCTCGTCGACGCGTCGAAGACCACCGACGTCGACGACGTCACCGCCGAACTCGGCGACCCGACAGTTCCCGATGGAGCCAAGCTCTGCTACGTGACCCGCACGCTCTCGAACGAGTTCTGGGGCTACGAGCGCGACGGCTTCGAGAACCGCGCCAAGGAGCTCGGCGTCGACTTCCAGACCTTCGACGTGACCGACGAGTCATCCATCACCGAGCAGCTCGACAAGGCCAAGAGCGCCATGAACCAGGGCTGCTCCGCCATTCTCGCGTCACCGATCTCGGCAACGGGCCTCGACTCGATCTTCGAGTCCGCCCTGTCCGAGGGCATCCCCGCCGTCGTGCTCAACGACGCCAAGAGCAGCATCCCCGGCGTGGTGTACGTGGGTCCCGACGCGACCACGATCGGTGCCACGGCCGCCGACTACATCGCCGACAAGCTGCCCGACGGCGGTAAGGTCGCGATGATCGAGGGCGACCCCGGATCGAGCAACGCGATCAACCGCGGAGACGGCTTCACCAAGCAGATCGCCACGCACCCGAACCTCGAGATCGTGGCCTCGCAGACCGCCTCGTGGGACCAGACCAAGGCCCAGGAGATCGCCACCACGATGCTCACCGCCAACCCTGACATCAAGGCGTTCTACTCGCAGAACGACGGGATGGCACTGGGCGTGCAGGCCGCGATCGACGCGAAGGGCCTCACCGGCCAGGTGCTGCTCGTGGGAACCGACGGTATTCCGCAGGCGAAGAAGCAGATCGCCAACGGCGGCTTCACCGCGACCGTGAGCGAGCGGCCCACTACGGAAGGCGCCACCGGCGTCGACGTTGCCCTGTGGTTGCTCGACGGCAAGAAGGTTCCCGGCTGGGTCGACGTTCCCGCTTTCATCGTGGACTCGGCGAACGTGGCCGACTACCCGACCGGCATGCCGTAACCCACCCCCGAGTCGGCGGGCGCCCACCCGGGCGCCCACCGACATCCACTCTGTCGTCGCGCGCGACGAGACCCCACCCATCGCATTCCACCCGACGCACCAGACCCGACGCACAGGAAGGTGAACCCATGGCCGACACAGCCGAGCATCTGCTCGTGGTTCGCGACATCGCCAAGTCGTTCCCCGGAGTTCGCGCCCTCGACGGCGTGAGCTTCACCCTCGAACGAGGAGAGATCCGCACGCTGGCCGGCGAGAACGGGGCGGGCAAGAGCACCCTCCTGGGCATCCTCGGCGGCGCGCTTCGGCCCGACCGCGGCTCGATCACCATCGACGGGGTGCGCCGCATGGAGTACACCTCGCGCCGCGCCCTCGCCGAGGGCGTGCGCATCGCCCAGCAGGAGCCGGCCATCGTGCCGCAGCTGAGTGTCGAGCAGAACCTGCTGCTCGGCCTCAGCCGAAGGCAGCGCAGGGAGTCGTCCGACGACATCGAGCGAGCACTCAAAGACGTGGCCCAGATGGGCTTCCCGATGGATGCGCGAACGCCGGTCTCGCGGCTCAGTCCCGCACAGCGGCACGCGCTCACGATCGCCCGGGCCTTCGCGTTCGGCGCGAAGATCGTGGCCCTCGACGAGCCGACCACGAGCATGCTCGAGCACAACGTGGCCGAGGTGCTCTCGCGAGTGCGGGAGATCGCCCACGGCCGCGGGGTCGGTGTGATCTACGTGTCGCACAAGATGCCCGAGGTCATGAGCGTCTCCGACACCGTGGTGGTGCTGCGCGACGGCAAGCCCGCCTTCGACCGGCCCATCACCGAGACGTCGTCGGACGACATCGTGCGGCGCATGGTCGGCCGCGAGCTGCTCTCATTCGAGCGGCAGCATCCCGTCGACGCGTCGGCGCCCGTGCACTTCGAGGCCACCGGCGTGAGCCATCCGACCGGCGTCGGCCCTCTCTCCATCTCGGTCAGAAAGGGCGAGGTCGTGGGCATCGCCGGCCTCGTCGGATCGGGCCGGACCGAATTCCTGCGGTCGATCATCCGGGCCGACGAGGGGTCGCGCAGCAGCGTGACGATCGGCGGCAAGCCGGTGAAGATCAGGTCGCCGCGCGACAGCCGCTCGGCCGGCATCGCGTTCATCCCCGAAGACCGCAAAGCCCAGGGGCTCGTGCTGCAGACGCCCGCCTTCGCCAACGTGGCCCTCACGGCCGACGGGCAGCTCAATGGCATCGGACCCTTCATCAGCACGAAGAAGCAGGTCGCCATGGCCGAGGCGATGGGCAAGCGTATGTCGCTGCGCCCCGCCAACGTGAGACTCAACGCCCGGCAGTTCTCGGGGGGAAACCAGCAGAAGATCGTGATCGCCAAGTGGATCTGGCTCGGAGCCAGCGTCTACCTCTTCGACGAGCCCACCAAGGGAGTCGATGTGGGAGGCAAGGTCGAGATCTACGAACTCATCGACCAGCTGGCCTCCGAGGGCAACGCCGTGATCGTTGTCTCGAGCGACCTTCCCGAGATCATCTCGATCAGCGATCGGGTGCTCGTGATGAAGGCCGGGCAGTTCGTCTCGGAGCACACCGGCGCCGACATCAACGAACACAGCATCGTGGCGAACGCCATGGGTGTGACAGCGAAAGGAACATCATGACCAGCGGCACCCCCGACGGAGTCGCCGTGCGACCCCGCAGGCAGATCAACTTCCAGGCGCTCGGCATCTACATCGCCGCGATCGTCCTGTTCATCGTTCTCGGCCTCCTCAACCCCAACTTCCTGACCGCGGGCAACCTGCGCGACGTCGCGGTGTCGGCGAGTGTGAACGCCATCATCGGCATCGGCCTCACGTTCGTGATCATCACGGGCGGCATCGACCTGTCGGTGGGCGCGATCGCCAGCTTCGTGGGCATCGTCAGCGCCACGCTCATGGTCAACGGAGGGGTGCCGCCCACCCTCGGCCTTCTGGCCGGCATCGTGCTGGGTCTGCTCTGCGGCGCGGTGAACGGGCTGCTGATCACCAAACTGAGGCTCCCTCCGTTCATCGCCACGCTCGGAACGATGAGCGTCTTCCAGGGCTGCGCCTATGTGGCCACCAACGGCAAGCCGGTCTACGACGTGCCGAAGGAGTTCGTGCTGCTGCTGAACAGCTACGTGATCGGCATTCCCGTCGTCGTGATCGTCGTGGCGATCGTCGCCATCGGCGCGGGGCTGCTGCTGCGCAAGACGGTGTTCGGGCAGAACGTGATCGCGGTGGGCGGCAGCGAGGAGACCGCGTGGCTCTCCGGCGTTCGCGTGCACCGCGTCAAGATCGCCGTCTACTGCATCGCCGGCGGGCTCTCCGCGCTCGGCGGTCTTGTGATCGTGGCCCGCATCAACGCCGCTCAACCGGATGCCGGTGCCCCGTACCAGCTCACAGCCATCGCGGCGGCCGTCATCGGCGGCGCCAACCTCATGGGAGGCGAGGGCCGCATCGCCGGCACGCTCGTCGGTGCCGTGATCCTCGGCGCCCTCACCAACGGTCTCGTGCTGCTGAACGTTCCGAGCTTCTACGAGCAGATCGTCACCGGCCTCGTCGTGCTCATCGCGGTGTCGCTCGACCAGGGCAGCAAGGGCTGGCCGATGCTCAAGCGCAGCAACAAGAAAGATCTCACGGCCGCGCCTCCGACGGCCTCGACCCCGGCCGTGCGCGCGTGACGGCCTCGGCCGCAACCGGAGCGCCTTCGCCCGGGCCGCTCGCGTCGCTCGACGGGGCCGCCGTTCTCGTGACCGGCGGCTCCGGCCTCATCGGACGTGCGGCCGTGGCGGCCCTCGTCTCTGAGGGCGCGCGGGTCACGGTCTTCGACCGGGCGGATGCGGCGGACGCCGGCCTGCCGGCGGCATCCATCACCGTCATCGGCGGCGACGTCACCGACCAGCCCTCCGTGCGTGCCGCGGTGCAGGGCATGGATGCCGTGGTGCACCTCGGCGGGTACGCGGGTCTGGGCATGGCCGACGCGGTCGAGACCTACCGGGTCAACACCGTCGGAACCTTCACCGTGCTGGCCGAAGCTGCGGCGGCCGGTGTGAGGAAGATCGTCTACGCGTCCAGCATCAACGCCAACGGATACCCGCTCGGAAGCGACGAGGTGCTGCCGCCCGTCTTCCCCTACGACGAAGACGCCGCCCCGCACGTCTCCGACGAGTACTCGCTGTCGAAGCAGGCCGGAGAGCACGCCGCGCTGATGGTCGCGGCGCGCTGGCACGCGTCGGTCACGGGCCTCCGCTTTCCGTTGGTGCGCGACATCACGGCCGACGGCGGCCGCACCTTCGGGGCGCATCTGCGCGCGGCCCTCGGCTCCGATCCGCGGAGGCAGGCTGCCGAGGGCTGGAGCTACCTCGACGTTTCGGATGCGGGGCGTTCGATCGTGGCGGCCCTGCTGCACGAGACCCCGGCGGCCCCCGGAATCCTGGTCGCCGCGCCCCTGACCTATCTGACCACGCCGACCGAGGATGCGCTCGACCTGTTCGCCGCTTCCGTGGTGCGCCGCCCGATCGCCGGCCGTGGGGTGGGGCTCGAACTGCGCCGTTCGCGCGAGCTGCTCGGCTTCGAGGCCTCGGTGCTGCTCGACGAGGTCGCGCCCGAGCAGCTCGTCGACCTCGCATCGTTCGAGCCGTCGCGCGACCCTTCGCGCGACGGCTCGGGCGAAGGGTCGGCATGAGCGTCTCGCTGCTGGGACTCGGGCCGATGGGCGAGCCGATGGCGCGCAATCTGCTGGCCGGTCTCGGGTCGCTCACTGTGTGGAATCGCACCGCATCCAAGACCGACGGCCTCGAGGCGCTGGGCGCCGTTGTCGCCGCGACCCCGCGCGAGGCCGCGGCCGATGTGACCCTCACGGTGCTGCCCGATCTGCCGCAGCTGCGCGAGCTGCTCGACGGCCACGACGGCCTGCTGGCCGGATGGGCCGAGCGCGGCATCGAGCATCCGATTCTCGTGGTGCACGGAACCGTCTCGCCCGTCGCCGTGGCCGACTTCGCCGCCGAGCTGGCCCGCGTGCACGGCGTGGCCGTGGTGGATGCGCCGCTGAGCGGGGGCACGGTCGGCGCGCACGACGGCACGCTCAGCATCATGGTCGGGGGAGACCCGTCGGTGCTGCCCATAGTGCTCCCGCTGTTCACCCATGTGGGCAGGACCGTGCGCGTGCTCGGCGGCAGTGGAGCCGGCGAGCTCGCGAAGGCGTGCAACCAGATCGTCGTCGCCGGAGTCGTGAGCGCCGTGTCGGAGGCGATGCTGTTGGCGAGGTCGTCGGGACTCGACCTGGCCGTGCTGCGCGAACTGCTGCAGGGCGGCCTCGCCGCCACTGCGGTGCTGCGGCAGAAGGGTGACAACTGGATCGACGAGGACTTCGCCGCCGGAGGCAGTGCGAAGAACCAGCTGAAGGACCTGAGATTCATCGAGGAGGCGACGCGCGAGAGGGGACTCGCCCTGCCGGTGACCGCGGCGGTGACCGACCTTTTCCAGGAGATGATCGACGAGGGGCTCGGAGAGCTCGATCACACCGGGGTGTACCTCACGATCGAAGGGCGGGGAGCGCGCGATGACTGAGCCGACGAATGGGCCGAAGACTGAGCTGACGAATGGGCCGATGACGGAGCCCGCGTCCGGGCTGCAGATCGTGGATGCGCATCACCACCTCACGGATCTGAGCCGTTCGTACCCGTGGCTCGAGGGGCCGGTCGAACCGTTCCGTTATCACGGCGACGACCGCCCGCTGCGGCGATCGTACTCGCTCGACGACTACCTCGCCGACACCCGGGGGTACTCGCTCATCGGGTCGGTGCACATCGAGAACGGCGCGGCGTCGCCGATCGACGAGACGCAGTGGATCGCCGACGTCGCGGCCGAGCGGGGCCTGCCGAGCGCGCATGTCGCGAAGGTGTCGCTGCTCGACTCGGATGCCCCGGCGCAGTTGCGCGCGCACGCCGGGTTCGGCATCGTGCGGGGCATCCGCGACATCCTGAACTGGCACCCCGACCCGGTGTACACGCACCGCGACCGGGCCGACGTCATGGCCGACCCCGTGTGGCGAGCGAACTTCGCGCTGCTCGGCGAACTCGGTCTGTCATTCGACCTGCAGGTCTTTCCGTCGCAGCTGCTGGAGGCCGCGGAACTGGCGGCCGAACATCCGGAGGTGCGCATCGTTCTCGACCACGCGGGCATGCCGATCGGGCGCGACCGTACGTCGCGGTCGGAGTGGGCCGCGGGGATGCGGGCGCTCGCGGCGAGGGAGAACGTGGTGACCAAGGTGTCGGCGCTGGGAACGAACGACCACGACTGGACGAGGGAGTCGATCGCACCCTTCGTGCTCGAGACCATCGACATCTTCGGGCCGTCGCGCACGATGTTCGGCAGCAACTTTCCCGTCGACAGCCTGTACTCGGGTTTCGGTGAGCTGTTCGGCGCGTTCGACGAGCTGACAACCGGTCTGTCCCGCGAGGATCGGCACAAGCTGTTCGTGGGCACGGCGACGCGGGCGTACAGGCTCTGAGTGCGCGGCAGGCCTACGAAGCCGGCGCCGCCGTGGAGTCGCGCACGATCAGCTTCGAGGCCAGTCGCACCGTGGGACTCGCGACTTCTTCGCCCGCGGCGAGCTTGAGCAGCAGGCGCGTGGCCTCGGCCGCCATGCTCGACAGGGGCTGGCGCACCGTCGTGAGCTGCGGGCTGACCCACCGGCACAGGTCGACGTCGTCGAAGCCGACCACCGACAGATCTTCGGGGATGCGCAGCCCGCGCTCCCTGGCGGCGAGGTACACGCCGTAGGCCTGCTCGTCCGAGCCGCTGATGATGGCGGTCGGCCTGTCGGTCAGGTCGAGCAGTTCACCGCCGAAGCGCTGGCCGCCCGCGATGAGCGAGTCGCCCTGGCGCACAAGGGAAGGGTCGGCTGCGATGCCTGCTCGCCCGAGGGCCGAGGTGTAGCCGTCGAGCCTGTCCTGGTGGCACTCGAGGGTGATGGGGCCGGTGATGAAGCCGATGCGGCGATGCCCCAGGGCGAGCAGATGCTCCGTGGCCTCGCGCCCGCCCACCCAGTCGGTGGCCGATACGGTGACGAACGACTCGGTGTCGGAGCCGATCGGGTCGATGGCGACGACGGGAACCTGCAGGCGCGACAGTTCCCTTCTGGCCTGCGGTTCGAGCTCCGACACGACCAGCACCACGCCGTCGGTGCCCCGGGCCGAGATGCGCTCGATCCAGTCGGGCGATCCGGCCGGTCTGCCGTCGGTGGCGTTGAGAACCAGGTCGGCGCCGGCGCGCGCCGCCTCGGCCTGGGCGCCGCGCAGCAGCTCGGTGGCCCACTGCGTCTCGAGGCTCGAGATGACGAAGTCGATGAGCGGTGTGCCCCGCCGCGGTTTGCGGCGCGCGTAGCCCCGGTCTTCGAGCAGGCGCTCGATCTCTTCGCGCTTGGGCGCCGAGATGCCGGGCTTGCCATTCAGCACCCGCGACACGGTGGGGATCGACACCCCCGCCGCCTCGGCGATCTGGGCGAGGGTCGCTCCTGCTTCAGGCATGGGCCCCTCCTCTCGACATGAACTCTCTCGATATGAATTTCGATCACATTTAGCCAACCCCGTTGACTCGTGAACTGCCCCCAGCCTACACTGCTGATTACGCAACTTACGCAAAAGTTGCGCAGCAAGTTTCAGGTAAGTTCATTCGCAAAGCTCACGCACCCCCGCGTCAGAGTTGCGTACAGGTTCTACTGGCGATCCGCAGAGACGCGGAGACTAAGAGGAGAAACAGTGTCAAAGCAGACATTCGGATGGCGCCGCAGCAGCGCCATCGTCGTGGCCGGTCTGGCGGCCCTATCGCTCGTCGCCTGCTCGGGCGGCGGTGGCGGAAGCTCGGCCGACGCGGGCTCGGCGAGCGAAGGTTCGATCACCTGGTGGGGCTGGACCCCCGACAAGCCGCTGGCCGACAAGCTCATCGCCTCGTTCAACGAGGAGTACCCCGACATCGAGGTCGAGTTCGTCTCGAAGCCGATCGACACCTACGACTCGGTTCTCGGCCCGGCGATCACCTCGTCTGACGGACCGGATGTCTTCAACGTCGCCCCGGGATCGGCCAACGGAGGCGTCAACACGTTCCAGGCCGGAGCCATCGACCTGGCCCCCGCGGTGGAGGAGGCCCTCGGGTCGGGCTGGAAAGACAAGCTGGCCGCATCCGGAGTCGACGGACTGAGCGTCGACGGCAAGGTCGTGGGCCTGTCGGCCGGCGCCGTCTACTCGGGCAGCGTGTGGATCAACAAGGACATCTTCGACAAGAACGGCCTCACGCCCCCGACCACCTACGACGAGTGGGTGCAGGTCTGCCAGACGCTCGAGGCCGCCGGCCAGGGATGCTTCGTGCAGGGCGCGGGCCAGTGGGCGTTCGACATGGACACCTTCGAGGCGATCATGCAGAACATCGAGCCCGGTGCGTACGCCAAGGCGTCGCGCGGCGAGATGGACTACACCGACCCCGCCTTCGAGAAGGGCATGGACATCTGGAAGTCGATGTTCGACGACGGCATCATGCAGGAGGGCGCGATCGGGCTGCAGCAGTACCCCGACGCCAACAACGCATTCATGTCGCAGAAGTACGCCATGGTCATGATGGGCAGCTGGTACACGCAGTACACCGTGCGCGACTCGATGGTCGCCGCGATGGAGGCCGCCGGGGTCGCGAACCCCGAGCCGTTCACGATGATCCCGATCCAGTTCCCGGATGTCGCGGGAACAGGCAACACGGGTGAGATGTTCGGCGACGCCGACTACGGACTCGCGGTCAGCGCCAAGAGCGACCAGCAGGCGGCGGCCACGACCTTCGCGACCTGGCTGACGACATCCGAGGCCGGCCAGGGCGCCGTCGCCGACACGCTCAACGACATCCCGTCGCTGAACGGCGTGCAGCCCGAGTGGGACGGCATCGACCTGGTCAACCCGGATGCGCAGCTCGACGCGCTCAAGGAGTACACCGACATCGCCGGCAGTGCGACGGAACCGCGCTTCGCCTCGGTGAGCGCCGACCTGAACACCGCCTTCCGAGACGCCCTCATCGGCGTCGCCACCGGCGACCAGACCGCGAAGCAGGCCCTAGAGGCGCTGCAGGCCGTGGTCGACAAGCAGAAGTAGCGCACCACCTCGGGTTCTGCGGGCGGCCACCCGGCCGCCCGCAGGACTCACCGCATCACGCCTGAACACCCCCCTTCAAGCAAGCCCTTCAAGCAATGGAGCTGACATGAGCACGGCGACCGTGGAACCACGTGCCGGAACACCCGCCCCGGGGGTGCCGAACCGGGCCCCCTCACCCCGTCGGCCTCGAAAGAAGATCTTCCTCGGCGCGGGCATGATCTGGATCCTGCCGGCGCTGGTGCTCGTCATCGGCATGATCTATTTCGCCATCGGGTACACGGGCTACGTCTCGACCCTCGACTGGAACGGCTTCATCCTGAGCCCGTCGGAGTCTGTCGGCGCCGACAACTTCACCCAGATGTTCCAGGACGACGTGTTCTGGCTGGCCATCTGGCACACCGTCGTCTTCTTCGTCGTGACCTTCGCGGTGCAGACCACGATCGGGTTCACCTTCGCGGCCCTTATGCACTCGAAGCTCAAGCTCGCCCCGGTCTACAAGGTCATCATCTTCGTTCCGACCGTGCTCGCCCCGGCCACGATGGCCCCGGTGTTCCGCTCGATCTTCGACGTGGATGGCCAGTTCAACTGGGTGCTGCGCCACGTCGGCCTGGGCGATCTCGCCCACCCGTGGCTGGCCGACTCGGCCACCGCGATGCCCGTGGTCATGGCGATCACGATCTGGCAGTGGACGGGTCTGACCTTCATCCTCTTCTACGCCGCCATGGCGCAGATCGAGCCCGAGGTGCTCGAGGCCGCGCGCATCGACGGCGCGAGCAACCTGCGCACCCTCGTGTCGATCATCTGGCCGATGTGCAAGGGAACCACCATCGCGCTGGCGACCCTCGGCATCATCGGCGCGCTCAAGACCTTCGACGTTCCCTATCTCGTCACGAAAGCGGGCCCGAATCATGCGACCGAATTCCTCGGCACCTACATCTACCAGACCATGGTCGCCGAGAAGCACTTCGGCTACGCGGCGGCGATCTCGATCGCTCTGCTCGTGCTGGCCATCGGCGGAGGCGTGCTCATGAACCTGCGCCGTCGAAGCGACGAGAGCTGAGGCCCGCCATGTTCGAACTGCGCACCCTCAGGTCACGCATCGGCGTGCAACTGCTCGCGACCATCATCGTCATCCCCTACCTCTTCGCGCTCGTCGCGATGGTGCAGGGATCTCTCGCCGGAGCGGGCTGGGGCAACTACGCCAAGGTCTTCGACACCGGCGTCGTTCCCACCTACTTCATGAACACGATCATCGTGGCCGGGTCGACGATCGCCATCGTCTACGTGTGCACGATGCTCGCCGCCTTCGGCTTCGCCAAGCTGCGCATCCGTGGCAAGGAGGTGTGGTTCTGGCTGCTGCTCGTGGCCCTCACCATGCCCGAGGCCGTGCTGCTGACACCGCTCTTCGTCACCGCGTCGACACTCGACATCTACAACGAGCTGATCGCCGTGATCCTGCCGCTCGCCGCCCTGCAGGTGCCCTTCACGGTACTGCTGGCGCGCAGCTTCTTCGCCGGCATCCCGACAGAGCTGATGGATGCGGGGCGCGTCGACGGCGCGAGCATCGTGAAGGTGTTCTGGTACATCGTGCTTCCGCTGACCCGCCCCATCGCGGGGGCGATCGTCGTGCTCACCCTGATCAACAGCTGGAACGCCTTCCTGCTGCCCATGCTGATGCTCAACGACCCCGAAAAGCAGGTCGTCACGCTGCTTCCCTCGTTCTTCACGAGCCAGTACACCAACGACCAGACCGGCGTTCTGGCCGCCGCGGTCATCACGGCCGTGCCCGTGATCGTCGCCTACCTGCTGCTGCAGCGCTCGTTCGAGCGCGGCCTCGCAGCGGGAGCCCTCAAGTGATCGACAGCCCAGTCGGCGGCACGGCAGGCGCGGGCAGCCTCGCGGGCCGGCTCGCCGTCGTCACCGGCGGCACCGCCGGCATCGGACTGGCCATCGCGCGGCGCTTCGTCTCCGAGGGCGCCGACGTGATCGTCACGGGCACGAACCCCGAGCGGGCCGAGGCCCTGCGCATCGAGGGCCAGAAGACCGACGCGCCCATCGGCATCCAGGTGGTGCTGGCTGACGCGGCCGATCTCGACGGCATCGACCGGCTCGCCGAGGTGATCCGGGCATCCGGCCGCACCATCGACGTGCTCGTCGCCAATGCGGGGCGCGACGTCGACTCCACGCCCCTCGTCGACATGACGCCCGAGCTGTTCGACCGGGTGGCCGGGCTCAACTTCAGAGGCACGTTCTTCGCCGCGCAGCGGCTCGTGCCGCTGATGACGGATGGCGGCAGCATCGTGCTGGTGTCGTCGATCGCCGCGCACAACGGCGGTGCGGGGCACGCGGTCTACAACGCCACGAAGTCGGCCGTGCGCTCGCTGGCCCGAACGCTCACCTCCGAGCTCGCGGGCCGAGGCATCCGCGCCAACGCGGTGAGCCCGGGGCCCATCGCGACGGCCGGCTTCGACCAGTTCACCGGCGGATCGGAGACGGTCGAGAAGGCCGTCGCCGCGATGATCCCCGTGGGCCGCATCGGCAGGCCCGACGAGGTCGCCGCCGCAGTGCTGTTCCTCGCGAGCGAAGAATCGAGCTTCATCGCCGGCGCCGAACTGGTCGTCGACGGCGGAATGAGTCAGGTGTGACCGGCACGCACGCGCGAGGGACCCTCGCGATCGATCCGTTCACCACGAAGAAAGAAGGTCTGTCATGTCCAACCCCGTGAGATTCGCCGTCGTCGGAACAGGCTGGAGGGCCGACTTCCACATCCGCATGGCCAGGGCCGCGCCCGACCGCCTGCAGGCGGTGGCCGTCGTGGCCAACTCGGCCGAGGCCGCGGAGCGCACCTCGGAGAAGTGGGGCATCCCGGTCGTGCGCACCCTGGAGGAGGCGCTGACCTTCCACCCCGACTTCGTGATCGCGGCGGTGTCGTGGTCGTCGATGCCGACGGTCACCACCCGGCTCGTCGAGCTCGGAGCGCACGTTCTCGCCGAGACGCCCCCGGCACCGGATGCCGACGGGCTGCGCTCGCTCTGGGCGGCCGTCGGTGCATCGGGCCTCGTGCAGGTGGCCGAGCAGTACATGCTGATGCCCGGCCACGCATCGCGGCAGGCCGTCGCTCGCGGCGGAGCCATCGGCCGCGTCAACGCCGTGCAGGTCGGGTCGACGCACCTGTACCACGCGACCTCTCTCATGCGCGGGTTCCTCGGCGTGGGCATGGATGAGACGGTCGTGAACGCGCGCACCTTCTCGGCGCCGCTGGCCGACCCGCTCACCTTCGACGGCTGGGTCGCCGACCCGCAGCCCGAGCCCAAGACCACCACGATCGCCACCCTCGACTTCGGCGACGGGCGCATGGGCCTCTACGACTTCGTCGACAACCAGTGGTGGAACCCGCTGCTGGCGCGCCGCATCGTCATCCGCGGCTCGCTCGGAGAGATCGTCGACGACACCGTCACCCACCTCACCGACGAGGGAGTGATCGTCTCGCTCATCTCGTATCGCCGCACCGGCGTCGACATGAACCTCGAGGGCAACGAGGTCGTCTCGGCCAGCTTCGAGGGCCGGCGCGTGTACGAGAACCCGTGGGTGGGAACCAGCTTCTCCGAGGACGACATCGCCGTGGCGTCGTTCCTCGCAGAGACGGGCCTGTGGGCCAGGTCGGAGGGCCCGGAACCGTACTCCCTGGCCGACGCCTGCCAGGACCACCTGCTCGGCCTCGCCATAGAGGAATCCGCTCGAACCGGCGCCGACGTGCGCACAACCAAGGAGGACTGGGCCTGATGCCCCTCGTAACCATCGAACTCGCAGACACCGTCGACCACGACACCCGCTTCGCCTACGCCGAGGCCATCAACGCCGGCCTCGTCGAGGGGCTGGGCATGGACGCGGAGGACCGCTTCCAGGTGATCCACCCGCTGCCGGCCGACCACATCGTGGCCGACCCGCACTACCTCGGAGGAGACCGCCGCGACGTCGTCTACGTGCGCATCCTCATGGTGAAGATGTACGACGCCGACACGAAGCGCGCCATGTTCGACGCCGTCGCGCGCAACCTCGAAGCCCTCGGCGTGCGCCCCGACGACGTGTTCATCGCGATCACTGAGAACACGCTCGACGACTGGTACCCGGGCGCACGGGGAGAGCGATGACCGAGCGCACGGGTCTGGAGCGGGGCGACCTGAGCCACCGTCTCGCCGACGCACGCCTCACCCTGGTCGACGCCCACGGGCATCCGCTGGCCTCGACCGAGGTGACGATCGAGCAGACGCGGCACGCGTTCGGCTTCGGCAACATCGGGTTCGACTTCATCGACTGGCTCGGCGGGCCGCCCGCCTCGGGTGAGCCCAGCGCGTCGGAGGTGTTCGGCGGGCAGGCCCCGCCCGAGGTCGAGAGGCTGGCCGAGGACTGGCTGGGGCTGTTCAACAACATGACCCTGCCGTTCTACTGGCGAGCCTTCGAGCCGGTTCAGGGCAGGCCGGAGACCGAGCGGCTCAGGCGCACCGCCGAGTACTTCGCCGATCGCGGGGTGACCGTGAAAGGCCACCCCCTGGTCTGGCACACGCTCGCCCCCGAGTGGCTGCTCGAGCTCGACGAGGCCGACGTCGAGCAGACGATCCGGCGGCGCATCCGCCGCGAGGTCACCGAGTTCGCCGGCGTCGTCGACCTGTGGGACGCGATCAACGAGGTCGTCATCTTGCCCGTGTTCACGGCCGAGGACAACGCCGTGACCCGGCTCGCCCAGCGCGTCGGCCGGGTGGGTATGGTGCGGCTCGCCTTCGAGGAGGCGCGCGCCGCGAACCCGCACGCCCGGCTGGTGCTCAACGACTTCGACCTCAGCGCCGACTACGAGCACCTGATCGAGGAGTGCCTGGAGGCAGGGATACAGATCGACGCCCTCGGCCTGCAGACGCACATGCACCAGGGCTACCGCGGCGAGGACCAGGTGTGGGAGATCCTCGAGCGCTTCTCGCGCTTCGGGTTGCCGCTGCAGCTCACGGAGACGACCCTGCTCTCAGGCGAGCTCATGCCGAAAGAGATCGTCGACCTCAACGACTACGTGGTCGACGAGTGGCCGTCGACGGCCGAGGGCGAGGCCCGGCAGGCCGACGAGCTCGTGCGTCACTACCGCACGGTCGTCGGCCACCCGGCGGTCGAGTCGCTCACCTACTGGGGCATCACCGACCACGGCGCCTGGCTCGGCGCCCCATCGGGCCTGATCCGCGCCGACGGAAGCCGCAAGCCCGGCTACGACGCGCTGCACGACCTCATCCGCGGCGAGTGGTGGCTGCCCGAGACGACCACGACGACGGATGCCGACGGCCAGGTCGCGGTGCAGGGATTCGCCGGGCGCTACCGGGTGACGACCCCGGCGGGTGCGGCCGAGGTCGAGCTGGGCGCGGGCACCGAGTCGCTCGTCGTCGAGGTGGAAGCGTGACCTCGACCTCGACCTCGACCTCGATGTCGACCTCGGCTCGCGAAGAGCGCGCCGGCTGGCTGCGCCTGATCGCCGACCGCCTCGACGAGCGCGCCGCCGAGCTCGTCGAGATCGCCGATCGCGAGACGCACCTCGGCGCCGCCCGACTCACCGGCGAGGTGGCGCGCACCACCGGGCAGCTGCGCCTCTTCGCCGACGTCGCTCTCGAGGGCTCCTACCTCGAGGCGGTGCTCGACGAGGCGCGGCCGGATGCGACGCCGCCGCAGCCCGAGATCCGTCGCGTTCTGCGGCCGGTCGGCCCGGTCGCCGTGTTCTCGGCATCGAACTTTCCGTTCGCCTTCTCGGTCGCCGGCGGAGACACCGCATCGGCGCTCGCGGCCGGATGCCCCGTGATCGTCAAGGCGCACTCCGGACACCTCGAGCTCTCGCGCCGCACGGCCGAGATCGTGACGCAGGCGCTCGACGCGGCCGGTGCCCCCGCGGGCACGTTCGCGCTCGTCGAGGGACGAGAGGCCGGCATCGACCTCGTCACCGCCCCGGCCACCCGGGCGGTCTCGTTCACCGGGTCGCTCGCCGGCGGGCGCGCGCTCCTCGACGCCATCGCGACGCGACCCGAGCCCATCCCGTTCTATGGCGAGCTCGGAAGCATCAACCCGGTGATCGTCACGCCCGCAGCCCTGGACGCGCGCGGTGAGGAGCTCGCCTCAGGCCTCGTCGCCTCGTTCACGCTGGGCGGCGGGCAGTTCTGCACGAAGCCCGGCGTGGTGTTCGTTCCTCGGGGCTTCGCGTCCGCGACCTCCCTCGCGGAGCGGGTGAACGCGCTCGCGCGACCCACGCTGCTGACCGACCGCATCACCGACGCGTTCGGCGAGACCCTCGAACGCCTGCTCTCGGTCGAGGGCGTCGAGCTGGTCGCAGGCGGGGCCGTGCGCGACGGCGCGCCCGCGCCCACCGTGCTGCAGGCATCCATCGCCGCGTTCACAGAGCACAGCGATGCGCTGCTCGAGGAGTGCTTCGGGCCGCTCACCCTGCTCATCGAATACGGCTCGCTCGACGAGGTCGGGTGGGCGATCGACGCGGTCGCGGGGTCTCTCACCGCGACCGTGCACGCCGAGCCGGCCGACGACATCCGGGGTCTGGTCGAGCGACTGGCCGCGCTGGCCGGCCGCGTGCTCTTCGACGGCTGGCCGACCGGCGTGGCCGTGACCTGGGGCCAGCACCACGGCGGCCCGTGGCCGGCCACGAACACGCAGCACACCTCGGTCGGGGCCACCGCGATCCGCCGCTTTCTGCGGCCGATCGCCTACCAGAACGCGCCCGCCGCGGCCCTTCCGTTCGACCTCACCGATGCCGGCCTCGCCCGCATCCCGCACCGCAGAAACGGAGAGCTGATCCTGCCGTGACCGACTCGCAGACCCCGCCCGAACCACAGGGCGACCCACACCTCGACCCGCCCGCACAGGAGGAGCCCCAGCCGCACCTCGGGCGCGTCATACGAACTGGTCCGAGAACCGGTCCCGCATCCGATCGCGCCCGCCGCAGCGCCGCTTGGTACGACGGCGACAACCGCAACACCTATCTGCACCGCGCCTGGATGCGCCGAGGCATTCCCGACCACGCGTTCGATGGGCGGCCGCAGATCGCGATCGCGAACACGGCCAGCGACCTCGCGCCCTGCAACTCGCACCTCGACGAGGTGGCGCAGAGCGTGAAGAACGGGGTCTACGAGGCCGGCGGAATCCCGTACAACCTGCCGATCATCTCGCTGGGTGAGACCACCGTGCGCACCACGGCCATGCTGTGGCGCAACATGATGGCGATGGCGGCGGAGGAGCTGTTCCGGGCGAACCCCGTCGACGGGCTCGTGCTGCTCGGCGGCTGCGACAAGACGATTCCCGCGCTGCTCATGGCGGCCGCGTCGGTGGGCATCCCCGCCATCGTCGTGCCCGGCGGGCCCATGCTGAACGGCACGTTCCAGGGGCGCCCGCTGGGCTGCGGTACGGATGTCTGGCGACTGAGCGAAGAGGTGCGGGCGGGGCAGCTCGACGCCGACTACTTCGTGAAGAGCGAGTCGTCGATGATCCGCAGCCGGGGCCATTGCAACACCATGGGCACGGCGTCGTCGATGGCCTGTGTCACCGAGGCACTCGGCATGACGCTTCCCGGAGTCGCGGGGATCCCCGCATCCGACAGCCGTCTGCTCGAGTTCTCGCACGCGACCGGCAATCGCATCGTGAGCATGGTCGAGGAGGGGCTCGCGCCCGCCGACATCCTGACCCCCGCCGCGTTCCACAACGCGGTCGTCGCGCTCGCGGCCATCGGCGGGTCGACCAATGCGGTGGTGCACCTGCTGGCCATCGCCCGGCGCGTGGGCGTCGACGTGGGCCTCGACGACTTCGACCGCATCGGTGCCGACGTGCCGCTGCTCGTGAACCTGCAGCCCGCGGGCGAGCACCTCATGGAGGACCTGTTCAGGGCGGGCGGCTTCCTCGCCGTGATGAACGAGGTGAAGAACCTGCTCGACCCTGGCGCGATCACCGTGCTGGGCACGCCCTTCGTCGACGAGCTCGCGGCGCATCGGGTGTGGGACAGGGATGTCATCCGCACCGCGTCAGAGCCCCTGCAGCCGGCCGCCGGAATCGCGGTTCTGCGCGGCAATCTGGCGCCGACCGGGGCGATCATCAAGCCGGCCGCCGCGAGCCCCGCGCTGCTGCAGCATCGCGGACCGGCTGTGGTGTTCGACTCTGTCGAAGACATGCACGCGCGTATCGACGACCCCGAGCTGGAGGTGACCGCGGACTCGGTTCTGGTGCTGCGCGGCTGCGGTCCGCGGGGCTACCCGGGCATGCCCGAGGTCGCGAACATGCCGCTGCCGACGAAGCTGCTCGAGCAGGGCGTGCGCGACATGGTGCGCATCTGCGACGGGCGCATGAGCGGCACCGCCTACGGAACGGTGGTGCTGCACGTCACGCCGGAGGCGGCGGCGGGCGGGATGCTCGGGCTGGTTCACGACGGAGACCTGATCGAACTCGACGTGGAGGGGCGGTCGCTGACGCTGCTCGTCTCCGACGAGGAGCTGGCCGGGCGCGTGCCGTCGGCCGCGCTGACCACGGCCTATGCCGCGCCGACCCGGGGGTGGGAGAAGCTCTACGTTCAGCACGTCGAGCAGGCCGACTCGGGCGCAGACCTCGACTTCCTCACGGGGGCGTCCGGGCCCGATGTGATGAGGGAGTCGCACTGATGAGTCGGAGAGTGATGAATCAGAGAGTGAAGGCAGCGGTGCTGCGCGAGATCGGCGCACCGCTGGGCATCGAGGAGATCGAGCTGGCCGACCCCGGCCCGGGCGAGCTGCTCGTCGAGATCGAGGCCGCCGGGGTCTGTCACTCCGACCTGCACTACCTGCAGGGCGGGCTTCGCTGCCCGCTTCCGGTCGTGCCCGGCCACGAGGGTGCGGGCCGCATCGTGGGCATGGGCCCGGATGTGCGCGAGGGCTTCTCGATCGGCGACCGGGTGGCGCTGCTGTGGCGCCCGAACTGCGGCCGCTGCGCTCAGTGCATCGCGGGCAGGCCCATCATGTGCGAGCTCGGCCCCGTGCAGGCGCAGTCCGGCGGGCTGCTCGACGGCACCAGCCGCATGCGCGACTCCCATGGAGAGACCGTGCACCACCTGCTCGGCGTCTCGTGCTTCTCCGAGCGCGTCGTGGTTCCCGAGCGCAGCGTCGTGTATGTGCCCGACGACATCCCGCCCGAGATCGCGGCGATCGCCGGATGCGCCGTGATCACCGGGGTGGGGGCCGTACGCAACGTCGTCGGCTCGTGCCTCGGCGATGCGATCGTCGTGATCGGCGCCGGAGGCGTGGGACTCTCGGCCTTGATGGGGGCTGCGGCGGCGGGAGCCCATCCGCTGATCGCCGTCGACGTCGACGAGGCCAAGCTCTCGCTCGCCGCCCGGGTCGGGGCCACGGCCACCGTCGACGGCAGAGACGGGGATGCCGTGGAGCAGGTGCTCGCCCTCGTTCCCGGCGGAGTCGCGTGGGTCATCGAGGCCGTCGGGCGACCGGAGACGATGGCCTCGGCCGTGTCGATGCTGCGCCCGGGCGGAACCGCCGTCGCCGTCGGCCTCGGCCGCGTCGGGCAGACCTTCGACGTGCCGATCAACGAACTCGTGCAGCGCCAGAAGCGCGTCGTGGGCTCGCTGTACGGATCGTCGATTCCGCAGCTCGACCTGCCGCGCATCTTCGAGCTCTACCGCAGCGGGGCGCTTCCCCTCGACCTGCTGCTCGGCGAGCGGTACCCGCTCGAGCGCATCGGCGACGCCTTCGAGGCGTTGCAGCACGAGAGCCTCGGGCGCTCCATCGTGCTGCCGGGGGCATGATGAGCGAGGCCGTGATGAGCGAGGCCGTGACGGGCGACGCTTCGGGCGCGCTCGCCTTCGCGCGCTACCCGAGCCTGGCCGGACGCACCGTCGTGGTGACGGGCGGCGCATCCGGTCTGGGCGAGGAGTTCGTGCGGCAGTTCGCTGCCCAGGGATCGCGCGTGGGGTTCATCGACATCGACGCGGCCCGCGGCGAGGCGCTGGCCACCGAGCTCGGCGGGCTCGGCGGCGACGTGCTCTTCCGCGGGTGCGACGTGCGCGATGTCGGCGAGCTGCAGAGCGTGATCTCGGGGCTTGCCGAAGCGCTGGGCCCCGTCGACGTGCTCGTGAACAACGCCGCGAACGACAGGCGGCACACCATCGACGACCTCGACCCCGACTACTGGGACGACCGGATGGCGGTGAACCTGCGGCACCAGTTCTTCGCGTCGCGCCTCGTGGCGCCCATGATGCGGGCGACGGGTCGCGGATCGATCATCAACCTCGGATCGATCAGCGCCCACATCGACCTGGTCGAACTCGTGGGCTACATCACGGCCAAGGCGGGAATCGAGGGGATGACCCGGGCGATGGCGCGCGAGCTCGGACCCGACGGAATCCGGGTCAACTGCGTGATCCCCGGCTGGGTCATGACCGAACGGCAGCTTAAGCAGGAGGTCACGCCGGAGGCCGAGGCGCACATCGAGCAGAGCCAGTGCCTGCCCGATCGCGTGTACCCTGCCGATGTGGCGCGCATGGTGCTGTGGCTCGCCGCCGACGACTCGTCGATGTGCACGGCGCAGAACTGGGTGGTGGACGGTGGCTGGCTCTGATGCAGTGAGGCTCTCGGCGACGCAGGGCTCGTGGGCCGGTCCCGCCTCGGTGGTCCACGGCGAGGGAGCGTTCTGGGACCCGCGCGCCGAGGTGTTCCGCTATGTCGACATGCTCGCGGGCGACGTGGTGACCGACCCCGCGGGCGAGCAGTCGCGCTCGCACATCGGAGACATCGCCGCGCTCATCCGTCGACGCACGCGCGGCGGCTACGTGGTGGCAGACGAGCGCGGCTTCGTGCTGCTCGACGACGACCTCCAGCAGCTGCAGCGCGTGCCCGTGTTCGACGACACGTCGGTGCGCATGAACGAGGGCGCGTGCGACAGCGCGGGGCGTCTGTTCTGCGGCTCGATGGCCTACGACACGCGCCCGGGCGCCGGCTCGCTCTACCGGCTCGACCCCGACCTGTCGGTGCACGTCGTGCTCGAGAGCGTCACGGTTCCGAACGGGCTGGTGTGGATGCGCGACGGCACGCTGGCCGTGCACGTCGACTCTGCAGACGACGCGGTCTACGGCTACGAGTTCGACGCCGAGCGCGGGGAGTTCGGTCGCTGCGAGGTGTTCATCGATTTCTCGGATGTGCACGGGTCGCCCGACGGAATGGCGCTCGACGAGCAGGGCGGGCTGTGGATAGCGATGTGGGGTGGCGGGGCGGTGCGCCGCTACGACGCGTCGGGAAAGCTCGTCGATGTGCTCGAGCTTCCCGTCACGAACGTGACCTCGTGTGCCTTCGGTGGGGAGGACGGGCGCACCCTGCTCGTGACGACCTCGCGCGACGGCATCGAGGAGGGCACGGAGCCGCTGGCCGGGCTCACGTACTCGGTCGACGTGGGCGTGCGCGGCGCGCCGGTGCACCCGTTCGCCGGGTGACGCCCCCGCTCCCTGAGCCTGTCGAAGGGCCCCGTTCCCTGAGCTTGTCGAAGGGCCCCGTTCCCTGAGCTTGTCGAAGGGCCGACTCGGTCAGCGCATTGGATCGCCGCGCAGCGCCTCCACCGAGGGAGACTCGAGCATCACCGTAAGAATGCGTCTGAGCGTGACCCGATCCTCGGCATCCAACCCGTCGGTGAGCACGTGGTCGACGCGCGCCACCTTCGGCAGCAGGGCGTCGAGCTCCGCGGCCCCGGCCTCCGTGAGGTGCAGCACGTTGCGCCGCTTGTCCGACGCATCCCTGACGCGTTCGAGGATTCCGCGGCGTTCGAGGCGGGCGACCAGGTCTGCGATGGTCGACCGGTCGAGGTCGAGCCGGGCGCACAGTTCCGTCTGGCTCGCGCCCGGAGACTGCGAGAGCACATTCATCACGCCGAACTGCACACTCGTGATCTCGGACGAGACCTCGCGCTGCCAGGCGGCGACGTGCGCCTGCTGGGCGCGGCGGATCAGGTAGCCGGTGTACTGCGAGACGTCGTGCGATTCCATGTCGCTTCGGATTATGTCAGGCGAGCGCCGGGCGCCTACAACCACCGGGGCGCGGCCGGGGCGGGCTCGCCGTCGGCCGTGGTCACGCCCGCGCTGCCTCGGCCGGTGGCCCAGCGGGCGAGGGCCGCGCTCGATCCGCGCACGGCGATCGAGCCGGCGGCATCCGGCCCTGCGGCTTGCGGCACCGCGGCCTGCGACACGGCGACTGTGTGCAGAGCGCGATCGGTGGCCTCGAGCGTGAACCGCGGCAGGCCCTCCGCCTCGCGACGCCTGGCCCATGAGCCCGTGACGTCGACGAGGATGCGCTCGAGCAGCTCGGGCGGAAAGTCCTCGAAGCGGGCACCGGCGTCGAGATCGACGGCGTGGATCCAGACCTCGCGGGTGCGCATCCACACCGTTTCTGAGACGGGAACGGTGCGATTCTGCGCCGTGCGCACCTCTCGGGACCAGGCCTCGTCGGGCAGGTCGCGCCACTCGACGGTGAGGTGGATGGCCGCGTGGTCCGAGAGGTTGCGCAGGGCCTGCACGGGCAGCGTCGCCGAGAAGTCGATCTCCTCGGCGCGCTGGGTGGCGGATGCGTACATCGGCGTCTCGATGCCGGTCGCCGCCCACTCCACCAGACGGGTGAGCGCCCGCGCGTTGAGGCCGACGTGGGCGATGAGGTGGCGGCGATCCCAGCCGGCGAGCAGCGACGGGCCGTCGAAGTCGGCGTCGCTCAGCCGCGAGAGCGCGCGGGAGTAGTACGCCTGGCCCCGGCGGGCGAGGAGCAGGCCCTCGATGATCGCCGGATCGGTGACCAGGTCGGTGCGCGCAGCCACGGGTCAGGCCTCCACGCGCACCGGGTTGCTCAGCGTGCCGATGCCCTCGACGGTGGTGGTGAGCGTGGCGCCGTCGCCGAGGTAGCGGGCGGGCTTACGGGCGTGGCCGACTCCGCCGGGGGTGCCGCTCGCGATCACGTCGCCCGGGTTGAGGGTCACGATCTGCGAGATGTAGGAGACGAGCGCGGCGGGGTCGAAGACGAGGTCGGAGGTGTTGCTCTTCTGCATGACCTCACCGTCGACCTCGGTGCGGATCTCGGTGTCGACCGCGTATTCGTCGGCGGTCACCAGCACGGGTCCGAAGGGTGTGGAGCTCTCGAACGTCTTTCCCTGGAACCATTCGGGCGTGCGGTACTGGAAGTCGCGCATGGTCACGTCGTTGAGCACCGAGTATCCGGCGATCGCGTCGGCGGCCTCGTCTTCGCCGAGGCGGCGGGCGGTGCGGCCGATCACCACGGCGAGCTCGCACTCCCAGTCGACGGCGTGCGAGGCGTACTCGGGCAGCACGATCTCGTCGTGGGCGCCGATGAGCGCCTCGGGGTACTTGGCGAACAGTGTGGGGAACTCGGGCAGCTCGCGTCCCATCTCGAGGATGTGGTTGCGGTAGTTGAGCCCCACGCACACGATCTTGCTCGGCGCGGGAACCACGGGCGCCCAGTCGGCAGGGGCGATGTCGGCGACCGGGCGGGTGCCGCCGTCGGCGGTCTCGGCCACCCGGCGCCAGTCGGCGAGGGCGAGCAGTGCACCCACGTCGGCGACGCCGGGGATCTCGGTGGCGGTGTCGTCGTCGATGCGCACGGCGATGGTGCCGTCGGGGGTGCGGAGGGTGGCGAGTCTCATGGGCGGTGCTTTCTGCTCAGGCGGAGGGGACGAAGGTGCGGGAGAAGTTGAGGCGGTCCATGATCGGACCGTCGGTGAAGCGGAAGAGGTCGAACTGCGTGTCGGCGTGCAGCGACCACGGCACCCAGCTGGGCACCACGAACAGGTCGCCGGTCTCGAGGCGCGTCTCGGTATCGCCGAGCACGACGGTGCCCGAGCCCTCGAAGACCTGCCAGACGGCCGAGCCCACCTCGTGCGTGGGTGCCGTCGAGATGCCCGCGCGCAGTCGGTGGAATTCGCAGCGGATCGTCGACATCACGTCGCCGCCCGTGGTGGGGTTGGTGAACCGGATGGCGGCGTGACCCTGTTCGAGCGTCGCCGGAAAGCCCTCGTCCTCGAGCGCGAGCTGCTCGCGCAGCGCCGCGTCGGTGTGCTCCCAGCGGTACGCACTGAGTGGCGATGAGACCGTGTTCTCGAGAACGGACATCGGTCGCAGTCCGGGGTGCGCCCACAGCCGCTCCGAGCGCGAGACCGCGGGTGAAGCCTCGTCGGTCACCCGCTCCGAGCCGAACTCGAAGAATCCGACATCCATCTGGCTCGAGAACGGAATATCGAGGCCGTCGATCCAGGCCATGGGGTTCGCGGTGTCGTTGTGGTGGCCGTGGAAGTTCCAGCCCGGCGTCAGCAGCAGGTCGCCCCGGCGCATCGCCACGGGGTCGCCGTTCACCACGGTCCAGACGCCCTCTCCCTCGACGACGAAGCGGAAGGCGTTCTGCGAGTGACGGTGCTCGGGCGCCGTCTCGTGGCCGCCCAGATACTGGATGGCGCACCACAGCGTCGGGGTCGCGTACCCGGTGCCCGGCAGGCCCGGGTTGGTGAGGCCGACCGCGCGGCGTTCGCCGCCGCGGCCGACCGGAACGAGGTCGCCGGAGCGCTGCGCGATGTCGAAGAGTGTCTTCCATCTCCAGACGTGCGGCACGGCCTGCGGCGAGGGAGTCATGGGCATGAGGTCGTCGCGCTGGGTCCACAGCGGCGCCATGTCGTTGGCCGCGAAGTCGCGGTAGAGCTGTTCGAGTTCCGGGGTGTCGGCCGAGCCGTCCATCTGCTGCACTGCAGGTTCCTCCATCGCCAGCGGCGTCGTCGCCGTCGCATCATCAGCGGTCAATTCATCAGTACCCCAACTATATAGAGCGCGGCGCTCAGCGCAAGGGGAGATTCCGGGGGAGCGGCGCGGGCGCCCATGCCCGGGTCGGCAGGCCCCGCACCGGGGACGCTGCCGAGAAGGCGTAGCCGTCATCCGCCCGCCGGCGTCGGAGCCACTGGCGCATGATCGGCATGCCCGTGGTGATCAGCAGGGTGTCGAGCCGGTCTCCGACGAACGCGATACTCGACACGTGGGCATCGGGAACGAGGATGCTCTGGTCGGCCAGAAGCTCGCCCCGGGGCGAGTATCTGTCGACGCGACCTTGGTCGAACACCGTGACCCACAGGCATCCCTCGGCGTCGATCGCGATGCCGTCGGGCATGCCGTCGACCTTGACGAAGGGGCGCTGCGCGCCCGCGGCCGAGGCGGTCGCGGCGTCGCCGTAGTCGCGCGAGAAGATCGTGCGTGCCGCGGTGTCGGCGTGGAAGAGAGTCGATCCGTCGGGCGACCAGGCGATGCCGTTCGAGATCCCGACGCCGTGCTGCAGCGTGGTGAGGGCGCCGTCGTGCTCGAGGCGCAGCAGCAGCTGCCGACCGTCGGGCCCGTCGGAATTCAGGGTTCCGATCACGAGGCGGCCCCGCGGATCGATGTGACCGTCGTTGAACCGTTCACTCTCATCGAGCAGTGGCTCGGATTCGGTCACGGCACCCAGTGGGCTGACCGTGGCGAGGCGCCGGCCGAGGCCGCACACCCAGCCGCCGCCCTCGGCGGGCAGGGCGCATCCGAGCTGGTCGCCGAGCTCGAGCACGCTGAGCAGTCGCACCCGCGGCTCGTCTTCGTCACGAGATCCGCCGTCGACGGTCGCGATGTGCAACCGCCCCAGCTCGATGTCCACCCACGAGAGGAGCCGGGATTCCGCGTTCCACACCGGTCCCTCAGGAAGGATGCCGCGGGGGCTCGCGACCCGGCTCAGCATGAGCTCGAGCGATTCGTCAGGGTGCATTGCGGCTCCTTTGCCGGTGTCTTGGTGAGTGAACGTCAGAAATATAACAATTCCATAAACCGTGCGCACAGTCAGTTTAAGCCGTTATGCTGACTGTGCGCTCGGTTTAACGGCGTTCAAGGGTGAAGTCGAATAGCGAGTGCTCGCGCTCGTCCTCGACGATCCACCCCTCCTCACAAAGACGTAAAGGATGGAACCAGTGAAGAAGACCTCCCGCCTGGTGGCGGCGCTCGCGGCCGGGGCACTCGCTCTCGGCCTCGCAGCCTGCAGCCCCGGCACCAACGACGCAGGCTCGACAACGGGCAGCTCGACCACCGCCCCACTGCTGACCCTCGGCCAGATCGTCGAGCCCACCTCGTTCGACCCCGCCCTCTCGCAGGAGGGCAACTCGATGCCCTACTACCAGGCGGTCTACGACACCCTGATCAAGCGGGCCCCCGACGGCAGCCTCGAACCGATGCTGGCCACCGAGTGGACCTACAACGACGACCGCACCGTGCTCACCCTCACGCTGCGCGACGACGTGACGTTCAGCGACGGCGCCGCCTTCGACGCCGACGGCGCCAAGGCCAACATCGAGCACTTCCTCGAGGCCAAAGGCCCGCAGGCGAACCAGGCCGCGAGCATCACCTCGGTCGAGGCCACCGACGCCACGACCCTCGTCATCACCCTCGACGCTCCCGACCCCTCGCTCGAGTACTCGCTTGCGAGCTCGCTCGGCTTCATGGCGAGCCCGGATGCGATCGGTTCCGAGGACATCGCATCGGCCCCCGTCGGCTCCGGCCCCTACACCCTCGACTCCGCCTCGACGATCGTCGGCTCGGAGTACACCTTCGTGCGCAACGCCGACTACTGGGGAGACGCCCTGCCCTACGACTCCATCAAGTTCGTGCTGCTGACCGACGAGACCGCCCGAGTCAACGCCCTGCGCTCCGGCCAGATCAACGCCGCCGTGTTCACCGCGCCGTCGACGGCACAGGAGCTCGAGTCGTCGGGCTTCACGGTGGAAGGACAGCTCGGCGACTTCTCGGGCTTCGTCTTCTTCGACCGCACCGGCCAGCTGAACCCTGCCTTCGCCGACCCCCGCGTGCGGGAGGCGCTCACCATCTCGATCGACAAGGAGGCGCTGCTCGAGAACGTGGGCCAGGGTCGAGGCGAGCTCACCAACCAGATCTTCCCCAGCGACGACTTCTCGTATGACAAGGCGCTCGACACCGACGACCGCTTCGCCTACGACCCCGATCGCGCCAAGCAGCTGCTCGCCGACGCCGGCTACGCCAGCGGCCTCACCGTGACCATGCCGATCAGCCCCGTCTTCGACCCCTCCATCTACACCACGATCGAGCAGAACTTCAGCGACATCGGGGTCACCATGGAACGCGTCGAGTTCGGGCCGGGCCAGACGATTCCGGCCCTCCTCGGCGGACAGTTCGCGATCACCTACTTCACGCTCGCGACGTTCAACGACTGGACGACGGTGCGGCAGTACCTGGCTCCGGACGCCCCCTGGAACTCGCTGAAGACCGAAGACGCCGACCTCGCCGACCTGATCAAGACGTACCAGTACGCCGCGACCGACGACGAGCGCACCACGGCGGGCCAGGCCATGAACAAGTACGTGGTCGACAACAACTGGTTCGGCGTGTTCTCCCGAGTGCTCAGCACCTACGGGCACGACGACACCGTCTCGGTCGAGCTGCAGACGCAGCAGGCCGTGCCGTCGATCTACAACTACTCGCCCGCCAACTGATCCGGATGGGGTCCCCGCGCCAGGCGCGGGGGCCCCGCCCACGAAAGGCCCCACCCGTGCTGTCCTTCATCGCCAAGCGCACGCTGCTGGCGCTCTCGCAGATGCTCGTCATCTCGGCGGTCGCCTTCTTCCTCCTCTACCTGTCGTCGAGCGGCATAGCCCGCACGATCCTGGGCGAGCAGGCCACCGAAGAGCAGGTCGCCGCCAAGACCGCCGAGCTGGGTCTCGACCGACCATTGCCCGTGCGCTACGTCGAATGGCTGCTCGGCGTGTTCCAGGGCGACCTCGGTCGCTCCTACTTCACGCCGCAGGATGTGAGCGATGCGCTCATCAGCCGCCTCCCCACCACCCTCTCCCTTCTCATCGCGACCACGATCGTCGCCGCCCTCATCGCCTTCGCGCTCGGCATCGCCGCCGCCGTGTACCGGGGATGGCTCGACCGACTCGTGCAGATCCTCTCGATCGCCGGCTACGCGATCCCCGGATTCCTCTTCGCGCTGCTGCTCGTGATCGTCTTCGCCATCAACCTCGGCTGGCTGCCGGCCACCGGCTACGTGCAGCTCACGGCGGATCCGCTCGGCTGGCTCAAGACCGTGATCCTGCCCATCGCGGCCCTGTCGATCGGCATGATCGCGGCCACGGCGCAGCAGGTGCGCGGAGCGGTGATCGACGTGCTGCGCCAGGACTACGTGCGCACCCTGCGCAGTCGCGGCCTCAGTGAACGCGAGATCATCTTCAAACACGTGCTGCGCAACGCATCCGGCACCGGCCTCACCGTGCTGGGCCTGCAGTTCGTCGGGCTTCTCGGCGGCGCGATCGTCGTCGAGCAGATCTTCGCCCTCCCCGGCCTCGGAACCGTGGCCATCCAGTACACCTCGCGCGGAGACATCCCGGTGGTGATGGGTCTGCTGATCATCACCTCGCTGATCGTCGCCGTCGTCAACCTGCTCGTCGACCTCGGCGTCGGCTTCCTCAACCCGAAAGCGAGAGTGGCATGAGCACCTCCGACAAGCCGGAGACGACACTCCACCGGTTCCTCGCCAACCCCCTCGCGGTCGTCGGGGCGATCATTCTCGCCCTCATCGTGCTCTCCTCGGCGCTCGCCTCTGTGCTGGCCGGGGCCGACCCCGCGTTCTCCGCGATCCGCGACGCGTTCCTCGCCCCGTTCTCGGCCGGCCATCCGTTGGGCACCGACTCGGCGGGCCGCGACATCTGGGCGCGCCTCTTGTACGGCGGCCAGATCAGCCTGCTCGGGGCGCTGCTCGCACTCGTCGTCGCCGCGCTGATCGGCATCCCCGCCGGCCTGCTGGCCGGCTACTACGGGCGCTGGTTCGACTCGGTCTCGGTGTGGATGGCGAACCTCGTGCAGTCGATGCCCGGCATCGTGGTGCTGCTCGCCGCCCGCGCCGTGCTCGGCCCATCGATCTGGATCTCCATGCTGATCTTCGGTGTCATCCTCTCGCCCGGCTTCTACCGGGTCGTGCGCACCGCCGTGATCAACGTGCGCGGCGAGCTGTACGTCGACGCCGCCAAGGTCTCCGGCCTGCGCGACAGCGCCATCATCGGCCGGCACATCCTCACGGTCGTGCGGGGCCCGATCATCATCCAGGCCTCGCTGCTGCTGGGAATCGCGCTCGCGATCCAGTCGGGCCTCGAGTTCCTCGGAGTCGGCGACAACTCGGTTCCCTCGTGGGGCAACATGCTCAACGAGGGCTTCCGCAGCATCTACCGCGCCCCCATCACCCTGCTCTGGCCCTCGCTCGCCATCGGTCTGACCTGCGCGGCGCTGGTGATCATCGGCAACGGTCTGCGGGATGCGCTGGAGGAGCGCGGGTCGAGCTCGGCTCGCCGCGGCCGACGCAAGAACGTGGTCACGGCGACCGCGGCCATGGCCGCCCTTCCCGCAGTCGACGTCGACGCTCTCGACAGGGACGCTCTCGACGAGGCGGCCCCGCTGACGCGTCCGGGAGTGAACACGGCCGACGAGACGGAGACGATCGTCACCGCCCCGCTGGCAGATCTCGAGTTCGTGCCCGAACCCGCCTGGTCGGACTCGACGCCCCTCGAGACGCCCGAGCCCGACCCGAGCGCCGTGCTGAGCGTGCGTCGCCTGCGCGTCGGCTACGGCTCCGGTCCGCACGACAAGACCGTCGTGCACAACGTGAGCCTCGACGTGCACGCCGGAGAGGTGCTCGGCCTCGTCGGCGAATCCGGATCGGGCAAGACGCAGACCGCCTTCGCGGTGCTGGGCCTGCTGCCGACCGGCGGACGGGTCACGAACGGCAGCGTGCTGTTCGACGGCGACGAGCTGACCACCCGCTCTCGCGCCTCGATCCGCGAGCTGCGCGGAACCGGGATCGCGTACATCCCCCAGGAGCCGATGTCGAACCTCGACCCGTCGTTCAAGGTCGGTTCGCAGCTCTCGACACCCATGATGCGACGCCTCGGTCTCGACAAGCGGGCGGCCCGCACGCGTGCCCTCGAACTGCTCGACCGTGTCGGCATCCGGGAGCCCGAGCGCACCTACGACTCGTACCCGCACGAGATCTCGGGCGGCATGGCGCAGCGCGTGCTGATCGCCGGCGCCGTGTCATGCCGACCGCGCCTGCTCATCGCCGACGAGCCCACCACGGCACTCGACGTGACCGTGCAGGCCGAGGTGCTTCGCCTGCTGCGCGAGCTGCAGTCGGAGCAGGAGATGGCGGTGATCCTCGTGACCCACAACTTCGGCGTGGTCGCCGACATCTGCGACCGCGTGGCCGTGATGAACAAGGGAACGATCGTGGAGCAGAACGACGTGGAGTCGCTGTTCGCCCGGCCCCGACACCCCTACACGCAGACCCTGCTCGGATCGACGCTAGAGGGCGGACCCTCGCGCATCGACCTCGACAGGGCCGAAGCAGAAGGAGCACACAGATGAGCGAGCAGCTGCTGTCGGTCGACAAGCTCGGCGTCGACTTCACGAGACGACGCACCACCTTCACGGCGCTCGAGGAGATCACGTTCTCGATCGCCGAGGGGGAGACCGTGGGCCTGGTCGGCGAGTCGGGATCGGGCAAGACCACCATCGGCCGGTCGATCCTCGGGCTCGTGCCGCCGACCCGCGGAACGCTCACCTTCCGTGGCGAGGACATCACGCATGCCTCGCGCACGAAGCGCCGCGAGCTCAGCCGCGACATGCAGGTCGTATTCCAGGATCCGTATACGTCGCTCAACCCCTCGCTCACCATCGAGGGCATCCTCGCCGAGCCGCTGCGCGCACAGGGCATCGACCGCCGCGAGGCCGGCCGGCGGGTGAAGGAGCTGCTCGATCGCGTGCGCCTGCCCAGCGACGCCGCGGGTCGCCTGCCGCGCGAGTTCTCGGGAGGCCAGCGCCAGCGGGTCGCCATCGCCCGAGCTCTGGCCCTGCGCCCGCGTCTCATCGTGTGCGACGAGCCGGTCTCGGCGCTCGATCTGACGACGCAGCAGCGCGTTCTCGACCTCTTCATCGAGATCCAGCGCGACACCGGATGCGCTTACCTGTTCGTCTCGCACGACCTCTCGGTAATCCGCCACGTGAGCCACAGGGTGATCGTTCTGAACCGCGGAAAGATCGTGGAATCCGGGGGCGTCGAGAAGGTCACCAGCGATCCGGACGACCCGTACACTCAACGTCTGATGATGTCCGCGCCGCTTCCCGATCCGGGGGCACAGCGCGAACGCCGCGAGGAATTGGAGAAGCTGCGTGTCGACAGCGAACGAGCAGCCTGAGCCGGTCAAGCCGAGTGCCACGCGACGCAGTCCGAGGGGCGAGAGCCGCCGGGCACTGATTCTGGATGCCGCCGCCGAGGAGTTCGCCGCCCACGGGTATCACGGCGCATCCATCGCCGCGATCGCCGAGAAGGCGGGCATCTCGCAATCGGGCGTGCTGCACCATTTCGCGTCGAAGGACATCCTGCTCGACGCCGTGGTGCAGAGCCGCTTCGGCGAGGACGCCGCGATCGTCGACCGCCTCGGGCTGGGGCACGCCTCGCCGTTCGCCGGCTACGACACCCTTATGTCGCGCAACACCGACGACCGCGTCTGGGTGCAGTTCCTGATGGTGATCATGGCCGAGGGCCTCACCGAGAACAACCCGGCCCACGAGCTCATCCGGGTGCGCTACGAGCGGGTCAAGGAGCGCATGAAGCAGCGTCTGCTCGCGCACGCCGGCGACGAGTTCGACGTGGCACCCAACCTCGACCGCGGCGACCTGGTCGTTCTCTTCCTGGCCGTGCTCGACGGCCTGCAGCTGCAGTGGCTCTACGACGACTCCGTCGACATGAGGCGCGTCGTGCGCCTCATGGTCGAGCTCGTCACCTCGTACACACAACCTTTGGATCCCCCGGAATGACACCGAAACTCTCCCGCCATCACGACGGAACGCTCTACCGCGACCTCAACGACAACGGCGTCATGGATGCCTACGAGAACCCGAATCTGCCCGTCGCGGAACGCGTCGCCGACCTGATGGGCCGCATGTCGCTCGCCGAGAAGGCCGGGCTGATGATCCACTCGATCGTGAGCGTCAACGCCGCCGGCGACCTCGACAGCCCGCTCATGTCGGCCGGACGGGTGCCCGCCGATGAGTTCGTGCTCAACCGCCATGTCACCCACCTGAACGTGCACCGCATCCCGGACCCGCGGTCGATGGCGCGCTGGTCGAACCAGATCCAGGAGCTCGCCGAGTCGACGCCGCTCGGGATCCCCGTGACCATCTCCACCGATCCGCGGCATTCGTTCACCGAGAACTGGGGAGCGTCGTTCAGCGCGGAGCACCTGTCGGCGTGGCCGGAGCCGATCGGGCTCGGAGCTCTCTCCGACGAGGACACCGTTCGCGAGTTCGCCGACATCGCGCGCCAGGAGTACACGGCCCTCGGCATTCGATCGGCCCTGCACCCCACCCTCGATGTGGCCACCGAGCCGCGCTGGGCGCGCCAGTACAGCACCTTCGGTCAGAGCGCCGAGCAGGTCGCTCGGTTCGGCGTCGCCTACGTCGACGGCTTCGAGGGCGTCGACGGGCTCTCGAGCAGCAGCGTCGCCTGCATGGCCAAGCACTTCCCTGGCGGCGGGCCGCAGCGCGACGGCGAGGACCCGCACTTCCCCTACGGCCGCGAGCAGGACTACGTGGGCGACATGTTCGAGTACCACCTCGCGCCGTTCCGGCGGGTGCTCGCCCGCGGGGTCTCCGCCATCATGCCGAGCTACGGCATCCCGATCGGCCTCAGCCTCGACGGCGAGCGCATCGAGGAGGTGGCCTTCGGCTTCAATCGCCAGATCCTCACGGGGCTCCTGCGCGAGCAGCTGGGCTTCGAGGGAGTGATCTGCTCCGACTGGAGCCTCATCACCGAGTCCCGCTTCGGCGGCGCGCACCTACCCGCGCGCGCCTGGGGCGTCGAGCACCTCGGCGAGCTCGACCGGGTGCAGCGCGCCATCGAGGCGGGCTGCGACCAGTTCGGCGGCGAGGACACCCCCTCGTGGATCGTCGAGCTCGTCGAATCGGGTCGGCTGAGCGAGGAGCGCGTCGACGAGTCGGTGCGCCGGCTGCTGGCCGTGAAGTTCGAACTCGGCCTCTTCGACGACCCCTACGTCGACGAGGATGCCGCGGTGGAGATCGTCGGCTCGTCGCAGTTCCGGGCCGCGGGGCATCGCGCCCAGGTGCATTCGGCCACCGTGGTGGTCGACTCCGACGATCGGCCGAGCATCCCCGTCGCGAGTGGCAGCCGCGTGTATTCGCCCGAGATCCCCGACGCCGAGATCTCGGCCGCCGGGTTCGCACCGGCGACCCTCGACGAGGCCGACGTGATCGTCACCCGCATCAGTGCTCCGTTCGATCCGCGCGACCACTACCTTCTCGAGCCCGCGTTCCACGCCGGCTCGCTGGAGTTCGCCGACGCCGACGTCGAGCGCCTGCGCACGCTGTCGCAGCACGCGCCCGTGATCGTCGTGATCCACCTCGAGCGCCCCGCGCTGCTCGCGCCGCTGCTGCCGCACTCCGCCGCCATCCTCGCCGTCTACGGCTCATCGGATGCGGCGGTTCTCGAGGCGCTGGCGACCGAGGGCGCGGCCCGGGGCTCGCTCCCGTTCGACGTGCCCCGCAGCCTCGACGAGATCGTGGCCGCGCGCTCCGACGTTCCCGGTGACACCACGAGTCCCCTGTTCCGCGCCGGAGTCTGACCCCGGCATCGGGCGCTCGCGCCCGATCGCACACCCGAGATTCGAGAGAAGGACAATGATGACCGATATCGCCTCCGCACTGAACGGCTCCGTCGCCCCGGGCTACGAGCAGCTCGCCGAGACCCTCGAGGCCGAGCTCGCCGCCGACGCCGACTACGCGTTCCAGCTGACCGCGTACCGGGGCCACGAGCTCGTGGTCGACGTGCACGGCGGTGAGGGCATGACGGGCGATTCTCTGATGATCCCGTTCTCAGTGTCGAAGAACTCCATCGCGTTCTCGATCGCCCTGCTCGTCGACCGCGGACTGCTCGATCTCGACGCGCCGGTGGCCGAGTACTGGCCGGAGTTCGCGGCCGAGGGAAAGCAGCACGTGCTCGTTCGCGAGCTGCTCTCGCACCAGGCTGGCCTGCCCGAGGCGCTGCCCGCCCTCTCCGACGAGGAGTACGCCGACGACCGGAGCGGCGCGGCGCGGCTCGCAGCCCAGCTGCCGTGGTGGCGTCCGGGCGCGGCCTTCGGCTACCACGGCCTCACCATCGGCGTGCTGGCGTCGGAGCTGGTGCGGCGGATCACCGGACTCGGCCTGCAGGCGTTCTTCGAGGCCGAGATCCGCGCGCCGCGCTCTCTCGACTTCTACCTGGGCCTGCCCGAGGCAGAGGAGTCGCGGGTG
Organism: Agreia sp. Leaf283; assembly: GCF_001422485.1. GTDB lineage: Bacteria > Actinomycetota > Actinomycetes > Actinomycetales > Microbacteriaceae > Agreia. Next base: position 1,123,706 of record NZ_LMNF01000001.1, read on the forward strand.
CTCGAGCTGCAGCCCATGCGCGCGTCGACCTCGGCGTCGACGGGTGACATCCCGTTCCCCCGGCAGCCCGGGCAGATCGGGCGACAGGTCTTCGGGTCGATCGCCCAGACGCGCTCCGGGCAGGAGGCCCTCGCCCATGCCCGCTGGCAGCGTTCGGTGGGCTCGCCCGCCGCGTACAGCACGGTGAGCGCCAGGGGTATAGCGGGGCTGTTCGCCGAGGGTGTGGTCGGACTCACGGGCCCCGCGCTCATCTCGCCGCACACGCTGCAGGTCATGGCGCAGCCGCAGGTGGTCGGCAGCGACCTCGTTATCGGCATCGACCGCAGCTACGGTGTGGTGTTCCAGAAGCCCACCGACAACCTGGCGTTCGGCGGCTTCCGCGCGTTCGGACACGACGGCGCCGGCGGGGCGCTCGGATTCCACGACCCGGAGACCGGCATCAGCTTCGGCTACGCCGTACGCCGCACGCCCCCTCCCGGAGGCGCGGACGCGCGCGCGATCACGGCGGCGAAGCAGCTGCAGAAGATCGCCCTCGCGTCGTGAACGGGGGCTTGCCAAAAACCGAGCGCTCGCTAGGATTTGGGCTATGACCCTGCGCAATGACGCGACCTCGCCCGACCCTGCCCGCGCATCCGGGGCCCGCGCATCTCGGGCCCGCACCATCGTCACGGCCGACCCGGAGCTCGACGATCTCAACTCGATGATCCGGTTCCTGCTCTATGCCAACGAGATCGACGTGGTCGGTCTCGTTTACGCGAGCAGCCGGTTCCACTGGTCGGGCGACGGAAAGACCCCGTTCTTCCTGCCCGAGCGCGAGTACACCGAGCCGCAGCTGTCGTGGCGCTGGGCGCCGGGCGAGCGGTTCATCGACGACGCGGTCGACGCCTACGAGCAGGTGCTGCCGAACCTCCTGGTGCACGATCCGCGCTACCCGAGCGCCGACGCGCTCAGGGCCGTCGTGCGCATGGGCAACGTGCAGTTCGAGGGCGACGTCTCGGAGGAGACGCCCGGCTCGCAGCTGATCGCCGAGACCCTGCTCGACGACGATCCGCGGCCCGTGCACCTGCAGGTCTGGGCCGGAACGAGCACCATCGCTCGCGCCCTGATGTCGATCGAGGAGCGATACTCGCAGGCGCCCGAGTGGCCCGAGATCCACGCCGCCGTCTCGCGCAAGGCCGTGATCACCAAGTTCGCCTCGCAAGACGGTACCTACGACAGCTACATCCGCCCCGTCTGGCCCGACATCCGGGTCACCGACGTGGCGACCATGGCGTGGGGCTACCTCGCGCGGCGGGTCATCGAGCAGCCCGAGCTCGAGTATCTCGGGGCCGAATGGATGCGCGACCACGTCACATCCACAGGCCCGCTCGGCGCGCTCTACCGCACCTGGGGCGACGGCCGGCAGATGGTGCCGGGCGATCTCACCGACTACTTCCACCTGAGCGGGCAGAGCGCCGACGAGCTGCGAGAGCTCGGCTACGCCGTGTGGGTCGATCCGCAGCCGCTCGGCGAGTGGATCAGCGAGGGCGACACCACCAACATGCTCAACCTGCTGGTTCCCGGGCTGCGCGGCCACGAGCATCCGGGGTACGGCGGATGGGGCGGCCGGGCGCACCGCGTCGACGAAGGCCCCGACACGTGGGAGACGCGCGGGACTGCGGATGCTGCGCCGGATGAGTCAGCGCCGGATGAGTCAGCGCCTGATGAATACTCCGTTACGCGCTGGTTCGCCGACGCGCAGAACGACTTCGCCGCGCGACTGCAATGGAGTGTTCAGTCCACTTTCGATGGGGCGAATCATGCACCCGTCGTGGCGGTCGAGCAGGTCGACAGAAACGTCCGGCCGGGAGAGCAAGTGCAACTGTCGGCCGTCGTCACCGACCCCGACGGGGATGCCGTGGCGGTACGGTGGTGGCGGTACCGGGAGGCGGGCAACTTCGAGGGTGCCGTGCCGCTCTCGGGCGCCGACTCGACCTCCGTCGTCGTCACCGTGCCCGCCGATGCGGTCGCCGGGCAGACGATCCACATGATCGTCGAGGCGGTAGACGACGGGGTTCCCGCGCTGAAGGGATATCAGCGGGTCATCCTCACCGTCGTGTAGAGCGGGCGTGGGCCGGGGCTCCGAGGCATCACGCCACCAGTCGCCTGCTGCGCACCAGCACCGAGACCAGCACCAGGGCGACTCCCATGATGGCCGCGCCCCACCAGGCGAGGCCGATCACGGGTCCGCCGGCGATGATCGCACCTCCGATGATCGCGCCTGCCGCCGTGCCGAGCGCGATCACCGAGGAGTTGAGCGCCACGATCAGCTGCTCGAACCGGCCGGCGAGCTGAATCAGCATGCCCTGCAGCGGCGCGTTCGACGCCCAGGCGAGAAAACCCCAGACCGCGAAGACCGCGCCGGCGCCCAGCAGTGTGCTCCCGACGAGGGGCAGTAGAGCGAGGGCGGCCGTGCATCCGGCGAAGCACAGCCAGAGTGTGCGCGCCGCCCCGAGCCTGTCTGCCATGCGGCCGCCCGCCACGTTGCCGAGAACGCCGGCTATGCCGTAGCCGAGCAGCAGTGCGCTGAGCGAGAGGCCATCGGCGCTCGAGATGGCGGTCAGCAGGGGCGACGCGTAGGTCTGCACGGTGAAGGCGGCGACGGTCTCGACCGTCGACACCAGCAGCACGAGCACGACGAGCGGCGACGGCAGGCCGCGACGTCGGGGGCCCACGATGGATGCGCGGTCAGGGTCGACGGGGTCGGCGCCGCCGTGCGGGCCCGGTGTCGAAAGCCCTGACGCGACGTCCGCCCTGTCCGCGGGTCGCGCGACGAGGAGCAGCACAGCGAGGAATGCGACGGCCGCGAGCCCGGCCGTGATGAGGTACACCCCTCGGTACCCGATCCCCGGCCCCAGGATGTTGCCGGCGGGTGCGGCGACGACCGCCGCGGTCGTGAGCCCGCCGAAGACCGTGGCGAGCGCTCGGCCGCGCCTCTCGGGGGCGGCGAGGCTCGCGGCCAGCACCGTCGCGGTGGGCGTGAACCCGCCGGCGGCGATGGCGCTGAGTGCGCGAAGCACCGACAGGGTCGCGTAGTCCGAGGCGAGGGCCGTCGCCACGCAGGCCGCGGCGAACAGCGCCAGCGCCGTGAGCATGAGCGCCCGTCGTGGCAGCCGCTCGCCGAAGAGGGCGACGAGCGGCGTCGAGACGGCGTAGGCGATTCCGTAGAAGCTCAGGAGTCGGCCGACATCGGCGAGCGTCACGCCGAGGTCGGCCGACATCGAGGGCAGCAGCCCGGTGATGACGTTCGAGCCGAAACCGATCGCGAAGGTGCCGAGGGCGAGAGGCCAGAGCCGGTGGTGCCGGTGATGCATTCGAATGGTGTCAGCGCACCAGTTCGTGCACGAGGGGGGCGGGCTCGGGCGTCTCGAGGGTGTCGAGCCACTCGTTGACGTCGACCGAGGTGACGAGCGCGTCGCGCTGCAGGTAGTGCATCGCCTGCAGGGCGTTGTCGTGCGCCTGCTGTGTCGATCCGCCCACGCAGTCGGTGAGCACGCGGAACCGGTAGTCGTGCTGGTGCGCGTCGACGGCGGTGTAGTGCACGCACACGTCGGTGAGCCCGCCGATGAGCAGAAGCGTCTCGGCCTTGTAGGCCTTGAGCACGATCTCGAGTTCCGTTCCGAAGAAGGCCGAGTAGCGACGCTTCTTGATGAGGAACTCGCCCGGCTGCGGGTCGATCCCGGGCGCCAGCTCGGTCTCCTCCCAGCCCTCGAGGCAGTGCGGGCCCTCGGCGCCGTCGAGCTCCCGGCCGATGTCGATCAGCGACGGCTTGTGCACCTCCTGGATGAAGACCACGGGGATCCCCTTCTCGCGGCTGTGCCGGATGACCTCGCGCACGCGGGGCGCGCGCTCCGTGCGGCCTCCCATGTAGGGGATCTCGGTGCGCGAGTCCTCGCGGGGGATCTCGCCGCCCTGGATGTCGACGACGATGAGGACGGTGTTTCCAACGATGTTCATGATTTCCTTTCGATGCGGGCGATGCCCGACGGTGGTGCGCTGGGTCAGCTGAGGGCGATCCGCCGGTCTGCGGCGACCTGCAGCAGATCGACGAGAGTGTTGAGCACGACGTAGGTGACGCCGAGGAGCAGGGCGACGCCGGCGATTCCGGGGAAGTCGCTGGCCTGCACGGATTTGTCGAGGTAGCTTCCGACGCCGGGCCACGAAACGATCTTCTCGACGACGACGAGGCCGCCCAGCAGCAGCCCGGCCTGGATGCCGATCATCGACAGCGTCGCGCCGAGCGAGTTGCGCACGGCGTGCCGCAGCATGACGAGTCCCTCGGGCATACCGGCTGCGCGAGCGGTGCGGGCGTGATCCGACACGAGGTTGATGCGCAGCCCGTCGACAAGCACGCGGCCGATGGCCACGGCCGGCGAGATCGCGACGCATGCGGCGGGCAGGATCAGGTGCCAGATCGCATCCGTCGCCACATCGACGCGCCCGGCCAGCAGGCCGTCGAGAACGAACAGCCCCGTCGGCCCGGGAGAGGTCGACCCGTACGACGAGCGCCCGCCCGACGGCAGCAGCCCGAGCTGGCCGTAGAAGAACAGCAGGCCCAGCATCGTGAGGAGGAAGGTCGGTGCGGATGCGCCGGAGAGCAGCACGACGCGAACCACCCCGGCGCCCTTCCATCGCACGACGGTGAGCACGGCGAAGATCGAGCCCAGCACGAGGGCCAGTCCCAGCGCCCAGAGCGCGAGTTCGATCGTGGCGGGGAACGCGGTCGAGAGGCCGTCGGCGACAGGGGTGCGCGTGCGCAGCGAGTTCTGCAGGTCGCCGTGCAGCAGGCCTCCGAGGTAGTCGAAGTACCGCACGATGGCGGGCTGGTCGAGGCCGAGCTGCACGCGGGTGCGCTCGAGCGCCTCGGCGGAGGCGTTGGCGCCGACGTAGGCGCGGGCCGGGTCGACGCCGCTGAGCTCCTGCAGTGTGAACAGCGCGATGGTGAGCGCGAGCAGCACCGCGAGCATCGACGCGATGCGGCGAATGACGAACATGATCATGTCAGCGACGGTCCTTCGGTCTCGAGGCGGTGTGGGGTGGCGCTGCCGGATGGCGACGGCCGTGACGCGGCGCGGCTCATCGACGGCTCAGCAGGTCGCGCACGGCGTCGCCCGCGAGGTTGGCGACGAGGGCGAGCAGGAGCACGCCGAGCCCGGGCAGAATCGGGATCCACCAGAACTGGAGCAGGTACTCCATTCCCTGGGCGGCCATCGACCCGAGTTCGGGGGCGGGCGCCGGCGAGCCGAGTCCGATGAACGACAGGCCCGACATCGCCACGACCAGGCCGCCCACGTCGAGGCTCGCGGTCACGACGACGGTCGAGGTGACGCCGGGCAGGAGGTGGCGCCGAACACGCCGCGACCACGGCACTCCGGCCAGAACGGCGGCCTCGAGGTGCGGGCGGGCGGCCCACGATCGCACCTCGCCCCGCACGAGTCGGGCGTACATGGGCCACCAGACCACGGCGACGCCGATCAGGGCGCTCGAGAAGCTCGCACCCAGCGCGGCGGCCACGGTCATGGCGATGACGATGCCGGGGAAGGCGAGGAAGAGGTCGGTCAGTCGCATAAGACCGTTGTCGACCCAGCCTCCGATCGATCCGGCGAGCAGTCCCACGATGCCACCGATGATGACGCCCGACGTGATGACGATGGCGGCCGAGGCGATGCTCGAGCGCAGGCCGAACAGCATCCGCGACAGGATGTCGTAGCCGACCCCGTCGGTGCCGAGGAGGTGGCCCGGGCTGCCGGGCGGAAGGAAGGCCTCGCCCGCACGGAGGATCGGGCTGTAGGGGGCGATCACCGGGGCGAGCAGGGCGACGAGCACCAGCAGCGCCAGGGCGACGAGTCCCGCGGCGTCGACTCCGGCCGTGTGCGAGCGCCACCCGGTCATGCGCATCCACTTCGTGGCGGCGCGGCCCGTCGTGGGTCTCTCGATGACGCTCATGCTCGGCGCTCCTCGCTGTGATCGCCGTGCTCTGCGGCGTGAGACTGTCTCAGCTCTCGTCCGGGGATCGCGGAGAGCAGGGCGGCGGTGTAGTCGTTCGTGGGGGAGGCGCACACGGTCTCGGCGTCTCCGAGCTCGACGATCCGCCCGTGGTTCATCACGGCGATGCGGTCGGCGATGATCCGCGCCGCCGCCAGGTCGTGCGTCACGAAGAGCACCGACATGCCGAGCTCCCGCCTGAGGCGGCCGAGCAGGTTGAGCACGGTCGCCGCGAGAGACACGTCGAGTGCGCTGGTGGGTTCGTCGCACAGCAGAACGGTCGGCGGCACGATCACGGCGCGGGCGATGGCCACGCGCTGCCGCTGGCCTCCCGAGAGGCTGGCGCCCTTCACTCGGCTCACCTCGGCAGGCAGGCCGACTCTCTCGAGGGTCTCGGCGATGCGTCGATCGGCCTCCGGCTTGCGGATGCCCGGCACGGCCGCCGAGAGCCGCTCGCCGAGCAGCTCGCCCACGGTCAGCCACGGGGTGAGCGAGCTGCCGGCATCCTGGAAGATCATCTGGGGGCCGGTGTCGCCCGCGACCGTGACCGACCCTGAGGTCGGCGTATCGAGGCCGGCGACGAGCCGCAGCAGCGTGGACTTGCCGCATCCGCTCTCGCCGACGAGGGCCATCGACTCGCCCTGGCCGATCTCGAGGGTCACGCCTCGCACGGCCTCCAGCTGCCGCCTCTTCCAGAAGGGGCCGGTGCTGAAGGTGCGGCGCGCGTCGGCGATGGTGACGGCGGGCGCGCCGGGCACGACGGCGGGCCAGACCGCGGGGAGGGCGTCGCCGGAGCCCGCGCCGTGCGCGCTCAGAATGGGCCGGTCGCGCGGAGTGGTGAGGTCGATCCGCGAGGCGAGCAGCCCCTTCGTGTAGTCGTGTTCGGGTCGCCCCAGCACGGTGTCGACGTCGCCGCTCTCGACGATGCGACCCTGGTACATCACGGCGATCCTGTCGCAGATCTGGGCGGCGACGCCGAGGTCGTGGGTCACGAAGACCACGCTGCAGCCCCGGCTCTCGCGAAGATCGAGGAGCAGCTGCAGGATCTGCGCCTGCACGGTGACGTCGAGGGCCGTCGTGGGCTCATCGGCGATGATGAGCGACGGGTTGCGGGCCAGGGAGAGGGCGATCATCACGCGTTGCCGCAGACCACCGGAGAGTTGATGGGGAAAGGCGCCGAGCCGGGTCTCGGGGTCGGCGATGCCGACGTCGGTGAGCAGTCGCACGACCTCGCGCCTGTTCGACGTGACCTCGGCCAGCTGGTTGCCGATCGTCATCGTCGGGTCGAGCGAGGTCATCGGGTCCTGGAACACCGCGCCGATGTGCTTCTTGCGCACGAGGCGGTCTGCGGTCGCGGTCGTTCCGACCATGTCGGTGCCGAGAATCCGGATGCGGCCGGTGACGACGGGGCGGGCGGCCGCGGGGAGCAGGGCCATGAGACTCAGGCCGAGAACGCTCTTGCCCGATCCGGATTCACCGACGATGCCGACGATCTCGCCGCGCCCGACCGTGAGGGAGACGCCGCGCACGGCCTCGACCTCGGCCTGGCCGCGGCGGAGGGTGACCCGCAGGTCTTCGACCTCGACGACGGGAACCGGAGAGCTCATGGGTGGGCTGCCTTCTTGAGAGCGGAGACGAAAAGGGAGGGGATGGAGCGGGGCGGGGTGCGCGTGCACCCCGCCCCTCCAGGGAGCTAGGCGTTGCCGAGCGCTGCGAAGTGCAGCACGTTGTACTCGAGCAGGTTGCGGGCGTCGTCGATGCCCGTGAGCCCCGAGCGCGTCACCGTGGTGGTCTGCAGCGAGCCCGTCGAGAACCAGTACTTCGAGGCGATGACCTTCTGCGCGATCGCGCCGTACGGCTCGTCGTCGCCGGCGAGGAGCGCCGCGTCGAGGTCGTCGGTGAGGCCGGGGACCTCGGCCGCGAGCAGGTCGAGTCCGCCGCTGGGTGTGTAGAGGATGCGCGCCCAGGCGTCGACATGGCCGGCGTCGGGGAAGACCGACATCACGACGAGGTCGGGTGCCGCCGCCAGGTCGTCGGCGAGGCCGTAGATGGTTCCCGCGCCGTAGGAGATCGACTCGGCCGGGAGCCCCGCGCTCGAGAGGTCTGCACCCAGCTCGTCGGCCACGGCCTTGCCGTCGGGCGAGGAGCCCGCGTAGCCGATGCGGATCGTCTTGCCCGCGGCGATGCCCGACTCGGCCAGGGAGGCCAACGCCGTCGGGTCGTAGGTGACGCCCTGGTCGTCGAGCGAGGCGTCGAGCATGCCCGCCGGGAACAGCTGCGTGGTCGGAACCTCGAGCTCGCCCATGGAGGACTCGAGGATCGTCTTCGTGTCGATCGCAGTGAAGAGCTTCGCGCGGTCCTCGACCGTGGTGAAGATCGTCGACTGCGGGTTCACGAACAGCGTCTGGGTCGTGAAGTTCGCGAAGGTCGAGGCGTCGAGTTCATCGTTCGACGAGTAGTCCTCGAAGCTCGTCTTGTTGATGTCGCCCAGCACCGCGTCGATCTCTCCGCGCTCGAGCTGGAGCTGAACGGACGAGGCGTTCTCCGAGAGGGTGATGTCGACGGTGCTGAACTCGGGCTTGTCGCCCCAGTAGTCGTCGTAGGCGGTGAGCTCGTACGACTGCCCGGTGGTCACGGAGCCGAGCTCGTAGGGACCCGTGCCCGCGTCGTGCTCGGTGAGGTATGCCTGGGCGAAGTCGTCGCCGGCCTGCTCGGTGAGCACCGTCGGGCTGATCATCTTGACGCCGAAGGGAGACGCGAGGTAGTCGAGGAAGGCCGAGTTGGGGGCCGCGAGCGTGACCTCGACCGTGTAGTCGTCGACGGCCGTGACCGACGTGACGTCGGCGACCATGTAGGCGGGGCCCGCATCGACGTCCGTGCGCCGGGCGAACGACGCGATGACCGCATCCGCTGTGAAGTCGGTGCCGTCGTGGAACGTCACGCCCTTGCGCAGATCGAAGGTGTAGGTGAGCGAGTCGTCCGAGACCGTCCAGTCGGTGGCGAGCCGCGGAACGATCGTGGCCGTGGTGTTGCCGTCCTCGTAGGAGACGAGTCCCTCGTAGGTGTTCTGGATGATGTTGAGCCCGGGCCCGTCGTAGTTCACGTCGGGGTCGGGCGGGGTGGAGTAGGCGCCGAGCAGCACGACATCGAAGGTGTCGCCTGAGGCGAAGGCGTCGCCCGAGGTGCTGGGTGCGCAGGCGGTGAGGGCGAAGGCGGATGCCGCGACGAGGGCCGCTGCGGTCAGCGCCCGTCTGCGCAGGCTGGTCGCGCGGGCGGAGCGCGTGGTGGGGCTCTGGATCATCGTGGGTACGGACCTCTCGGGAGCGGTGGGAGGGGCATCGGAAGCGGTGCCCGTGCGAATATCTATCGCTGACAAAAACTAACCCGCCGGTATTTCCACGCCGTTGCCGCGTGTTACATGCGTGTAAAATCTATCGCTGACAGGTATTTGATAGATTGAGGGAAGAATTCAGACCCTTATTCCGAAAGTCGAGCCCATGCCGCCCCTGCTGATCGCCAACGCCCGAGTGATCGACGCACTCGCAGGAGAGCCCCGCGACGGGCAGGACATCCTGATCGACGACGGCACGATCGCCGCCATCGCGCCCACCGGCAGCCTGACCATCGCCCAGGGGCTCTCGAGCCTGGAACGCATCGACGCCCACGGCCTCACGGTGATGCCCGGGTTCTTCGACTGTCACATCCACGCGAGCACCACGCCGGATCAGGGCGCACTCGAGGGCATCACCGAGGCCGAGAGTGCCAAGACCCTGCGCGCCGTGCCGCAGCTGCGGGCGACGCTGATGGCCGGTGTCACGACGGCGCGCGACCTGGCCGGGGCGGATTCCGGGTTCCGGGACTCGCTCGAGGCCGGGGTCATTCCTGGCCCGAGGCTGCTGATCGCCCTGCGCATCCTCAGCATCACCGGCGGGCACGGCGACTCGCGCGCGGTCAACGGCCTCGCGCTCGACTCCGGCCCGGGGGCGGGCGCGATCGCCGACTCGCCGCAGGAATTCGTTCGGATCACCCGCGAGGCGATCCGCGAGGGGGCCGACTGGATCAAGATCGCCGCGACCGGAGGCATGGGCAGCCCGCGCAGCCACCCCGAGGGCGGCGGCCTGAGCGAGAGCGAGATGCGGGCCGTCGTCGACGAGGCGAAGAGGCACGGCATCGCGGGCGTCGCGGCCCACGCCATCGGCACCGCGGGCATCGCCGCCGCCGTTCGGGCCGGCGTGCGCAGCATCGAGCACGGCTACCTCGTCGACGACGAGACCATCGAGGCGATGATCGAGCGGGGCACCGTGCTCGTTCCCACCCTGTCGACGCTCACCCGCGCGGTATCGCCGACGGCGGCGCCCTGGGTGGTCGCCAAAAGACGGCGCACCATCGAGCGGGCGGGGGAGCGCATCTCCGCCGCGCTCGCGGCGGGTGTTCAGGTCGCGCTCGGAACGGATGCGGGCATCGTGCCCCACGGCGACAACCTGCGCGAGCTCGGCCTGCTCGTCGATCACGGGCTCACGCCGATGCAGGCGATTCTTGCCGGAACGGCGAACGCGGCCCGGCTGAACGGACTCGACGACGAGGTGGGCACCCTCGAGGTCGGCAAGCGCGCCGATCTCGTCGCGACCAGCCTCGATCCGCTCGGCGACGTCCATTCGCTCGCCATGCCCCACGCGATGTCGTTGATAGTGCAAGCTGGAGACGTGATCACACGACCTTCGGAGACGGTGACGCGATGACGGCCGACGCACCGGTTCCCCTGCACGACGACGAGCGCACCGTGGTGCGCCGCCGGCCCGGCAGGCCGCGATCGGCCCCGAAGACGGCGCCCGACGCCAGCACGCGTGACGAGATCCTGGATGCTGCGGCCCGCCTGTTCGCCCAGCAGGGCTACGAGGGCACCACGACGCGCCAGATCGCCGAGCTCGTCGGTATCAAGCAGGCGTCGCTCTACTATCACTTCGCCGACAAGAGCAGCATCGTCGTCGCCCTGCTCGACGGAACGGTGTCGCCTTCGGTCAGCTTCTCCGATTGGCTCCGAGGCATCCAGGCCGGCCCGGAGGTCAAGCTCTACGCTCTCGCCGCGTACGACCTCGACGTGATCCTCAACGATCCGTGGAGCATGCACGAGCTCTACCGCATTCCCGACGTCGCCGCGAAAGAAGAAGAGAGCGGCCGCGTCGAGCTCACCGTGCTCCAGTCTCGCTACCTCGAGCTCGCGCGCGAGACCGCCCGGCTCGGATCGACGACCCCCGGCGCCCTGTCGGTGCCCGAGTCGGATCTCGTGCTGATCTTCGGGTTGGTCGAGAGCATCGTGGCGCAGCGGTACTGGGGTGGCCTCAGCGACCGGGCGGCCTATGCCGCGACCGTGCCCCGCGGCTGTCTTCGCCTGCTGGGCGTTCCGGAGCAGGCGATCGCCGGGGTGGCCGGCGAGGCGGGCCGGCTCATCGCGAGCTACCCCGGAGCCGCGCCCCGCCGCTAAGCGCCGAGCAGCTCCACCAGGAGATCGGCGAGCCGGTCGGGCATCGACAGGAACGGCGAGTGGTCGCTGTCGATCGAGACCGAGGTCGTCGCGCCGGCCGCCATGCGGCGCTGCACGTGCGGCGGAATCGCCCTGTCGTCGGTGCAGACGACGTAACTCGACGGGATGTCGCGCCACGCCGCATCCTGCACGCTCTGCTCGAACGACGCGAGCGACTGCGGCGCCAGGTCGCGGATCGCTTCGGCTGCGACGGCAGGCGGGCAGCGGTTGTAGAAGAGGCGGGCGGGGTCGACGGCGGAGATCGTGAGCCCGTCGTCGGAGATCGCCCAGTCGCTGTCGTCGCCCTCGTCGACCAGGTCGAGCAGCGTCTCGCCCACATCGGGCATGTAGGCCGTGAGGTAGACGATGCGGCTCACGCTGCTCGAGCCCGCGACGGCTTCGGTGGTGGGCATGCCGCCGTACGAATGACAGATCACCGTCACGGGTTCGTGCGCCGGCACGGCGTCGAGGGCGAAGCGGATCGCCTCGACGTCGGCGTGCAGGTCGCCGAGCTCGGGGGATGCGCTCGGCAGGTCGACCGTGGCGCACCGGATGCCTCGCGCGGCGAGGGCGCGTTCGAGCAGATGCCAGCTAGAGCCCCGGTGGCTGGCGCCGTGCACGAGGAGGACGTGGGGTGCGGTCATCATGGGTTCCACTTCTGTCGGCGGACGGATGACATATTTCTATCATCGATAGTTATCGACCGTTGCGTGCGGGTGGCCTTCGGCGCATTTGGCGGATCGGCCGCTTCGTCGTTCGCGGCGCCGTTGTCAACGCCACCGTGCGGGGCGGCCTGCGCGCCTAGCCTGAGGCCGTGACGACCCCGACTCCCGCCCCGCGCACCCGCTGGATCTTCGCCGGACAGCTCGGCCCCATCTTCGACGACGGCGGCCCGATGATGATCGTCGAGGCGCGCTCGGTCTTCGGCCGTCGCCCCATGCACCGGGCCAAGGCCCACCTGCTGCTGTCGGCGATGAGGCACCGTGCCGCGGAGCTCGGCGACCGGGTCGAGTACCTCCGGGTCGACCGCTACTCCGAGGCGGTCGACGGGCGCGACGACCTCGAGGTCATCGACCCCACCTCCTGGTCCGCTCGCCGCATCGTGCGCGACCGAGGCATTCACATTCTGCCGAGCCGCGGCTTCGTCACGAGCGAGACCGACTTCGCCGCATGGGCGGACTCCCGTGTCGGCAAGCGCCTGTTGCTCGAGGACTTCTACCGGGGCGTGCGCGAGCGCACCGGAATTCTGATGCGTGGTGACCAGCCCGAGGGCGGCAAGTTCAACTACGACCATGACAACCGCACCCCGCCCCCGAAGAACGCGCCCGGCCTCGGGTTGCCCGACCCGTGGTGGCCGGTCGAAGACGAGATCGACGACGAGGTTCGAGCCGACCTCGACCGGTGGCAGCGCGACGGAGTCGTTCAGCTCGTGGGCGACGACGGCCCTCGCCGTTTCGCCGCCACCGCGGCCGAGGCCGAGCGGGCCCTCGCCGACTTCGTCGAGGTGCGGCTGAACGACTTCGGCCCCTTCGAAGACGCCATGCTCACGGGCGACTGGACGATGGCGCACTCCCTGCTCAGCGCCCCCATGAACCTCGGCCTGCTCGACCCGCTTCAGGCGATCGACACTGTCGTCGCCGAGTACCACGCCGGCCGCGCGCCGCTGCCGAGCGTCGAGGGCTTCGTGCGCCAGATCATGGGGTGGCGCGACTACGTCTGGCACCTCTACTGGCACCTGGGCGAGGGCTATCGCACGAGCAACAACGCCTTGGATGCCCACACCCCGTTGCCCGAGGCCTTCCGGCTTCTCGACGCGGCGGCCATCCGGTCGAACTGTCTGAGCCAGACGATCGACGGGATGCGAACGCACGGCTGGGCCCATCACATCCAGCGCCTGATGGTGCTCGGAAACTGGGCGCTGCAGCACGGCTACGACCCGGTGGAGCTGAACGACTGGTTCGTCGACATGTTCGTCGACGGAACGCCGTGGGTTATGCCCGCGAACGTGATCGGCATGTCGCAGCACGCCGACGGAGGCATCGTCGCCACGAAGCCCTACGCGTCGGGCGGGGCGTACATCGACCGCATGTCGGACTACTGCGGGGGATGCGTGTTCAATCCGAAGGTGCGGCTGGGCGAGGAAGCCTGTCCGTTCACCGCCGGGTACTGGGCGTTCCTCGACCGGGTCGAGCCGCGCATCCGGCACAACCACCGCATGGCCCAGCCGCTCAGCGGGCTGCGGCGCCTCGCCGATCGCGAGGCGGTGGTCGACCAGGAGCGGCACCGCGAGGAGTGGTGAGCGGGCAGGTTCGGTAGGGTGCCACGTATGAGCTACACGACGACCGGGCCCCGCATGTCCTTCGGCACCGCGATCAGCACGGGCTTCCGAAGGTACGCCGAGTTCACGGGCCGATCCGGCGTCGCGGAGTTCTGGTGGTTCATGCTCTTCGTCGTGCTGGTGAACTCGGCGGCGAAAGCGCTCGACTCCTCGCTCCTCGGAGCGGACAGTGGCGACGCCGGACTCTTCGCGACGCTGTGGGCGCTCGGCACCGTGGTTCCTGTGCTCGCCATCGCGGTGCGTCGCCTGCGCGACGGCGGCAACCGCTGGACCCAGCTGTTCTGGCTGCTGCTGCCGATCGCCGGGCTGATCGTGATCATCATCCGATTCTGCGATCCGTCGAAGCCGGCCGCAGTGCAGGACGAGCCGGTCATCTGAGATATTACCGATACATTATGGCTTGCATTACTCACTCCGAGTGTTATATTCAAGTCAGAAGCGCCGACCCAACCCCCAAATAGGTCGGCGCTTCTCTGCGTTCGACCACTGGCGCGATGGAAGATACGGACCATCCTGGTCGGGGTCTTCCCTGGACAGGGGACTGTTACAGACCGTCACGGTTTCGGTAGCGTCGCAGAGACGCCCGGTTCGGCCATGCAGTGCCGACAATGCCCGGAGCGTCAGGGGGACTTCATGTCGTATTCGCGTGCGCGCTCGATGATGATCGGTGTCGCGCTCGCGGCGACCGTGCTGGTGACGGCGTCGTGCGCATCCGGTGCCCCGACGGCCGGCACGGCCCAGCCGGCAGGACTCGTGGCCAAGACGACCGCGACGGCCAGCGCCAAACCGACGCCCAAGCCGGTCGTGGTCGTGACCAACGTCGACGTGGCGGAGCCCATCCCGTTCGCCGCCGTTTCGGTCGACGATGCGAACCTCGATGTCGGCCAGAACGTCATCTCCACCGCCGGGGCGGAGGGCACGAAGGTCACGACCTGGGCCGTGACGACCGTCGACGGCGTCGAGACCGGGCGCACAGTGGTGACGACCACGACGAGCGTCGCGCCCGTCGACCAGGTGACCTCTGTGGGCACGCGCGTGCCGCCGCCGCCCGCGCCCGAGCCCGCACCCGTCGCCGATGGTGGCGGCTGCGACTCGAACTACTCCGGGCCCTGCGTTCCCATCGCGTCGGATGTGGACTGCGCGGGCGGATCGGGCAACGGCCCCGCGTATGTGGCCGGCCCCGTCTTCGTCGTGGGCTCCGACATCTACGATCTCGACAGAGACGGCGACGGCGTCGCGTGCGACTAGCGCTCGCCGGCTGAGCCGACGGGGGAGCCTTCGGCCAGGTCGCGCAGCGGCACGAGAGCCGGCCTCTCTGTCGTGCTCTCGATCACGATGGTCTCGCGGCCCGCAGACGAGCGCAGGATCGCATCCATGACCTCGAGCACGTGCAGGGCCAGGCGACCGGATGCGCGGTGCGGCCGGTCCTCGACGATCGCCTCGGCGAGGTCGGCGAGCCCGACGCCCCGGCCCGCGTCGACGAAGCCCGCGGCATCCGGAACCGTCACCCACTCGTCGTTCTCGCTGGTGGCGATCTCGACCGGCTTCGAGAAATGGTTGGGATCGGGGACCGCCATCGTTCCCGCGGTGCCGAAGACCTCGAAGAGGGGCGAGCGCGTCTTCCACACCTCGAAGCTCACGGTGACGGTCGACGTGACGCCGCCGACGTGGTCGAGCAGCGCGGTGATGTGCGTGTCGACGCCCACCTCGATCGGGGTGCCGGCGGCCGGCCCGGTCTCGATCGTTCGAGGGCGCGCCGAGCGCACGGCGAGCCCCGAGACGCTCGCGATGGGGCCGAACAGGTGCACGAGGGCGGTGAGGTAGTACGGCCCCATGTCGAGGAGCGGCCCGCCGCCGGGCTGGTAGTAGAAGGCCGGGGCCGGGTGCCAGCGTTCGTGGCCGGGAGCCGACCAGAAGACGTTCGCCGCGAACGGTTCTCCGATCGCACCGGAGTCGAGGGTCTGCCTCGCCGTCTGGATGCCGGTGCCCAGCACGGTGTCGGGCGCGCTGCCGTAGCGCAGTCCGAGCGACTCGGCCAGGTCGAGCATGGGCGCGGCCTCTGCGGGGTTCAGACCGAGCGGCTTCTCGGCGAACACGTGCTTGCCCGCGCGCAGGGCCCGGGTTCCGACCTCGACGTGCGCGGCCGGGATCGTGAGGTTGAGCACCGCATCGACACCGGGGTCGGCGATCAGCTCGTCGACGGTGAGGGCGCGAACACCCTCGTGGGCCGCGGCGACCTCGCGCGCGCGATCCATGTCGAGATCGGCGACGGCCACGACGGTGAGGCCCGGCAGCTTCGGCATGCTCGCGAAGTACTGCTCGCTGATCTTGCCGACCCCGATGATTCCGATGTTCAGCGTGCTGCCCACAGCAGCCCCCTCTCGATGATGGTTCTCACGTTCGTGTCCTGCAGGATCTCGACCCGGTGCCCCGGCGTCGAGACGAAGATGCGCCCCGCGCCCCACTGCCTGGTCCAGATGGCCGGCGAGGTGACGGGCCGGTTCCAGGGATCCCACGGGCGAACGGCCTGAGTGGTGGTCGCGAGAACGTCGTTGTAGTCGTCGTGCAGAACCCAGTACTGCTCGGTCACGAGCTCGAAGTCGGCGATGCCCTGCGTGATCGGGTGCTCGGCCGCGGCCGCAGTCATCTCGATGCGGTGGGGCATGTAGTTGTCGGACTGCTCGCCCGTGCGCTCGTCGGGGTGCTTGCCCGGATGCGACGCGAACTGCCCGCCGATCATCTGCAGGTAGTCGGAGTTGTTGCGATACGAGTCGGCGATGCCGCCGTGCCAGCCGGCCAGGCCGGTTCCGCTCTCGACGGCCGCGCGGAGGCCCTCGAACTCCTCTTTCTCGATGGTGTTCATGGTGTTGGCCTGAACGATCAGGTCGACTTCGGCCATGGCGTCTGCGTCGGCGTAGACGGCGGGGGACTCCTCGACGCGCACGGTGAAGCCGTTCTGTTCGAGGAACGGGATGAACAGCTCGGTGGCCTCCACGGGCTGGTGGCCGTCCCAGCCGCCGCGCACGACCAGCACTGTCTTCGGAATGGGGTGAGGGGGCTGATCGGTCATCGTCGTCCTTCGGTTCGGGGCCTGTCGCATCCGCATCGAAAGTTGCGCAAATCGTCACCGGATGCGAAGCGGACTCCATTGTGGTCGTGCCGGTCGGCCTGCACAAGTGGTCGTGCGAAGCGACATGAGTCGATTTTCCTTCGAAACTTGCGCAACTGCTCCGTAGAATCAGGGGGTGGACTCCCAACGCCCGGCATCGCCCCGCGCGACCCTCGCGCGGGTGGCCGAGCACGCGGGCACGAGCATCCCGACGGTGTCGAAGGTGCTCAACGGCAAGACCGACGTCTCGCACGAGATGCGTGCGCGTGTGCTCGAGGCGGTGCACGCCGTGGGGTACACCCGGTCGATCCGGCGGCAGCCTGCGGGCGGCTCGAGCGGCTCGGGCGGCCCGAGCAGTTCGAGCGCGGCGACCGACCCGACCGACCCGACAGGCGCGGTCACCGGTCTCCGGTCGATCGATGTGGTCGTGGGGCATCTCGAGGGAAGCTGGATCACGCGGGTGTTGGAGGGCATCGAGGAGGAGGCGTCCGATGCGGGCGTCGACCTGACCCTCTCGGTGGCGCGACCCGACGGATCCTGGATCGGACGACTGCTGGGCCGTTCGACACTCGGGGCGATCGTGGTGCTGGTCGACATGTCGCCCGCCGAACTGCACGCGCTCGCCGACGCACCTGTGCCCGTCGTGATCGTCGACCCCGGAAAGAGGCCGCCCGATGGCGTGTCCAGTGTCGCCGCCACGAACTGGGACGGCGGACGCATGGCCGCCGAGCACCTGCTCGCGCTGGGCCACACGCGGTTCGGCATCATCGCGGGCAAGCCGGCTCACCTGTACAGCAGCGCACGAGTCGACGGCTTCACGACCGCCCTGCGCTCGGCCGGCATCACCGTGCCGCCGGAGCTGATCGCGCACGGCGACTGGGATCGCGAGCGTGCCCGGGTGGAATCCGCGCGGATGCTGGCGTCGGCCGAGCAGAGGCCCACGGCGATCTTCGCGTGCTCCGACGGCATGGGGCTGGGCGTCTACGACGCCGCGCTCGAGGCCGGGCTCCGGATTCCGGACGATCTCAGCGTCGTGGGTTTCGACGACCTGCTCGAGCCCGCATGGGCGACGCCGCCGATGACGACGATCCACCAGCCCATCCGGGAGATGGGCGCGGCGGCCTTCGGCATGCTCGTGCAAGCCCGACGAAGCTCCCGATCATCGATGGCCCGGCAGCCCGGCATCGAATTGCAGACCCGGCTGGTGACCCGCGCATCCACCTCGCCGCCGCGCTGACGCAGGCGGCCGCGCTGACGGATGCGGCCGCGTCGGCTAGCGCCAGAAGCCGCGGTGCGGCTCGGCGGCCTGCTCTTCGAGGGCCGGGCCCGCGACCACGACGGTGCGCTGGCCGCGCGCCAGCACCTCCCTGCTCGGCAGGTCGAGGGTGGGGTTCTCGGGGTCGTCGCCGGTGAGGGGAATGAGAGCCTGCTCGGGGAGCGCGTAGACCATGCGCCCGATGCCGGCCCAGTAGATGGCGCCCGTGCACATGGCACAGGGCTCGCAGCTCGTATAGAGGGTGAAGCCGCGCAGCTCGTCGAGCGCGTACTCCTTCGTCGCCAGGCGCACGAGGTTGGTCTCGGCATGGCCGGTGGCGTCGGAGTGCGTCACGACCGTGTTCTCGGCCGCCAGTACCTCGGCACCGTGCTCGTCGACGAGAACCGCTCCGAACGGGTGGTTGCCATGCTGCTTCGCCTCGATCGAGACGAAGATCGCCCGGCGCAGGTGCGAGAGGTCGGATTCGGAGACGGCGGTCGAGAAGGTGGGCATGAGATCAACCTATTGGATGTGATCTCGATACGCCCGGCTCGCTGCGCGAGCCGGGCTACTCGATCGGCGCGGGGTTGTGCGAGCCCCTTCGACAGGCTCAGGGAACGGGTCCGCTACTGCGTCACGTCGATCAGGACCTTGCCGACCACGCCCTGCTCCACCGCGTCGTGCGCCGCCGCGGTCTCGGCGAGCGCGAAGCGTGTGAACGGCAGCCCCGTCTCGTCGCCGGCGCCCAGCGCGCCCGCGGCCAGCGCCTCGGAGACCGAGGCAATAGCATCCTGCTTCTCGTCGTCGCTCACCGTGTAGGTGAGCAGAAAGCGCAAGCGCACGTTGCGGCCCATGGCAGGGCCGATCGGAAGCGACACGCGGTCGTCGCCGTCGGAGGCATAGCTCACGATGGTGCCGCCGCGGGCGATGATCTTCTCGTCGAGTTCGGCGTTCGCCTGCAGGTTGACCTCGACGATGATGTCGATGCCCTTCGGCGCGAGCTGCTTGACGGCCGCCGCCACGTCGTCGGTCTTGTAGTTCAGGATGTGTTCCGCTCCGGCCCGGCGGGCGAGCTCGGCCTTCTCGTCCGACGAGACGGTCGTGATGACCGTCGCCCCCGCCCACGTCGCGAGCTGGATCGCCGCGTGGCTCACGGCCCCGGCGCCACCGGAGACGAGCACCACTCGGCCCTCGAGCGAGCCCGGCGACAGTCGGTCGGGCAGGTTCTCGTGGGCGGCCAGCGCCAGGGCTGCGGTCAGAGCCGGGATGCCGAGGCTCGCGCCGTCGTCGAAGGTCGCGTCGTCGGGCAGCGCGACAGCGTGGGTCGCCGGCAGGGTCACGTACTCCTGGGCGGTGCCGATGCTCGTGCCGAACGCCACGTCCCACAGCCAGACGCGGTCGCCCACGGAGAACTGCGTCACGCCCTCGCCGACCGCGTCGACGACGCCCGCGCCATCCTGGTTCGGAACCTTCGGCGCATCGAACGGGCCGCTGCCCGCCCCGGCGCCCGCGCGCGACTTCCAGTCGGTGGGGTTGACCCCCGAGACCACCACGCGCACGCGCACCTCGCCGACCTCCGGCTCGACGGGCTCGCGCTCAGTGAGCGTGAGAACGCTGGAATCTCCCGTGTGGTCGTACGTGACTGCGCGCATTCGAGTCTTCTTTCGTGTCGTGACGGCGGTGCACCCCGCTCTCTATTGTGGACCCGCCCTCGATCAGGGTGCTCGATTGCGTCACTCATTCAGGAGGAGAGCCTGCCCACCGCCACTATCCACGCGGCTGGGCTCTCCTCCTGAATTGGTTACCGGCATCGCAGAAAGGAACTTGCGCGGGCTTTCGCCACAAAAGGCCCGCAAATCCGAGCATCCCTCGATCGCGCCGAAACATTCCGAAAGATCCCGAAAGCCCTTGCGGCCCAGGAGAGCCCTGCAGTAACGTCCAACAGCAAGAGCGTCTGTCTCAATGGTGAGAGGTAATAATTTCCGTGGCATCCATGCACAAAGAACGACTTTCAGCGCGTCGGCGAATCACCAGGGGGCTCGCGGTCCTGGCCGCATCCACCCTGATCGCCACGGGCTTCGCGGCCACAACGGCCGCTCCGGCCTTCGCGGCCAACTCCGACATCGGCTACCCGACTTTCGCGGGCGACGCCAACCCCGTGCCCCCGACGGGTGCGTACAACACCCGCAACCAGCTGCAGTCGATCTTCGACGCCGACGTGGCGGCGGGCGCGGGCACCGACACGTCGAACGACTTCTGGTTCGACAAGATGCTCGCCCGCACCGGCACCGCCGGCAGCAACGGCGACAACAACCAGTGGCTCTTCACCCGCGGCCGCACCGTGTTCATGAAGGAGCACAGCCCCGAGGTCCTCGGCTTCGGCGGCCAGGTGGCCTACTGGGAGTCGATCGACAACCGCGGCGCCTACGACATCGTGCTGCGCGTCGGGGGTACCCCCGTGGCCCTCACCGAGGTCACCGCCGAGCGCAAGCAGACGCCGAGCTACTGGCGGAGCGTGCACACCAACGAGGCCCAAGGGCTGCGCGTCGTGCAGACCAAGTTCATCACCAACGGCAACGTGGCCGTCACCAACCTCGACGTCTCGAGCACTGGAGGGGCCAGCATCGAGCTGCGCGCCGCATCCGGCTACGCCACCACGGTCGAGGGCGACGAGCTCACCGGTGTGGTCTCGTCTGCCAACAACCTCACCACGGTGTTCCCCCGATTCTCGGGCGACGGCTTCACCGTCGACGCCGGCCAGCTGACCCGCACGCTGGATGTGCCGGCCGGCGGCACGGCCAGCGCCAAGGTGCAGCTCGGCTTCGTGACGCCCGAGATCGAGGAGAGCCGCACGGAGTACGACGCCGTGCGCGCCGCCACCCCGGGCGCCGCCTTCACGACGAGCGTGACCACCTACAACAAGTGGTGGGCCGACAACGTGCCCTACCTCGACACCCCTGAAGACAACATCGACAAGACGCTGTTCTACCGCTGGTGGCTCATGCGATTCAACTTCCTCGATGCGAACATCCCGGGCAACGACTACCAGTTCCCCACCTCGATGGAGGGCGTGCTCGGCTACAACAATGCGATCGTGCTCACCACGGGTATGTTCATCGACGATCTCAAGTACTTCCGCGACCCGATCTACTCGTACGGCCCCTGGGTCTCGGCGGGCGAGACGAGCAAGAGCTACAAGTTCGTCGACAACCCCGGCGACCCCGCCAACTGGTCGAACAGCTACACGCAGTACATCTCCGAGGCCGCGTGGCGCGCCTACCAGCTGCACGGCGGGCCGGCACCCATCGCATCCAACCTCGCGGAATACGCCGAGTACGACGTGAAGGGCCTGCTCGACGCCTATGACACCGACGACAGCGGTCTGATCGACTACAACTGGGGCGCGATGACGGGCAACGACGCCGACGCCGTGTCCTTCCACGAGCGGCCCAACGCCAGCATGGACCGCACCGAGAACGCCTACCTCTATTCGAACGCGTTGGCGTCTGCCGAGGCCTACCGCCTGGCCGGCAACACCGCCAAGGCAGACGAGATGGACGAGTTCGCGCAGACCATCAAGGAGAAGGTCGTCGAGCTTCTGTGGGACTCCGACGAGAACCTGCTGAAGCACCGCTTCACGTCTGACGGGCAGCTCGCGAAGTGGAAGGAGATCAACAACTACTACCCCTTCACGGTCGGCCTCATGCCGAAGCCGGGCGACGCGGACTACAACGACGACTACGTCGACGCCCTGCGCCTGTTCGCCGATGACAAGCAGTACCCGATCTTCCCGTTCTACACGGCGAACCAGGCCGACCAGGCCGACTACGGCGGACCGGGCAGCAACAACTTCTCGGTCATCAACTCCACGGTCACGTTCCGCATGCTGGCCAGCGTTCTGCGCAACTACCCGACCGACGCGATCGACTCCGAGTGGTACAAGAAGCTGCTCTACTGGAACGCCTGGTCGCACTACCAGAACGGCGGAGACAACCGGCTGCCCGACCAGAACGAGTTCTGGTCGAACGGCTCGGCCGACCCCCAGAACATCGGCTACCGCTCGTGGATCCACCACACGATCCTCGGAACCACGAACTTCACGATGATCGAGGATGCGATGGGCCTGCGCCCCCGCACCGACGCCAAGATCGAGCTCGACCCGATCGACATCGAGTGGGATCACTTCACCGCCAACAACATCAAGTACCGCGACAGCGACCTCACGATCACGTGGGATGCGCCCGGCGGCACGAAGTACTACGGCGCCGATGTGCCCGAGGGCTACTCGGTGTTCCTCGACGGAGAGCTGGCCTTCACGGTCGACAAGCTCAGCCACGTGACCTACGACCCGGCCACGGGCGAGGTCGAGGCTCCGGCGGGCGTCACGGTCACGACCGAGACGACGAAGGATGTCACGGCTCCCGCGTATGTGCAGTTCGCGTCGACCGACCGCGTCGTCGACCTGTTCGCCAAGGCGGGCGCCGACATCGACCCCCGCAGCGTGGGTTCGACGAACCTCGCCGCGGGTCAGCCGGTCACGGCCTCGTTCTCGGCCGCCTCCCGCCCGCCGGCGGGCGCCGTGAACGGCACGACCATCAACGAGCCCTTCTGGGGAACCGCAGGTTCGCCGAACGCGAAGGACTCGATCGAGGTCGACCTCGGCTCGGCGAAGTCCTTCGACGACATCCGGGTCTTCTTCTACAACTCCTCGTCGACCGCCACGGTGCAGGGCTACTCCGAGCCCGCGCAGTACACGATCGAGTATCAGGACGGCAGCACCTGGAAGCCGATCCCGGCCCAGGCGAGAACGCCCGTCTATCCGCGGGCCAACCTGAACCAGGCCCAGTTCCCCGAGATCACGGCGCAGAAGGTGCGCGTCACCTCGACCCACGCGGCCGAATTCAAGACGGGAATCAAGGAGGTGCAGGTCTTCTCGACCGGCGTCGAGGCCCCGGCCTCGACGAACCTGCCGCCCCAGGTGGATGCGTGGCGTGACGCCGCGTACACCGCCGCCGGCCAGGCGCGCCTCATCGGCACGGCCAAGGACGACGGCCTGCCGGGCACTGACCTCACCACGACCTGGAGCGTCGTCAGCGCCCCGACCGACGGGCTCGCCGTCTTCGAGAGCCCGGATGCCGCCACCAGCGTCGTGCGCTTCACCGCGGCCGGCGAGTACACGCTTCGCCTCACGGTGAACGATGGGGAGCTCTCGAGCACAAAGGACGTGGTCATCTCCTCCGAGGTCGCCGCGGGCGGCAACAACGTCGCCGGATCCGCAACGCCCACGGCCGAGTTCACGGCCGGCTGGAACAACGTGAACGCCGTGAACAACGGCACGATCCTGCACTCCGGAGGCGCCCAGACCGAGCTCTGGGGCACGTGGTCGGGCTCGCGTCCGGCGACGCGCTGGCTGCAGTACGACTGGTCGAGCCCCGTGCGGGTCAACTCGCTCGAGGCCAGCTTCTGGGCCGACCAGACGAGCGCCACCTCAGGCGCCGGCGTCAACATCCCGAAGTCGTGGAAGGCCCAGTACTGGGACGGCGCGGCCTGGGTCGACGTCGAGAACCCGAGCGACTACGGCGTGGCCCGAGATGCACCGAACTCGGTGACGTTCGACGCGGTCACCACCACGAAGCTGCGCCTCGTGCTCTCGGCCGCGGGACCGGGAACGGGCGGCGACCCCTACGCGGGTGTCGCGGTCAGCGAGTGGAAGGTGTTCGCCGAGGCCCCCGAGTCTCTCGACCCGGTCTCCGTCCGCACGAGCGTCGGGGTGGCCCCGGTCCTTCCAGCGACGGTCGACGCCGTCTTCGCAGACGGTTCGCGCCAGGCCACTCCGGTTGCCTGGGCTCCGATCGACGCCGCCAGCTACGCGAACGAGGGCAGCTTCGAGGTCATCGGCCTCGTCGACGGGGCATCGGCCCCGGCGAAGGCCACCGTCTGGGTCCGTGCGACGCCTCCCGGCCAGATCAACACGATCGACCCGGTCTCCGTGAAGACGAGGGCAGGAGTCGCCCCGGCGCTGCCGTCCACCGTCACCGTGCAGTACAACGACGGATCGCGGCAGAGCGGCGTGGCCGTCGACTGGGCCGACATCGACCCGGCCCAGTACGCCACCGACGGAACATTCACCGTGGCCGGCGCCGTGGAGAACTCTCCCGTCGCAGCCTCGGCCACCGTTCAGGTCGGCACCGGTTCGCCCGTCGACTCGACGAAGCCCGTCGTGACGATCGCCCCGTCGAGTGCCGCCCCGGCATCCGGCTGGTACACGGGCCCCGTCACGGTGACGCTCTCGGCCACCGATAACGCCGATCCGGCCCCCGTGCTCGAGTACGCGGTCGACGGCGGAGCCTGGACGGCCTACACGGAGGGTGTCGCGGTCTCGACCGACGGCAGCCACACCGTGCAGGCCAGGGCACGCGACGCCGCGGGCAACGTGTCGACGGTCAAGGAGCTCGCCTTCGCGATCGACGCGACGAAACCCGCCATCGTGAGCGTTCCGGATGCGATCGGTCGCACGGTCAAGGCCAGTGCGAGCGACTCCGGTTCGGGAGTCGCGAGCCTCGAGTACCGCATCGGCGACGCCGTGGAGTGGACCGCGTACACGCGCACCATCCTCATCGGACTCGACGAGACGGTCGTGCACCTGCGCTCCACCGACAAGGCGGGCAACGTGACCGAGGCCGAGCCGGTGACCGTCGCGGCCAGCGACGGCAACCACCGACGCAACGTGGCGCTGTTCGCCGTACCCACGGCATCCGTCACCGCCGGCTGGAACTCGGTGAACGGACTGAATGACGACGTGCTGCCGACCTCGTCGGGAGATGTCACCCCGAACGACAACGCCAACGTCTGGGGCGCCTGGCCCGAGATCGGCACCCAGTGGGTGCAGTACGACTGGACAGAGGAGGTGACCGTCGATGAGGCGCAGCTCTACTTCGTCTCGAACCTCGACGGCGCGGGCGTGGGCATCTCGGTGCCGAAGTCGTACATCGTGCAGGCCTGGAACGCCGAGACGTCGACCTGGGTCGAGGTGACGAACGCGTCGGAGTACCCGACCGCGGTCGACACCTTCAACACGGTCACCTTCGACCCGGTCACGACCACGAAGCTGCGTGTCGAGCTGAAGGCCGCGGGCACCGCCTCGGGCGCCGGAAGCCTCGGCATCAAGGAGTGGCGCGTCTTCGAGAAGGCCGCGGCCGTGGTGCCCGACACCACGGCGCCGGTGCTCACCGTGGCCGTCGCCCCCGAGGCTCCCGCGTCGGGCTGGTTCACCGGCACGGCCACGATCACCGCATCGGCGATCGACGACCGCGACGACGCACCGAAGGTCGAGGCCAAGGTCGGCGACGCCGAATGGGCGCCGTACACGGCGGCCATCGCGGTCTCGACCGACGGCAGCACCACGGTGCTGCTGCGGGCGACGGATGCCGCGGGCAACGTCTCCGAGACGCAGACCGTGACCGTGAAACGCGACGGCACGACGCCCACGGTGACGCAGTCCTTCGATTCGGCAGCGCGCACTCTCACGCTGACGGCGTCGGATGCTGCATCGGGCGTCGCTCAGGTCGAGTACCGCATCGCGGGCGGCGAGTGGACGGTCTACTCCGCTCCGTTCGCCACCGGCGACGCGGCCGTGACGATCGACTACCGGGCGAGCGACCTGGCGGGCAACCGTTCGGAGAGTGCCTCCGTCGATGTTCCGGCCAAGCCGACAGGGCCCGTCGATCCGACGGACCCGACGGACCCGACCGATCCGACCGACCCGGGAACGCCCACCGATCCGGGAACCCCCGGTGAGCCGTCGGGCGGCCTGACCGGCCTCGAGATGCTGAACCTCGGCGTCACGACGGTCTCCCCGGGCGGACAGGTTCCGGTGTCGCTGAAGAACGCCGAGCCCGGCGCGGTCTTCCGCATCGAGCTGCGCAGCACCCCGGTCACGCTGGGAACGCTGACGGTGGCGGCTGACGGCACGGCTCAGGCGGTCGTCACGATCCCCGTGTCGACCGAGGCCGGAGCGCACCGCATCGTGCTCGTGAACCCGGGCGGCGAGCTGTCGGCGCCGATCACCGTGGTGGTCGCGGGAGGCCCCGGGCCCGACGTGATCGCATCCACGGGTGTAGGGGAGCCGGTGGGCTTCATCGCCTGGGCCGCGACCCTCGCGCTGATCGCCGGCCTGGGGCTGTACCTCACGGCCCGGTCGCGTCGGTCGACGCGCTCGACGCAGTCCGCCGCGCTGCTGGAGTAGTCGATTCCCCCTTCGACAGGCTCAGGGAACGGACCGTTCCCTGAGCCTGTCGAAGGGCACCCACATCGTTCCCTGAGCCTGTCGAAGGGCACCTCGCTCGTTCCCTGAGCCTGTCGAAGGGCACCCCGCTCGACCGCACACGATCAACGGAGATCACACGTGAAACGCACCATTCGCACGACCGCCGCGCTGCTCGCGGCCGGCCTGGTCGCATCCGGCCTCGCCCTCGTCGCCGCCGCACCGGCGAACGCGGCCACGTCGAACCCCATCCTGGGCGACGGCTCGTACTACTCGGCAGACCCGGCGACCCTCGTGGTCGACGACACGCTCTACATCTACGCGGGCCGCGACGAGGCATCCGCCACCCAGAACGACTTCATCATGAACGAGTGGCAGGCGTTCTCGACCACCGACGTCGACTCCGGGGTCTGGGAGCACCACCCCGCGCTCATGCGCCCCGAGGCCGTGTTCGACTGGGCGACTCCCGGTCGCGCCTACGCCGGCCAGGTCGTCGAGGGCATAGACGGCCGCTACTACTGGTATGTGCCGGTGCACGAGGCCGCGAGCACCTCGGAGGACAAGTTCGGCATCGGTGTGGCCGTGAGCGACAACCCGCTCGGCCCCTGGACCGACCACGCGGGCGGCCCGATCGTGTCGCAGAAGATCCTCGGCAACACGATCCACAACATCGACCCCACCGTGTTCGTCGACGACGACGGAACCGTGCAGATGTACTGGGGCAGCTTCGGCCAGGCCCGGCGCATCGAGCTCGCAGCCGACATGAAGACCCTCGTGGGCAGCGCGCAGACGGTCACCGGACTCACCGGGTTCTTCGAGGCCCCGTGGCTGTTCGAGCGCAACGGCACCTACTATCTGGCCTACGCCGGCAACGACGTGGGCAGCACGTGCACCCCGGCGAATTACCACGCGTGCATCGGCTACGCCTCGGCACCCAGCGCCACCGGCCCGTGGACGTACCGCGGCACCGTTCTCGCTCCCGTCTCGTCGACCACCAGCCATCCGGCGATCACCGAGTTCGACGGCGAGTGGGTCATCGCGTATCACACGGCGGATGCGGTGGGCGGCAATCACTTCCGGCGCTCGGTGGCCATCGACACGGTCGAATGGGACGACACCCAGACGCCGGCGCGCATGAAGCTCGTGAAGCAGACTCCTGAGAAGCAGGCGAACACCACGCCGCGCACGAACATCGCGCCCTGGGCGCAGGTCACCGTGTCGAACGACCCGGTTCCCACCCAGTACTGGGTGAAGGCCCTCAACGACGAGATCGTGCGCCCCAACCCGCTGCCGCCGGACATGTGGGGCAGCTGGACCGGAAACCGGCCCGCCGAGCAGTGGCTGCAGTACACCTGGCCGCATCCGGTGCGCATCTCGAGCACGGAGGTGAAGTTCTTCCGCGATGTGGCGCCCGGTACGGGCAACGGGGTCTCGAACCCGGCGTCGTGGATCCTGCAGTACTGGAAGGACGGCGCCTGGGTCGACGTTCCGAACCCGAGCGCGTACGGCACCTCGACCGCGTCGCCGCAGTCGACCACCTTCGACGCCGTGACCACCACGCAGGTGCGCGCGGTGCTGAAGGCGTCGCCCGGCACGGCCAACCCGTCGGAGTACTCCGCCCTCGCTGTGGAGGAGTGGAAGGTCAACGCCGATGCGGCGACGGGCTACACCCCGGCCGCCGTCAGCACCCTCGTCGGTGAGCTTCCCGAGCTTCCCGAGACCGTCGACGTGACCTATGCGGGCGGCGTCACCCTGCCCGCCACGGTCGTATGGGCGCCGGTGGATGCGGCCGACGTCGCGGCGCCCGGCACCTTCACCGTGTCGGGTTCCGCGCAGGGATACGCCGCGTCGCAGGTCGAGGCCGCCGTCACGGTGCTCGGCGGCGACGAGCTGCGCACGAACGTCGCGCTCGACGCGACGGCCACCGCGAGCTACACGGCGCCGTGGAATGCGGTCGGCGGGCTCAACGACGGAACCGAGCCCACGGCATCCGGCGATGTCACCCCGAACGACAACGCGCAGGTCTGGGGGGCGTGGCCGCAGGTCGGCCCGCAGACCATCGAGTACGAGTGGGCGAGCCCGGTGCGCATCGACGAGAGCGCCCTGTACTTCGTGCACAACCTCGACGCGGCCGGCGACGGGATCGCGGTGCCGAAGTCGTGGTCGCTCGAGTACTGGGACGCGGCGACGGAGACCTGGGTCGCCGTGCCGAACGCCTCCGCCTACGGCACCGAGGTCGACGCCTACAACACCGTGACGTTCGATGCCGTGACCACCACGAGGCTGCGTGCGCAGCTCGTCGCCCAGGGAACGGTGGAGGGCAAGTCGAGCCTCGGAGTGAAGGAGTGGACGGTGCTGGGCGAACCCGCCGATCTCGCCGCTCCGAGCGTGGCGCTCACGGTCGCGGGGTCGCAGGGCGCGGGCGGCTGGTACCTGTCGAACAGCACGGTGCGGGCCACGGCCGTCGACGACCGCGACATCCGCAGCCGCATCGAAGTGAAGTCGGGCTCGGGCGACTGGGCTGCGTTCGAGAACGTGCGCTTCGCCGAGATCCTCGTGAGCGCCGAGGGCGCCACCGAGGTGAGGGCCAGGGCGACGGATGCCTCGGGCAACGTCAGCGAGGAATCGCTCGTGACCGTGTCGATCGACAAGACACTGCCGACGGCCCAGGCCACGGTCGACGCGGCCGCGCGCCAGGTGACCGTCGCGGGCGCCGATGCCGTGTCGGGGCTCGCGACCGGGTCGGGTACGAACACGGCCGCGGGACTCGAGTACTCGATCGACGACCAGCTCGGCTGGCAGGCCTACACGGCCCCGGTCGTGGTCGACGAGCAGAAGCACGACGTGTTCTACCGGGCACGCGACGCGGCCGGAAACGTGTCGGTCGCCGGCAAGGCCACCGTTCCTCTCTCGAGCACTGTGCCGCTCACCGGGAACATCGCGCCCCTCGCCACGGCGACCGCCTCGTTCTCGTCGAGCTGGACATCGGTCGGCGCCATCAACGACGGCGCCGCCGACGGATCGAGCTGGGGCACGTGGCCCGAGGTCGGCGAGCAGTGGGTGCAGCTCACCTGGGATCGCATCGTCGACGTCGACAGCTCGGAGCTCAAGTTCTTCTCCGACTCCACCGACGAGGCCGGCGTGGGCGTCATCGTTCCGCGCAGCTGGCGCATCCAGTACCTCGACGTGGCGACGGGCCAATGGCTCGACGTCGACGCCGAGGGCGACTACGGCCGCGATCGCGAGGCCTTCAACCCGGTGTCGTTCGACACCGTGAAAACGACCGCCCTGCGCGCGGTGATGCAGGCCTGGGGCGAGACCGCGGCCGGCGGCTCGAGCGGCATCTACGAGTGGCGGGTCTTCGCCGCCGAGGCCGTCGACCCCGAGCCCGACGTCGTGGCCCCGACCGTGATGCTCGAGCAGGCGCCCGTGCCGCCGGCATCCGGCTGGAACACCGGCGACGTGACCGTGTCGGTCACCGCGAGCGACGACGTGGATGACGCGCCGGCGGTCTCGGTGCGCGTCGATGAGGGCGAGTGGGCGCCGTACGCGACGCCGATCGTGGTGTCGGCGCAGGGCGCGTCTCTGGTCGAGGCCCGGGCAGTGGATGCGGCGGGCAACGTCTCGGAGATCGGCTCGGCGAGCGTGAAGCTCGACTCGGTCGCGCCCGTGAGCTCGGCGACGGTGATCGGAGATGGGCTGAGGGCTGCCGCTGCCGCTGCTGCCGCTGCCGCGCCGGTGACGGGGACTCCGGAGAAGCCCGTGCGCATCATGCTCAGTGCGAGCGATGAGACGTCGGGGGTCGCCCGAACCGAGTACTCGACGGGTGGCGACGAGTGGATCGCCGCGGGCGACGATGACATCGTGTTCGACGAGGTGGGCACGCAGACGTTGAGCTTCCGCTCGGTGGATGCCGCTGGCAACGTCGAGGAGACGCGCACGCTCGAGGTGCAGATCACCGCTGTGGAGGTGCCGGTCGACCCGCAGGAGCCGGGGACGCCGGGCGTCCCGACCGCTCCGGGGGCTCCGTCTGTTCCTGCGGGATCGGGAGCGGCTGCAGCAGAAACGCTTCCGGCCACGGGAGCCGAGCCGCTGCTGCCTGCGCTCGCGGCGCTTCTGCTGCTGGCGGCGGGAGCGCTGCTGCTCCGTCGCCACCACTCCGCGCCGGTCGAGTAGGCCGCGGGTATCGCTCGCCCCTTCGACAGGCTCAGGGAACGGACCGTTCCCTGAGCCTGTCGAAGGGCGCCCCTCGTTCCCTGAGCTTGTCGAAGGGCGCCCCTCGTTCCCTGAGCTTGTCGAAGGGCAGGCTCAGCGGCGGGCGATCGTCGATCCCCTGATGACCAGCCGGCCCGGCAGGTTCTCGACTCCGCGAGTCGCCGCCGTTCCGTCGATGGCGTCGAAGATGCGGGTGGCGGCCATGCGCCCGAGCTGCTGCAGATTCGCGTCGATGCTCGTGAGCTCGGGGCGCGAGTTCGTCGCCAGGATCTCCCAGTTGTCGAAGCTCACCACGGCCACGTCGTGCGGAACCTCTCGGCCGAGGTCGCGCATCGTGTCGAGCACGCCCCGCGCGATCTGGTCGGAGCCGGCGACGACGCCGTCGATGTCGGGGAACTGTCGGAAGAGCATCGCCGACGCGTCGCGACCCCAGTGCTCCGACCATTCCGAGAACATGGGTCGCCCCATCAGCTCGAGGCCGGCGTCGCCGAGCGCATCCATGACCCCCGCGGCGCGGTCCTGGGCGGCGGCATAGACGGCCTCTCCTGAGATCATCGCGATCTTCGAACGACCGCACGCGATGAGATGTTCGACCGCGAGGCGGCCGCCCGCTCGGTTGTCCGGAGTGATCGACACGTCGGTGGGGTCTTCGCTCGGCGCGTAGGCATAGACCACGGGAACGGGGATGTTGTGCCCGAGCGACGGGCGCGGATCGGTCGAGCGGCCCACCACGATGATGCCGTCGACACGTCGTGTCAGCAGCGCGTTCAGATGGTGCTGCTCGCGGATCGCGTCGCCGCGGGCGTCGCACAGGAAGACGTTGACCTGGCCCGCGCCGAATGCGTCTTCGGCGCCCATGAGAATGGGGATCACGAAGCGGCCCTCGAGGTCGCTCGTGAGCAGGCCGACGGTTCCCGTTCGACCGTTGATGAGGCTGCGCGCCAATTCGTTCGGCGTGAACGAGATCTTCTTCGCCGCTTCGAGCACACGTTGCCGCGTCGCGGCCGCGACCTCGCCGCGGCCGTTGATGGCCTTCGACGCGGTGGCAAGAGACACGCCGGCGATCTTCGCCACATCGCTGAGCGTTGCAGCGCGGCCCCCCGCTGTGCCCGTTCTGTTGTCTGACATGCGCACCTCTTCCGTGAAGAAAAGGCTACAGGAAAATGTACTTGACGACGCTGTAGGCCACGCGATAGCCTGCCGAAAGGGGTTTCGAAGCTTTCGGCTTCTGCCCGAACCTGACGGACCTTTGCACGGTCCACTCAACGTAGAGTCAAAAGGAGAATCACAGATGATCACCACAGCAGGTAATCGCATGCGACGGGCGGGAGGCGTGCTGCTCGCCGGCGCACTCATCGCCGGACTCGCCGCATGCTCCGGCGGCGGAACCACCGCAGACCCGGCGGCCAGCGCCGGCCCGGAAGGAACCGACGACGGAAGCGAGCTCACCCTCTGGACTCGCGCCCCGCTCGAGAAGCAGGCCAACCTGCTCGTCGACGCGTACAACGCGAGCCACGAGAACCAGGTCAAGCTCACCGTCGTGCCGAACGACGACTACGTGGCCAAGGTCGGTGCCGCAGCCGGTTCAGGAAGCCTTCCCGACCTGTTCGCCGCAGACATCGTCTACGTGCCGAACTGGGTGGAGCAGGGACTGTTCCAGGACATCTCGTCGAACATCGACGGCCTCGACTTCAAGGACTCGATCAACAAGGGGCACCTGTCGGCCGGCACCGTCGACGACAAGGAGCACGTGCTGCCCTTCGTGCTCGATCTCTCGATGATGTTCTGGAACAAGGAGCTCTACAAGGAGGCCGGACTCGACCCCGAGAAGGGGCCGACGACCCTCGCCGAGTTCGCCGAGCAGGCCAAGGCGGTTCAGGCTCTGAACAAGCCCGACACCTACGGCACGGCCACCGGCCTCAACTGCGGCGGCTGCCTCGTCTTCACCTGGTTCCCGAGTGTCTGGGCATCGGGCGACGAGGTCATGAACGGCGACGGAACAGAGTCGCTGCTCGCCGAGAAGAACGCGAAGGACGTCTTCGCCACGTGGGCCGACCTGTGGGCCTCCGGAACGGTGCTGCCGTCGTCGAAGGACGAGGCCGGCCCCACCTGGACCGCCGGATTCACCGAGGGCAAGGTCGGCGTTATGCCGTACCCGGCCACGCTCCTGTCGTCCACTCCGTTCGATGTCGGCGTCGCCGGCATCCCGGGGCCGGATGGCGGCGCCTCGACGTTCGTCGGTGGCGACGGCATCGGAATCTCGAAGGACTCCAAGAAGTCGCCCCAGGCCTGGAACTTCCTCAACTGGCTGATGTCGGAGGATGCACAGGTCGAGGTCCTCGCGAAGGACAGCGACGTGGTCTCCCGCAGCGACCTGTCGAGCAACCAGTACTCCGACAAGGATCCGCGCCTGGTCACGATCAACGAGGTCGCGGCCAAGGGTGACACCCCTGTGTCGAAGAACTTCCAGGAGGCGTTCAACTCGCCGACCGGCCCGTGGCTCGAGCTCGTGCGCAACGCGGTTCTCGACGGCAGCGACTCGCTCGACGCCGACAACGAGGCCATCACCGAGGTGCTCTCGCAGTAACCGGCATCACCAGCGTCATCCGGGGCGGGCGCCCGCAGCGCCCGCCCCGGCTCCACACCCGCATCACCGCATCGAAAGGCTCCCTCATGAGCACCACCGTCACTCCGGCATCGGCGCCGGTCGCGGCGACCCGGCCCGGTCGTGCTCCCACCCGGCGCCGCCCGCGACGCTCCGGAAGCGCCCTCACGGGCTGGCTCTTCGCTCTTCCCACGGCGCTGTTCGTCGTGCTCCTCTTCCTGGTGCCGCTCGTGCTCGTCTTCCAGATGGCCGCGTCGGACTGGCCGCTGCTCGGCGGCAACCAGGGCATCAACTTCCCCGAGAACTTTCCCGAAGCCCTCGACAACCGCTTCTTCCTCGATTCGGTCATCTTCACCCTGAAGTACACCGTCCTGGCCACCGTGCTGCTCATCGGCCTCGGCCTCGGACTGGCCCTGCTCGTGCAGGAGTCCAGCCGGTGGAAGGGCTTCCTGCGAACCGCCTTCCTGGTGCCCAGCGCGCTCGGCCTCGCATCGGCATCCCTGCTCTTCTACGTTCTCTACTCGCCCATCGCCGGCCCGTTCGCCGAGCTCACCAAGTCATGGGGCTTCACGTTCCTCGGCACACCGGATGCCGCGCTCTGGTCGACCCTGTTCCTGATCGTCTGGCGATTCGCCGGCTTCTACATGCTGTTGATGCTCGTGGGACTGCAGGGCATTCCGGAAGAGGTCTACGAGGCCGCCCGCATCGACGGCGGATCGCGCTGGCAGATCTTCCGCGACATCACTGTTCCGCTGCTCAAGCCGACGCTGGCGCTGACCACCGTGATGTGCGTCACCGGATCGCTGCTCGCCTTCGAGCAGTTCTACATCCTCACCAAGGGCGGCCCCGACAACAGCACCATCACCGTCGTGCAGCTGATCTACAACGTGGCATTCCAGGGGCCGAACAACCTCGGCGTCGCCGGTGCGTTGTCGGTCATCGTGCTCGCCGCCCTCGTGATCATCAACATCGTGCAGATCCGCGCGTTCAGCAAGAAAGCCGAGGACTGACCCGTGACCGCTCTCATCGAACCGCCCACGACCGTCGCGGCCGACCGCCCGGCCGAGCCGCCACGCGGGGGCCGCAAGGCACCTCGCACGACGAGTCTCGGCGGAATCGCCATCCAGATGCCGTTCTGGGTTCTGACCGCGGCGCTGGCCGTGATCTTCCTCTACCCGCTGGTGTGGACCGCGATCTCGTCGGTCGCGCCGCTCGCTGGCACGAACCAGACCGACGGCTGGGGGCTCGGCAACTACATCACGCTGGCGAACTACCAGGACGGCATTCTGCAGTACATCGGCAACTCGGTGTTCGTGTCGCTGCTGACCGTGGTGCTCACTCTCGTGATCTCGCTGCTCGGGGGGTACGCGTTCGCCAGGTTCAACTTCCGCGGCAAGAACGCGCTGTTCCTCGCGACGATCGCGATCCTGATGGTGCCCTACGCCACACTGCTGATCCCGCTGTACGTGCTGCTCAACATGGTCGGCCTGTCGAACTCCCTCGTGGGGGTGGCGCTGGTGCTGACGATGTTCCAGCTGCCGTTCTCGACCTTCATGATGCGCATCGCGTTCGAGTCGATCCCGAGAGAGCTCGACGAGGCCGCCATGGTCGACGGCTGCAACTCGTGGACGGTGCTGTGGAAGGTGCTCGTGCCGGCCGTGAAGCCCGGGCTCATCACGGTGGGGCTGTTCGCTTTCCTCGCGGCGTGGAACGACTTCATGGCTCCGCTCATCCTGATCAACGACTCGACGAAGATGACTCTTCCGCTCGCGGTCTCGAACCTGCGCGGGCAGGTGCAGGGCGTCGTCGACTACGGCGCGACCGAGGCCGGCGTCGTCGTTCTCGCACTCCCGTGCATACTTCTCTTCCTCATTCTTCAACGTCACTACGTGCGCGGCTTCATGTCCGGCGCTTTCAAGGGGTAACCATGTCACTCATCACACGAACCGTCGCAGCTCCGGTGGTTCCCACCTCCGGTGCGCTCCGACCCCTGGGCCTCGATGAGGTTCGCATCACCGGCGGCTTCTGGCACGACCGCCAGCAGGTCAACGGAGAAGCCACCCTCCCGCACATCGAGCACTGGCTCGAGAAGGAGGGCTGGCTCGCCAACTTCGACCGGGTGGCCGCGGGCCTCACCGCGTCGGAGGGCCGGCGGGGACGCGAGTTCTCCGACTCCGAGATCTACAAGTACCTCGAGGCCGTCGCCTGGGAGATCGGGCGCCTCGGTTCCTCCGGCTCCAGCGGCGACCCCGCCCGGCGCGACGCTCTCGAGGCGCGCTTACGCGCCGTGGTCGAGCGGGTCGCCGCGGCGCAGGATGCGGACGGCTACCTGAACACCCGGTTCGGCCATGCCGGTCAGGAGTCCCGCTGGTCGCAGCTCGAGTGGGGCCACGAGCTCTACTGCCTCGGCCACCTCTTCCAGGCCGCCGTCGCCCGGGAGCGCACGGCGCCCGGCGCCGACGACGGGCTGCTGTCGATCGCTCGACGCGCCGCCGATCTGATCGTCGAGGCCTTCGGCGAGCACGGCATCCAGTCGGTCTGCGGCCACCCCGAGGTCGAGGTGGGCCTCGCCGAACTCGGCCGGGTCACGGGGGAGCAGTCGTATCTCGACCTCGCGGACCTGTTCGTGGAGCGACGCGGGCATCAGACATTGAAGGACATCGAGTACGGGCGGGCCTACTTCCAGGACGACGTTCCCGTGCGCGACGCGACGGTGCTGCGCGGGCACGCCGTTCGGGCGAACTACCTCGCCGCCGGAGCGCTCGACATCGCCGTGGAGAAGTCCGATTCCGGCATGATCGACGCGCTGAAGGCGCAGTGGCAGCGCACCATTGACCGCCGCACCTACGTGACGGGCGGGCAGGGATCGCACCACCAGGACGAGGCGTTCGGCGAGGACTGGGAGCTGCCCAGCGACCGCGCCTACTCAGAGACCTGCGCCGGCATCGCATCGATCATGTTCAGCTGGCGGCTGCTGCTCGAAGAGAACGATGTGCGCTACGCCGACCTGATCGAGCGCACCCTGTTCAACGTCGTGGCCACGTCGCCGTCGGCCGAGGGAACGGCGTTCTTCTACGCCAACACGCTGCACCAGCGCACGCCCGGTGAGGCGGGTTCGCCCGACGAGATCTCGCCGCGCGCGTCGTCGTCGGTGCGCGCGCCCTGGTTCGAGGTGTCGTGCTGCCCGCCCAACGTGGCGCGCACCTTCGCGAGTCTCGCCGCCTATGTGGCGACCGTCGACGACACGGGGCTGCAGCTGCACCAGTACGCCCCCGCCATGATCGACACGCAGCTGGGCGGCGGCGACGGGCGCGTCGGCGGCCGGCTATCGGTGCAGGTCGAGACCGACTACCCGCGCTCGGGCCGCATCGTGGTGCGCATCATCGAGGCGCCCTCCGATGAGGTGTCGCTGTCACTGCGGGTTCCCTCCTGGGCGACGGGTGCGACGCTGGCCGTCGGCAGTGGCTCGACGGAGGCCGTGTCGCCGGGCGCTGTGTCGCCGGGATATGTCACGGTGACGCGCGTGTTCTCCGCGGGCGACGAGCTCGAGCTCGAGCTGCCCATGCGGCCGCGCTTCACCCGGCCCGACTCGCGCATCGACGCGATCCGCGGCTCGGTGGCTGTCGAGCGCGGCCCTGAGGTGTTCTCGCTCGAGTCGGCGGGGCTGGCCGGCGTCGGCAGCGGCGAGGAGGAGTTCAGCCGCATCGAGATCGACGACACGGTCGATCCGGTCGATTCGGTCGATTCGGCCAATTCAGCTGACCCGGTGGGCCCGGATGTCGGTGCCCGGCTGACCGTGACCCTGCGGGTCGCGCCCGAGGCCACGTCGGAGTGGCCGTACGGTTCGGAACTGAACGCGGCCGCCCACGCCTCATCCGCGTCCGATGCCGAGGCGTTCACGGCGGAGCTGCTGCCGTACCACGCGTGGGGAAACCGCGGCCCGTCGACGATGCGCATCTGGATCCCGACGCAGCGCCGCTGACGGCAGCAGCCCCGCCGGGGCCCGCCTAGCGCTCACCGAACTGACCCGAAGTGCTCTCTTTCTGAGAATCGAGAGCACTTCGGGTCAGTTCGCGTTCGCCCCAGAGCACTTCGCGTCAGTTCGCGGTCGTCGACCGAGGTCAGCTCCGCTTGCGTCTCGGCGGGAGGCGGGCTAGTGTTCCTGTAAACGTTCTTGTAAACGATTACATAAGGATCCCCGTGACGAAGAAGTCCACACTCGTGCTGGTTGCCGAGCGCGCCGGTGTGTCGATCGCCTCGGTCTCGCGGGTGCTCAACGGGCTTCCTGCATCGGATGGCGTGACCGAGCGAGTGCGCGAGGCCGCCACCGCCCTGGGCTACGTTCCCTCGGCCACCGCCCGCTCGCTCAAGGTCGGCAAGACCATGCAGATCGCGCTCGCGGTCGCCGACGTCGGAAACCCCGTCTACGTCGCGATGATGCACGAGGTCTCCCGTGTCGTGACCGAGGCCGGCTACCGCCTCGTGCTCTCGTCGACCGGAAGCGACCCCAGCGACCAGATCGACTTCCTCGCCGGCCTCAACCGCGGCTTTGCCGACGGCCTCATCATGAGCCCGCTGCGCGTGACCGATGAGCTCGTCGCCGCGCTGCAGGAGACGCGTGTGCCCGTCGTGATCATCGGATCGCTGCCCGCGGGCGTCGAGTTCGACAACGTGCGTGCCGATTCGGCCAAGGGCATCGGCCTCGCGGTGAAGCACCTCGTGAAGGCGGGGCGCGAGCGCATCGCCTTCATCAACGGACCCGTCGACACCGTACCGGGCGCAGCCCGACTCGCCGGGTACGTGCGGGCCATGACCAAGCACGGCATGCCGCTCGTCGCCGACATGCAGGCGAGCGCAGATGACTTCACCTACCGCGCCGGCCTCGTCGCCGCCCGCGAGCTCTTCTCCCAGTCGACCCCCGACGCGGTGGTGTGCGCGAACGATCTGCTCGCGGTCGCGGCCATGAAGGAGCTCAGCACCCGCGGCATCCGGGTGCCCGAGCAGGTGGCCGTGATCGGCATGGACGACACCGACATCGCCGAGCTCGCCAACCCCTCGATCACGAGCGTCGACCTCGGCTCGGTCAAGCGCGCGCGGGCCGCAGCGAAGCTGCTCATCCGGCGCCTTGAAACACCGGATGCGCCGGTCGAGCAGGTCGTGATCAAGCCGTCGCTGACGGTTCGCGAGTCCACACCTGCTGCACAGAACCCCACCCCCTGACCCGACCCACCTCCCCACAATCGAAGAGGATGCACGATGACGAGCACACTCGACAGTCGCCCGCGCGCGGGCGCGCCGAACCCCACGGCACCGCCGAAGAAGCGTCGACGCTCGCGCGTCGGCGGCGGCGGAGGCCGTGACGCCTGGCTTCTCGTACTGCCGGCCCTGATCCCCGTTCTGCTGTTCAGCGTCTACCCGCTCGCACAGGGCCTGCTTCTGGGCTTCACCGACTCGAAGGCCGGGCTGAACGCCACGGTCAGCTTCAACGGCGTCGACAACTACACGCAGCTCATGGGCAACGAGCTCTTCTGGAACTCGTTCCGCATCGGCCTCATCTGGGCGTTCGGCGTCACGATCCTGCAGTTCTTCGCCTCGCTCGGGCTCGCGCTGCTGCTGAACCTCGACCTCAAGATCCGCTGGATCGCGCGCACCCTGGCCCTGGTGCCGTGGGCCATGCCGCCGGTGATCATCGCCATCATGTGGCGACTGATGCTCAACCCCACTTACGGTCCGATCAACGAGGGCATGCGGGCCATCGGCCTGCCGGGCGACATCAACTGGCTCGGCGACTTCTCGACCGCGCTGCCCGCCGTGATCGTCGTGGGCGTCTGGGCCGGAATGCCGCAGACGACCATCACGCTGCTGGCCGGGCTGCAGAACGTGCCCACCGACCTGCACGAGGCCGCATCCATCGACGGGGCCGGCGCGTTCAAGCGCTTCTGGCACGTCACCCTGCCGGCGCTGCGACCCATCATCGTGGCGATCACCACGCTCGACCTCATCTGGAACTTCAACAGCTTCGCCCTGGTCTACGTGCTCACGGCCGGTGGGCCGGGCGGCCAGACGATGCTGCCGATGCTCTTCGCCTACAACGAGGCGTTCCGCTACGGCAACTTCGGCTACGCCGCCGCCATGGGAAATGTGATGGTCGTCGTGATCGGCATCTTCCTCTTCTTCTATCTGCGCAGCCAGGCGAGGAGCCGCAACTCATGACCGCCACCATCGACCGCCCGCAGTCCGACAACCCAAAACGGCCCGACCGCCCTGCGCCCACGCCCCGTCGGCTCTCGTCGGCGAAGCGCACCCGCCGGGTCACGCGTCCGCTGCAGTACCTGGCGCTCGCGGGCTACATCGTGTTCCTCGGATTCCCGCTGCTGTTCCTGCTCATCACGGCATTCAAAACGCCGCAGGAGCTGCAGTCGGCGGCCCCGTCGTTCCTGCCGCAGTCGCTCAACTTCGACAACTTCACGGAGGCCACCGAGAAGGCCAACCTGATTCCGGCGGCGCTGAACAGCCTCATCGTGTCGGTCGCGACGACCCTCATCGTGACCGTGATCTCGCTGCCGGCGGCCTACGCCCTCGCCCGGTTCAAGACCAAGCTGCGCACGGTGGCGACGGGCTGGATCCTGCTCAGCCAGGTGTTCCCGTTCATCCTCATCATCATTCCGCTGTTCCTGGTGCTCAAGCAGATCGGGCTCATCAACAGCCTGGTCGGCCTGATCCTCGTGTACACGGTGTGGTCGCTGCCGTTCGCCCTGTGGATGCTGCAGGGGTACGTCGCCGGGATCCCCGTCGAACTCGAGGAGGCCGGGGCGATGGACGGCGGGTCGAGGCTGCTCGTGCTGCGCAAGATCATCCTTCCGCTGCTCGCCCCCGGCCTCGTCGCCACGAGCCTGTTTACCTTCATCTCGGCCTGGAACGAGTTCTTCTTCGCTCTTGTGCTCATCCAGGACCCAGCGCTGCAGACGCTGCCGCTCACCCTCGCGCGCTTCGTCGGCGCCGAGGGGCAGGTGCAGCTCGGCCAGCTCGCGGCGGCGTCGCTGCTCGCCACGATCCCCAGCCTCGTGTTCTTCGCGCTCATCCAGAAGCGGCTCACCTCGGGCCTGCTCAGCGGCGCGGTCAAGGGCTGACCCCGCCTCACCCCCCCCACCATCCGACCCAACACAGTGCAGTGCCCTCACCAGAAAACAAAGGAGTTTCACCCATGAGAAGAAAGATTTCGGTCGCCGTCGGCGCCGTCGCCATCGTCGGCATGATGTCGGGATGCGCGTTCGGCGGAGGCGGAACGACAGACAGCTCGTCGAACGACGGCCCCGTCGAGATCACCTTCCAGAGCCTCGCCTACCAGGACTCCACGGTGGCGGCCACGAAGGAGATCGTCGACAGCTGGAACGCCGACAACCCCGACATCCAGGTGAAGCTCACCCAGGGAAGCTGGGACAACGTGCACGACCAGCTCGTCACCCAGTTCCAGGGCGGCACGGCCCCGGATGTCATCCAGGACGAGTCGAGCGACATCCTCGGCTTCGCGAACCAGGGCTACCTCGCCGACCTCAGCGACCAGCTGAGCGACGACGTGAAGTCGAGCGTCTCCGACGACGTGTGGAAGACGGTGTCGACCGCCGACGGCAAGATCGTCGCCGCTCCCACCCTGCTGCAGACCTACGTGGTCTACGCCAACACCGACGCGTTCGCCGCGGCCGGCGTCGAGGTTCCCACAGGCGACGAACTCACCTGGGACCAGCTGCAGGACATCTCGAAGAAGCTCACCGCCGACGGCAAGTTCGGTGTCGGCTGGGGCCTCAAGCAGCCGACCGCCGCGATCATGAACACGGCCCTCGGATTCGACGGCACCTTCTTCGACGTCGAAGACGACGGCACCGCCAAGATCGACATCGGCGACGACGAGTTGGCCGTTCCGAAGTATGTGCACGACATGGCCTACGAAGACGCGTCGCTCGACCCGATCACGCTCACCCAGAGCGGGTCGGATGTCCTCCCCGGCTTCCTCGGTGGAACGTACGCCATGTACGTGGGCGGCAACTTCCTGGCGCAGCAGATCAGCGAGTCCGCGCCCGAGGGCTTCAACTGGAAGGTCCTGCCCCCGCTCGCCGGCTCCGCCGGCCCGGTGCAGGCCGCGAACCCGCAGACCCTCTCCGTGGCAGCCGAGAGCAAGAACGTCGAGGCCTCGGCCAAGTTCATCGACTACTTCATGAGCGCCGACAACCTCGCCTCGGTCGCCGAGGGCGACTGGCTGATCCCGTCGACGGATGCCGCGCGCACCGCCGTGGAGACGAACACGAACGGCGAGAACGGCTGGAAGGAGCTGCTCGCGACCGGTGAAGACCTCACGGGTGCGCCGTTCCAGAAGGCCACGAACTACCCGCAGTGGAAGGACCAGTATGCGACCCCGCTGCTGCAGCAGTACTTCGCGAACTCGATCACCCTCGACGAGCTGAAGCAGAAGCTCACCGAGGGCTGGTCGTCGATCGGCTGACCTTCCAGCACGCCGGAGCGCGGGGCGGAACCCCGCCCCGCGCCCCGGCCCCCGCACCAGAACACACCCCATGACACACGACACTCAGCCGGCCACGACCGTCGGAACACAAGGAGACTTCAGGATGGATCTGCTCGAAGACAAGGCGACAGGGGCCCTCGCGGGCGCCGCCGTGGGCGACGCCCTGGGAGGAGCCGCGGAGGGCAACACGCCCGAGGCCATCCAGGAGCGCTACGACGGGTTCATCACCGGCGTCGTCCCGCCGTTCCTGGCCGACTGGCGCAACGCCCGGCCCATCGCGCCGTACCACAAGGGCGATGGCCACATCACCGACGACACCCTCATGACCAACGCGCTCGTCGACGTCTACGACGAGGTGCGCGACCACCTCGACGCCTATGCGATCGCCGAGAAGTTCGTTCCGCGCCTCATCGGTGAACGCCAGTGGATCCCCGAACTCGAGACCGACGCGATCCTGCTGCAGCGCATCTTCCTCGCCGAGAAGTGGCTCGTCGCGCGCATCCACTACGGTCACATCGACCCCCGCGAGGCGGGCGTCGGCAACATCGTGAACTGCGGCGCCACCATGTACGCGGCCCCCATCGGAATCATCAACGCGGGCTCGCCCGACACCGCCTACGCCGAGGCCATCGACGTGGCCGGCGCCCACCAGTCGAGCTACGGCCGCGAGGCGGCCGGCGTCTACGCTGCCGCCGTCGCCGAGGCGATGCGCGTCGGCGCGACCGTCTCGAGCGTTCTGGATGTCGCCCTGCGGCTCGCGAAGGACGGCACGCGCGACGCGATCGAATCGGTCGTCGAGGCCGCATCCACCCGCAGCGACTGGCGCGACTCGCTCGCCCACCTCCGCTCGGCCGTCGAGCCGTTCGACACCGTCGGCCCGAACTACCGGGCGCCCGCCCGCGACGCCCGCATCCCGAGCCGCACGAAGTCGATCGAGGAGCTGCCCATCGCCCTCGGCATGCTCGTGGTCGGCGGGGGAGACTACAGCGAGGCCGTTCTGGGCTCGATCAACTACGGTCGCGACTCCGACTCGATCGCCGTGATGGCCGGGTCGATCGCGGGCGCGCTGCACGGGCTCGAGGCGGTTCCGGCCGAGTGGGTCGACGCCGTCACGCAGGGCAGCCGCATCGACATCACCGCCACCGGCCCGCGCATCGCGGCCGTCGCGCGCGAGGTGTTCGAGAAGGACTGCGCCCGCGCCGAGGCCCGCGCGGCCTCGATGTCGGCAATCACGCGAGCACTCTGATGCTGCGACTGAGCTGGACCCAGCCCGAAGACCTGGTGCCGCACGCGCTGGCCGCCGCTCGCCTCGACGGGGTCGACGTGTCGACGCTCGAGGCGGAGTGGGTGGCGGCGGGCGGTTCGCCGACCGCCGCCGTCAGCGGTGCGTCGCCGCAGCCCGCGCCTCCCGAGCTGCGCGAACTCGCGCGTGCCCTGCTCGCGCGCATCGACGAGCTGCCTCTACCCGCCGCGCTCGTCGCGGCCGAGCCCGACGCACTCGACGCCATCCTCGACCTCGCGCCGCAGCCGCCCGAGCTGCCGACGGTGTCGAGCGACTCGGGCGGGACCGGCTCGATGTCGACCGGCTCGTTCGGCGACCGGATGCTCGGGGCCTGGCTGGGCAGGGCCGCGGGCTGCCTGCTCGGCAA
Organism: Agreia sp. Leaf283; assembly: GCF_001422485.1. Classification (GTDB taxonomy): domain Bacteria; phylum Actinomycetota; class Actinomycetes; order Actinomycetales; family Microbacteriaceae; genus Agreia. The sequence continues at coordinate 1,167,203 of NZ_LMNF01000001.1, forward strand.
GCCCGTCGAGAAGATCTCGCGAGAGGGCATCCGCGCCATTGCGCAGTCGACCGGCAACTGGCCGGTCTCCTCGTACTTCACCGAGCGGGGACTCCACCCGGCCGTCGCGGCGCGATACCCGTGGAACCGGCGCAGCCGCCCCACGAGCCTCGTCGAGAACATCGTCGGCATGCCCGAAGACGACGACCTCAACTTTCCCCTGATCGCCCTCGAGCTGCTCGAGCGCGCAGGGGCCGACTTCACGACCGACGACGTGGCGCTCTCGTGGCTCGCGAACCTGCCCGGAGGCCGCGTGTTCACGGCCGAGCGCATCGTCTACCGCAACCTGCTCGAGGGGCACGAGCCCGATCTCGCGGCCACGGTGCAGAACCCGTTCCAGGAGTGGATCGGTGCGCAGATCCGTACCGATGTCTACGGCTGGGCGCGGCCCGGCGACCCCCACGCCGCGGCCGCGCTCTCTTATCGCGACGCGTGGCTCAGCCACCGGCGCAGCGGGCTCTACGGCGCGCTCTTCGTCGCGGCCGCCAGCTCCGCGGCGCTCGTCGCCTCGTCGGTGCACGAGGTGATCGCGGCCGGGCTCTCGGCGGTTCCCGAGGGCAGCCGCTACGCCGCGGCCGTCCTGCGCGGCGCCGAGCTGGGCGAATCCGAGCTCTCGGTCGACGAGGGCCTCGACGCGCTCGCCGCCGAGTTCGGTCACCTGCACTGGGTGCACGCGCTCAACAACAGCGCGCTGCTGGCGTTCGCGCTCGTGCGCTCCGACGGCGACTTCGCCACGGCGATCTCAATCGCCGTGATGGGTGGCTGGGACACCGACTCGGTGGGCGCCACCGCCGGCGCGATCGCGGGCGCGCTGACCGGCGCCGCCGCGCTGCCTGAGGCCTGGATCGAGCCTCTGCACAACCGACTCGCCACGTCGATCCCGGGCTTCGACGGCATCGGCTTCGACGAGCTCGCGGAGCGCACGGCCGCTCTCGCTCCGACTCCCACACCGACCCTTTCGCAGGCCGCCCGATGAGCGTCATCGTGGTCGGAAGCGCCAACCTCGACCTCGTCTACACGGTCGAGGCCATCCCCGCGCCCGGCGAGACCGTGCTTGCGACGGGCGGCGGCCGGCATCCGGGTGGCAAGGGCGCCAACCAGGCCGTCGCGGCCGCCCGCGCCGGTGCGGCGACCACCTTCGTCGCGCTGCTCGGCGACGACGACGCGGGCGCGCTGCTGCGCTACAGCCTGCGCGGCGCCGGGGTCGTGGATGCTACGCGCGTCACCGCGGGCGAGACCGGCACCGCGCTCATCACCGTCGACGCGCACGCCGAGAACACCATCGTGGTGAACCAGGGAGCGAACGCGCTGTTCACCTCGCTCGCCGACGACCAGGCGCAGCTCATCCGAGACGCAGACGTGCTCGTGCTGCAGCTCGAGATCCCGATCGAGACCGTGCGCGTGGCGGCCGCCATCGCCCGCGCCGCGGGCACGCGCGTGCTGCTGAACGCGGCGCCGGTGCGGCCCCTTCCCTCCGAGCTGCTCGCGCTCGTCGACGTACTGGTCGTGAACGAGACCGAGGCGGCTCAGCTGGCCGGCGACGACGCGCGCGACCTGTTCTCGCGGGCCCGGGCGCTCACCCGCGACGTGCCGAGTGTCCTCATCACCCTCGGCTCGGCCGGTTCCGTGCTGCTGCATCGCGGCGACGCCGAGCTCACGCGGGTCGAGGCCCACGAGGTCGAGGCCGTCGACACCACCGGGGCCGGCGACACGTTCTGCGGCGCCTTTGCCGCCGCGCTCGACGAGGGGCTCGACCTGCCCTCGGCCGTGCGTTTCGCGACCGCGGCCTCCGCCCTCTCGGTGCAGCGCGTGGGCGCCGTGCCCTCCATTCCCGATCGCAAGGAGATCGACGCTCTTGTCTCATCGCTCTGACGTTCTGCCCGTCGCCGACCTCGTCCACGACCCCGACGAGGCCAACACCAACGAGTTCGACCCGCTGGTGCCGCGCCCGATCGACCGCGCGACCGAGCTGCCGCTGACCGGTGTGCTCGATGAGGCAGTGGGCGACATCGCCAAGATCTTCGCGGCTCCCGCGGACCCGGCCGACTGGCCCGCCTGGCGTGAGGCGCTCGCGGCCTGGCGCGCTGACGCCCGCCGCCGCATCGACTACTCGGGCGCGGCCTACGACGACGTCACCTCGCGCTGGACCCAGCACTGCGCATCCGTCGCCCTCGTGTGGCTCTGGGACGAGCGGCTCTTCGACGCCGAGGCGCAGCGCTTCGACGTGCAGCGTTTCGTCGATGCGACGGCCGACTTCGGCGGCTTCGACGGCGTGGTGCTCTGGCACGCCTACCCGGTGATCGGCATCGACGACCGCAACCAGTTCGACTACTACCGCGACGTGCCCGGCCTGGGCGAGCTCATCGCCGAGTTCCAGCGGCGAGGCATGCGCGTGTTCATCGACTACAACCCGTGGGACACGGGAACGCGCCGGGCCGACCACGACGACGCGGCGGAGCTCGCCCTGATCGTCGACGAGCTGGGGGTCGACGGCGTCTTCCTCGACACGATGAAGGAGGGCGACCGCGCCCTCGTCAGGGCTCTGCGCGAATCGTCGCTGCCGCGCGCCCTCGAGGGCGAGTCGCGCGTGCCCAACGTGCGCATCGAAGACCACCAGCTGAGCTGGGCGCAGTGGTTCGACGACAGCGAGGCGCCCGGCGTGATGCGCGCCCACTGGTTCGAGCGTCGGCACATGATGCACTCGACCCGCCGCTGGAATCGCGACCACAGCTCCGAGCTGCAGTCGGCCTTCATGAACGGCACAGGCATGCTCGTCTGGGACACGGTCTTCGGCGTCTGGGTGGGCTGGAACGCGCGCGATCGGTCGACGCTGCGGCGCATGCTGCGGGTGCAGCGCGCGCTCGGCGACGTTTTCGTGGGCGGCGACTGGGTGCCGCTCGACGGAGCGTCCGGGCACGCCCTCGACCACGGCGTCTATGCCTCCCGCTGGTCGACCGACGAGCTCGATGTGTACACGCTCGTCAATCGCTCGGTCGCGGACTACACCGGCCCCGCCCTGTCGGCCGAGCACGGCTCGGGCGTGCTGTGGGATGCGACGGCCGGGCGCATCGTCGGCCCCGAGGGCGTCGTCGTTCCGGCGCGTGGCGTCACCGCGATCGTGCGCGAGAAGGCGCGCGGCCTCACCACGGCTCCGGATACGACGGCTCCGGATGCGACACCGCAGGATGCGACAACGACTGCAGTGACGGAGCCGAACTCCGATCTCCTGCGCGGGCTGCTCGCCGAGGCCGCGGCGGATGCGCCCAGCGCCGATTCGAGCTTCCCCGCGCGAGAGGCCGTGCGCCGGATTCCGGCGGCGGCGCTCCTCGCAGCCGCACCCGCCGACTCGGTCGTGATCGACGCTGCGACGCACGAGCTCGTCGTGCGCTTCCGCCGCCGAGAGACGGGACTCTACGGCGAGGCTCCCTACGTCGAGGAGTGGAAGCCGCTGCCCCCGCGGCTGCACGACGACCGCAGCCTCGAGGTCACGGTCGAGACCGGCCGCGTCGCCGTGGCCCGCCGCGAGGTCACCCGCGCCGAGTTCGATCGCTTCGTGGTCGACACGGGCTACGCGCCCGCGAGTGACAACCGCTTCCTGCTCGCCGCTCAGGCCGATGGCGACGCGGTGACCTGCGTCGACCTCGACGACGCGCGAGCCTACGCCGCGTGGGCCGGGGCCCGCCTGCCCACCGAATTCGAGTGGCAGCTGGCGGCATCCGATGGTGCCTTCGAGCGGGCCGAGCCGTGGGTCTGGAACTGGACCGAGAGCGAGCACAGCGACGGCGTCACCCGCTTCGCGCAGCTGAAGGGCGGGGCCGACTACGAGGCGCAGGGCTCCGACTGGTACGTCGATGGAGGCCGCCGCGAGCCCGAGTTCTGCCTCAAGTACCTGCTCACCGGGCTGGGGATCTCGAGGTCGCCGAACATCGGCTTCCGCCTCGCGTGGGATCTGGAGGACGAATCATGAGCGCCGCGCCTCTCGACGGAGTGAGGGTGCTCGACGTCTCGACGCTCTTCGCGGGTCCGCTCGCCGCCACGTTCCTCGGCGACTTCGGGGCCGACGTGATCAAGGTCGAGCACCCGCTGAAGCCCGACGCCTCGCGCGGGCACGGACCGGCCAAAGACGGCGTGAACCTCTGGTGGAAGACGCTCGGCCGCAACAAGCGCACGGTCACGCTCAACCTCGGTCAGGCCGACGGGGCCGCCGTGCTGCTCGAGCTCGTGCGCACGGCCGACGTGCTGATCGAGAACTTCAGGCCCGGCACGCTCGAGCGCTGGGGCCTGGGTCCGGATGCGCTTCTCGCCGCCAACCCGGCACTGGTCATAGCGCGGGTCACCGCTTTCGGACAGTTCGGGCCCTACTCCGCGCGGCCCGGCTTCGGCAGCCTCGCCGAGGCGATGAGTGGATTCGCGGCGCTCACGGGCGAGCCCGACGGCCCGCCCACCCTGCCGCCCTTCGGCCTCGCCGACGGCATCGCCGCGCTCGCCACGAGCTACGCCGTGATGGTCGCACTGCGCTCCGCCGAGGCGACCGGCCGCGGCCAGGTGGTCGACATGGCCATCATCGAGCCCATCCTGATGCTGCTCGGCGGCCAGATCACGGCCTTTGACCAGCTCGGAACCGTGCAGGCTCGCACCGGCAACCGCAGCGTGAACAACGCGCCACGCAACGTGTACCGCACGGCCGACGACGAGTGGGTCGCCATCTCGACCAGCTCGCAGTCCATCGCCGAGCGTGTGATGACCCTCGTCGGCCGACCCGAACTCGTCGACGAGCCGTGGTTCTCGAGCGGGCACAGCAGGGCGCAGCACGCCGACGAGCTCGACGAGGCCGTCGCATCCTGGGTCGCCGCGCGCCCCACCGCGGTGGTGCTCGAGGAGTTCGAGAGGGCGCAGGCCGCCGTCGCGCCCGTCTACGACGTGCGGGGAATCCTCGCCGATCCGCAGTACGCCGCGCTCGGCACCGTTCAGACCGTCGACGACGACGAGCTGGGACCGGTCAAGATGCAGAACGTGCTGTTCCGGCTCTCCGAGACGCCCGGGTCGATCCGGTTCAGCGGCCGACCGCACGGTCACGACACCGACGAGGTGCTCGACGAGATCGGCATCACGGCCCAGCAGCGGGCGGCGCTGCGCGAACGGGGGATCCTGTGAGCGCCCGCCCATCCGGTGCCCGACCGTTCGCCGCCCGGCCCATCGTCGCGGCGCTGTACGTTCCCGGAGACAGGCCCGACCGCTTCGAGACGGCGGCCGCGAGCGGCGCGAACATGGTGATCCTCGATCTGGAGGACGCGGTCGCGCCCGAGCGCAAGGACGCCGCCCGTCAGGCCGTGCTCGACTGGCTCGCCGCGTTCCGGTTGAGCGACGAACGGCATCCGGCGCTCGCCGTGGTGCAGGTGCGCATCAACAGCGGAGAACGCGGCGACGACGATGCGCGCGCGCTGGCGTCATCGCCCGCCGCGATCGAGCTGCGCGTGCCCAAGGTCGAGACGCCCGGGCAGCTCGACGTGCTCGCGGGCCTCGCCTCCGGGCTGCCGGTGACCGCCCTCGTCGAGTCGGCGCTGGGCGTCGAGAACGCCTACGCGATCGCCGCGCATCCGGCCGTGACGAGGCTCGCGCTCGGCGAATCCGACCTTGCGAGCGAGCTCGGCACGCGGTCGCCCGCCGTGCTCGACTACGCCCGCATCCGCCTGCTGTACGCGGCCCGGTCGGCCGGGCTCGAGGCGCCGATGATGTCGGCGTTCCCCGACATCCGCAATCTGGATGCGCTGCGCGCCGACACCCTGCGCGGCCGCGAGTCGGGCTGGTTCGGCCGCTCCGCCATCCACCCCAGCCAGCTGCCCGTCATCCACGAGGCCTTCGCCCCGACCGACGCCGAGCTCGGCTGGGCCCGCGAGGTGCTCACGGTCGGCGAGGCAGGGGGAGTCGCGACCCTCGCGAGCGGCGAGATGGTCGATGCGGCCATGCTCGGCCGGGCGCGGTCGATCCTCCGAGCGGCGGAGCCCTTCGCCTGACCCGAACTATCAAGCACCATCCAGCACCATCCAGAGAGGCAACACAATGATGTGGACGTCGAAGACCGCGGCTCTCGCCGCGCTCGCACTCGCAGGGGCGGGCATCCTCGCCCTGCCCGCCGCACCGGCACAGGCCGCCGGCAGCACGTTCGAGGCGGGCTCGTTCGAGAGCTCGGCCATCGGCGGGCCCGTCGACTACACGGTCTATCTGCCCGACGGGTACGACGCGTCGGGAGCGACGCGCTATCCGACCCTCTATCTGCTGCACGGTCGCGGCGACACGCAGGCCGCGTGGCAGCAGGTCGGCCCCGACCTCGACGAGCTGATCGCCGCCGGCAGCATCCCGCCGATGGTGGTGGTGATGCCGGATGCTCCGTGGAACGAGCGAGGCAACTACTACGTCGACTCGCAGTACACCGGCGGGGCGACGCCCGGCGTCGCCGTCGAGACGGCGTTCACGACGGAGCTCATTCCGACGATCGATGCGAAGTACGCCACGATCGACGACCGCGCATCCCGCGTCGTGGGCGGCTATTCGATGGGCGGCGCGGGTGCGCTGCGCTACGCCACCGCGCACCAGGATCTCTTCGCGAACGCGCTCATCCTGAGCCCCGCGGTCTACGTGCCGACTCCGCCGGTCGATTCGTCGGCGCGCGAGTTCGGCGCCTACGGCGCGGGCGACCAGGTCTTCGACGAGCAGCGCTACCTCTCGCTCAACTACCCCGCGACGTTCGCCGCGTTCGACCCCGCGTCACCGCTGCACCTCTTCATCGCGGTCGGCGACGACGAGTACGTGAACCCCGACCCGGCCGATGTGAACCACGACATCGACTACGAGTCGGCGACGCTGTACAACGCGGCCAAGCGCGTGCCCGGAATCACCGCGGAGTTCCGCGTCTACAACGGCGGGCACGACTGGGGTGTGTGGCGCGAGGGGTTCCGCGAGGGCATCCAGGACATCGCGGGCTACCTGCAGACCACGCCCCGTGCGCCGTTCGAGGGAACGCAGCTCGGCACCGCGGGCGACGACCGCGCCGGGGGAGTGCTTGCGCTGAGCGACGGCGGAGTTCAGGCCGTGAACGCGGCGGGAGCGCTCGGCGGCGTCGGCGGGGCCGGCGGCCTCGACATCGTGCTGCAGCGCTTCGCTGCCGACGGTTCCGAAGTGTGGTCGAGCGCCATCGCCTCCGCGCTCGACGATCGCGCCTACGGTGTGGTCGCCTCCGCCGACGACTCGGTGATCGTGGGCGGCTACTCGAAGCGCGACCACGCGGGCGCGGTGAACGACGACGTGCTGGTCGCCCGGGCCGGTGGCGATGGAACCGTGCTGTGGCAGACATCCATCGGTTCGGCCTCGGCCGCCGACCGCGCCTACGGGGTGGCGGCCGACGGAGCGGGCGGGGCCTACCTCGCGGGCTACACCTCGGGAGCCCTCGACGGCGAGTCGAGCGCGGGCGATAAAGATGCGATGGTCACACGGGTGGATGCCGATGGCCGGGTCGCGTGGTCGCACCAGTTCGGCAGCACGGGGGAGGACAAGGCCTTCGCCGCGGCCCTCGCGAGCGACGGCGGCGTCTACGTGGCCGGAACGGCCGGAGCCGCGATGCCCGGGGCGTCGAGTTCGGGCGGCTACGACGCGTGGATCGCGAAGTACTCGGCCGACGGAACGCGGGAGTGGCTGCAGCAATTCGGCACCGAGGCGGGCGATCAGGTCAGCGCGCTACTGGCGACTCCCGCGGGCGTGGTCGCGGCAGGCTTCACCGGGGGCTCGCTCTCGGGGGCCGCGACGGCGGGCGGCAACGACGCCTTCGTGCGTTCATTCGACAGCTCCGCGGCGGCGCTCTTCACGACGCAGCTCGGAACCTCCGACGACGACCGGGGGGCGGCCCTGGTCGCCGGCGCCGACGGCGCTGTCGTGCTCGTCGGCCACACGGCGGGGCGCTTCGCAGAGGGCGGCGCCGGCGGGGTCGACGTGTTCACCGCGACCCTCGACGCATCCGGTGCCGAGACCGCACGAAGCCAGTTCGGTACCCCTCAGCGCGACGGCGCCGACGAATACGACGAGGGCAACCTGTTCGCGTCGGCGCTCGGCGATGGCACCGCCGATGTTCAGGGGCTCACGTATGGGGCCGTCGACGGGGCACCCAATGCGGGGTCGGGCGACGTGTTCCTCACGACGATCGAGGTCGGGGTCGACGCGACGGTGCCGGGCGAGGGCGGCCAGCCCGGTGCCGGTGCGGGTGCGGGTGCCGGTCCGGGCTCGGCGCCTTCCGGGGGTTCGGGCGTGGCGGGCATGCTCGGCCTCACGGGCATGGATGCGACGGCGCGGCTCGCGCTCGCCGGCATGCTGCTGCTGCTCGGCGCGACGGCCGTGCTGGTGCGCCGCAGAGTTCGCGGGCAGGTGCAGCGCCACTGAGCGGGCTGCCCTTCGACAGGCTCAAGGAACGAGACCGCCCCGGTACCCTCGGTAGATGCCCACCTCGCTCCACACTCTGCTCGCGGATGAGCGCTTCCACCTGCGCCTGCTCGCGGGCGGGAACCTGGCGCAGCTCGACGCTCCGATTGCCTGGGTGCACAGCTCCGACTTCCCCGATCCGACGCCGTGGCTCGAGGAGGGGCAGCTGCTGCTGACCGACGGCGACCAGATGCGCCCCGGAACAGCGGTCGCCGACATCGACGCCTACGTCACCCGGCTCTGCGACCGCGGAATCCTCGGCCTCGGCTTCGCCACGAGCATCATCCACGACGATGTGCCGCCGGCCCTCGTGCGCGCCTGCGAGACCCGTGGCATCCCGCTCTTCGAGGTCGCCGACCGCACGCCGTTCATCGCCATCATCCGCGCGGTCGCCGACGTGATCGCCCTCGACGAGCGCGAGCGCCTCGAGTGGTCGCTCGACGCGCAGCGCTCGATCGCCCTCGCGGCCCTGCGCCCCGACGGCCTCGAGGCGATCCTCGCCGAACTCGAGCGCAGGCTCGGCTGCTGGGTCGTGCTCTTCGACAGCCTGGGCGACGAGGTGCGCTCATCGCCCGAGCGCAGCATGCCGCCGTCGCTCCACGACGCGGTGCAGGATGCCGTGGGCCAGGTTCTCGCGAAGGGATCGCGGGCGGGTGCTCGCCTGAGTGCCGCCGACGGCAGCGTCGTGCTGCAGACGCTCGGCAGCGGCGGCAGCCTGCGCGGCGTGCTGGCGCTCGGAACCCTGGCGCCCCTCGACGGCGCGGGCGCCGACCTTGTGACGAGCGTCATCGCGCTCGCCTCCATCGCGCTCGAGCAGAGTCGCGCGCTCGAGGGCGCACGCCGCGATCTGCGCAGCGGCCTGTTCGAACTGCTGCTCGAGGGCAACGTCGAGGGGGCCCAGAGAACGGCCCGCAGGCTGTGGGGCGACCTCCCGGCAGAGCCGCTGACCGTCACGGTGGCCGCAGCCGGCGATGTGCCCGAGTCGCTGCTCACCGAGCTGGAGCTCGTGTCCGAGCGCCGCAGGGGCACGGTGTTCTTCGCCGAACGCGACGACGAGCTCGTGCTCGTGGCGTCGGCGGCGGGCACGCTCCCTCCGCAGTTCGATCGCCTCGCGATCAGGTCGGGCACCTCGGCGCCCGTCGACTGGACCGAGCTGGCCCGGGGACTCGTCGAGGCCCGTCGCGCACTGTCGGTCACGACGGCCGAGCGTCCGACGGCCACGTTCGGCGAGCTCGCCGGATCGGGCGTGCTGGGCGTTCTCGCCCGGGCCGGGGCCCAGGATGTCGCGGCGCGCGTGCTCGAGCCGCTCACGGCATCCGGTCGGGGTGATGTCGACGTGCTGCTCGCCAGCGCGGCCGCCTGGCTCGACGCGAACGGGGCGTGGGACCCGGCGGCGAAGGCGTTGGGCGTGCACCGGCACACTCTGCGGGCGCGCCTCGCGATCGTTCAGCAGCTGCTGGGCCTCGACCTCGACCGTTTCGCCGACAGGGCGGAGCTCTGGGCCGCGCTCACCTTCGCCGAGCAGCGCGGCCCCGTTCTCTGAGCTCGTCGTTCCCTGAGCCTGTCGTTCCCTGAGCCTGTCGAAGGGCGGCCTGTGCGACCGCCCCACGCGCTAGTTCTGGGGGAAGCCCAGGTTGATTCCGCCGTGCGACGGGTCGAGCCAGCGGCTGGTCACAGCCTTCTCGCGGGTGAAGAAGTCGAAGCCGTGCACGCCGTACGCCTTGTTCGAGCCGAAGATCGAGTCCTTGAATCCGCCGAACGAGTAGTACGCCACGGGCACGGGGATCGGAACGTTGATGCCGATCATGCCTACCTCGATCTCGTTCTGGAAGCGGCGCGCGGCCCCTCCGTCGTTCGTGAAGATCGCGGTTCCATTGCCGAAGGCGCCGTTGTTGATGAGCGCCACGCCCTCCTCGTACGACGACACCCGAACCACAGACAGCACCGGTCCGAAGATCTCCTCTGTATACGCGCGGGATGTGACGGGCACGTTGTCGAGGAGCGTCGGGCCGAGCCAGAATCCCTCGGCCGCGCCGTCGACCTCGATGCCGCGTCCGTCGACGACGACCGTCGCGCCGTCGGTCGCCGCGATGTCGATGTAGCCGGCGACCTTGTCGCGGTGCGCCTCGGTGACCAGCGGACCCATGTCGCAGTTGCGGCGTCCGTCGCCGGTCTTCAGCCCTGCCATACGCTGCGTGATCTTCTCGATCAGTTCGTCGGCGACCGGCTCGACCGCGACGACGACGGAGATGGCCATGCAGCGCTCGCCCGCCGATCCGAAGCCGGCGTTGATCGCCGCGTCGGCCGTGAGGTCGAGGTCGGCGTCGGGCAGCACCAGCATGTGGTTCTTCGCCCCTCCGAGCGCCTGCACGCGCTTGCCGTTCTTCGCGGCGGTCTCGTAGATGTACTGGGCGATGGGCGTGGATCCGACGAACGAGATGCTCTTCACATCGGGGTGCTCGAGCAGGCCGTCGACCGCGACCTTGTCGCCGTGCAGCACGTTGAGAACGCCGTCGGGGAGGCCGGCCTCGGTGAAGAGCTCGGCGAGCCAGTTCGCCGCAGAGGGATCCTTCTCGCTCGGCTTCAGCACCACCGTGTTGCCCGCGGCGATCGCGATCGGGAAGAACCACATCGGCACCATGGCCGGGAAGTTGAACGGGCTGATCACGCCGACGACGCCGAGCGGCTGCCGCAGCGAGTACACGTCGACGCCGGTCGACACGTTCTCGGAGTACTCGCCCTTGATGAGGTGCGGGAACCCGGTGGCGAGCTCGACGACCTCGAGACCGCGGGTGATCTCGCCCAGGGCGTCGGAGAGCACCTTGCCGTGCTCCGACGTGAGGATGTCTGCCAGCTCGGCCTTGCGCGACGCCAGCAGCTCGCGGAAGGTGAAGAGGACCTGCTGCCGCCTCGTGATCGACGTGTCGCGCCAGCCGGGGAAGGCCGCCTTCGCGCTCGCCACGACCGCGTCGATCTCGGCCTGGTCGGCCAGGGCGACCTGCTTGGTCACCACACCGAGGGCCGGGTCGTACACGGGGGCGGTGCGACCGGATGTCGACAGGTACTCTGCTCCGTCGACCCAATGGTGAACGATGGGCTGGTTCTCGGTGGTGTCGGTCATTGAACTGCTCCTCTTAATCGATAGAGGGGGCCACGGCCACAGCCGCCCCTGCAGTCACGCTACCGCCTGATCGGGCCCGGGTGCAGTGCGGATCTGTCTAATCCGGGCCGTCTCGTTCGCCGTTGTGGCAGGTCGATGCCGGGCGGCGAGGAGCTACGCGAGCCCGTCGCAGTAGGCATCGGCGATCGCAGCCAGCTTCTCGCGCGGGATCTGCAGCTTGCTCATCTGAATGAGCCCCTGCGAGACGAGGATGATCTGCGAGGCCAGAAGTTCGGCATCGAGTGCCTCTAGTGAATTCGGGGATGCGTCGGCCAGTCGTTCGGCGACCAGTCGCTCCATCGTCTCGGTCGTGGTGCGGCACAGCTCGATGACCCGATCGTCTCTGCCGCCGAACTCGGCGATGCTGTTGAGCATCAGGCATCCGCGTCGGTCGAGCTGGTTCGAGCAGTCGGAGACGATCACGTCGAAGAACTCGCGAATCGACCCGTCTGCCGTGCTGCCGACAGCCATGGCCGCGCTCACGATGTCGATACGCGTCTGGCAGTACGACTCGAGAACGGTGAAGAACAGATCGAACTTGCTGCCGTAGGCGGCGTAGATGCTGCCGTTGCCGACCCTGGTGGCCGCGGAGATGTCGCCGATCGACGTGTTCGTGAATCCGTTGCTCCAGAACAGCTCGCGCGAGGCGTGGCGGAGCATTGCGTCGTCGAACTCCCGGGTACGAGCCATCGTGGTAGTTTACCAAGCCCGTGTGCCGTGCGCGCACTCTCAGGTTGCTATCGCCGACGAGGTGTAATCTTCCCGACTCTCCCGTGCCTAAAATGAGGGGCATGTGGGGTGACGGCGAGAGAGGCAGCGCGTCGCCCTCGGCGAGCCCTGTCCCCTCGACGAATGAAGGCCCCGCCTCCACGACACCCGGCGCCCGCATCTGCCCCGCCTGCGGCGCGCGATCGGTCGACGCCGCGAACTTCTGCTTCCGGTGCGGGGCGGCGCTGCCGGGCGCAGCGGAGCCGCAGCCCGCCGAACGACGATTCACGAGCATCCTGTTCGCCGACCTCGTCGGATTCACCGAACTCGCCGAGCGCACCGACGCCGAAGACGTGCGCGAGCTTCTCTCGGGCTACTTCGCCCTCTGCCGCAGCACGATCGAAACACTCGGCGGAGTCGTCGAGAAGTTCATCGGCGACGCCGTGATGGCGGTGTGGGGCGCCACGCGAACCCGGGAGGACGACGCCGAGCGGGCCGTGCGCGCCGCCCTCGAACTGACCCGGGCCGTGGGCGACTACGGCCGCGCATCCGGCATGGGCGCCCTCGCCGTGCGCGTCGGCGTCGTGACCGACGAGGTCGCCGTCGTTCTCGGAGCGGCCGGCGAGGGCATGGTCACCGGTGCCGCCGTCAACCTCGCCGCACGCCTGCAGGGAGCGGCCGCGCCAGCCACCGTGCTCACCGATGCGCACACGCGCACCCTCACGGTGGATCGCATCGACTTCGGACGAGAGATCCGCGTCGCGATCAAGGGCATCGCAGACGAGGTGCCCGCATACCCCGCGCTCCGCGTCATCTCCGAGACCGGATCGGGTGCGGCGCCCGCCGCCGAGATCCTCACCGCGCTGGTCGGCCGCGATGCCGAGCGCGACGTGCTCACCGCATCCTTCGACCGTGTCGTGGCCACCGGCCGCCCGCACGTTGCGGTCGTCTCCGCCGACGCCGGCGTGGGCAAGAGCCGCCTGGTTCTCGAGCTGCGTGACCACCTCGACCACGTGCCGATGGCCATCATGTGGCACTCGGCTCGCTGCCTCTCGTATGGCGAGGGCGTCTCGTACTCGGCCCTCTCGTCGGCCGTGCGCTCGCGCATCGGCTCGGTCGAGGGCGAGAGCGAGGCGGTGGCCCTGGGCCGCCTGCGCACCAAGCTCGTGAGCTGGACTCCGGCGAACTCGACGCAGCTCGACGACCTCGACTGGATGTGCGATCGACTCGCGCCCCTGCTCGGGGCCGACGCCGACGGCGCTCCGCTGCTGAATTCGGGCTCCGCCGGCTACGGGCGCGACGAGTACTTCGCCGCGTGGTCGCTCTGGTTCGAGCGGATGTCCGCCGGAGAGAACGCCCCCGTCGTCTGGGTGATCGAAGACGCGCACTGGGCCGACGACGGCCTGCTCGACTTCGTCGAGCACCTGCGCAGGCAGAACCCGGCACCCGTGCTGGTCGTGATCGTCACGCGGCCCGAGCTGCTCGTGCGCCGGCCCGCCGTCGGCCTGGGAGAGAACACCACGCTTCTCGAACTCTCGCCGCTCGACGAGGAGTCGATCGTGGCGCTCATCGCCGGGCTCGCTCCCGAGCTGCCTCGCGACGTGCTCCACCTGCTCTCCGCGCGCGTCGGCGGCGTGCCCCTGTACGCGCGCGAGCTGCTGCGCAGCCTCGTCGACGACGGCCTGCTCGAAGACACCGTGCAGGGCCTCCGCCTCGCCCCGGGGATCAGCGCCCGTATGCTCGCCGACGCCGAGCCCCCCGCGAGCCTGCGCGTGCTGATCGCGTCGCGCCTCGACGCACTCGAGCCGGGTGCGCGGCTCGTGGCCCAGCTCGCCGCCGTGCTCGGATTCTCCTTCTCGATGCCCGCGCTCGCCGCGGTGTCGCGACGCTCGGCGGGCGACCTCGCCGCAGACGTCGCCACGCTCGAGACCCGCGGCATCCTCATCTCGATCACCGACCCGCTCTCCTCCGAGCGCGGGCAGTACGTGTTCAGCCACCCGCTGATCCGGCAGGTGGCCTACGAGATGCAGTCGCGCAGGTCGCGCAGCGAGCGGCACCTCGCCACGGTCGACTTCCTCGAGAGCGCGCCCGACGAGGGCTCGCGGGCCGCGGCCGTCATCGCCCAGCACCTCGTCGACGCACTGCAGCTGCAGACCGCACCGTCGGCATCCACCGAATCGGCCGCGCGCCGCGCCGTGCACTGGCTGCTGGCCGCCGCCGACTCGGCCCGACGACTCGGGGCGGCGACCGCGGCCACGCGGCTCTACGAGCAGGCCATCGACGTGTGGCCGCTGGCGAATCCGGCCGGGCGCGACGCCGACGGGCGCACCGTGCGCGACCTCGAGGCGCTCGCCCGCGAGGTGGCCACGTCGCCGGTCGGCACGTGACCGCGCCGCCTACGAGTTGACGTAGGCCCTGAGGGACTCGACATCGCTGAGGGTCACGCGGCGACCGTCGACGGCGATGCGTCCGTCTCGGGTGAGGGTGCGCAGCGCCGTGTTGAGCGACTGGCGCGCGACGCCGAGCTGCGCCGCGATGCCCGCCTGACTCATCGGCAGTTCGACGATGACCTGATTGAGGTCGTGGCGCCACTCGGGAATGTAGGTGAGCAGCAGCTTGGCGAGCCGGCGAGGCAGGTCGAGGAACACGAGGTCGCTCTGGGCGCCGGTGAGGCGCCGCACGATGGAGGCGAGCTCCTCGACGACCGACATCAGCGCCTCGGGCGAGCTCGTGAGCAGGGCCCGGATGCGATCGGCCGGCACCGCGATCACCTCCGCCTCGTCGATCGACTCGGCCGTCGCTGAGCGCGCGAGGCCGTCCATCACCGAGAGGTCGCCGATCGTGCCGCCGGCCTCGACGACGGAGAGGCCGAGCTCGGTGCCCTCCGACGAGCGCCGGGCGATGCGGATGCGCCCGGAGCGCACGATGTAGAAGTGCGCGCTGGCCGTGCCCTCCTCGAACAGCAGTTCGCCACGGCTGAGCGACACGACGAAACTGTGCGCTGTGAGGTCTTCGAGCTGCTCATCGGTGAACGGCGCCATCAACGAGGCGCCGCGCAGGTCGTAGATCGTTACTCCGGAGGCCATTCCGGCAGGGTACCAGCGAGGCCGCGCCCAGTTGGAGCGCGCTGGCCTCGCGAGGCGCTACCAATTCAGGAGGAGAGGCCGGCCACGTGGATAGTGGCGGCGGCTGCGCTGTCCTCCTGAATTGGATACGCCGAACTCCCGCCAGTGAGGCCCGTCGGGGGTGGATTACGGGACAACGGTTCAA
The DNA here is from genome assembly GCF_001422485.1 of Agreia sp. Leaf283. Taxonomy (GTDB): domain Bacteria; phylum Actinomycetota; class Actinomycetes; order Actinomycetales; family Microbacteriaceae; genus Agreia. Next base: position 1,182,846 of record NZ_LMNF01000001.1, read on the forward strand.
TCGGTGTCCGTGGCCGGTGCCGTAGCGTGTCTCTCACGTGCTGCGGCATCTGAGGGGTACACGACATGAATGGCACAGTGTGGGGAACGTGACTGAGGGCCGGCGTCGAAGCGGTACGTCTGTGTGGATCATGGCGCCTCTGGTGATGCTGGTGGTGGTTGCAGTTCTCTGGTTCTGGCTGACGTTCACTCCTGGTAGCGAGGATACGGTCGCAGCCGTGCGGTGGGTGTTTGTTCTGTTCTCGGTGATTCTCGGTCTCTATGCGGTCGGTCTCGGTGCTTCCGTCGTCGCCGCTCTGGTGTTGGGGGTCTACGACTACCAAGTGATCAGGCGCCAACTCATGGAGTTCGGGACGAGTCCGGAACCCGGGCTAGGTTTCGTCACCGAGCACGATCGTGCGCTGGACCGTGCATTGACTCGCCTGAAGTACTTGTCACGACAACGTGGAGCATACGTGTTGGTGCGGATCACCGCAGCCGGTATCACTCTGTCGACGCGCACGACGCTTCTGGCGCAGTTCTCCCCCCGGGAAGTGACAGGGTTCTCGATCTCGGCTGCGCGAGGTCTGTCGCGGCACGAGCTGGTGGCCCATATCGCTCTAGGAGATGCTGAGGGGATGGTGCCCCTGGCTCGATTGCGGTGGCCGCGGAGTATCGCCTCGGATGCCCAGGCGCACCTCCGCGAACGGGTTCTTGAAGACGCAGAAGCTGTTGTCCGTGGCGGCGTGGTGGCGACGGAATACCCCTCCCGAATCAGGAACGCGAGGACGCCGCGGTCAGGCTCTTGAGGCCCGCGAACTCCAGGTACTGCCGGCCGGCGCGGCTGATGTAGGTCACGAGGGTGTGCCCGCAGGAGCGGCACAGCATGATCACTCCCTCGGCATCCCGCTCGACGATCGCCTCGCTCAGCGCGGCAGCATCGCCGCAGTGTCGGCAGGTGGCGACCGCCGTCGTGATGTCGATCCGCAGGATCTCGCCAAGGGGGCCGGCGGCCGCGTTGCCATCGACGCGGCTCATGGGGATGTTCGCTTGTCGGGCGTGCTCGGGCATGTCAGCTTCCTCCGAAACGCTCGGTCTTGATTCGTTCGGCCGGATGCCCCAGGTCGACGAGGATGCGCGCGACCGCCTCGACGAAACCGGTCGGCCCGCAGACGTACACGAGCGGGTTGTCGGCCACGGGCAGGGTGGATGCCTCGATGTCGGCCCGAGTGACACGTCCGGCCGTGCGCGCGAAGCCGGCTGGGGCGGTGCGGGTGTAGACCCAGTCGAGGGCGAAGCTGTCGTCGACGAGTCCCTCGAGTTCCGACGCGTAGTACGCGTCCTCCGGCGCACGAACCGAGTACAGCATCCGGAACTTCGCCGCGCTCGCCGCCGCCCTGTGTGCACGGGCGATCGACACGAGCGGAACGATGCCGGACCCGCCGGCGATGAGCTGCACCGGCTCGGTCTGGGAGTCGCGCCAGACGAAGAAGTTGCCGAGCGGCCCGCGCACCTCGAGCATGTCGCCGGGCTGCACGTCTTGCACGAGATAGGGCGAGACCTCGCCGTCGGGCAGCTCGTCGACGGCGAGTTCGATGCTGTGCCCGTCGCCGAACGAGGCGATCGAGTACGAGCGCACGGCCTGGTAGCCGTCTTCAGCGGTCAGGCGCAGGTCGAGGTGCTGTCCGGCCAGGTTGCCGGGCCACTCGGGCACGTCGAGAACGAGAACACGGCCCTGGGGCGTGACACGCATGGCCCGGGCCACCGTTCCTACAAGCCAGCCGGCGACGATCGCCACTACCAGTACCGCTGCTCTTTCCAGGGGTCGCCGTACATGTTGTAGCCGTTCTGCTCCCAGAAGCCGGGGTCGTCGTCGGAGTGCATGCGGATGCCGTGCACCCACTTGGCGCTCTTCCAGAAGTACAGGTGCGGAACCAGCAGCCGGGCAGGGCCGCCGTGCTCGGGGTCGAGCGGCTCGCCGTCGAACTCGAAAGCGATCCAGGCCTTGCCATCGAGGAGGTCTTCGAGGGGGACGTTCGTCGTGTAGCCGCCGTACGACTCGATCATCGTGTACGCATCAGAGGTGTCGATGTCGGCGAACAGCGTGTCGAGCGAGACGCCGCGCCACGACGTGCCGAGCTTCGACCAGCGCGTCACGCAGTGGATGTCGGTGTGCACGTCTTCGATGGGCAGAGCCATGAGCTCGTCCCAGCTCCAGGTCGTCACGGCACCGGACTCGGTGGTGATGCTGAAGCTCCAGTCGGCGGTGTCGATGCGGGGCGTGGGCCCTGCCGACAGCACCGGGAAGTCTTCGGTGAGGTACTGGCCCGGGGGAAGCTCCGGGTCGGACTCGCGCCTGCGAGCCCCGAAACCGCGGGAGAAGACTGCCATGGTGTGCTCCTTGTTCTGGTGTGGGTGGATGTCGCAGGTGCCTGTATCGATTGTGCCCTAAACGCTGCCGTAAGCGGTGGGTGGCAACATCTATTGCCGGATCGAATCTATGGCCGGCTGGATGCCCGTGCCCGGCGACGCATGAGGGTTCCGGCCGTGACCGTGGCGGCGAGCACGATGACCACGAAGACGAGCAGCACGGCGGTGGCGGGTTCGAAGGCGAGCGCGGCGCCCACGACCAGCACGGGGATGGCGAGGCCCGCGTAGGCGACGAGGAAGATGAGCGCGAGCGTCTCTCCCTTGCGCTTCGGGTCTGCGAGCGAGACGGCGGTGCCGATCGCCCCCTTGAACAGCAGGCCCACACCGAGCCCGGCGATGACGCCGCCGCCGATGAAGAGAATGATCTGCGGAAGCAGCGCCCCGAGAGCAACGAGGACGAGCCCGGTCGAGCAGGCCGCGATGGCGATGGTGAACTGCCGATAGACCGGAACGGGCGTCAGCAGGATCTGCCCGGCTGCCGCGGCGGCGAAGACCGAGAACGACGTGGCCCCGGCCAGCAGGTGGTCGCCGGCCTGGAACGTGACCACGAGGAACGTCGGTGCGAGCGAGGTGAAGAGTCCGAACACGGCGAAGCCCGAGAACGCGCCGAACGCCGCGATGACGAAGGGCCGACGTGCGCCCTCCGGCACGGACAGCTTCTGCGGGTGGTAGGCCGGCGGCTGGTCGGGAACGTCGACGGTCTCGGGCACCAGCATGAGCGCCACGGCGGCCACGATGAGCACGAGAAGGAACACGAGGTGCGGCAGCACGAGGGGGTCGGGCAGGAACTCGGCGAAGAGCCCGCCGATGAGCGGCCCGAGCGAGAGACCGCCCAGGTTCGCCGCCCCCGAGACGGATGCCGCGACCACGGTGTTCTCGTTCGGTCGCGCCGTGGCGCGCAGCTCACCGAGGTGCGCCGTGGCCGTCGCCGTGAGCATGCCGATGCTCGCCCCGTTTACGAGGCGGGCGACGATGAGCCCTAGAACCTCGGGGAACAGCAGGAAGAGCACGGCCGACAGGGCGGAGACGAGGACGGCGACGACGAGCACCCGGCGCCGGCCGAGCCAGTCGCTCACGTGCCCGGCGAGGTAGAGGCTCACGATCACGCCGACCGCGTACGCGGCGAAGATCAGTGTGATCACGAAGGCCGGGAACCCGTCGCGCTGCTGGTACAGCGGGTACAGCGGAGTGGGCACGGTCGAGTAGGCCATCACGAGAAGGAAGGTGACGGCGACGATCCAGAAACCGGCGCCGTGTCGAACGGTCGGGATGCGACGGGGCATGGGTGCGTCGGGTCCTCTCGGCGGGTGCGGCTCGGCCTCGGTGAAGCGGCTTCGGTTATGACGTGCAGGTGCCATCCTCTCGCGCCCCGGAGGCCGCCGAGCGTGCACGGTATCGACGTTCGACGTATGTCGAATGCCTTCGAGGGTGATCTTGTCTAGGTTCGTCGTATGACCGACGCGACCGAACCCCTTCATGTGAGCCAGCACCACCGCACCACGCTCGAGCACATCGAGCGACACCCCACTACCCACAACCTCGAGTGGAACGACGTGATCGGTCTCCTCGATGAGGTCGCCGACGTGCGTGAGGAGCACGACGGCAAGTTCGTCGTGAAGCTGGGCGAGGGGCGCATCGTGCTCACGAAGCCCAAGCACAAGGATGTCGACGAGCAGATGGTCCTCGACCTTCGTCGGCTGCTCCACGACGCGGGGTACACGAGCTCGAAGAAGTAGCAGCAGGCGCCGCCTCCCCCTGAAGAGGGAGGTGCCTCGCCCCGCCTTTCGCTAGCGTGAGTGCTGTGACGAACAGCAGGGTCGATGCGCTCGACGACGCATGGGTGCGCCCGCGGCCGTTGCGCCGGGGGTACAGGAACGACGCTGTGCTGGCCGTGGTCGTCTTTATGCTGAGCCTCGGCAGCCTCGAGCTCTACTACTCGATCGGCTTCTACCCCGACCCGGCGCCTGTGTGGCTCGGAGTGCTGATGGTGCTGCTGCAGAGCGCGCCCCTGGCCTGGCGGCGGCGCTACCCCGTGTCGGTGCTCGTCGTCAGCGCGGCCGTGTTCATGGCCGTTCAAATACTGAACGTACCCGAAGTGCTCTTCAGCAATATCGCCTTCTTCATCGCGATGTACACGGCCGGAGCCTGGGGCAGGCATCGTCGCCTCTCGATGGTGTCGCGACTCGTGGTGATCGCGGGCATGTTCGTATGGCTGTTCTCGGCGCTGCTCGCGCCGGCCTTCGCCGCCAGCCTCGCAGACAGGGATGTCGTGGGCTCGGTCTCGCCGGTCGTCGCGGTCGGTCTCGTGACGATTCTGCAGAACCTGCTCTACTTCGGCGGCGCCTACTACTTCGGCAGCAGGGCCTGGATCGCCGCCCGCGAGCGGGCTGCCCTGCAGGACCGCACCGAGCAGCTCGCCGAGGAGCGCGAGCGCACCGCGGCACAGGCCGTCTCGCTCGAACGCCTGCGCATCGCCCGCGAACTGCACGACGTCGTCGCGCACCACGTCTCGGTGATGGGCGTGCAGGCCGGCGCCGCCCGGCGGGTGCTGCAGCGCGACCCGCAGCAGGCCGTCGAGTCGCTGTCGGCCATCGAGTCGAGCGCGCGCGAGGCGGTCGACGAACTGCACCGCATGCTCACCACGCTGCGCGACGACAGCCGGCCGGTCGAGGTGGGCGATGCGGTCGACGGTCCCAGCATGCACGGTGTCGAACAGTTGCCCGAGCTGCTCGGCGACGCCCGCTCCGCCGGACTCGCCGCCGAGCTCACCATCGTCGGAGACCCTCGCCCGCTCAGCCCCCTGGTGTCGATCACGGTCTACCGGGTCGTGCAAGAGGCCATCACGAACGCCATCAAGCACGCCGGAGCATCGGCATCGATCGACGCGCGGCTGCGCTACCTCGATGCGGTAGTCGAGGTCGAGGTCACCGACTCGGGTGGGCTGCCCGCTCGCAGCGCCACCGGGCAGGGCTCCGGTCTCGGCATCGTGGGCATGCGGGAGCGGCTCGCGGCGGTCGGCGGCACGCTGGAGGCTGGCCCCCGCGCTCGCGGCGGCTACCTCGTGCGGGCCGACATCCCGACCGCGTCCGCGGTCGCGCGCCCAAGGGAGGCGACGCAGTGACGGACGCAGAGATCCGCGTGCTGCTGGTCGACGATCAGGATCTGCTGCGCAGCGGCATCCGCATCATCCTCGAGAGCGAGCCCGGAATCGTGGTGGTCGGCGAGGCGCGCGACGGGCACGGCGCACTCGAGCGCATCAGGCAGGTCTCTCCCGACGTGGTCTGCCTCGACGTGCAGATGCCCGGCATGGACGGGCTCACCGCGACCCGCCTGATCACGGCCCTCGAGCATCCGCCCGCCGTTCTGGTGCTCACCACGTTCGACCGCGACGACTACCTGTTCGAGGCGCTCGAGGGCGGCGCCAGCGGCTTTCTGCTGAAGAACAGCACGCCCGAGCAGCTCGTCGACGCGGTGCAGATCGTAGCGCGCGGCGACGCCCTGCTGAGCCCGGATGTGACGCGTCGCGTGATCGAGAGGTTCGCGCATCGCGACGCCGGCGCCAGGGCCGCCGCGGCGAGTGCGGCGGGGTCGGATGCCGCTGCCGCGGCCGCCGCGGCTTCGAGCGCCGCAGCAGCCGCCGCCATGGTCTCCGACCTCACGGCCCGCGAACGCGACGTGCTCGGCTTCGTGGCGCGCGGCATGAGCAACGCAGAGATCGCGGCCGAGCTCTTCCTCGGAGAGGCCACGGTCAAGACCCACGTCTCGAAGGTGCTGCAGAAGCTCGGCGTGCGCGATCGCATCCAGGCCGTGGTCTTCGCCTACGAGCACGGCATCGCGGTTCCCGGCGCCTGAGCACCGCTGCCTGATCTCCTCCGCCTGCGGGAGGAGGAGGGCTGCGCGCGCTACGTCTGGCGGGGGATGTGAGCGTGCGCGGGCCTCAATAGCGTGGAGGCGACGGAAGGAACATCCATGCTGCAGCTCGACGCAGTCACCAAAAGCTTCGGCGACCGCACCGCCCTCGACGCCGTGAGCTTCGAGGTCGGAGACGGCCGACTGACCGGGTTCGTGGGAGGCAACGGCGCCGGCAAGACCACGACCATGCGCATCATCCTGGGCGTGCTCGCCGCCGACTCAGGAACGGTGCGCCTGGGCGGCTCCGTGCTCGGCGCGGCCGATCGGCGTCGCTTCGGCTACATGCCGGAGGAGCGCGGTCTCTACGCCAAGATGAAGGTCGCCGAGCAGCTCGTGTACCTCGCGCGGCTGCACGGACTCTCCCGTCGCGACGCCGAGGCGAACGCCGCCGAACTGCTCGAGCGGCTCGGCCTCGCCGAGCGCGCGAACGACACCGTCGAGAGCCTCTCGCTCGGAAACCAGCAGCGCGCCCAGATCGCCGCCGCGCTCGTGCACTCTCCCGAGGTGCTCATTCTCGACGAGCCCTTCTCCGGCCTCGACCCCATGGCGGTCGAGACCGTGCTCGGGGTGCTGCACGACGTGGCGAAGCGGGGTGCGCCGGTGCTGTTCTCGTCGCATCAGCTGGATGTCGTCGAGCGGCTCTGCGACGACGTCGTCGTGATCGCGAACGGCCAGGTCAGGGCCAGCGGCTCGCGCCAGAAGCTGCAGGACGACAATGCGGTGCGACAGTTCGAACTGCTCGTCGCATCCGACGCCGCCTGGGTGCGCGAGATGCCCGGCGTCACCGTGCTCGACTTCGACGGAGGCTACGCCCTCTTCGAGGCCGACGACGACGATGCCGCGCAGGCCGTTCTTCGGCGCGCCCTGCAGCAGGGTCCGGTCGCCAGCTTCGCGCCCCGGCACCGATCGCTCGCCGAGATCTTCACGGAGGTCGTGAAATGACCATCGCAGACACCCGGGCCAACACCTTCGTTCAGAGCGCCGTGCTCGTCGCCGACCGCGAGGTGCGCATGCGGCTGCGCAGCAAGGCCTTCATCGTCTCGTCGGCGATTCTGCTGCTGGCCGTGATCGCGTCGATCGTGGCGGGCAGCATCTTCGGCGCGTCCGCCTCGAGTTCCGTCACCCGCGTCGCCGTTGTCGGCGACTCCGGGTCGTTCGCGCAGGTCGCATCGCTTGACGTGACCGAGGCCGACAGCGTCGGCGCTGCCGAGCAGCTCGTGCGAGCCGGCGATGTCGAGGCCGCGATCGTTCCGGGTGACGGGCCCACGGGCATCCGGATTCTGGCGCTCGAGGAGGCGCCCAGCGCGCTCGTGCAGCTGCTGAGCGTGACGCCCGAGGTGTCGCTGCTCGAGCCCGCCGACCAGAACGGGTCGCTCGCCTATCTGGTGGGGCTCGGCTTCGGCATCGTGTTCTTCATGGCGGCGACCCTGTTCGGCACGACGATCGCCCAGAGCGTCGTCGAGGAGAAGGCCAGCCGCGTCGTCGAGATCCTGATGTCGGCGATCTCGGCGCGCGCCCTGCTGGCCGGCAAGGTGATCGGCAACACGGTCCTGGCGTTCGGTCAGATCGTGCTGATCGCCGCGGCTGCTATCGTCGGACTGGTGGTGACGGGGCAGGATGCGCTGCTCGGCGACCTGGGACCGTCGATCGTCTGGTTCGTGGTGTTCTTCGCCGTGGGCTTCGTGTTGCTGGCCGCGCTGTTCGCCTCGGCGGCCGCGCTCGTGTCGCGACAGGAGGACATCGGATCGGTGACCACCCCCGTGATGATGCTGGTGATGATCCCGTACTTCCTCATCGTGTTCGCCTGGGACAACGACCTGGTGCTCACGATCATGTCGTACGTGCCGTTCTCGGCACCGATCGGCATGCCGATGCGCGTCTACCTCGGAACCGCCGAGTGGTGGGAGCCGCTTCTCTCGCTCGTGGTCATCATCGCCACGACCGTGGTGGTCGTGCTGCTCGGGTCGAGGATCTACTCGAACTCGCTGCTGCGCACGGGCGCGAGGGTGAAGATCCTGGATGCGCTGCGCGGCTGAGACTCGTTCCCTGAGCCTGTCGAAGGGCCGCGTCGCGCGATCGCCGCGATGAATCCACCGACGAAGGTGTCGCCCAGGCCGATCGTGGTGGGCTGCTCGACCGTCAGCAGGAAGGCGGGCACGCAGCAGACCTCGGCGCCCAGGCGGGCCCGGATGCCGGCGGCCAGCTCGGCCCCCAGCGGGTTGAGGGGCAGCAGGCCGGTCTGCACATAGTTGCGCTCGGTGAAGCCGTCGCCGCGCACGTAGCGGGTGCTGGCCATCTGGATCGCACCGCGCAGCGCATCCTCGTAGTCGCCGGCGCGGTCGCCCAGGGCGAGCGACCAGAACTTGGTGTGCACCACCAGCAGCGAGGCCGGGATGAGTTCGCGGAGCTCGCCGAGCGCGGCGCAGACCTCGTCGACGTCGAGCAGGTCGACGGGGTGGCCCACGTAGGCCTGCATCTCGTCTTCGTTCATGCTGTACACGTCGATGCGATCGAGCAGTGCCTCGCGCACGTGCCTGCTCAGGGCCGGCACGTGGAAGCCGGAGTCCTCGTAGAAGACGAGCGCGCTCTGCGGCAGCCGGCCCAGGTGCCGGCGGATGTCGTCGAGGCGCTGCAGCAGCGTCTCCTCGCTCTGGATGCTGTTGAATCCCGAGATCATGAAGAGCTCGGCCTGTTCCAGGCTGCTGCCGAGTTCGTCACTGAGCACGAGCTCGGCGTTCGGCGGATCATTCGCGAAGATCACCCGGTTGGCGTGCGGCGAACGCAGCTCCAGCTCGCCCACCCGCACCCTGCTGCCCTCGACGAACTGAACGATGAGGTGCGGGTCGAGGGTGTCGCGCTCGGCGCTCGAGATGTAGGCGGAGCCCCGGGGGAGCAGTCGGCGCACGTTGTCGTCGATGCTCACGAGATGCAGGGTGCAGGTCACTCCCAGCGCCTCCATCGCGTAGGCCGCCCGCACGCCCGTTCCGCCGAGGGTGATGCGTCGGCGGAACCGGGCGGCGAACTCTTCGACCGTGCGGGAGGAGGCGACGAATCGCTCTCCTCCCGCACCGTCCTTCACGAAGGCGAGCAGGGCGATCAGCAGGTCGCGTTCGCTGCGGATCGCGATCAGCCGCGAGAGCTCCGCGGGCTGGATCGCGTAGTGCAGCACGAGGTCGTCGATCACCCGGGAGTTCCAGACGATCTCGTAGTCCACTGTTCCGCCGAGACCCAGCACGAGCTTCTCATTCATCGTGACACCAAACGCTTCGTGGGCTCGCGCCCGTCGGTCAGTACAGCGTTGCCTTGCCGGCCGATTCGAAGAGGTCGATCTTCTGGGCGGCAGTCTCCTTCATCGCGGCGATCGACGGGGGCTGGATGGTGTTGGGCTCGCGCACACTCGCGTCTGCCAGCACCTCGCGCATCTTGTTGTGGTAGCTCGCCTTGATGTCGGAGGAGATGTTGATCTTATTCACTCCGAGCTTCACCGACTCGCCGATCTCGCCGTCGGGGTTGTTCGATCCGCCGTGCAGCACGAGGGGGATGTTGACCTTCGCCTTGATGCGCTTGAGCAGCTCGAGCTTGAGCTCGGGCTTCATGCTCGCCGGGTAGATGCCGTGGCTCGTTCCGATGGCGATGGCCAGGCTGTCGACGCCGGTGGCCTCGACGAACGTCACCGCCTCGTCGGGCTCGGTGTAGATGATGGATGCGGCGCCGTCCTCGGCCTCGTTGTCGGTCTTGCCGATCGTGCCGAGCTCTCCCTCGACGGAGACGCCCACGGCGTGGGCCGTGTCGACGACCTTCTTCGTGATGGCGATGTTCTCATCGAACGGCAGCATCGAGCCGTCGATCATCACCGAGGTGAAGCCGCTCTGAATGGCCAGCAGCACCTGTTCGTAGCTCGCGCCGTGGTCGAGGTGGATGGTGACCGGCACGCTCGAGCGGTTCGCCCTCGCGATGATCGCGTGCAGCACATCGGTGCCGATGTGGCTCAGCTCGTCGGGGTGGATGGCGATGAGCAGCGGCGACTGCTTCTCTTCGCTGATCTCGAAGAGGCCGTTCATCATGGCGTAGTCGCTGACGTTGAACGCCGGCACGGCGAAGTTGTTCGCGTTGGCGACATCGAGAAGGTCTTTTCCGGATACGAGCATGGTGGGTTTTCTCCTTGTTTTGTGGTGAGGCAGTGGTGTCGCAGGAAAGGGGGAAGGAAGGGGTCAGCTCTTGACGGCGCCGGCGGTCATGCCGCCGATGAAGTAGCGCTGGAAGAAGAGGAAGAGGATCAGCACGGGGATGCAGCCGAGGATGCTCATCGCCATCATCTCGTTCCACTCGTACGAGTTCTGGCCCATGAGCAGCTGGATGCCGATGGGCACCGTGCGCATGTCCTCCGTGCGGGTGAGCGTGAGGGCGAAGAGGTATTCGTTCCACGCGATCATGAACGTGTAGACGCCCACGGAGACGATGCCGGGTATCGAGATCGGCACCAGGATGCGCCACAGCACGGTGAGCGGGCCGGCCCCGTCCATGCGGGCCGCCTCGTCGAGCTCCTTCGGCAGGGTGTTGAAGTAGCCGGTCATCATGATGATCGCGTAGGGCAGCGTGAACACCAGGTAGGTGAGGATGAGCCCCTGATAGGTGTTGTAGAGGCCCAGCACCACCATGAGTCCGAAGAACGGGATCAGCAGCGTGATCGGCGGCACCGCCTGGATGCTCACGATGATCATGTTGATCGGGCGCTTGCCCTTGAACTCGTAGCGGCTGAAGGCGTAGGAGGCGAGGATCGCCACGAGCAGTGTCAGCCCGGTCACGGCCAGCGAGACGACGTAGCTGTTGATGAAGAAGCGCACCTTCGTGGGATCGGTGAGGATCGTGATGTACGCGTCGAACGAGAACGTCGAGGTGATCAGCTGCGGCGGGTAGGCGAAGATCTCGGTGTTCGGCTTGAACGAGCTCGAAGCCATCCAGAGGATCGGGAAGGCGGCGAAGGCAGCCCCCGTCAGCAGGAGCAGGATGATGACGACCTTCGCGAGTCGCTCCTTCGGCCGGCGCCGCGGCTTCTGCGCGGGCGAGCGTCGGGCGCCATCCGGTGTCGTACGAACGGCCGGCGTCTGTTTCTGGGCGAATGTCGTCATGTCAGTCACGCGCTTTCTGGTGACGCACGTAGAAGAACGCGAGCACCATGGTGAGAAGGAGGATGAGCACGGCGCTCGCAGAGGCGACGGAGAACTCGTAGCGGCTGAAGGCGAGCTTGTAGGTGTAGGTGCTGAGCATCTCCGTGACGTTGACGGGTCCGCCGCCGGTCGTCATCCAGATGAGGGCGAACTGCTGCGAGGTCCAGATGATGTCGAGCACGCTCATGCTGATGATGATCGGTTTCAGCTGCGGCAGGGTCACGTTCCAGAAGCGCTGAAATGCGGATGCGCCGTCGACCCTGGCCGCCTCGTACAGATCGGCGGGCACACCCTGTAGACCGGCGAGGAGGGTGACCATGTAGAACGAGTAGCCGGCCCAGATGTTGATGAACGTCACGGCGAGCAGCGCCGTGTCGGGAGACGACAGCCACTCGATGCCCTTGTCGGTCAGGCCGAGCGAGATGAGGATGTAGTTGATGACGCCGTTCGGATTCAGCATCAGGCGCCAGAGCACCGCGATGATGGCGACGGTGAACAGCCACGGCAGGATGTAGACGACCCGGAAGAGCGCCTTGGTGACGTTGCCGACGAGGGGCGAGTTCAGCAGCATCGCGAAGCCGAGGCCCAGCAGCAGGTGAGCGGCAACGCTCACCAGCGTGAAGAAGAGGGTGTTGCCGGTCGCGGTGCGGAACACCGGGTCGCTCAGCACCTCGACGTAGTTGTCGAGCCCGACGAACACCGGGAACTTGTTCGTGATCACGTTGTCCATGAACGAGTACCCGATGACCATGATCACCGGAATGAGCATGAGCACGAGCATCACGATGACGGTCGGCGAGAGGAAGGCGTAGGGGGTCAGCTTGCGTGCGGTGGGGGCCCACCTGGGGGTGCTGCGCTTCGTGCTGACCGGTCTGACGACGGTGTTGGTCGAGGCCACTGCAGAAGCCTTTCTGTGAGGGGTGGCCGCGCCGCGGAGCTCCCTTTCTGCAAGGGCTGGCCGCGGCGCGGCCGTCAATCGACGGATGTGTGTGAGGCGAGGGGGCTAGAACTCCCCGACCCACGCATCCTGGGCCTTCTTCAGGCCGTCATCGACTGACTCGTCTCCCTGCAGGATCGCCTGCAGCTGCTCGTCGAAGAGACGCATCAGCTGTTCGGCCACCGGCAGTCCGACGAACTCGTTGGCGGGCTTGCCCTCGGAGTAGATGTCGAAGGCCTCCTTGAACAGCGGGTCGCTCGACGAGAAGTCGGGCACGCTCTTCGTGTTGCCCGGGAACGCGTTCGCGAGGGTCGACAGCTCGGAGTTCGTCTTCTCGCTCATGAGGAACTGCACGAGCTTCCAGGACTCGGCCGGGTGCTTGCTGCTGGCCGAGACGCCGATGCCCCACGAGGCGTAGGGGATCCCGCGCTCTCCGCTGAAGCCGTCTTCGGCCGGGATCGCCGAGATGCTGAACTTGAGGTCGGGGTTCGACGTGCGGATCAGGTCGATGTGCGACAGCGAGTCGATCATCATGCCGACGCGGCCGTTGGTGAACTCCTCGACCTTGTCCTGCTCCTTCATCGTGGCCGAGCCGGGTGCGATCACGCCGTCGTCGTTCAGGCCCTTGATGTACTCGACGGCGGACGTGACGTCGTCGTTGGTGACGTCGGGCTTGCCGTCCTTCAGCATGGTTCCGCCCGACGACCAGACCCACGACATCACGTCGTTCTGGATGCCGTTGGGCGCCTCGGAGGAGAGCGGCAGGACCCAGCCGCTCGTGTTGTCGCCGAGCGCCGTCACGGCCTTCGCGGCCGTCTCGAACTCGGTTCGGGTCGACGGCGGAGCGGTGATGCCGGCCTTCGCCAGCAGGTCGTCGTTCGTGAAGAGCGGGTAGACGAAGTTGACCACGGGGATCATCTGGGTCTTGCCGTCGACCTCGATGGTGCTGGCGAGTTCACTGTCGTCGTAGTCGGCGTCTTTCATCAGAGTGCTGAGGTCGGCGAGGGCGCCCTGTTTGGCGAAGTCGCTGACCCAGGCACCGTCGAGGCCGACGACGTCGGACATCGTGCCGGCGGCCGCGCCGGCGAAGAGCTGCTCTTTCGTCGAGGCGTAGGGTCCGCTGAGCAGCTTGACCTTGATGCCGGGGTTCTCCGACTCGAAGGTGTCCATCAGGGTGCGCAGCGCGCCGTCGGGCAGTTCCGGCTCCCACCACTGGGCGAGTTCGATGGTGACGTCGCCACCCGAGGTGGCGTCGTCGCTGCCGGCGCCGGACGAGCAGCCGGTGACGAGGGTGAGGGCAGCGGCCGCAGCCACAGCTGTGGTGAGGCCTCTTCTAAAACGAGCTTCTTTGCTCATGTCTCTCCTATGAGATGCGGGATCATGCTGTTGAGTGCGCTTTTGTGCGCCTTATCGTTGTGAGAGTAGTCCTGCGAGAACGTTAACGCAAGTAATCGCATGATGTTGCGTTCTTATGCGTCTTTCTCACCGGTCTCAGCGACAATGTCTCGTCGTCAGGCAGCGGGTTGCGTATTTCTGCGATGTTCTGCTACAAATCAGACGTGGCCGACTCATCTTCTCTCTCAGACGGCGACGATCAGCCTCTCCGGCTGCCGGCGGGCCGCAAGGCGGATCTCACGGCCTACGTGACCGAGGTCGGCGAGGTCACGGTGTCGGCACTCGCCGTGAGATTCGGCGTCTCCGCCGACACGATCCGGCGAGATCTCGATCAGCTCGACGCCGACGGCTTTCTCGTGCGAACGCACGGCGGCGCGGTCAGCATCGCGGTGATGCCGTCGACCGAGAAGAAGCTCGACGTGCGACTCAGGCTGCAGCGGTCTGCCAAGGAGAAGATCGGCGCCCTGGCGGCGGGGCTCGTCGAGAACGGCTCGGTCGTCATGATCAACGCCGGCACCACGACGCTGGCCGTCGTGCGGCATCTCGAGGATCACCGCGAGCTGACGATCGCCACGAACAACCTCCGCATCCCGACCGAGATCTCACCGAAGGTGTGCCGTGACCTCTACGTCTTCGGCGGCGCAGTGAGGCTGAGCGGCCAGGCCACCATCGGGCCCATCGGTTTCCAGTTCTCCGACACCGGCAACGACCTCGACCTGCACTGCGACCTGGCTCTGATCTCGGTCGGAGCGGTCTCGGCCGAGAGCGGCTTCTCGACGAGCAACCTGGCCGAGGCGCTGATGATGAGCGAGATGGTGTCGCGGGCGTCGAAGGTCGCGATCCTCGCCGACTCGTCGAAGTTCGACCGCCGACTCTTCGCTCAGGTGGCCGAGCTGGGCAGCGTGGACTATCTCGTCACCGACGTCGCTCCGGAGGGCGAGCTCGCAGAGGCCCTCCGTAGGAACAAGGTCGAGGTGCTCCTCCCGCCGAGCGGAGCGTCCGCCTCCTAGACGCCGCGCGCCCACCTGGTGTGAGATGGTCGAGAAGAAGGTTCGCGACAAGGAGACGACGATGGATTTCAACGAGCGCATCATCGAGGAGTTCCGCGCCAACGGCGGTCACGTCGAGACGGCGGGCTTCGGCGACAAGCTCGTTCTGCTTCACACCATAGGAGCGCGCTCCGGCGACGAGCGCGTGGCGCCCACGATGGCGCTGCGCGACGAGGACTCGTGGCTCGTGTTCGCGTCGAAGGCGGGCGCGCCTGACAACCCGGCCTGGTACTACAACCTCGTCGCGAATCCCGACATCACGATCGAGACGCCCCAGGGCATGGTCGAGGTCACGGCGCACGAGCTGCATGGTGACGAGCGCGACGCCGCCTGGGCGCAGGTGGTGGCTGTCGCCTCGGGCTTCGCCGACTACCAGGTCAAGGCGGGCGCGCGGGTGATCCCCGTGCTCAGGCTGACGCCGCGCTAGCCGCCCGTTCCCTGAGCCTGTCGAAGGGCCCCGTTCCCTGAGCCTGTCGAAGGGCCCCGTTCCCTGAGCCTGTCGAAGGGCCCGTTCCCTGAGCCTGTCGAAGGGCCGCATGTGACAGCCGGCCCCCGGGCTGGCACACTCGAGGGATGAGAACGAGCTCACGAGTGGCGCGACGCATCCGATCGGGTGGTCTGGCGACCGTGACGGCAGCGGTCGTGCTCTCTCTGCTCGGAGCGTGCTCGACGCCCGCGCCCAGCCCCACGCCCGCGGCCGTGTCTGAACCCGTGGTCACGACTCCGCCAGCGGCGCCGAGCGATCCCACTCCTGCGTTCGCCCAGCTCGAGCAGGAGTTCGACGCCCGGCTCGGCGTCTACGCACTCGACCCGCTCAGCCGCGCCGAGGTGGCCTACCGCGCCGACGAGAGATTCGCCTACGCGTCGACCTTCAAGGCGCTCGCGGCGGGCATCCTGCTGAAGACCGTGCCCGACGAGCAGCTCGACGAACTGGTCTCGTATGGCGCAGACGAGCTGCTGCCCAACTCGCCGGTCACCGAGGCGAACGTGAACGAGGGCATGACGCTCCGGGCCGTGGCCGAGGCGGCGGTGCGTTTCAGCGACAACACGGCGGGCAACATCGTTCTCGAGCGCCTCGGCGGGCCGGAGGGGTTCACCCAGGCGCTCCGCGATCTCGGAGACACGACGAGCAGCTCCGATCGCATCGAGACCGACCTCAACAGCGCGATCCCCGGAGACACCCGCGACACGAGCACCCCGCGCGCATTCGCCCTCGACCTCGCCACCCTGCTCACCACCGACGCTCTGGGCGCGGCGCAGCAGTCGCAGCTCATCGACTGGATGACCGGCAACGCCACGGGCTCCGAGCTCATCGCCGCGGGTCTGGATGCCGGCTGGTCGGTCGCCGACAAGTCGGGCGCCGGGGCGTACGGCACGCGCAACGACATCGCGCTCGTGTGGCCGCCGAGCGGGTCGCCGATCGTGCTCGTGATCATGTCGAACCGCCCCACCGAGGACGCGGAGTACGACAACGCCCTCATCGCGCGTGCCACCGAGGCGGCACTCGCCGGCCTCGGCTACTGAGCCGCAGAGACGAGTCCGCACCCGTTCGGCGCACATGCCGCCACTCGACCGGCCGCGGATGCGCCGCGGGGGCGCGGATGCGGGGCTGAGCCGCGTCAGGCGACCGGCTCGCCCTGCCAGGATTCGACGTGCCAGCCGTCGTCGGGCGAGCCCGTGAGTACCACGATGCCCGTGTTGCCCAGTCCGTGCGTGACCGTGAACTCCGGACCAAGATTGTCGGCGCGGCCGGCCACCCACACGCGGATCGCGGCGTCGTGGTCGACGATCGCGACCGTGCCGCCATCCGGTCGCTCGGCCGACGAGGCCTGCTGTGCCCGCGAGATCTCGGCGATGCCGCGATCGAAGCGCTCGAAGAAGTGGTCGCCGCTGAATCCGCCGGGAACGGCGGCGGTGAAGTCGCCCTGCGCCCAGATGCTAAACGGCGAGGCGTAGGCCGACATGGCCTCGTGATCGCTGCGGTCCTCGAGTTCGCCCGCCTCGATCTCGTGGATGCCCTCGACCACGGTCACGGGCAGGCCCGTCGCGCGCGACAGGGGCTCGGCCGTGAGCTGGGTTCGGCGAAGAGTGGATGCGTAGAGGCCGTCGAGAGGCGCGTCGCCGAGGGTCTCGGCGAGGGCTTCGGCCTGCTCGCGTCCGCGTGGCGTGAGCTCGGGCCCCGGCTGCGTCGTCGACAGGATTCCCGCCTCGTTGGCAGTGGACTCGGCGTGCCGTATGAGAAGCATCCGAATGTGGGATTTCCCTGTTGGAATCCATGTGTGCGACATAGAGTCAGCCTAACGACGTCCCCGTCAGGGGACCGGTGATCAAGGGAGATCAACATGGCAGGAAACAGAGCAGTCGCATACAAAGGACCGGGCGAAGTCGAGGTCATCGACATCGACTACCCCGTCTTCGAGCTGAAAGACGGGCCAGGGGTCAATCCCGCGAACGTCGGACGCAAGGTGCCGCATGGGGCGATCATCAGAACGATCGCAACGAACATCTGCGGCTCGGATCAGCACATGGTGCGAGGTCGTACGACCGCCCCCGTGAACCTGGTCCTCGGCCACGAGATCACCGGTGAGGTCGTCGAGGTCGGCCCGGGCGTCGAGTTCATCAAGGTCGGCGACATCGTGAGCGTTCCCTTCAACATCGCGTGCGGTCGCTGCCGCAACTGCAAGGAGCGCAAGACGGGCATCTGCCTCAACGTGAACCCCGATCGTCCCGGCAGCGCCTACGGCTACGTCGACATGGGCGGATGGGTCGGTGGGCAGGCCGAGTTCGTTCTCGTTCCGTATGCCGACTGGAACCTGCTGAAGTTCCCCGACCGCGATCAGGCGCTCGAGAAGATCATGGATCTGACGATGCTGTCCGACATCTTCCCGACCGGATTCCACGGAGCGGTCACGGCCGGCGTCGGAGTCGGCTCGACCGTGTACGTCGCGGGTGCCGGCCCTGTCGGTCTCGCTGCGGCCACGAGTGCGCTGCTTCTCGGGGCGGCGGCGGTCATCGTCGGCGACTTCAATGACGACCGCCTGGCGCAGGCGCGCAGCTTCGGATGCGAGACCGTCAATCTGGGTGCGGGCGAGCTGGTCGACCAGATCGAGCAGATCCTCGGCGTTCCCGAGGTCGACTGCGGTGTGGATGCCGTGGGCTTCGAGGCCAGGGGTCACGGCGGCGGAGAGGCTCCGGCGACGGTGCTGAACTCGCTGATGGACGTGACCGCGGCCGGAGGCGCCCTCGGCATTCCGGGGCTGTACGTCACGGGCGACCCGGGCGGAGTCGACGAGGCGGCCCAGAAGGGTTCGCTGTCGCTCAGCCTCGGCACCGGATGGGCCAAGTCGCTGTCGTTCACCACGGGTCAATGCCCGGTGATGAAGTACAACTACGGCCTCATGCAGGCGATCCTGCACGACCGCGTGCACATCGCCAAGAACGTGAACGCGAAGGCGATCTCGCTCGACGATGCACCGCGTGGCTACGCGGAGTTCGACGCGGGAGCGGCCACGAAGTACGTGCTCAACCCGAACGGCTACCTCGACGCGGCATAGTCGGCACCTCCGTTCCCTGAGCTTGTCGAAGGGCCCCTTCGACAGGCTCAGGGAACGCGGGCTCAGGGAACGGGCGGGAATAGTTTCCCCGGGGCACGCGTTCTCACTCACATATATGCAAACGCATAGAAAAGTTTAGGAGTGAGTGAACATGCAGTTCGGAATCTTCAGCGTCGGCGATGTCACGACAGACCCGACCACGGGGTACACGCCCAGCGACACTGAGCGCACCAAGGCCATGATCGCGATCGCCGAGCACGCCGACCAGGCCGGGCTTGACGTCTTCGCCGCAGGCGAGCACCACAACCCGCCCTTCGTCACCTCGTCGCCCACGACGATGCTCGGCTACCTCGCCGGCACCACCAAGAACATCGTGCTCTCCACGGCCACCACGCTCATCACCACGAACGACCCGGTGAAGATCGCCGAGGACTACGCGATGCTCCAGGTCATCAGCGACGGCCGCATGGACCTCATGATGGGCCGCGGCAACACCGGCCCGGTCTACCCCTGGTTCGGCAAGGACATCCGCAAGGGCCTCGAGCTCGCGACAGAGAACTACGCGCTGCTTCGCCGCCTCTGGGAGGAGGAGGTCGTGGACTGGGCCGGAAACTTCCGCACCCCGCTGCAGGGCTTCACCGCGACCCCGCGGCCCCTCGACGGAGTCGCGCCGTTCGTCTGGCACGGATCGATCCGCAGCCCCCAGATCGCAGAGCAGGCCGCCTACTACGGTGACGGCTTCTTCCACAACAACATCTTCTGGCCGATCGAGCACACCGAGCAGATGGTGAAGCTCTACCGCAGCCGCTACGAGAGCTACGGCCACGGCCGCGCCGACCAGGCGATCGTCGGACTCGGCGGGCAGTTCTTCGCCCGCAAGAACTCGCGGGCCGCGAAGGACGAGTTCCGCCCGTACTTCGACAACGCCCCCGTCTACGGACACGGCCCGACGATGGAGGACTTCACCGCGCAGACCCCGCTCACCGTGGGATCTCCGCAGGAGGTCATCGATCGCTACGCCGCGATGCGCGACCACGTGGGCGACTACCAGCGCCAGCTGTTCCTCATCGACCACGCTGGACTGCCGCTGAAGACGGTGCTCGAGCAGATCGACATCCTGGCCGAGGAGATCGTTCCCGCGCTCCGCAAGGAGAACGAATCGAAGCGCCCCGAGGGCGTTCCGAGCAACCCGCCCAGCCACGCCGAGCGCGTCGCCGCGGCTCGCGCGAAGGGTGCCGTCGCATCCACTCACGTCGACGGCGAGGATCAGTGGACCGGCCTCACGGCCGAGGGCGGCACGAAACCGCTCGCCAAGGCGGGCGCGGCCTTCGGCCTGTAAGCAGTCGTTCGTTCCCTGAGCCTGTCGAAGGGCAACCCCCTTCGTTCGTTCCCTGAGCTTGTCGAAGGGCAACTCCCTTCGACAGGCTCAGGGAACGGGTCTTCCCTTCGACAGGCTCAGGGAACGGGTCTTCCCTTCGACAGGCTCAGGGAGCGGGTCTTCCCTTCGACAGGTTCAGGGAGCGGGTCTTCCCTTCGACAGGCTCAGGGAACGAGTGCCGCCGCCGGAACAAGGCGCACCACGACGGCCTTCGACACCGGGGTGTTGCTCTCGTCGGTCACCGAGTCGAGCGGCACGAGCACGTTCGCCTCGGGGTAGTACGCCGCGGCGCACCCCCGGGCGCTCGGGTACGACACCACCCGATACGAGCGCAGCACCCGCTCGATTCCGTCGTTCCACTCGCTGAACACGTCGACGAGCTGCCCGTCTTCGAGTCCGAGCTCGTCGAGGTCGAGCGGGTTGACGAACACCACGCTGCGGCCCTTCTTGATGCCGCGATACCGGTCGTTGAGGCTGTAGATCGTGGTGTTGTACTGGTCGTGGGCACGCAGGGTCTGCAGCAGCAGTGTTCCCTCGGGACGCACCACCGGCTCGAGGTGATTCACCGTGATCATCGCCCGGCCCGTGAGCGTGTTGAAGGTGCGGCTGTCGCGCGGACCGTTCGGCAGCACGAAGCCGTCGATGTTGCGGATGCGCTCGTTGAAGTTCTCGAAACCGGGAACGACGTGGGCGATGTGGTCGCGGATCAGATCGTAGTTCTGCTCGAACCCGGCCCAGTCGATGGGCGACTCCTCGCCGAGAACGGCGCGCGCGAGACGGCTGACGATGGCGATCTCGGACAAGACGTGGTTCGAGATCGGCTCGACCTTTCCGCTCGAGGCGTGCACCGCGCACACGGTGTCCTCGACCGAGACGAACTGAAACCCGGATGCCTGCCGGTCGAGCTCCGTGCGCCCCTTCGTGGGAAGGATGAGCGCCTCATCGCCGATGACCGCGTGCGAGCGGTTGAGCTTGGTCGACACCTGCACGGTGAGCCGGGTGCCGCGCATGGCGGCCTCGGCCACCTGGCTGTCCGAGATCGCGGCCACGAGGTTGCCACCCATCGAGAACCACACCTTGATGTCGCCGCGGGCCATCGCCTTCATGGCGTTCACCGAGTCGAGTCCGTGCTTGCGGGGCGGGTCGAAGCCGAACTCCTTCTGCAGTGCATCCATGAACGCATCCGGCATCTTCTCCCAGATGCCCATGGTGCGGTCGCCCTGCACGTTGCTGTGACCCCGGATGGGCGACGCCCCCGCACCCGGCTTGCCCATGTTGCCCCGAAGCAGCAGCAGGTTCACGATCTCCTTGATCGTGCCCACGGCCTTCTTCTGCTGGGTGATGCCCATGGCCCACGTGATGATCACCCGGTCGGCGGAGATGTAGCGCTCGGCCAGTTCGTCGATCTCGGCTGCCGTCAGTCCGGTGGCCTCCAGCACCGCGGCCTCGTCGAGGCCGTCGATGTGCGCCATGAACTCCTCGAGCCCCGAGCAGTGCTCGGCCAGGAATTCGTGGTCCAGCACTGTTCCCGGGGCCGTGCGTTCGGCATCCAGCACCCGCTTCGAGACGGCCTGCATCAGCGCCATGTCGCCACCGAGCCGGATGTGCACGAACTGGTCGGCGATCTTCGTGCCGTGGCCGACGATGCCGCGCGGGCGCTGCGGATTCTTGTAGCGCATGAGCCCGGCCTCGGGCAGCGGGTTGATGGCCACGATCTTCGCGCCCTTGCGCTTGGCGTCTTCGAGCGCGGTGAGCATGCGCGGGTGGTTGGTGCCCGGGTTCTGGCCCATCACGATGATGAGGTCGGTGTCTTCGAAATCGTCGTAGGCGATGGTGGACTTGCCCACGCCGAGGACCTCGCCCATGGCGGTTCCCGTGGACTCGTGGCACATGTTCGAGCAGTCGGGCAGGTTGTTGGTTCCGAAGGCGCGCACGAAGAGCTGGTAGGCGAAGGCCGTCTCGTTGGCGGTGCGTCCGCTCGTGTAGAACGCGGCCTCGTCGGGGGAGTCGAGCTCGTTCAGCCGCGAGGCGATGATCGCGAACGCCTTCTCCCAGCTCACGGGCTCGTAGTGGTTCTTTCCGGCCGGCTTGTAGACGGGCTCGACGAGCCGGCCCTGCATTCCGAGCCAGTGCTCGGAGCGGGTGAGCAGGTCGTCGATGGAGTGCTGCCCCCAGAAGCTGCGGGGCACCGCGATGGGAGTTGCCTCCCACGTGACCGCCTTGGCGCCGTTCTCGCAGAACTCGGCGGCCTTGCGCCTGTCGGGGTCTGGCCAGGCGCAGCTCGGGCAGTCGTACCCGTCTTTCTGGTTGAGGCCGAGCATCAGTTTGGCCGTGCGGGCAACACCCATGCCCTCGATCGCCGGAACCATCGAGTGCACGATGCCGGGAACGCCGACCGCCCACTTCTCTCGTTCGCCGACTTCGAGCTGGCTGTCGTCTTCTCGGGGCGGGATGGTGGTCATGCGGCACCGACGCTTTCGCTGGGGATGGTCTCGAGGGTGGGGAGTTCGGATTCGAGCGGAGCCGACTCGACGACGCGCTCGTCGCGGGAGTAGATGACCATGGAGTCGCCGCGCAGGAAGCCGACGAGGGTGATGCCCAGCTCGACGGCCAGCTCGACCGCCAGCGACGAGGGCGCCGACACGGCGGCGAGCATCGGGATGCCGGCCATCGAGGCCTTCTGCATGAGTTCGAAGCTGGCCCGGCCCGAGACCATGAGCACGATTCCGCGCAGTGGCAGCAGGTTCTCGCGGGTGGCCCAGCCGATCACCTTGTCGACGGCGTTGTGCCGGCCCACGTCTTCGCGCAGCACGAGCAGTTCGCCGGTGACGCCGTCGAAGAGGGCGGCCGCGTGCAGCCCGCCCGTCTTCTCGAACACGGCCTGCTGTTCACGAAGCCTATTGGGGAACGTCGTGAGCAGCGCGGCCTCGATGCGCAGGGCATCCGCTGAGGCCGTGTAGGCCGACGTCGTGCGCACCGCGTCGATCGACGCCTTGCCGCAGAGCCCGCACGAGCTCGTGGTGAAGAAGTTGCGCTGCAGACTCGGATCGGGAGCCGCGACACCTGGCGCAAGCGTCACGTCGAGCACGTTGTAGGTGTTCATGCCGTCATCGTCGGTGCCCGCGCAGTAGCGGGCCGCGGCGAACTGCTCGCCGTTCGAGATCACGCCCTCCGACACGAGGAAGCCCGCGGCGAGGTCGACGTCGTTGCCCGGCGTGCGCATCGTGATCGCGAGCGACTGGCCGCCCACCCGGATCTCGAGCGGCTCCTCGGCGGCGAGCACGTCTTCGCGCACGCTCTTGTGCCCTCCGACGCTCAGGCGGGTGACGCGACGACGAACCGTGATTCTGCCCATAAAGAAGGCTTATCACCGATTCGCGCATGCCGACAGGGCTGGCCGCAGCATCTCAGCGACTCGGCATCTCGTAGGCTGACTGAATGCTGCTCGACGCGATCGTGCTCGCGGGCGGAAGGTCCTCCCGTCTCTCGGGCGTGCCCAAGGCGCAGCTGCTCTGGCACGGTACAACGCTGCTGAAGAACACGGTCGATGCCGCCCTGCGGGGCGGCGCGAGGCGCGTGGTCGTCGTGGGTCCGGATGCGCAGGGAGCGCCGGGTGCGCACGTTTCGGATGCGCAGGGCCCGGATGCGCCGGGCCCGGATGCGCGCGTCCGGTTCACGCGCGAAGACCCGCCCTTCGGCGGCCCCGCGGCGGCGATCGGCGCGGGGGTTCGCGCCCTCGAAGGGCAGCAGGCGTCCTCAGCGGATGTCGCGGACATCGTGCTGGTGCTCGCCTGCGACATGCCCGAGATCGCTCGCGCCGTCTCCGCGCTCGTCGAGTCGCTGCCCTTGGCCGGCTCCGACGGGGCCCTTCTGGTCGATTCCTCCGGCATGCGGCAGCCCCTTGCGGCGGTCTACAGCCGCCGCGCGCTGTCCGATGCGGTGGAGGCGCTGCGCGCATCCGGAACCCTCGACGGAGCCTCGATGCGCTCGCTGATCGCGCCGCTCGATCTGCGCGAACTGTCAGACGCCGCGGGCTCCACGAGCGACGTCGATACCTGGCCCGACGCGGCCGCCTTCGGCATCGAGCCGCCCACCGATACGCCATCCATCGCCGCGCCGCCCATCGCCGCGCCATCCCCCGACGAGCACCCACACGAGCACCCTGACGAGCAGAGGAGTCGAGCATGAGCGACGACCAGCCGAACACCGACCAGCCGAACACCGAGAAGCCGGCGAAGCCCGCGCGGTCGCCCGAGGAGCAGGCGGAGATGACCGAGACGTTGGAGCGCTGGAGCGCCTCCCTCGCCCGGGAGCTGGACATCGCCGACCTCGAGGTCGACATCGATGCCGTGCTGGCGCTCGCGGGGGTCGCGGCGCACGCGGTGCTGCGTCCGGCGGCTCCGCTCACCACCTACCTGGTGGGCTACGCGGCGGGCCGCGCCGCAGCGCTCGGCGAGGCGAGCGGCGAACAGGCCACGGCTCGGGCTTCCGAGATCGCCGCAGCTCTCGCGCGCAGCCTCGAGAGGTGAGCGCGGCGCCGGGAGGGCAGCGCGCCTCGTGGGCCCAGGCTCGCGAGTTCGCGTTCGCCGCCGGGGCCGCGTTGCCGCCGGTCTCCCTCCCTCTTTCCGCGGCGGTCGCACGCGTGCTCGCCGATCCGGTGGTCGCCCTCTGCGACGTTCCGCACTACGCGTCGTCGGCGATGGATGGCTGGGCCGTTCGCGGGTCGGGTCCCTGGGTGCTGCGGCCGGCGTCTGAGACTCCCGCAGCGGCGCTCGGGGTGAACGACGCCCGCGCGATCGTGACAGGTGGACTCATTCCCGAGGGGGCCGACGCGGTGCTGCGCAGCGAGGCGGGCGAGGTCGTGGGCGGCGAACTGCAGGCGTCGGTGGAGCCGTCGCCCGGCCAGCACATCCGGCTGGCGGGCGAGGAGTTCCGACGAGGAGAGGTGGCGATCGAGGCGGGCGTGCGGGTGAATCCCCCGCACATCGCGGTCGCCGCCGCGTGCGGAGCCGACGAGCTCGTCGTGCGCGCGCGAGGCCGGGTGTCTCTCGTGCTGACGGGCGACGAGGTGGTGACCCGCGGCATCCCGGCGCCGGGCAGCGTGCGCGACAGTTTCGGCCCGCAGCTGCCGGCGTTCGTCGGCCTGCTGGGCGGCGAGGTCGTTCGCGAGGCCCGCGTGGGCGACGACCTCGAGGCGCTCGCGGCCGCGTTGTCTGCGGAGCCGAGCGAGAGCGACGTGGTCATCACGACAGGGGGCACGGGCTCGTCGTCGGCAGACCACCTGCGCGCAGCGCTCTCGCGACTCGGCGCACGCATCCTGGTCGGCGGGGTCGAGATGCGGCCGGGCGGTCCGAGCCTGCTGGCGCGTCTCGACGACGGGCGACTGCTGATCGGGCTTCCGGGCAATCCGCTCGCGGCGATGATGGGGCTGCTGACCCTGGCCGGGCCGGTGCTGGCCGCGCTTTCGGGCGGGGGAATGCCGGGGCTGTCGCGCATCCGGTCGGCTCAGGCCGTGCCCCCGGGGCGTGGCGCGACGCGGCTCATCCCGTTCCGCGTCGTCGACGGGCTCGCCCTGCCGAGTGCGTTCACCGGGTCGGCGATGCTCCGAGGCCTGGCCGATGCATTCGGGGTGCTGGTCTGCTCGAGCGCGGGCGCCGAGGCCGGAGTAGAGCTGGAGTATGTGACCCTTCCCTGGTCGTGACGGGCCGTCTGGTGGTCACGCGTCGCGCGGGCCGCCATCCGTGCCGCGCAGCCGGGCCACGGCGGTCATCGCGTGGTAGATCACGATGGCGGCGACCGTTCCGAGCGCGATGCCGTTGAAGGTGACCGAGCCGGCGTTCAGGGTGAAGTCGGCGATGCCGATGATCAGCGCCGTGGCCGCCGTGAACTGGTTGACCGGCTTCGAGAAGTCCACCTTGTTGTCGAGCCAGATCTTCACGCCGATGATGCCGATCAGACCGTAGAGCGCGGTGGTCACGCCGCCGAGCACGCCTGCCGGGATCGTGTTGATGAGGGCGCCGACCTTGGGCGAGAGTCCGAGGAGGATGGCGACGGCGCCGGCGATCCAGTAGGCGGCAGTGGAGTAGATGCGGGTCGCGGCCATCACTCCGATGTTCTCGCCGTAGGTGGTGGTGCCCGATCCGCCGCCGAAGCCGGCGAGCACGGTTGCCAGGCCGTCGGCCAGGAGGGCGCGGCCGGTGAGCCTGTTCACCTCGGGCGACTCGGTCATCTGCGCGACGCCGCGGATGTGGCCCACGTTCTCGGCGACGAGCACGAGCACGACCGGAAGGAAGGCGGGGAGCACACCCCAGACCGCGGAGTCGGCGAACGGGTTGGCGGGAAGGGCGAACTGGGGGAGCCCCACCCAGGCTGCGTCGCCGACCGCCGAGAAGTCGACCTCGCCCGCGATGACGGCCGCGATGTAGCCCACGACGACGCCGATGAAGATCGACAGGCGGGCGAGCATGCCCTTGAACAGCACGGTCGAGAAGATGACCGCGGCGAGGGTGATGAGAACCGTCAGCGGGGCGAGCTGGAAGTTGTTCTTCGCCGCGGGGGCGAGGTTGAACCCGATCAGGGCCACGATGGCACCCGAGACGACGGGCGGCATCAGGGCGTTGATCCAGCCGATGCCGGTGATCAGCACGACCACGCCGACGAGGGCGAGGAGGGCGCCGACCGCGAGGATGCCGAGGAGCGCGCCGCCCATGCCCGTGGAGGCGACAGCGGCCGTGATCGGGGCGATGAACGCGAAGGAGGATCCGAGGTAGCTCGGGAGCCGGTTCTTCGTGATCAGCAGGAACAGCAGCGTGCCGATGCCGGAGAACAGCAGCGTCGTCGCGGGCGGGAACCCCGTGAGCACGGGAACCAGGAAGGTCGCTCCGAACATGGCGACCACGTGCTGGCCGCCCAGGCCGACCATGCGCGGCCAGGTGAGTCGCTCACCCGGCTTCACCACGGCATCCGCCTCGACGTTCTTGCCGTCGCCATGAAGTGTCCAGAGTTGTGCCATGTTCGATCGTTCCCCTTGCCCGGCTGCTCGCCGGTTGTTGCGTGCTCGTCGGTGAGCTCCCTCGAGACTAGTGGCCGAGCGTAATTCAGGAGGAGAGCGTGGCTGTGTGGATAGTGGCGGCGGCCGGGCTCTCCTCCTGAATTAGTGACGGGCGGCCTCTGTCCACAGAACCGCCGGATCGCGACTCGTGGGTCTGCCTGTCGGCGCACTCTCTCCGAATGCAGAACTACCCCGTCGCCCCCCGAAGCCACCTGACAGCCCGAGGGATGTCGATTCGTCAGATCTCCGATGCGGTCGACGATGCCCGCATGATCCGTGTGCGGCGCGGGTGGTACGCGTCGCCCGATGCTCCTCAGCCCGTGGTGCGGGCCGTTCGCGTCGGCGGTTCGCTGACGTCGTTCTCGGCCACCAGCCTGACCGACATCTGGACTCCGCCCGACACGCAGCTTCACGTCGCCGTGCCCCGAAATGCGTCGCGGCTCCGATCGCCGCACGACGGTTCTCGGCCGTTGGACCGAGATCGCGACCGGGTCTGCATCCACCCGCTCGCCACTGCGGGCGTCATTCGTGAACCCGTGCAGACCATTGCGCAGGCGTTGGCCCACGCAGCGGTGTGCCAGAGCGGGGAGATGGCCCTCACCGTGATCGACTCCGCCCTCAACCTCGGCTTTGTATCGGAGCCGGAGCTTCGAGCGCAGTTCGAGAATCTCCCGCGTCGGTGTCGACGCCTGCTCGAGAAGGCCGAGCGGCGGAGTCAGTCGGGGATCGAGACGCTCGTTCGGGTTCGCCTGCGCAAGCTCGGAATCCATCTCACCGTGCAGGCGAAGATCTCGGGGGTAGGACACGTCGATCTGCTGATCGGCGATCGCTTCGTGATCGAGTGCGACAGCCACAGCTTCCATTGGCTGGAGGACCAGTACCGCGAAGACCACCGCCGCGACGCCGTGCTGGTGAGCATGGACTACGTCGTGTTCAGAGCAACGTACGAAATGGTGATGTTCGACTGGCCGTGGGTCGAGTCCATCGTGAGGCACGTGGTGGGTGCTCGAAAGCACATGTGGCCCCGTCGCCGCTCGGATGCGGTGGGCGAGCTCCTCGGGTGACGCGATCAATTCAGGAGGAGAGCGCCGCCATGTGGATAGTGGCGGCGGCCGGGCTCTCCTCCTGAATAAGCGACGGGCACCGTGGCAGGATGGGCGCATGACCGAGGCACAGGGGGTACCGCGTGGCTAATCCGATCGCCGCAGCCGTCGGAACGCGGCTCGAACGCTACCGGGAGATCGCCAGTGTGCTGAGCAGGCACGGGCTCAGCTTCATCATCGGGGCCACCGGCCTCGAGCGCTTCGAGCCCGCCTCGCAAGAGCAGTCGCGGGCCAGCAACCCCGAGAATCTCCGGCGCGCCCTCGAAGAACTCGGCCCGACCTTCGTGAAGCTCGGCCAGCTGCTGTCGACGCGCTCCGACATCCTGCCGCCCGACTACCTGACCGAGCTGGCCAAGCTGCAGGACCGTGCACCCGCCGTGCCCGGCCCGGTGATCAAGCGCCTCATCGTCGAGGAGCTCGGCGACCTGCCCGACAAGGTCTTCGCGAGCTTCCAGCTCAAGCCGCTCGCCAGCGCCTCGATCGGGCAGGCCCACCTCGCCACGCTGCACGACGGAACAGAGGTCGTCGTCAAAGTGCAGCGGCCCGACATCGCGACGAACATCGCCATCGACCTCGAGATCCTGCACACGCTCGCCGTGCGCGCCTCTCGCCAGTGGAAGCTCGCCGCCGACTACAACATCACCGGCATCACCGACGAGTTCGCGCGCACACTGCGTGAGGAGCTCGACTACACGCACGAGGGCCGCAACGCCGAGATCTTCGCCGCCAACTTCGCGGGTGACGACACCATCCAGATCCCCCGCGTCTTCTGGGACACGAGCACCACGCGCGTGCTTACCCTCGAGCGCATCACGGGCCTCAAGGTCGATGACATCGCCGGCCTCGACGCCGCGGGAATCGACCGCCCCGGCATCGTCACCCACGCCGTCGATGCCATCGCCCAGATGGTCTTCGTCGACGGGGTCTTTCACGCCGACCCCCACCCGGGCAACCTCTTCGTCGAGCCGAACGGTCGCATCGGCCTGATCGACTTCGGCATGGTCGGGCAGATCGACGAGACCCTGCGTGGCCAGCTCGCCGACCTCTTCATGGCCCTGAGCAGGCACGACCCCGACCGTATGGCGTCGGCGCTCATCGCCCTGTCGAGTTCGAAGAAGTCGATCGATGCGGAGTCGCTGCGCGCCGATCTCGTGGGCTTCATCGACATCTACCGGGGCAAGGGCCTCGGCGAGGTCGACATGGGCGCGCTCATCAACAAGCTGCTCACCGTTCTGCGGCACAACCGACTGCAACTGCAGCCCTCCATCGTGATGCTGCTGCGCATGCTGCTGATGGTCGATGGCATGGGCGTGCTGCTCGATCCGACGTTCAGCCTGGGGGATGCCCTCAAGCCGTACGCGACGAAACTCGCGCTGTCGAAGTTCTCACCCGCGGCGATAGCCAAGCGGCTGGCCGCAGCCGGCCTCGAGGCGGCCGAGCTCGGAATCGAGCTGCCCGACAAGATCCGCAAGGTGTTCGACGTGATCGACCGCAACGGCATCGAGGTGCACTTGCGCGCCTCCGAACTCGACCCGCTGGTGGCGCGCGTCGAGAAGGTGGGCAACCGCGTGGTGGCCGGGGTGATCGTGGCCGCGTTCATCCGGGGCATCGGCGAGATCGCCGTGAGCGACCGCAAGCGTTTCGGCAGCTGGAGCGGCCCGCTCATGGGGATCGGGCTCGGAGCGAGCGGCGCGCTGAGCGCGTACATCGCGCTGACGTCGCGGCAGCGGCGCCGCCGCAGCTGACGGCGGACGCGTGCCGGCTCCCCGCGCTCAGGCCCCGGCGCGCTCCGCGACACCGCGCACGAACGACGCCTGACCCGCGTGCTGCAGGTCGTCGGAGATGACGCTCACGAGCCGCGCCGCGAGGGTCACGGGCGGAGTCCACGAGGTGTCGACGATGCGCCCGAAGTCGTCGTCGTCCAGCGTCGCGACGTAGTCGAGCGTGCGGGCGCAGACGGCGTCGTGGTAGCCGATCAGATCGTCGGGGGAGACGCCGCGCACCTGCGCGACCTCTGACGAGGACTGCCCGTAGCCCGTGGCCGCGGCGTCGAAGGGCAGGCCGAAGCGATCGTGCCAGCCGCCGTCGACCCAGAGCTCGTCGACGGCGGCGAGCTCGGAGACGTGCCCGTCTTGAACGCGGGTGAGGTGCCACACCAGCCAGGCCACGGTGTTCGCCTCGTCGTCGGCGCGGAACGTGAGCACCGCCTCCGAGGCGCCGTCGACGGTGCGGCGCACGATCTGCTGGACTCTCTGGAAGGCATCGGCGAGGGTGTCTGTGGTCGTCATCTCTCCAGTCTTCTCCGTCGGCCAGGTGAACACCAGCACCTGAGGATCGATTTCGATAACGTGTCGGTATAGTCAATTCGACGGCAAGCGCGGGGGACCCATGAGCACCTATCTGATCTGCAGTACTCCGGTGCATGGCCACGCGTCGCCGCTGGCGGTGATCGGGGCGTACCTCGTGTCGCATGGGCACCGGGTGATCATGCTCACGGGAACGAGGTTCGCCGAGAAGATCGAGCGCGCGGGCATGGAGTTCGTGGCGCTCGAAGGCCGCGCCGACTTCGACGACCGCGATGTCGAGAGCTACCTGCCCGATCGCGGCCGCTACAAGGGCCTCGCCCAGGCGCAGTACGACATCCAGAACATCTTCGTCAAGACGATTCCGGCTCAGCACCGCTCGGTGCGGGCCGTGCTCGAGCGCGAGCACATCGACGCCATCCTGGTCGACGGCGCGTTCGCGGGCGTCTCGCCGCTGCTGGCCGACACGGATGCCGACGGGCAGCGCCCGCCGATCCTCGCCGTGGGTGTGACGCCCCTCACCCAGCTCAGCCGCGACACGGCGCCGGCCGGTCTCGGCATGGCGCCGTCGGCGACGCCGCTGGGCCGCATCCGAAATCGCGCGCTGAACACGCTCGCACGCCGGGTGCTCTTCCGCGATACCCAGCGCGCGGCCCAGGCGGCGTTCGCCGAGATCGGGGCGCCGAAGCCGACACTCTTCGTGATGGACATCTCGGGAGCCTTCGACCGTTTCCTGCAGCTCGGCCCGGCGACTCTCGAGTACCCGCGTGGCGACCTCACGCCGAACGTGCGCTTCGTCGGGGCGCTGCCCACTGACGGCGGCGCCGCGCTGCCCGACTGGTGGGGCGACCTCGACGGATCGCGCCGCGTCGTGCACGTCACCCAGGGAACGATCGACAATCACGACCTCGACCGCCTCATCAGGCCCACCATCGCGGCCCTTGCCGACGACGACGTGCTGGTCGTGGTCTCGATGGGCGGTCGCCCCGCGCAGGGGCTCGGCGAGGTTCCGGCCAACGTTCGCGTCGCCGACTACCTTCCCTACGACAGACTGCTGCCGCTCACCGACGTCGTCGTGACCAACGGCGGCTTCGGCGGGGTGCAGGCCGCGCTCGCCGCGGGCGTTCCCCTGGTCGTCGCGGGCGACACCGAGGACAAGCCCGAGGTCGCGGCCCGCATCGGCTGGTCGGGGGCGGGCGTCAACCTGCGCACCGGCACGCCGGCCGCGGATGCCGTGGGCTCGGCCGTGCGCGCCGTGCTGGCCGATGCGGGCTACCGCGCCAGGGCACGACGCTTCGCCGAGGAGCTGGCCGGGCTCGACACGCTCGCGATCATCGACGAGGAGCTCGCGGCGGCGGTCGCCGGCTCGTCAGCGCGCTGAGCCCGCCGCATCCGGAGCCGCCGCAACCGTACCTGCCGTCGCCCCCGTACCTGCCGTCGCCCCCGTACCTGCCGTCGCCCCCGTACCTGCCGTCGCTCCTGTCGCGGCCGAACCCGTCGACTCCGGGCTGAACTCCACCCCGTTGTTCAGCACGAACACGAGCACGAGGCCTGCGGCGACGAGGCAGAGCAGCGCGGCGGTCGGCCGCCTGAACCGCAGGAACTCGTTGACGATGCGCACGGTGCCCTTGAACGGGTAGAACAGCGGCGCGAAGATGCCGGTTGCCGCGACGCCGATGAGCGTGTCGCTCACCATCTCGATGGGGTGGCTCCGCGTCGTGAAGGTGAAGGTGAGCGCGTAGACGAAGACCAGCACCGCGGTTCCCGCCGCCCAGGATCCGATTCCGAGGGAGCGCATCGAACTGACCGAGCCGTCGGCGTATGCAGTGACCCGCGTGGCGAAGAGGCGGGCGAGCAGCACGGTGCCCGCGGCGCCGACCACGAAGCCGATCCAGTAGAGCGAGGGTGGGGCGTCGAACCAGAACAGCAGGGTCGCCGCGTCGCCCGCGCCCGTGATGGGCGCCAGCAGCAGCGAACTGAACACGAGTTGAACGCTGATGAAGCCGAGCCAGGTCACGAAGAGGCGGGTGATCCCCGCTCCCCAGATGCGGGCGGCGAAGATGAGCGCGAGTCCGGTGACCAGGCTCGTGACCGCGGCGGCCGTCGACGTGAGGATGAGCGTCTGCGTCTGGGTGATGTCGAATTCGATGTAGCTCGGGTAGAGCGTCGCCCGCGACTGCAGTGCGATCGCCGTCAGGAACCGGGCGAGCTCGTGCAGGGTGATGGCGACGATGCCCGCGAGAACGAACGCGACCGCACCGTTGAACCAGAGCGTCGTGGAGGGCGCCTGAGCATCGTCGGCCGCCGCTCGCGGGGTGCTCACCGATCGCCCTCGAGGTCGTCTCCGGGGAACGTGTCCGTGCTGTTCGGACCGGGGCCGGCCGACCAGGCCGATGCGAACGACTCGGCCGCATCCGTCGCCCGTTCGAGAACGGTGGTGAGCAGTTCCTCCATCGAGATCGCGCCGAGGAACGCGAGCTGGTCGAGCTCGCCGACGGGCGCGATGCCCGCGAGCTGCCAGCAGGCCTCGAGCGGGTCGGCCGAGAGCTCGACGACGGATGCCCACCGCTGCTCGGTGAATTCGCTCGCCACCGCGAGGGCACGGCGTACGGCCTGTTCGGTGTCGTCGCGCAGCGCGCTCAGTGATTCATCCCACTCGAGCGGCTCGAGGAAGCGGATCTGCGCCTGTGGGTACGGGTCGTCGTCGAGCCAGCCGACCACCTCGAAGCGTGAGCCGCCCTCCGCGTTCACGGCCACGAAGCCCTCGCCGCCGGCCATCTCGGTGATGAGCGCGAGCGTTCCCAGCTGAAAGCGGTGCTCTCCGCCGCCCACCTCCTGCCCCCGCTCGATCAGCACGACACCGAACTGGGGCTGCTCGACCTCGAGCATCTTCGCGAGCATCACGAGGTAGCGCTCCTCGAAGAGACGCAGCGACACCGGCATGTAGGGAAAGAGAACGGTGCCGAGGGGGAACATGGGAATCTCGGGCATGGCTCAAGACAAGCACGGCGCGCCTGGGTTGCCAATGGGGGTGCGCCGGTTCGACGGCGACCGGTTCAGCCTCGGCGCGATGCGGTGGTTCGTGCTCCGGAGGAATATGGCGCGAGCACCTCGTCGAGCGACCGCTCGACCGTGTCGTCGGGAATGAGCGCCCGGCCCTCGACCGATTGGATGTGACGGTCGACGATGCCCTCGGCCCGCGCGGCGTCGCCCGCCGCCATCGCCTCGAGCAGCTCCTCGTGCTCGCGCAGGCTGTCGGCCTGGGGATGCGCGGCCCCGTACACGGCGAGGATGAGGGTGCTGCGGCCCACGATCTCGTTGATGTGGCGCAGCAGCAGCCGGTTTCCTGTGAGCTCGGCGAGCAGGATGTGGAACTCGGCGCCCAGCCTGACCGACAGCTTGTGGTCGGCGTCGGCGGATGCGCGGGCCTCGGCCTCGATGTGGGCCCGGATGGGCTCGGCGTACGACGGCGACCAGCCGTCGGCCAGTAGCGCGACGGTCGCCCGTTCGAGGGCGCGGCGCACGGTGAACACCTCGCGGGCCTCGTCTCGGCCGGGATGCGCCACGCGCGCCGACTTGGTCTTGCCCACCTCGACGAGCCCCTCGGCCGCGAGCCGCGCGAGGGCTGCTCGCACGATGGTTCTACTCGCGCCGAAGCTCTTGCCGAGGGCGTCTTCGGGCAGCTTCGTCTCGGGCGCGAGTGCGCTCTCCATGATCGCTTCGCGGAGGGCGAGGTAGATGCCGTCGCCGCGGGAGACCGGTGCGGCGGGGGAGTCGCTCATGGGTCCATCGTAGCCGCCTGATCGGAGTTTACGTACTCGTAACATCATTGTTCGGTATACCGAAACATAGCGATGTGCATACTTAACCATTCGAACCGCCCGAGCAGGAGACGACATGACCACCACGACGACCGCGACCGCGATGCGTCTCACCCGCCAGCAGCGAGAGCTCATCGCCCGGTCGGTCGCCGACGGGGAGGCGGCCGACCCGTCGGCTCTCCTGCGACGTGCCGTGCTCGAGACGGCGA
Source organism: Agreia sp. Leaf283 (assembly GCF_001422485.1). Taxonomy (GTDB): domain Bacteria; phylum Actinomycetota; class Actinomycetes; order Actinomycetales; family Microbacteriaceae; genus Agreia. Next base: position 1,217,134 of record NZ_LMNF01000001.1, read on the forward strand.
CGGGCTCGATCACCCGCCTGCCGATGCCGGCCACCAGCCGTCGGGAGAGCTCATGGCGTGAGGCGCTGCTCGACGGGCCGCCGGCCGCCCCGGGTGCCGAGCGCGTTCTGCTCGAGGAGTTCGTGCTCGAGCCCGGCACCGGAAAGGCGATCGAGCTGCGCGCCGGCGAGATCCTGCGCCTCGAGCAGATCGCGGGATCGCAGTGCCTCGACTTCAATGCCTTCAGCCTCGACGACTACCGCGAGGCCTTCCACTGCGGACGAACGAGAACGCTTCACGGGATCAACCCCACCACCGGCGACTTCCTCTGGTCGGCGCCGCCGCGCGAGCGAGCGATGCTCTTCATCCTGAGCGACAGCGTGCACTGCAACGACGTGCTCTTCCCCCGGTGCAGCGCGAACATGTACGAGTCGGTGCACGGCTTCCGTGAGCACACCAACTGCGCAGACATCCAGGCGGAGGCGCAGCGCGAGTACGGGCTCACTCCCGACGACGTGCACGACTCGTTCAACATCTTCATGGCGACCGAGGTGGTCGACGGGCAGCAGCGCATCCGCAGGCAGGACACCGCCCCCGGCGACCATATCGAGCTGCTCGCGGTCATGGATGTGCTGGCCGTGCCGAACATCTGCGGCTCCGACGTGCAGCCCACCAGCAACTTCTCGCTGAAACCGGTGCGAGTGCAGAGGTTCCGCGCGTCGATCGCCGACCTCGACGCCGTGCCGACCATCTACGAATACGACTCGCAGCGCACACCGGCACAGTTCGCGCAGCCCGCCATCCGAACCGAGCGGCGCCTGACCCGCGACCCTCAGTACCGGCCCGCCTTCGCGGGGCTGCCGATCGGCGTCGAGGCGGTGCAGATCGAGCTCGACGACGAGACGGCCGCGGCCTTCGACGAGCTGTGGCGAGGCGGGCTCACGACCCGCTACGCAGAGCGGGGCGACGGCCTGCGCGACGTGCTGTTCTCGTGGTGGATGGCCTCCCATGAGCGCTGATCTGACGAACAGCGCCGATCTGGAGAATGCCGTGGCCGGCAGCGCGCAGGACATCGACTTCGAGACGCTCGGCGAATACGAGCGCTACAAGCTGATGGCGAGCCTGATCGTGCCCCGGCCGATCGCGCTCGTGACCACGCTCGACGAGGGCGGGGTCGTGAACGCCGCGCCCTTCAGCATGTTCTGCATGCTCGGCGAGGAGCCCCCGCTGCTGCTCGTCAGCCTCAACAGGCTCGCCGGGGGAGCGCAGAAGGACACCGCCCGCAACATCGATCGCACGGGCGAGTTCGTGGTGCACATGGTCGACGAGCCGCTCGCCGAGGCCGCCGATCGTTGTGGCGAGCGCCTGCCCGCCGGCGTCAGCGAGCTCGACGCCGTCGGCCTGGCCGGCATGCCGTCGCGCCTCGTCGGCCCGCCCACCATCGCCGCGGCGCCCGTCGCCTTCGAATGCGTGCTGCACGAGAAGCTCGACACCGCGAGCCGCGAGATCTTCATCGGCCGCATCGTGTCACTGCACACCCGCGATCAGCTGATCGACACGGATTCCTGGCGGGTGCACCTGCACGATTACGCGCCGGTCGCCCGATTCGGCGCCAGTTTCTACACCACCACCCGTGACCGTTTCGCGATCGGAGCCAGCGAGACCGCGATCGACACCCTCGCCTGACTGTTCCACCCGACCACAGCACCCCACACCATCCACCCAGAGGAGAACCATGTCCAGCACGCTCCGCTCCACCCGCTCCCGGCGGCTCGGCCGCACGGTCGCCACGTCGGCCTCGGCGCTCGCGCTCGTCGCCACCCTGGCCGCCTGCTCGACCGGCGCATCCGCCGATTCCGAGCCCACGGCATCCGCCGACCTGCCCATCGGCGCCGTCGACCTGGCCGCGGCCGGCTGCCCGGCGAACGTCGTGATCCAAACCGACTGGAACCCTGAGGCCGAGCAGGGCAACCTGTATCAGCTGATCGGGCCGGATGCCACGATCGACGCCGCGAAGAAGGCGGTCTCCGGGCCCCTGTTCGCGAGCGGCGAGTACACCGGAGTGAACGTCGAGGTGCGCTCGGGCGGGCCTGCGATCGGTTTCCAGACGGTGACCAGCCAGCAGTACACCGACACGGACATCACGCTCGGCTACGCCAATACCGACGAGGCCGTGCAGCTGAGCGACGAGATGCCCACCACCGCCGTGTTCGCCCCGTTCGAGGTGGGGCCGCAGATCATCATGTGGGACCCCGCGACCTACCCCGATGTGAAGACGATCGAAGACCTCGGCAAGACCGACGCGTTCGTGCGCTACTTCGGCGGTGCCGCTTACATGGAGTACCTGATGGGCAGCGGAATCCTGCCCGCCTCGCACGTCGACGGCGGCTACGACGGCACGCCCGCGAGCTTCATCGCGGCCGGCGGAAAAGATGCCCAGCAGGGCTTCGCGACCGTCGAGCCCTACGTCTACGAGAACGAGATCGCCGACTGGGGCAAGCCGGTCGCGTTCCAGCTCATCCACGACGCGGGCTACCCGATCTACGCCTCGGCGCTGTCGGTGCGCACCGGTGACCTCGAGGAGCTCTCGCCCTGCCTCACCGCGCTGGTGCCCGTGATCCAGCAGGCCACGGTCGACTACTACGCCGACCCGTCCGCCACCAACGAGCTCATCCTGAACGCCGTCGACGAGTTCGACAACGGCTGGGTCTACACGCCCGGTGTCGCCGACTACTCGGTGAAGGCGCAGGTCGAGTTGGGACTCGTGGGCAACGGATCCGACGACGCCGTGGGCAACTTCGACGTCGATCGCGTGCAGAAGATCATCGACATCACGACGCCGCTGTTCGAGAAGCTCGGAACGCCTCCGGCCGACGGACTCACGCCCGACCAGATCGTGACGAACGAGTTCATCGATCCCTCGATCGGCTTCTGAGCCCGGTCGTGCTGTAACCAATTCAGGAGGAGCGCGCGGCCGCCGCCACTATCCACACGGTGGAGCGCTCCTCCTGAATAGGTCGCGCGGTCCGCTGCGTCAGCGCCCCGGGCGCAGGTCGATGCGGCGCAGCAGCTGCGCGTTCAGCGCCACCACGATGGTCGAGAGCGACATCAGCAGGGCGCCGATCTCCATGGGCAGAACGAAGCCGATCGGCGCGAGCACCCCGGCCGCGAGCGGCACCGACAGCAGGTTGTAGCCCGCCGCCCACCACAGGTTCTGCGTCATCTTGCGGTAGCTGGCCTTCGACAGGTCGATCACCGAGACGACCGAACGCGGGTCGTCTCCGGCCAGGATGACGCCGGCCGCGGCGATGGCCACGTCGGTTCCGGCGCCGATCGCGATTCCCACATCGGCCTGGGCCAGGGCAGGGGCGTCGTTCACGCCGTCTCCGACCATGGCGACCTTGCGGCCCTCCTGCTGCAGCTCGCGGACCGTCGACGACTTGTCTTCGGGGCGCACTCCGGCGTAGACCCGCTCGATGCCCAGCTCTGCCGCCACCGAGTGCGCCACCGCCTCCGCATCTCCCGTGATCATGACGACCTGAACCCCTCGGGCCGCGAGGTCGGCGACGGCCTGCTTCGACTCGGGGCGCACGGCGTCGGCGAGTCCGATGGCTCCGATCGGCACGCCGTCTGCGAGCACGTGCAGCACGATCGCGCCGTTCGCGGACCAGCCGCGCGTTGCATCCAGTGCCTCGGCATTCGACTGCTCGAGCAGGCGCGGCCCGCCCACGGCGATGACGCGGCCGTCGACCGTGGCCTCGACGCCCACCGCGGTGGAGGCGCGGAAGTCCGTGGCCTGCGGCACCGTCAGGCCGCGTTCGGCGGCGGCCGCCACGATCGCGCGGGCTACCGGATGCTCGGAGTCGGCCTCCGCAGACGCGGCGAGTGCCAGCAGCTCGTCGTCGCCCGGCCGGTCGCCGCCGGCCGAGCCGCTGGTCGCGAGCACGTGGGTGACGGTCGGCGATCCCGTCGTGAGCGTTCCGGTCTTGTCGAACAGCACGGTGTCGACGGTACGCATGCTCTCGAGCGCCAGGCGGTCCTTCACGAGCACGCCGGCCTTCGCCGCGCGCTCGGTCGCGATCGAGACGACCAGCGGGATCGCAAGGCCGAGCGCGTGCGGGCAGGCGATGACGAGCACGGTGATGGTGCGGATGATCGCGTCGTTCGGGCTGCCCACGAGCGACCACACGATCGAGGTGATCACGGCCGCGCCGAGGGCGAACCAGAACAGCCAGGCCGCGGCACGGTCGGCGATGCGCTGGGCGCGACTCGACGAGTTCTGCGCGTCGGTCACCAGCTTTCGGATTCCGGCCAGCGCGGTGTCGTCGCCGGTCGCGGTGACCCGGATGCGCAGGGCCGAGTCGGTCGCGACCGTTCCGGCGACGACGGCGTCGCCCCTGCTGCGGGAGACGGGAACGGACTCGCCGGTGATCATGGATTCGTCGACGTCGGCCGTGCCGTCGATCACCTCGCCGTCGGCGGGCAGGCGTCCGCCGGGGCGCACGATCACCGTGTCGCCGAGGCGCAGCTCGGCCGGGGCCACGGTGACGACCGAGCCATCGGCATCCACCCGCTCTGCCTCGTCGGGCAGCAGGGCGGCGAGGCTGTCGAGGGCGCTCGACGCCTGGGCGAGGGAGCGCATCTCGATCCAGTGGCCGAGCAGCATGATCACGATCAGCAGGGCGAGCTCCCACCAGAAGTCGAGCTGGTGGTCGAGCAGGCCGAGGGTCGCGCCCCAGCTCGACACGAAGGCGACGCTGATGGCCAGGGCGATGAGGAGCATCATTCCCGGCTGGCGGGCCTTGATCTCGCCGAGCCCTCCGGTGAGGAAGGGGGCGCCCCCCCAGACGAACATCACCGTTCCGAGCACGGGGGAGATGGCGCTGACGACGAGGTTGTCGGGCAGCTCGTAGCCGAGGAGCATCGCGAACATCGGCGAGAACCCGACGACGGGCACGGCGATCACGAGCATGATCCAGAACAGGCGGCGGAAGTGCGCGGCGTGGCCGCCGTGGCCGCCATGGCCCGAGTGGTCGTGGCCGGAGTGGCCCGAGTGGTCGTGAGCAGTGTGGTCGTGGGCCTCGTGGCCGCCGTGTTCGTGACCTGCGTGGTCGTGCTCGTGGCTCGTGTGGTCGTGCTCGTGATGCGCGTGCTCGAGGTGCTCATGCGTGTTGCTCATACGACGACCATATACCCCTAGGGGGTATACGACAACCGATCGAACGCGACAGAAAAGCGTCATATTCCCACAAAAGGGGCCGATTTTCATTCCCCTGCGACGAAAGTGCGCCGAGGGTCGATACTGAGGGAATGAGCCACAGTGATGACGACAACGCCGACGTCTGGACGGACTTCACCCACTCGGTGAACCTCACTCCGAAGGCGCTCGAGAAGTGGCTGACGACCGACGAGTCGCGCAGCGTGGGCCAGAGCGCGGGAGGAGAGGCGATCGGGCACCGCAGCGGTCGGCACATCCTCTCGATCCTCGAGAAGAAGAAATCCGAACTCACCGAGGCGGACTACGAGCACATGCGCACGGTGCTGGGCTACATCAAGCGGCACTCGGCGCAGCGACCTTCGGGCGAGGTCGCTGACACGCCGTGGCGCTACTCACTCATGAACTGGGGCCACGACCCCCTCAAGAAGTAAGGGGCGAGACATGACGTTCTCGAAGGGCGACAAAGTCAGCTGGAACACGCCGCAGGGCGAGACTCACGGAACGATCGTCGAGAAGAAGACGAAGGATTTCCAGTTCGACGGCCAGAAGTTCACTGCGTCGACCGACGATCCCGCCTACCTCGTCGAGAGCGACAAGTCGGGCAAGCAGGCGGCACACAAGGAGTCGGCGCTCACGAAGGCCTGACCGTTCGGCCGCGCTCCAGGCGCAGAATCGTGTCGGCCTCGTTCAGCACGCTCTCCTCGTGCGTGGCGTGCACGACGATCGCCCCGCGTCGCGCTTCCGCTCGCAGTACGGCGACGATGAGCTGCTGTGCGTCGGCGTCGACGCCTGCCGTCGGTTCGTCGAGCAGCAGAACGTCGGCCCGTCGGGCCAGCCCCTGGGCCACGAGGGCACGCTGGCGCTGGCCGCCTGACAGCGACCCGAGCGGGCGGTCCGCCAGATTCTGGATGCCGAGGGCCCGCATGCACGACCGCACCGTCTCGCGATCCCCGGCATCCAATCGCCGCCACATGCCCCGGTGTGCCCAGCGGCCCATGCTCACCACCTCGAGAACGCTGAGCGGCAGCGTGTCGCTCGCCGCGCTGCGCTGAACCACGAGGGCCGGCCGTCGCGTCGGGCCGCGCACGCGCCCTGACTGCGGCTCGATAGTGCCCGCCAGCACCCCGAGCAGCGTCGACTTTCCCGAGCCGTTGCCGCCGCAGAGTGCCGTCACGGTGCCCGCGACGAAGTCCGCCGACACGCCCGACAGCGCCGTCGTTCGGTCGAACCGCACGTGGATTTCGTGCGCTTCAAGGGAAGAGATGTCTCGAGGCGGCTGCATACGACGACCTTATCGTTAATGACAATCATTCTCATGTAGGGTCGCTTCTCGTGTCCTGGTTCGTCGATCCCCTCTCCTCCGAGTTCATGCTGCGCGCCCTCGTCGGAGGCGTTCTGGTGGCCTCGATGAGCGCGATCGTCGGCACCTGGGTCGTCATTCGCGGCATGGCCTTCCTCGGCGAGGCGATGGCCCACGGCATGCTCCCGGGTGTCGCGATCGCAACGCTCGTCGGCCTGCCCGTGGTGCTCGGCGCGGCCGTGAGCGCACTGGTCATGAGCGCCGGCGTCGGCATCGTCTCGCGCCGGGGTCGGCTCTCGAACGACACCACCATCGGCCTGCTGTTCGTGGGCATGCTGGCACTCGGCGTGATCATCGTGTCGCGTTCCCGCTCGTTCGCCGTCGACCTCACGGCGATCCTGTTCGGCGACGTGCTCGCCATCGGCTGGAGCGACGTGCTGCTGCTCGCCGCCGCCCTCCTCGTGACCCTCGCGGTGGCGACCCTGTTCCATCGCCCTTTCGTGGCGTTGGCCTTCGACCCGCGGGTCGCCCGCACGCTCGGCATGCGACCCCGCCTCGCGCAGACCGTGCTCACCGGCCTCGTGACCCTCGCTGTCGTTGCCTCGTACAGCGCGGTCGGCACGCTGCTCGTCGTCGGGCTGCTGCTGGCCCCCGCGGTGGCCGCGGGCCAATGGATGCGCGGAATCCCCGCGACCATGACGCTCGCGGCGGCGATCGGCTCCCTCGCCGTGCTCGCCGGCCTGCTCGTCTCGTGGCACGCGTCCACGGCGGCCGGCGCATCCATCGCCCTCACCGCCATCGTTCTCGCCGCGCTCTCGGCCGGAGCCCGTGCTGTCGTCACCCGCCTCCCCTCCGTCTCGACCCAGAAAGGCCCGCGTGCCCACACCGCCTAGATTCCGCCGAGCACCTCTCGCTCCCGCCGCCGTTCTCCTGGCCGCCCTGGCCCTGCCGGCCTGCGCCACGGCATCCACCGGGGCCCCGGGCACGGAGGCCGACGAGTCCTCCGGCCGGCCCCACGGCTACGTCGAGGGAGCGTCCGAGATGCCCGAGGCGCAACTGCAGCTCACCACGATCGATCGCGACGGCTCCGCGACCCTGTTCGACCTTCTCGACGAGCAGAGCGCTCAACTCGCGACGCTCGACGTGGCCCCCTCGGCGGTCTCGACAGACGGACGATTCGTCTTCGCGTCGTCGGCCGAGGCGGGAACGCTCACGATCCTCGATTCGGGCGCTTGGACCGTCGACCACGAGGACCACGTGCACTACTACGCCGCAGAGCCTCGCGTCGTCGGCTCGATCGCCGAGCGGGGCGAGGCCGTCGTCGTCGGCGGGCCGTCGCTCACCGGAGTCTGGTTCGGCGACGCCGGGGTCGGCCTGCTGCTCGACACCGAGGCTCTGGGCCAGGGCGAGATCGTCGAGACGGCCCGCCTCGAGTCGCCGCCGCACAAGGGCGCGGTGGTGCCCTTCGGAGACGGCGCGCTCGCCACGGTCGCGGGCGCCGACGGCCGGGCCGCGGGCGTTCGGCTGATCGAGGGCGATGGCGACGCCGTCGCGGCTTCCGACGCCGCGTGCGCGGAGCTCGGCGGCTCGATCACCACCAACGTGGGCGTGGTCTTCGGATGCGCGGACGGCGCGCTGCTGGCAACGCGCGACGGCGACGGCGGCGTCGACTTCGAGAGCATCCCGTATCCGCAGGAGGTCTCCGCGGCCGACAGGGCATCCGGCTTCGACAACCGTCGCGGCCGGCCGGTCGTCGCCGCCGTTGCGGGTGGCAGAGGAGCCTGGCTGCTCGACACCCGCGCTCGCCAGTGGACCTTCCTGCCCACCGAGGCTCCGCTCGTTCACGTCACGGCGGCATCCGACACCGACGACAGCGTCGTCGCGCTGGCCGAGGACGGCCGCGTGCTGCTGCTCGACCCGATGACGGGGGCGACGCTCGCGGCCACCGAGCCTCTCGCCGCGTCGAGCCTCGCCGACCCGGCCCTCGCACCCGGCGTCACCCTGCAGCTCGACGCCGATCGCGTCTACCTCAACGCTCCCGCCGACGGGCTGGTCTACGAGATCGACTACCGAGACGGACTGCGCGTCGCCCGCACGCTCACCGTCGGGGCCGAACCCGCCTTCGTCGCGGAGACCGGGCGATGAGCGCGCGTCGATCCGTGCGGGCCGCCGTGGGCCTGGCCCTCTCGGTGACGTTCCTGGCATTGACGGGCTGCGCATCCGAGGGCGCCGACGGCGACGGCGCAGACCGGCCCCTCGTGGTCGTCTCGACGAACATCCTGGGCGATGTCGTCGGCGAGATCGTCGGCGACGAGGCCGAGGTCGTCGTGCTCATGCAGCGCGATGCAGACCCGCACTCGTTCCAGATCTCGGCCAGGGAGGCCGCGCGTATCCTCGACGCCGACCTCATCGTGTCGAACGGCCTCGGGCTCGAAGAGGGCCTGCAGCAGAACCTGGATGCGGCGACGACCGACGGGGTGCGATCGATCACGGCCGGCGAGCTGATCGACCCGCTCGAGTACTCCGCGGGCGACGCGGCGGGAGCGCCCGATCCGCACTTCTGGACCGACCCGGCGCGCATGATCGACGTCGTCGAGGGTGTCGCCCGGGAGCTCGAGGACACCGACGGCATCGATGGCGCGGCCATCGCCGACAATGCGGCCGCCTACCTCACGCAGCTCGAGGCGCTCGACGCGGAGATGACCGCGGCGTTCTCGGCCATCCCGGCCGAGCGGCGACAGCTGGTCACCAACCATCACGTGTTCGGCTACCTCGCGGCGCGATTCGACTTCACCGTGATCGGCGCCGTCATTCCGGGAGGAACGACCCTGGCGGCTCCCAGCGCATCCGACCTCGACGACCTGGTGTCGGCCATCGAAAAGGCTGGCGTGACGACGATCTTCGCCGACTCGTCGCAGCCCGACCGGCTCGTGCAGGTTCTCGCCGACGAGGCATCCATCGACGTCGATGTCGTCGCGCTGTTCACCGAATCGCTCGGCGAGCCCGGCGGGGGAGCCGGCACCTACCTGCAGATGATGCGCTCGAACACCGAGCTCATCGCCACCGGGCTGTCTCCGTGAGAGACGCCCACCCCACCACAGAAAAGGAAACAATGAAGAAACAGCTCCACTCCCGGCGGATCGCGCTCGTCGCCGTCACCGCGTCGGCCCTCCTGCTGACCGCGTGCGCGACCGATACCGCTCCCGCTCAGACCGCCGGCGCAGCCGCATCCGCAACAGACCCCGCCCCGCGGGTGTCGCTCACCTACGACGGCGGCCTCCTCGTGCTCGACGGCGCGACCCTCGAGCTCGAGGCGGACATCGCACTGCCGGGCTTCAACCGGATCAACGCGGCCGGCGACGGGCGTCACGTGCTCGTCTCGACCACCGACGGCTTCCAGGTGCTCGACACCGGAACCTGGACGGCCGACGGCGCGTCTCGGACGGCCGAGCCCGAACTGACCGACCTGGTCTTCGACGCGCCGACCCCGGGACACGTGGTGCGGCACGGCGACAAGACCATCCTCTTCGCCGACGGAACCGGCGACACCACGATCTTCGACACCGACGCGCTGCTGACGGCGGCGGATGACGGGCTCCCCGAGACCGAGGTCGTGTCGGCGCCCGCCGCGCACCACGGGGTGTCGATCGAACTCGAAGACGGAACGTTGTTGACGACCATCGGAACGTCGGAGGGGCGCAGCGGCGTGCGCGTGCTCGACGCCTCGCGCACCGAGATCGCCCGCAACGAGGAGTGCCCCTCGGTGCACGGCGAGGGCGCGGCGAAGAACGAGGTCGCGGTCTTCGGATGCTCCGACGGCGTGCTGGTCTACGACGACGGCGAGTTCACCAAGATCCAGGCTCCGGATGCCTACGGCCGCACGGGAAACCAGTACGTGACCGAGACCTCGTCGATCGCGGTCGGCGACTACAACTCCGATCCCGACCGTGAGGGCGTGCTGCTCGAGCAGTTGACCCTCGTCGACACGGTCGCCAAGACGATGAAGATCGTCACGCTGCCCGACGGAGCCGGCTACACCTGGCGCGACGTGGCCCGCGGGCCGAGCGACGAGGCGATCGTCCTGGGCTCCGACGGCGCGTTGCATGTACTCGATCCCGAGACCGGCGAGTTCGGTGCCAGCTACCCGGTGATCGGCGCGTGGGAGGGGCCAGCCGAGTGGCAGGACGCCCATCCGGCGCTCGTGGTTCTCGGAGGCATCGCTTACGTGACCGAGCCGGCGACCGACTCCCTCTTCGCCGTCGACGTGGCGACCGGCGAGGTCGTCACGAGTGCCGAGCTGCCGGCGACGCCGAACGAGATCGCGGTGGTCACCGGCTGAGTGCCGTGCGTGTTGCCGGTTCGGGTCGATCGAACCGGCAACACGCGTTGGTCACAACGCGCGAAGCGTCACCTCGCGGAGAGCACGCAGAACTCGTTGCCCTCCGGATCGGCGAGCACCACCCAGCTCTGTTCTCCCTGGCCGATGTCGACCCGGGTGGCGCCCATGGAAATGAGGCGATCCACCTCGGCCGCCTGGTCATCGGGAACGAAGTCGAGGTGCAGCCGGTTCTTCACGGTCTTGGCCTCGGGAACGGCCAGCACCAGGATCGTCGGATGGCTTCCGTCGGGGTTCTGGATCTCGATTCCGTCGTCGGCTTCGTCGATGATCTGCCAGCCCAGAGCGTCTGCCCACCAATGGCCCTGCGAAATCACGTCCTCGGAGTCGATGACGACCTGTTCCCATGCGAGTGTCATGATCCGACGATACGACGACGTGGTTCGTCATCGGTAGTCCCCGCAGACCGTGGAGGTCGCGCGGCTAGGCTGCGGTCATGACTGAGTTCGTGACATCGGCAGACGGAACGCGCATCGCCTACGACCGGCTGGGCAGCGGCGCGCACGCCATCGTGCTCGTGGGCAGCGCTATGAACTACAGGGCCTTCGACCCCACGACCGCGCACATCGCGACGCTGCTCGCCGATCAGGGGTTCTCCGTCATCAACTACGATCGTCGGGGCCGAGGTGAGAGTGGCGACACCCTTCCGTACGCGGTCGAGCGAGAGGTCGACGACATCGCAGCCCTGCTCGATGTGCTGGGCGGATCCGCGGCCCTGTACGGCAACTCCTCTGGCGGGGCGCTCGCGCTCTGGGCTGCGGCCACGCCCGGCGTCGGCGAACGCATCACGAAGCTCGCCCTGTTCGAGGTTCCGCTCACTCTCGAGGGTCAAGGCGACGACGGGCTCGAGCTGCGCACCATCACCGAGCTCGTCGAGTCCGGAGATCGGGGCGCCGTCGTCGAGTACTTCATGCGGAACATGCCGCCTCAGTGGCTCGAAGGGGCGAAGAACTCGCCGGCGTGGCCCGACATGCTCGTGATCGCGCACACTCTCGCCTACGACGTTGCCGTTCTCGACAAGGCCGACCGTGCCCCGTGGGCCGAGCAGTGGGCATCCGTCACGCAGCCCGTGATCGCCATGGTCGGCGCAGAGACCCAGCCCATCTTCCCTCCGGCCGCGGCCGCGCTGGCCGAGGCGCTGCCTGACGCGCGCAGCATCGAGATCGACGCGGCGAACCACAGCGTGCGTCCTGAGGTGATGGCCGCGATCCTGGGCGGCTTCATCAGCGGCCACGAAGAGTTGGCGACCTTCCCCGAATACCCCGACGAGCCGGAACAGCAGGTGTAGCGCAGCGCCGGCGGGTATCCGCGCCCCAGAGGTGCATCGGCTACCGGCCGTCCGGGCGCGGATGTACCGAACGGGCGCGGATGCGTCAGCGCTGACCGCGGAAGAGACGCAGCAGCACGATCACCGAGATCCCCGCGATCGCCAGCCCCGCGAGTCCGAGCAGGCCCAGATAGAAGGCTTCGAGCCAGAAGTAGTCCATCAGGTGTGCCCCTTTGCGTCGGCGTCTTTGCTTCTACGGCGAGAGTAGTTCGGGCACGAGCGCGGTTCGACCCGTTGACAAGTCGGCTCCCGGCGTCAGGGCGCTATCGACACGCCGCTGTAGTCGTGGTCGAAGACCAGGCTCGTGCGGGTCGATGCGACGGCCGGATGCGCCGAGAGGTTGTCGAGCACGAAATCGCGCACGGCGGCGCTGTCGCGCACGGCGACGTGGATGATGAAGTCCTCCGCGCCTCCGAGGAAGTACAGCTGCACCACCTCGGGGAACTGCCGGATCTCCTGTCCGAGCTCGACCATGAGGTTGCGCGCACCCGCCCTGATCGTGACGCTGATCAGCGCCTGCAGGCTCAGCCCGACGGATGACGGGTCGACGTTGGCCGTGAAGCCCGTGATCACCCCGCGGGTGACGAGGGACCTGACCCTGGCCACGCAGGTCGACGGCGCGATGCCGACGCGCTCGGCCAGCTGGTTGTTCGGTATGCGCGCGTTGGCCCGCAGGATGCGCAGGATCGACCGGTCGATCTCGTCGAGTTCGGCGGGTGCCTGAGAGGGGCGGCGATCGTTCGCCGCAGCGCTCGTTGGGTCGGTCATGACCGAACTATTTCACAGATTCTGGTCGGAGTATCGCTCATACTACGGTTTCCGTTTGCCAGAAACGAATTTTGGCAAGAATCGACCCAGAACTTTCGGCACCTCCAGGTGCCGCAGACGGACGGAGTCATCATGCACATCGGAGTGCCTAAAGAAGTCAAGAACAACGAGAACCGGGTAGCGGCGACGCCGGCCGGAGTCTTCGAACTGGTGCGCCGCGGCCACTCTGTCGTCGTCGAGCAAGACGCCGGAGTCGGCTCCCGCATCAGCGACGAGCAGTACATCGAGGCCGGGGCAACGATCGCCACGACAGCCGACGAGGTCTGGGCGAGCGCCGAGCTCGTGCTCAAGGTGAAGGAGCCCGTCGCCGAGGAGTTCCCGCGCATGCGTGCCGGCCAGACGCTCTTCACCTATCTGCATCTGGCCGCATCCAGAGCCTGTGCCGATGCGCTTCTTGCCGCCGGGACCACAGGCATCGCCTACGAGACCGTGCAGCTCGCCGACCGCTCGCTGCCCTTGTTGCAGCCCATGAGCGAGGTCGCGGGCCGGCTGTCGACCCAGGTCGGCGCCTTCCACCTGATGAGCGCGGCCGGCGGTCGCGGAATCCTGCTGGGCGGAGTCCCCGGAACGCCCAAGGCCAAGGTCGTGGTGATCGGCGGCGGCGTGGCCGGAGAGCACGCCGCCGCGAACGCGCTCGGCATGGGAGCGGACGTCACCATCATCGACCTCTCCCTTCCCCGCCTCCGCGAGCTCGAGATCCGCTTCGGCGGCGCGATCCAGACGCGCAGTTCGTCGGCCTATGAGATCGCCGCGCAGCTGAAGGAGGCCGACCTCGTGATCGGCTCCGTGCTCATTCCGGGAGCGCAGGCGCCCAAGCTCGTCACCGATGCGATGGTCGCCACGATGAAGCCGGGCAGTGTTCTCGTCGACATCGCGATCGATCAGGGCGGATGCTTCGAGGGCTCGCACCCCACCACCCACGACGACCCCGTGTTCGCGGTGCACGACACCGTCTATTACTGCGTGGCGAACATGCCCGGGGCCGTACCCGAGACATCCACCCGGGCTCTGACCAACGCGACGCTGCCGTATGTCGTGGCGCTCGCCGACAAGGGCTGGGCCCGCGCCCTGGCCGACGACCCGGCGCTCGCGAAGGGCCTGAACACGCACGACGGTCGCGTCTACAACGCGGGCGTCGCCACGGCTCTGGATGTCGTGGGTCACGACACCGCGGAACTCCTGGCCCGCACGGCCTAGGCCTTGTCGATCGGGCCCGGTCGGCCGGGCCCGATCGCCGGGCCCGTCGGCCGGGCTCAGTCGACCAGGCTCGTGGCGGGCACCCAGCCCTGCCGGCCGTCGAGCGATCGGCACCACAGCCATCCGCTCGCCCGGTCTTCGCGCACGACCTCGATCACGTCGCCCTCGCGGGTGGGCAGCTCGCTCGTGTCGTAAGGGGTGTTGACCACGGCGACAGGACGCGCGCGCGAGAGGTAGCGCAGGGGAACGCGGCCGCTGCCGGCATCGCCCGTGACGAAGACGAACGCGGGCCAGTCGGCGTCGCGCTCGCCCACGACGACCCTGTCTCCGATGTCGACGCGCATCGGGTGGGGCTGCGAAATCTCGTGCGACACGAGGGCGGTGGTGATGCGCATGGTCAATTCTGAGGAGGTCGCCGAGGCACGCGCAATGGGTCGCGGCGATCGATGTCGGCGGGCGGCTATAGCGTTGGCTCATGCGAATCCTGCACACGTCCGACTGGCACATCGGTCGAACGTTCCACGGTCACTCCACGCTCGCCAACCTCGGCACGGTGCTCGACGCGCTGGCCGACATCGTGCGCGCGAAGTCGGTCGACGTCGTCGTCGTGTCGGGCGACATCTTCGACTCGGCCACGCCCGCGCGCGAGGCCTTCGACGTGCTCAGCAGGGCCATCCGGCAGATCCGCGACGCGGGCGCATCCGTGGTCATCACCAGCGGCAACCACGATTCGGCCACGCGGCTCGGGTTCCAGAGCGAGTGGGCGGGGCTGGCGGGCATCCACGTCATCACCCGCCCCGAGCAGTTCGACGAGCCCGTCGTCATCGACGACGAATACGGGCCGGTGCTGTTCTACGGCATCCCCTACCTCGAGCCCGCGCTGGTCAGGCACCTCTTTCCCGAGGTCGAGATGAGGCGGCACTCCCAGGTTCTGGGCTACGCGATGCAGCGCATCCGCGACGACATCGCGCGGCGAGACGGCGCGAGGTCGGTGGTGCTGTCGCACGCCTTCGTCGTCAACGTCCCGGGTGCTGATGGTGGTGCGGGCGCTGATGGTGATGCGGCTGCCGACGCGTCCGCATCCGAGGCCAGCGACGTCGAGCGCGACATCACGGCCGGCGGCCTCGACCTGGTCTCCGTCGACGTCTTCGATGGCCCCGACTACGTGGCGCTCGGGCACATCCACGGCCGATCCACCCTCACCCCGGCCATCCGCTATTCGGGCGCGCCGCTGCACTACTCGTTCGGCGAGGCAGCCAAGCCCCGCGGCGCCTGGCTGGTCGACCTCGATGCGGCCGGTCTCGATACGGTCGAGTGGGTCGACCTTCCCGTGCCCCGGCCGCTCAGCATCCTCACCGGCGAGCTCCACGAGCTGCTCGCCGACCCCGCGCTGTCGACTGCCGAGGGCGATTTCGTCTCCGTCGTGCTCACCGACCAGGCGCGACCCATCGACGGCATGCGTCGCATCCAGTCGCGGTTTCCCTACGCCGTGGCCCTCACCCATCAGCCCACGATCGTGGCAGAGCATGCCGCGGCGAGCTACGCCGAACGACTGCACGCGCGATCCGACAACGAGGTGATCGCCGGGTTCCTCGAGTTCGTACGCAACGGGGTGGGTCCGAGCGACGACGAGGCCGAACTGATCGTCGAGATCATCGCCGAGCAGGCCGGCCGGGAGTCGACCGCGTGAGAATCAACCGCCTCACGATCGCCGGATTCGGCCCGTACAAGACGGCACAGCACATCGATTTCGACGCCTTCTCAGACGATGGCATCTTTCTGATCACCGGCAACACCGGCGCGGGCAAGTCGAGCATCCTCGATGCCATCTGCTTCGCGCTCTACGCGGGCGTGCCGCGCTACGAGGGCACGCAGCAGCAGTTGCGCAGCGACTACTGCGAACCGGGCGACCCCACCTACGTCGAACTCTGGTTCAGCACGGGCGGGCAGCAGTACAGGGTGCGGCGCTCGCCCGACTACGAGCGGCCGAAGAAGAACGGCGTGGGCACGACCAAGAGCCCGGCGGCCGCGCAGCTCTTCGTGCGGGTCGGCGAGGCCTCGGGGGCGTCGATGTCATCTGGCGCGTCTGGTGCGCCGGCCGAACTGTTGCCGCATGCCTCCGGCGACGAGGACGAGTGGCAGGGTGTGGCCGCGATTCCCCGAGAGGTGGGCATCGCCCTCGACGGCATCCTCGGGCTCAGCAAAGACCAGTTCCTGCAGGTCATCCTGCTGGCACAGAACCGCTTCCAGAAGTTCCTCCACGCCAAGAACGACGAACGCCAGTCCGTGCTGCAGAGCCTGTTCGGCACGCGCCGCTTCGCCGACATCGAGCGTGCCCTCGTCGAGAGGCGCAAGGCCCTCGAGGTGCGGCAGCGCGAATCCGCCGAGCGCATCGCCGAGCTCGGCAGCCAGGTGGCGGCGATCGTGGCGGTCGGTGCTGCGGAGGGTGGGGGCTCTGCCGAAGATCGCGACGCTGTTGAAGACGACGGCGTCGAGCCTGAGGCTCCCGGCGATTCCGGGGTGCTCGTCGAGCCTGAGGCTCCCGCGGTACCCGAATCCTCCGCCGCGGGGCGTCCCATCGACCGCGCCTACTTCGAGCACGCCCTCGCCGACCTCGACCGTCAACTCGATTCCGCCCGGCAGCACGTGGCTGTGGCCGACGAGCGGTTCAGCGCCGCCGAGGCGGAGCTGCGCGAGCGCGAGAACCTTCGTCGACTCCAGACTCGCCGCGATGAGGCGGCCGCTCAGCTGGCCGAGCTCGTTCGACTCGACGAGTCCGTCGACGACGACAGGCGCCGGCTCGAGGCGGCGACCCGAGCCGAGATCGTCTGGGCCCATGTGGGCGCTCAGGAGACCGCGGAGTCGGCACTCGATCGAGCTGCCCTCGCCGAGAGGGCCGCGCGGGTCGCCTACGCCGAGGCCACAACGCTGTCGGGTCTCGGAGAGGCGTCCTCCGCAGCGGGCGCGTCTGCGCAGCGCGCCGCAGAGTCCGACTCACCCCCCACACCCGACTCCCTCGCGGCCGACGCCGACGAGCTCTCTCGTCTTATGGGCGGGCTCGACGTGGTTCTCGCCGACGAGAAGCGCATTCCCCGCCTCACCGCTCGCGTCGCCGAATACGATGCCGCCGAAAAGGCGCAGCAGGCCGATGTCGACGAGGCCACTGAGCGCGCGAAGACACTTCCCGGCCTCATCGACGAGGTCGTCGAGCAGCGCAACGCCCGCCTCGTCGAGGCCTCCGGCCGCTCCGACGCCGAAGACCGCGTCACGCGCCTGGCCACGGCGCGCGAGTCGGCCGTGCTCGCCGCCGAGTTGAAACTCGACCTCGACGCCGCGCGCGTGGTCGAGAAGACCGCGAGCACGGCCAACAAGGCGGCCGGCGGCCGATACGACGACCTGCTCACCCGTCGACTCGACGGGCACGCGGCCGAGCTCGCGTCGAGACTCGTCGACGGCGAACCGTGCGCCGTCTGCGGAGCCACCGAGCACCCGAACCCCACCGCCTGGACCAGCGAGCTGGGCGAACCGATCACCGACGCCGAGATCGCTGAGCAGCGAACCCTGCTCGCGGCGGCAGGCGACGCCCTGGCCGAGGCGGGCGTCGCGGTTCAAGACCTGGCCGCCCGGCACGCGTCGGCGACCTCGGCGAGCGAAGGGCGGTCGCCCGCTGAGATCGACGCCGACCTCGAGTCGGCCAGGGCCACGCTGGCGTCGGCCGTCGATGCCGACGGTGCCGCGCAGGCCCTCGAGTCGCGAGTGACCGAACTGCGGGCAGAACTCGAGTCGATCACCGCCACCGTCGACGTGCTGACGTCGGCCCTGCAGACCACGCAGAACGCGCGGGCCTCGCTCGTCTCCCAGATCGAATCGATCACCGAGCTCGTCGAGCAGCACCGCGGCGACCACTCCTCGGTCGCCGAGAGGGTGCTCGACCTGCAGCACCTGCTCACGGTCACTCGCGAGTTCGAGGCGGCCCTGCTGGCGCACGCCGACAAGAGGCTCGCGCTCGAGCACGCCCGGCAGACGCTGCGCGAGCACCTCGACGAGCAGCTGTTCTCCGACTCGGACGAGGTCACAGAGGCCCGACTCACGGCTCCGCAGCGCGACGACCTCTCCGGCCGCATCAGCGCCCACGAGGTGGCCCGCGCCACGGCCGCGGCGATCCTCGCCGAACCCGAATTGCAGGAGCTGCCCGAGGCATCCATCGAGATCGAGCCGGCCGCCGAGGCACGCCGCGCGGCCGGTGCCGACCGCGACGAGGCCCGAGTCGCCGCGGGCTCCGTGGCAGATCGCCTCGGCCGACTCCGCAGTCTCGTGGGCGACGCGCTCGAGCGGCTCGACGCATCCGAGACCCTGCTCGCCGAATACGAGACCATGCGTTCGCTGGCGAACTCGGTCGAGGGCGCTGAGCCCAACACCATGCGCATGCGGCTCGAGTCGTATGTTCTCGCGGCCCAGCTCGAAGAGATCATCAGGGCGGCGAACGCACGGCTCGCGGTGATGACCGGTGGCCGCTACTCGCTCGAGCACGACGACTCGGTGCAGTACCGCAACACGAGGTCCGGACTCGGCATCGCGATCCTCGACCAGCACACCGGCAGGGCGCGAGCCACGCATTCGCTGTCGGGCGGCGAGACCTTCCTCGCGTCGCTCGCCCTCGCCCTCGGTCTCGCCGAGGTCGTGTCGAACCAGGCGGGTGGCATCACGCTCGACACGCTCTTCATCGACGAGGGCTTCGGTTCGCTCGACTCCGACACGCTGGCCATCGCCATGTCCACCCTCGACAGCCTGCGATCGGGAGGCCGAACGATCGGTCTGATCAGCCACGTCGAAGCGATGAAGGAGCAGATCCCGTCGAGGCTGCGCATCACGGTCGTGCCGCAGGGATACTCCGAGATCGACCAGAGAGCGTAGGGGCCGGGGCGGCGTGCATCTGCCAGCATGGACGTATGACCGATGCGAGCACCGCCCTCCGCTACACAGCCTTCTCCGACGCACCCGGCGGCGGCAACCCGGCGGGCATCGTGCTCGACGCCTCGACGCTCACCGACGCCGAGATGCAGGCCATCGCGGCCGAGATCGGGTTCGCCGAGACCGCATTCATCACCGAGAGCAGCATCGACGGCGACAGCCGTCACCTTCGTGTGCGCTACTTCTCACCGCTGGCCGAGGTTCCGTTCTGCGGCCACGCGACCGTCGCCACGGCGGTGGCGCTCGCCCTCCGAGGCGGCGAGGGGGTCTTCGTGTTCGAGACGCCGGTCGGTCCGGTGACGATCACGACCACGGCCGACGGTGACGCCATCACCGCGTCATTCACGAGCGTCGAGCCGTCGGTCGATCCTCTCGACGAGGGCGTGCTCGAGACTCTGCTCGGGCTTCTCTCGGTGTCGACCGACCGCCTCGACCCTGCCTTCCCTCCGCGTGTCTCGTTCGCCGGCAACAGGCATCCGGTCATCGTCTTCGCCGATCGCGACGACTTCGACTCCTTCACCTTCGACCCCGACGCGATGAGCGAGCTGATGGACGCGCAGGGGTGGACGGGCACCGTCACGACGATCTTCCCGACGGGCGCGGCCGAGTTCGACAGCCGCAACCTCTTTCCGGTGGGGGAGATCACGGAGGACCCCGCCACGGGTTCGGCGGCCGCCGCGTTCGGCGCCTACCTGCGGGCGCTCGGCCTCGTGGATGCCCCGGCCGACATCGAGATCACCCAGGGTTCGCATGTGGGCAGGCCCAGCAGGCTGCTGGTGCACATCCCGGCCGCGGGCGGCATCGTCGTGACGGGAACGGCGACGCCGATCGCCTGAGAGACCTCGCGCTACTCGTCGGCGAGCAGCGTCGCCGCGTCGGTCACGTTTCCGAAGATGAGTGCCGTGTCGGTGACGTCGGCCGGGTCGAGCGACGAGGCCTGCAGGGTGATCACGAAGCGTTCGCCGTCGGCGCGCTCGAGCAGCCAGCTGCCGGCCAGCACTCCGGGAGCGCTGCCGCCCTTGAACGCCACGTAGGGGAAGACCTCCTCGTCGAATTGCAGCCCCGGGTTCGCAGACAGGATGCCGCGTACCGGCTCGCCGGCGGGCGTCGCCGCCTTCTGCTGCAGGGCCAGGTGAGCCGCCACGAGGTCGGCCGGATTCGCGAACCAGTCGATGCCCTTCTGCCAGGCCGTCTTCGACAGGTCGAGCGATGCCGCGTCGAGGACTCCGCCGGGCATCCCCGCGAGAACGGCGAGGCGCTCGTCGACCGAGCTGTCCGCCCATGACGCCTGGGCGTCAGCGAAGTCGGCGCTCCAGCCGAGCTGGAAGAACTCCCTGGTCTTAGGGAAGGGCGTGTTCAGTGACGGGTCGTGGTGGCCCATGATCGTCAGCTGCGCCTCGACGGCCTCCCGCCCGACCCTGTCGATGAGCAGGTCGGTGGCGGTGTTGTCGCTGATCTGGATCATCTTCGTCGCCGCATCCCGAACCGTCACCAGCGTGCCGCTCGGCAGGTCCTGAAGCTCACCCGACGGAAGACTGCGGGTGTCGTCGGAGATGATCAGGGTGTCGTCCCACGACAGGGTGCCCGCGGCAACCGCGTCGGCCACGGCGCCCAGAATGTAGAGCTTGAACACCGAACCGAGCGGCTTGGTCGCATCGCCCGCGATGTCGACGATGCGCTCGCCCGAGCCGGCGGCAGCCGCACCGACGCGCGTCACGGTCATGCTCGTGTCGGCGTCGAGCGCACCCACGTTCTTCTCGAGCTCCTGCCACGAGGCGGCAGGGGTGCGATCGGCGGGAGGCTCCTGGAAGAGGAGCCCGTTGATGAGCTGCTGCTCGTCGACCGAGATCGACATCTGCAGTTCGGCCGCGTCGCTGTGCAGCAGAACCACGAGGCCGTTCGATTCCTCGCTCACCTCTGCGGCGATCCACGGCTTCGCATCGCCCATCTGGGCGAACACGGTGACCAGCTGGCCGGCGGGCACCTGCTCGAGCATCTCCGCCCCGACGTTCGCTTCGACCTCGGCCTCGGTCGTCTCGGCGTCGGAGTTGACGGCGTCGAGCACCCACTGCGCCTTCTCGCCGACGGGAGTGTCGGGCAGCGCGACCGCGGTGGGCGGGGCGGATGCCTCGGGGCTGCTCGTCGCGCAGGCCGACACGGCGAGGGCGACGGCGGCGGCGAGGGCGGCGAAGACCGAGCGGCGCCGGAGGCGGCGGGAGCGCTCCGCGGCCGGTGTTCTGAGCGGGGCGGAAGTGCGGTTCGTCGTCATGCCCTCAGTCTGGCCAGCGGCCGAGCGGCACACATCCCCCGCGAGAACGAGCTTCGTGCGGGGCCTCCGCCGAGAGGACTACCTGAGTTCGTCGAAGTACGAGATGTTCGCGTCGTTGCGCTCGCGGGCGGCCGCGGCGCGCTCCTCGCGCATGCGCTCCTGCTTCTCCTGCCGACGGGCCAGCTCCTCCTGGTCGACCTCGACGCGGCGCACGGTGACGCCGCCCTTGGTGGGCGGGCTGGTGCGCTTGGCCGCGGTGCTGCTGCGCGGTGTGCCGGATGCCGGCGCCTTACGTGGCGCCGCGGCCGGTCGGCCGGCGCCGGGGCTGGTGCCTGATCCGGCACAGCGGAAGCCGGTCTTGTCTTCGTGCTGAACAAGGGTCTGCGAGACGATGCCCACGGCGACGGTGCGCGAGCAGACGGGGCATTTGGATCCAGCGTTGGCCATGGGGTGTGTGGTCTCCTCGATTTTCAACCCATCGTGTGGGTTCGACCTTCTATTTTCGCACGGAACGACATCAAAGCTACGCCTCTGAAGCAACCCCCGCCACGGCTTCGTCGCCCCGGACGTAGGCTGATGCGATGACGCACGACGAGACTTCGCACGAGAGCTCAAGACCGAGCGACGAGACGCGCGACCGGCAAGCCGCCGCAGACTGGATCACCGAGCGCGCCGAGGGCGAGAACATCGCCACCGACATCGACGGAACGGTCACGGTCGACGAGGCCGAGACCCCGCCCGATCCGGATGCATACGGCCGCCCCGAGAGCGACACGCTCGCCGTCGAAGACCACGAGCCGGCGTCGCGCGAGTACCCGCGCCCCGACCACCACGGCGGTATCACCCAGGCTGACCGCCGGGGCTGACCGCCGGGGATGACCGGCCCATCCGGAGCCGTGTCAATGGCCCGCCGCCACACCGCGTTCTAGCAGGCGGCCGCACTACCGTTGTTCGCATGACGCGGCGCTCCAGCGAACCCATCTACTCCACTGCCATCGGCATCGGTCGAACCATGTTCGCCGGGCTGCGCACGACGCACTCGGCCACCGGCCTCGAGAACATCCCTTCCTCCGGCGGCGCCGTCTTCGCCATGACGCACTTCGGCTACCTCGAGTTCGCGCTCGTCGAGTGGCAGACGTGGCTGCACAACCGCCGCCGCATCCGCTTCATGGCCACCAAGCGGGCCTTCGACAAACCCGCGGTGGGGTGGCTACTGCGCGGAATGCATCACATCTCCGTCGACATGAAGGCGGGCGCCGCGGCCTTCGGCAACGCTGTCGCCGCCCTGAAGTCGGGCGAGCTCGTCGGGGTCTTTCCCGAGGCCGGTGTGAGTTCGTCGTTCACCGTTCGCGAGCTCAAGTCGGGTGCCGCGCGCCTGGCACGCGACGCGGGAGTGCCGATCATCCCCGTGGCCGTCTGGGGTGGGCAGCGGCTGCTCACGAAGAACCGGTCGATTCCGCTGAGGCAGCGATTCGGCGTTCCCGTGCACTTCGCCTTCGGCAGGCCGATCGTGGTCGGCGAGCAGGATGACATCACGCAGGTGACAGAGTCCTTGCGCGTCACGATGCAGACGATGGTCGACGAGCTCCAGGCGAGCTACCCCGTCGATGGAACGGGCCAGTGGTGGCAGCCGCGCTCGCTCGGGGGGACCGCCCCGACCGTGGCCGAGGCCGCCGAGGCAGACGCCGCGCGCGAGCGGCGCCGCGAGGCCGAGCGGGCTGCGAAGGGCTAGCGACGCTGCGTATTCAGGAGGAGCGCTTCGCCGAGGCCACTATCCACGCGGCTCACGTCTCCTCCCGAATTCGTTACACGCTGCCGAGCATACGCGCCGCGGTTCGCACGGCGTCGTCGGTGGTCGTCGCATGAACGGCGAAGCGGATGCGATCGGTCCCGTGCAGCGTGGCCGTCACGCCCGCGTCGGTGAGGGCCGCGTGCGCCCGCGCGGCGGTGCCGTCGGCGAAGCCCGCCACCACGATGCCGGCGCGCAGGCTGTGCTCGCGCGGCGACAGAACCGGAACGCCCGCGGCGTCGAGCTCCTCGATCAGCACATCGGCGGTGCCGGCGATGAGCTGCTCGACACGGGCGATGCCTACTGACGACACCAGTTCGAGCGCGCTGGCCAGCGAGCCCATGGCCATGGGCGACAGGTTGGTGATGGAGTGGCGCCGGGCATCCGGCAGGATCGCGTGCTCGAGCCCGTCGTAGAGTCCGGTGTTCTCGGCACCGGTCCAGCTGCCGAGAACCGGGCGGATCGCATCCAGGCCCCGCTCGCTGAACGCGACGAACCCGCCGCCCCAGCCGGCCCGCAGCCACTTCTGCCCGCCTACGGCGACGGCGTCGGCGATGGTCCAGTCGGCGTCGATCACGCCGAAGCCCTGAATGCCGTCGACGATCAGCAGGCGGTCGCCGATGACCTCGCGGATGCCGGCCAGATCGGCGCGGAACCCGGTGCGGAAGTCGACGGCGCTCACGGCGACCGCGTTGATCGACGGGATGAGCGCGTCGCGAACAAGCTCGGGCGTCACGCGGGTGGGGGCGGAGGGGCCTCCGCCCGGCAGCGTGCGCACGGTGAGCAGCCCCGCGTCCTCCGCCCGGCGCCACGCGTAGACGTTCGCGGGGAACTCGTCGGGGCTCACGAGAACCTCGCCGCTCACGCCGAAGGCGATCTGCATGAGCCCGAGCGAGGTGCTCGTGGTCAGCGCGATGCGCTCGGAGGGTGTTCCCGTGAGCGCCGAGACCGCCGCCCGCGCCCGCGCGTCTTCGGAGTGCAGCGTTGCGGAGGCGCTCAAGCCCCCGGCCATCGCGAGGTTCTGCAGTCGCTCGGTGGTCGCTGCCACCTGACGCGACGGCGGCCCGTAGCTGGCGTGGTTGAGGTAGAGGTGGTCTTCGGCGAAGCTCTCGAGGTACTCGACCTCGTTCAGCGCCGCGCTCATGCCGTGACCCGCGCGATCGTGACCCGGGTCACGTAGGGCATGGGGTAGCTCGTGCGGCCGGCGAGATCCGGATGCTCGTCGAGCAGCTCCCCGAGGCGGGCGAGCATCGCGTCGCGCTCGGCGTCGGCCATCGTGATCACGTAGCTTCGCGAGGTGACCATGGCGAAGAACTGCTCCCGGGTCACCTCGTTCACCCAGCGGAACTCGCGGTAGGCCTGTCGTTCGAGCGGCGCACCGACGGGCGGGGTCACGCTGTCGTACTTCTCGGCCTCGGACGCCCCCATCACCTCGCCGAGTCGGGCGACCCAGTCGACGTCGGCGTCGCGGATGTTCCACACGAGAGCGAGGGCGCCTCCCGGCTCGAGCACGCGGGCGACCTCGCGCGACGTGGCGTCGACGTCGACCCAGTGCCAGGCCTGGGCCACGGTGATGAGCGCGGCGCTCGCGTCGTCGAGCGGAAGGTGCTCGCCGCTGCCCTCGAGCGCGGTGACCGTCGGCAGGTTCGCGGAGAGCCGCTCACGCATCAGAGCGTCGGGCTCGACCGCCACCACCCGCAGGCCGCGGCCGACGAGCGCCGCCGTGAACTTGCCGGTTCCCGCGCCGAGGTCGACCAGCGCAGAGTCGGCCGGATGCGCCTGGTCCGCCGGCTGGGCCGGCCCGGCCTGTTCGAGGATCCAGTCGACGGCCTCGGCCGGGTAGCTCGGACGGCCCCGGTCGTAGTCGCCGACGTTGCGGCCGAAGGACAGGGCATGGTCGGTGGAGCGGGGCATGCTGTCGATTCTAGGTTCGACCACCGGGGCGAGCAGTACTCTTTAAGTCTCATGGAACTCCGCCAACTCGAGCATTTCGTCGCCGTCGCCGAGCACCAGCATTTCACCCGTGCCGCCGAGTCCCTGCAGATCTCGCAGTCGGGGCTGTCCGCGTCGATCCGGGCCCTCGAGACCGAGCTCGGCACCACGCTGTTCACCCGCAGCACCCGGCGCGTGCAGCTGACTCCCGCGGGAACCGCGATGCTGGAGGAATCCCAGCGGGCCGTCGCCAGCGCATCCGCCGCCCGCGACGCCGTGCTCGCCGTGCGGGGCGTTCTGCGCGGGGCCCTGCGCATCGGAACCGAGCAGTGTCTCGGGGGAGTGCACCTGCCTCGGGAGCTCGCCGACTTCCGGCGCTCGCACCCGGCCGTGTCGGTGCGGCTCGGATTCGCCGGATCGACGCAGCTGATCGACCAGGTCGCCGGCGGGCTGCTCGACCTCGCGCTGGTCGCCGACTGCGGTGTCGTTCCGGCGACGGTCGAGCTGCTTCCTATCGCGTCGGAGGGCTTCGTGGTGCTGTGCCACCCGGATCACCCGCTCGCCGGTCGGGGCCGGGTCGAGATCGGCGACCTCGCAGACGAGACGTTCGTCGGATTCGCAGACGGGTGGGCGGCCCGGGTGCTCGCCGACCGCGCGTTCGCCGACGAGGGGCTGACGCACTCGGTCGAGCTCGAGGTCGGAGACGTGGGGTCGTTGCTCGATCTTGTGGGCTACGGGCTCGGCGTGGCCGTGGTTCCCGCTCACTTCGCGTTCAAGAGGCCGGAACTGCTGAGCGCCGTTCCCGTGACGCACGAGGCGCTGGTCTGGACGACCGCGATAGCCGTTCCGCGCCAGGCCGCACCGGCCGCCGCCGCCCTCGTGGGGCGCCTGCGGCAGCCGGCGCTGAAGCCCGCCGCGTAGCGCTACGCGTCGAGGGCCGCGAACTCCTCGGCGGTCAGCTCGAAGTCGGCCGCGAGGGCCGAGTTCGTGATCGACTCGGGGCGGGATGCACCCGGAATCGGGATGACCTGCGGCGACTTCGCGAGCTCCCAGGCGAGGCAGACGATCTGCGGCGTCACTCCGCGGTCGCGGGCGATGCGACCGAAGGCCTCGTAGCTCTCGCCCAGCGACGCGGCATTCGTGATGCCGCCGAGAGGGCTCCAGGGAAGGAACGCGATGCGCAGCTCGTCGGCGAGAACGAGCTCCTTCTCGCTCGACCGGAACTTCGGCGAGAACTGGTTCTGCACCGACACGAGGCGACCGCCCAGGATCTCGTTCGCCTGACGGATCTGATCGGGGTCGGCGTTCGAGATGCCGGCCATGCGGATCGTGCCCGCATCCAGAAGCTCGCGCAGCGCGCCGATCGAGTCTGCGTACGGAACCGACGGGTCCGGCCGGTGGTACTGGTAGAGGCCGATCGCGTCGACGCCCAGGCGCTTGGCCGAGGCCTCGGCGGCCTGCTTGAGGTAGTCCGGATGCCCGTTCTGCGCCCACGGTCCGGACGCGGGCCGCAGGTGGCCGCCCTTGGTCGCGACCAGAACGCCGGACGTGTCGCCGCCGTAGCTCTTCAGCGCCCTGGCGATGAGCAGTTCGTTGTGGCCGACCTCGTCTTCGGCGGCGAGGTGATAGGCGTCCGCCGTGTCGATGAAGGTGACATCCGCGTCGAGGGCGGCGTGGATGGTGGAGATGGAGCGCTCCTCGTCAGGGCGTCCTTCGATCGACATGGGCATGCCGCCCAGTCCGATGGCGCTGACGGAGATGTCGCCGATGGTGCGTTGCTTCATGGGGTTCCTTTCAGATGGTGAGAGTGCGCGGGGTGAGCATGCTGCCCTTCGACAGGCTCAGGGAACGGCGCACTACCAGGCGTAGTCCTCGGGGGAGGTCTTGTGGCCGGGGAAGATCTCGTCGAGCCGACCCAGGGCATCCTCGTCGAGGGTGATGTCGACCGATGCGATGGCCGTGTCGAGCTGATTCATCGTGCGCGGCCCGGTGATCGGAGCCGTCACCGCGGGCTGGTGCAGCAGCCAGGCGAGGGCCAGCTCGGCGGGCGAGTGCCCGAGCTCGGCGGCGAACGCCTCGTACTTCTCGAGCTGCGGGCGCAGCTTCTCGAGTTCGTCGTCGGAACGCGAGCGGCGACGCGACCCGTCGGCCTCTTTGTCGAGCACGCCGGCGAGCAGCCCGCCCTGCAGTGGCGACCAGGGGATGACGCCGAGTCCGTAGGCCTGGGCCGCCGGAAGCACCTCGCGCTCGACGTCGCGCACGATGAGGTTGTAGATCGACTGCTCGCTCACGAGGCCGGTGAAGTGGCGTGCCTTGGCGGCCTCCTGGGCCTGGGCGATGTGCCAGCCGGCGAAGTTGCTGCTGCCGGCGTAGAGGATCTTGCCCTGCTGCACGGCGACCTCGATCGCCTGCCAGATCTCCTCCCATGGCGTCGCGCGGTCGACGTGGTGGAACTGGTACAGGTCGATGTAGTCGGTCTGCAGCCGGGTGAGGCTCGCGTCGAGCGCGCGCCGGATGTTGAGCGCCGAGAGCTTGCCGTCGTTGGGGTAGGCGCTCATGTCGCCGTAGAGCTTCGTCGCGAGCACGGTCTTCTCGCGGCGTCCGCCGCCCTGTGCGAAGAAGCGGCCCACGATCTCCTCCGTCGCGCCGCGGCCGAGGTCCTGGCCGTAGACGTTGGCCGTGTCGAAGAAGTTGACGCCCTGCGCGTGCGCGGCATCCATGATCGCGTGCGAATCGGGCTCGCTGGTCTGCGGGCCGAAATTCATCGTGCCGAGCACGACGCGCGAGACGCGAAGGCCCGTTCGTCCGAGGTGTGTGTATTCCATGGCTCCAGCCTGCGCGCCGTCGCCCCGGCCTGTCCAACAGGGAACCCCGATCGTATTGACGCCTCGCCCTTCTCAATCGTGCAGGCTCTCCATCGCACGGCCTTGGGGGGTAACGCTGTCAGGGGTTGAGGCAGTGCCTCCCTCGCGAGGAGCGCGCGGCGTAGCGTCGAGCCATGACCACTGAACTGACCCTCAACAACGGCGTCACCCTTCCCTCCCTGGGCCTCGGCGTCTTCCAGAGCTCGCCCGAAGACACGGCGAACGCCGTCGAGACCGCCCTGAACGTCGGCTACCGGCACATCGACACCGCTGCGGCCTACGGCAACGAACGCCAGGTCGGCGAGGGCCTGCGCCGCTCGGGAGTCGATCGCTCACACGTGTTCATCGAGACCAAGGTCTGGGTCACCGACTACGGCTACGACGAGACCCTGCACGCCTTCGAGAAGGCGACCCGCAAGCTCGGCGTCGACCAGCTCGACCTGCTGATCCTCCACCAGCCGATCCCCTCACGCTTCGACGCCACGATCGCCGCCTACAAGGCCCTCGAGACGCTGTATGCCGACGGGCGCGTGCGGGCGATCGGGGTCAGCAACTTCACGCCGGCGCACCTCGACCGGCTGTTCGAGGCCACGACTGTCGTTCCGGCCGTGAACCAGGTCGAGCTGCACCCCTACTTCGCCCAGCCCGACGTGCAGCGCGCCGACGCCGAACACGGCATCCTCACGCAGGCGTGGTCTCCGATCGGGGGAATCACGTTCTACCCGGGCTGGGGCGACGAGCGCCGCAGCGTGATGGACGACCAGACCATCGCATCCATCGCCGAAGGCCACGGCAAGAGCCCGGCCCAGGTCATGCTGCGCTGGCACATCCAGGAGGGCCGCTCGGCGATCCCGAAGTCGACGAACCCCGTTCGCATCGCCGAGAACTTCGAGGTCTTCGACTTCGAGCTCAGCGACGACGAGATCGCCCGGATCGACGCCCTCGACACGGGCGTGCGCAGCGGGCCCGATCCGGATGTCTTCCGCCCGGCCCTCTTCGACAGGTCCATTTCCGAAGACTGAGGCTCGGGGCGGGGAGGGACCCGTTTGACTGTGGGGGTTCTCCGAGGTGCGATCCCTATGCTCGTGGGCATGACATCGTCTGCGAGTAAATCCGACCATCACCGATCCGGCGCCCGGGTGACCCCGGGCGTGCACCCTGATCAGGCGGCGGAGGTCCGTCGATGAACGGCGAACTCGTCGTCAGCATCGTTCTCGTCATCGTCTTCGTTCTCGTGGGCGGCGTCTTCGCCGCCACCGAGATGGCGCTGGTGACCCTGCGCGAGAGTCAGATCAACGCGATAGCCCAGCGAGGCAGGCGTGGAAAAACCGTTGCAGGGCTGGCCCGCAATCCGAACACCTTCCTCTCGGCCGTGCAGATCGGCGTGACCGTCGCCGGCTTCGCGTCGGCGGCCTACGGGGCGTCGTCGATCGCTCCGTCGGTCACGCCGCTGCTCGAGAACCTCGGCCTCTCGGCCGCGGCCGCCTCGACCACCGCCACGATCATCCTGACCCTGCTCATCGCGTACCTGTCGCTGGTGCTCGGGGAGCTCGTGCCCAAGCGGCTCGCCATCCAGCACAACGCCCGGTTCTCGTACGCCGTCGCGCCCGTGCTCGGCGGTTTCGCCACCCTGATGCGGCCGGTGATCTGGCTGCTGTCGGTGTCGACGAACGCTGTCGTGCGGCTGCTCGGCGGCGACCCCAACAAGACGGGCGACAAGCTCTCCGACGAGGAGCTGCGCGAGATCGTGACCAGCCACGAGGGCCTGCCCGACGACGAGCGGCGCATGCTCGACGACGTGCTCTCGCTGCGCGACCGGCAGGTGAGTGAGATCATGCGGCCCCGCCCCGAGGTCGTGGCGCTGACCGTCGACGATTCGATCGCCGACGCGCTCGAGTCGGTGCGCGCGCTGCCGTACTCGCGGTTTCCGGTCGTCGACGCATCGATCGACGACATCGTCGGCTTCGTGCACGTGCGCGACCTGTACGAGGCGTCGAGTTCGTCGACCGGGCTGCGCGAGCTGATGCGACCGATTCCCTACATTCCGTCGACCGCCGGCGTGCTGCCGACCCTCACGGGCCTGCGCGCATCCGGCGACCAGATCGCGGTCGTCTTCGACGAGTACGGCGGAACAGACGGCATCGTCACCCTCGAAGACCTCGTCGAGGAGATCGTGGGCGAGATCTTCGACGAGTACGACACCGAGACCGCGGCCGCGGCCATGATGGAGCAGGGCGGCTCGGTCGACGGGCGCCTGAACTTCCAGGACTTCGAGGAGGCGACGGGCGTGACCCTGCCGCCCGCGGCATCCGACACCGTGGCGGGCTTCGTCGTCGAGAGGCTCGGCCGTCTCGCGGTGGTGGGAGACAGCGTGGAGGTCGACGGCGGCACGCTGCAGGTGGCGGCGATGGACCGCCGCCGCATCTCCGAACTGCTCTACACCCCGACCCTGACGACGCCCACACGGGCGGCGGAGGCGGAGTAGCGGCGGCGAGCCGAGGCTACGGGCGCAGCAGCACCTTGCCGGCGCGGCCCGCGACGAAGTTCGCGGCAGCCGCCTCGCGGGCCTCGTCGAAGGAGTAGATCTTCTCGACGGGAAGCGTCAGCGAGCCGTCTCCGATGCGCGTGACGAGTTCGCCGAGCAGGGCGGCGCGCTTCGCGCCGTCCATGCCGCCCATGACCTTCGAGCCCCAGAATCCCGAGACCGAGATGCTCTTGAAGATGACGGGGCCGGAGGGGATCTCCATGACGGGGGAGTTCATCGCCCCGAAGACCACGAGTCGGCCGTTCTCGGCGAGCAGCGACACGATGTCGCCGGCGGCCGATCCTCCGACCGAGTCGACGCCGACCGTGATCGCGGCACCCGAGGTGATCTCGGCGACCGTGTCGCGCCATCCCTCGGTGTCGGTGGCGACGACGTTGCCGATGCCCTGGGCCTTCAGCTCGTCGACTCCGGCCGCGCGGCGCACGAGGCCGAGCACGTTGATGCCCCGGGCCGCGGCGAGCTGGGCGACGAGTCGACCGACCGCACCGTTGGCGGCGTTCTGAACGAGCCAGTCGCCCTCGGCCAGGTCGAGAGTGTCGAGCAGGCTGATGGCGCTGAACGGCATCGACACGAGCTGCGCGGCGACCTCGTCGGAGATCGCGTCGCCGACGGGGATGAGCCCGGCGGCCTTGGCGACGAAGTACTCGGCCCACACGCCGAAGGTGCCGCCGGTGGCCACGCGCTGGCCGATCTCGAGGCCGGTCACGCCCTCGCCCAGAGCGTCGATGACGCCCACGGCCTCTGTTCCGGCCCGGGCAGGCAGCTCGGGCTTGAACCCGTAGGTGCCGCGGATCGTCCACAGGTCGTGGTTGTGGATGGGGCTCAGAAGGGTGCGCACGCGCACCTCGCCGGCACCGGGCTCCGGGGTGGCGACGGTCTCGACGGTGAGGACCTCTGCGGGGTCTCCGAATTCGTTGTGGATGAGGGCGCGCATGATGATCTCGACTTTCTGTGGTTCTGGCGCTGGCGATGCAGGGCCGGTGTTGATGGAGTGCGGGTGGTGATGGATGCCGTCAGACGGCGAGCGCGATGATCGTTGCGATCACCGCGAGAAGGGGGATTCCGCCCTGCCGGATCGCGGCGGACCGCTTCGACGGCGTAGAGAGGAACAGCACGGCCGCCGCCGCGAGCATCGAGCCGGTGCCGACCAGCATGAGCGCGGGGCCGACCGGCGAGGTGCTCACGAGAACGAACACGATGCCGATGACCGTGACGATCGCGAGGAAGAGGTTGTAGAAGCCCTGGTTGTAGGCGAGCGAGCGGGTCGCCTCGACCTCTGCGGTGGATGCCGGTCCGAACGTCTTGCGGGCGGCCGGGCCATCCCACGCCAGAGACTCCATGAAGAAGATGTAGACGTGCAGGGCGGCGGCGAGTGCGGCGAGCACGACGGCGGCGATGATCATGATTAAGGTCCTTTTTTTGAACTGACCGTTTCACTATAGACTCAATCGACCGCGATTGTCAGGTCGTAGCCATCGTCAGGTCGGAAGGAGCCGGGTCATGGGAAGAACGCGTTCGTTCGCAGAGGTCGATGTGGCGCGCGCCGCGCGCGGTGTCTTCTGGAGCCGCGGCTACGAGGACACCTCCCTGCCCGACCTCGAGGAGGCGACCGGCCTCAACAGGTCGAGCATCTATCACTCGTTCACCAGCAAGCGGGGTCTCTTCGACGCCGCCGTGGAGTCGTATCTCGACGACGTGGTGCGCCCCCGCCTGGCGCCGCTGCGTGCGCCCGATGTCGCGCCCGACGCGCTCGAGACCTACCTGCGGGGTCTTCGGCAGGCGATGGTCGACCACGAGACGGCCCTGGCGAGGAACGGATGCCTGCTGCTCAACGCCACGGGCTCGTCGCTGGGGCACGAGGCCGCGCTGCTGACGGTCGTCACGCGTTACTGCGACGACCTTCGCACGGCCGTCGCATCCGGTGTCGCGGCCCGCCGGCCCGAGCTCGCACGTGGGGCCGCCGACATGCTGACGACGACCGTGACGGGGCTGGTCTTCGCGTCGATGGCCATCGTGCGGGTCGACTCCTCGAGTGCCGCAGCGATGCTCGACGCGGCGCTCGCCGCGGTCGTCGCGGGATCGAGCTGACGCCGCCTACTACTAGT
Organism: Agreia sp. Leaf283; assembly: GCF_001422485.1. Lineage (GTDB taxonomy): Bacteria > Actinomycetota > Actinomycetes > Actinomycetales > Microbacteriaceae > Agreia. Next base: position 1,249,854 of record NZ_LMNF01000001.1, read on the forward strand.
CACAACGCCGCTTCAAGCCCCGATCACCACCGCTCCGAGAGTGATAGACATGGGCAAATCGGTTCGACGGCTCTGATCCACACCCGGATCGAGCGCTGTGCCGTGCGCTGATGCGGACACCTCGCGCCAGCGCAGATCGAAAGGAATACCCATGGGTATCGGAAGCGGAATCGCACTGGTCGTCATCGGAGCCGTGCTGGCGTTCGCGGTGAACATCGACCTCGGTGGCGTCGTCAACCTCAGCCTGATCGGGTACATCCTGATGGGCGCCGGCGTCGTCGTGTTCCTGATCAGCCTCATCTTCATGCTGCGCCGCCGCCAGACGACGTCGACGACCCGCTCGGCCGTCGATCCTGCAAGCGGCGAACAGGTCACCCGCAGCACGCGCGACAGCGACCCGCTGGTCTGAGCGCACCCGATATGGCAGACGGTTCGAGCGACGGCCGGCTTCCGTCGAATCCTCTGCTCGGCGGCCGCTACCGCCTCGAGTCGCGCGTGGGGTCCGGCGGCATGGGCGTCGTCTACCGGGCGACCGACGAGACCCTGGGGCGCACGGTCGCGGTCAAGCTCTTCCGCGACTCCGAAGCTGCCGATCTCGGCCGCAAGACGTCGGAGACCCGCCTCCTCGCCGCGCTGAACCACCCCTCGCTCGTCACGCTGTACGACGCGCGCATCGACGGCGACGGAGACGCGTACCTCGTGATGGAGTACGTCGACGGCCCGACGCTGCGAACGCGCATCGCGGATGGCCCCGTCTCAGCGGTGGATGCGGCACGAATGGCCCGCGACCTGGGCGAGGCCCTGCACGTGGTGCACAGCGCGGGCGTCGTGCACCGCGACATCAAGCCGGCGAACGTGCTGCTGCGGCGGTCGCTGACGCCGGGAGAAGAGTTCACGGCCACTCTGGCCGACTTCGGCATCGCTCATCTGGTCGGGTCGTCGCGCCTGACCACTCCGGGAACCCTGCTCGGCACGGCTGCCTACCTCAGCCCGGAACAGGTGAGGGGCTCCGAACCCGCGCCGCCGTCCGACATCTACTCGCTCGGCCTGGTGCTGCTGGAGGCTCTCACGGGCGAGCGCGTCTTCGGTCAGCCGGTCGTGCACGAAGCCGCGCTCGCCAGGCTGACGCAGGACCCCGACATTCCCGGTTCGCTCGGGTACGGGTGGAAGTCGCTCCTGACGGCGATGACCGCGCGCGACCCGCAGGAGCGCCCGACCGCGCTCGAGGTGGTGGCCGCCTCGCATGACCTTCGGTCCGAAGGGGCGGCCGCCGTCGAGTCGACGGCGTCGACCCATGCGATGACGATGTCGGACGTGCCTGCCGTCGAAGCCACGCCGACCAGGGTGATGACGGCGTCTGGCCTGCCCATGGCGTCCGACCTGCCCACGGTCGCTTTCCCCACGGCGTCCGACCTGCCCACGGTCGCTTTCGGAGCGACGGCGTCGTCGGGTCCGCCACCCCGTTCTCCCCGTCCACCCCGATCGCGCCGATGGGGACTGCTTCTGGCCGGCCTCGGTGCTGCGGCGATCGTCGGGGCCGTTCTGGTCCTGACGTCGCTCATGGGTGCCGACTCGTCGCCGATTCCGGCGACGACCCCATCCACCTCCGAGGCGCCCGCCGCGCCCGAAGAGGATTCGACCACGGGCGACGACCCCTCCAGCGAGGAGCCGGTGAGCGTCACGGATCCGGCCGAGCAGGAGCCGGTCGAAACGACCCCCGTGCAGCCCGAGCCATCGGCGCCCGAGCCCGGCGTCACATCCGAGCCCGGCGTCACATCCGAACCCGTCACCCCGCCGGGACCCGGCGACAACGGCACGGGCAACGGCACTGGCAACAACGGCAATGGCAACGAGAACCCGGGCAAGGGTGGCAACGGCAAGGACAAGGCCAAGTAGCCGATCCTGACAGATCGCAGAGCGCGAGCCGAGCCTTCGCTTCGGGTTTCTCATGCATTGCGCCAGAGAGGGTTTTTCCTCACTTCGCCTCGATACTCTTCAGCGGCGCTGTCGATGCGCGTGCCCGTGATCTGAGGTAGTCGTGCTTGTTGTTCGTTGGATGCTCCGTCGGCCCGTGACGGTGCTGTGCTGCATCGCCGTGATCGTGCTGAGCATCGTCGGATTCGCCTCCAGCACCTACGACTGGGGCTGGCAGCTGCTGGCCACCGGCCAGGACGACGTCTTCCGGCACCACCGCTGGTGGGGCCTGATCACCGCCTTCCTCGCCGTCGATGGCGGCGGCGCGCTGATCTTCGTCGTTCCGTTCATCGTGGCGGTCGTGGGCGCCGCCGAGCGCCTCATGGGCAGCTGGCGCACGGTCGTCGCCTACGTCGCGGGCAGCGCCGCATCCGGTCTCATCGGCTTCGCCCTCAGCTGGGTCGAGAGCACCTACCTGGGGTTCCTGCCGCTCAACGCCCCCTCCATCGACGCGCTGTCTCCCGCGACGGGCGTCATCTGCACGGCCATGGCCGCCAGCTCGTTCGCCTCGGCCCTCTGGCGTCGCCGGATGCGGCTGGGCGCGTCGTTCTTCGCCGTCACGTTCTTCCTGTACTCCGGCGGGGCGGGAGACTTCTACTCGCTCGTCGCCGTGCCCGTCGGGCTCGTGCTCGGCTTCATGCTCGGCGGTTCGCGCTCGAGGTTCCGGCTGGTGCGCAGCTCGCACCATGAGATCCGCACCCTGCTGGCGACGGTGGTCGCCGTCGGCGCGATCGGCCCGGTCGTGGCGGCACTGATCGGCTCGGGCAGCGGGCTGCTGTCGATCTACGGGCTCCTCGCGATCGACGAGCACCACCCCCGCGGCGCCCTCATCGCCCTTCTCCCCGTCGCGGTGGGGGTCATCGCCGCGTGGGGAATTCTGCGGGGCCGGCGGGCAGCCCTGTGGCTGGCGGTGGGCATCCACCTCATGATGTCTGCGGTGATGGTGGCGGTCTTCGTGGTGATCCAGCCCGAGACGATGACGATGATCGCCGAGGAGTCGAACCAGGAGGTCGACCCCTACATCTGGCAGACCCTCACGGGGAGCGCGCTCTGCGCGATCCTGCCGCTTGCGAGCGCCCTGCTGCTGATTCTGCTGCGCAGGCATGTCGACGTGCGAACCTCCCCCTCGAGCGTCAGGCGGTTCTTCGTGATCACGGGGAGCGCGCTCGTCGGCGCCGCCCTGCTGTCCGTCCTCGGATCGCTGGCCATCAGGGACCAGTTCACGCCGACGGTGGATGTGCTCGACCTTCTCCGCGCGCTCCCGCTGCGCCTCGTGCCTCCGACCTTCGTGGCCTCCGACGGACTCGCTTTCGTTCCGTCGACGCGCGGGGCGATCGCGCTGTGGCACCTGCCGTCGACTCTGTTCTGGGCGGCGGTCGTCGTCGCATCCTGTCTGCTCGTCTTCAGCAGCACCTCCGTGGCCGGCGATGACGACCGAGTGCGCGCCCGAGCGATTCTGACCAGGGGCGGCGGGCACACCATGTCGTTCATGTCGACCTGGTCGGGCAATTCCTACTGGTTCGATCCCGAGGTCGATGCCGCCGTGGCCTACAGGGTGCAGGGCTTCGTCGCGGTGGCGGTCGGCGGTCCGTTCGGCCCCGCCTTCGCCGACCCGCGCGTCGTCGAGAGGTTCGTGCGCTTCTGCGGGGACCACGGCTGGACCGCGACGTTCTACGGGGTCGACGACGACGCACTCGACACCTTCGCGGCCCTGCGCTGGCAGCGACTGAAGGTGGCGGAGGAGGCCGTGCTGCGCCCCCGCGACTGGAACCCGACCGGCAAGAAATGGCAGGACATCCGCACGGCCGTGAACAAGGCGGCGCGCGCCGGCGTGCAAGCACAGTGGACGTCGTGGAAGGACCTGTCGCTGCTGCAGAGGTCTCAGCTGCAGGCCATCTCCGAGGCCTGGGTCGCCGAGAAGAACCTGCCCGAGATGGGCTTCACGCTCGGCGGCATCGATGAACTCGCCGATCCGGCCGTGCGCCTGATGCTCGCGGTCGACGCAGACGGCACGATCGTCGCCGTCACGAGCTGGCTGCCGCTGTACGCCACCCAGGACGGGGCGCAGGGGCCGCGGGTCTGCGGTTACACCCTCGACTTCATGCGGCGCCGCCCTGATGCGGCCAACGGAACGATGGAGTTCGTGATCGCCGCGGCCGTCGAGCAGGCGAAGAGCGACGGGATGGACCTGCTGAGCCTGTCGGGTGCACCGCTCGCGAACGCCGCCCCGGAGTCGTCGCAGCTCGAGGTGCGTGCGAGCGTCGTGGCCCAGCTGCTCGACTACGTCGGCCGGTCGCTCGAACCCGCCTACGGGTTCCGCTCGCTGCTGAACTTCAAGAAGAAGTTCCAGCCGCAGTTCGTTCCCCTCTGGCTGATCTACCCCGACACCACCGACCTCCCGGCGGTAGGAGCGGCCATCGGCCGGTGCTACCTTCCGCAGCTGTCGGTGTTGCAGGTGAGCAGGCTGTTGAGGGATCTGAGACCGAAGGCGACACAGGAGGTGCATCGTGAACCGGCTTCTTGATCTGGGCATCACTCAGGGTCCGGTGCTCGTCGCCGTCTACGCGCTCGCGCTCGCGGCGGTCGTGCTGCTCGTGGCCCGTCGGCCCGGCCGCCGGTGGACGCGGCGTCGCTGGCTCACGGCGGTCGGGGTCTCCGCAGCGGCGGGCGCGCTCCTCGGACTCGGGCTGACCTGGCTCCTCTCCGACCGTCTCGATCTCTTCGGGGCCGACCTGACCCCCGTCGTGCGTGTCTGGATCGCCGCGGGGTTCGCCGCCTTCGGTGTGGCGATCGTCTCGATGCGACGCGCATCCTGGATGCGCGTGGTCGCGTCGGCGCTCGCGCTCGTTCTGTTCGTGCTCACCACGGCGATGGCCGTGAACGTCGACTTCGGCCAGTACCCCACGGTGCGCAGCGCGCTCGGCATCAGTGCGATCGAGGACGAGTCCGCGCAGCCCCTGCCCGCGACCACGCCCTCGGCGTCGTCATCGTCGCTCGACGCGTGGGTGGCGCCGGCGACCATGCCGAAGACCGGAACCCTGACGACCGTGACGATCCCGGCATCCGAATCGGGCTTTCCGGCACGGCCGGCCATCGTCTATCTTCCCCCCGCGGCACTCACCACCGATCCGCCGAAGCTGCCGGTGCTCATCATGATGTCGGGCCAGCCGGGCAGCCCCCAGGATCCGCTCATCACCGACAAGCTGGAGGCGAGTCTCGACGCCTACGCGGCGGCTCACAACGGCCTCGCACCGATCGTGGTCTCGCCCGATCAGCTCGGCGACCCCACGGAGAACCCGATGTGCGTCGACTCGCCGCTCGGCAACTCGCAGAGCTACCTCACGGTCGACGTGCCCACCTGGATCAAGACGAACCTCAACGTCATCGACGATCCCCACTATTGGGGAGTGGGCGGGCTCTCGCAGGGAGGAACGTGCTCCATCCAGCTCGGAGCCGCCTTCCCGAATCTCTTCGGCGTGATCCTCGACGCGTCGGGAGAGGAGTATCCGCGCATCGGCGACCCGCAGAAGACGGCCGACGCCGCGTTCGGAGGCAGCCTCGCCCGCTACCAGGCCGCCTATCCCGCGGCGATCATGCAGAAGCACGGACCCTACGACGACACGTTCGCGGTCTTCGGCGTGGGCTCGAACGACGAGGCGTTCCTGCCGCAGGTGAAGGCGATCTATGCCGATGCGCAGGCCGCCGGCATGACCTCGACCTACATCGAGGCGCAGGGCAGCGCGCACGACGCCACGACGTGGGCGTACGTCTTCGAGCAGGGGCTGCAGCTCATCGCCGACCATTGGGGACTGGGCGGCGCCTCGACGGCAAGCGCGACGGGCTAGCGGGCCGGCTCAGTACCGGATGGCGTCGATCACCTTCACCCGCACGGCCACCAGGGCGGGCAGCAGGCCGGCGAGGGCGCCCACCACGGTGGCCGCCAGGAGGCCGAGCAGCGCGGCCTCGGCAGGGAACGGAGGGAAGTCGCTGACGAGTCCCTGGCCCACGAGGTCCATGGTGAACGGGTTCTGCACGATCAGGATGGCCGCGATCACGCCGACGGCTCCGGCGGCGATGGTCGCCACCACGCTCTCCATCATCACGGCGAAGAACACGCGCCCGGCCGTCGCGCCGAAACTGCGCCGGATGCCGATCTCCCGCACGCGCTGCTTGACCGTGACGAGCGCGATGTTCACGAGTCCGAGCGCGCCGAGCAGCAGCACGAGCACGGCGATTCCGCCCACGACCAGTTTGGTCACGAGAAAGGGGTCGTCGCCGTACTGGGCATAGTCCTGGCGGTAGACGTCGACCTGGATGCCGCCGGTTCCGCCACCGGGGGTCGCGAGCGCAGACGAGAAGTCACGTTTCACGATCTCCATGAGCTGATCGGAGATCGCCGGGGGAACCCACATCTCGTACTGGGTCGAGCCGGCATACGGATCCTCGACAGTCACCGTGGAGCTGGCGGCCTCCATCGCAGCGAGGTGGTCGACCAGCATGAACATCGCCGGTTCGGTCTCGTAACTGGCCACCGGGTAGACGCCCACGATCACGGCCGTGGTGCCCGGACTGCCGCCCTGGGCGCCGAGCTCGACGGTCGGGTGGGTGAGCAGGTCGGGACTGCCGAGCCGCTCCCAGAAGATCTGGTTCACCACGAGGGTCGGGGCGAGCAGGGCGTCGTCGTCGGGACCGAACCAGGCGCCCTCGGTGAGGCGCACCCGATGCATCTCACCGTAGGGCTGGTCGACGGCCTGCGTCTGCACCTGCACGACGCCGGTGGTGAAGGGGACCGCCTGGGTGGTCTGCAGCACCCGGCTGCCGTAGTCGATGTCGTACCGGGCCAGCGTCTCGGTCCACGTCGCATCCATCGTGCTCGAATCGACCGGGGCCCCGTCGTTGCTGTAGGCCGAGACGTAGAGGGAGGCGGGCCGCCCGCTCTGCCTCTCGCTGAGCTCCTCGCTCGCCTGTTGCACGATGTCGCCGAGCGCGACGACGGTGGTCAGCGAGCACACGGCGACGGCGACTCCGATGAGCGACAGCAGCACACGGGTGCGGTGCACGCGCAGCTCCTGCCACGCCTCGATGACCGCCCCGACCAGGCTGGTGAACGCGCGCCTCACGAGAGGGCCTCGGATGCCGTGGCGAGCTCGACCTCGTCGACGCGCGTGAGCACACCCCGGTCGAGTCGGAAGTGGTCGCGGGCCCGGCTCGCGATGGCCGGGTCGTGGGTGATCGTGACGAGGGCGGCGCCCGTTCGGGTGGCGACGTCGTCGATGAGCTGCATCACCGAGCTGCCGGTGTCGAGGTCGAGCGCGCCCGTGGGCTCGTCTGCCAGGATCAGGCGCGGTCCGCGCACGAGGGAGCGGGCGATGGCGACGCGCTGCTGCTCGCCGCCGGAGAGCCGGTCGGGCATGCTGTCCATGCGGTTTCCGAGGCCGACCTCCTCGAGCATGTCGGCCGCGAGCTTCTTTCGGCGCCAGAACGCCTTGCCCTCGGCATAGAGCAGGGGCATGGCCACGTTCTCGAGTGCGGTTCTGCCCGGGAGCAGGTTGAACTGCTGGAACACGAAGCCGATCTGCGCTCCCCGCACCCGGTCGCGGGCCGCTCCCGAGTAGGACTTGACCGGCTTCTCGTCGAAGGTGAGGAGGCCGCTCGTCGGCATGTCGAGCAGACCGAGAAGGTTGAGGAGCGTGGACTTGCCCGAGCCCGAACGGCCCACGATCGAGATGCGGTCGCCCGGCTCGACCGTGAGGTCGACGCCGTTCAGGATCGTCAGGGCCGGCTGGTCGGGTGGGATCACCGTGCGCGTGACGTCGCGCAGTTCGAGCAGGCTCATCTCACCGAGACCGCGCCGCAGTCGACCGCTCCCGGCGGGCAGTTTGCGGGGTCGGCCAACGCGCCGGGCGCGAACTGCAGAATCTGGTCCCCCTCCACCAGTCCGCCGGTGATCTCGACCTGGCTCCCGTCGTTGAGGCCGAGGCCGACGGCGCGCTCCTCGGTGCTGCCGTCGGCCAGCGAGAGCCAGACGGTTCCGCTCTGCGCGGCACCGCGCACCGCAGTGGTCGGCACGACGAGAACGTTGTCGGCCTTGCCCCCCGCAATGGTCATCTGGGCTGCGAGCCCGGAGAAGACGGTGACGTCGCCGGGGATGGGGCAGCTCACCGTGGTGGTCGAGCCGCCGCCTCCGCCGCCGGTTCCGGATGCTCCGGCTGTGCCGGTCGTGTCGCCGCCGGTCGATCCGTCGCCCTCGCTGCCGGCGAGGGGAGTGGTGATGCGCAGGCCCGTGCAGGTGAAAGCCGCGGGTCCGCCGGTGATGGCGATCGACGCATCCGTCGGCTGATCGACAAGCCGGTAACGCTGCTCGGGCTGCAGCGAACCCGAGACCGAGAACGTGGGCGGGGCGATCTGCCCGGCCGTCATGCCGATCGTCACGTCTTGTTTGGAGATGACGCTCAGCGAGCTGAGCACGCCCGCCGCCGGCGCGACGACCTGCTCGTAGCGGTAGATCGGGGGCTTGGTCTTGCCTTCCTCGTCGATCGTGTCTTCGGGCGCGCGCACGATCTCGACCTTGACGTCGAAGACGACGTCGCCCGCGGCGACCGTCGAGCCCTGGGCGAAGAAGATCTCGTCTACGGTGCCGGCGGCGGTCGACTTGAGGGGCGTTGCGGGGTCTGCCGAGACGGTCGCCTGAACGACGACATCGTTCACGATGGTGCCCAGAGCGACGGGAATGACCGGTTCGACGATCTCCCCTGTGGGAACGGCCGACACGTCTTCTGTCTTGTCGGGGAAGAAGGCGAGCTTGCCCAGAGCCACGGCGATCGCTGCGATCAGCAGGATGCGCACTACGGGGAAGACCCATTTTCGAACCAAGCCCACGCCTTCTCCTTCACTCGCGTATCCCCGCATCAAGGTACCACCCTGACTATTGCAGGTCTGATCGATCATCATGGAACTCGAGGTTCCAACGCATGCAGCATCGCGCGGGCACCGCATGCGAGATTAGAGTCGGTAGGGAAGGGGCGGGATCAGTGGAACCGGTGAACGATGCTTTGCGCTCCGTCGAAGCGTGGCTGTCGCGTCGCTCGACCGAACTCGGCTGGCGCCCGCTCTTCGGCGACGACATCGGAGAATTCGATCTGGGCACCGGCTCACCGCACTCCGCTGTTCTGCAGGTCGTCGACGATGAGTGGCAGCTTCGGCTTCATACGGCGAAGGGACCCAGCCTTCCGGTTCTCGGGCCGGTCGACTCGTCGCTCGATGTGATCCTCGACGCACTGATGTTCGCCCTGTACATGCGGGCCACGGCAGAACTCGACCGGCCGGATCGCAGCGCGAGCGCGCAGCTCGCCCTCGTGCTCCACCGCCTGGCCGAGGCCACGGACGATGCGCGCTACGCGGGACGGGCCGCTCTGCTGCTCGCCGGCCACGCCGTCAAAGACGGTCGAGACACGGAGGCACGCGCCCGCGCAGAGGACGCCGTGCGGCTCTTCGCAGACGCCAGGGACCTGACGGCGGAGGACAATGCCCGCGCCGTGCTCGAGAGCCTTGCGCCGTCGATGAATCGACCGGGTGCCTGAGGAACCCGAGGAATCGGCTGCCTAGAGCCGTGCCACGAGGGTGCGCGCCGCCTCGATGGTGAGACGACGGTCGTGGGTGAGGATGAACTCGAAATCGTCGTTCGATGCGGACGGCTCGCCCACCTGGCGTGCGGTCAGGGTGGCGGCGAAGTTCGGCGAGATCACCACCACGTTCCACTCCGCCACGAGGGGATCCTCCTTGTCGAGCTCGACCGCGTACACCGCGTCGCTGAGCGTCAATTCGTCGAAGCCGTGGCCGAACACTCCGACGAAGGCGGCTGTGTCGGCCAGCGGGTAGTACCGTTCCACGGCCCGCTCGTCGAAGTTCACGCGGTGCTGGAACGTTCCGAGGATGACGGCCGACCCGTCCTCCTGCGCGGCTCGCGCCTCGAGGAAGAGGCTGATCTCGAGAAGCAGGTCGCGGTGAGACGGTCGCGTCTCGCGACGCTCCGCCGCCACGGAGAAGGGAGTGTCCTGTCGAAGCCCTGCGAGGCGACCCGTCGGCGCCGGACGCACTCCCGAGAGCCAGGGCAGAGTATTCGGCAGCCTGCCCGGGTTTCCGAAGAACGATCCTCGGCCGAGCGTCGCGCCGAGGGCCCGAGCCGTGGTGAGATGACCTTCGTTCTCGACGCCCGTCGCGAGCACGAGGCATCCGGTCGCCTCGGCGTACGCAGAGATGGCGCTGACGATGGATGCGACGTGCTGGTCGGGCAGGCCGCCGATGAGTCGCAGATCGACGTCGATGACGTCGGGCGCGATGATGGGAAGCAGGGCGAGGGCATGGTCATCGACGCAGACCTCGGTGAGAGCGATGGCCCAGCCCTGGTCGCGGATGTCGACAATGGACTTCAGGAGGGCGACCAGATCCGCTGCGGCGAGGTTGTGCCCGCGGATCTCGAGGACCATCGGTCGCGCCCGGGCCGTGTCGTCGAGGGACAGCGCGTGAATCGTCTCCGGTTCGGCGTGGAAGAACAGGCTCCGGGGCAACGACAGGCCGGCCCGCTCCGCGGTCTTCATCGCGGCGATCCGTCCGGCATTGTCGACCTCGACCAGCCGGTCGCTGTCGGCCGCCGCCGCCCGCAGCGCAGTGGGTGAGTCGAGCGGAGAGCCGGGAGGGCCCTGGGCCGCAGTTCCGTAGGCGATGACCGACATGGAGTCGAGATCGAAGATCGGCTCGAAGCTCGTGCGGAGGAGTCCGGTAGCGAGGAGGCGGTCGAGTTCCACGCTCGCCGCCGAGGGCGTTTCGGTGCCTGATCGTTTGGACGAATTCACGGGTCTCAAGCATTGCACCGTTCACCCGGCGATGCACACTCGGCGACATCCCCTGTTCGGGGCACAGACTCGGATGATCCCGCCCAGCAGAACGATCGGCGCTGTGGCATCGTTGCCCTGTGACCACGACACCCCCGGCGGGAGCCTCGGCAGGCGGCTCGGCAGACGTCTCCGCAGGCGGCTCCGCAGAAAAGAAGCAGGACAGCACCCTCACCGTGCTGATCGCATTCGGCGCCAACGCGCTGGTGGCCGTGGCCAAGACGATCGCGGCGGTGCTCACGGGCTCCGCGTCGATGGTCGCCGAATCGGCGCACTCCTGGGCCGACACGGGCAACGAGGTGTTCCTCTTCATCGCCGAGCGACGCTCCGACCGCGCGCGCGACGAGGACCATCCGCGCGGCTACGGCAAGGAGGCGTACGTCTGGTCGCTCTTCGCGGCATTCGGGCTCTTCACCGTCGGCGCCGTCGTCTCGGTGATGCACGGCGTGCAGCAGCTCTTCGAGCCCGAACGCGACGCCGACTACACCATCAACTACATCGTTCTGGGTGTCGCCCTGGTTCTCGAGGGGATCTCGTTCCTCCAGGCGCTGCGGCAGGCGCGCTCCGCCGCGCTGCGACGGAGGGTCGGAACGCTGCACCATGTGCTCGACACGTCGAACACCACCCTCCGCGCCGTGTTCTTCGAAGACGCGGCGGCGCTCGCCGGCCTCGTCATCGCCTTCCTCGGCATTCTTCTGCACCAGCTCACCGGCAATGCGGTGTACGACGCGGTCGGGTCGATCCTGGTCGGGCTGTTGCTCGGTGTGGTCGCGTTGGTTCTGATCGACCGCAACCGCCGTTTTCTCGTGGGCCAGGTCGCCGACGACGAGATCGAGAAGATCGTTCTCACGGCGCTGCTCGCGGCCCCCGAGGTGGAGCGGGTCACCTACCTGCACCTCGAGTTCGTCGGCCCCGAGGAGTTCTACCTCGTGGCCGCCGTCGACCTCGTGGGCAACGACCGGGAGGGGGATGTGGCAGAGGACCTGCGGCTGGCGGCGCTCGAGATCGAGAAGAGTCCGTACATCACCGAGGCGGTGCTGACCTTGTCGCTGGCGGGCGAGGCGTCATTGCCGGCGCCCGAGCAGGCCTAGCCCAGGCATCCTGGCCCGTCTGTGAGACCGGACCGTGGGCATCCTGCTCGCTCGCCGTCTTGCCCGGCCGTGGGCATCCGGATTGCCCGGCCGTGGGCATTCGGCTTTCCCGGCCGTGGGCATCCGGCTTACTGGCCGAGCGACTGCTGGCGGAGCCAGACGAGGATCTCGGTGGCGAGCTGGTTCCAGCCGTGGTCGATCGTGAGGGAGTGGCCTCGGTCGGAGAAGGTGATGAGCTCGGTCACCGCGTTCGAGTTGCGGTACTGCGCGAGGGTCGCGTCGACGAGGGTCTCGGGCACGGTGTGGTCCTTGCCGCCGGCGATGAGAAGCAGGGGTGCGCGGTCGTCGTTGTCGGTGGCGACCTTCGCCTCGGAGTGCAGCGTGAAGTTGGCGACGGCGGCCTGGAAGAGGGGTCTTGCGGGCGAGGGGATGTTCCAGGCGTTCCAGAGCGCAGACGACTCCTCCTCGGTGAGGGCGTTGCCGAAGCCGAAGCGCCACTGCTCCTCGGTGAGCGACACGGCCTTGTGCAGGTTGCCCGGATTGCCGAGGACGGGGAACGACGACCGCAGCTGATTGAGGGGAAGGGGGAGCACTCCCTTGATCTGCGCCGGGTCGATGGCCACGCCCGCGGCGCCGTAGCCCTGGCCCAGCAGTTTCTCGACGATGAGCCCGCCGAACGAGTGCCCGATGAGAATGGGCTGCACGTCGAACGAATCGACGATGCTCTGAAAGTGCTCGACGACATCGTCGATGCCCTTGTCGGCGGCGTCGTCGGGATGCGCGCGCGAACTCTCGACGGTGTCGTGTTCGCCGGGCCAGAGGGGGGCCACGGCCGTGTAGCCCTCGTTCTCGAACAGCTCGATCCAGGGCTGCCAACTGGATGCGTGCACCCACAGGCCATGGATGAAGACGACGGGCTGGGGTGACGACATGAGAGATTTCCTTTCGATGGATCGGAAAAACACTGTGTGCACCACCATAGAACCGCACCCGTGGCCGTGTCGCGCTTTCGGGCGCGATGGGTGACGAAGGGGCCGTGCCCTGAGCCTGTCGAAGGGGCCGCTCCCTGATCCCGCCGAAGGGGCCGCCGTTCCCTGAGCCTGTCGAAGGGGCCGCCGTTCCCTGAGCCTGTCGAAGGGCCGCCCGAGCTCGCCGCGCTCCTCTCCTCCACAGCCCCCGTTCCGGCCAAGTTATCCACACCCATATCCCCTGATCAAGCATCGAATGCCACCGTCGACCCAATGTCGGTGGCTACTGTTTGACTTCTCGTATGGACCTCCTCGACGCATCCCTCGGCGATATCGCCGAGCGCCTTCGTGAGCTCCTCGACGAGAACCGCGCAGCCGTGAACACCGGTGCCGGGTCGGGTGCCGATTCCGGTGACGCGCTGCTCGAGGCAGCCCACGCCTGGGAGGCGATCGGTCGTGCCGGCGATGCAGCCCGAACCTGGGTCGCTGCCGAAGTCGCGCACGACTCCCGCCGCGAACTCGACACCGCCGGTCTCGCCTACCGTCACGGGTTCGCGTCAGCGAAGAAGCTCCTTGCCGCGACCACGAACATCTCGGAGCGCACCGCGGCGACCCGCATCAGTCTTGGCCAGCGGCTGCGGTCATCGATCTCGATCTCGGGAACCCCGAATCCGAGTTTCTTCCCGGTCGTGGAGGCGGCGTTCTTCGCAGGTCAGGTCGGTGTGGATACGGCGGCGGTGATCTGCCGCACCCTGTCCGAGGTGGTGAACCGTACCGGCTGGTCGGATGCCACCGACCGGGCCGAACGACACCTGGTCGCCGCCGCGATCGCCACCGTCGCAGATGCCGCCATCGATGCCGACGCCGATTCCGACGCGGATACGGGCGTCGAAGAGAGCGACGGCACAGACGGCGCGGACGCGTTCTGGAGGGTACCGAGGCGGTACACGGTCGAGGAGATCGGCCGGCTCGCGATCCGGATCCGGGAACACCTCGACCCCGACGGAGCCGAACCCCGCGACGCCGCAAAACAGTCGCTTCGTGGGTTCAGCTACCCGAAAGTCGGCGCAGACGGTATGGCCCGAGGCAGATACGCACTCCCACCGCTGCAACTGGGCGTGTTCCTGGCCGCGGTCGACTCCGTCCTCAGCCCGCGCACGCCCGACACATCGAATCCTTCACCTCACACGGCAAGCCAGGACGCGACCGATCTCGGTCACACAGGTGCAGGCATCACCGAAAATCAGGGCATCGCCGGAGGCGAGGAAAACGGCCCGCTGACGAACGACCCGTCGCAACAGACGTCAGGAGCGAAGAGCGGCACCCCAGACGACCACACCATTGTCGACTCGCGCACGGCGGAGCAGAAGCTTCTCGACGCGGTCATGACCCTCCTCGAGCTGGCCGCTACCTCACCGTCCGTGTCGCTGCTGAACGGTGCGGCACCGACCGTGAACGTGCACGTCACCCTCGACGACCTCGAATCCGGGCGCGGTGCCGCGTGGATCGACGGCAGCACCGAACCGATCCCCATCAGCACCATCGACCAGCTTCGCTGCCATGGCGACACCATCACCACCCTCTTCGGCCAGCACGGCGAGATCCTGCATCACGGCAAGACGAAACGTCTGGCCACCCGAAGGCAACGCAGAGCACTCGCCGCCCGCGACGGAGGATGCGTCATCCCCGGCTGCACCGCGCCACCGTCACGGTGTCAGGCGCACCACGTGACCCCGTGGGTGAGCGAGGACTATCCGCCCGGACGGACAGACATCGACAACCTCGCGTTGTTGTGTCCGTTCCACCACTCCACCATCCACACCTCGGCATGGCAACTCGTCATGATCCACGGCAAGCCGCATGTCAGACCACCGAGCTGGCAAGATCCGAATCGAACACCCCGGCCCGCCGCGCACCAACGAACAGGCAGGCCATGGTGACCCCGGTAACCCTGTTCGGCGAGCTTGTCGAGACTCTATGCCCTTCGATACCCCGTTCGTCGAGCCCGTCGAGAAGGGAGTCAGTTCGACACCTCGTGCGTCGGGCTTGTCGAGACGCGAGTCAGTCCGACACACAGTTCGTCGAGCCTGTCGAGACGCTGTTCGACAGGCTCAGGAAACGAGCTGCTACTGAGCCTCGAAGTAGAACTTCGTTCCGTCGAGGCTCGATACGACCCACAGGCCCTGCTCGACCCCGGTGGTCGGGATCGCGACCGCGATGTTGCCCGATGCGGATGCGCCGGGAGCGAGCTCCGTGACCGCATCGATGCCGCCGGGTGCGATGGCAATGGCGTCGTACTGGTTGTACATGGTGCCATCGGCCGCCTCGAAGCCCACCTGCACGTAGGCGGGGTAGCCGGTCTCCGATCCGACGTACGTCGTGGTGATGGGCAGCAGTGCGAAAGACGTTCCTGCAGGAGCCGTGTCGCTGAAGGAGTTCTCGGCGGCGACTGCGGCATCGGCGTTCAGAGTGGGGGCATTGACCGTGACCTGCCAGGTCGGCTCGCCCAACTGCGAGAGCTCGACGCTCGAACCGAGAGGAGCCGGGTTCTCGCGCGATCCGACGTCGCCCGCCACGGGGGCGCCCTGCTCGCCGGTGGACGTGTCGTCGCCTGGTTCGACGGGCTCCGAGGTGACGGAAGGGGAGTTGCTCTGGATGGCCTCATCGACGCTGTCGAAGAAGAGGCCGGTGTAGGCGATCGACAGAACAATCGAGAGGATCAGCGCGAGCAACGACACGGCGCTTCCCACGATGGCGAGCGTCTTCTTGCGTCCCTTGAGGAAGATCGCAATCACTCCGAGAACAAGGCCGACGAACGCGAAGAACCCGGTGATGTAGTTGATGAACGGAATGAACGACCCGAGGAGCGCGACACTGCCGATGATCACCGCCGTGAGAGCGAGGCCGCCCGGACCCTTCTTCGGGCTGATCGTTCCCGGAGCATACGGCGCGGCCGGGTACTGGGCCGACGCATTTTGTCCGGACGGGTACTGCCCGGACGAGTACTGGCTCGTCGGGGGATAGCTCTGCGGCTCAGGGGGCGGCGTTCCATAGTCGCTGACCGGAGGAGTGCTGCCGTATGAGAAAGGGTTTGACTGAGTGCTGCCGTAGGACGGCGGTGCGGGTGGAGCGCTCGGGGCACTGCTGTAGGAGGGCGGTGCAGGCGGCGAGGGCGATGCAGACGGCGAGGGCGGTGCAGGTGGTGCGGGCGGTGCAGGAGGCGTCGGCGCACTCGGCGGAACGGGAGGTGACGGCGGTGGAGGAGTAGACGAGAACTGCGGTTCAGACGCACCTGCCGGTGCCGACGGCGGGATCGGGGCGGACGGCTCGGGCGAGTGTGGAGGGGCAGAGGAGAACTGCGGGGTCGTCGGAACGGGCGGCGTGCTCGAAGCCTCTGTCGAGGCAACAGCCTCTGTTGGTGCAACAGCCTCTGTTGGTGCAACAAGCTCTGTTGACGTAACAGCCTCGGGCGACGCGGGAGTCTTCGGATCGTCAGGTACACCGGGGAACGCAGGAGGCTGTGAGTCTGGCATGTTCCGAGTGTGGCAGACGGCCTTCTCAGGCAACACCCTCTCCGAAGGGCACGAGTTCCTCGAGAGGGCACGACATCGCGCGAGATGCTCGCGATCGACGAGTCAGCGCGGCAGCTCTCCCGATACGACCTCGCCCTTCGAGACCACGGCCACGATGTTCGCGGTGTCGAGATCCGACAGGTTCTGCCAGGGCCGACCGCGCATCACGACGAAGTCGGCGAGCTGGCCGGCAGCGATCCGTCCGAGCTTCTGCTCGAGCCCCAACGCGCGACTCGCCCGCGACGTGGCCGCCTGCAGGGCCCGCTCCGGAGTCCAGCCGAAGACGCGCGCCATCAACCGCACCTCCGCCATCTGATCGCCGAACTTCACGTGGTGCCCATTGGCATCCGTGCCCAGCACGAAGTCGACCCCGAGATCGGCGGCCGCCCGCATGCCGGCATCCCGCTTCTCGACCAGCTGCGCCGCTTTGTCGGCCTGCTCGGATGACACGCCGTTCTCGCCGGCGGCGATGCGGTCGTTGATGAGCAGGGTGGGCGCCACGGTGATGCCGGCGGCGGCGATCCGGGACGCCTGCGCCTCGGTCAGCAGAGTGCCGTGCTCGATCGAGTCGACGCCCTCGTCGATGGCGACCTCGATGCCGTCAGCGGTATGTGCATGGGCCGCGACGCGCATTCCGAGCGCGTGGGCCTCGTCGACGATCACGGCGATCTCCGCCCGCGTGTAGTTGCGCCACGAACTCTTGTCGCCCACCGAGAGAACCCCGCCGCTCGTCGCGATCTTCACCCCGTCGGCACCGGCCCTGGCGAAGTGCCGCACAAGCTGGCGGCACTGATCGGGGCCGTCGGCCAGGGGCTTGCGCTGCGTGAAGGCGGGCGGAATGAACAGGTCGCCGTGGCCGGCGGTCATGCTCACCATGCCGTGGGCCTGCATGCGGGGCCCGGTCACGACGCCCGCGTCGATCGCGCGACGCATCGAGAACTGGATGTCGTCGGCCGACAGATCGCGGATCGTCGTGACGCCGCCGCGCATCGCCGTGAGGGCGTTCGACAGGCCGTGCAGCGTCTGTTCCTCGACCCGCGTCATCAGTGGCCAGGTGAGGAAGTCGGCGGTGCCCGGCCCGGCATAGCCGACGATGTGCACATGAGTGTCGATGAGCCCGGGGATCACGCTGAACTCGGGGGTCTCCTCACCGGCGGCGGCCGGGCGCGAGGGTTCTTCGAAGACGGCGTCGGCGCCCGATCGGGACCAGCTCAGAGAGCGGATGCCCGCATCGGTGGTGCCGTCCCAGAGGGCCACGGCGGGAAGGTGCTGGTTCATGGTGCTCTTTCTGGCGCGGGGGAGGGTTCGGGTGGGCGCGCGGGATCAGCCGCGCGAGTTTTTACGCGGGAACAGGTGGCCGAGCGCGGCCGGCGGTCGCATCGTTGTTCCCGCGACCACGAGCACGGCCAGGGTCACGAGGTAGGGCGCGGCGGTCGGCAGCTCGCTGGGAAGCGGCACGAACACGAAAACGAGCACGAGGGCGATGCCGAGCAGGAGCGGCGCGAGTCCTCCCCGGCGCTTGCCCGCGAACATCCGGCTGAGACCGATCGCCACGAAGACGATCGCCAGGATGAAGAGCAGCGCCTTGAACGTCTCCGGCCTTCCGAGCCCGACGGCGTCGCTGAAGCCGAACAGGCTCGACCCCAGGAAGACGCCCGACGGCATCCAGTTGCCGAAAATGAGCGTCGCGAGGCCGATGAATCCTCTGCCGGCCGTCTGGTTCTCGACGTACGCCTGCGAGATGAGGGCGAGATAGCCGCCCGCGAATCCGGCGAGGCCGCTGCCCACGAGAACCGCCACCCAGCGGGTTCGGTGAACGCTGCCTCCGAGGGCCTGCAGTGCGGCGGGCTGCTCGCCCGCAGCCCGCCAGCGCAGCCCGAACGGAGTGCGCCACAGGATGTATGCCGTCGCGGGAATGAGGAGCAGACCGATGATCGCGGCGAGTGAGACGTCGCGCGTGAGTCCACCCACGATGCCGCCCAGCTGGGTGATCACGGGGATGCCCGACGCCTCCATGGCGCGAGTCGCATCAGGGGTGCCGAATCCTCCTGAGAGGAAGGGGATGCCGATGTTCGGCAACGAGCCGTCGATGCGCGGTGACCGCGAGATCGTGCCGCCGTCGACCCCGTTGAACACGATGTCCGACATGAAACGGGCGAGCGCCGCGGCGACGACGTTGATGGAGACACCGACGATGAGCTGGTTGAGTCCCATCTCGATGCAGAGCACGGCCATCAGCAGGCCGAAGACGAGACCGCCCACGATTCCTCCGCCGAGCGCCGCCCACGGCCCCCAGAACCAGCCGAAGATGCCGGCCATCCAGGTGCCGCCGATCATCATGCCCTCGAGGCCGACGTTGATGATGCCCGCCCGTTCGGAGTACAGGCCGCCGATGGCGACGACCGCGATCGGCACGGTCAGGCGCAGGGCCGAACCCCAGGTGGATGACGCCGAGATCCCGGGGGCGTCGGCCACGTACTGCGCCACGACGATCAGCGCGAAACCGAGAAGGCTCCAGCGCAGGGCCATGCGGAGGGTGCGCCGACTGGGCGCGAGCGAGCGCGGAGCGGCGGCGACGGTCTTCGTCGCGCCGTCGACGGTCAGGCCGGCGGCGGCCCCACTGCTGTCGGTCATGAGGATGCCTCCACGGTCTGTGCGCCTGCCCTGCGTCGGCTGCGGATCGCGTTCCACAGAGCGAGCCGGCGATCGGCCTTGTCGGTGAACCAGTAGCCGATGGCGCTCGAGAGCAGGATCACGGCCATGAACACGGAGCCGACCTCGGTGGGAAGCTGAACGAGGCCGAGCACCTGCGAGCTGCGCTCGACGAACGCGAGCACGAAGGCGCCCACAGCGACGCCTATCGGATGCGATCGGCCGAGCAGGGCGGCGGCGAGACCGGTGAACATCAGGTCGGTCGGCAGGGTGCCGTCGAAGCGGAAGGCGACGCCGAGCACATGCGGAAGACCGACCAGCCCGGCGATCGCACCGGATCCGAGCATCGCCCAGATGATGCGCCGGTTCACCTTGATGCCGGCCGATTCCGCCGCCTCAGGAGACTTCGACGCCACCTGCAGGGTGAACCCGAACGTCGTGCGGTACTGGATCAGGTAGAAGACGATGCCCACGACGATGGCCAGAACGAGGAAGCCCGAGATCGACGTGCGGTTGCCGATGCCCAGGTCGACGAGCGCGGGCATCGCCCCGTCGGCGCCGATGATGGCCGTGCCCGTGTTCTGCCCTCCGCCCGAGCGGAAGACGTTGGCGAGCAGAATGGCGACGACCGTGGTCGCGATGGCGTTCATGAGGATCGAGGTGATGACCTCGCTGACCCCGCGGTACACGCGGAGCAGCGCCGGAACCAGGGCCCAGAGAGCGCCGACCAGGCAGCACACCAGCAGGGTGATCGGCAGTCGCAGATAGAGCGGAAGGGGCAGATTGGCCGCGACCACCGCGCCGGCCAGCGCGGCGACCCGGTACTGGCCGTCGACACCGATGTTGAACAGACCCATGCGCAGGGCGAAGGCCGCCGCGATGCCGGCGAGGTAGAGCGGCACCGCATTGTTGAGGGCCGATACGAGCGAGGCCGGCTCGATGCCGTAGTTCCACATGACCTCGTAGGCGCTGGCGGCCGAGTAGCCGCCGAAGGTGAGGAAGAGCGTGGTCACGAGCAGTGCCAGCAGCACCGATACGACGGGGCCGGCAATCGTGAGCAGGATGCGCCGCGTCATGCCGCCGCCTCTCCCTGGCGCCGCACGCCGGTCATGTATTCGCCCAGCTCCTGCGCATCCACGTCTGAGGGCAGGAGTTCGGCCACGATGCGGCCCTTGTAGAAGACGAGCAGGCGATCGGAGAGCGAGAGCAATTCGTCGAGGTCAGCCGAGATGAGAAGCATGCCGAGTCCGCGATCGCGGGCCGCGGTCAGTTCGGTCCAGACGGCCGACTGGGCGCCGATATCGACGCCGCGCGTGGGGTGGGCGGCGATGAGCACGTCGGGGGATGAGCCCAGTTCGCGCCCCACGATGAATTTCTGCTGGTTGCCGCCCGAGAGCGACGAGGCGAGGCTCGCGACGGAGCCGCCGCGCACGTCGAACTTCTCGATGATCGAGGCGGCGGCCGCTGCGGCGCCGGAGCGGCTGAACCATGGGCCGCGTTTGATCGGAGCCCTCGAGTGGTAGCCGAGGGCGGCGTTCTCTCGTAGGGCCATCGACAGCACGAGACCGTCCTTGTGCCTGTCTTCGGGAATGTAGGCCATGCCGCGGGCGCGGCGCTGCTCGGTGGTGAGGGCGCTGATGTCGTGCCCGCCCAGCGACACGGTGCCGGTGCTGGCGGCACGGCCGAGAAGGGCGAGCAGCAGTTCGGACTGCCCATTGCCCTCGACACCGGCGATTCCGACGATCTCGCCGCTGTGCACGGCGAACGACACGTCGTCGAGCGCGGCGACCTCGCCGTCGAGGCCGACGCTGAGGTTGTCGGCGGAGAGCACGACGTCGTCGCCGGGCGGCAGGGAGCGGGGGCTCACCGACGGCATGGCGACCTTCACCATCAGCGAGGCGAGTTCGGCGGCGCTGGTCTCCGACGCGATGCGGTGCCCCACCACCTCGCCCGCCCGGATGACGGTGATCTCGTCGGCGAAGTCGAGCACCTCGTCGAGCTTGTGCGAGATGAAGATCACGGCGGCACCCTCGGCGGTGAACGCGCGCATCGCCGCGAACAGCGACTGCGCCTCGCTCGGAACGAGCACCGCGGTCGGCTCATCGAGGATGATGATGCGGGCGTCGCGATAGAGCACCTTGAGGATCTCGACGCGCTGTCGGCCTCCCACGCCGAGCTCGCGCACGACGGCGTTCACGTCGACCGGGAAACCGTTCGTCGCGGCGAGTTCCTCGACGCTCCGACGGGCGGCCCGGCTGTCGAGCCGCAGGGCCGAGCCCGGCTCGTCGGCGAGCACCACGTTCTCCCACACGCTGAGCGCGTCGGCGAGCAGGAAGTGCTGGTGCACGATGCCGATGCCGGCGCGCTGGGCGTCGCGGGGCGACGAGAACGTGCGAGGCTCGCCCGCGATCGTGATCGTGCCCTCATCGGGGTGCTCCTCACCGGCGAGGATCTTCATGAGGGTCGACTTGCCCGCACCGTTCTCTCCGACGATCGCGTGTACCGTGCCCGCTTTCACGGACAGGTCGATGCGGTCGTTGGCGGTGAAGGCGCCGAACCTCTTGACGATGCCCGTCAGGCGCACCAGCTCTTCCTGCTTCTGCATGCCAGTCCTTCTCGGCTAGAGCGTCCTTCTCGGCTAGAGCGCCGACGTCACCGTGATCGTTCCGGCGATGATATCCGCCTTGGCCTTCTCGAGCTGCTCGCTGTACTGGTCGACGAAGCCGCCCGAGGTCGAGTAGCCGACGCCGTCGTTGGACAGGTCGAAGTCCTGCTCGCCCTCTTCGAGGGTTCCATCGAGGAATGCCTTGATCGAGTCCTCGACGGCCACATTCACGTTCTTGATGGCCGAGGTCAGGATGTACGGCTTGATCGAGTCGTCGACCTGCTCGTAGACGTCGCCGTCGACCCCGATGGCCCAGTTCTTCTGGGCGTCGGTGCTGGATGCGGCCGCCTGCTCGTAGACGCCCTGGCCCGATCCGCCGGCTGCGGCGTAGATGACGTCGGCTCCGCTGGAGTACATCGATGCGGCGGCCTCCTTGCCCTTGGTCGGGTCGGAGAATCCGGTGAAGTCACCGAGGGGAGCCAGGTAGGTGGAGTCGACCGTGATGTTCGGGTCGACCGAGGTGGCGCCGGCCTCGAAGCCGACGAAGAAGTTCTGGATGCTCGGCTGGTCGACGCCGCCGATGAATCCCACGTGGCCCGTCTTCGACGCGAGTGCCGCCGCCATGCCGACGAGGTAGGAGGACTGCTCTGCGGCGAACGAGATGGTGGTGGTGTCGGGGATGACCGTGCCCTTGTCGATGTCGACGGCCACGAACTGCGTGTCGGGGTGGTCGGTCGTCTGCTCCATCGGGGTCGCGTACTGGAACCCGATGCCGATGGCGAGGCCGGCTCCCTCGGAGATGGCGAGGTCGAGGCGGTCCTGGTAGTCGTCGGTGTTGGGGCTGGAGAGGTCGATGGGAGTGAAGTCGAGGCTGTCCTGCGCATCGGTGAACCCCTTGTACGCGCTGTCCATGAACGAGAAGTCACCCGTCGTTCCGTAGAGCATCGCGACCTTGGGAAGGTCGGGATCGGTGCTGGCGCCCGTGGTGGCCGTCTTGCCGGAGCAGGCCGTGAGCGCGAGCGAGGCGGCGAGCACGAGGCCGCCGACCGCGAAGAGGCGAGAGCTGTGGATGCGTGACAAAAGGGTCTCCTTCGGACGGTTCGATAGGGCGACGGTACGCCGCAAAACGCTTTGCAGTGTTTCCCGAATGTTTCGAGTATAAGAAATACTCCGGGGGTGCAAAACGATTGGTATACAGTGCTGCCATGTCACGCGTCCTGCTCCTCGGAGAATCCTGGTTCGTCTATTCGGTTCACCAGAAGGGCTTCGACTCCTTTCACACCTCCGAGTTCACTCTGGGCGGGCAGGAGTTCGTCGCCGCCCTGCGCTCGGCGGGTCACGACGTCACCCACATTCCGGCGCACGAGATCTCGACGCGCCTGCCCGCCGATGCCGAGGGCATCGCGGCGGTCGCCGATGTCGTCGTGATCTCCGACGTCGGAGCCAACACGTTCCAGCTCCCCCCGGCCACCTTCACCCGGTCCGAGGCACAGCCCGACCGCACGGAAGCCCTGCGCGAGTTCGTGCAGCTCGGCGGCGGCCTCCTCATGGTCGGCGGCTATCTCACGTTCTCCGGCATCGATGCGAAGGCGCGATGGGGGCGCACGCCGCTCGCCGAGGCGCTTCCCGTCGAGATCCTCGATCGCGACGACCGGGTGGAGCTCCCGGCCGGCGCCGCGCCGCAGCTCGCCTACGCGCATCCCATCACCGACGGGCTCGACGAGCAGTGGCCCGAGCTGCTCGGCCTCAACGAGGTGACCACCCGGCCGGGCGCGGCGACGCTCGCGAGCTGCGCCGGGCATCCGTTGCTGGCCGTGGGAGGCTATGGCGCGGGTCGAAACGCCGCGTTCACCTCCGACCTCGCGCCGCACTGGGCGCCGCCCGCATTCCTGGGCTGGGCGGGCTATGCCCCGCTCTTCGACCGCACGATACGGTGGCTCGCGGGGGAGGAGATCGAATGACGAACGAGCAGACGACCCAGGAAGCAGGGCGGGCACACGAGCAGCCCGTGCACACCATCATCACCGGGGCGACGGTTCTCAGTCGCACGACCCGGCCCGCCCCGAACTACACCGCGCTGCCGCGCACCGATGTCGCGGCGCGCGGAACGGCGACGTTCCTCGACGACCATGCCATCGGCATCCGGGGCAACACGATCGCGTGGGTGAAACCCAGCGTCGAGGTGACCCTGGCCGAGCGTGACGCGGCGACGACGCTCATCGACGGCCGAGGACACGTGGCCATTCCCGGGCTCATGAACTCTCACACGCACTCGCCGATGACCATGTTCCGAGGCTCGGCCGAAGACGTGCCCACCAGCGAGTGGTTCAACGCCCACATCTGGCCGATGGAGGTCAACCTCACCGAGCGCGACGTGACCTTGGGCGCGCAGCTCGCCGTGGGGGAGATGCTGCTCGCCGGTGTCACGAGCTTCGCCGATCACTACTTCTCGACAGACCGCATCGCCGAGGTCGTGGCCGAAAGCGGCGCGCGGGCACTTCTCGCCTCGACCTTCTTCTCGTCGCAGGGGGAGGAGGGGATCGAGCGGTCCGCGGCGTTCGCCGAGCGCTGGAACGGCGCCGCAGACGGCCGAATCACCACCGCGATGGGACCGCACGCGACCTACACGGTGAACGACGCCGACCTCGAGAAGACGGCCGAGCACGCCCGCCGTCTCGGAGTGCGCACCCACATCCACGCGTCCGAGAGCCCCTCGCAGACCCGCTCGAGTCTCGACCGGCTCGGGGTCACGCCCATCCAGGTGCTGCACGACACCGGCATCCTCGAGACCGGGGCCATCATCGCGCACGGCGCGGGCATCATCGAAGACGACCTGCGCTGGCTCAGACCCTGGGCAGACCGGGTCGCGGTCGCCTCGTGCAGCAAGGTGTACCTGAAGCACGCGCAGTCAGGCGGCACGCCCGTGAAGACGCTGCACGATGCCGGCATCACCGTGGGGGTCGGCACCGATGGACCCGCCTCGCACAACACCCTCGACGTGCTCGAGAGCGTGCGTTTCCTCTCGATGGTGCAGAAGAACGTGCACAGCGACGCCACCTGGTTGACCTCGCAGCACGCCCTCGACCTGGCCACCCGGCAGAGCGCGCACGCGTTCGGGCTCGGCGACTCGCTGGGCGCGCTCCTGCCCGGCTACACGGCCGACATCGTGCTGATCGACACCTTGGTTCCGCACATGCAGCCCATGCACGACCTGGCCGCGGCGCTGGTGCTGAGCGTCAAGTCCTCCGACGTGCGCACGGTGCTCGTCGACGGCCGCGTCGTCGTGTCGGGTGGGCGGCTCACCACCATCGACGTCGCGAGCGTGGCCGACGAGCTGCAGCGCCGGGTGCCCGCCCTGCGCGACACCTCGCACGGCCGTTCGATCCAGGATTACGCGCCGTGATCGAGGCGGCTCGCTCGACCTGGCCCGAGGTGGCCGCGCATGTCTCCGCCACGTCGGGCGTCGCCATCCTGCCGTTCGGCGCGCTCGAGCAGCACGGCCCTCAGCTGCCCCTGTCGACCGACACCGCGACCGCCGAGGAGGTCGCACGGCGGCTGGCGACCCTGCTCGACGCCGTACTGCTGCCGCCGGTGCACTACGGCGAGACCTGGAACAACGCGGGCTACCCCGGAACCGTCTCGCTGTCGCCGGGAACCGTGACCGCGATCGCGAAGGACATCGGGGGCTCGCTCGTTCTCTCAGGGGTGCGCGCGCTCGTGATCGTGAACGGCGACTGGGGCAACCGGGCGCCGCTCACACTCGCCGCCCGCGAACTCGTCGACGAGGGGGTCATCCCCGCCCTCGTTCTCGATTATCCCGGCATGGATGCCGCCATCGACGAGGTGCGCGAGTCGCGTCCGGCTGCTCCAGGGCTGAACCACGCCGAGGAGGTCGAGACCTCGATCATGCTGGCGATCGACCCGTCGACCGTGCATCCCGAGCGCTATGTCGCCGAGTACCCGGTGTTTCCGCCGGAGTTCGGAACCGTGCCGATGCAGCTGCACCCCTTCTCGCCGAGCGGCGTGTTCGGCGACCCGTCGGTTGCCACGGCCGCCAAGGGGGAGTACATCCTCGCCCGAACGGTCGAGGCCTCCCTCGAGGTGCTCGAGACTTTCCTGAGCACCCTCCCCCCGCGCCCCTAGCCGCAGCGCTCCGGCGCATGTTGCTCGCGGCGACGGATGTTGCCGGTCGCCCGGGCACATCCGTCGCGCTCGGCAACATTCGCGGCCGGGGCAGGGGGGCAGAAGGGTCAGGCGTCGTAGTTCTGGATACTCCTGCCGTGGCTTCTGTCGGTCAGGCGGGCCAGGCGCGGCTGGAGTTCGGCGACCACTGCCGGGATGTCGATGGTCAGCACCTTCCTGCCCCTCATCAGAACGCGACCGGCGACGATCGTGGTGTCGATGTCGTTAGAGCGGGCGCTGTACACGAGCATGTTGGCGTAGTCGTGGATCGGCTGGTTGCGCGGCTCCGACAGATCGACGAGCACGAGGTCGGCCTGGCACCCGGGGGCGAGGCGTCCGATGCTGTCGCCGAGCTGCACGGCCTTGGCGCTCTTGACCGTGGCATGTCCCAGCACCTGGCGCGAGGTCAGGTAGGTCTGGTCCCGTTCGAGCGCCTTCTGAGTAAGCGCCATGAACGTCATGCTCTCCCACACGTCGAGCGTGTTGTTCGAGGCGGCCCCGTCGGTGGCGAGCCCAACGGGGATGCCGGCCGACTCGAGCAGGCGCACGGGTGTGGTGTCGGGCCCGTGCTTCAGGTAGCCCTTGGGCGCGCTGCCGATTCCGATGCTTCCGGTGGCAGCGAGGAACAGCGGCAGGTCCTCCGCCACGATGCCGATGCCGTGCGCGATGAGCAGCTTTCCGTCGAGCAGCCCCGCACGGCGGAGCGTCTCGATGGGGGTGTGGCCGAAGCGCTCGCGGCTGTGCTTCATCTGGTACCGCGCCTCCGAGGCGTGGATGTGCACGAGGAGGTCGTTGTCGCGGGCCGCCTCGGCGGTCTTCGCGAGATCGTCGTCGGTCACCGTGTAGGGAGCATGCGGCGCGAGGGCGGTGGTGATGCGGCCACCGGCGGCTCCACGGTAATCGAGCGCGAATTGCAGCGATCGCTCCAGCCCGGCCTCGCCGTCGGATGAGAAGTAGGTGGAGCCGAGCACCCCGCGCAGCCCGCTCTCATCGGTGACCCGGGCGATGGCATCCATGTTGAAGTAATGGTCGGCGAACGTGGTGACGCCGCTGCGGATCATCTCGGCGGCCGCCAGCCTCGTGGCCAGCTCGACGTCGTCATCGGTGAGGTTGACCTCCATAGGCCAGATGAAGTCGTTGAACCACGTGTCTTCGGGAACGTCCTCGGCGGCTCCCCGGAACATCACCATGGGCGAGTGCGTGTGGCAGTTGATGAAGCCGGGCATCGCGAGCATTCCGGATGCGTCGATCGTCTCGAGCGCAGGGATGGGTCGCTCCGAGGGCGGCCGGGATTCGGAGATCGATTCGATGAGGCCGTCGCGCACGACGATGGTCTGGTTCTCGGCGAAGTCGACCTCGCCGAGATCGTTGTGCACGAGCACGACCGCGTTGGTGATGACGAGGTCGGCGGGGGCAGGCTGCGGATCGGTCATGATCATGCTCCTTCGGTGCGCGGGCGGGGCTACTGGAGCGCGGCCAGCGCGAACGACACCATGTCGGCGAAGGTGGCCTCGCGTTCGGCAGCGGTCATCTCGGAGCCCGGCAGGTCGCTGATCGTGCCGACCATCAGGGCGTCGAACTTCTCTTTGATCGCCACAGCGTAGAGCCCCGCCGCCTCCATGTCGATGCCGATCGTGCCATAGGCGAGCAGCCTGTCGACGAGCTCGGCGTCGGGGTTGTAGAAGCTGTCGGTGGTGAACAGCGGGCCCACGTGGATGGTCTTGCCCGTCGCCTCGCCGTGCTCGACGGCTTTGCGCAGCAGCGGGAACGAGGGCGCGTGACTGAGCGTGACGCCGGGCACCCACTCCGCGGTCATGTTCGAGTTCGTGTGCGCGGCCGAGGCGGCGACCACATCGCCGAGCTTCAGATACGGGGCGATACCGCCGATGGTGCCGACCCGGATGATGCGGGTCACGTCGTAGAAGCGGGCCAGCTCGGTCGCATAGATCGCCATCGAGGGCATGCCCATGCCCGAGGCGAGTACCGAGATCGGCTTTCCGTTGAAGGTCCCCGTGTAGCCGAGGATGCCGCGCACCTCGGTGACGAGCTGCGGATCGTCGAAGAAGGTCTCGGCGATGAGCTTGGCGCGGCGCGGATCGCCGGGCATCAGAACGTCAGGGGCGAAGGCTCCGGAGTCGGCGCCGATGTGGGGAGTGGCCATGATGTGTCGTCTTTCTGTGTTGCGCTGATCGAGCAGGTCGCTCAGCGACCGTATCGAGATCGTCGGGGCGGGCGGGGTCAGCCGAGCTGGGATGGTGCGTAACGCGACAGCACGGCGCGCTCGGCGGCGCTGACCAGGCTGTAGAAGACGAGAGAGACGGCGGTGAGGATCGCGGCCGCCGCCCACAGGCCCGTGTAGTCGGAGTGCGCGCGCGAACTCACGATCTCATGGCCGAGGCCGTCGCCGGTCGCGAGCCACTCCGCGAGCGTGGCGGCCAGCACCGCCGTGGGGGCCGCGATGCGCGCGGAGGCGAAGATCGCGGGCAGCGTGTAGGGCAGCTGCAGGCGCCACAGCGTGCTCCAGACCGAGGAGTCGTAGCTGCGCAGCAGGGTGAACGCGTCGGCGGGAACGCGCTTCAGCCCTCCCTGCGTGTTGGCCAGCGTGGGAAAGAAGGTGACGATGGCGGTGATGGCGACGACACCTCCTAGCCCGCGGCCCAGTGCGAGAATCAGCACCGGTGTGAGCACGATGATCGGAACCGAGCGCAGGGCGACGGCCACGGGTGTGAGCACACGCTCCACGATGGGAAAGAGCACGAACGACACGGCAGCGGCAATGCCGATCACGAGCCCGGCGATGTAGCCGACCCCCGCGTGCACCAGGGTCACGCCGAGCGCGTCGAGCATCACGGCGCGGTTCTCGCCCGCGTCTTCGGCGGTGAACAGGTAGGTGTACACGTCGATGGGCGACTTGCCCACGAACGGCGACATGTCGAACACGATCAGATACGCCCACCACGCGGCAAGGATCACGAGGATCGATCCGACCGTCCAGGCCGCGGCGCGCAGGGCCCGGGTTCCGAGCGACCCGCGCACGGCCGGCGCCGCCTGCTGGGCGTTCGAGATCGTGGCCGACCACGGGGTGAGCCAGCGGCGCAGCAGGCCGAAGAGGCCGTAGGGCACGGCCGCCATCAGGGTCGCGATCACGGCGACCGACCACACGCGGGCCAGATCGAGCGACATCAGGCCGTTGATGAGCAGCACGCCCAGACCGGCCTTCGCGCCGATGAACTCGCCGAAGATGGCGCCGAGCACGGCCGCGGCGGCGCCGATCTGCAGCCCCGTGAGAATCGAGGGGATGCCCGAGGGCAGCCGCACGAAGCGCAGCGAGCTCAGGGCCCGGCCGCCCCAGGCGGTCACCATCGTGAGCGGGCCGCCGTCGGCGGAGCGCAGGCCGAGCATCGTGCCGACCAGGGTGGTGAAGAACACCGACAGCCCTGCGAGCACGACCTTCGCCGTGTCGGGGTCGAAGGTGAGCTGTAGCAGCGGGTTGACCGCGACCAGCGGCAGGCAGAACAGGGTGAGCGCCAGCCGCAGGAAGAGCGACTCGAGGGCCGGAAGCTGCACGAAGAGGATGGCCACGACGATCGCTGCGAGATTGCCCCAGAACCATCCGCGCACCGCGATCCACGCCGTGCTGGTAAAGGCACCGACGTAGAGCTGCGGCTCGGCGATCAGGCTCCGGATGATCGCGCTCGGCGACGCGAGCACGCCCAGTCGCGTGAGGGCGACGTCGGCCAGGATCTCCCACAGCACGACGAGCGCGACGCTCACCAGCGCGGTGGTCACCCAGCCCGACAGCGCGGCCCGGCGGCCGGCGCGCTGGGAACGCGCGCGCTCGGTGGCGATCGCCTGCTGCTGCGCCGGCGTGTGCAGCGAGGCAGTCGGCGTCGAGGTCGAGGTCGGCGTCGAGGACGACACGCTCACGCCTCGACCGCCTGCAGGGACTCCTCGTCGGCGCCCGCGTGCAGCAGCGAACTCAGCTCGTCGCAGACCGCGTGGAACTCGGGGGTCGAGAGCAGCTCGCGGCGTCGGGGCCGCTCGAAATCGATGGTGATGTCTCCCACGATCCGGCCCGGCCGCGGCGACATGACGATCACCCGGTCGGCCAGGAACGCCGCCTCCGAGATCGAGTGGGTCACGAGAAGGGCGGTGGCGCTGGTCGCGCTCCACAGCTTCTGCAGCTCCTCGTTCATGCGCTGCCGGGTGATCTCGTCGAGCGCTCCGAACGGTTCGTCGAGCAGCAGGATCTCGGGTTCTGCGACGATCGCCCGCGCGATCGCGACCCGCTGGCGCATGCCGCCCGACAGTTGCGACGGACGCGCATCCGCGAAGCCGTCGAGACCGACCAGCGTGATCAGCTCGTCGATGCGGCTCTTCGGAATGCTCACGCCCATGACCTGGCCGGGCAGGCGGATGTTGTCGCGCACGCTGCGCCACGGCAGCAGCGACGGGTCCTGCAGGGCGAGGCCCAGCCGGTGGGCCGTGCGGATGCGTGACGGGCTCTCCCCGTGGATGGTCACCTCGCCCGCGGAGTATGACTCGAGGTCTGCCAGGATGCGGAGGATCGTGGACTTTCCGCAGCCCGACGGGCCGAGCAGGGCGGTGAACGACCCCTGGGGCACGGCGAGGGAGATGTCGTCGAGCGCGAGAACGTCGCTCTTCTTCGACGAGTACACCTTGGTCAGGTTGCTGAGGGTGAAGCCTGTGCCGTCCACGTCGGGTGTCCTTGTCGTCGGGTGCGGGTGGTGCGGGGTGCGGGTGGATGGATGCCGCGGGTGGGGGAGTCGGGTCGGCCCCACCCGCGGCGGTCGGTTCTACTGCAGGCTGGACTTGCCGCCGTAGATGTCCTCGAGCAGCGAGTTGTCGAAGAGCGAGGCGTCGACGTCGGTGATTCCGAGCGTCGTCAGGGTGTCGACGTTCTTCTCGATGCCCTCGTCCGACATCCAGAACAGGCCGTGCTCGTCGGTCTCATCGGTCACGAGCAGATCCATCTGGCGCTCGGCCTGCTTGGTCTGCTCTTCGACCGTGAGGCCTCCGTCTTTCGCGTAGTCGTTGACCGTGAGGTCGACGGCCTCGGTGGGGTCGGCGACGTAGCTCTGCCATCCCTCGATCTCTCCCTTGAGGAAGCCCTCGATGGCCGCCTTCTTGGCCGGGTCCTCGAGGGACTCCTTCGTGACGGCGTAGACCTGGGCGTAGACGTCGAGCCCGAAGTCGGCGGTGAGGAAGGTGACTCCCTCTTTTCCGGTCGACTCCTCGTAGGCGATGGGCTGCTCGCTGTAGAACACCCAGAGGCCGTCGACCTCGCCGCTGACCAGCGGGGCGACGTCGAAGCCGACCGGCACGGACGTGACCTTCGAGGCGTCGACGTCGTTGACCTCGAGCAGCGCATCCTGAGCCGCCTCGTCACCGCTGGGAACGCCGATCTTCATGCCCTCCATGTCGGCCGGAGTCGCGATCGGCTTGTCGGGGCTCGAGAGGATCGCGAGGGGGTTCTTCTGGAATCCGGCGGCGACGATCACGAGGTCGGCGCCTTGCTCGTTGGCGCGGGCCACGGTGTCGGCGTTGCCCATTCCGATGTCGGCCTGTCCCGAGACCACCGCGGCCATTGAGTCGACGTCGGGGCCGCCGGGCAGGATGTCGACGTCGACGCCGTTCTTGGCGTAGTAGCCCTCGGAGTCGGCGACGTAGCTGCCGCCGAACTGCACGAGCGGGATCCACGAGGTCTGCAGGGTGAGGGCGACGGGGCTGTCGGAGGACGGGGTCTCGGAACTGGCGCTGCTGCTGCAGCCCGCGAGCACCAGCATGGCCGACAGGCCCAGGGCGGCACCGGCGATCAGCCTCGTGGGGCGTCGGGCGGGCGAGGTGCTGGCGGGGGCGGTGCGGGCAGAGGCGGTGCGGGCAGAGGCGGTGCGGGCAGCGGAGTTGAGGGTGAAGGGGGAGCGGGAGCGGGAGTGCATTGATTCTCCTTGGCGGGTGGGAGGCTATGGCGGGCATGCGGCAGGCGCACAGGACTGTGGTGCGGGTCGGGCTGCAAATCGTTTTGCGACTTCTCCGTCCGACGGTACGGGGAGTGTGTTTCAGCCCGATTTCTTCCTGTTTCTGGACTGTAAAAGAAAGTTGAACGGCCGCTCGAGTCATACCTCTCTTATGCGGCCGTATTTTCGGTAGCAACTCGTTTTGCAAAATGCGACACAGGGTCGTGAGTGCACGGCTCTCTCGGTTACTGTGAGTTCGTGACCGACACCCCATCGAAGCCGTGGACAATGCAGCAGATCGCTGCTGCCGCCGGCGTGAGTGTCACCACCGTCTCGCACACCCTCTCGGGAAAGCGACCGGTGAATCCTGCGACGGCCGAACGCATCCAGAAGCTGATCACCGAGTTCGAATACGTGCCCGACTCCGGCGCCCAGCGCCTCAAGTCGGGGCGAAGCGGCATGATCGGCCTGGCCGTGCCCGACATCTCGCACTGGTACTTCGGCCGCATCGCGCGCGGTGTCGAGGAGGTGGCCGACGAACTCGACTACGGACTCATCATCTGCAGCACGTCGAACTCCGACCCGCGTCGGGAGAAGCGCTACTTCAACCTGCTGCGCACCCGGTCGATCGAGGGGCTGATCTACACCGCGAGCAGGGAGATCTCGGCGAGCGACGAACTCGTGCGGGTGTCGGGCAACTCGCCCATCGTCTTCGCCGACGAGAAGGTCGACACCCTGCCCGACGTTCCGTCAGTCACCTCGAGCAACTTCGTGGGGGCGCAGATGCTCGGCCGCCACCTGCGCGATCTCGGGCACACCCGGGCCGTCATCATCGCCGGATTCGCGGGACTGCACTCGACGATCGAGCGCACCAGAGCCATCAAGGAGTCGTTCCCGAACGCGCTGACGCTGCACGGCGACTTCGAGCTGAAGTCGGGCTACGACCTCGTCTCCGACCTGCTCGCCCACGAGGTGAGGTTCACTGCGCTCTTCGGCTGCAACGACTACATGGCGATCGGCGCCATGACCAGGCTGCGCGAGGCCGGCCTGCGCGTTCCCGAAGACGTCTCCGTGGTCGGCTTCGACGACGTCGACATGGCCGCGATCGTCACCCCGGGGCTCACCACGGTGCGACAGGACATGGCTGAGATCGGCCGACGCTCGGCGCACCTGCTCATCGCGGGACTTCACGCGGGCGGCTTCGACGCGGTCGAGTCCGAGTCGCTGCCGACCGAGCTCATTCTGCGCGGCTCGACGGGCCCGGCCCCGCGGTAGAGCCCTCCCGAGCGTCCCTTCGACAGGCTCAGGGAACGGGGGCTGCCCTTCGACAGGCTCAGGGAGCGGCAGGCGGCCCTTCGACAGGCTCAGGGAGCGGCAGGCGGCCCTTCGACAGGCTCAGGGAACGGGCAGAACGGGGCGCGACCTAGGCGTTGTCTCCGCCGGTCTCGTCGACGGCCTGCAGGTTCTGCCGGTCGAAGCCCACGCCGTCGTCTCCCGACCACAACCACTGGGCGACCTCGGGAATGTCCTCTCCGTGCTCGCGCGTGTACTGGCGGGCGCGCATACGGGCATCCTGCATGTCCTGCCGAAGCGCGGCCGCCTTCGACCCCAGCCCGGGAACCCGATCGATCACGTCGATCACCAGGTGGTACCGGTCGAGGTTGTTCAGCATGAGCATGTCGAACGGGGTGGTCGTGGTGCCCTCCTCGATGAATCCGCGCACGTGCAGGTTCGCGTTCGCCGCCCGACGGTAGGTCAGGCGATGGATGAGCCACGGGTACCCGTGATAAGCGAACACGATGGGCTTGTCGGTCGTGAAGATGGTGTCGAAGTCGCGGTTCGACAGGCCGTGCGGATGCTCGGTCTCGTCTTGCAGGCGCATCAGGTCGATCACATTCACGACGCGCACGCGCAGCTCGGGCAGGTGCTTGCGCAGCAGGGATGCGGCCGCGAGAGTCTCGATGGTCGGAATATCGCCGGCGCACGCTAGCACGATGTCGGGCTCGTCGCTCGGCCGCTCCGTGCCGGCCCAGTCCCAGATGCCGAGGCCGCGCGTGCAGTGCGCCACCGCCTCCGGCATGCTGAGCCACTGCGGCCCGGGCTGCTTGCCCTCGACGACCACGTTGATGTAGTCGACGCTGCGCAGGCAGTGGTCGTAGGTCGACAGAAGCGTGTTCGCGTCGACGGGCAGATACACCCGAACGACGTCGGCCTTCTTGTTCACGACGTGGTCGATGAAGCCCGGATCCTGGTGGCTGAAGCCGTTGTGGTCCTGCCTCCAGACGTGGCTCGAGAGCAGGTAGTTGAGGCTCGACACGGAGCGACGCCACGGAATCGATCGGGCGACCTGCAGCCACTTCGCGTGCTGGTTGAACATCGAGTCGACGATGTGGATGAAGGCCTCGTAGCAGTTGAACAGTCCGTGCCGGCCGGTGAGCAGGTAGCCCTCGAGCCAGCCCTGGCACTGGTGCTCCGACAGCATCTCCATCACCCGACCGGCGCGGGCCAGGTTCAGGTCGACGGGCAGGATCTCGGCGTTCCACTGCTTGTCGGTGACCGTGTAGACCTCCTGCAGGCGATTGGATGCCGTCTCGTCGGGCCCGAAGATGCGGAAGTTGTCGGGGTTCAGCTTGATGACGTCGGCGAGCCAGCCTCCGAGCACCTTCGTGGCCTCGGCCGTCTCGTGACCGGGGGCCGTGACGTCGACCCCGTACTCGCGGAAGTCCGGCATCCGGAGCTCGCGTCGCAGCAGCCCTCCGTTCGAATACGGCGTCGCGCTCATGCGCAGGTAGCCCTCGGGCGCCAGACCGGTGACGAAGGGCGTGGGCGCCCCCGACGAGTCGAAGAGCTCCTCCGGCTTGTACTTCTTCATCCACGATTCGAGCAGGCGGGTGTGCGCTTCGGTGTCGCGGGCACTCGCCAGCGGAACCTGGTGCGCGCGCCACGTGTTCTCCACGGGCAGGCCGTCGATCTCGGCAGGGCAGGTCCAGCCCTTGGGCGTGCGCAGGATGATCATGGGCCAGCGGGGAGTTCCCTCGAGGGTGCCGTCGGCGGCATCCTGCTTGATGGCGGCGATTTCGTTGAGCACGGTGTCGAGCGTCTCGGCCATCCGGGCGTGGACGAGCAGCGGGTCCTCGCCGTCGAAGCCGCCCGACACGATGTGCGGGTTGTGTCCGTAGCCGCGCATCAGGGCGAGCAGGTCTTCTTCGGGGATGCGTGCCAGCACGGTGGGGTTGGCGATCTTGTAGCCGTTGAGGTGCAGGATCGGCAGCACGACGCCGTCTTGCAGCGGGTCGATGAACTTGTTGGAGTGCCAGGCCGTGGCGAGCGGACCGGTCTCGGCCTCGCCGTCGCCGATCACCGCGGCCACGAGCAGGTTCGGGTTGTCGAACGCGGCGCCGTAGGCGTGCGAGAGGGAGTAGCCCAGCTCGCCGCCCTCGTTGATCGATCCGGGGGTCTCGGGCGCGGCGTGGCTCGGGATGCCGCCGGGGAAGCTGAACTGGCGGAACAGCCCGCGCATGCCGTCGACAGACTGGTCGATCTTCGAGTAGATCTCGGAGTACGTGCCGTCGAGCCAGGCGTTCGCCACCATGCCCGGGCCGCCGTGGCCGGGGCCCGCAATGTAGAGCGTCGGCAGAGAGCGGTGCCGGATCATGCGGTTGAGGTGGGCGTAGACGAAGTTGAGCCCGGGAGTGGTTCCCCAGTGCCCGAGCAGGCGCGGTTTCACATCGTCGCGGCTAAGGGGGCGCTCGAGCAGCGGGTTGTCGAGCAGGTAGATCTGACCCACAGAGAGGTAGTTGGCGGCCCGCCACCAGGCATCGACCTGCAGTAGCGCCTCGCCCTCGAGCGGCTCGGCCGGCCGCTGATACCAGGGGTTGTGCGCGTCGCGCGGGATGACGGGCGACTGAAGCCCGTCGATGGTGGATGCGGAACCGGTCATGGAAGGTCTCCTTCAGCACTGCACGGGGGTAGTGCTGCTCATCCTAGGCGCGCGGTGTGTCCATTCGGGAGGAGCTTGACGCACGGGCAGAACGGGATGCGCGCCACGCCTTCCACCGCGAGACGGCCTTCGCGAGAACGCGCTTCAGCCACTGACCCAGGCGGTGGGCGGCGGGAAACTCGGTGCCGAGGATGGCGATGCCGAGGAACACGATCAGCCAGCCCGGCCCCGGAAGCGGCACGAGGATCAGCCCGACGATCGCCACCGTCGCGCCGAGAACCGCTACCGCGAATCGGTAGGCGAACCGGATGCGCGGGTGCCGCTCGACCCAGGCCCGGGCACGGCGCAGTGCGCGGCGCACCGGATTCTGCGGGCTCTCGCCGATCTCGATCTCTCGGGTGAGGGTGTCGGTCATCGCTTCACGGTAGGCGAGAACCCTCCCGGTTGCCTGAGCACAGCGCCGTTCCCTGAGCCTGTCGAAGGGCATGCGTGCCGTTCCCTGAGCCCGTCGAAGGGCAGCCACGTCGTTCCCTGAGCTTGTCGAAGGGCATCCAAAATCTTTGTTTATCTTGCTTTCGCAGACAAACAGACATAAAGTCACATCACAACACAGCCAGACGCAGGTTCACAGGCGAATCGAAAGACGAGGTCAACGACGACATGTACGCCATAGAGCGGCATCAGCAGATCGGCGAAGCGATCGGCGCGCAGGGCCGCGTCACGGTCACCGAGCTCTCCGAGCGATTCGGCGTGACCGCAGAGACCGTGCGCCGGGATCTCGACCACCTCGAACGTCGTGGCGTTCTGCTGCGAGTGCACGGCGGGGCCGTCGCCGGATCGAAGACGAGCCTGGCCGAATCGACCGTCGCCGTCAGGGCCGACAAGTCCCGTGACGCGAAGCTCCTGATCGCCCGCACCGCCCTCGGCATGATCGGCGACACGTTCCGCGGCTCGATCCTGCTCGACGCCGGAACGACGACCGGGATGCTCGCCGAACTGCTCGTCGACTGGAACCCGTCGCACGGGCATCCGCTGACCATCATCACGAACTCCGTTCCCATCGCGGCCCTGCTGCACCTCAACCCCGCCATCGAGCTGCACCTGCTCGGCGGCAGCGTGCGAGGCCTCACCAGCGCGGCTGTCGGCGCATCCACGATCGAGCAGCTCGATCGGCTCCGGCCCGACATTGCCTTCCTCGGCACGAACGGCGTCAGCGCCGCCTTCGGCCTCAGCACTCCCGAAGAGAGGGAGGCCGCGGTCAAGGCCGCGATGATCCGCCGATCCCGGCGTTCGGTCGTTCTGGCCGACTCGACGAAGCTCGACGAGGAGGCGCTCTACCGGTTCGCCGAGCTGCGCGACCTCGACACCCTCGTCTCGAACGTCGACCCCGCCGGAACGCTGTCGGCCGCCCTCGACGCCGAGGGCGTGGAGGTGATCGTGCCGTGATCGTCACCCTCACCGTGAACCCCTCGTTCGACCGCACGGTCGAGCTCGACGCTCCGCTCGAGCGCGGCCAGGTGCAGCGCGCCGTCGTCACCGGCCAGGAGCCGGGCGGCAAGGGCGTGAACGTCTCGCGGGCCCTGCATGCGGCCGGATGCGAGACCCTCGCCATCCTGCCCGGTGCGTCGACAGACCCGCTGGTCGTGGCGCTCGAGGCGTCGGGCATTCCGACGGCGACCGTGTCGATCGACGCGCCCATCCGCTCGAACATCACCCTCACCGAGCCCGACGGAACGACCACGAAGCTCAACGACCCGGGCGTGCACCTGAGCGCGGAGACCGTGGCCGAGCTGATCGAGGCGGTCGTCGCGTCCTGCGCCTCGGCGTCGTGGCTCGTGCTCGCCGGCTCGGTTCCTCCGGGCGTGCCCGACACGTTCTACGCGGATCTCGTGCGAGCCGTGCGGGCCGTGCCGAGCTCTGTGGGCACGGGGTTGCGCATCGCCGTCGACAGCTCGGGCGCGCCGCTCGCCGCCCTCGTCGCGTCGGGGGAGCGGGTCGACCTCGTCAAGCCCAACGCCGAGGAGCTGCTGCAGCTGGCGGAATCACAGGGACTCGACACGGGTTCTGCGACGCACGAGGAGCTCGAGGCCGATCCGGCGCTCGCGGTGTCGCTCGCCGAGGCGCTGATCTCGCCGGCCCTCGGCGCGGTGCTGGTGACGCTCGGATCGCACGGAGCCGTGCTCGTCGACTCCGACGCCGCCCGGTTCGCGCCGGCCCCCCGGATCGTCGCCCGCAGCACGGTCGGCGCCGGCGACTGCTCGCTCGCGGGCTACGTGCTCGCAGACCAGAGAGGCGACCTGCCCGCGGGTCGCCTCGCCCAGGCGGTCGCCCACGGCGCCGCAGCCGCCTCCCTCCCCGGCACGACCGTGCCGAGGCTCGACCAGACGCATCCCGAACAACTCGTCGTCACCACGCTTCCGCGCATTCCCGCGGAGCGAATCACCCTGTAAGGAGAACAACGATGTCTTCACTCATCACCCCCGGGCTGGTGATCCTCGACGAGGATCTCGGCACCGACCGCGCGGCCGTCATCCGGCGCCTCGCGGGACTCGTCACCGCATCCGGTCGCGCGAGCGACACCGAGGCGCTCTTCGCCGACGCCTGGGCTCGCGAGAGCAAGACCGACACCGGCATCCCGGGTGGCATCGCCATCCCGCACTGCCGCTCGACGGCCGTGCTCGAGCCGACGCTCGCCATGGCCAGGCCTGCCCCCGCCGTCGACTTCGGCGCATCCGACGGCCCCGCCGACATCATCTTCTTCATCGCCGCGCCCGACGGCGCCGACCAGGCCCACCTCGTGCTGCTGTCGAAGCTCGCGCGGTCGCTGATCAAGCCCGAGTTCGTGACCGCGCTGCGCGAGGCTCCGAGCGCCGAGGCGATCGTCGAGCTCGTCGACGGCGCGCTGGCCGACGAGCCTGTCGCCGCTCCCGCGTCGGATGCGGCCGGGTCGGCTGCCCCCGTGGCCGACGCACCGGCACCGGATGCCGCAGCCCGGCCCATCCTCGTCGCCGTCACCGCCTGCCCCACCGGCATCGCGCACACCTACATGGCGGCCGACTCGCTCGTGGCGGCCGCGAAGCGCGCCGGAGCAGAGCTGCACGTCGAGACGCAGGGATCGTCGAGCGTCACACCGCTCGACCCCGCGATCATCGCGAACGCCGTGGCCGTGGTCTTCGCGGTCGACGTCGACGTGCGCGACAAGGCGCGATTCGCGGGCAAGCCCGTCATCCAGGCGCCGGTCAAGCGCGGAATCGACGAGCCCGACCAGATGATCGCCGAGGCGCTCGCCGCCGCGAACGACCCGCAGGCGCGACGTGTCGCGGGTGACGGCGCCGCGGCATCCACCGGCACCACGACCGACGAGCATGTGGGCCAGAAGATCAAGCGCTGGCTGCTCACCGGTGTCAGCTACATGATCCCGTTCGTCGCGGGTGGCGGCCTGCTCATCGCCCTTGGCTTCCTGCTCGCGGGCTACAAGATCAGCGGCAACGCGACCGACATCATCCTGAACTACAGCCTCTTCAACCTGCCCGACGGAGGCCTCGGCACCTACCTCGGCGCCGTGGCATTCGCCATCGGTGCGGCGTCGATGGGCTTCCTGGTTCCCGCCCTCGCCGGCTACATCGCCTACGCGATCGCCGACCGTCCCGGCATCGCGGTGGGCTTCACCGCAGGTGCGGTGGCCCTGCTGATGAACGCCGGATTCCTCGGCGGCCTCGTCGGTGGTCTGCTCGCCGGATTCATCGCGTGGGCGCTGGGGCGGCTGCAGGTGCCGCGCTGGCTGCGCGGACTGATGCCCGTCGTCATCATCCCGCTCGTCGGCTCGATCTTCGCATCCGGCCTGATGGTCATCGTGCTCGGCGGGCCCATCGCTCTGCTCATGTCCGGCCTCACCACGTGGCTCTCGTCGCTGACCGGGGCGAGCGCGGTCATCCTCGGCCTGATCCTGGGCGTCATGATGGCAGCCGACCTCGGTGGACCCATCAACAAGGTCGCGTACGCCTTCGCGGTGGCCGGCCTGTCGGCGGGCTCGGCCACGAACCAGGCGCCGTGGGAGATCATGGCCGCGGTCATGGCCGCGGGCATGGTTCCGCCCCTGGCGCTCGCCTTCGCCACCGTGCTCGACA
Source organism: Agreia sp. Leaf283 (assembly GCF_001422485.1). GTDB lineage: Bacteria > Actinomycetota > Actinomycetes > Actinomycetales > Microbacteriaceae > Agreia. Next base: position 1,289,834 of record NZ_LMNF01000001.1, read on the forward strand.
AGAAGCTGTTCAGCGCCGCAGAGCGCGAGAACGGCAAGGCCGCGTGGCTACTCGGCGCCGCGTTCATCTCGGAGGGCGCGATTCCGTTCGCGGCCGTCGACCCGCTGCGCGTCATCCCCGCCGGAATCGTGGGAAGCGCCCTGACCGGCGCCATCGTGATGGGCTCCGGGGTGACCTCGCAGGCACCGCACGGAGGCATCTTCGTCTTCTTCGCGATCGGCAACCTGGCCATGTTCATCGTCGCGATCCTTGCCGGGACCGTCGTATCCGGACTGCTCGTCGTGGCGCTCAAGCGCTGGGTGCGTCGCCGCCCGGTCGAGGGTGTCGACACCGCCGACTCGTCTGTGGCCGGCGGAACCTCGTCGGCTGCGTCGGCCTCGTCCGCCAAGGCCGGCGTGCCGGTCGCGGCCCGCTGATTCACCCTCGCTGACACCTCTTCATCGAAACCTCTGAAACAAGCACCCCCGATTCAAGAAATGAGACACACCATGCCTGAACGCACCGCCACCATCGCCAGCCGCGTCGGACTGCACGCCCGTCCCGCCTCCGTCTTCATCGAGGCGGTCAAGCGCCAGCCCATGAAGGTGACCATCTCGAAGGCCGGCAGCACCCCGCTCGACGCGGCGAGCATCCTGTCGATCATGAGCCTGGGCGCGGCGAACGGCGACATCGTCACGCTCGCCGCCGACGGCGATGGGGCCGAGGCAGCCCTCGAGGAGCTCGCCGCGCTGCTCGAGACGGACCTCGACGCCGAGTAGCTCGGGCTGAACGCACTGAAGTGCGGAGAATGGCCGCTTCGATCCATACGGAAACGGCCATTCTCCGCACTTCAGTGCGTGTGGGGTCAGGCAGCGAGGTGGAACGTGCTCGCGAAGCGGTCGAGCAGGGCGCCGTGGCCGCGGAGGACCTCGACGGCGCCTGTGTCGATCGCCCGCTGCGGCGCCAAGTCGCCCGAGATGAGCCGGTGGATGGCCGGACCCGTCGCGAAAGCGATGTCGACGGGGCCGTCGCTGCGCGTCAGGTCGAGGGCCGACCCATCCACCCTGATGAACAGCTCCGCGTCGCCGATACGGGCCGCATACGACGTGGCCGGCAGCTCGAGAGCCACCCGCGGTTGGAAGGCGGACCGCAGGTCCATGGTCAATGACGCCGGGGTGACGACCTGCTCGTCTCGTGGCTCGTCCAATGCCTTGAATCCCCAGGCGCCGAGTGCGAGCACCACGGGCTCCAGCTCCCGGCCGTAGGGAGTGAGCTCGTACACGATGATGCGCGATCGCGGTGCGCGGCGGATGATGCCGGCCGCCTGAAGCTCCTTGAGCCGGGTCGCGAGAATGTTGCTCGGGATGCGCGCGAGCCCCTCGGCGAGCTCGCCGTAGCGGCGCGGCCCCACCAGCAGGTCGCGCACGATCAGCAGTGCCCAGCGCTCGCCGATGAGCTCGACGGCTCGGGTGACACCGGAGTACTGCCCGTAATCGCGCGCGGCCATCGAGCCCTAGGCCTGCTCGGGCTGCGCGGACTGCTCGGACTGCGCGGCCTGCTCGGGCTGCTGATCCGCGAACGCCTCGGGACCCTGCTCTGCGGCGACCGGGTCCATCCAACCGAACTCGATGAGGTTTCCATCGGGGTCGGTGATCTGGCGCTGGTACATGAAACCATAATCGGATGCCGGCTGCGGCTCGGTGCCGCCGGCCGACAGTCCGTTGGTCACGGCTTCGTCGACCGCCTCGCGAGTGTCGAGGAAGATCGCCGTGGACACGGCCGGGTTGACCGCATTGTCGCCGATCGGCAGCTTCGTGAACGTCTGGAAGAACTCGCGCACCAGGATCATGAAGTAGTTGTGGCCGTCTTCGACGACGACGCAGGCCGCGTTGTGGTCGGTGAACATGGGATTGATGCTGAACCCGAGCGACGTGTAGAACGTCTTGGCGCGCTCGAGATCGGTGACGGGCAGGTTGACGAACATCGACGACATTGTGGGGCTCCTCAGGTGGCGGTAGGAATGCTGGCTTGGTGAACTGATCTGATACTTGCAAAAAACAAGTGAACCGTCAAGAGTGATTATCGCGCCCTCCGAACCTCCCTTGCGTAGTCATCGAGCACGGTCAGGATTCCTCGATGCTCCCAGACCCTGTTGCGGGAGAATCCGGTGCGCTCGACAAGCACTCCGCGTGTGGTCAGCACATCCAAGGCCCTCGCAACCGTCACATCGCGTGAGCCGAGAGTGCCGACGAGGTAGCGGATGTTGACCACCGGCTGACCGACGAGTCGCGGCAGGATCCTCCATGCGGCCGAGTCGGAACGAATCCCGGACAGTGCTTCGGTGGACTCTCTGAGCTGATCGGCGAGCGCGTTGACGAGAGTGCGCCCGGTGACCGAAGCGTAGCGAGCGGCATCTGCGAACCGCCGCACGATGGGACCCGCGTCTCCCTGTCGATACCGGTTGAGCGCGTCGAAGTACGACTCCGTGTCGACGAGCAGTCCTGCGGATAGTGGCACCGTCGTGTGAGTAGAGATCTTGTTGTGGCGGAGCATCGCCTGTGCCAGGGCGCGGCCGGTACGGCCGTTGCCGTCGACGAACGGGTGGATGGTCTCGAATTGCGCGTGAGCTACGGCCACCTGCACAAGAGAGGGCAGATCTGTTCGGCGTGCGAACACCATGACGTCGTCGACGGCACGTGGCACGAGTTCGTGCTGCGGAGCTATGAAGGATGCTCCGCGAGGGCCGGCGGTGTCGTTGTTCCCGATCCAGACGAGCTCGCGGCGGTATCGCCCCGCCTCGTGTTCCAGGCCGGGCTGTCGACTCAGAAGCTCGTTGTGCATCGCCAGAACGCTTGTCGCGTCAAGGGAGTCGGACAGTCGCAGCGCCGCTTCCATCGCTCGAACGTTGCCGACAACCGTGCGGGCGTGGGACTTCTTGCCTTCGTCGATCTCGGCGAGGGCGAGTTGTTTTGCTGAGGTCGTGAGGTGCTCGATCTGGCTGCTGGATGCCGACTCTGTTCGAAGAAGGATTGCGGACATCGGCGCCAGGGCGGGATCGGTCGAGCCCAGTACGGCCTGAGAATGCAGGTCGAACGTGCGAATGGCCAGTGCTGCTTCCTCGACGTCGGCGATCGTCTCGCTCGAGAGTGCGGGTGACCACTGCGCGATAGGCGGAGTCGTTGCGGAGTCGTAGGGGCCGGTCTGTCGGATCACCTCGGACCGCGAATAGAGGTCGGGGTATCGAGGAGTCCAGTTATGTGTCTCCGAACCTGTCGGCGGAATGGCTATAGCCACCCCCTCACGTGCATCCATGGATCGACCATACCAACACTTATGCGATAAGTGTTGGTATGAAACTTTTCAATCCTCACATACGCAGTTCTAGAAGCCCTCGGGATTGCGCGGCGTATACGGCTCGGCCAGGCGCGCGAGCTCCGACTCGCTCAGCTCGACGTCGAGCGACGCGACGGCGTCGTCGAGGTGCTTCTGCGAGGTCGCTCCCACGATGGGCGCCGAAACCGCCGACTGCTGCCGCACCCACGCGAGGGCTACCTGGGCGCGCGAGACGCCGCGCTCACCCGCGATCGCGGCCACGGCATCCACGATCGCGCGATTCGAGTCGTCGTTCGACGAGTAGAGCGTGGCCCCGAAGAGATCCTTGCCCGTGCGCTCGGTCTCGGCATCCCAGTCGCGTGTGAGCCGGCCACGCGCGAGCGGCGACCAGGGCAGAACGCCCACCTTCTCGTCGATGCAGAGCGGGTGCATCTCGCGTTCCTCCTCGCGCTGCAGCAGGTTGTACTGGTCCTGCATCGACACGAAACGGCTCCAGCCGTTCGCCTCGGCCACGCGCTGGGCCTTGGCGAACTGCCACGCCCACATCGACGAGGCGCCGATGTAGCGCACTTTGCCTGCACGAACGAGGTCGTTGAGCGCGCTCATCGTCTCGTCGATCGGGGTCTCCGCGTCCCAGCGGTGGATCTGGTAGAGGTCGACGTGGTCGACGCCGAGGCGGCGCAGGCTGTCGTCGATCGCCGACATGATGTGCACCCGCGACAGACCACCGCGGTTGGGCGAAACGCCCATGCGTCCGTGCACCTTCGTCGCGATCACGACGTCGTCGCGGTGGGAGAAGTCGGCCAACGCGCGACCGACGATCTCCTCGCTCGAGCCGTCGGAGTAGACATCCGCCGTGTCGAAGGTCGTGATGCCCTGCTCGAGGGCGCTGCGGATGAGCGGCCGGCTGGCCTCCTCGTCGAGCGTCCAGGCGTGACCGCCGCGGTCGGGCGTGCCGAAGCTCATGCAGCCGAGCACGACCTCGCTGATCTTCAGTCCGGTGCTGCCGAGTCGTGTGTATCTCATGGATCGAGGCTAACCCGGCGGGGACGGTGTTCTCCGGGATTAGGGTGACCATATGGATCTGGGTCTGCACTACTACACGTTCACCGCTCCCGAGTGGGAGACCACCCTCGCCGATCGCCTCACGGAGACGGCGCGCATCGCCGACGAGGGAGGCATCTCGCTGTTCTCGTTCATGGACCACTGGTTCCAGATGCTCGACGCGGGCGGTCCGTTCGAGCCGATGCTCGAGGGCTACACCTCGCTCGGCTACCTCGCGGGCGTCACGAACCGGATGCGGCTGGGCCTGCTGGTCACAGGCGTGACCTACCGGCATCCGGGCCTGCTCGCCAAGACGGTGACGACCCTCGACGTGCTCTCGAAGGGCCGGGCTGTGCTCGGCCTCGGCGCGGCCTGGTACGAGCGGGAGCACGCGGCGCTCGGAGTGCCGTTCCCCTCGACGAAGGAGCGCTTCGAAAGGCTCGAAGAGACGCTGCAGATCTGCCGGCAGATGTGGTCGCCGAACGACGGCCCCTTCGAGGGCGCGCACTACTCGCTGGCCGAGACGATCAGCCTTCCCCAGCCCGTGCGCGGATCGGTGCCGATCCTCATCGGCGGCGGCGGAGAGCGCAAGACACTCAAGTTCGTGGCGCAGTACGCGCAGGCCTGCAACCTCTTCGGAGCTCCGGGCGACGGGGCCCTCGCGACGGTCGCGCACAAGCTCGAGGTGCTGCGCGGCCACTGCGACGAGCTCGGAACCGACTACGACGCCATCGAGAAGACGATGCTGTACCAGGGCGACCCCACCGGCGACACCGACGCCTTCTTGGCCGACATGGAGCGCTACGCCGAGCTCGGCATGACTCTCGTCGGCGTGATGCCGCCGCGCTACGTCGACCCGGTTCCGTGGACGGAGAACCTCACGACGAAGGTGGTCGGCAGGCTGTCCGCCATCTAGTGCGCTAGCGGGCGAGCAGCAGCGGTAGGGTCGGTCGGATGAAGGGAGCGATTCCGCGGATCATCTCCGTCGTGTCGATCGTCGGCGCCGCGGCTGCCGTCGGTGTGCTGCTCGTGCGGTGGATCGGCTACGCGGCGGGAGGCGCCCTCGACGTCTGCGGGTCCGAGCGCTGGACTCCCTGGACCGTGCAATACGAATCGACCGGCTCTACTCCCGTGGCGATCGGATTCGGTCTCACTCCTCTGGGGTTGAGGTGCTCCTCCGGTGCCAACGTCACCTATCCCGATGAGCCCCTCGCCTCGCACCTTGTCGTGCTGGCGCTGATTCTCGTTGTGCTGACCGTCGCGCTGCGTGTGCGACCCGCTTCGTCGCATCCGCGATTCTTCGCCTGGACCGTGGCGATATCGCTGTCCGCGGCGGTCGTCGCCGTGACCGCGGGACTCGGCACAGCCGCGTACGCGATCTCATTCGCGAGGGGAGGATGGATCGACTGCGGGGTTCCTCCGGTGGCCGTCGTCGGGCGTGCTGCCATCGAAGCGGTCCATGCGCCGTCGACGGTGTTCTCGGTGGTTCCAACCGGACCGCTCTGCACATTCGCCTCTCCGGCCGGCGATGTCGCCGTGTTCGACGGCGATGTGGCGTTCGGCTCCGTCTTCGTGGTCGCGCTCGCGGTCGCTGCGGCTTTCGCGATCCTCGCGGCTCGATCGAGGAAGTCCTCGGCCGGTTTGTGAGCTGCCCGACCTGAAGAGCGGATCCGTTCGACAGGATGGATGGGGCCAGGGCCGGTGTTTCGTGCTCCGAACAGCGGCGTGTTTACAGAACAACCTGTATTGCGGAAGGGCCGCGCAGCTAGCGGGCGAGCACCAGGCAGGTGGGGGAGCCGACCCCGAGTGAATCGAGAGGCTCGCCGATCAGGCCGGTCGCGGCATCCAGTGCGAATGTCGTGACCTCGCTCGATCGTTCGTGGGCCACCCGCAGCAGTCCGTCGTGAACGAGGTGGTGCCGCGGCCAGTCGCCGCCCGACGGCGATGCCTCCAGGGGGTGCGCGCCGTCGTCGTCGACGCTCAGCACGGCGATGCGATTCGAGCCCCTCACGCCCACGTAGGCGCGGGTCGAATCGGCCGACAGCTCGATATGTGCGGCCGTGTCGCCCTCATCGGCGCCGCCCTCGATGGCGGGGGTCCGGTGCACGACGTCGAATCCGCCCTCGTCGTTGGGCGCGAGCGTGAACACCTCGACCGAGTATTCGGTGACGACAAGCACGCGCCCGTCTCGGTGCAGTGCGAGGTGCCTCGGCCCGGACTCGAAGGGGAGCGTCACGAAGCCCGCGCGCACCAGTCCCCGCAGTGGGTCATGAGTCCAGATGCGCACGACGTCGAGCCCGAGGTCGGTGGTGAGGATGCGCCCGTCGGGCAGGATGAGACTCGCGTGGGCGCGCGACGGCCTGGCGGTTCCGAGGGCCGGATACGCGGGGTTGCGGTGGGCGTGCGGGTCGCGCGCGGCGGGGGCGATCGTGCGCGAGACGATGCCGCCCCGGCCGTCGAGGCCGAAGAGGATCACCTGGCCGTCGCCCCAGCAGGTGACGATCGCGTAGCGGCCGCGCGGGTCGACGGCCACGTGGCATCCGGCGTCGCCCGTGGTCCACGACTCGCCGAGCGGTGTCAGGGCCGGGCCGAGGTGGCCCTCTTCGCCCTCGACGATCGAGTAGGCCTGCAGAAAACCGGCCGCCTCGCTGACGGCGTAGAGCACGGGGGCGGTGGGGTGCACCGCGAGGAACGACGGGGAGGGCGCTTCGGCTGCGGTGCCGAGCGATTCGAGCGAGCGGCCCACGGCGGCGTCGAGCAGCTCGATTCCCGTGCCTGATCCGCCGGAGTCTGCGGTGTAGGAGCCGGCCCAGAGATACGTGCGGGTGTCTGTCACCCGTCAATTCTCCCACTCGCCGGTGCGCAGCCATGGTGCCCGTTCACCTCCGATCTGCTCCGTGGTGACGGAGCAGATGGAGGGAAACGGGCACATTCGTGCGGCGGGCGCCGCGCCGAAGGGGCTTAGTCGGCGAGGGCGAATCCGCTCGTCCACGAGGTCTTCTCCGCGGCGGCGAGCGTCAGCTGCAGGAAGCCGAGGGCCTCGAGCTCGTGCGCGCGCTTCAGGCTGCCCGCGTCGACGGCCTTGAGTCCGCCACCATCGACGACGGCGGCGAGGGCCGCCTTCGCGTCGGCGTCGTCGCCGGCGATGAGCACCGTGGTCTTCTCGGAGCCGACGGCCCCGGTCGCCAGGGTCGCGGCGAAGTTCGTGTTGAACGCCTTGAGAACGGATGCGCCGGGTACGGCCTCGGCGATCTCTGCGGCCGACGACGACCCGGGAGCGACGACGAGGGAGTCGAAGGTCGAGAAGTCGAGCGGGTTGGTCAGGTCGACGAGCACCTTGCCGTCGAGCTGTCCGGCGTAGGACTCGAGCACGGGAGCGACCGCGCCGTACGGGAGGGCGAGAACCACGATGTCGCCCGTGATGGCGTCGCCGACGACGCCCGCGGTCGCCTGGGGGTTGACCGCCGCGGCCTTCTCTGCATCGCGGGCCAGAACCTGCACCGTGTTTCCGCCGGCAACTGCCACTGCGGCGATGGCCGAACCCATGTTTCCTGCTCCGATGATGGTGACGAGCGCCATGAGAATCTCCTAATTGTCATCGATCGGACCACTGCCCGATTTAGTTGTTGATACAAGTAATGTACGTCTACTTAGTTGTAGCGTCAACTATTCCGATAGAATGGTCAGCATGAATGAGGATGTCTGGCTGAGCGACGTGCAGCAGCGAGCCTGGGTGAAGTTCATCGCCGTCGTCGAGCTTCTGCCGGGCGTTCTCGACAGTCAGCTGCAGCACGATGCCGACCTCACCCACTTCGAGTACTTCACCCTCGCGATGCTCTCCGAGGCGCCGAACCGCGTGTTCCGCATGACCGAGCTCGCGTCGGCCACGAACTCCACTCTTCCCCGGCTGTCGCACGTCGTCTCGCGCCTCGAGAAGAGGGGCTACATCGAGCGCGCTCCCTGCCCCGAAGACCGTCGCGCCACGAATGCCCAGCTCACCGAGGCCGGGTGGGAGAAGGTCGTCGCCACCGCTCCCGGACACGTCGCCACCGTGCGCGAGAACGTGATCGATCCGTTGACGCCTGACGACGTGGCAGACCTGAACCGCATCATGGGCAAGATGCTGGTGAAGCTCGATCCCGAGAACAGGTTCCGGGTGCAGCGCTGACCGTCGTCGGCGACAATGGTTACCGGCGCGGACAGTAGCGCCCGGCACACCGGTCACATCTGTCCGCAGCGGCGACAGTAGGCCACGACGGAGGAGCCATGAAGCACACCAGCCAGGTCGAGATCGAGCGCAAGTACGACGTCGACGAGAGTGCGCTCGTGCCCACGTTCACGAGTGTCGAGGGTATAGAGAACGTCTCCGTCGACGAGACCGTGACGCTCGAGGCCGTGTACTACGACACCGAGGACTTCGACCTCCTGCGCCGCCGCCACATCGTGCGCCGACGCGAGGGCGGTGGCGACGAGGGGTGGCACATCAAGCGCCCCGCGGCAGAGGGCCGCACCGAGCTGCACTGGCCCCTCGATGTCGACGCGCCTGCTGACGAAGCGAACACGACGGACACATCCGCCGTGCCCGACTCTGTGCTCGAGCCGGTGCGCGCCATCGTGCGCGATCGCATCCTGACGCCGATCGCGCGCATCTCGACCCGCCGCACCGCGACGCACCTGCTCGCCGCCGGCGGCGAGGCCGTGGCCGAGTTCGCCGACGACCTGGTGACGGCATCGGATGTTCGTGGCGGCTCGGTGCGGTCCTGGCGCGAATGGGAGATGGAGCTTCTGCCGGGCGCTCCCGACAACGAGCAGGAGCGCACCGCGCTGCTCGACGCCCTCGAAGTGGCCGTGCTGGCCGAGGCCGCCACGGTGTCGTCGTCGCCGGCCAAGATCGCCCGGGCGCTCGGACAGACCTCGCTCGCGGAGCTGCTTCCCGAGACCGCGGCGGCCGCTCCCCTCACATCGAAGAGCCCCGCGGCAGACGTGATCATCGAGGCGCTGCGCCAGCTCGTCGAACAGCTCGAGCGGCTCGATCCCGAGGCGAGGACAGACCAGCCCGACGCCGTGCACCGCATGCGCTCGACGGTGCGACGGCTGCGCAGCGTGCTCGCGGCCTACAGCCGCCTCTTCGACGCGCAGCGGGTGGATTCCCTGCGCGATCAGCTGCGTTCGCTCGGCGCGGTCCTCGGCACCGCACGCGACGCCGAGGTGCGCGCGCAGCTGGCCGACGACGAACTGGCCGAGATCGGACACCGGGTCGACGATGCCTCGCGCCGCCGACTGGTCGAGGGCTCGCTCGAGGAGTACCGCCAGGCGCACGCGGCCGCCCTGAGGATGCTGTCGAGCGCGTCGTACTATCGGCTGTTCGACGCCCTCGACGAGTTCGTGGCCAACCCGCCGCTCTCCGAGCGCGGTGAGAGGCGCCAGTCGATCAAGGTCGTCGCGGCCAAGGTGGTCGCCAGCGAACTCGCGCGTCTGCGCAAGCGGGCCGGCGCGGCCGCGTTCGCCGGGGCATCCGGATCGGGCGGCGCCGTCGACGCGCGCGGCGACCAGGCCCTGCACAGCGCTCGCAAGGCCGCCCGCCGACTTCGGTTCGCGGCCGATGCGGTGTCGCAGGGCGGCACCGCCGTGCTCGGCAAGAAGTACCGGCACATCGCCCGCGAGGCCGAGCGCGTGCAGGATGCGTTGGGCGACCATCGAGACAGCGCCCTGTTCGTGGAGCACCTGCTGCTGACCTCGAACCGCGCCCACGCGGCGGGCGAGAACACCTTCGTCTACGGCGCCATGACCGTGCGCGCGCAGCACCGCGGGGCCGCAGCGCTCAACGACTCTCCGAAGGCCCTCAAGCGGCTCGATCGGCGGGCAGAGAGCCTCTGATCGGCGTCACGTATTCAGGAGGAGAGGCCGGCCGCGTGGATAGTGGCGTCGGCCGCGCGCTCCTCCTGATTTAGTCGCAGCTTCGCGGGTTAATATGGCGCGTGTCCTTCCTTTCAGACGACAGCCGCGCGTGGCTCTCCCGCGTCGCCGAGCTCGATGCCGCCGCCACCGCATCGCCCCAGTCCCCGCCCGCGCCGCTTGACCGCATCCGCGCCGTGCGTATGCTCGCCGCCGAACTCGAGAAAGACGCTGCGACCCTGCACGCCGTTCGCGAGGCCCGCGCATCCGGCATCACGTGGGAGGACATCGCGAACGCCGCCGGCCTCGGGGCCGCCGCCGCGAAGTGGCGCTGGCACGGCACCGACGCCGAGATCGCAGAGCGGCACGAGGCAGGGCGCAAGCGTTCCGCCCGCCCGAGCAGTGTGCCCACCGACCTGCCCGGGGTGTCGGTGTCGGAGGCCGCGAAGCAGCTCGGCGTGAGCGCCCAGGCGATCTACCTGCGCATCAGCCGCGGCCTCCTGCGAGCAGAGACCGTCACGCTGCCGGACGGGCGCACGTACAAGCGCGTCTTCCCCGACGAGAAGCCTCCGGCCTAGAGCAGCGCGCTCTTCGGCAGGATGTGCAGGGTCACCGCACCGACGGGCGCCATCGGGTGCAGGGGGTCGGGATCGGCCGAGCCGGTGGGCCCGCCCAGCCTCGAGTGGCACACCGCGCTCATGACCGCGTAGGCGTCGCCCTTGCTCCAGCCGTTGTCGACGGTGAGGAACTCGAAGAGATCCTCGTAGCCGCGGGTGATGCTCTGCTGCACCGGATCGCCGAGACCGACGAAGATCCATTCGTCGGCGGTCTCGACGCGCGGGGCCCGGATGCTCTTGCCGGGGATCAGATCGACGCTCACCACCGCGACGCCCTCGGCCTCGATCGCCACGAACGACGACTCGCCCTCGGCCATCAGAGCGTGGATGTCGCCGATCGAGAGGTAGGCGCCCTCGACCATGACGGGCAGGTGCACCACCGACCCGGGACGGCATTCGGTCAGGTCCATGTTGCCGCCCTGCGCGTAGGCCGGCATGATCGTCGAGTTGGCACCCTCCGCGGGAGCCGTGCCGATGCATCCGATCATCGGACGCACGGCGAAGGCGTGGCGATCGGTGACGTGGGCGCCGTCTGCGTCGAGCGGAACGCGGCGGCTGAAGAGCTCGGGCCCCATCACCGCCGACAATGCCCCCGTGCCTGGCAGGCTGACGGACCAGCCGCAGTCCTTCAGCCTGATCTCGTGGATCGTCACGGCCAGGGTGTCGCCCGGCTGGGCGCCCTCGACGAACACGGGGCCCGTCACGGGGTTGATGCCCGCCGTGAGCTTCTGCATGTCCTTGTGCTCGTGCAGCTGGCGGTAGACCTCGTCGCTCGTCTCGAAGCCGATGCGTTCGCCGGTTCCGGGAGTGACCCGCAGCGCGGGCTCGCCCGCCTCGAAGCCGAAGCGGCCGTTCTCCTTGCCGAGCAGGTGGTCGATTCCCGAGCCGTCGACCACCCAGGTGGTGTTGCCGTGGTCTCTGCCCGCTGTGCCTGTGCCCGGTGTGCCCGTGGTCGCGGTGCCTGTGCCCGGTGTGCCTGTGTCGCTCATACGTGCGCGTCCTCTTCTGCGAGCTCGGTCTTGCGGCCGGTGATCTTGTAGTACGCGAAGACCCCGGCGCCCAGCACGAGCCAGACGAGGCCGCCGACCTTGGCCTCGACGGCCGCGTTCAGCAGCACGTAGCCGATGATCAGGAACCCGATGACCGGAACGACGAGGTGGAGCAGGTAGTTCTTCGACTTCTTCTTCACGATGTAGAAGACGATCACGGCGAGGTGCAGCAGCATGAAGCCGAACAGGGCGCCGAAGTTCACCAGGGCGGAGATCAGGTCGATCTGACCCACGAAGAACAGCACCAGCACGGCCGAGAGTGCCGACACGAGCAGGATCGCGTTCTGCGGGACCTGGCGCTTGTTGATCACGCTGAGGAAGCGCGGCAGCTGCCGGTCGCGGCTCATGGAGAAGAGCAGTCGACTGGTGGCGGCCTGGGCGGCCATGGCGTTGGCGATGCCGACGGCGAGCACGTTCACGACCAGGAAGGCCGTCATCCAGCCGCTGTTCGAGGCGGCCTGCACGATCGTGAAGAAGGCGTTACCGACCTCGTCGTCGCTGAACGACTCGCGGCCACCGGCCAGTGCGCTGGCAAGCCAGGTCTGCACGATGAAGAGCACGGCGACGATGATCAGAGCGAGGATCATGGCGCGGCCGGCCGAGTTGCGTCCGCCGGTGGCCTCCTCGGCCATGGTCGAGATGCCGTCGAAGCCCAGAAAGCTGAGCACGGCGATCGAGAGGGCGGATGCGATGAGCGGCCCGGTGACCTTGCTCGGGTCCCACAGGGGGTCGATGGTGAAGGCCGCGTCGGGAACCGTGTTGCCCGAGAGCGCGGTGACCGCGATGACGATGAAGATCACAACGAAGATCAGCTCGATGGCGAGGAAGATGCGGTTCATCAGCTTGAGCGAGCCGATGCCGAGCAGGTTGACGACGGTGTTGATCGCCACGAACACCAGCGCCCAGACCCAGCGCGGGGTGTCGGGGAAGATGCCCACCATCGACTCGGCGGCGAACACGTAGAGCAGCGTCGGCACGAGAAGGTAGTCGAGCAGAATCGCCCAGCCCGCGAAGAATCCGGCCGTGGGGTGGATGCCCCGGCCCACGTACGAGAAGACGGAACCTGCGAGCGGAATCGACTTGGCCATCTGCTGGTACGCGAGGGCCGTGAAGATCATGGCGATGAGGCCGATGAGGTAGACCAGCGGAACCATGCCGCCGGCCGCGTTGTAGACGACGCCGAAAATCGCCCACGGCGCGATGGGCACCATGAAGACGAGACCGTAGATCAGCAGATCCACGGTCGAGACGCTTCTCTTGAGTTGCTGCTTGTAGCCGAGCGATTCGAGTTCCTGTTGGGCGGTCAGGGCGGGGCCGGATTGGGTCATGATGTGAGGTCTCTTCTGTCGGCGGTGCTGTAGTCATGCATGCTGAGGTCATGCTTGCTCAAGAACTGCGCGATCTCGGCCCGGAAGATCTCGGGCTGTTCGAGGTGCACGCAGTGGCTGGCTCCGGCGAAGACATGGGTGGTGGCTCCGGCGATGCGGGTGGCGAAGGGTTCCCAGGTGGCGGGCGTCGCTTCGTCGAACTCGCCGGCGACGACGAGCGTGGGGGTGTCGATGCGATCGAGGCGATCGACGACGGTCCAGGAACCCAGGGTGCCGACCACGTGGAACTCGTTCGGCCCGTTCATGGTGTGGTACACCGTGGGCTCCGCTTCCATCTGGTCGACGCTCTCCTGAAAATCGGGGGGCGTGGGTATCACGCGGCAGACGTGCCGTTCGTAGAAGACGGCGGATGCCGCCAGGTATTCGGGGTCGTCGAGCGTGCCGGCGGCCTCGTGCCGGTCGAGCGCGCTCTGCACCTCGGGCGGTAGGTCGGCGCGCAGGGCGCCCGCGGCCTGCGACCACAGCGGCATCGAGGCGGGGGAGTTGCAGATGCTCACGCTCGCGAGGGCGGGATTCCGTCGCACGGCGATCTCTGCCGCGAGCATGCCGCCCCACGACTGGCCGAGCAGGTGCACCGAGTCGAGTTCGAGCGCTCGCAGCAGGTTCTCGAACTCGTCGACGAAGAGCTGCGGGGTCCAGAAGTCGGCCGGCGCATCGGGCAGGTGCGTGCTGTTGCCGCATCCGAGCTGGTCGTAGTGGATCACCGTGCGGCCGGTCTCGTCGGCGAGCAGGCCGATGTTGCGCACGTAGTTGTGGGCCATCCCGGGGCCGCCGTGCAGCACGACGAGAGGCAGCGCTCCCTCGCGAGCGGCGTTCGGCGTCTCGATGCGAACCCACGTGGAGTGTTCGCCGAACGGGATGAGACGGGTGGTCACGGAAGACATGAGAGTCATTGTGCACAAGAAAAGGTCTCACCAGAAGACCATTTGGCTCCGTTAACATGAGCGTTACATTCGGCCGGCCGACGACTCGTGGAACGGAGCATCCGATGACCGAGGAACGGACTCCGCTCGCCTCCCCGCTCGCGACGCCGATCGTGAGCTCGTCGCGGTCCGACGAGATCACCGATCGACTCATCACCGCGATCGCCGTCGGAGAGTATCTGCCGGGGTCGAAGCTTCCGCCCGAACGCGCCCTGGCGGCGTCGCTGAAGGTGGGCCGCATGGCGGTGCGGCAGGCGCTCGCGGTGCTGGTCGAGAAGGGTCTGCTCGAGACCCAGCGGGGCCGCGGGGGCGGCTCGTTCGTGCGCGAACAGTGGGGGCCAGAATCGGATGCGCCGGTGCAGCGCACCCTCACGGCCCGGCTCGACGACCTGCGTGACACGCTCGACGCGGTGGGCTGGCTGCACGGCACGATCGCCGCGGCCGCCGCCACTCGGCGCACGAACGATGACATCGTGCGGCTCGAGGAATGCCTCGTCGGATACCGGTCGGCCGAGTCCGGCCTGGCGTCGCAGAAGGCCGACGAGCAGTTGCACCTCGCCATCGGCCGATCCACCCACAATGCGACTCTGCAGTCTTTGCTTCTCGACCTCGAATCGCGCATCAGCATCTCGGCCCCGGCTCATCTGTGGGGGTCGCCCGAGGGCATGCGCGAGATGGAGCTGCGCGCCCTGGGCGATCACGAGGTGCTGGTCGCCGCCATCGTCGAGGGACGGGCCGACGACGCGAGCCGCATCGCGTCGCAGCACGTGCACATCGACCTCGAACTCATCGAAGCCGCCCTGGCCCGCTCGCTCGCCGCCCACTGAGTCGCCGGCCCTTTCTGTGTGGTCTGCCCCTTCTGTGTGGTCGGCGCGGTGCGGTCGGCTCTGTGTGGTCGGTGCGGTGGCGAGTGGTTGGATTGAGTCATGGATTCCACGACGACCGACGCCTACATCGACGACTTCGCCCGCTTCATCCAGGCGTCGCCGAGCTCGTATCACGCGGTGGCCGAAGCCGCCCGGCGGCTCGACGAGGCCGGTTTCTCGCGGCTCGACGAGGAGCGCGACTGGAGCGTGCGCGACGATGCCGGTGTGCAGGACGGACCCGAGCGCCGCTACGTGGTCCGCGACGGAGCCATCATCGCGTGGATCCAGCCGAGCGCGGCATCCTCGACCACGCCGTTCCGCGTGCTCGGCTCGCACACCGACTCGCCCGCCTTCAAGCTCAAGCCGAAGCCCACGATCGCGAACCGCGGATGGCTGCAGGCCGGCGTCGAGGTCTACGGCGGCCCGCTGCTCAACTCGTGGCTCGACCGTGAGCTCGAGCTCGCCGGCAGGCTCGTCACCCGGGACGGCCGCGAGCACCTCGTGCGTACGGGCCCGTACCTGCGCATCCCGCAGCTCGCGATCCACCTCGACCGCGAGGTGAACTCGGGGCTCACGCTCGACAAGCAGCGGCACCTCACGCCGGTGTTCGGCGTGGGTCACGCGGGCGACCTGCTCGCCCACCTCGCTCACCTCGGCGGGGTGCCCGCATGGGATGTCGCGGGGTACGACCTGCTGACCGCCGACACCCAGGCGCCGGCTCGCTTCGGCAAAGACGGCGAGCTCTTCGCCGCCGGGCGCATGGACAACCTCTCGTCGGTCTACCCCGGACTGGTCGCGCTGATCGCCGCGGCGGCCGATGAGACGGCCGGCGGCGGCGCCGGTGCCGGTGCCATTGGTGCGAAGCACATCAGCGTGCTCGCCGCCTTCGACCACGAGGAGCTCGGCAGCGAGTCGCGCTCCGGCGCTTCCGGCCCGCTGCTCGACGACGTGCTCACCCGCATCGGGGCCGGGCTCGGCGCCACCCCGACCGACCGCCTGCGGGCGTACGCCGCATCCTGGTGCCTGTCGGCCGACGCCGGCCACGCCATCCACCCGAACTACCCCGAGCGGCACGACCCCGTGAACACGCCGATCGCGGGCGGTGGGCCGCTGCTCAAGATCAACGCGAACCAGCGCTATGCGACGGATGCGCTCGGTGCGGCCCTGTGGGCGCGCGCCTGTGAGCGGGCGGGCGTGAGCTACCAGGAGTTCGTGTCGAACAACGCGGTTCCGTGCGGATCGACGATCGGACCGCTGACGGCGACGAGGCTCGGAATCCGCACGGTCGACGTGGGGGTTCCGCTGCTGTCGATGCACTCGGCGCGGGAGCTGTGCCACGTGAACGACCCGGTGGCGCTGTCGGCCGCGGTCAGGGCGTTCTTCGCGGGGGCGTAGCGCTAAGTCCGCACGACTGTGCAGCCGCGCCGCGCGACGATCGACGACTCGCCGGAGTGGGGTTGAATCGTGCGGACTTAGCCGACTCCGACAAGCTCAGCGAACGGGCTCCCTTCGACGAGCTCAGGGAACGGGGCTCCCTTCGACGAGCTCAGGGAACGGGGCCCTTCGACGAGCTCAGGGAACGGGGCCCTTCGACGAGCTCAGGGAACGGGGCCCTTTTACGAGCTCAGGGGACGGGGCCCTAGATCAGGTTGTCGCTCAGGTGGTTCGGCGTTCCGAAGCGGTGGGCCGTGATCGAGACCGCCTGCTCGTGCAGGAACGGCAGCAGCTCGATGCGGCCCGACTCCGTGACCTCGCCGGCATACACGGCCAGGTCGGGGCGGCCGCCCGTGGCGATCGCCAGCTCGCCGGCCGATGCGCCGACGAGCCGGATCGTCGCATCCGACATCGTGTTCGCGCGGGCCAGCCACGCCTCGTCGCTCTCGATGCGCATCGACAGGCCGCACTCCGAGACGGCGGCGCGCAGCTCCGACGGCAGAGCGACAGCGGCCGACACGTCGATCGGCGCGCCCGACACGAACGCCGCGGCGAGCACGCGCACGACGTGCGCATCACGGGCGTCGCTGCCGAAGCGGATCGTCACGGGGCGCGGAACATAGCGGAACACGTTGCGCTCGGCGCTGAGACCCGAGACATCGCGTGCCGTGCCGAACTCCGACGCCCACACGGCGGCATCGCTCGCGGCGGCCCGACGCAGGCTGCCGAACTCGTCGGCGCCGAGCTCCGTCGCCGCTGCATCGACCAGGCGACGCACCGACGCGTTCGCGACGGGAGCATCCGCGTGGCTCACGGCCGTCTTCCACGAGCCGAGGCCGAGCAGGTAGTTCGGTCCGCCGGCCTTCGATCCGGGCCCGACGACCGACTTCTTCCAGCCGCCGAAGGGCTGCCGGCGCACGATCGCACCGGTCGTTCCGCGGTTCACATAGAGATTGCCGGCCTGGATGCGCGAGAGCCACACGCCGAGCTCGGCCGAGTTCAGCGAGTGCAGGCCCGCGGTGAGGCCGTAGTCGATCTCGTTCTGGATCTCGATGGCCTCCTCGAGGGTGGCGGCGGTCATGATGCCGAGGATCGGGCCGAAGTACTCGGTGAGGTGATACTCGGATCCGCGGCGCACACCGGCGCGGACTCCCGGGCTCCACAGGGCGCCGCTGTCGTCGAGGCGCTTCGGCTCGACCAGCCAGTTCTCGCCCTCGCCGAGGGTCGTGAGACCGGAGAGCAGCTTGCCCTTCGCCTTCTCGATGATCGGGCCCATCTGCGTGCTGGGGTCGGCCGGGTAGCCGACCGTGAGTGACGACACCGCATCCACCAGCTGGGTGCGGAACCGGCGCGAGGTCGCGACCGAGCCCACGAGGATCACGAGGGATGCGGCGGAGCACTTCTGCCCCGCGTGGCCGAACGCCGAGGCGACCACGTCTTTGACGGCGAGGTCGAGGTCGGCAGACGGGGTCACGATGATGGCGTTCTTGCCGCTGGTCTCGGCGAGCAGGGGCAGGTCGGGGCGGAACGAGCGGAACAGCTCGGCCGTCTCGTATCCGCCGGTGAGGATCACGCGGTCGACGGCCTCATGGGCGATGAGCGTGCGGCCGAGGGACTGATCGGCGAGCTGCACGAGGCGCAGTGCCTCGCGGGGGACTCCCGCCCTCCACAGCGCCTCGACCATCACGGCGCCGGAGCGCCGGGCCTGACGGGCGGGCTTGATGACCACGGCGCTTCCCGCGGCGAGGGCCGCGAGGGTGGAGCCGGCCGGGATGGCGACGGGGAAGTTCCACGGGGGAGCGACCACGGTCAGTGCGGCCGGAACGAAGTCGGCTCCGTCGACGGCGTCGAGCTCGCGGGCGCGCTCGGCGTAGAAGTGGGCGAAGTCGATGGCCTCCGACACCTCGGGGTCCGACTGGTCGAGGGTCTTGCCGGTCTCACTCGCCATGACCTCCATGAGGTCGGCGCGAGAGAGGGCGAGCTCGTCGCCGGCCCGGTGCAGCACCTCGGCGCGCTCGGCGCCCGAGAGCCGACCCCACGCGGAACCGGCCGTGGCCGTGTTCTGGATGATCGCATCCAGTTCGCTCTCGTCGTGCACGATCGACGCGGCGATCGTGTCGTCGCCGAGCAGCGACGAGGGAACGCGGCGCAGGATCTCGAGGCCCCACGCGCGGTTCTGCGGCAGTGCGGGGTCGGTGTCGGCGGCGTTGTCGAAGCCGCTGCGCGGCGCCGTGGCGTCGGGAGCCATGCGGTTCTGCGTGCGGTTCGGCTGCGGAACGGCATCGTCGAGCTCGGCGAGCGAGGCCTCGAAGCGCTCGCGCTCACGGGTGAACAGCGCCTCGTTCTCGCTGAGCTCGAACACGGCAGACATGAAGTTCTGCTGGCTGGCACCCTCCTCGAGGCGGCGGATCAGGTACGCGATCGCCACGTCGAACTCCTGCGGGTGCACCACGGGCGTGTAGAGCAGCAGCGATCCGACCTCGCGGCGCACCGCCTCGGCCTGCCCCTGCGCCATACCGAGCAGCATCTCGAACTCTAGCCCCGCGGTCACGCCGCGCTTCTGGGCGAGCAGCCACGCGAAGGCGATGTCGAAGAGGTTGTGCCCGGCCACGCCGATGCGCACGTTGTCGATGCGGTCGCGGTGCAGCGCGTAGTTCACGACCCGCTTGTAGTTGGTGTCGCTCTGCTGCTTCGACGACCACGTCGCGAGCGGCCAGCCGTGCAGGCTCGCCTCGACCTCCTCCATGGGCAGGTTCGCGCCCTTGACGATGCGCACTTTCACCCCGGCCCCGCCCGCGGCACGGCGAGCGGATGCCCAGTCCTGCAGGCGGATCATCGCGGAGAGGGCGTCGGGCAGGTAGGCCTGCAGCACGATTCCGGCCTCGAGCTCGTGAAAGCGCGGGTCGTCGAGGATGCGCATGAAGACCGCCATGGTCAGGTCGAGGTCTTTGTACTCCTCCATGTCGAGGTTGATGAACTTGGCCGGCGTCGCCTTCGCGGCGCGCTCGAACAGCGGAGTGAGGCGCTCGACGATGTGCGCGACGGCCTCGTCGAAGGCCCAGGCCGAGTGCGGGGCGACGGTGGAGGAGACCTTGATCGAGACGTAGTCGACGTCGTCGCGGGCGAGCAGGCGATGGGTTCCCTCGAGGCGGCGGGCGGCCTCCGCCTCGCCGAGCACGGCCTCGCCCAGCAGGTTCACGTTGAGCTTCGTCCCCTCGGCGTGGTTGCGCAGCTTCGCGATGGCCGAGCCGAGGCGGGCGTCGGTGGCGTCGATGATGAGATGACCGACCATGCCGCGCAGAACCTTGCGGGCGATCGGGATGGCGATGGCCGGGACGACGGGAGCGGCCAGGCCGCCGAGACGCACGGCACTCTTCAGATACCAGGGCAGGAACGCCGGCACGTTCGGGGCGAGGGCGCGAAGGTTGCGGGCGGCGACGCCCAGGTCTTCGGGGCGCACGACTCCGTCGACGAAGCCGACCGTGAAGTCGAGGCCCTTCGGGTCTTTGAGCACGCCGGCGAGGCGCTGCGCCGAGGCGTCGGCCGGGATGGCGGCGGCCTCCGTGAGCCAGCGGCGAACGAGCGCGGTGACCGCCTCGGGGGTGGGAAGGTCGGCCAGCTCGGCCGGCGCGGGCGCGGGCGTGGTGGAGTCGGCTTCCGGGTGTGCGGCGATGTCGGTCATGGGTTCAGTATGGGATGCGGTTCACATTAGATAAAGTGACCGTTCATAACCAATAACCATCAGCTCAGCTAATGAAACGAGGGCCCGCCCGTGCTCGATGCCCGGCGCCTGCGCATCCTGCGCGAACTCAAGATTCGCGGCACCCTCGCCGAGGTCGCGACGGCCATGAACTTCAGTCCGTCGTCGGTGTCCCAGCAGCTCGCCCTGCTCGAGAAGGAGACCGGCGTCGAGCTGCTGCGCAAGGTCGGCCGACGCGTGCAGCTCACCCCGCAGGCCGAGATCCTCGTGACCCAGACGGCGTCGATGCTCGAGATCCTCGAGCGCGCCGAGGCCACGCTTGCCGCGTCATTGACCGCCGTCACCGGAACCGTACGCGTCGCCGTGTTCCAGTCGGCGGCCCTGGCCCTGATGCCGGATGCGCTGAGCCTTATGCGCTCCCGCTATCCCGAGGTGCGGGTCGAGATGGTGCAGCGTGAGCCCGAAACCGCGCTCTACGAGACCTGGGCCCGCGACTTCGACATGGTGGTCGCCGAGGAGTACCCGGCCCACGCGGCGCCGCGGCATCCGGAGCTCGACAAGAAGCGGCTCACGTCCGATGCCGTCTCTCTCGCCGTTCCGCCGACCTCGCGGCAGATCCATGCGGTCGTGTCGATCCAGGATGCGCGGGACCTTCCCTGGGTGATGGAGCCGGCGGGCGCCGCGTCTCGGCACTGGGCGCTGCAGCAGTGTCGCATCGCCGGTTTCGAGCCCGATGTGCGCTACGAGACCGCCGACCTGCAGGCGCAGATCCGTCTGATCGAGTCGGGGAACGCGGTCGCGCTGATGCCCGAGCTCGTATGGGCGGGGCGCGAGACGAGCTGCCTGCTCATCGATCTGCCGGGGGATGCGCGCCGATCGATCTTCACCTCGGTGCGCGACAGCGGGTCGCACCACCCGGCGACGCTGGCGTTCCGCGAGGTGCTCGAAGAGGTGGCGGCGTAGGGCGCCCCGTTGCCTGAGCTTGTCGAAGGGCCCCCGTTCCCTGAGCTTGTCGAAGGGGCGCCGTCGAGGAGTGTCCCTTCGACAGGCTCAGGGAACGGGCGGGGCGGGTGGCGCCGGCGGCGCCGGCGGCTGAGGTCCCGGGTTCGTGGCGGGGCGGTACTGCTCGAGCCACAGCTGGTGCTTGTAGAGGGCAGACGCGACGGCCGAACGGATCACCATGTAGAGAACGAGTGCGCCGATCGCGAGACCGACGACGTAGGCGAGGAATGACGAGAAGACGAGGGCTTCTGAGTTCGCGATCATGGGCTCAGCCTAGCCAGAGGTGATCTCGACACGTCGGCTCGTTCCCTGAGCTTGTCGAAGGGGCTCGGGCGAGGAGTTTCCCTTCGACAAGCTCAGGGAGCGGGCGGGGCGCTCAGGGAGCGGGCGGGGCGCTCAGGGAGCGGGCGGGGCGCGCTCAGCGCTCGGCGGCTCGGGCGCAGGCTATGCAGAGCGTGGCCTCGGGGCGCGCGTCGAGCCGGGCGAAGCCGATCGGGCGGCCGCAGCGCGCGCAGACTCCGTAGCTCCCCGATGCGACGCGGTCGAGGGCCGCATCCACCGCCACCGACGCCGCCGCGAGCTCGCCGTGCACCCCGTGAATGCGCGACCACTCGCTCGACAGCGTCGGACCCTCCGGGTCGTGCTCGTCGTCGACCGACTCCGCGCCCCGGGCCTCGCGCACCTCGACGAGCGTCTGCGCCAGCCCGCCGAGTTCCGTGTCGATCTCGGCCCGGCGCTCGCGCAATCTCGCCTCGAGAAGCCGCAGTTCGGCATCCGTGAGCCCTGTCTCGAACGCCTCTGCTTGCACAGTACCCATGGTCGCACGGTGCTGCGGGGCGGTGTCCCGTGGCTGAGCTCCGGTCGAGCGCGCCTTCAGCGAGCGAACGCGCCGTCGACGGCGGCGCGTTCGCCCGTGAAGGGCGCGCTCGGCGAGGCGAGCGACGAGGCGAGTGGCGCTACCGTGTCAGCGCGCGCACCCACGCCTCCACGTCGGCGACCTCCACGGGCAGGGCGCCCGAGAGGTTCTCGTAGCCCGACTCCGTGATGAGCAGGTCGTCCTCGATGCGCACGCCGATGCCGCGCAGCTCCTCGGGAAGGGTGAGGTCGTTCGCGTGGAAGTAGATGCCGGGCTCGACGGTGAGCACCATTCCCGGCACGAGGGGAGCGCGCAGGTAGAGCTCCTCGCTGGTCTTCGCGCAGTCGTGCACATCGAGTCCGAGGTGGTGGCCGTTGCCGCAGATGGCGTAGCGGCGGTGGTACTGCCCCTCGGGGCTCAGCGCCTCCTCCAGCGTGCCCGGCAGGATGCCCCAGCTGTGCAGACCGCGGGCGATCACGTCGTGCGCCGCCTGCTGGAAGTCGGAGAAGAGCCCACCCGGGCGCAGCACGCTCAGCGCTGCTGCGCGCGCCTCGAGAACGAGCTCGTAGACCCGGCGCTGGGCCGGCGAGAACGTGCCGGATGCCGGGAAGACGCGCGTGACATCCGCCGTGTAGAGGGTGTCGACCTCGACGCCCGCATCGAGCAGCACGAGGTGGTCTTCGCTCACCGGGCCGTCGCTGCGCGACCAGTGCAGGGTGGCCGCGTTGGGCCCCGACCCCATGACCGTGGTGTAGCCGACGCCGTTCGCGCCCTGCCGCGAGTGCCGGTCGAACGTGGCCTGCAGCCAGCGCTCGCCGCCGCCCGCCAGCGCGGCCGGCAGCTCGGCGACCACGGCCGAGAAGCCCGCGACCGTGGCGTCGACGGCGGCGCGCAGCTGGGCGATCTCCCACTCGTCCTTTACGAGCTTCAGGTCTGACAGCGCCTGCTCGAGCAGCGGAGAAGGCTCGTCGATTCCAGCCTCCGACAGGGCGGGCTCGCTCGCACCGGCGCTCAGCACGGCGGTGTGGATGGCGAGCAGGTCGTCGGGAAGCATGGCGAGCGAGCGCACGTCGATCTGCAGGGCCGACGCCCAGTCGTCGAGGCCGGGCGCCGCCCCGACCCAGAGCTCGCCGCGCAGCGCGTCGGTGTAGAAGGCCTCGTCGCCGGCGTAGGCCGGTTCGGTGAGGTAGAGCACGGCGTCGTGACCGGATGCGCCATCGCTGGCACTGCCCGGCCGCATGACGAGCACGGCCGCCTCGGCCGCGCATCCGGTGAGCCAGGCGAAGTCGCTGTGCGGACGGAAGCCGAACTCGGTGTCGTTCGAGCGCACCGCGCTGCGCCCGCTCGCCACGACCAGCGTCTCGCGCGGGAATCTCGCCGAGAGCATTCGGCGGTGGTCGGCCGCCGCCTCTGCTGCTCCTGGCGTCACCCGGGCGGTGCGATCGGGCTCGCCCCAGCCGCTCGCCATGAACTCGCGGAAGGCGTCGGAGGTGGGGAGCCGAGGCATCCGGGGGTCGCGCGGAGCGGGCGAAAGAGTAGTCATGACTGCAAAGTAGCCGGATCTGCGAACAGGTTTCAAGCTCGTTACAGCGCTGGCGACGATCTGTCCTGACCATGATCGCGAACGCACCTATTCGTCCGTAGTTGTCACCTGGCTGACACCCTGCGACGGACTTTCTGCGCGGGAATTGACGAGCTGCGGCGCACTCCGGAACAGTGGGCGATCATGAGCACCCCCTCCGACGCCTCCGCTGCCGCCGCCTCCCGCACCTTCGACGAATCGATCGACGACACGGTCTTCGACATGGTCTCGTCGACCGCCAGCGCGGTCTCGACGACGGCGCCGTCGCGGTTCCACTATCGCGAGGATCGCGGTGTGATCTGGGGCGACTACACGGGCGACACGGTGACGGTCGGACGGTTCAGCGGCTACCGCGACCGCGACGTGCTGCACGTCTCCTTCGTGCACCTGGGCACAGACGGAACCACCACCGCGGGCTCCGCGACTTCCGTCGTGAGCCGCACCGACGACGGAGTGCTCGAGCTGACCGAGGACTTCGTGGGCCCCGACGGGGCCGACCACGTCAGCGTGTGCCGCGAGGTGCGCGCCTAGCGTTCTGGGCGCTCTCCGCACTCTTGGCCCGCTCGTCGCTGGTGCGCACGAACCGCGTCATTCCGTAGCGCTCGCCCGATTGCTGCAGGGTGTCGCTCGTCGCGGCGCCCATGCGCAGCGAGACGTTCGAGGTCATCTCGTCCATGATGAAGACGGTCACGGTGGCCTTGACCGACGGCCATTGCGCGAGTCGCGTGGCGACGAGGTCGTGGATGGSGGCGACGCCCGATCCCCGCACGAGCAGCATGGCGTCGTGCTCTCCGGTCATCACCGTGAACGACTCGAGCTCGTCGAGCGTCGTGAGTCGGCTGCGGAAATCGGCCCACTGGCTCTGCCGCACCGTGACGAAGACCATGGCCGCCACGGCGAGGCCGACGGCGGCCGGATCGATGTCGGCGTGCACTCCCCGGATGACCCCGTTGCGCACCAGGGATTCATAGCGCGTGTAGGCATTCGAACGCGAGATGCCGAGCTGCTCCGAGAGCGTGGCGATCGAAATACGCCCGTTGTCTCTCAGGATCTCCAGCATGCGCACATGCGTCTCATCAAGATCCATGTTCGACCCCCTGTTTTGTCCGTCTCCGCGGCTGCAGAGTCTCTTGTTTGGAGATTTTATGTCGAAAAGGCGGTTGCTGTCATCACTTTGTCTCTATCTGATGCGGTCAGATTGACACTTGATCTGTGCGAGAAGTAATTTCAAGACAACATTCCACATTCGGTTCGTTCAGAATTCACCGCCTCATCGCACCGAACCCGCCCTGCACCCTTCCTCACCCGATAGGAGACCACCCTCGTGTTGTCACCATTCCGCCGCATCGCAGGCATCGTCGGCATCGCCGTCGTCGCGACGCTCGGCATCACAGCCTGCAGCGCAGGCTCGAGCGACTCCGCATCCTCCGGCGGCAAGTCCGTCGTCGTCGACTCCTCGTTCGACCTGAAGACCGCCGACCCGAACCGCGAGTACGAGACCACGGGCTCGATCGTGGCCAAGGCGCTCTACGAGACCCTCCTCACCTTCAAGGGTGACGACGTGACGAAGCCGATCGACGGGCTCGCCAGCTACGAGATGAACGCCGACAACACGGTGCTCACCCTCACCATGGCCGACGGCCACGTCTTCTCCGACGGAACCCCGGTGACCGTCGACGACGCCGTCTTCTCGCTGCAGCGCGTGCAGGGCATCAAGGGCAACCCGTCGTTCCTGCTCGATGGCGTGACCGTCGAGAAGACGAGTGACACCACGCTGACGCTCACCTCGGCCGAGCCCAACCCCGCCCTTCCTTACATCCTTCCGAACCCGGCCCTCAGCGTCGTGAACAAGAAGGTCGTCGAAGAGAACGGTGGAACGGCGACCGACGCCGACGGTGCCGAGTCCTACCTGAACGGCGCGTCCGCCGGCTCCGGCCCGTACATGCTCGAGTCGTTCGATGTGGCCTCGCAGGTGGTCTTGACCAAGAACCCGAAGTACACCGGTGACGCCCCCGCCTACGACCGCGTGGTCCTGCGCAACGTGCAGGGCCCGACGCAGAAGCTCAACATCCAGGCCGGTGAGTCGCAGGTCGCCCTCGACCTGAACCCCGACCAGGTCGCCGAGCTCGACGGATCCGATGTCACGGTTCTCTCGAGCCCGTCGCGCTACATGATCTTCCTGCTCCTCAACCAGGACCCGTCGGTCTCTGCGATCACCAGCAACCCCGACTTCCTCAAGGCGGTCAAGGCCGGGATCGACTACGACAAGATCGTCGACCTCGCCGGTGAGGGCTCCGTGCAGCCCGGCGGATTCATCCCGTCGCTCTTCGTCGGCGCGATCGACGCATCCGACGGCAACCAGTACGACGCCGCCGCCGCGAAGTCGGCTCTGACCGCATCCGGCTACGCCGGTGAGGATGTCACGCTCAACTTCCCGAACGACATCACGGTC
This sequence comes from Agreia sp. Leaf283, assembly GCF_001422485.1. Classification (GTDB taxonomy): domain Bacteria; phylum Actinomycetota; class Actinomycetes; order Actinomycetales; family Microbacteriaceae; genus Agreia. The sequence continues at coordinate 1,315,954 of NZ_LMNF01000001.1, forward strand.
CAGGGTCTGTCGCTGCAGAGCGTCGCCGAGTCGGTGCAGGCCCAGCTCAAGGAGGTCGGCATCAACATCGTGCTGGCTCCGGCCCCTGTCGCGACCGAGCTCGACGCGTACCGCGATGGCAAGGAGACCGTCGGTCTCTGGTACTGGGGCCCCGACTTCCCCGACCCGTCGAACTACCTCGCGTTCACGCCGGGCGAGCTCGTCGGCCTTCGCGCCGGCTGGGCTGCCGGAGCGGACCAGACGGTGACCGACCTGGCCACCGCCGCCAAGGCTGCGGTCTCGACCGACGAGCGCCAGAGCGCCTACGCGGCCCTGCAGGAGGCACAGAATGCGAGCGGCCCGTTCGTTCCCCTGCTGCAGCCCGCGCAGAACGTGGTCACCTCGCCCAGCATCACGGGCGTGAGCCTGAACCCGGTCTGGACGATCGACCTTGCCGGAATCAAATAGCATCGACGCCGTGAAGACGGAACGACGCAGCGCGCCGGCGGGCATCCCCCCGCTGGCGCGCTACCTCGCCATCCGGCTGGGGGTGACGGCCTTGCTCATGCTGGGCGTCACCCTCGTCACCTTCATCCTCACCAACCTGGTGCCGGCCGACCCCGTGCAGGCCGCACTCGGCGAGCAGGCGGCGGCGAACCCCGAGATCGTGGCGCAGTTCCGCGAGAACGCCGGGCTCGACAAGCCGTTGCCGGTGCAGTACTTCACCTACCTCGGCCACCTCTTCCAGGGCGACCTCGGCACGTCGACGCAGACGCGCACCTCGGTCGCCACCGAGTTGGGCAAGGCCTTCCCTGCCACCATCGAGCTCGCGGTCGGCGCCATCCTGATCTCCGCCATCATCGGAATCGGCCTGGGGCTCTGGGCCGCGCTGCGCCGACGCACCTTCATCGACCAGATCATCCGCGTGGTCAGCCTGATCGGGCTGAGCGTTCCCGCATTCTGGATGGCCCTGCTCGTGTACTTCATCTTCTTCTTCCAGCTGCGTCTGTTCCCGGGGTCGGGGCGACTCGATCCCACGGCTGTCGCGCCCCCGCATGTGACCGGCCTCTACACGGTCGACTCGCTGCTGGCCGGGCAGTGGGCGACGTTCGGCGACGCGGTCTATCACCTCGTGCTGCCGGCATCCGTTCTCGCCCTCTACACGATCGGCCTGCTCACGCGGTTCTCGCGCTCGGCCATCCTCGAGGTGCTCGACGCCGACTACGTGCGCGGGGCCCGGGCCAAGGGGCTCACCGGTCGCACCGTGGTGCTCAAGTACGTGCTGCGCGGTGCCCTCGTTCCGATCATCACCGTGCTCGGCATCGCGTTCGGCTCGCTGCTCAGCGGCACCGTTCTCGTCGAGAAGGTCTACTCCTGGCACGGCCTCGGCGAATACGCCTTCTCGTCGGCCACCAAGCTCGACCTGCCCGCCATCATGGGCGTGGGCCTCGTCGTGGGCATCGTCTACATCGGCCTGAACTTCATCGTCGACATCGCATACGGCTTCATCGATCCGAGGGTGAGGGCCGCATGAGCCAGACCACAGCGCCCGCTTCGCGGCCCCAGCCGGATGTTCTCGCCGTGGCCGCCCGACGCCGGCTGCGGTTCCCGGCGGCCCTGCGCAATCCGTTGGCCGTGACCGGCACGGCGATCATCGTCGTCTGGCTGCTGCTGGCGCTCCTTGCGCCGATGATCAGCCCCGCCGGGCCCCTGGCTCAGGACTTCGAGCGCCTGCAGCCGCCGAGTGCGGCGCACTGGTTCGGCACCGACCAGCTCGGCCGGGATGTGCTCGCGCGCGTTCTCGACGGAGCACGCGTGTCGATCATCCTGCCCCTGCTGCTCGTCGTGTCGTCGCTGCTCGTCGGCACGATCGCCGGATCGGTGGCCGGCTACTTCGGCAAGGTCGCCGACGAGGTCATCATGCGCATCGCCGACCTGGTCTTCGCGTTCCCCACGATCATCCTCGCCATGGTCATCGCCGCGTCGCTCGGCCCGAGCCTCACGAACGCCGTGATCGCGATGCTCATCGTGTCGTGGCCGGCATACGCGCGAGTCACCCGCTCGCTCGTGGTCGTGGCGTCGCGCTCGGAGTACGTGGTGGCCGGCCGCCTGCTCGGCAACAGCCCGTTCACCTCGCTGGGCAAAGACATCCTGCCGAACATCATCGCGCCGGTCGTCGTGCTGGCCACGCTCGACGTGGGCACGGCCATCCTGCTGCTCGCCGGCCTGTCGTTCCTCGGCCTCGGAGCCGTTCCGCCCACTCCCGACTGGGGCGCGATGGTCTCCGACGGCGTGCAGAACTTCTCGTCGTGGTGGATCTCGGTGTTCCCCGGCCTCGCCATCCTCACCGTGGTGCTGGCCTTCAACTTCCTCGGCGACGCGCTGCGAGACACACTCGACCCGCGCACCGCCGACGCCGTGAAAGGCCGGGCCCTGTGAACCAGCCATCGGCATCCGGCGGTCTCAGCATTCGCAACCTGACGCTCTCGATCGGGCGCGGCGAGAAGGCCAAGCGTATCCTGCGCGGCATCTCACTCGACGTGCCCGCGGGCCGCATCACCGGCCTCGCGGGGGAGTCGGGCTCGGGCAAGACGATGACGGGCATGACGGTTCTGGGCCTGCAGCCCGAACAGGCGACCGTCGGCGGCGTCATCGAGTTCGACGGCCGCAACCTGCTCGAGCTGCCGACGAAGAAGCTCAACACCCTGCGCGGAAACGACATCGCGATGGTGTTCCAGGATCCGACCTCGAGCCTGCACCCGATGCTCTCGATCGGATCGCAGCTCACCGACCACCTGTGCCAGCACACGGGCATGTCGAAGCGCGAGGCCCTCGAGCGCGCCCGCGTCGTGCTCGAGCAGGTCAAGGTGCCCGACCCCGCCGGAGCGCTGAAGAAGTACCCGCACCAGTTCTCGGGCGGACAGCTGCAGCGCGTGGCCATCGCCTCGGCTATCATGTGCAGCCCCAGCGTGCTCATCGCCGACGAGCCCACGACGGCGCTCGACGTCACCGTGCAGGCGGGCATCCTGCGCCTGCTGCGCGAGCTGTGCGACGAACTCGGCCTCGCGATTCTGCTCGTGACCCACGACCTCGGCGTGATGAGCGCGTTGGCCGACACCATCGCCGTGATGCGCGAGGGCGAGATCGTGGAGCACGGCGACCGGTTCCAGGTGATCACGGCACCGCGCGACCCCTACACGCGGGCGCTCATCGACGCGTTGCCGCACGACGGCTCGGGCCCGGGTGCGGCACCGAAGTCGGCCCCGACAGGAGATGCATCATGACGGCGCTGCTCGAAATCGACGGTGTGAAGGTCAGCTATCGCGTGGCGGGTCGCCCTCGGCTCGTGGCCGTGGATGACGTGAGCCTCTCGCTCGGCACCCGGCAGGTGCTGGGGCTCGTCGGCGAGTCGGGCTGCGGCAAGTCCACGCTCGCCCGTGCGATCTGCGGCCTCGAGGGCCTCGACAGCGGATCGATCACGTTCGACGGCACCCCCGTGACCCGCCTCGGCATGCGCACCCGTGATCGCAAACTGTTGCGCATCCAGATGGTGTTTCAGAACCCCTACGCCTCGCTGAACCCGCGGCGCACGATCGGCAGGCAGATCGAGGACGGGCTGCGCGTCAATCCCGATCGCTCGGCCTGGACGGTTCCCGACCTGCTCGCGCACGTCGAATTGGATGCGTCGGCCCGGTCGCGCTTTCCGCACCAGTTCTCGGGCGGGCAGCGTCAGCGCATCGCCATCGCCAGGGCGATCGCCTCGGGGCCGGACCTGCTCGTGGGCGACGAGCCCATCGCATCCCTCGACGCGTCTCTGCAGGCGCGGGTCGCGGGCCTGATGCGCAGTCTCGCGCTCGAGACCGGTGCGTCGCTGCTGTTCATCAGCCACGATCTCTCGGTGGTGCGCGTGATCGCCGACGACGTGGCCGTCATGAGCAAGGGCAAGATCGTGGAGCGCGGCGACGTGAACGAGGTGTGGTCGAATCCGCAGCAGCCCTACACGAAGCAGCTGCTGTCGGCGATCCCGAAGGTCGACGGCTTGGGCGTTCTGCCGGGCTGACCCCCGCCCCCGTTCCCTGAGCCTGTTGAAGGGAAAGCCCGACCCGCCGCGAGTCACAGCGGAACTGACCGCGCCGCGAAGGTCACGGCGTCGAGGAGGCGGCTGCTCGAACGCATGAGAGCCGCGAAGGCCAGAAGCAGGCCGATGCTCACCACGATCGGGCCAACGAACGGCCCTAATTCAGGAGGAGCGCGCACCCACGTGGATAGTGGCGCCGGCTGAGCTCTCCTCCTGAATTGCGAACGTCACTCGGGAAGAGAGGTTCTACCTCGGGCCGAACAGCGCGTCGGATACGAGGATCAGCACAACGATGACGACGACGACGCCTTCCTCACCTCCGTCGCCGACCGTCTGGGCGTGATCATCTGTGACGGCGGCTGTTCGCCGACGCGCTCGGCGAGAACTCCTGCGTTGGGCGCCCGGGCTGCGAGGCGATTTGTTGGGCGAGTCAGCAATATCTGTTGCGTCGAAGCGCTTCGCGTCGTACTCTGCTGAGAGCGCGTTCACAATCGAAGCGCTTAAACAGACCGCACCACCCCAGACACCGGAGTCTTCTGATGGCGACAATCACCGACGTGGCACAGGCCGCGGGCGTGTCGATCTCCACGGTGTCATACGCGCTCTCCGGCAAGCGGTCCATCGCAGCCTCCACGCGCCAGCGCATCATGCGGGCCATCGACGAGCTCGAGTACGAACCCAACGCCGGCGCCCGGATGCTTGCGGGCGCTCGCACGAACATCCTCGCCCTGAGCGCGCCGCTCGGCCCCGACGGCCACCTGCCGACCCACATGCGCTTCGTGACCAGCGTCGTCGAGGCGGCACGGGCGCACGACTACGACGTGCTGCTGCTCGCCACCGACGACGAGGTCTCCGGCATCCGCCGCGCCGCCTCGCGATCGCTGATCGACGGTGTCGTCATCATGGGCGTCGCCACGGTCGACGAGCGCGTGCCCCTGGTTCGGCGTCTCGGCCTTCCGTCGGCATTCATCGGGGTGCCCCCCGGCATCGACGACATGTCGTGCATCGACCTCGACTTCGATCGGGCGGGACGGGATGCCGTAGCCATGCTGGCCGACGCCGGGCATGCGGCGATCGGCGTGATCGGGCATCCGCACAGCTACGTAGACCGCGACACCAACTTCATCCGCCGGTTCACGCACGGCTTCGACGAGGAGTGCCGGGCGCGCGGTGTGCGCACGGCGACGCAGTGGCCGGAGATCGGGCGTTCGGGAGGGCAGCAGGCCTACGACCTGCTGCGCGAACAGCTCCCCGACATGACCGCCCTGGTCTTCCACTGCAACGAGCCCATCGTCGAAGGGGCGCTGCGTCGTATCAGCGAACTCGGGCTGTCGATTCCGGGCGACCTCTCGGTGCTCGCCGCGTGTGCGAGCTACGCCGCCGACGAGCTCGAGACGCCGCTGAGCGCCATTCCCCTTCCCCTCGATGAGATGTGCCACTCGGCCGTCGAGAACGCCTTGGCCCTGGTCGACGCGCTCGGCCACCCGAAGGTCACGCTCATCGCCCCGACCTATCTCGACCGCGGCTCCATCGCCGCCCCGAAGCCCGCCGCCCACCCGGCCTGACACTCGACCCGAAAGGAGTTCCGCGCGCATTGTCGAAGCGCTTCGACGATCGTCGATACGCCACTCGAAACCCACAGCACCATCGCCGGCCCGGCCGGCAACTCATCCCTACAAGGAGGTAGACACATGAAAATGAAACGCACACTCACGATGCTCACGACCGTGATCGCCGCGGGAGCCCTGCTCTCGGGCTGCTCGGCCGGAGCGTCAGAAGAGGACGCCAACACGCTGAAGCTATGGCACTTCGAGGGCGAGGACAGCGCGATGGGCATCGCATGGGACGAGGCCATCAAGACGTTCGAGAAGGAGACCGGCGCGAAGGTGGAGTTCGAGGCGAAGAGCTTCGAACAGATCCGCTCGACGGCCAGCCAGGTGCTCAACTCGAACGAAGCCCCCGACATTCTCGAATACAACAAGGGAAACGCCACGGCGGGTCTGCTGGCCAGCCAGGGACTGCTCACCCCGATCGATGATGCCGTCGAGGAGTACGGGTGGGCCGACAAGCTCGCCCCGTCACTGCAGACGACCGCGCGCTACGACGACAAGGGCGTCATGGGCTCGGGCTCCTGGTACGGGATCCCGAACTACGGCGAGTTCGTCGAGGTCTACTACAACAAGGACATGTTCGCGAAGTACGGCATCGCCGTGCCCACGACCTACGACGAGTTCGAGGCCGCCCTGCAGACGTTCGTCGACAACGGCGTGACACCACTGGCCGAGGCCGGCGCCGAGTACCCCATCGGACAGCTCTGGTATCAGCTCGCACTCTCCAAGGGCGACCGAGACTTCGTCGACGACTACCAGCTCTACAAGAACCCGGTCGACTGGCAGGGTCCAGAGCTCAGCTACGCCAGCGAGAAGCTCGCAGAGTACGTCGACAAGGGCTACATCTCGAAGGATGTCACGGGCATCAAGGCCGAGGACATGGGCGTCTCGTTCATGTCGGGCCAGTATCCGATCATGGTGTCGGGCTCGTGGTGGTACGGACGCGTCATCAACGAGGCCACCGGCTTCGACTGGGGAACTTTCCTCTTCCCCGGATCGGAGATGGCTCCCGGCTCCAGTGGAAACCTGTGGGTGGTTCCCGAGAACGCTGCCAATAAGGATCTGGCGTACAAGTTCATCGACATCACCATGCGTCCGGAGATCCAGGCCCTCATCGGCAACAACGGTGGCGTGCCCGTCGCGGCGAACACAGAGGACATCACCGACCCGAAGAGCCAGGAGCTGATCGCCAACTTCAACACGCTCACCGAGCGTGACGGGCTGGCGTTCTACCCCGACTGGCCCACCTCGACGTTCTACGACCAGATCGTGGCGGCGACGCAGGAGCTGCTCAACGGCTCGACCACCCCGGAGGAGATGAACACCACGCTCGGCGACGAGTACGAATCCGGCGTGGCGGACATCACAGGCGAATAGTCCTCTCGTCCCCTCGCCCTTCGACGGGCTCGGGGAACGAACCCGTTCCCCGAGTCCGCCGAAGGCCCCCCACTTCACTCCCTCAGACCGCACGAAAGGGACACCCCATGGCAACGCTGCCACCCGCCCCCGTCATCGCACGGAGTCGCCGAGCACCGGAGATGAGCCTGCTCCCCGGAGTGCGAAAACGAGGCTTCTGGCTCTACCTGATCCCCGGCCTCGTGCTGTTCACGATCATCATCCTCGTTCCCCTCATCTGGAACATCTACCTCAGCTTCACGTCGTACCGCGGCATCCGCCCGCCAGAATTCATCGGTCTCGACAACTGGGCCAAACTCATGGGCGACGACAAGTTCTGGGTCTCGTTCCAGAACAGCGTCGCCATGATCGTCGCGATGGTCGTAGTGCCGACCCTCGCCGGCCTGGTGCTTGCCGCCCTCCTCTTCGACCTCGTCGGCAAGAAGTTCGGCGGCAGGCTCGCGAGCTTCCTCCGCGCCACCTACTACCTGCCCCAGATTCTGCCCGTGGCCATCGCCGCGATCGTGATCGGCTGGATCCTGCGGCCCGAGAACGGGGCGCTCAACACGGTTCTGGAGACGATCGGCCTGGGATCCCTGCAGCACAACTGGCTGGGCAGTCCCGATACGGCCCTGGCCAGCGTGATGGTCGTGATGGTCTGGGTGCAGATCGGCTACCCGGTCGTGATCTTCATGGCCGCGCTCCAGCGCGTCGACCCGGAACTCTACGAGGCCGCCGAGCTCGACGGTGCCAACTGGTTCCAGCGCTTCACGTCGATCACCGTCAGCATCATCCGCCCCGAGATCTACGTGGTGGTGCTCACTGCGACGATCGCGGCCCTCAAGGTGTTCGGCCCGATCTACGCCCTCACCCGCGGCGGCCCGGGCAACTCCACGATCGTGCCCAGCTACTACTCGTACAGCGAGTTCTTCCAGAGCCAGCAGGTGGGCTACGGAGCGACGATCGCCACCGCGCTGACCGTCGTCGTCGTCGCGATCACGATCATCTTCATCCTCGCCCAGAACCGCGCAGAACGTTTGGAGAACGAACGCTGATGACCTCGACAATGCAACGCCCTTCGACGGGCTCAGGGAACGACGGCTCAGGGAACGACGGCTCAGGGAACGACGGTTCAGGGAACGACGGCTCGGGAAGCGGACGCTCGGGCAACGACCGCCCTTCGACGGGCTCAGGGAACGCGAGGCTCAAGCCGCACCGGCAGAAGCCGCGCCGCACCGTCGGCGACTGGATCCTGCTGATCGCCGTGATCGTGGTCGCCGTGCTGGTCGCGGTGCCGTTCCTCATCATTCTGGTGAACTCGTTCAAGTCGCCCTCGGACTATGCCAACGGCGGGCCGCTCAGCCTCCCGACCAACATCTACCTCGACGGAATCGCGAGCTTCTGGCAGCGGGTCAACTTTCCCGAGAAGCTCTGGAACAGCTTCTTCATCAGCGGAACCGTGGCCGTCTTCGCCGTGATCGTCTCGGTCTTCAACGCCTACGCCATCGGCATCGGCCGGGTGAAGGGCCGTGTCTGGGTTCTGGTGCTCTTCATGATCGCCAACACGCTGCCGCAGGAGGCGATGCTCTACCCGCTGTACTTCATGTTCAAGCAGGTCGGCCTCTACGACAACGTGTGGAGCGTCATCATCATCTTCACCGTCGTGCAGAGCGCGTTCGGCACCTATCTGCTGTCGGCGGTCTTCGGAACGTTCCCGAAGGAGATCATCGAGGCAGCCTCGCTCGACGGCGCCAACCGCTGGCAGATCCTGCGACGCGTCGTCGTGCCCATCAGCCGTCCGACACTCTCGGTGCTGCTGATCTTCTTCTTCATCTGGACCTGGAACGAGTTCCTCATCCCTCTCACCTTCCTGGTGTCGAACGCGAACCAGACGGTTCCGGTCGCGATCACGGCCCTGCAGGGCGACAGGCTGATGGATGTGACGACCACGAGTGCGTCGGCCCTGCTCGGTCTGATTCCCACCCTCATCTTCTTCCTCATCTTCCAACGCACGTTGACCCGCGGAATCACCGCCGGTTCGACCAAGTAACAACACGCAGTGCACATTAAGGGGCATATATGAAGTTCACCGACGGTTTCTGGCAGCTGCGCCCCGGCGTCACCCCCCTCTACGCGCAGGAGGCGTATGACATCTGGCCGGAGGGCGAGAACGGCATCGTCGTGACCGCGCCGACGATGGTCATCGAGAAGCGGGGCGACGTGCTGAACCGTCCCGTGCTCACCGTGGCGCTGTCGTCGCCGCTGCCGAACATCATCGGGGTGAAGGTCTCGCACTTCTCCGGAGGTCGCGACGAGCTGGGCTTCGACCTGCTCGGGGCGCAAGACGGGCACGGCGTCGTCGAGGTCTCCGACGAGCGGGGCGTGCTCACCTCGGGTGACCTGAGTGTCACGGTGCAGAAGGGCGCGCCCTACGGGCTCAGCTTCTCCGCGGGTGGGCGGGTGCTCACGACAGCGGGTCCGAAGTCGACCGCGCACATGCAGGTGCGACCGGATGCGCAGCTCGACGGCGCCCCGGTCGGCAATGCGCGTGGCGGCACGGCCCGCGCCTTCGCCCCGAACTACACGGTTCAGCAGCTGTCGCTGGGCGTGGGCGAATTGGTCTACGGGCTCGGCGAGCGCTTCGGTCCGCTCGTGAAGAACGGGCAGACGGTCGACGTGTGGAACGCCGACGGTGGCACGTCGAGCGAGCAGGCCTACAAGAACGTGCCGTTCTACCTCACGAACCGCGGCTACGGCGTACTCGTCAACAACCCCGGCCACGTCTCCTTCGAGATCGGCTCCGAGTCGGTCGAGCGCGTGCAGTTCTCGGTCGCAGGCGAGGGCCTCGAGTACTTCGTCATCCACGGCGAGACGCCCGCCGAGATCCTCGAGCGGTACACCGCCCTGACCGGCCGCCCGGCCCACGTGCCCGCGTGGTCGTTCGGCCTGTGGCTGTCCACATCGTTCACCACCTCGTACGACGAGGAGACGGTCTCGTCGTTCATCGACGAGATGGCCGCGCGCGAACTGCCCGTGAGCGTCTTCCACTTCGACTGCTTCTGGATGCGCGAGTTCAACTGGTGCGACTTCGAGTGGGACCCGAGAGTGTTCCCCGATCCTGAGGGCATGCTGTCGCGCCTGCACGACAAGGACCTGCACATCTGCGTGTGGATCAACCCGTACATCGCGCAGCGCTCTCCCCTGTTCGCCGAGGCGAAGGAGGCGGGCTTCCTCGTGAAGCGCCCCGACGGCTCGGTCTGGCAGTGGGACCTGTGGCAGGCGGGCATGGGGCTCGTCGACTTCACCAACCCCGGCGCGACGGAGTGGTTCAAGGACAAGCTGCGCGTGCTGCAACGCCAGGGAGTCGATGCCTTCAAGACCGACTTCGGCGAGCGCATCCCGTTGGAGGTCGACTACTTCGACGGCTCGAGCCCGGAGCGCATGCACAACTACTACGCGCAGCTCTACAACAAGGCCGTGTTCGAGGTGCTCGAAGAGGAGCGCGGCGTCGGCGACGCCGTGCTGTTCGCGCGGTCGGCGACGGTCGGCGGGCAGAGCCTTCCCGTGCACTGGGGCGGGGACTCCACGTCGACCTACGAGTCGATGGCCGAGACGCTGCGCGGCGGGCTGTCGCTGGCGTTCAGCGGCTTCGGCTTCTGGAGCCACGACATCGGAGGCTTCGAGGGCACGCCCGACGCGGGGGTCTTCAAGCGCTGGACCGCCTTCGGCCTGCTGTCGAGCCACAGTCGCTTCCACGGCTCGAACTCGCACCGCGTGCCGTGGGCATTCGACCCGTCGACAGGCTCAGGGCAGACCGAAGCAGAAGACAGCGCAACGAACGTCACCCGCTTCTTCACAAACCTCAAGCTCCAGCTGATGCCGTACCTCTATGCCGCCGGGCTCGAGGCCACGCGGCGGGGAACGCCGATCCTGCGCCCGATGGCGCTCGAGTTCCCCGACGACAGGGGTGCCGCACACCTCGACACCCAGTACATGCTCGGGCGTGACCTGCTGGTGGCGCCGGTCTTCTCCGAGTCGGGCGAGGTCGAGTTCTACCTGCCGGCCGGGCGCTGGACGAACTACTTCACGGGAGAGGTCGTCGCCGGCGGCGGCTGGCGCACCGAGCAGCACGGCTTCCTGTCGCTGCCGCTGTATGTGCGCGAGGGGGCCGTGCTCCCGGTCGGCGCGCGATCCGATCGACCCGACTACGACTACCTCGACGGCCTCGAGCTGCGGGTGTACCCCGGGCCGGACGGCGAGACCTCGGTCACGGTGACCGCTCCGGATGGCCGCGCCGCCACGTTCACGGTGACGCGCTCCGGCGGCACCGCCACCGTGGCATCCGAGTCGGGGGTGGTCGTCACGACCACCGTCGTCTGACGCGCGCGAACGCGGGTGTTCGCGCGCACCGCGGTGGCGAAACCACCGCGCCGCGCGCGAACACCCGCGCAGGGCGCGCCCGACTCAGCGGCGCGGCGCCGCCTTCGTGGGCTCGACTCCCGTGAGGGCGTGCAGGGAGGCGGTCGACGGAACCGCCGGGTCGGCGTCCGCCGCCGCCACCTCGGCCGGGGCGTCCGACGCGTGCGCATCCGGGTTCATGCTCGACTCCTGGAACGGGTCGTTGCCGCCCAGAACGTTGCGCACCTGACCCTTGTCGACCTCGCCGGTCCACGTTCCGACGAGGAGCGTCGCCACAGCGTTGCCGGTGAAGTTCGTCACGGCGCGGGCCTCCGACATGAAGCGGTCGATTCCCACGATCACGCCCACGCCGTCGACCAGGTCGGGACGGAACGACTGCAGCCCGCCGGCGAGCGTCGCAAGCCCGGCGCCGGTGACCCCGGCGGCCCCCTTCGAGGCGATCATCATGAACAGCAGCAGGCCGATCTGCTCGCCGATTGTCATCGGGGTTCCCATGGCGCTGGCGATGAACAGCGACGCCATCGTCAGGTAGATGGCCGTGCCGTCGAGGTTGAACGAGTAGCCGGTGGGAACGGTGATGCCCACGACCGGCTTCGAGACGCCGAGGTGCTCCATCTTCGCGATGAGGCGGGGAAGCGCGGCCTCCGACGACGAGGTTCCGACGATGAGCAGGTACTCGCGGGCCAGGTACTTCATCAGCGAGAAGATGTTCACGCCCGTGACGAGCTTGAGCAGCGTTCCGAGAACGACGATCACGAAGATCGCGCACGTCACGTAGAAGCCGATCATCAGGGTGGCGAGTGCAACGACGGCGCCCCAGCCCGTGGAGCCCACGACGCCCGCGATGGCGCCGAACGCGCCGAGCGGGGCGACCCACAGAACCATCGACAGGATGCGGAAGACCAGCGCCTGCAGAGACTTGATCGCTCCGAGGATGGGCGCGCCCTTGTCGCCCATCTTCTGCAGCGCGAAGCCCACGAGCAGCGCCACGAACAGGGTCTGCAGGATGCTGCCGTCGACGAGCGAGGAGAAGAGCGACACGGGGATGATGCCGAGGAAGAAGTCCTCCGTCGACTCGGCGACGATGTTGCTCGTGTCGTAGCTCGCAGCCGAGATGTCGAGGCCCTCACCCGGATGCAGCAGGTTGCCCACCACGAGGCCGATCGCCAGGGCGAACGTCGACATCACGATGAAGTAGCCCAGCGCCAGGCCGCCGACCTTGCCCACGGTCGCGGCCTTCGCGATGGAGCCGACGCCGATCACGATCGTGCAGAAGATGATCGGCGCGATCATCATCTTGATCAGGCCGACGAACGCGGTGCCGATCGGGGCCAGCGTCTTGGCGAACTCGGGAACGACGAGCCCGACGATGACGCCGGCCACCACGGCGATGATCACCGCGATGTAGAGATAGTGGTTCTTGTCGAGCTTCTTGCGGGTCTTGCGGCCCGATGCCGATGTGGTGCTCATGGAATGCCTGCCTTCGTGAGGGGCCGCCACAACACCGTGGCGACTCTGCCTGAACTACTGAGGTCATCCTGCGCGCGACCACGACGCAGGAGGCGGTTGTGTTCATACTGTTCGCGATCCGGTCGACGGAAGGGCCCGGCGACGCGTAGCGTAGGGCGGCAGAGGCGCGACGGAGCGCGAAGGAGCTGCAGATGAACGGTCGACGACGACGGGTCAGCATCGCCGCTCGGCTGTTCGCCGTGCAGGCCGTGTTCGTGATCGTGGCCGTCGGCCTCGCCGTCGCGCTGCTGGCTCTGGATGCCCGTGGCCGGTCCACCGAGGACGCGTCGACGCGCAGCATGGTCACCGCCCAGGCCGTCGCCCACAACCCGTTCGTGATCGACGCCGTGCAGCAGCCGGATCCCTCCGCCGTGCTGCAGCCCTATGCCGTGACCCTGATGGACGACACCGACGTCGACTTCATCACCGTGATGGCCCCGGATCGCACGCGGTACACGCACCGCGATTCCGAGCAGATCGGCAAGAAGTTCCTGGGCACGATCGCCCCCGCGCTCGCGGGTGAGAGCTTCACCGAGACGTACACCGGCACCCTCGGGCCGTCGGTACGCGCGGTCGCACCGATCATCGGGGCCGACGGAAGTGTCGTGGCCCTCGTCTCGGCCGGCATCACGCTGAGCCAGGTCGACGCCGCATTCTGGCCCCGGGTGCACCTGCTGCTGGTAGCCGGCGCCGCGATGATCGCGGTGGGCGCGCTCGTGTCGTGGCTGTTCAGCCGCTACCTGCGCCGGGTCACGGCGGGCCGCGGAGCAGAGGAGCTCGGCCAGGTGTTCGCCTACTACGAGTCGGTGCTGCACTCCGTGCGCGAGGGCCTGGTGCTCGTCGACGCCCGAGGGGTGCTCGTGCTCTACAACGACCACGCGGCCGATCTGCTCGGCCTCACCCCGGGCGGCCCCGAGCGGCCGGTCGACGAGCTCGACATCCCGGCGTCGCTCAAGTCCCTGCTGTTGAGCGAGGGCGAGGCGCGCGACGAGGTCTTCGTGACTCGCGACCACGTGCTCGTCGTGAACCATCAGCCGGCCCTGCCGCCCGAGACCCAGGGCGGCTCGGGCCGCATCCGGTCTCTCGGAACCGTCACCACGCTGCGCGACCGCACCGAACTGCTGCGGGTCACCGGCGAGCTCGAGTCGATGCGCACGATGAGCGATGCGCTGCGCTCGCAGACCCACGAGTTCGCCAATCGCCTGCACACCATCGCGTCGCTGCTCGAGCTGGGCAGAAGCGACGAGGCGCTGCGCTTCGCCGCCGACGAGCTCAACCTCAGCCAGCGGCTCGCCGACCGCGTGCTGGTCTCGATCGACGAACCCGTGATCGCCGCCCTGATGCTCGGCAAGGCGGCCCAGGCGCGCGAGCGCGGGGTGGCGCTCAACCTCGAGACGCACCTCGAGCCGGGCACGCAGGGCTTCGAACCGGCTGACGTCGTGACGATCCTCGGCAATCTCGTCGACAACGCGCTCGACGCGGCCGCATCCGGAACCGCCCCCGGCACCGAGCCGTGGGTCGAGGTCTACCTCGGCCTGGGCGACGGCGAGGACGACCTCGTGGTGCAGGTCTCGGACTCGGGCCCGGGTATCGACTACGAGGCGCGCGAGCGGGTGTTCGGGCGCGGGTTCTCGACGAAAGAATCGGATGCCTTCGGCCGGGGCCTCGGGCTGGCCCTCGTTCGGCAGACGGTCGCCCGGCTCGGCGGGGTCATCGAGCTGAGCGAGCACGTGGGCGCCGTGTTCACGGTGACTCTGCCGATGCCCGCGCGGGTCGAGTCGTGAGGGGGTTCGGGCCATGATCAGGGTGCTGATCGTCGAGGACGAGGTGCTGACGGCCGAGGCGCACGCCCTCTATGTGGGCAGGCTCGACGGCTTCGAGGTCGGCGGAATCGCGCACACCGGTGCCGAGGCGGTGCGGCTGCTCAAGGCGTCGCTGGGCGAGACAGCCGAGCGCATCGACCTCATTCTGCTCGACATGAACCTGCCCGACATCGACGGGCTGGAGCTGTGCCGGCGCATCCGCGCGGGCGGGGTCGACGTCGATGTGATCGCCATCACGGCGGTGCGCAGTGCCGAGGTGGTGCGGGCGTCGATCGCGGCGGGCATCGTGCAGTACCTCATCAAGCCGTTCACGTTCGGGGTGTTCACCGACAAGCTCACGAGCTACCGCGATTTCCGCAGCCTGTTCGCGCAGTCGCCGACCGTGGCGAGCCAGAGGGATGTCGACGGTGCGTTCGCGGCGCTGCGCACGTCGAACGACCCCGGCCTCGGAAAGGGGCTGAGCCCGGAGACGCTCAGTGCCGTGTCGACCCTGCTGCTCGAGTCGAGCGGGGGAGTGTCGGCGCGGGAGCTGGCCGAGGAGATCCGTGCGTCGCGGGTGACGGCACGGCGGTACCTGGAGTACTTGGCCGACTCGGGTCGCGCCGACAGGGCGCCGCGTTACGGCACGCCGGGCCGCCCCGAGGTGGAGTACCGCTGGCGCGCGTGACCGCCCTGCGCCGGTCGCTCGTTCCCTGAGCCTGTCGAAGGGCGGCCTATTCGACCAGCTACTCCCGGATGGTCGTCACGACGTCGACGATGCGGCGGCTTCGTGGCCTACTCGACAGCGCAATGGGCGGAGATGGGCACATCCGACCCGAATACTGCGTTGGTGTGGCGTATCTCCGCCCATTCGCCAGGTTGGGCGGAGACGTCGAGCTGCCGGCTGCCTCTGCGTCCCGGTATGCGCCGGTCGCGTAACACACTGAAGTGCGGAAGGTGGCCGCTTCGCCGACGGTTGATGCGGCCACTTTCCGCACCTCAGTGACACGGTGGCCTCGATACGGACGCAGGCGACCTATTCGACCAGCTACTCCCGGATGGTCGTCACGACGTCGACGATCGAGGGGGCGGGCGGGGCCGATCCGAATCCGAAGGTCACCGGCGGATCGAGCGGGGTCATCGCGCCCAGGCTTTCACCCGAACGGGTCGCCACGACGTCGTCGAGATCCCGGATGAGCGTCACCCCGTAGAACTCCCGCCTCCCGTTGCCCGCCGTGCCGGCCGTGTGCACTCCCGCCACGAGGCGGCTCGCGACGGGATCGATCACCCGGAGCCACGCCGGATGCGTCGCGACCAGCGACGGCACCACGCGCAGCAGCCGGCCGAGCGTCGAGAGGCCGCCCACGCGCATCCGCACCGACAGGTCGCCCGCGGTCACCGCGATGCCGCCGTCGACGCGCCTCGTCGTTATGGGCACCACCCTCACCTCGTCGAACGAGTACGTCGACGACACGAATTCGGCGATCTCGTCGCTCGGAGCGAGCAGCGTGCGGTGGCCGTCGACATCTTGCAGCATCACGTCGGTGAAGGCGCCGAGCGGCGACTCGGCCCAGATGCCCACGACGATTCGAGTGCCCGACGCCGTGCCGAAGCCGGCTATGCGACCAGTGAAGCGGTGTTCGGTGACCATCGGGCCAGCATAGGCGTCGAGGCTCGTCATCAATTCAGGAGGAGAGCTTAGCCGTGTGGATAGTGGCGTCGGCGATGCGCTCCTCCTGAATTGGTCACGCATGAGTCTGTGCTGGCAGCAGCTGCGCCCGGCGCCAGTCGTTCGTGGCGACGGCGTCTTGCAGTCGCTCGTGGGTTCCGCGGATGTGCTCGGCGATCAATGTCGTGGCGAGCTCGGCGTCGCGCCCGCGCACGGCGTGCAGGATGCGCCGGTGCTCGTCGCGCGCGTAGCTGCGGGCCTCGGGCGAGCGGGCTTCGAGCCAGCGGGTTCTCTCGAGGCGGCGCAGGGAGGCGGCGACCGCCGTGCCGAAGAACGGATTGCCGGCGAGCTCCGCGAGGCGGGCGTGGAAGTCGCCTCCCGCCTGCACGCTGTCACCGGCGGCGCTCGAATCTGCGGCGTCGTTCAGCTCGTCTGCCAGCTCATCGAGCTGCTCGTCGGATGCCCTCCGCACGGCCAGTCGGGCCGCCGCGGTCTCGATCGCCTCGCGGTATTCGGCGAGCTGCGCGATCTCGTCGAGGTCGATCGGCGCCACCGCGTAGCTGCGGCCGTCGCGGCGCACGAGACCCTCGGCCTCGAGACGAACGAGCGCGGCGCGCACGGGGGTTCTGGATGCCTGGAATCGCGACTCGAGGCCGCGTTCGGCCAGGCTCTGGCCGGGCAGCAGCTCGAGGGTCAGGATCGCGGTGCGCAGTCGTTCGTACAACTGCGCCGTCTGGGATGAGCGCTCGACGTCGTCGGCCATGGGTGTCCCTGCTCCTTGCCTGATTCTTCAGCGCGGTTGCGGCATTCAGCAATTGGTATACCGTAATGGTATACCAATGTGCCTCCTCCCGGAGGTCGGACGAAGGAACGGCCCCATGACCTCCACGGAGACAGCATCCGACCGCGCGACCGTGCGCATCCCCGCCCGCGCCTGGATCAACCTCGGCCTCGGGCTGGGGGCGCAGTCCGCGGGAACGGTCTTCATCAACACGCCCGCGTTCCTCATCCTGCTGCTGCACACGCAGCGCGGACTCACCCTGGCCGAGGCGGGGCTGCTGGCGTCGGCGCCGACGGTCGGCATGGTGCTGACCCTGTTCGCCTGGGGCGCGCTCGTCGACCGCATCGGGGAGCGCGGGGTGATCGCCGTCGGTCTCGCGCTCACCTCGGCGGCGGCGTTCCTCGCCATGACGGTCGACGGATACGTCGCGATCGGTGTCTTCCTGCTTCTCGGAGGCATGGCCTCTGCCAGCACGAACTCGGCAAGCGGCTCGCTCGTGGTGCGCTGGTTCCCGAGCTCGCGGCGCGGGCTGGCCATGGGCATCCGGCAGATGGCCGTGCCGCTCGGAGTGACGATCGCCGCCGTCTCCGTGCCCGTGGCGGCCGAGGCCGGGGGAGTGCCGCTCGCCCTGCTCGTTCCCGGCGTGATTGCGGGCGTGTTCGCCGTGGCCTGCGGGGTCGGCATCCGCAATGCGCCCGCGGTGCAGGTGCGAGCGGCGGACGCGCCCGCGGCATCCGGCTCGCTCGGGGTAAGCGACGCGCCCACGGCGCCCGGTGTGCCGGCTGTCTCTACGGCGCGACCCGCCAATCCCTACCGGGGAAGCGCGTTCCTGTGGCGCATCCACGTGGTGTCGGTTCTGCTCGTCGTGCCGCAGTTCACCGTGTCGACGTTCGGGCTGGTGTGGCTGGTCACCGAGCTCGGCTGGACGCCGCTCGCCGCCGGAGTTCTCGTGGGAGCCGCGCAGTTCGTGGGCGCGATCGGGCGCATCCTCGTGGGGGTGTGGAGCGACAGGCTCGGCAGCCGCGTGCGCCCGCTGCGCTGGGTCGCCATGTCGGCGGGCGCCGTGATGCTGCTGCTCGCCCTCTCGGATGCCGCGGCGTGGGGTGCCGCCGCCGTCGTCTTCGTGATCGCCACGGTCGTGGTCGTCGCAGACAACGGGCTGGCCTTCACCTCGGTGGCCGAGACCGCGGGGCCGGCCTGGAGCGGCCGCGCCCTCGGCGTGCAGAACACCGGACAGTACGTGGCCGCCTCGATCGTGGGCCCCGCTGTCGGAGCGCTGATCGGGCTCGTCGGCTATCCGCTCGCCTTCGTGGTGGTCGCCCTGTTCCCGGTGGCCGCGATCCCTCTCGTGCCGCGCATGCGCGAGGAGCGCGACCGGCTCTGAGCTGCCTGGTGCCCGTGACGACGGATGTTGCCGGTGGCCTGGGCACATCCGTCGCCAAGGGCAACGTTTACGCGCTCTCGCGTGCCCGAGCGGGCGATCGGTGGGGCCAGCGGAGTCTGCGCTGCGCCAGCAGGATGCCGAGGAACACGAGCACGGCGCCCAGCGGCTCGTTCCACGAGAGGGTCTCGCCGAGAACCAGGATGCCCAGGGCGACTCCCACGATCGGCGTCAGGTAAGTGACGGTGGATGTCACGGTCGGGCCCCAGGTGAGCAGCACGTTGATGTTCCAGAGGTAGGCGAAGCCGGTGCCCACGACTCCGAGGACGAGCAGGCTGGCGACGATCGCGGGTGTGAGCTGCACGGCGCCGATCGCGACGACGGGCGTGAGCAGCAGCATGATGGCACCGCCGAGGCCGATCTGCATAAAGGCCGTCGTGACGCCGCTGACGCCCCGACCGGTGATGAAGCGGCGCAGGTAGCTGAAGGTGAATCCGTAGCAGACGGCAGAGCCGAGGCAGGCGAGCTGGCCCGCGAGCTCGGTGACGGGCGAGCCGGCCGCGGCGGCCGAGGGCACGAAGCGCCAGGGGCCGATGATCACGATGACTCCGACGATTCCCACAGCGACGCCGACAATCTGCGCGCGGGACAGCTTCTCGACGCGGAACACCAGAGTGGCCATGAGGGCGGTGGTGATCGGGGTGACGGCGTTGTAGATGCTCGCGAGCCCGCTCGACACGTATTGCTCGGCCCAGGCGAAGAGCAGATAGGGCAGAACCGACCCGGAGATGGCCACGACGACGAAGTGCGCCCACACCTTCGGCGAGCGGGGGAGTGCGCTGCGGGTGATGAGCATCACCACGCCGAGGGCGAGACCGCCGAGCACCAGGCGGCTCCAGGCGACCTGGCCGAACGAGGTGCCCTCGAGGGCCACCTTCATAAAGAGGAAGCTGGCACCCCACACGATTCCCATCGAAGCGAACTGGATGGCCGCCGAGACGTTCGTGGTGCCCTCGGCGGTGCGGTGCGTGGTGCTCATGGGTTCACGGTATCGGTAGCGGCGGACTGGCTCTAGCGGGATTCCGACGTCACAGTGCCAGTCGAGCGCAGGTGTTCACGCCATGCGCGGTGGCTGAACCACCGCGTTCGACGCGAACACCCGCGCTCGATGGAGGGTGCTAGCTGGAAGGTGCTAGATGACGGGCGACTCGGTGTCGGCCTCTGTGGCGGGCGCCGCCGTGGTGCGCGCGCCGGTGCTGCCCGCGCCCTGAGTCGACTTGGCGACCATGCCGCCGCCGAGCCCTGCGAGCAGTGCGCTGAGGTCGAGGCCCGTGGCCTGCTTGATGACCTCGGGCAGCTCGGTCATGTTCTGCGCGACAGACTTCGTGAGCGCACTCGCACCGTCGGTCGAGATGATCGAGATGTTGTCGACGTTCGACAGCGGCTCGGCCATGCGACGCGCGACCTCGGGCAGTGCGTCGATGGCGCGCGAGGCGAGGGCTTCGCGGCTGAGCAGGTTCTGCGCCTCGGCGAGAGCCTTGACCGCGGCGGCCTCGGCCTCACCCCGTGCCCGTGTGGCGGCGGCGTTGGCGTTTCCGAGGGCGGTGATCGACTCGGCCTCGTTGACGGCTGCGGTGCGGGCGGCCTCTGCCGTCTGCTGACGACGGTAGACCTCGACATCGACGGCGGCCTTCTCGGTGTCGCGATCGGCCTGGGCCTTCTGCACCGCGGCGTAGGCAGCCGCCTCGGCGGGCTGGCGCACCTCGATGTTGAGTCGCTGCTCGGCGACCTTGGCCTGCTCGACCACGGCCTCGCGCTCTTTGCCGGCCACGAAGGTGGCCTGCTCGGCGCGTGCGAGTTCACCGGCGGCATCCGCCTCGGCATTGGCTCGCTCGGTGTCTGCCTTGATCGAGGCGACTCGGATGTCGAGCTCGCGCTGGCGCTCTGCCGTGAGCTGCTCGTTCTCGATGCGCGACAGGGCCGCGGCGCGCACGGTCTCGGCCTCGCGCACTTCGGCGATCTGGCGGGCCTGGGCGGCCTCTGCGCGACCGCGGTCGGCGAGGTACGTCGAGCCGGGGGTCTCGATCTCGCGGATGTTCAGGGTCTCGATCTGCAGGCCCAGCTCGGCGAGCTCGCCCTTGGTCTCGGTCACGGCATCCTGCGCGAGCTGCGCGAAGTTCTTGACCAGCTCGTCGACGGCCCGGCCGCCGATGAGTCCACGCAGCGAACCTTCGAGCGACTGCTGCACGATCTCGGGAAGCTTCGCCTGCTGCAGCAGGTAGCGCTGGGCGGCACGGCGAACGCCGTCTTCGCTGCCGGTGACCTTGAAGTTGACCGTGGCCTTCACCGAGGTGCGGATGAAGTTGCTGTCTATTGCGGTGACGTCGACCGAGGTCTGGTACTGCTCGAGCGAGAGCTTGAAGCCCTCTTGGAAGATGGGCCAGATGAACGTGCGGCCGCCGATGATGACCTTCTGCGGCGACGTGATGCCCTCTGCGGCGCCCTTGGCTGCGCCGCGGCCGACGACGATGAGCGCCTGGTTCGGCGGAACGCGGCGGATGCGGCTGGCGATGAAGCCGAGCAACGCCACGATGATGACGATGACGACGACCACCGAGACGATGGACGTGTTGCTGCTGATGAAGTCCATGTACTGGGCTTCCTCTCTGTAGGGGACTATGGCTCTAGGAGGCGGGTGCGTCTTCGACGATCGCCTCGACCTTGACGCGGTAGCCGTCTTCTTCGACGACCCGGATGCGCGTCTGCGCCGCGAGGGTCGCGTCGCTGAAGGCGAGTCGCCGTTCGAGCTCGCGCACGTCGTCGAGGTTCACCTCTCCGCCGGCAGGGCCGGTGGTCACGGTAGTGACGCCGACGAGGCCGACGGGCGAGTAGTGGCCGCCGCTCTCTTGTTTCGCGATGTGGCTGACGAAGAGCTGGATGGCCACGAGGGCGACGAGGGCGAGCGCCACGGCGATGACGTAGGTGAGCCAGGTGGGCAGGTCGTTCGAGACGGTGATGATGCCCGCGACGCCGAAGATCGACAGGGCGGCGCCGATCGCTATGCCGGAGACGAGGCCGTCACCCGCCCCGATAAGGTCGAGCAGATCGCCGACGATGATGCTCGAGAGCAGCAGAAGAAGGCCGACCGCGCCGACGATGAGAAACGGGAGCATGCGGCACCTTTCGTGTCGTAGCTCTTCTAGCATGCCCTAACGAGGGGTGCCCTGTCAGGTCTTGCGCGCTGCGAGCGCGCCGACGACACGGTCTCAGTCGTAGACGCGCACGAGCGACCACTCGCGATCGGAGACCGACCAGACCACGTCGAAGACGAAGCTCACACCGAGCTCGTTGGTGGCCTGGAACCGCCAGCCGCGAACGATCGGGGGGTGCGTGACGCGCGACCACGCGAGGTCTTCGAGAGGGGTGGGCATGTCGCTGACGCGCCAACGCCGCCCGTTCCACACCATGCGGGAGGGCACGTCGTCGTCGACCCAGAGGGTGACCGCTTCGGCCGTGTACGAGATGCTCATCATGCTCCGATCATTCGAATATATGTTCGATAGTGACGAGCATAGGCGCGCGTTCGCGACACGCCAAAGATTCGAACGATCCGAATCGGGGACGTCTTTGTCAAGTCCCAGAATGTCGATTCGCGATCTTCCCTACAGTTGTCCGGTCTCGCTGTACGGAGGCGCGCGCACCAAGAGAAGAGCAATGGGAAAACTGATTTACGCACGGTCCGAACTCGAGATCGACATCGCCGATCGGGCGCTCCTGCACCTGCAGCTCGTCATCGGAGCGAAGCTTCGTCGCGGCGAGAGCTTCTTCTTCTCGTGGAAGGAGGATGTCGCCGTCGGAAGCGGCCGCTCCAGCATCTGGCTCACGCCCGCCCTCCCCCTCTACTTCCGCTTCCACGACTCGAAACTCGGCCCGGTCAACAGGGAGTGGATCGACCTGCTGGCAGCATCGTCGAACAGTGGACAGGGCCTCGTCTACACGGAGGAGCCGGGCACGCCGCCCTCGTGGAACCCCCGCGGACACGTGTGAGCGCATTGTGCCTCACGAGGCCCGTGTTGCCTAGACCTGTTGCGCCCGGCATCGACGACGTACTCTAGCGGCGGAGAACGAGCCACAGGAGGTGAGCCGGATGGGTGCCACGAATGACGACGATGACATCACGCCGCCGCCGCCCGCGCGACCTCGACGCTCCCTCAACTCGAAGGCCATTCCCTACGGAACCGAGGAGATGGGCACGTTCTTCTCGGACGAGGAGTGGGACTCCGGCTGGGAGATCAACCACACGGTGACCCCGCCCCTGTAGTCAGCGTCACACCGAACGGGCTCAGACCCGACGGCGTCAGAGCGAACGGGGAGGCGCCGTGCTCTGCCGTTCGATGAGCACGGTGGGAACGATCGTCGCTCCGCCCGACGGCCTCGAGCCGTCTATCTGGGCGAGGAGTTGCTCGATGCACAGTCGCCCCACGGCGCTGAAGTCCTGGTGCACCGTCGTCAACGGAGGCCAGAACGAGCTCGACTCCTCCATGTCGTCGAATCCCACGACGCTGATGTGCTCGGGAACGGCGAGGTCGTTCTCGTGGAACGCGCGCATGAGTCCGAGCGCCATCTGGTCGTTGGCGGCGAACACGGCCGTGACGTCGCGGTTCTTCACCAGGGCGAGGCCGTGCTGGTAGCCCGAGTTGGTCGACCAGTCGCCGACGAGAACGGGTGGGGCCTCGATGCCGGCCTCGGTGAGGGTGTGCAGCCACGAATCCCTGCGCCGGGCGGCGGAGTACGACGCCTCCGGCCCGGACACGTGCCACACCGTGCGATGACCGAGGTCGAGGAGCAGTCGGGTCGCGTCGCGCGCCCCGGCCGTCTGGTCGGTGTCGACGACGGCGTAGGTGTCGTCGGCGTCGGAGTCGACGATCACGACCGGCATGCCCGTGGGCAGTGAGATGTCGGCCCGGTCGAGGATGTGCGACTCCGCGATCACGACCACGCCGTCGACGGCCTGTTCGCTCAGCCGGGTGAATGCTCCGAGCAGCTGACCCTGGGTCGGCAGGGCGATCGGGATCAGGGTGATGGAGTAGCCGGCCTGCGTCGCGGCGGTCGCGATCGCGTCGAGCGTGCGCATGTTGCCGAACGTCGACAGCGTGAACATGATGACGCCGATCGAATTGAACCGGCCGGTCTTCAGCGCGCGGGCGGCGCTGTTCGGCCGATAGCCGATCTGGCTCATCGCCGCGAGGACTCTCTCCTTCGTCGACGGCTCGACGTTGTTCAGCCCGTTCGCGACTCTCGACACCGTCTGCGCAGAGACGCCTGCCACGGCGGCGACATCGGCCATCGAAGGCCCTCGTTGCGGGCGGGGAAGCTGGTCGGTGACATCGTCGTCTTCTCGAGCGCTCACTGTTCTCCGATTGTCTGCACGCGACCGGATCGCACATCCGCGTGGCATTTGTTTACGTAAACATGCTAGCGTCATCCCATCGTGTTTACGTAAACATCCGCGCGGCGGATGTCAACGTCTCTCACGCAGAGACTCTCTCTAGAAGAATGAGAATGTGAAATGACGACGGTGTCACAGGATCCGACCGCTGCGGTCGAGCCCCGCCTGGGCAGGCGTGCCGCCCCGCACAAGGCGAAGCGGGACTGGACCGGCTGGAAGTTCATCGGCCCGTTCATGCTGATCTTCGCCTTCGTGCTGATCGCCCCGGTGGTCTACTCGATCTATCTGAGCTTCTTCAAGGACCAGCTCGTCGGCGGCAACTCCTTCGTCGGACTCGCCAACTACATCCAGGTGCTGGGAGACCAGAAGTTCTGGGAGTCGCTCGGCCGGGTGTCCATCTTCCTCGTCGTGCAGGTTCCGATCATGCTCCTGCTCGCACTGTTCGCGGCTCTCGCGATCGACAGTGCCCGTCTGCACTTCCCGGCGTTCTTCCGCATCGGCATCTTCCTGCCCTACGCCGTGCCGGCGGTGGTCGCGACGCTCATGTGGGGGTTCATGTACGGCGTGCGCTTCGGCCTCGTCGCCAACATCAACGACTTCTTCGGCATCTCGCTGCCCGACCCGCTCTCGAACGCGTGGGTTCTGGCCTCGATCGGCAACATCGTCACGTGGGAGTTCGTCGGCTACAACATGCTGCTGTTCTACGCGGCCCTCCGCGTCATCCCCACCGACCTCTACGAGGCGGCCGAGCTCGACGGGGCCAACCACTTCCGCGTCATCCGCAGCATCAAACTGCCGGCGCTGCGCCCCGCCATCGTGATCGGCACCATCTTCTCGATCATCGGCAGCTTCCAGCTGTTCAATGAGCCGAACATCCTGAAGCCCCTGGCGAAGAACACCATCGTCACGTCGTTCACGCCGAACATGTACGCCTACAACCTGTCGTTCTCAGGGCAGCAGTACAACTACGCGGCCACGATCGCCATCGTCATGGGCGTCGCCACCGCGGTGATCGCCCTCATCGTGCAAAATCGCGGCTCGCGAAAGGAGGTCTGAGATGACCCAGGCCACAATTCCCGTCCCGTCCACGACGGCCCCGACCCGCAGCGCCCGGTCGTCGTCGCGAGCGACGAGGCACACGCGCTCCCTCGGGGGCCGAGGCGTGCACCAGCGCCGATCGATCCTGCTCACGATCGTGATGTCCGTGATGGTGGTCTACGCCCTCTTCCCGCTGTTCTGGCTGTTCGTCAGCTCCACGAAGACCCAGTCCGAGCTGCTCAGCTCGTTCGGCCTCTGGTTCAGCGGCGACTTCTCGCTCTTCGACAACATCGCCCAGACGCTCAGCTACGGCAACGGCGAATTCGTGCGCTGGTTCGGCAACACGCTGCTGTACGTGGTGGTCGGCGCCGGCGGTGCGACGCTTCTCGCGGCACTCGGCGGCTACGGCCTGGCCAAATTCAACTTCCCCGGAAAGAAGGGCGTCTTCGCCGTCGTGCTGGGCGCGGTCGCCATCCCGGGCACGGCCCTCGCGGTGCCCACCTTCCTGATGTTCAGCCAGCTGGGCCTGACCAACACGCCCTGGTCGATCATCCTGCCGTCGCTGATCAGCCCGTTCGGCCTCTACCTGATCTGGACCTACGCGCTCGACGCCGTGCCGACCGAGGTGCTCGAGGCCGCGCGCATGGACGGCGCCGGCGAGATGCGCACCTTCTTCACCATCTCGCTGCGTCTACTGACGCCCGGCATCGTCACGGTGCTGCTGTTCACCGTCGTCGCGACGTGGAACAACTACTTCCTGCCCCTGATCATGCTGTCGGAGCCGACCTGGTACCCCCTCACGGTGGGGCTGAACCAGTGGAACGCGCAGTCGCAGACCGTCGGCGGCGACGCGATCTACAACCTGGTCGTCACCGGTTCGCTGCTCACGATCGTTCCGATCATCGTCGCGTTCCTGTTCCTGCAGAAGTACTGGCAGTCAGGCCTCTCCGCAGGAAGCGTCAAGGCCTGATCGGCCGGCGCCCCCGCCACCCGAACCCATCCTCCATCGCACCACCAGTTCAACACCACAAGGAAGTGAAAGGCATACACATGAAGATTCGCAGCAACAAGGGCCTCCGCAGAGGCGCGGCGGCACTCACCGGGGCTCTGGCCCTGGGACTCGCCCTCTCCGCCTGCTCCTCCGCCGGCGGCGGCGCCGAGACGGGCAACGCAGACGATATCGCCAAGGCGCTCGACACCGAGACCACGCTCACGGTGTGGGCCTGGGCCCCCGCCGTCGAGCAGATCGCCAAGGACTTCGAGAAGGAGCACCCGAAGGTCACCGTCAACGTCGTGAACGCCGGTACCGGCAACGACCAGTACGTGAAGCTGCAGAACGCGATCAAGGCCGGATCGGGCGCGCCCGACGTCGCCCAGATCGAGTACTACGCCCTGCCGCAGTTCGCGCTCAGCGACTCGCTCGTCGACCTGAAGGACTTCGGCTTCGACTCCTTCGCCGACGAGTACACCGACAGCACCTGGAACTCGGTCAGCCTCGACGGCGGCGTCTACGCCCTCCCGCAGGACTCCGGCCCCATGGCGCTGTTCTACAACAAGGCCGTCTTCGACCAGTACGGCATCGCCGTGCCCACCACGTGGGACGAGTACGTCGCCGCAGCGAAGCAGCTGCACGCCGCGGACCCCACGAAGTACATCACCAACGACACGGGTGACGCCGGCTTCACCACCAGCATGATCTGGCAGGCGGGCGGCGAGCCGTACAAGACCGAGAACTCCACCGACGTCTCGATCAACCTGCAGGACGAGGGCTCGAAGAAGTTCGCCGACACGTGGAGCCAGCTCGTCGAGGGCGACCTCGTCTCGCCGATCTCGTCGTGGAGCGACGAGTGGTACAAGGGCCTCGCCGACGGCAGCATCGCCACACTGACCATCGGTGCCTGGATGCCGGGCAACCTGGAATCCGGCGTCGCGGACGCGGCCGGAGACTGGCGCGTCGCGCCCATGCCGACGTGGGAGCCCGGAGCGGCCGCCAGCGCCGAGAACGGCGGCGGCGGTGACGCGATCATGAAGCAGAGCAAGAACAAGCTGGCCGCGGCCGGATTCCTGCAGTACATGAACGAGGGCGAAGGAACCCAGACGTCGATCGCGGCCGGCGGATTCCCGTCGACCGTCGCCGACCTCAACAGCGATGAGTTCCTGAACTACGAGAGCCCCTACTTCGGTGGACAGAAGATCAACCAGGTTCTGGTGCAGTCGTCGAAGGACGTCGTGAAGGGATGGCAGTACCTGCCCTTCCAGGTGTACTCGAACAGCATCTTCAACGACACCGTGGGCAAGGCCTACTCGAGCAAGTCCGACCTCAACTCCGGTCTCGAGGCGTGGCAGAAGGCCACGGCCGACTACGGAAACGAGCAGGGCTTCACCGTCAAGGCGGGCAGCTAGCCTCCTGCATCCGTACGGCCCCCGTCAGCCAGCTGGCGGGGGCCGTCTTCACGCACACCTGAAAGAGAATCCTTCGTGGCCCACGCCCGCCTCACCGTCACCCCGTCCGACATCATCGCCCCGGTGTCGCCGCGCCTGTTCGGCTCCTTCGTCGAGCACATGGGCCGCGCCGTCTACACGGGCATCTACGAGCCGGGCCACGCCACGGCCGATGAGCGGGGATTCCGTCGCGACGTGCTCGAACTGGTGCAGGAGCTCGGGGCCACCGTCATCCGGTACCCCGGCGGCAACTTCGTGTCGGGCTTCCGCTGGGAGGACAGCGTCGGGCCGGTGGCCGAGCGCCCCACCCGCCTCGAGGTCGCCTGGCACAGCATCGAGACCAACGAGGTGGGCCTGCACGAGTTCGCCGACTGGGCCGAGACGGCCGGCGTCGAGGTCATGAACGCGGTCAACCTGGGCACGCGCGGAATCGAAGACGCCGCCTCGCTGCTCGAATACA
This sequence comes from Agreia sp. Leaf283, assembly GCF_001422485.1. Taxonomy (GTDB): domain Bacteria; phylum Actinomycetota; class Actinomycetes; order Actinomycetales; family Microbacteriaceae; genus Agreia. The sequence goes on from NZ_LMNF01000001.1 coordinate 1,343,966, forward strand.
GCAATCACCCCGAGAACACCGCCCTCTCCGAGCAGCGCCGAGCCAACGGCCGCGACGAGCCCTTCGGCATCACCCTGTGGTGCCTCGGCAACGAGATGGACGGCCCCTGGCAGATCGGTCACAAGACGGCGGATGAATACGGCCGGCTCGCCGCCGAGACCGGCAGGGTCATGAAATGGATCGATCCCGGCATCGAGCTCGTGGCCGCCGGAAGCTCCAACGCCGACATGCCCACCTTCGGCACGTGGGAGAAGACGGTGCTCGAGCACGGCATCGACGTGTTCGACCACATCTCGCTGCACGCCTACTACGAGGAGACGAACGGTGACGTCGACAGCTTCCTCGCCTCCGGGGTCGGCCTCGACCGCTACATCCGCCGCGTCGCCGACATCATCCGCGAGACCCTCGACGCCCACGGCTCCGACCGCACGATCGGCATCAGCGTCGACGAGTGGAACGTCTGGAACCAGACGCGTTTCAACGAGATCGACAAGCCGCCGCTCTTCGCCGGCGGGTGGAACGAGCACCCGCGCATCATCGAAGACGAGTACACCGTGACCGACGCGGTCGTCGTGGGGTCGCTGCTGATGTCGCTTCTCCGCAACTCCGATGTGGTGAGCATGGCGAACCTCGCCCAGCTGGTGAACGTCATCGCCCCGATCCGCTCCGAGCCCGATGGCCCCGCGTGGCGGCAGACCACATTCCACCCCTTCGCCCTGACGGCGCGCTTCGCCCAGGGCTCCGTCGTGCGCTCCACGGTCGAGGCCGACGAGCAGAGCACGGCCGGCTACGGGGCCGTGCCGCTGCTCGACGCCGTCGCCCTGGCCGACGGCGACGAGACGACGCTCCTCCTGGTGAACCGCTCCACGACCGAGGCCCTCGAGGTCGCGGTCGATGTCGAGGGCGCACCCGTCGCATCCGTTCTGCACCAGCGCACGCTCGGCGTGCCCGACGGCGGCAGCCGGCACTCGAGCAACAGCCAGAGCGAACCGGATGCCGTGCTGCCGCTCGACCTCGGAATCGTCACGGTCGACGACGGCGCCGCGAGGGCCGTGCTGCCGGCCCTGTCGTGGTCGATCGTGCGCCTGGCGACTCCCCGAACCACCTCGACCATCACGACACCTGGGACCGACAATGTCTGACTTCCGCATCGGCGACACCGATTTCCTGCTCGACGGGCAGCCCTTCCGCATCCTCTCGGGGGCCCTGCACTATTTCCGGGTGCACCCCGATCACTGGGCCGATCGCATCCACAAGGCGAAGCTCATGGGGCTCAACACCATCGAGACCTACGTGGCGTGGAACGAGCATTCGCCCGAGCCCGGCCGCTTCGACACCGAGGGCGGCCTCGATCTCGGACGCTTCCTCGACCTGGTGGCCGCGGAGGGCATGTACGCCATCGTGCGACCCGGGCCGTTCATCTGCGCCGAGTGGGACAACGGAGGGTTCCCCGGCTGGCTGTTCAGCGATCCGGCCGTGGGGGTGCGCCGCAACGAGCCGGTGTACATGCGCGCCGTCGCCGACTACTTCGCCGCACTGCTGCCGATCGTCGCGTCGCGCCAGATCGACAGGGGTGGTCCCGTGATCCTGATGCAGATCGAGAACGAGTACGGGGCGTACGGCTCCGACAAGGACTATCTGCGCGCGCTGATCGAGCTCACCCGTGCGGGCGGCATCACGGTCGACTTCACCACCATCGACCAGCCCACCGACCAGATGCTCGACGACGGCAGCCTGCCCGAACTGCACAAGACGGGCTCGTTCGGATCGCGGGCCGCCGAACGGCTCGCCACCCTGAGAGCGCACCAGAAGACCGGCCCGCTCATGTGCGCCGAGTTCTGGGACGGCTGGTTCGACCACTGGGGCGCACACCACCACGTGACCGACGCGGCGGAGTCGGCGCGGGAGCTCGACGCGCTCCTGGCCGCCGGCGCCTCGGTGAACATCTACATGTTCCACGGCGGCACGAACTTCGGCTTCACGAACGGCGCCAACGACAAGGGCGTCTATCAGCCGACCGTCACGTCGTACGACTACGACGCCCCGCTCACGGAGTCGGGCGACCCCGGTCCCAAGTACTGGGCGTTCCGCGACGTCATCGCGCGCTACGCCCCGGTTCCAGACGAGACGCCGGCCGAGGCCGTGCCCGCGCCCGAGATCGAGGTCGCGCTCGGCGAGCGCGCGGCGCTGTCGGATGCCCTGGGCGCGTTGGGCGAGGCCGTCACGGTCGGCGGTCTTCCGACCATGGACCAGCAGGGCCAGTTCCGGGGCTTCGCGTTCTACCGCAGCCGGATCGAGGCGGGCGGCCCACGCGTGCTGACGGTCGACGAGGTGAGGGACAGGGCGCAGGTCTTCGTCGGCGCCGCCGCCGTGGGAGTGCTGCAGCGCGACCACCACGACACCGCCCTCGGTCTCCCCGCCGTGTTCGAAGGAGGCGCGACGCTCGACATCCTCGTGGAGGACCAGGGGCGCGTGAACTACGGCCCGCGCATCGGCGAGCACAAGGGCCTGATCGGCGGGGTTCGCCTCGACGGGGTCGAGCACGACGACTGGGCCGTCACCGAGCTGGACTTCACCGGGGTCACCTCGGGGCAGGCATCCGGCGTCTACTCGGCAGTGCCCGCCGAGCGGGCGGTCGCCGGTCCGTCCTTCCTGCGGGGGCGGTTCGAGGCCGAGGCGGGCCGCGACCTGTTCCTCAGCACGGAAGGCTGGGGCAAGGGCCAGGCCTGGGTCAACGGGTTCAACCTCGGACGGTACTGGAGCCGCGGCCCGGCCACCACGCTGTACGTGCCCGGTCCCCTTGTCATCGACGGCGCCAACGAGCTGGTGCTGTTCGAGCTGCACGGAGCGCAGAAGGCGGTCGTGCGCTTCGTGTCGGGCCCGTCGCTGGGGCACACCGACTTCTGAAGTCTCAGTCCGACGTCGCCCGCAGGCCGCTCGAGGAGAGCAGGTCGTCGACGTCGACCCTGATCACGACGCGTTGGGGGTTGACCCGCGGCTGGCGGTAACGGACCGCATACCGGGCCACGGCATCCGCAACCGCATCGGGCTCGCGCTCGATGCGTGCGGGACCCGACAGGGTGAGCCAGCGGATTCCGTCGACCTGGCTGACGGTGGCGTGCCCGGCGCGCTCGATGTTGCGCACCTTCTGCGTGCCGTCGCCCGTGATGATGCGCAGCACACCGTCGGCGAACGTGAAGCCCACGGGCACCGAGTGGATGCGGCCGCTCGGCGAGATGGTCGACAGGATCGCGAGGTGCCGCTCGGTCACGAACTGCTGGCCCTCGTCGGTCAAGGCTGCTGAATTGCTCATGATCGACAGGCTACGGCAGGTGCTGACGCATACTGGACGGGTGGACAGCCGACGCCGAACCGTCTTTCAGACCAGCCTCATGAGCGCCCTCCTCGATGGCGTCTACGACGGCGATCTGACCGTGGCGGAGCTGCTCGAGCACGGCGACTTCGGACTCGGAACGTTCAACGCTCTCGACGGCGAGATGCTCGTTCTCGACGGCGTGTGCCACCGGCTGCGCGCAGACGGGACGGCGGAGCGTGCATCCCTCGACGACCGCACGCCGTTCGCCGTGGTGACGCCGTTCGAACCGACAGTCGGATTCGACGTGACGTCACGCATGTCGCGCGCCGACGTGGTGGCGCAGATCATCGCGCGCGAGGACTCGCAGAACTACCTGTTCGCCGTGCGGGTGCGCGGGCGCTTCGAGTCGGTCACGACGCGCACGGTGAGGAAGCAGCAGAAGCCGTATCCGCCGATGCGCGAGGCGGTTAAGGACGAGGCCATCGTGACCTTCGAGGGGGTCGACGGCACCGTCGCGGGCTTCCGCACACCCCTGTACGAACGCGGCATCGGCGTTCCCGGCGGGCACGTGCACTTCATCGACGACGAGTTCACGGCGGGCGGGCACGTGCTCGACTTCGTGCTCGAGCACGGGCGCGTCGACATCTGCAAGGGCACCGACCTGCAGCTGCGCCTGCCGCTCAACGAGAGCTTCGGAGAGGCCGACCTCGACCCGGCAGACCTGGACGACCAGGTGCGCAACGCGGAGAACAGCAGGCCGTCACACTAGGTCAGGGCCCGCCCCGCCAGTGGTCGATGCGGTGCTTGTCGGGGGTGAAGCCGTGGTCGACGCCCCAGAGCACCGCCTGCGTGCGGCTGGATGCCCCGATCTTGCGGTAGATGCTGCGGATGTAGCTCTTCACCGTGTTGGGGCTGAGGTAGGTGAGCTGCGCGACCTCGGCGTTGCTCTTGCCCTGGGTGATGAGCGCGAGGATCTCGGACTCGCGGTCGGTGATGCCCTCGTTCCGCCCGGGCCAGTCGAGGCCGGATGCCGGGCTCGCGCGACGGGGAGGGTCGCTGATCACCATCTCGCCGGCATGGATGCGCTCGAGCGACGCCACGAGCTCGCGGGCGGGAAGCGTCTTCGACAGGTACCCGTGCACACCCTGCTGCTGCGCGCCTTCGACGAGATCGGGGTGGAAGTTCCAGGTGTACATCACGACCTTGCCCGCCCGGGGGCTCGCGACGAGGGCACTGATCTCGTCGTGGTCGGACTCGGGCTGGGCGAACGAGTCGTACATGACGATGTCGACAGTGTCGCTGAGCTCTGTCGTGGCGTCGATCTCGGCGACGACCACGCGGTCGGAGTAGGAGTCGAACATGTGGGCGAGCCCGACCAGCACCACGTCGTAGTCGTCGACGAGGGCGACGGTGAGGGGTCGCGTGCTCGTGGCTGCCATGGGGTAGAACTTACACCCCTAGGGGTGTATTTCCCAGCCTGCGAAGGTGATTGATTGGGTACACCGTTCGACACCCGGACGGCGAAACCGTGCATTCACAACGCACTTCACCTGAAGAGGTCATCATCATGCTCGGACTCATCATCAGCATCCTCGTCGTCGGCATCATCGCCGGCGCCATCGCCCGCCTCGTCGTGCCCGGCAAGCAGAACCTGTCGATCGGCATGACCATCGTGCTGGGCGTCGTCGGCTCCTTCGTCGGCGGATTCCTCGGCTTCCTGATCTTCGGCGCCGACGCCCAGGAGGGCTTCTTCCAGCCCGCCGGCATCATCGGATCGATCATCGGCGCGATCATCGTGCTCATCATCTGGATCCAGGTGCGCGGCCGCAGCACTGCCCGCCGCTAGCAAGTGCTTCATGACGACAGAAGCCCGTCTGACCTCTGGTCGGACGGGCTTCTGTTGTGTGTGAGAGCGGATGACGGGAATCGAACCCGCGCTATCAGCTTGGGAAGCTGAAGTTCTACCATTGAACTACATCCGCGTGGCCTGCATTCGTGCCGCAGGCATCCATAGCCTAACCGACGATCGGCGCGGAGTCGCGATGCGTCAGAGGCTCGCGAGTTCGACCACGATGTCGTCGACGGCCTTGTCGTGCCAGCCGCGCAGCTGCTTCGACGAGTCCCAGAAGACGGATGCGTAGGGCAGCCAGGCGGTCACGATGCTGCCGATCGTGAAGGCGGCGAGGATCAGCCCGCGCAGCAGCGCCCGCCCGAAGCCGATCGGTCCGGGCGACGAGAATCCGACCACCTCGATGCGCATGATCCGCTTGCCGGGGGAGGCGCCGCGCGTTCCGACGAGCCAGGCGACGACGAGGAACCAGCCGAGGCTCACCGCGACCACGCCCACGAGGGCCAGAGCGACGACGAGCGTGCCCGCGTCGGGACGAGGTGTCGCCGATGCGTACGCCGCTGCCGGCCACACGAAGAGCAGCGCGGCCGCGGTCACGATGAGGGTGGTGATGGCCCGATCGATCAGGAAGGCCGCCGCGCGCTTTCCGAACGATGCCGGCGTGCGCGTCGTCGGCGTCGTCGGCAGGGGCCGCCATCCCGGATCACCCGGGGGCATCTCGGGCTGCCGCGCGACGGTGTGCTCCGGAGGAGTCTGGGGCGCGGCGATCTGCGGGGCCGTGGGCTGGGCCGCTGCTGCGCTCTCAGATCGTGCGGCGACCGGATGCCCGGGGCCGGGTTCCCAGTCGAACACCGGCAGGGCCGCCGGTCGGGCGGGCGGCTGCGCCAGCGCCGGGGGCAGAGACGCGACGAGCCCCGCATCGGCGGGAGCCACGGGAGCAGGCGCGACGAAGGGCGAGGCCTGCGGTGCAGCCGGTCGCTGCTCGGATCGAGTCGGCAGCGCGGGCTCCGACACCGGCGCCGGCGCGGGCCCCGCATCCGACAGCGAGAACTCGACCGCTCCGGCGCGCGACTCGTCGGCGAGTACCCCGAAGCGATCGGAGAGCTGGGCGTCGACGACCTCGCCGAGCAGTTCGAGCAGGTCGACGATGCGCTCCTGCACCCCGGGGTCGGCGCTGGTCACGGCCTGCCGGCCCAGCGCATCCGGATCGACCCCGGCCACGCCGCCGACACCAGCCATACGGCCGACACCAGCCACGCCGCGATCCTGGCCCGTCACGCGCATCGCCGACACCCAGAGCTCGTCGACCGTGCCCACCGTGAGCTCGTCGACGATCTCGCGCCCGATGCGCACGCGCGCGTCGTGGCCGAGCCGGTCGAGGAGCGCCGGCCACGACGAGCGCTGCGTCTCGTCGGCGAGCTCGGGGTGGCGGCCGCGGCGGATCTCTCCGAGCACCACGTTCTGCACGCTCGTGAGCAGGGCCGCCCAGAGGGGGTCGGCGTCGAGTCCGGCGAGCTCCGACGGAAGAGTCGAGGGGGCGGAGAGAGCCCGGGCGAACGGGTCGGAGGCGTCCATCCGACCACCCTAGTGCGAGGCCCGATCCGCCCTGCAGGACTACGCATGTGGCCAGGCCCGCCACTTGGCTAGGCTATGGCCGTGCTGCTATCCGATCGTGACATCAAAGCCGAACTCGACGAGGGCCGCATCGGCCTCGATCCCTACCAGCCCGAGCTGATCCAGCCCTCGAGCATCGACGTGCGCCTCGACCGCTTCTTCAGGCTGTTCGACAACCACAAGTACCCCTTCATCGACCCCGCCGAGGATCAGCCCGAACTCACGCGGCTCATCGAGGCCAAGCCCGACGAGCCGTTCATCCTGCACCCGGGGGAGTTCGTGCTGGGGTCGACATTCGAGCTCGTCACCCTGCCCGACGACATCGCCGCGCGGCTCGAGGGCAAGAGCTCGCTGGGCCGACTCGGCCTGCTGACCCACTCCACCGCCGGATTCATCGACCCCGGCTTCTCCGGCCACGTCACCCTCGAGCTGTCGAACGTGGCGACGCTGCCGATCAAGCTCTGGCCGGGCATGAAGATCGGCCAGCTCTGCTTCTTCCGCCTGTCGAGCCCTGCCGAGAAGCCCTACGGTTCAACGGAGTACGGCTCCCGCTATCAGGGCCAGCGCGGCCCCACGGCCTCGCGCTCGCACCTCAACTTCCACAGAACAGACGTCTCCCAGGCCGACTGACCACTGGCGGGTGTTGCCCTGCGCGACGGATGTTACCGGTCGCCCGGGCACATCCGTCGCCCTCGGTAACAGACAGGGCGGATGCGCGCGGGCGGGCCGGCTACTCCGGGCGGGCGGCCGGGTCCGTCGCCAGGTCCTGGCTGGCGCGGTCGACCACGTCGGCGAGTTCGTCGGTGAGCAGCAGCTCGCGGCGCAGGTGGCGTGTGCGGTAGGCGGCACGGCCGATCATGTGCACGGCGACCGGGGCCGTGAGCATCTGGAAGAGCATCACCAGGAACAGCGTGGAGACCGTGGCCCAGTTGCGCTGCTCGAGCGCGATGGCGAGCAGGATGAACGCCAGCCCCGCGATCTGCGGCTTCGTCGCCGCGTGCATGCGCGAGAGGGCGTCGGGAAAACGCAGGAGCCCGATGCCGGCCGCGAGGCTGAGCAGCGCGCCGATGAGCAGACAGACAGCGGAGGCGACCTCGAACCAGGCGTCGGCGGTCATTTCTCGCCCCCTGCCAGCTCGTCGAGCGACGGATCGAGGGGAGAGGTGCCTCTATCTGCCTGCTTCGCCTCGGCCTCCTTCTGCTTCGTCGCGAACCTGGCCACGCTGACCGAGCCGACGAAGGCGAACATGGCGAGCACGAGGGCGACGGGAAGGGTGCGCGTGTGATGGTTGTAGACCATCTCCGCCCCCAGAACGCAGATGAGGGTCGAGAGCAGCATGTCTGCGGCCACCATGCGGTCGAGGATGGAGGGTCCGCGCCAGATGCGCACGACGGCGAAGAGCGCGGCGACCGCGAAGAGGGCTCCGGCCACGTAGACGACGATGTTCATTCCGGGTATCCCCCTTCTGGTGTGTACTGCTCGGCGGGAACGATCGGATGCCGCGACTCCCAGGCGCTCTGCCGTCGCCCGGTGATGAGCGGAGGAAGCGACCGCTCGGCTCGCGACATGTTGACGCGGCGCACGTCGTCGCGCGATCCGATGGCGCGCACGATGCGCTCCTCGACCGCGACGACGCCAGCGCGAACCTGCTCGACGTCCTCCGGGGTCTCGGTTCCCAGCGCGTGCAGGTACAGGATGTCGTCCTGCCGGTCGGCCTCGACGATCAGCGAGCCGGGAACCAGCGATACGGCCAGGGCGGTGAGAGTGAGGCTGAGGTCGGACTTCGTCGACAGCTGCACGGCGATGATGGAGCTCGTCGGCACGCGTCGCGGGTCGATCGCCATCCACGCCACCTGGAACGACGCTCGAACGAGATCGAAGACGAATCTCGCCAGGAACAGGAGCACGCCGAGCGGGTTCACCCGGTCGGGCAGCTCGACGGGCGGCAGGTAGAAGACCCGGGTCACGAGCAGGGCGAGCACCAGTCCCGTGACGATGCTGAGCACCGACACCTGGTCCCAGAGGAAGAGCCAGAGCACCACGAGCCAGACGAGCAGCGGCACCTGGCGCCAGATCGACCCCTTCATGCGGCTCACGAGACGCCTCCGTTGGGGAAGACGAGCGAGATGTAGTCTGCGGGCTGCTCGAGGTTCTGGGCCGCGCGGGTGGCCATGGAGTACAGGGGCCCGGCGAAGACGGTGAGGGCCAGACTCACGGTGACCATGGCCACGGTGGCACCGATCATGATGCGCGGCGACGCCTTGGTCTCCTGAACGTCGGCCGACTCGTCGGGCGCCTCTTCGATGCGGTCGAGCGCCGGCGACTCCTCTTCGTGCGCCTCGCGCTTGGGGCGCCAGAACGCGAGGCTCCACGCGCGCATGAGCGCGTAGAGAGTGAGCAGCGAGGTGAGCGCTCCGGCGCCGATGAGCACCCAGATGAGCGGCGACGGCGTCTGCGCTCCGGCCTCGAACAGGCCCAGCTTGCCGATGAAGCCCGAGAACGGCGGGATGCCTCCGAGGTTGAGCGCGGGAACGAAGAACAGCACCGCGATCACGGGCGAGGCCTTGAGCAGTCCGCCGAGTCTGTTGAGCGCGGTGGTTCCGCCCTGTCGCTCGACGAGTCCCGTCGCGAGGAACAGCGTGGTCTGCACCGTGATGTGGTGGATCACGTAGTAGATCGTGGCGCCGAGACCGGCCACCGTTCCGATCGCGATGCCGAAGATCATGTAACCGATGTGGCTGACCAGCGTGAACGACAGCATCCGCTTGATGTCGGATTGCGCGACGGCACCCAGGATGCCGATCACCAGGGTGAGCAGCGCGACGACGAGCAGCACGGTCTGCAGGGTGTTGCCCGGGAACAGGATGGTCTCGGTGCGGATGATCGCGTAGACGCCGACCTTGGTGAGCAGGCCCGCGAACACCGCCGTGACCGGCGCCGGGGCCGTGGGGTAGGAGTCGGGCAGCCAGAACGAGAGGGGGAAGACGGCCGCCTTGATTCCGAACGCCACCAGCAGCATGATCTGCAGCACGAGCTGGATGTCGGCGGGCAGCTCGCCGAGGCGCACCGACAGCTGGGCGATGTTCACGGTTCCAGTGGCGCCGTAGATCATGGCGATCGACGCCAGGAAGAGCATCGACGACACGAGGCTCACGATGATGTACGTGATGCCGGCCTTGATGCGCGCCTGGGTTCCGCCGAGGGTGAGCAGCACATAGCTCGCCACGAGCAGGATCTCGAAGCTTACATAGAGGTTGAACAGGTCGCCCGCGACGAAGGCGTTGAAGACCCCGGCAGCCAGGATCAGGTAGCTCGGGTGGTAGATCGACACGGGCGTCTCGCGGTCGCCGTCGGCCATGCCCTGGCCGACCGAGAACACGAGAACGCACAGCAGCACGATCGACGAGATCAGCAGCATCAGCGCCGAGAGCCTGTCGACCACCAGCACGATGCCGAAGGGCGCCGACCACCCGCCGACCGTCACGGCGTGGCCGCCGGTCTGGTCGGTGAGGTAGACGAGGGCGGCACTCGTGAGCACGACGAGCGACAGCACCGTGATGGAGAACGTGACCTGCAGTCGCGGACGGCGGCCCGCCACGAGGGCGCCCGCAGCACCGATGAGGGGCAGCAGCACGACGAGGGGGATGAGGGAGTTCATCAGCGCGGTCACGATGTCTTCGCCTCCGCTCGGCCTTCGAATTCGGTGTCTTCGTCCGAGCCGTCTTCGGCCTCGGTGCTCTCCTCGTCGTCGATGGAGCTGCCGCCCACGGCCGCGTCGGCGGCGTCGGTCGTGACCACGTCGGCCCGGGCGATGCGCCACGAGCGGTAGATGAGGGCGAGCAGGAACGCCGAGACACCGAAGGTGATGACGATGGCGGTCAGGATGAGCGCCTCGGGCAGCGGATCGTGCATCTCGGACGGCTCGACGCCGTCGGCCACGATCGGGGCGAGGCCGGCGGGCCCGGCGATGATCAGGATCAGGAGGTTCGTCGCGTTGCCGACCAGCAGGAAGCCGAGGAGCATGCGGGTCATGCTGCGGCCGAGCAGCAGGTAGACGCCGCCCGCGTACAGCACGGCCATCAGCAGGATCAGAACCAGGGAGGCGCTCATCGGGGGCTCCTCTCGGGGGACGTCGGTGTGTCGGATGCGGGCGCATCGGGTGCGCTGCTCAGCGAGTTCACCTCGTGGGCTCCGGGAAGGCCGTCGTCGTCACTGCTCTCGTCGTCGTGGTCCTCCTCCTGCTGCCGGTCGATCTCGGCTCCGAGGCTGCGCAGGATGTCGAGGGCGAGACCGACGACGACCAGGTAGACGCCGATGTCGAAGAGCGTCGAGGTGACGAACTCGATGTGCCCGACCACGGGGATCTCGGCCTCGAACCACGTGGAGGTGAGCGCGTCGACGCCGAAGAAGATGGGCACGAGGGCGGTGCCCCCGGCGAAGAGCACGCCGAAACCGAGCAGCTTTCCGGCGTCGATCGGCGCGGCCTCACCGAGTTCGAAGCGCCCCGCGGCGAGGTAGCGGGCGACGAAGGCGAGCCCTGCCACGAGCCCTCCGGCGAATCCGCCGCCGGGGAGGTTGTGGCCGGCGAAGAGCAGGTAGACCGACACGACGATGGCCGAGTGGAACAGCAGCCGCACGACGACCTCGAGGATGATCGATCGGTTCTCGGGGGCGAGCGTCTTTCCTGCCAGCAGCCAGGGAGTGCGCTGCCCGGACCCCTCCTGCGAGGGTGCGGCCCCGTCGGGAGTGGCCCCGGCGCTCGCGGTCGCCTCGATCGGCGCCTCGGCCAGCCGGCCGCGACGGGCGAACCAGCGCGGCCGCTCTGTCTCGGGTCCGAGCCTCGGCATGTCGCCACTGCGGCGGGAGAGGAACACGAGGCTCGCGACACCGGTGGCGGCGACCACGAGCACGCTCATCTCGCCGAGGGTGTCCCACCCGCGGATGTCGACGAGCAGCACATTCACGACGTTGCGTCCGTGCCCGCCCTCGTAGGCGAGCTGGGGGAACTGCAGCGAGATGGGCTCGGCGATGCGGGAGCCGAGGGCGACCACGGCCACGACCGACATCAGGATGCCGACGCCCACGCCGATGACGGCCCGCACGACGCGGTGCCGCCGGCCGTGGTCCTGCCCGATGGCCGACGGCAGACGGCGCAGCACGAGAACGAAGGTCACGAGCGTGACGGTCTCGACGAGTGCCTGCGTCAGCGCCAGGTCGGCGGCGCCCTGCAGCGCGAAGAGCGCGGCCATGCCGTAGCCGGTCACGCCCACGAGCACCACGGCCATAAAGCGCTTCTGTGCCCGGGCGGCGGCGATGGTCGCGACGCCCATGACGATCGCGATGGGCAGCTGCGCCGGCGAATCCCAGATTCGGAATGAGCCGGGCAGCTCGCCGACGAGCACGAGCGCGGTGCCGACCGCCGCTATGAGCACGACGAGGATGGTCGCGACGTAGATCGGAAGCGATCCGGTCTGGGTCACCCGCGTGAGGCGCACGGCTCCGCGGTCGACGAGGTGCACGATGCGGCTGTAGCCGCGGGCCGAGTCGATCAGCGACGGCACGCGGCCCTGGATGGCGGACACCCGGGTGCGTGCGGCGAAGAGGGCGAGTCCGAGAACGAGGGTGACCGCCGAGATGCCGAGGGCCGGCTCGAGACCGTGCCACAGGGCCAGATGGGCCGCATCCGGGGCCTCTGACGACACGGACGACGCCTCGCCGCTGAGCGGCGGAACGGTGTCGGCATACAGTCCGAAGAGCGGGTCGAGCAGCGGGGAGGCGATGCCGAGGCCGAGGCTCGTGAGGGCGAGGATCGCGGGCGAGATGAGGAAGTCGACGTGCTCGTGCACGAACTCGGCGGGCTCGACGCCGGGCTTCGACGCGAAGGCGCCCCACAGGAAGCGCGCGGTGTACGCAACGGTGAGAATCGAGCCGACGGAGACGCCGATGAGGGCGACGAGCCCGAGCGGAGCCCCGTGCTCGGCGTCTTCGAGCAGGGCCGTGAACGTGGCCTCTTTCGCCACGAAGCCGAGCAGGGGAGGCAGGCCCGCCATCGACGCGGCGGCGAGGGTGGCGACGATCGCCAGCAGGGGCGCCTGCCGACCGAGTCCGCTGATCTTGCGCAGGTCGCGGGTGCCGAGGCGGTTGTCGATGATGCCGACCACGAGGAACAGGGTGGCCTTGAAGAGGGCGTGGCCGGTGATGAGCGTGATGCCGGCGAGCGCGGCGTTGCGGGTGCCGTAGCCCACGACCACGGTGAGGAAGCCGAGCTGGCTGACGGTTCCATAGGCGAGCAGCAGCTTCAGGTCGTGCTGGCGCAGGGCCCGCCATCCGCCCACCAGCATGGTCAGAACGCCGACCGCCACGAGCAGCGGCCGCCACCCGGGGGTGTCTCCGAACGCGGGAACCAGCAGGGCGATCAGGAAGATGCCGGCCTTCACCATCGCCGCAGCGTGCAGGTAGGCGCTCACCGGGGTCGGCGCGGCCATGGCGGAGGGCAGCCAGAAATGCAGGGGAACCTGGGCCGACTTCGACAGTGCTCCGACGAGCACGAGAATCACGGCGACCGTGACGAGACCGGATGCCTGCGGCGGGTCTGCGACGATCTGCGACACCCGCGTGGTGCCCGATTCGACGGCGAGGATGACGACGCCCACCAGCATGGCGAGGCCGCCCGCCGTGGTCACGAGCAGCGCCTGGAGCGCGGCGCCCCTGCTCTTGCGCTTCGCGGTGTACTGGCCGATGAGCAGGTAGGAGAAGACGGTGGTCGCCTCCCAGAACATGAAGAGCACGTAGATGTCGTCGCTGACGACGAGGCCGAACATGGCTCCGGCGAAGGCGAGGAGCACGCCGCTGAAGCGGCCGAGCCCGTCTTCGCCGCGGCGGAAGTAGCGGGCGCAGTAGAGCACGACGAGTGTTCCGACGCCTGTGACGATGAGCGCCATCGTGAGCGAGAGGGCGTCGAGGCGGAACGCGAACGCGAGGTCGAGCTGCGGCACCCACGGGTGGAGCTCGGTGGGAGTCTCGCCTCGGGTCACGGCGGGGACCTGGAAGAGCAGTCCGACGAAGACGGCCGCGGGAACGAGTGCGGCGAACACGAACATACGAGGGCCGAAGCGGGCCGTGAGCGTGGGAAGGACGAGCCCGGCGAGGGCGAAGCCGACGAGAGAGATGATCATTTCGGCTCCCTCAGATAGTCAGCCGGGGAACGGTTCGCGCCCGGTCGCAAGCGGCCGTGTGGAGCTTCAGTCTACCGGGACATGACAGGTGAATGCCCCGAACGGCATAAGTCCGTCCGGGGCATCGGCAGCACTCTCCGTGCTCAGGCCGTGGGCACCGCCGAGGCGAGCTGCGGGTACAGGGCCTGCAGCGGAGCGGAGAGGCCCGCCTTCACCTGAACGCTCGTCTCGTCTGCGAGCACCTCGAAATCGCCGGCCTCGAGGCCGTCGTAGGCGCGGGCGACGATGTCGGCCGGGTCGCTCTTGAACTCGGTGACCCCCTCGGTCATGGGAGTGTCCGCGTAGCCGAGGTGCAGGCCCACCACGTGCGTGCCCTGGGGTGCGAGCTCGAGGCGCAGCGAGTTCGTCGCCGACCAGAAGGCGGCCTTCGTCGCGCTGTACCCGCCTGCGACGCCGAGCCAGCTCAGCGCGGAGTGGACGTCGAGCAGGGCTCCGCCGCCGTTGCCGGCGAGCACGGGTGCGAATTCGCGCGCCATCGAGACCGCACCGAAGAAGTTGGTCTCGAACATTTGGCGCAGCGCCTCGGAGCCGCCCAGCATGGGCACGTCGCCGCCGACGCCGGCGTTGTTGATCACGATGGTGGTGTCCGCTGCGATGGCGGCGGCCGCCCTCACCGAGGACTCGTCCGTCACGTCGAGCGCGATCGTCTGCACCCGTGCGTCGTTCCACTCGCGGGGCGTCCTGGCCGTGGCGTAGACCTTCGTGGCCCCGCGCTCGAGGGCCTGGGCCACGAACTCGCGTCCCAGTCCTCCGTTGGCTCCGGTGACGAGAACGACGGAGCCGCTGATTGCTGACGGCATGGTGAACTTCTTCCTTCTAGGTTGTGATTCACAACCTAGCACCCTGGGTTGCAAAATCAAACTCAGATGCTATCGTCGAGGAATGGCGACAACGGTTCTGGGAAAAGACCCTCGGTGCCCCGTGGCTCGCAGCCTCGAGGTGCTCGGAGAGAAGTGGACGATCCTCGTCGTGCGGGAGGCCCTGGCGGGCGTCACGAGGTTCTCCGATTTCCAGCAGAGGCTCGGCGTGGCCAAAGACGTGCTCGCGGCCAGGCTGTCGACGCTTGTCGAGTTCGACGTGCTCGAGCGACACTCCTACCGCGCCGAAGGCGAGCGCGAGCGCTCGGAGTACCTGCTCACCGACGCGGGTCGCGACCTCGGGGTCGTGCTCGCGAGCTTCGCCCAGTGGGGCGACACGCACCGACCGACGGGGTTCGGCCCCGTCGTCGAGCATCGCGAACGCGCCACGAACGAGCTGCTGCACATCGCCTTTGTCACGAGCGACGGCCGCGAGGTTCCTCTCGATCGGGTCGAGAGCGTCAGCGGGCCAGGAGCGCTGCCTGCGGCGGGTTGATCTCGGCCCACACGTCGTCGAGCGAGAGTCCGAGAACGCGCCCGATCGCTGCGATCGATTGGAACGACGGAGTGGCGACGCGGCCGGTCTCGATCTTGCGCAGCGTCTCAGGCGAGACCCCTGCCTCGAGGGCCACGTCGAGCATGGAGCGCTCGCCTCGCGCGTGCCGTAACAGGGCACCGAGTCGCTGACCGCGCTCGAGCTCATCGGGGGTGAGGGGGAGTCGGACCATGCTCCCGATTCTAATACCGTCATAACAGTACCGGTATAGTTATCGGAATGATCGAGATTCTGAATCACGCCCAGCTGGCCGGCGCGCGCGTTACTGGCGGCCTCGTCGCCGACATCCTGCAGTCTCTGAGGCTGCGCAGCACGGTGGGCACGAATCTGCTCGACATCGACCGATGGGCCAAGCACCTGATCCTCGAAGCCGGCGCCGAATCGTGTTACGTCGACTACGCGCCCTCGTTCGGCACGGGACCGTTCGGCCACTACATCTGCACCGCGGTGAATGACGCCGTTCTGCACGGCATGCCGCACGACTACGCCCTGCAGGACGGAGACCTGCTGACGCTCGACCTCGCCGTGTCGCTGCGCGGCCTCGCTGCGGACTCCGCGATCAGTTTCATCGTGGGTCGATCGAGGCCACCGCAGAGCATTGCGATGATCGAAGCGACGGAGAGGGCGCTCGCCGCCGGAATCGCCGCCGCGGGCCCGGGCGCTCGAATCGGTGACGTCTCCCACGCCATCGGATCCGTCCTCACCGAGGCGGGCTATCCGATCAACGTCGAGTTCGGCGGCCACGGAATCGGGTCGACGATGCACCAGGATCCGCACGTCTCGAACATCGGTCGACCGGGTCGGGGCTATCGTCTGCGGCCGGGCCTGCTGCTCGCGCTCGAGCCGTGGGTCATGGCCGACACCGACGAACTCGTGACGGACCCCGACGGGTGGACATTGCGCAGCGCGACCGGCGCCCGCACGGCGCACAGCGAGCACACGATCGCCATCACCGACGACGGTGCCGAGATCCTCACCGTGCCGACGCGGTCGCCTCGCTGAGCAGCGGCAGCTGCAGGGTCAGCCATGGGCTGAATGCCCACGGCGTGCTGTCGACGGCCGAGCGCAGCGCATCGGGGTCGACCCAGTTCCACTCGGCGACCTCGTCGGGGTTGCCCGCGACCTCGTCGGTCGTCGTGGCCGTGAACACCGGGCAGATCTCGTATTCGACGATTCCGGATGCGTCGGTCGCCCGGTAGCGGAAGTCCGGGAGAACCAGGGTCACCTCGTCGAGCGTGATTCCCAGCTCGCGCTGCGCGCGGCGCGCCACGGCGTCGGTCATCGCCTCGCCCGGAGCCGGATGACCGCAGAACGAGTTCGTCCACACCCCGGGCCAGGCGACCTTGCCGAGCGAGCGGCGGGTGACCAGGATGCGGCCCTGCGCGTCGTAGACGTGGCACGAGAAGGCCAGGTGCAGGGCCGTGTCGGCGGTGTGGACCGTGGCCTTGTCGGCCGTTCCGATCGGCAGTCCTTCGTCGGAAAGCAGAACCACCTGTTCATGAGAGGACATGCACTTATTGTGTCAGAACGGGCGAATAGTCAGCCGACTGACTGATCGGGCCGGGATTCTTCGAGCAGGCAGCCCGCCATTGTGCAATCCCCACGACGAGGCGCGGTACTTAGACAGTCTCGTAAGTTAGCCTCGAACCGTGGATACGCATGATCTCGTGGTGGTGACCCGCCGGCGGCAGCAGCACGTCGATGCGGTTCTCGACCGCTTCTTCGGGCTCGCGAAGGCGCGGGCGTCGGGCATCGGACCTCGATATGTGACTCTCTGGGAGACGCTCGAGAAGAACTCCGCCGGCGGCAAACGCTTTCGTCCGGCCATGGTTCTCGCCGCTTACGAGGCCCTGGGAGGAACCGACTCGGAGACGGCCGCCTATGTCGGCGCGGCCTTCGAACTGCTGCATACCGCCCTGATCGTGCACGACGACGTGATCGATCGAGACTTCATCCGTCGTGGTGGCCCCAACGTGTCGGGCAGCTACCGCGACCTGGCGCAGACCGCGGGCATCCCCATTCCCACCGCAGAGCACCGCGGCCTCTCGGTCGCGGTGATCGCGGGAGATCTCGCTCTCTTCAACGCCTTCCGCCTGCTCGATCGCAGCGGCGTCAGCGGAGAGCTGCGCGAGCGCCTCCACGAGATCCTCGACGAGGCCATGTTCGCATCGGCGGCCGGCGAGCTCCTCGACGTGGACTTCTCGCTGCACCCCGACCCGCCCTCGGTCGAGGACATCGTCGACATGGAGCGTCTGAAGACGGCCGTCTATTCCTTCGAGACCCCCCTCCAGGCCGGAGCGGTGCTTGCGGGCGCCGACGAGGCGGCGGTCGAGGCACTGGGGTCGTTCGGGCGCAACCTCGGCATCGCCTACCAGATCGTCGACGACCTCCTCGGGGTCTTCGGCGACGAAGGAGACACCGGCAAGTCCACCCTCGGCGACCTGCGCGAGGGCAAGCGAACGGTGCTCATCGCCTACGCCGCGACGACCGAGCAGTGGCCGCAGATCGAGCCGTCGTTCGGCGATCCCGAGCTCGACGACGAAGGCGCCCAGCGCATCCGCGGCCTGCTCGAAGAAAGCGGCGCCCGCCGCTACGCAGAGGCTCTGGCCCGCGACTTCGCCAACAGGGCCTGGGAGCAGCTGGCGTCGAGCGCGCTTCCCGATACGGTGCGCGCGGAGTTCCGCGCCTTCGTCGCCACGGTGCTGGAACGGGTCAAATGACCCGGCCCGAATCGCTGTACGACCGTGTGGCCATGGAGGCCTCGGCCGTCGTCATCCGGAGATACTCGACCTCGTTCGGTCTTGCGTCGAAGCTGCTGTCTCCCACGGTGCGGCAGCACGTCGAGAACATCTATGCCCTCGTGCGGCTCGCCGACGAGGTCGTCGACGGGGTCGCCGCGGAGGCACGCCTCGATGCCGGCGCCATCCGAGCCCAGCTCGACGCGCTCGAGAGCGAGACGAACGAGGCGATGCGCTGCGGCTTCAGTACCAACCTGGTGGTGCACGCGTTCGCGCTCACGGCCCGCGAGACCGGATTCGGCGAAGAGCTCTCGGCCCCGTTCTACGCGTCGATGCGCGCAGACCTGAGCCAGACCGAGCACACGCCGGAGTCATTCGACCTCTACGTCTACGGATCCGCCGAGGTCGTCGGCCTGATGTGCCTCAAGGCGTTCCTCGTCGGACACCGCTACTCCGACGAGGACGAGGCTCGGCTCGTCGACGGCGCGCGCCACCTCGGCGCGGCCTTTCAGAAGATCAACTTCTTGCGCGACCTCGCGGCCGACTTCACGGCCCTCGGCCGCAGCTACTTTCCCGGTGTCGACGTCGACTCCTTCACCGAGGCGCAGAAGACCGTCATCATCGACGACATCCAGAACGACCTCGACATCGCCTGCTCGACCCTGACGCTGCTGCCGAGCTCCTCCCGGCGCGCCGTGGTGCTCGCCCAGGGACTCTTCGCCGAGCTCACCCGCCGTCTACGCGAAACGCCGGCCTCCGTCCTGGTGACCACCCGCATCCGCGTGCCCAACCCCGTTAAGATGCGAATCGCGGCCCTCGCTGCCGCGGGTCGTCTACCGAAGGAGCACGAGTGACAGCCAGCATCCCCACCGGTGACAGCACCGACTCGCAGGGCGAGGCCCGGCGGGCCATCGTCATCGGGGCCGGTATCAGCGGGCTGGCCAGCGCCGCGCTGCTGGCCCGCGAGGGCTACGAGGTGACCCTGCTCGAGAAGCGGGGCGCGGTCGGCGGCCGCGCGGGCGTGTGGAAGAAAGACGGTTTCACCTTCGACACGGGCCCCTCGTGGTACCTGATGCCCGAGGTCTTCGACCACTTCTACAAGCTCATGGGCACCTCGGCCGCAGAGCAGCTCGACCTCACCCGCCTCGACCCGGGCTACCGCGTGTTCTTCGAGGGAGAGGAGACGACGGTCGACATCCGCAGCGACCTCGAATCGAACCTCGAGCTGTTCGAATCGATCGAGCCCGGCGCCGGCGTGAAGATGGCCGGCTACCTCGACTCCGCAGCCGAGACCTACGACCTCGCCAAGAAGTACTTCCTGTACTCCACGTTCCAAGACCTCAAGCCGCTCGCGGTCGGCCCCGTCGTCACGCGCACGCCCCGACTCGTGCGCCTGCTCACCGAGACGTTGGCCAGCTTCGCCGGTCGCACCGTGCGCGATCCGCGGCTGCAGCAGATCCTCGGCTACCCCGCCGTCTTCCTGGGTTCCTCACCGTATGCCGCTCCGAGCATGTACCACCTCATGAGCCACCTCGACATGAACGACGGCGTGCTCTACCCCCAGGGCGGCTTCGGCCAGGTGATCGCCAGCATCGAGAACATCGCCCGAGACGCGGGCGTCGAGATCCGCACCGGCGCGACCGTAACTCGCATCGTGCTCGAACTCGATCCAGCGCTGAAGGCGCCGGAGCCCGAGAAGAGCGTCTACGACTACGAGACCACCGAGTTCGACACGAACGTGATCGACCGCGACGAGCTGCGGCGCCTGCTCGCGGGCGAAGCGGATGCGCAGGGCTCCACTGCGGCTGCACCAACGACGGCTCCCGCGACGGCGACCGACGTCGTGGCCGGGCCACCGGCATCCGACCGCAGCCGTGTCGGCGGCGTGCACTACGTCGACGACGAGGGACGCGCCCACGAACTGGAGGCCGAGCTGGTCGTCGCCACCGCCGACCTGCGGCACGTCGAGACCACCATGCTGCTGCCCGAACTGCAGACCTACCCCGAGTCGTACTGGCAGAAGAAGACCGCCGGCCCCAGCGCCGTGCTGGTCTACCTGGGCGTCTCGGGCGAGCTGCCGCAGCTGGCGCACCACTCGCTGTTCTTCACGAAGGACTGGAAGGGCGACTTCGGCAAGATCTTCGGAGCGAGCCGCTTCGGGCGCTTCGGACCGAAGGGGGCCACGTCGGTTCCCGAGCCCGCGTCGATCTACGTCTGCCGCCCCAGCGCCACCGACGACACCGTCGCGCCCGACGGCCACGAGAACATCTTCGTCCTCGTTCCGATCCCGGCCGACCCCGGCATCGGCCACGGTGGCGAGAACGGCCTGGGGGATGCCCGGGTCGAGAGGATCGCCGACGCCGCGATCGCGCAGGTGGCCGAGTGGGCCGGCGTTCCCGACCTCGCCGACCGCATCGTGGTGCGGCGCACCGTCGGCCCCGCCGACTTCGTCGACGACCTCAACGCGTGGAAGGGCACCGCGCTGGGCCCGGCCCACACCCTGGGCCAGAGCGCGTTCTTCCGAGCGGGCAACGTGTCGAAGAAGGTCGACGGGCTCGTCTACGCCGGAGGATCCACGATCCCCGGCATCGGACTGCCCATGTGCCTGATCAGCGCGGAGCTCGTGATCAAGCGACTGCGCGGCGACACCAGCACGGGAGCACTGGCGGAGCCCGGCGACTGATGGGTCTGCTGTACCTGCTCGCGCTCCTCGTCTCGATCACGGGCATGGTGGTGCTCGACCGCCGATTCACGCTGTTCTTCTTCCGCGACGCGCGCCGGGCATCCATCGTTCTCGTCGCGGGTCTCGTGTTCTTCGTCGGCTGGGATCTGGCAGGCATCGGGCTCGGCATCTTCTTTCGCGGAGAGACCTCGTTCATGACAGGTCTGCAGCTGGCGCCCGAGCTGCCCGTCGAGGAGATCTTCTTCCTCACCCTGCTCTGCTATCTCGCGATGAACCTGTTCGGGTTCCTGACGCGGGCATCCGTCGGTCGGGCCGGCCGCGTCGCCGGCCGCGAGGCGGTGCGCTCGTGACCTACTGGACGCTCAATGCGATCTTCCTCGCGGTCGTCGCGCTGGTCGCCATCGTCGCGGCCGTGCGCATCCGGAGCACCCGGCCGTGGGTCGCGGTCGCCATCACCCTCGGCGTTCTGCTGGTGATGACCGCGGTCTTCGACAACGTGATGATCGGCATCGGGCTCGTCGGCTACGAGCCCTCCCTCATCTCGGGGGCCTTCATCGGCATCGCGCCGCTCGAGGACTTCGCCTACGCGATCGCCGCCGCCGTTCTGCTACCGTCGCTCTGGATGCTGCTGCCCGCGGGCTCGTGCGCATCCGGTGCCGCCGCACGCCCGGAGGAGCGCGCATGATCCGTCAGCTGCTGCTGTCGTCGCGGCCCCTCTCGTGGGTCAACACGGCGTTTCCGTTCGCCGCCGGATACCTGCTGGTCACGCGCGAGGTCGACCTCGTCTTCGTGCTGGGCACCCTGTACTTCCTGATTCCCTACAACCTCGCGATGTACGGGATCAACGACGTGTTCGACTACGAGTCCGACATGCGGAATCCGCGCAAGGGCGGCGTCGAGGGCGCTGTGCTCGACAAGTCGCTGCACCGGCCGACCCTCTGGGCGGTGGTCATCACGAATGTGCCGTTCATCGTGTACCTCGTGCTGGTGGGATCGCCGCTGTCGTGGCTCGTGCTCGCCGTGAGCCTCTTCGCGGTGCTCGCCTACAGCGCTCCGAAGCTGCGGTTCAAGGAGCGCCCGTTCATCGACTCGCTCACCTCGAGCACGCACTTCGTGAGTCCGGCGGTCTACGGGCTGGTGCTTGCAGGGGCGACGTTCACGCCCGCGCTCTGGGCCGTGCTGGCCGCGTTCTTCCTGTGGGGCGTCGCCAGCCACGCGTTCGGTGCGGTGCAGGACATCGTCGCCGACAGGGAGGGCGGCATCGCGTCGATCGCCACCGTCATCGGCGGTGCCGCGACCGTGCGCTTCGCCTTCGTGGCCTACCTGCTCGGGGGAGTGCTGATGCTCTTCACCACGTGGCCGGGCCCGCTGGGAGGACTGCTGGTGCTGCCGTACGCGCTGAGCGTGCTGCCGTATTGGTCGATCGCCGACGCCGACGCCGAGCGGGCCAACACGGGGTGGCGACGCTTCCTGCTGTTCAACTTCGTGTGCGGATTCGTGGTGACGATGCTGCTGATCTGGCTGTGGGTGCTCGTTCCCTAGCCTCGCCGCGAGTGTTGCTCGGGGCGACGAATGTGCCCGGGCGACCGGCAACATCCGTCGCCCCCGGCAACAGGCGCGGGGCAGCGGATGCCGCGGGCAGGCTAGGGCGCGTCGGTGGCGGCCGCGCGCAGGTCGGGAAGCTTCACGAAGAGCATCAGCACCAGGCCCACCGCCACCACGAGCACGATGCCGAGGATGCCCCAGTACTGCGCACCCGCGAGGGCGATGAACAGCGCCCAGAGGCCGGGGGAGATGAAGCTCGCCGCGCGTCCCGTCGTAGCGTAGAGGCCGAAGATCTCGCCCTCTCGCCCCGCGGGCGACACCCGTGCCAGCAGCGAGCGCGACGCGGTCTGGGCCGGGCCGACGAAGAGGCAGAGGGCGAGGCCGCCGATCCAGAACACGATCTTGCCCCCGTCGTGCAGGGCGAAGACGGCGGTGCCGGCCACCACGAGTCCGATCAGCGAGAACAGGATGACGGCCCGCGGACCGAAGCGGTCGTCGAAGCGCCCAGAGATGATCGTGCTGACTCCGGCCACGAGGTTGGCGGCGATTCCGAAGGCGACGACCTCGAGGAACTCGAACCCGAAGGTGCCGGAGGCGATGATGGCCCCGAACGCGAACACGCCCGCCAGGCCGTCGCGGTACACGGCACTGGCCACGAGGAACCAGAACGTGTGCCGGCTCTCGCGGAAGAGGCGCGCGATGTCTCTCACGAGAACCGCGTAGCTCGCGAAGAAGCCGACCTTGGGGCCGACCGAGGGCGCCGGGGGAAGCTCCGGAACGAACACGAAGATGGGGATGGCGAAGATCACGGTCCAGATGGCACAGCCGACCGCGACGACGCGGAACGGCAGTCCGTTCTCCTGCGACAGCCCGAACCAGTCGGCGCTGTAGGCCACGACCACGATGACGAGCGCGACGATGCCGCCGATGTAGCCGAGGCCCCAGCCCAGGCCGCTGACCCGCCCGATCGTCTTCTTCGTCGACACCTGCACGAGCATCGCGTTGTAGTTCACCCCGGCGAGTTCGCTGAAGACGCTTCCGATCGCCACGAGTGACGCCCCGAGAACGAAGTAGCTGGGCTGTCCCTGCACGAAGAACAGACCGGCCATGCACAGCACGAGCAGCACCGTGTAGACGAGCAGGCCGCCCTTGCGGCTGCCCGTGCGGTCGGCGCGCTGGCCGAGCACCGGTGCGAGTACGAGGATGACCAGCCCGGCCAGGAAGATCGCGAAGCCGAACCCGCTGGCGAGTTCGGCGAGGCCGGCGACCTTCACCGGATCGTTCTTGGGCAGCGCGGCCACGTCGGCCGGCAGGAACACGTCGGTGGTGAGGTAGAGGGCGGTGAAGATGAAGGTGAGGATGACCGAATTGAAGGGCTGGGTGGCCCAGTCCCACAGCGCCCACGACCGAACCTGCCTCGCCGGAACGGGCTCCACCTGCAGGTCGAGTCCCACAGCCAGGGCCGCGCCGGTATTGGCGACAAGTGGCATCGCGGGCCGCGTCGAGGCGTCGTCTGGGCCGGCTGCGTCGCCGGGATTCTGAGTCATGTTCACACAGTAGCCGTGCGCCGAGACGAGGCAGCAGACAACGCGGGCACACGAGGTGAAATCGCCCATACTGCGGCGATCTTCCGGGCTAGGGTTAGACGCATGAATCGGCACCCGGGGGGGCTCTTCGTGCGGGGGCGCGGAGGAGATACCGCAGATCTGCGAGAGCACAATCTCGCCCTGGTGCTGCGCTATCTGCGAGACCACGGCCCATCCTCCAGAGCCCAGATCGCCGACTCGTCGAGGCTCGGCCTGTCGACCTTGACGGGCATGATCGGTGAGCTGAAGGCCCTCGATCTCGTGACAGAGGGGCTCGCCGACACGCAGTCCCGTCTCGGACGCCCCACCCACGCCGTGTCGCTGTCGGGTGACGGCTGGGTCGTCGCGGGGCTCCGGGTGGATGTCGACGGCGTTCGTGCGAAGACGGCCACCGTCGGTGGTGATCACCTCGGCAGCTACGCCGATCGCGCCGATCTGCGCGGCGGCGATCCCGCACAGGCGATCCGGATGCTCGCGGCCGCGATCGACTGGATCGTCGAGTCGGTGGAGCCCCCGCGAGTCCTGACGGCCGTGAGCATCGCTGTCGCGGGGCGTGTATCGCCCTGGGGCGACGTCGTCGTGCGGTCGGATGCCCTCGGCTGGGCCGACGTCGACCTCGCGAGCGGGGTGCGCGATGTGCTGGCCGCGCATGGCTGTGGCGGGGCCGTGGTCCAGGTCATGAGCGACAGTGCGACCGCCGCCCTCGGGCTCGTGCGCGGCGAACTGCGCGAGCGCATCGGCGAACGCACCCTGCTGTATTTCGGCGGGGAGCGCGCGGTCGCGGGCTGCGTTCTCGTCGCCGGCGAGCCGGCCATCCCCGGCGGCCTCGGTGAGGCCGACTTCGCGCGGATCCCCGTGGCGATCGAGGGCGGTGAGTCGCGTCGACTCGGAGACGCGGTCGCCCTGGCGGGGCTGCTGACGACGGCGGGCGTGCGATCCGACGCCGAGGCGGCCGACCTCGTCGACCGCTTTCCCCGCGAGGCCCTGTCGGCACTGCTCGCAGCCGTGGCCGAAGGAGACGAGGCGGCGGCGGCCGCGGTGACCGCCGCCATGGCCTCGTTGGCGCAGGCGATCGAGGCCGCCGCCGCGGTGGTCGGGGCCGAGGTGGTGGTGCTCGACGGCTACCTCGGTGTGCTCGGCACGCTCATCGCGCCGTCCGTCGACGCCCACGTCGAGGTGATCGCGCTTCCCTCGCATCCGTCGAGGGTCGTCGACGGAGCCGTCTTCGCGGCGCGAGACGCCCGGCTGTCGCACCCCTCGCGCATCCGGGACTGACCCTATCGGCGAGCCGCTGTCCAAAGTTGAGTCGATCTAGCTCAACTTTAGCTGTGAAGACTTGACATGGATTTCGGTCGCTGGCAAGCTTGAGTCAACAAGGCTCAACCCTTGTGAGAACTTAGACATTCTTGATGTGAGAACGTCGGTCCCGCCAGCAAAACAAGGAGAAATCACTCACATGGCTCGTGCAGTAGGAATCGACCTCGGTACCACCAACTCGGTGGTCGCGGTCCTCGAAGGTGGAGAACCCACCGTCATCGCCAACGCGGAAGGCTTCCGCACGACCCCCTCGGTGGTCGCATTCACCAAAGACGGCGAGGTTCTCGTCGGCGAGACCGCCAAGCGCCAGGCCGTCACCAACGTCGACCGCACCATCTCCTCGGTGAAGCGGCACATCGGCACCAACTGGACCGTCGACATCGACGGCAAGCCCTACACCCCGCAGGAGCTGTCGGCCCGAATCCTCGCCAAGCTCAAGCGCGACGCGGAGTCCTACCTGGGCGACACCGTCACCGACGCGGTCATCACGGTTCCCGCCTACTTCAACGACGCCGAGCGCCAGGCGACGAAGGAGGCCGGTGAGATCGCGGGCCTCAACGTTCTGCGCATCATCAACGAGCCCACCGCCGCTGCTCTCGCCTACGGCCTCGACAAGGGCAAGGAAGACGAGCTCATCCTGGTCTTCGACCTCGGTGGCGGAACGTTCGACGTGTCGCTCCTCGAAGTCGGAAAGGACGACGACTTCTCGACCATCCAGGTGCGCTCCACCTCCGGTGACAACCGCCTCGGTGGAGACGACTGGGACCAGCGCGTCGTCGACTACCTGATCAAGCGTTTCAAAGACGCCACGGGCGTCGACGTCTCCGGCGACAAGATCGCCAAGCAGCGCCTCAAGGAGGCCGCGGAGCAGGCGAAGAAGGAGCTGTCGTCGTCGACGTCGACCAGCATCCAGCTGCCGTACCTGTCTCTCACCGAGAACGGCCCCGCCAACCTCGACGAGACGCTCAGCCGCGCCAAGTTCGAAGAGCTCACCTCCGACCTCCTCGACCGCACCAAGAAGCCGTTCGAAGACGTCATCCGCGAGGCCGGCGTCTCGGTCAACGACATCGCCCACGTGGTGCTCGTCGGTGGATCGACCCGCATGCCCGCCGTCGTCGAGCTCGTCAAGAAGCTCACGGGCGGCAAGGAGCCCAACAAGGGCGTCAACCCCGATGAGGTCGTCGCCGTCGGCGCCGCACTGCAGGCCGGCGTGCTGAAGGGCGAGCGCAAGGACGTTCTGCTCATCGACGTCACGCCCCTGAGCCTCGGTATCGAGACCAAGGGCGGCATGATGACCACGCTCATCGAGCGCAACACGGCCATCCCGACCAAGCGCAGCGAGACCTTCACCACGGCAGACGACAACCAGCCGTCCGTCGCGATCCAGGTCTTCCAGGGCGAGCGCCAGTTCACCCGCGACAACAAGAACCTCGGAACGTTCGAGCTGACCGGCATCGCGCCGGCCCCGCGCGGCATCCCGCAGGTCGAGGTCACCTTCGACATCGACGCCAACGGCATCGTGCACGTGTCCGCGAAGGACAAGGGCACCGGCAAGGAGCAGTCGATGACCATCACGGGTGGCTCGAGCCTCTCGAAGGAGGACATCGCCCGCATGGTTCGCGAGGGCGAAGAGCACGCCGCTGAAGACAAGAAGCGTCGTGAGGCCGCCGAGGTGCGCAACAACGCCGAGCAGCTCGCCTACTCGATCGACAAGCTCATCAAGGAGAACGAGGACAAGCTGCCCGAAGACGTCAAGACCTCGGTTCAGGCCGACGTCGACGAGCTGAAGACGGCACTCGCCGGAGAAGACAACGACGAGGCCGTGAAGGTCGCGTTCGACAAGCTCAACGAGAGCCAGGGCAAGCTGGGCGAGGCCATCTACGCCTCGAGCCAGGCCGACGCTGCCGCCGAAGGCGACGCGCCGACCGACGCACCTCAGGAC
The DNA here is from genome assembly GCF_001422485.1 of Agreia sp. Leaf283. Lineage (GTDB taxonomy): Bacteria > Actinomycetota > Actinomycetes > Actinomycetales > Microbacteriaceae > Agreia. Next base: position 1,371,204 of record NZ_LMNF01000001.1, read on the forward strand.
GCCGCGTCTGACGAAGACGTGGTCGACGCCGAGGTTGTCGAAGACGACGAGCCCTCGAAGGACAAGTAACCATGACGGATCAGAACTCGTTCCCTGAGCCTGTCGAAGGGGAGGAAGCGGCTTCGGCGGCGGGCCCCTCGACAGGCTCGGGGAGCGATTCTCCAGCCAGCGAACCGATTATCGAGGGAGAGTTCATCGAGGCCGAAGGCCCCGATGTCGAGACCTCGCTGAGCGACGCCGACCTGAGCTTCCTCGAAGACGCCTCCTCTGCGTCGTCGTCGACGGCCTCAGACGAGGTGCTCGCCGCAGAACGGCTCGCCGATCTGCAGCGGGTCACCGCGGAGTACGCGAACTACCGCAAGCGCACCGAGGCGAACCGCGAGGTCGAGCGGGAGCGCACCGTCGGCGAGGTCGTCAAGGTTCTGCTTCCGGTGCTCGACGATCTCGACCGTGCTGAGAAGCACGGCGACCTCGGCGACGGGCCGTTCGCATCCATCGCGCAGAAGCTGCGCGGCGGCACCGAGCGTCTGGGTCTGAAGCCGTTCGGAGCCGCGGGCGATGTCTTCGACCCGCAGCTGCACGAGGCGATCTTCCAGCAGCCGTCGGCCGATGTCGAGGTCGAGACGGTCGCCGACGTCGTCGAGACGGGCTACTACCTCGGCTCCACGCTTCTGCGTGCAGCCAAGGTCGTCGTCTCGACTCCGGTCAGCGCTTAACACACAACCTGGTAGAGCCCCTTCGACAGGCTCAGGGAACGACCCGTTCCCCGAGCCTGTCGCAGGGCTGAACACGAACAAGGACACGAATGGCCAGCCAGGATTGGTTCGACAAGGACTTCTACAAGGTGCTCGGCGTCTCGAAGGACATCTCCGAGGCCGAGCTCAAGAAGACGTATCGCAAGCTCGCGCGTCAGTACCACCCCGACTCCAACCCCGGCGATCCCAAAGCCGAGGCCAAGTTCAAAGAGATCTCCGAGGCCAACTCGGTGCTGTCCGATCCTGAGCAGCGCAAGGAGTACGACCAGATCCGCGCCATGGGCTCAGGGGCCCGCTTCCAGGCTCCCGGCCAGCAGGGCGGCGGATTCGAAGACGTCTTCGGCGGCATGTTCGGCGGCGGCGGAGGCGGCCGCGGAGGCCAGCAGTACACCTACACCCAGCCCGGTGCCGGCAGCCAGTACGACGACCTGCTCGGAGGCCTCTTCGGCGGATCGTCCGGTGGCTTCCGCGGTTACGGCGGACCGACGCGTGGCCGCGACGTCACGGCCCGCGCCACCATCGACTTCCTCACGGCCACAAAGGGCGACACGATCAAGCTGCAGACCGCAGACGGGCGCCCGATCACCGTGAAGATCCCAGCCGGCGTCTCCGACGGCCAGAAGATCAAATTGCGCGGCAAGGGTGAGGGCAGTCCAGACGGGGGCGAGCCAGGCGATATCGTCTTGACCGTGACTGTGCGCAAACACCCCGTATTCGAACGCGACGGGTTGAACCTGCGCGTGAACGTTCCCGTGACCTTCGTCGAGGCGACGCTCGGGGCGACGATCGAGGTTCCGACCCTCGGCGGCGATCCCGTCAAGCTCAAGGTCGCACCCGGCACCCCCTCCGGGCGCGTGCTGCGGGTGAAGGGACGCGGCGTCGAGACGTCGAAGGGCACCGGCGACCTGCTCGCCGTGGTGCAGGTCGCGGTTCCCGCGCACCTCAGCCCCGAGGCCCGCGAGGCGCTCGAGGCGTTCCACGCGGTCGAGCCGCAGGAGAACCCGCGCCTCGAGCTGCTCTCCAAGGCGCACGAGTAACACTCGCCCCCTCGATCGACCCTCCGCACACGCCGTACAGAAAGGCAGGCCATGGACGAGAACTCACCGATGTTCGCGATCGCCATGGCCGCCGAACTGGCCGGCATGCATCCGCAGACCCTGCGCCAGTACGACCGCATCGGGCTCGTGAGCCCCACCCGCACGGCGGGCAAGTCGCGTCGCTACTCGATGCGCAACGTGGTTCAGCTCCGCGAGGTCGCGCGTCTCTCGGCGGAGGGCGTGAGTCTCGAGGGCATCGCCCGCATCCTGACCCTCGAGAACCAGGTGAGCGCCCTCACCGGCCGAGTCCGCGAGCTCGAGAGCGCCCTCGCCGACGAACTGCTCAACCGGCCCAACCGCCGGGTCTTCGCCGCCGACGTGCAGGGCGATGTGGTGTCGCTCAAGCACGGAACGCGCACGGCGCGCCGCACAGAAGTCGTGATCTGGCGCCCCACCGACTAGCTGACCGATCTGCTCAGGTGACCGGGGTCGACACGAAGAGAACTCGGTCGCTCGCCACCAGCTCGTCGAGGGTGAAGACGCGGTCGAGGTCGTGGCCCGCAGCGACGGCCGCGGTCCGTTGAGACTCCGACTGCGGATCCAGGCGGCCCTGCATGAACCCGCCGAGCGAGCGCACCGCGCACGCCGCGATGATCCCCTCGGGAGTGCCGCCCGTTCCCATCACGGCGTCGATGCCCGAGCCCGGGGTGGCGGCCGCGATCGCGATCGACACGTCGCCCTCTCCCACCAGGTGCACGCGCACGCCGAGCGCGCGCAGTTCGGCGACGACGGATGCGTGCCGCGGCTTGTCGAGAACGCCCACGACGAGCTCATCGATCGGCTTTCGGAGAGCGTCGGCGAGCAGCGTCGCGTTCTGCGTCGGCGACGCGAGCACGTCGAGCACCCCGGCCCCCGCCGCGCCCGCGATGAGTTTCTGCATGTAGAACACGTCGCGCGGGTCGAACATGCTGCCGCGCGGTGCGAGCGCGATCACGGCCACCGCTCCCGGAAGGTTCTCCGCCGCGAGCCGCGTTCCGTCGAGCGGGTCGACCGCCACATCGCACGTCGGGCCCGCGCCCGTGCCGAGCCGCTCGCCGTTCGCGAGCATCGGGGCCTCGTCCTTCTCGCCCTCGCCGATCACGACCGTGCCGTCGAACGGGGCCCGGCCCAGGGCATCCCGCATCGCCGCGACGGCAAGCTCGTCGGCGCCGTTCTTGTCGCCCGAGCCCACGAGGGGCAGGCACGCGGATGCCGCGGCCTCGGTCGCGCGAACGATGGCGGTCACGAGATCGTCGGGATAGTTGTGGGCCCCCACGACGGTAGTGGGGGCGAGGGGCGGCGTCGGCAGGGGCATGACTGAAAAGGGTAGCGTTGTCGCCCGTGAGCACTGCATCGATCGAGATCCGAGACACGGCATTCGACCACCCCGATTCCGAGGCGTTGCGAGCCGCGCAGCGCATCGAGATAGACGCGCGCTACGGCGGCGACACCGAGCCGGGAACCAAGCCGTCGGCATCCGATGTGCCCGTCTTCGTCGTCGCCTACGACGAGGCCGGAAGAGCCCTGGGGTGCGGCGGCCTGCGACAGCTCGACGATGTCAGCGCCGAGATCAAGCGCATGTTCGTGACGCCGGATGCGCGCGGCACGGGTGTGTCGGTCGCGGTGCTGCGCGCGCTCGAGGAGCGGGCTCGCAGCCGCGGCTGGAGCACGCTTCGGCTCGAGACGGGAACGGCGCAGCCCGATGCCGTGCGCTTCTACGAACGCGAGGGGTACACGCTCATTCCGAACTTCGGCGCCTACGCGGGAGCCGCGGAGTCGCTCTGCTACGAGCGCCGCCTCTAGACCGTCAGGCCGTCAGGCGCTCAGGCGCTCAGGCCAGCCCGGCGCTGCTCGCGCTCGCGTGCCCTGCGCTCGAAGCGGGGCTCCGCGCCGGCCGCCCGGGCCCCGAGCGACACGAGTTCGCGCACGGCCCAGCCGAGCAGCACCACGAGCAGAACGTTGCGGGCGGTGAGCAGCAGCGCCACCCCGGGATCTCCCGCGATGAGCGGCATGTAGAGGATCGGGAACACGAACGTGGTGAGCACCGAGATGGCCACCATGAGCAGCGCGGGTGTTCTCCAGGCGCGCCATCCGTGTGTGATTCCCACGGCGATGATCGGCGCCAGCCAGAGCATGTACTGCGGTGAGCCCACCTTGTTGAACACGACCACCGTGGTGGCGAGCGCCAGGGACGCGACGAGAAGCAGCCGCTGGGTCTGCGCGCCACGGTGCTTGGCCCACACGACGAGGGCGAGCACGCCGACGACGGCCAGCGCCATGGCCGGCGTCATCAGCGAGATGGCGATGTGGTCGTAGGGGCCGACGACCTCACGGGTGGCGATCTCCGTGTTGTTGATGATGTGGCTTCCCGGCCTGTTCAGGATCGCGAGCCAGAGCCACGGCGTTGTCACGGGAGCCTCGAGCTGAAGGCCGCGCGCGGTCTGCATCTGGGCGAAGCCGAGGAGGTAGTGCAGGCCGCCGAAGGCCCACACGATGGCGGCGACCCCCACCGAGAACAGGGCTCCGGTCGCGATCGCGATGCGGCGGCGCGGAAACGCCCCGATGATGGCCAGGAAGATCGCGGCCGGCCACACCTTGATCCACGTGGCGAGGGCAAGAAGAACGGATGCGACGATCGGCCGGCGCGCGATCAGAACGAGGGCGATGATCACCAGGGGAGCGGTGATGCCCTCGAGGCGCAGCAACGCCACCGGGCTCAGAAGAGTGAGGATTCCGAGCCACCACCACGAGGCCAGCACGCCGCGGCGGGAGCGCCCGCGGTTGGAGAGCACCACGATCGACGCCGCGTTCAGCGAGGCGATGAGCACGAACCAGAGCAGCTGGTAGAGCTGGGGGCCCGCGATGTTCGAGATGGCGATCGGCAGGATCGCCCCGATCGGGTAGACCCACTCGAAGTGGATGCCCGGCCATTGACCGAAGCTCTCGGCGGCGATGGCCCAGCGGCGGTAGAGGGGCAGGTCGCCCTCGACGGTACCGGCGACGATGTTGGGCAGCAGGCCGAGCAGGTAGACGACGTGGATTCCGAGGAAGCCCCAGAGCAGGTTGCGTGGCTTCTCGAAGACCTCGGGCTCCGGCAGTGCGGGTCGGATGAATCGGTCGTAGATGCCCTGCGGCGCTAGGCCTTGGATCGCTGTATCGGTTGTCGCCACTCTTGTGACCGTAGTGTCGAATGCCTGCGAGCGAGCAGGGATTCACCTTGCCGTTACCTGACCGTCGCTCGGCAGACACCGGAATCTCGACGACTGTCGCGTGAGGCGCACGATGTGATTCACGACTCACGCTGCCGGTCTGACCGCCTGGATCGTGTAGCTCAGCGGGGCCACTCCCGCGAGGGCATCGAGGGCGAACTCGCCATCGGGTCGCAGCAGCATCTGGCCCGGGAGTGCTCGCCACGGCACGCTGTCGTGTTCGACGAGCATCGTGAGCCTCAGGCCGGCGTCGAGGAGCGCTGTGACGATCTCGCCGATGCCGTGATTCCACTCGTAGGTCGTGGTCGCGGTGATCGGCTGATCCGTCTCGACGTAGCTGGCCTCGTCGTTCCACTCGAGTGGAGCCTTCTGCTCGAAGTAGGGAAAGCGCAGGTGCAGGTCGTCTGTCAGCCGCTCCTCCATCGTCCACAGGATGGGGTGGCCCTCGCGGATGAAGAGCCGGCCGCCCGGTTTCAGCAGGCCCGCGACGACCTCCGCCCACCGCTGCACACTGGGCAGCCAGCAGAGGGCGCCGATGCCGGTGTAGACGAGGTCGAAGCTCTGCGGCTCGAGCACCGACAGCGCGGAGTAGACGTCTGCCTCGACGAAGTCGACGTCGTCGCCCGTCTCCGCCACGAGTCGGCGTGCCTCGTCGAGCGCGACGGGCGAGAAGTCGAGCCCCGTGACACGGGCGCCGAGTCGGGCGAGCGAGAGCGTGTCCGTGCCGATGTGACACTGCAGGTGCACCGTGCGCAGCCCCTCGACGGAGCCCAGTCGGTCGAGGTCGAACCTCACGACGTCGGAGATGAGCCGCCGATCGTCGATGTAGCGCTGCACCTGGTAGCCCACTCCGCTGCGGGTGGCGTGCGCAGACGCCCGATCATTCCAGTTGTCGCGGTTCGCGTTGAGATAGTCGGTCATCGTCGGCCTCTTCCTGCCGCCGTCCGGCGAGCCCGCCAGAATATCAGTCCGGGCGCATCCCTGTCAGGATGGGGGGATGCCCGATTTCTCGTTCGACGACCTCCGCCGCTTTCCCGACGTCGAGGCTCCCAACCTGTTCGCGGTCGACGCCAGCGACAGGCTGATCCTCGATGAGGCGGCGGATGCGCTTGCCGCGGCCGCTCCCGGGGAGGTCGCCGTGCTGGGCGATCGCTACGGGGCGCTGACGCTCGGCGCGGCCGGGCTGCACGGGGCCACGCGCATCCGGGTTCAGCAGGATGCGTTGACGGGCGAGCGGGCCCTGGCCCGCAATGCCGACCGCACGGGGCTCGCCGACTCGTACGAGTCGATGCCGTTCGACGCCTCGCTCGTCGAGGGGGCGACCGTCGTGCTCATGCAGCTGCCGCGAACGCTCGCCGCGCTCGAGCAGGCGGCGGCGCTCATCGCCCGGCATGCGCATCCGTCGGTCGTGGTGTTCGCAGGCGGACGCATCAAGCACCTCTCGACCAGCATGAACGACGTGCTTACGACTCACTTCTCCGAGCTGCGGGTGAGCCTGGCGCGGCAGAAGTCGCGCGTGCTCGTGGCCTCCCAGCCCCGGGCCGGCGCCCACGCCGATTCCGACGCCGCCGCGATGCGCACGGAGTTCCACGACGACGTGCAGCTCTGGGTCGCGGCGCAGGGCACCGCCTTCGCGGGCACGAAGCTCGACATCGGCACGCGCTTCCTGCTGTCGTTCATTCCGCAGATGGCGGCGCACCCCGACGTGGCCATCGACCTCGGATGCGGCACGGGCGTTCTCGCCGCAGAGATCGCCCGGGCCCGGCCCGAGGCGCGGGTGATCGCGAGCGACCAGTCGTCGTCGGCCGTCGCATCCGCCCGCGAGACGATGCGGCTCAACGGGCTCGAGGCCCGGGTCGAGGTCGTTCGCGACGATGCGCTGCGCTCGCAGCCGGATGCGTCGGCCGGGCTCATCCTGTGCAACCCGCCGTTCCACGTGGGCGCGGCCGTGCACGCGGACGCCGCCCTCGGGCTGTTCCGCGATGCGGCGCGTGTGCTCGAGTCGGGCGGTGAGCTCTGGACCGTGTTCAACAGCTCGCTCTCGCACGCCGCGACCCTGCGCAAGATCGTGGGGCCGACCGACGTCGTCGGGCAGAACGCGAAGTTCACGGTGACGCGCAGCACGAAGCGCTGACCCACCCGCGCTGCGCCGGTCGAGTAGCGAGGAAGAGCGTATCGAGGCCATCCGGCCACCGCGCCCGCCCTTCGACAGGCTCAGGGAACGCCGCGGAGACCACCAGGTGATAGCGTCGAATCCAGCTCCGGGAGGCCAGATGTCGCGTTCGCTCGGCCTCACCGCGGAGGCCCGCTCGGCCGTGTTCGCGCCGCTCGCCGGCCCCGGCCGCAGCGAGCAGGTCGAGCAGCGGATGCGCGAGGCGATCGTGCTCGGGCTCGTCGGGCACGGCGAGCGTCTGCCCCGAGAAACGGAGCTGGCGCGACAGTTCGGCGTGGCCGTGTCGACGGTGCGCGAGGCGCTCGACGCGCTGCGCGGCCAGGGGCTCGTGCGCACGACCCGCGGACGAGACGGCGGCAGCTTCATCACCTCGAGCCCCGAGGGCCAGCGCGAACTCCTCGCGGCCCGCCTCTCACGCTTCTCGAGGGCTCAGCTGCACGACCTCGCTCTGCAGCTCGGCGCGATCAGCGGCTCCGTCGCGGCCACGGCGGCCACGCGCGCCACGAGCTCCGACCTCGACAGCCTGCGCTCGATCGCCGAGTCGATCGACTTCGGCGACGAGGTGTCCGCCCGCCGGGGCGAGGCCCTCTTCCGTGTCGAGGTCGCGGCGGCCGCCCAGTCGCCACGGCTGGTGGCCGAGGAGCTGCGTCTTCAAGCCGAGTTCGGTCCTCTTCTGTGGTTCGGCATGCGCGACCAGGCCCTCCGCGACACGGTTCGCGACGCGCAGCTCGCGCTGATCGATGCGCTCGCCCGGCGCGACGCGGCTCGGGCGCGGGCGATCGTCGACGAGCAGCTCGCGGCCCTGGCAGCCGGCGCGATCTCCATCTCCGATGCGCACAGGCACGCGGCGACCCAAGCGGCATCCACCGACGCCGCCCCTCAATCGATCCTCACGCTCGACGACTGCGCATCCCTCGTCGTCGAGACGCTCGACACCGTCTTCGAGGCGCTCGGCCGGGCCCGCGACGCCTTCGCGACCACGCTGGCGGGCCTCGCGCATCCGATCACCCGGGCCGCCCTCGACGACAGCGTGCGCGCCCTCGCCGAGGCCGAGCTGAGCGCCGGCGCCCAGCTCGTGATCGGGGCCGGCTTCGTGGCGACGCCGGGGTTCGTCGACGACGCGGCCTGGCACCTCGCCTGGTGGGTGCGCCAGGCGGGAGACCCGCTCGTGCAGCGGCTTCCGCCCCGCCAGCTGGCCGTGGTCGAAGACCCCGAGTCAGAGTTCTTCCGCGACTACACCCGGCTCGAGTGGTGGCGCGGAGTGGCGTCGGGCGAGGCGAGCCACGTGACCGGCCCCTACGTCGACTACCTCTGCACGGACGAGTTCATTTTGACCCTCACCATGCCCGTGCTCGATTCGGCGGGCGCGCAGCCCGGCGTCGCCGGGGTGGATGTGACGGTGTCGGCCCTCGAGGCCCGGTTCCTGCCCGCATTCGCGCGGCTCGGCGAGCGCGTCACTCTGGTGAACGCGGCCTCGAGGGTCGTGCTCTCGACCGACCCGACGATCGCGGCGGGGACCCTGCTGCCCGAGGGCGGGGATCGCGTCTCCTGCGGAACGCTGCCCCTCGCCCTCGTGCGGCACTGAGGTGCGGAAAAATGTCGCCTCGGCTCGCCGGGATGCGACACTTCTCCGCACCTCAGTGCAGTGACGAGGCTCAGTCGGTCGAGGTTCCGCGCTTCAGGGTCTGGCCGGTGAAGAACGCGGGGTTCACCGCGCGCATCACGAACATGAGCACCACGCCCGCGAGCAGCAGGAACGCGCCCAGGATGAAGACCAGGCCGAGCCCGCCGATGTTCGATCCGCTGCCGTAGTCGGGGTTCATCGAGTCGATGAGGGTGGTCACGAAGATGACCGCGAGGATGATGCCGCCGAGGAGCGGAGCGAGGAACTTGAAGAAGAACGACCGCGCGCCCGAGAAGGCCTCTTTGCGGAAGTACCAGACGCAGGCCAGCGCGGTGACGCCGTAGTAGAAGCAGATCATCATGCCGAGCGTCAGGATCGTGTCGGTGAGCACGTCGTTCGACAGCACACGCATCACCGCGTAGAAGCCCCATGCCACGACTCCGGCGATGATCGTGGCGAAGCCCGGCGACTTGAAGCGCGGGCTGATCGACGCGAAGCGCTTGGGGAACGCCTGGTAGTGGCCCATGGCGAGCATCGTGCGGGCCGGGCCCACGAAGGTCGACTGCAGCGACGCGGCCGAGCTCGAGAGCACGGCCAGAGACAGCAGGATGGCGAAGGGTCCCATGATCGGGCCGGCCAGCGCCGCGAAGACGTTGCCCGAGATGTCCTCGTTGCCGAGTCCGAGCTCGCCCGTTCCGATGCCCGAGAACATCAGCGACGCGACCGCGACGAGGATGTAGAGCACGAAGATGATACCGACGGTCAGCGTCGCGGCGCGGCCCGGAGTGGTCTTCGGGTTCTTCGTCTCCTCGTTCATCGTGAGGGTCACATCCCAGCCCCAGAAGATGAAGATCGAGAGCGAGACGCCCGCGGCGAAGGCCGAGAACGAGGGAACGCCGAACGGGTTGAACCAGTCGAGGCTGAAGGGTGTGGCGTCGAAGGCCGAGCCGTCTGCGAAGTGCACGATCGCGGCGATGGCGAACCAGACGAGCACCACGAGCTGGAACCCCACGAGCCAGTACTGCAGCGACTTGGTCGTCTCCATGCCCCGGTACGACACGTAACAGGCGCCCACCATGAAGACCAGACAGGTGAGGATGTTGATGGGGATGTTGCCCGCCAGATCGGCGATGTCGGGATTCTGGGTGATCTGCGCGATCGCCAGATACAGGAAGTCGACCGCGACGCCGGCGAGGTTCGAGAGCACCACCACCGTCGCTACGATCAGACCCCATCCGCCGAGCCAGCCGAGCCACGGCCCGAACGCCCGGGTGGCCCAGGTGAACGACGTGCCGCTGTCGGGCATGGCGTTGTTCAGCTCGCGGTAGCCGAGGGCCACGAGGAGCATGGGCAGGAAGCCCACGAGGAAGATGCCGGGCATCTGCGTTCCCACCGCTGCCGCCGTGGGGCCGAGCGACGCGGTGAGCGTGTACGCGGGGGCGATGCAGGAGATGCCGATGACAGTGGCTCCGAGCAGGCCGATCGAGCCGGCCGAGAGGCCCTTCGACGAGAGGCCGGTCTTCGCATCCGCTGCGTCGATGAAGTCGACGCCCGCGTCGCTCCCACTCCCTGCGCCGCCCCCACTCCCGTTCCCTGAGCGGCCCCCAGTCCCGTTCCCTGAGCCGCCCCCACTCCCGTTCCCTGAGCCTGTCGAAGGGGCTGTGTTCTTGCGTGCCATGGTTTCGATCCTTCTGGTGAGGCGGCGCTAGTCGGCGTCGTTGGGAACAACGATGAGGGGAACAGGCAGGGAGTGCAGCATGCGGTTCGCCGTGGCGCCCAGGAAGATGCGACTCGGAGAGGCGAGCCTCGACGATCCGACGAAGGCGATCTCATCGTCTCGCCAGCCGAGCGCCTCGACCGCGGCCTCGACGCTCGGACCCTCCGCGACCTCGGTCGACAGGATGCCCTCCGTCTTCTCCCGTTCGGAGAAGTAGTCGAGCACGGTCAGCAGGTGCTCGTCGCTCGAGACCGGGCGGGACTCGCCGGCCCCCACCTCGACCAGGGTCACGAAGCGCAGTTCCACATCGAGGCCCTCGGAGATCGCCACCATCGAGTCGAGCAGGGCCTCCCAGCCGGGGCGGGTTCCGATGGCGCACGTGATGCGGCTGATGCGCTCCGGCGCCCGATAGCCCCGGGGTGCGAGCGCCACGGGAACCGGCGAGGCGTGCAGCAGGGCGTTCGCCACGCTGCCGATCGAGAAGCGCTTGAGGATTCCCGATCGGGCGGCACCCACGACGATGCGGTCGGAGTCGAATGCCTCTGCCGCCTCGATCAGACCCTCCGACGTCGACTCGGCCCACAGCACGTGGGTGGTGGCCGTCACGTCGGCGGGCACATTCTGGATGGCCTCATCCAGCCACAACTGCGCCTGCTGGGCGATGATGCCCTCGAAATCGGCGGCGGATGCCGGCACCTTCGCGGGCACCGCGGTGCTCTGCGGCAGCACGAGGCAGATGCGCAGCTCGGCCTCGGTGAGCCGCGCGAGCGCGATGCCGAGCTCGACGGCCTCGCGGCCTCGCTCGGTGGCCTCGTATGCCACGACGTAGTTCGCTGTGCGGGTCACTTCGGTGCTCCTTGCTTCTCGTTCCCTGGGCCTGCATTCCGTTACCTGAGCTTGTCGAAGGGCATCTCTCCCCTTCGACAGGCTCAGGGAACGGGTGTATCAGTGGTCGTGGGTCAGGCCGCCGTCGGTGCTCGGCGCGTGGTGGTCGTGGCCCTCGTGGCCGTGATCGTGTCCGGCGTGGTCGTGCCCGGGGGCGCAGTGTGCGCCGGGGCTCGGCTCCACGTCGATCGAGGGGTTGCGGTCGAAGAACGAGACCGGCTTCATCCAGAACGACACGGTGTCGCTCGGCATGATCGGCCAGTCCTCCTGGCGGGTGATGTGGTGGATTCCGAACACGTACCAGAGCACCACGTCGGTGTTGCGCACGGGGCGCTCCGCCTCGATCCACTCGGGCAGGCCGTGGTCGATCGAGCTCTGGTTCACGAACTCGCCGGCCGGCCAGCGCTCGTTCTCGTCGTTCGGCGTGACCCACACCGTGTGCCCGATCACCTGGGCGCGCTCGAGCACGGCCGAGCCGGGGGCGAAGAACGAGGGGATGGCGCCGCCCGGAACCAGCTTGTAGGCCACCTGGTTTCCGATGGTGTTGCGCTTGTTCTCGTTCACGACCTTCCAGGCGCGCTGCGTGTTCCAGTCGAAGTCGTCGTGACCCTCGACCTCGATCGGGGTGTTCGCCTGCACGAGGGCGAGTCCGTGCGGGTTCTCGTCGGAGATCGGCACGATCTGCGTCTCGGAGCGGTACACGGTGTTCTCGGTGCCGTCGATGTCGAGGTCCATGCGGGCCACGATGAAGTGCTGGTGGAACGGCGCGTAGGTGCGGTTGTCGACCAGGGTTCCGTTGGGGTGCGCCTGGCCCTCGTCGATGTGGGTGACCACCATGATGCCGGTGGCGCGCACCTCGCACTCGATGTTGCCGTCTTGATAGAAGCGCCAGTAGACGAGGTACTCGTAGTTGGCGACCGTCACATGGAACGAGACGACGAGTCGGCGCATGCGGCGCACCTCGGCGCCGGCGTCGTGGTCGACGTGCTTCCACAGAACGGCGTTGTCCTCCTCGTGGATGCAGAACGCGTTCGGGATCGCGTAGGGCTCGCCTTTGGAGTCGTGCATCACGGCGTCGATGTAGCGGATCTCACCCAGGCAGTCGCATCCGAGTTCGAGCGATGTGGTCATGAAACCGAGGCCCCACTCGCCGATGTCGAAGGCCGTGCGGCGGAAGTGGTCGACGCTCGGGTCGCGGTAGGGCACCACCATTTCGGAGAACGAGAGGCGGTTCGCGATGGAGCGAACCTCGTCGCCGTCTTTGTAGGAGATGGAGTGCAGGGTCATGCCCTCGCGGTAGTTGAAGCCCACCCGCAGCGACCAGTTCTGCCACTCGATGAGGTTGCCGTCGACCTCGAAACTGGGACCCTCGGGCTGCACGATGTCGAGGGGCTTGAGCGGCGGGCGCTTGTAGTGCTCGCGGATGCGCTCGGGAATGAGGTGCGGCACGTACTCGCCCATGATCTGCGGCGTCTCGACCGTGAACGTGTCCTCGATCTCGAGCAGCTCCATGGTGTTCACGTCGATCACGCAGTGGAAGCCGTTGACCGGGCCGGCGTAGGGGTTGGCGCCGGGCTGCGACTTCACCCAGGTGTCGCTCCAGCCGAGGCGGCGTCCCTTGTACTTCTCGGGGATCACGGCGGCGCCGTAGGTCCACGTGTCCATGAAGACGAGTTCGAGGTCGGTGATACCGCGGTTGGCGAGTGCCGCGATGACCTGCGGGTTGGCGCGCAGTGCCGCGTCGGCCTCCTCCCACTCGTCGACGGTGAAGTTGGCCTGCACGTCGGGCACGTGGGTCCACTCGAGCAGGGCGTCGGATGCGAGCGACACGACGGCGATGTACGTCGCGTTCTCGGCGCGGTTCAGCACCACGAGGCGCGCCCGGCGCTCGGGAACCGTGCCGTCGGCCTCGAACTGCTTCACGGCGGCCTTCGACGGTTCGATCATCTCGATCGAGGCGAAGCGCCAGCCCGGGCCGACGTCCTTCTCGCGTTTCAGAATCGCGGATGCGGCGCGGAACTCGTCGGCGTTCAGCGGGTCGAGCGGGTGGAAGGTCATGGCGTGGTTCCTTTCGGGTGCCCTTCGACGGGCTCAGGGAGCGTTCCCTGAGCCTGTCGAAGGGAAGAGCGGACGGCGTCTTCGAGCACGCCGATCCCCTCGAGCAGCAGGGCGTCGTCGATGACGAGCGAGGGGAGCAGGCGGATCACGTTTCCGTAGGTTCCGCAGGTGAGGATGATGACGCCCGCCTCGAGGGCCGCAGCGGCCACGCGTTTCGTGATGTCGGCATCCGGCTCTGTGGTGCCGGGCCGCACGAATTCGATGGCGAGCATCGCGCCGCGGCCCCGTACGTCGCCGATGACGCCGGTGTCGTCGGCCAGCGCCCGCAACCGCGGCATCACGATCTCCTCGATGTGGCGCGCACGGCCGGCCAGGTCGTGCTCGCGCATCTGGGCGATGGATGCGACGGCCGCGGCACACGCGATCGGGTTGCCCCCGTAGGTGCCTCCCAGGCCACCGGCGTGCACGGCATCCATCAGCTCGGCGCGACCGACGACGGCCGCCAGAGGAAGCCCGCCCGCGATGCCCTTGGCGAGGGTCATGAGGTCGGGCACGATGCCCTCGTCGTCGCTGGCGAACCAGGAGCCGGTGCGGGCGAAGCCCGTCTGCACCTCGTCGGCGATGAAGACCACGCCGTTGGCCGTGGCCCAGGCGCTCAGCGTGGGGAGGAAGCCCGGAGCGGGCACGATGAAGCCGCCCTCGCCCTGGATGGGCTCGATGATCAGGGCCGCGACCTGGTCGCCGCCCAGCTGCTTCTCGATGGCCAGGATGGCGCGGTTCGCGGCGTCGACGCCCGAGAGGCCCGGCTCGTCGCGGAAGGGGTACGACATGGGCATGCGGTAGACCTCGGGCGCGAACGGTCCAAAGTTGGTCTTGTAGGGCATGGCCTTGGCGGTGAGCGCCATCGTGAGGTTCGTGCGCCCGTGGTAGGCGTGGTCGAAGGCGACGACGGCGTCGCGACCCGTGGCCAGGCGGGCCACCTTGATGGCGTTCTCGACAGCCTCGGCGCCGGAGTTGAACAGCGCGGAACGCTTCTCGTGATCGCCGGGAGTCAGCTCGGCCAGCAGCTCGGCGACCTCGACGTAGCCCTCGTAGGGGGTGATCGTGAAGCAGGTGTGCGCGAAATGTGTGGACTGCTCGGTGACGGCGGCGGCGACAGCCGGGTTGGATGCTCCGACGCTGGTGACCGCGATGCCGGCGCCCAGGTCGATGAACGAGTTGCCGTCGACGTCGACGACGACCCCGCCGTCGGCATCCGCCGCGTAGACCGGAACGAGCGACGAGACGCCCGCCGATACGGCCTTGCGGCGGCGCTCGGTGAGGGCGGCCGACTTGGGCCCCGGGAACGGTCCCGTGATGCGCCGCTCCTGCGGCAGGCGATGCGTGATGGTCATGGTGTCCTTGTGTCGTTCGCTGAGCTTGTCGTTCCCTGAGCTTGTCGAAGGGGCCGCGTGGAGGTTCCCTTCGACAAGCTCAGGGAACGATGGCGACTACTCCAGCGACGACATCACGTGCTTGATGCGCGTGTAGTCCTCGACGCCGTACATCGACAGGTCTTTGCCGTAGCCCGAGTACTTGAACCCGCCGTGCGGCATCTCTGCCGTCAGCAGGATGTGCGTGTTGATCCAGACGGCGCCGAAGTCGAGGTCGCGCGAGACGCGCATCGCCGTGGCGTGGTCCTTCGTCCAGACGCTCGAGGCCAGGGCGTAGCGCACGTCGTTGGCGAGCTCGACCGCCTCCTCTTCGTCGCTGAACTTCTGCACCGTGATGACGGGGCCGAAGGTCTCCTCCTGAACGATGTCGTCGCTCTGCAGCACGTTCGTGACGACGGTCGGCTCGAAGAAGAAGCCGGTGTCGCCCACCTGGTGGCCGCCCGTGGCGATGACGGCGTGGTCGGGAAGCGACTCCACCTTCGTCTTCACATCGGTGAAGTGGTTGATGTTGTTGAGCGGGCCGAAGTAGTTCTCGCTGTCGTCGGCGCTGCCGGTCGTGCGCTCCTTCGCCTCGCTCGACAGCGCCTCGACGAGCTCGTCGTGAATGGACTCGTGCACGAGCACGCGGGTGATCGCCGTGCAGTCCTGGCCCGCGTTGTAGAACGAGAAGTCGGCGATCGCCGCGGCGGTCTTCGCCACGTCGACGTCGCCGAAGACCACGGCCGGCGCCTTGCCGCCGAGCTCGAGGTGGGCGCGTTTGAGGGTCTTCGCGGCCCCGGATGCGACGGCCATTCCCGCGCGCACCGATCCCGTGATCGAGACCAGGCCGGGGGTGGGGTGGTCGACGATCGCGGCGCCGGTGGCCCCGTTGCCGAGCACGATGTTGAGCACGCCGTCGGGCAGGATGCCCTGGCTGATGCGCGCCAGCTCGAGGGTCGATTCGGGGGTGGTGTCGCTGGGCTTCAACACGATGGTGTTGCCGGTGGCGAGGGCGGGTCCGATCTTCCAGATCGCCATGAGGAAGGGGAAGTTCCACGGGGTGACCTGGCCGACCACGCCGATGGGCTCGCGGCGAACGTAGGAGGTCGTGCCCTCGATGTACTCGCCGGCGCTCTTGCCCTCGAGCAGGCGGGCGGCTCCGGCGAAGAAGCGGATCTGATCGGCGCCGGCCTCGACCTCGTCTGTGCGGATCGTGTCACGGGGCTGGCCGGTGTTGCGGTGCTGCGCTTCGACGAGAGCGTCGGCGTTCGCCTCGATGGCGTCGGCGAGCTTCAGCAGCGCGAGCTGACGGGCGCCGGGAGTGAGTCGAGCCCAGGGCTTGAAGGCGGCCTTCGCGGCCTTCATCGCGACATCGACATCGTCGGCGGTGGAGACGGGCGCCTGGGCCACGGTCTCGCCTGTGGCCGGATTCACGATGTCGAGCAGCTCGGAGCCCCCTGGCGTGACGAACTGGCCGTTGATGAAGTTCTTTAGCGTGGGCGTGGACACGGATCTCATCCTCTGCGTCGAGTGGCGGAACAACCTGAGCGGCTGGGGCCAGTCTGGCACTGCCCGCGCCGTCGCGGCGATCGAATCGATAAAGATTTGATTCCGAATGTTATCACTCGGCGCTAGTGCTCCGCAGCGTCACTCCGCAGCGTCATTCCGCAGCCACGGGGATCCAGCGGTTGCCGACCCTGCGGGTGAGTTCCGGCGTGCTCAGCTCTGCCAGCTCGCCCGCCAGGCCGAAGATGCCGAGCGCGATGCTGCGCGCATCCGGGTCGTCGTCGCCGGTGAAGCGGATGACGACCCTCGCCTCGCCGCGGACCACCGCGATGCTGGAGGCCTCGACGATGGCGAGTGTGCGCGCGTCGTCGCTGAGCTCGGGAAGCAGGCGTGCTGCCGCGACGCCGGGGCGCAGCGCGCCGATGGCGGCGGAGAACCGGTAGGAGGGCACGCAGCGAGTATGCCACCTGCGCCGTCCGCCGAGCGCGCCGTAAGCGGGCGAACGCGCGCTCGTAGACGTAGCGCTCGCCCGCTCGAGGCGCGCTCACTGTCGATGAGGCCCGGGAGCGGCTACAGGCGGTAGAAGACCGGGCTGCCCCACAGGCTGTGGGCGTGCTCGACGAAGCGACCGAAGTCGGGGGAGTGGATCACGCCTCCCGCGCCGTCGTAGATGCCGATGTGCTCGCCGGGCCAGACCACGAGGTCTCCGGCTACAGCCTCGCTCTCGGAGATCTGAGTGGCGAGCGCCGACTGGTGGTCGACGCCGCGGGGCAGGGAGATGCCGAACTGGCCGTAGACGTACTGGGTCAACCCGTCGCATCCGAAGCTGTCGTTAGGGTCTGCACCCCAGCCGTAGGGTACGACGCCCACGAACTGCTCGGCGTAGGCAACGACGGCCTCGCCGCTGTAGCCGCCCTGGGGTGCGGCGAAGGTTCTGGGTGCCGACGGGGTGGAGGGGGTCGACGGGGTCGATGCGGCCTCGACGGCTGCCGCAGCGGCGGCGAGCGCATCGGCGGCGGCCTGGGCCGCGGCGGCCTCGGCATCGCGCTGGGCCTGGAGAACCGACATGTCGGTGGAGTTGTACGAATCGCGCGTGGCGGACAGCGCGGTGACCTGGCTGTCGGCGTCGACATCGATCGTCTGCGTGGCGGGCGCCGTCTCGTCGACGAAGGTCTGGCCGGCGTTGACCGTAGTGGCGACGGGGTTGGTGCCCGTGGGCATCATCGCGTAGGCCGGCAGAGCGGTGACGCTGGCCATGCCCGCCGCGACGACGAAGACGCCGGCCCGGGCGAGATTGCGGATGCCGCGGCTCTTCGGCTTGATCGCCTGCGGCTTGTAGGTGCGCGACTCCCGAGCAGCAGCCGCGAGGGCAGCGCGAGTAGGAGCCTGGAAGGTCGAACGGTGCTGCCCGGCGAGTGCAAGGGCTGCGGATTCTGCTGAGTGTCGTCCACTCATGCTTTAGTACCTCAGGGATCTGTAGAGCGTCGGGCAGGTATTCGGGTTCCCCCCGTGCGGATGCTCCCCGTACGCAGGTCGACGACGCGATCGGCGGGGTGCTTTCCAACCCGGGCGACGGTACAGGGGCGCCCTGAGTGAAAGCTGGCAAATGTGAGCCGCGCTCAAACGGGGAACGCGTCTCAGGACTCGAGCAGGCCCCGGATGTCGTCGGCCGTGAGCGCCTGGCTGAACGCGGCCTCGTCGTCGAGCACCGCGTCGGTGAGCTCGGCCTTCTTGGCCTTGAGTGCCATGACCTTCTCTTCGATCGTGCCCTCGGCGACCAGTCGGTAGACCATCACGTTCTTGGTCTGCCCGATGCGGTGGGTGCGGTCGATGGCCTGCGATTCGGATGCGGGATTCCACCACGGATCGAGCAGGAAGACGTAGTCGGCCTCGGTGAGGTTGAGCCCGAATCCGCCGGCCTTGAGGCTGATCAGAAAGACCGGTGCCTCGCCCTGCTTGAACCGGTCGATGATGTCTTTTCGCCGGCGCGACGAGCCGTCGAGGTATTCGTAGGGCACCCCGAGCGCGTCGAGTCGCGCGGCCGCCTTCTGCAGGAACGTCGTGAACTGGCTGAAGACGAGAGCTCGGTGCCCCTCGGCCACCACGTCGTCGAGCTGCTCCATGAGCGAGTCGAGCTTCGACGACGGGATGTTCGCGTACTTCTCGTCGATGAGCGACGCGTCGAGGCTGAGCATGCGCAGCAGGGTGATCGAGCGGAACACGATGAAGCGGTTCTTGTCGAGGTCGTCGATGAGGCCCAGCAGCTTCTGCCGCTCGCGCTGCAGCACCACGTCGTAGAGCTTGCGGTGGCTCGGCGCGAGCTCGATCTGCAGTTCCTGCTCCTGCTTCTCGGGCAGTTCGGGCGCGACGAGCTGCTTGGTGCGTCTCATCATGAGGGGCCGGATGCGACGGCGCAGCCGCGCGATCAGCTGCGGGTTCTCGCCGCGATCGATGGGCCGAACGTAGTCTTCGGTGAACCGGCGCGACGACGGGAACAGCCCGGGCGCCGTGATGGCGAAGAGGGACCACAGCTCGAGGAGGTTGTTCTCCATGGGCGTGCCGGTGATCGCCAGCTTGAACGGCGCCTTCAGGTCGCGGGCGCACTGGTGGATGCGCGAGGTGTGGTTCTTGGCGAACTGCGCCTCGTCGAGGATGAGCCCGGCCCAGCGGCCCAAGTTGTAGGCAGCGAAGTCGAGTCGGAACAGGGCGTACGACGTGACGACGATGTCGGCGCCGGCCGAGATCGCGGCCACCTTCTTCTTGCTCTTCGCCTCGGTGGCGCTGATGGAGCGCACGACGAGGTGGGGTGTGAACCGCTGCGCCTCGGCGACCCAGTTCGACACGACCGACGTCGGCGCCACGACGAGGAACGGGGCGCGCGTCTCGCCGGAGTCGGCTGCGACAGGCTGCTGCCGGGCGTGCGCGACGAGCGCCAGCGTCTGCAGCGTCTTGCCCAACCCCATGTCGTCGGCGAGGACGCCGCCCAGCGAGTGCGTGTGCAGAAAGACCAGCCATGAGAATCCATCGACCTGATAGGGCCGGAGTTCGGCCTCCACCGTCGAGGGAACCGCCACGGTGTCGACGCCGTCTGCCGCGTTGAGCCCCGACACGGCCGCGCGCCAGCTCGTGGCCTCGACGGTCTCTTCGGCCAGGTCTTCGAAGTCGGCCCAGAGACTGGCCTGGTAGCGGCTGATGCGCGGAGCGTCGGTCTCCCACTCCGCGATGCTGCGGGCCTCTTCGATGAGTTCGAGCAGTCTCTCGAACACCGGCTGCTCGAGCGAGAGGTAGCTGTTGTCGACCAGCTTCAGCTTCTTCTTGCCCTTCGAGAGGGCGGTGAAGAGCGGCCCGAACGGGATGGTGCGCCCCTCGACGGTGACCATGATGCCGAGGTCGAACCAGTCTCGCTTGTCGGTCTCGACCGTGGTGACGGTGAGCTCGGGCGCCTCGGTGAGCTCGACGTAGTCGGGTCGAGTGCCCACGGTCTCGACCACCACGTCGTCGCGGCCGTCGATCTGGTCGATGACCTCGACCACGAACTGGGCCGCGTCGACCCCGTCGAACACGTTGCGGCTCGCGAAGGCCACGCTCGGGTCGGCCCCTCCCCACCCGCGCGCCGTGAGGGTGTGCGACAGCAGAGACAGGATGCGATCTTCTGCGGCGTCGTCGCGCAGCGCCCTGTCGGCCCCGGTCGACTGAAGAGGGAGCAGCCGCTCGCCGCCGTAGCGCCACCCCCACGAGATGCGCAGGCGACCCTTCGGCTCGAACGTGGCCGTGAGCACGAGCGTGGCCTTCGCCTGCTCGGGAAGGGCGACCGACTCGTCGGTGCTGGTGACGGGCAGCAGGCGGCGCAGCCGAGGGTAGTAGTCGGCGAGGAACTCGGGGACCTCGTTCTTCGGCACCTCGATCGCGCGCGAGGCCGTGTCGAAGACCAGGCGGCGCTGCTCGTCGGCGAGCGGCGATTCGAGGGGCGCGAGGGCCACGCTGAACCGCGGACTGAGCGCATAGGAGTAGAGGCCGTGCGTGCCGATCGGCCCCACGGACTCGGCCGCCACCTCGGCGCCGTCGAAGTCGATCGACGTGGCCAGCGTGAGGTCGCCCGAGTTGCCGGCCGAGGCATCCAGACCCACGCTCGCCCGACGGGCGACCGCGACCGACGCGTCTTTCTTGACCCCGACCAGGGCGATGCCCAGCCGCTCGGCCTCGTCGAGCAGATGCCAGAGCAGGGGGCTGGCGAACTCGTCGAGGTAGATCCAGTCGAGGTCTTGACCCGTGTACGTGGCCCGGCTCGCGCGCTGCACGGCCGCGAACTCGGCGAACCAGCGGTGCTGCGCGGGGTCGAGGTTCATGCGGTTGGCCTGGTGCATGAAGGTGCCCCAGGTGAGGTTGTTGCGCACCCAGGCCCCGGTGGATGCGCTGCGCACCACGGGCCGCACGCCGAGCCGGCGGGTCGCGGCCACCGCCGGCGACGACCGCGGCGACGCCGACGTGGAGGTGGGGCCGCGCCACCGGTCGTGCGTGCGGGTCGCTCGCTCACGCAGCTCGAACTGCAGGGCCATGGGCACGGAGCCGGGGCTGTCGACCTCGGCGATCGCGCCCGCGTCGGCGCCCGCACCCGCGATGCCGACGGCCGTGCCGAGAACGCTCTTCCAATCGGCGGCGACGGATGCCTCGGGCCGGGCGGGCGACGCCACCAGCGGCTTCATGGCGCGCGCGTTGGTGTCGACGAGCGCGGCGGCCACGTGCTTGCAGTCGATGCCGACGGGGCAGTCGCACATGCTGAAGATCGGACGGAAGCCGCGGCCGGTCGTGCCGAGGGTGACCGAGCACGCGTAGGGCTCGGGCGCGCTGCCCTGCACGAAGGCGCTGATGACCCGGGTGTCGGCGTTCCACGAGACGTCGACCACGGCGCCCTGGCGGAAGTAGGCCTGCCCACGCTCGAACGCATTGCGGCCGACGAGCCGGGTGATCTCCGTCGCATCGACGAGCGGAAAGATCGACTCGGGCATGCGTCCATGCTCCCACGCAGCGCCGACATCCGATCGTGCCTCGGCCGGGTCTAGGCCTTCAGGCCCCCGCCGGCGCGGGTGCGGAGCAGGATCATCAGCGGCGCGTTGGCCACCACGACGACCGCGGCGATGAGCCCCACCGCGGCCTCCGCGCCGATGACGTCGTAGACGGCGAGCGCGGCGAGGGGGCCAACGACGGCACCCGCGTCGCCGGCTGTGCGCGTGATCCCGACGACCAGACCGCTCGATCTCGAGGGGAACGCGTCGCTCATCACGACCGACGGAACGACACTGCTGATCGAATTCGCTAGTCCGTAGCCGACGATGACCAGCGCGTAGACCCAGGGGCCGTCGGCGAGCGGGAAGAGGAGCAGGGTGCCGGCCGCCGCGAGCACGCTCGGCGCCAGCACACCGAGACGCGGACCGCGGTCGATGATCCGTCCGATCACGGGCATGGCGGCCAGGGAGACCAGCGTGGCGGCCGCCAACGCGAGTCCGAGGGTGAACGGAGAGAGGCCACCCCCGTCGTATGCCAGCACGGGAATGAGTCCCTGCTCGCCTCCGAAGCGGGCGAAGAACGCGGCGAACGAGCCGAGGGCCAGCGCCGCGACGAGCGCCCTCAGCGAGCCTGCCGGCCGGGCCGGGGCATCCGATCGCACAGGCCCAGTGCTCGGCACCGATGGCGTGGGGGCCGACGACGCCTCCCAGTAGAGCCTGGCCGGTCTGACGGAGTCCCAGAGCAGGGCGAGCGCAACGGGGGCTGCGGCGACCACGAACACGCCCGCCAGCGGCAGCACGCTCAGTGCCGCGCCGCCGAGGAAGGCGCCGAGTGCGCCCGCCGACATCTGCACGGCGGTCGCCGTGGCCATCACTCTGCCTCTGCGGTCGGGAGGCGCACCGGTCACAAGAACGGCGAAGCCGATGGTGATGGCCGCCCCTCCGAGGACTCCGGCGACCACCCGGGCCGCGATCAGCGAGGCCGAGTCGGTGCACAGCCCGGTGAGCGCGGTCACCGCGATCAGAAGAATCGTGACGATGTACAAAAACGGTCGCGGCCTCCACCATCGCAGCACCAGCCCCGCGGGGATGTTCACCAGCGCCCTGCCCAGGCCGAACGCGGCGATGATCGGGCCCAGTACGAGGGCCGAGGCGCCGAAACGGTCGACGTAGAGCGGCAGCGCGGGCACGATCGTGCCCCATGTCATCTGCGTCGCCCCGATCAGCGCGCACACGACGAGAGTCTGCTCGGTGATCGATGGCATCCGCCGCCGGTCTCCACGATCGGCCGGGGCCGACGTGGTCTCCTCGCCGACGGCGTCGCGGCTCACCGGGCCAGGTTCTCGCGCAGGGTGCGGCCGGGATACGCCTCACCCATGGCGCCCCGGCGGCGCAGCTCGGGAACGAGCAGTTCGGTGACGTCGGCGTAGGAGGCGGGCATGCTCAACGGGTTGCCGATCATGTAGCCCCCGCGCGAGCCCGTTGCCGCGAAGTTCTCCTCCAATTGGTCGGCGACCTGCGACGCCGTGCCGCTGAGCGTGTAGTCGAAGCCGACCGCGTGGCGCCAGCCCCGCTCGAAGAACTCGCTGCGGCTCATCTCGTGGTCGACGCCCAGCTCTGTGATGAGTTGACCGACGAACCCCGCGGGCGATGCGTTCGCCGCGCGGATCGCGTCGGCGAGCTCGCCGAGCACCACGCGCTCGGGCACGGTGGAGAAGTCGTGGCCAGAGTTGTACGACAGGTAGACACCGACCGCCTCATCGCCCCAGTACTCGAGCATCTCGAGTTTGCGCGCCGCCGCCTCGTCCTCGCTGCGGCCGAGCACGAGTTGCGTCGTCCACAGAATTCCCACGTCGGCGGGGTTGCGTCCGTTCGACACGAGCTCGGCGTCGAGGGCCGCGCGGTGCCTCGCCTGGCCGGCCGGATTGCCTCCGATGCCGAAGATGAGGTCGGCGAACTTCGCACTTGTGCGGATGCCCTGCGGCGAACTTCCGGCCTGCACGAGAACGGGTCGCCCCTGGGGGCTCGGCACGCTCGTGAGCGGGCCCTGCACGTCGAAGAACTGGCCGTGGTGGTCGATGCGGTGAACCTTCGACGGATCGGCGAAGCGGCCGGTCTCGCGGTCCATCACGATCGCATCCGGTTCGACGGAGTCCCAGAGTCTCTGGCAGACGTCGATGAACTCCTCCATGCGCTCGTAGCGCAGCGAGTGCTCGAGCAACTGGTCGTAACCGTAGTTCGCCGCGTCGGCCAGGCGTGTCGAGGCCACGACGTTGAAGGCGACCCTGCCGGACGTGACGTGGTCGAGCGAGTTCAGCAGGCGGGCCACATAGAAGGGGTGCATGAACGTCGACGAGTAGGTGAGGCCGAAGCCGATGCTCTGCGTCACGGCCGACATGGCGGCGATGAACGGGCTCATGTCGTGCCGTGGCCACTGCACTCCCCATTCGACGGCGGCGTCGGTGGAGCCGCGCCAGGTGTCGGGCAGGCCTGTGCCGTCTCCGAAGAACAGCATGTCGATGCCGCCGCGCTCCGCACTGATCGCGAGTTCCTGGAACATGCGCACATCGGGGAAGGAGCGATTCGTCCATGAGCCGGGACGAGCCCAGCGGCCCTCCGAGTGCGTGAACGACAGGTCGAAGGCGAGGTGCATCTTCTGCGTGCCCACGTCGGGGTTCGGGGTGTTCATGCGTGAGTCGACTCTCGTTCGGATTCGGTGCGGGTGGACTGCAGCGCCTCGGCCAGTTCGGATGTGGTGGTCAGTCGGGCGACCGAGAGGGCGAGCTGTTCGAGTGCATTGGTGTGGATACGCACGTCGTAGGCCGCCGTGGCATCGGTGGCGATCAGCACCGGAAACCCGTTCTGCATGGCATCCGTCGCCGTGGCCGCGACGCAGCACTCGGTGGTGAGGCCGGCCACGATCACCCAATCGATGCCCTCTTCGCGCAGACGCGCATCGAGATCGGTCTGATGGAAGCCGCTGTAGTGCTTCTTGGCGACACGGGTATCGCCGGGCAGTGGCGTCACGCCGTACCAGTCGGCCCCGGGAGTGCCGACGATGCACGGCTCGTCTGCCGACATCACCGTCGGATCGCCGCCGTGAAGCCAGTTGCTCGAGCCCCACGGCTGCTGAGGATCAGAGGCGAGCTCGATCCAGACCACCGGCAATTCGGCGTTGCGTGCCACCTCGACGAGGGCGGCGATCGTGTCGATCGCCGTAACGAGAGCATCGGATGCGGCGTCGTCGAGGCCGTACCCGGCCAGGTAGGCCGGGTCGCCGAACGAGCGCTGCACGTCGACGACGAGAAGGGCCCCCGATCCGTCGAGGCCCGCGAGCACGGGATTCGCGCTCACGACGCGGCCGCCGTCGACTCCTGGGCGCGCAGCCCGGGCAGCACGGCCTCGCCGAACGCGGGAAGATCCTCGTGGTAGTCGGGGAAGATCAGCATGAGCCCGTCGAGCTCGGCCCCCTCGACCACGGTGTTGATGTGGCTCTGCACGGAGTCGGGAGACCCGACCACGTACGGAGTCTGGAACGCGTCCTTGCCGCTGGCCGACTCCGTCCACGATGAGGCGCGGTCACGCGGCATTCCCCAGGAGATCCGCATGTTCACCAGCGCCTCGAGATCGACGCCCTCGGAGATGACGTCGACGCGCTTCTGCGCCAGTGCGTCGGTCTCGTCCATGACGACGGTGAGCATCGCGTACGTCTTGACCTGGCGACCCAGAGCGGCCGAGCGGTCGTGCACGTTCCGGGAGGCGTCGCGGAGTTCCTCCATCGTGTCTCCCGAGAGGAAGGCGCCGTCGCTGCGCCGTGCCTGGAAGTCCTGGCCCGCCGGCGACCG
The DNA here is from genome assembly GCF_001422485.1 of Agreia sp. Leaf283. Lineage (GTDB taxonomy): Bacteria > Actinomycetota > Actinomycetes > Actinomycetales > Microbacteriaceae > Agreia. The sequence goes on from NZ_LMNF01000001.1 coordinate 1,396,467, forward strand.
TCCCGCGCTGATGACGGTGGGGCGCACCCGTGGATGGGGCCGCGACTCCGCGTCCTTCAGCGTGAAGAACTCGCCGTCGAGGGTGACCGAGTCTTCGGTCCAGAGCCGGGTGACGGCATCCGTCCACTCGTCGACCATGCGGTAGCGCGCCTCCTTCGACATGTCCGCGTCCCAGAGGCCCATCTGCTCGAACTCGTCGGCATAGGAACCCGAGACGATGTTCATTCCCGCGCGGCCGTTCGAGATCTGGTCGAGGGTGACGAACATCTTCGCGGCGATCGCCGGGTTGTGCACGTTCGCGTGGACCGTCGCCCAGATCTTGACCCGCTCGGTGGCCTCGGCGATGCCGGCCATCATCGTCATGGACTCCAAAGACCGACCCCAGTGATCGGTCGACCCACCGAAGCCGCGCCACTTGGCCATCGCCATCACGAAGTCGAGGCCCGCCTCCTCAGCCAGAATCGAGGCCTTCTTGTTGTATTCGTAGCTGCCGTCGGGGTGCGGAGCCGTCGTGGAGACCAGCCATCCGCCGTTGCCGATGGGGAGGAAGATTCCGTATTCGCGTGGAGTCATGGGTGGAACTGCTTTCTCAAGAGTGATCGCGGGGGGAGCGTCTCGACAGGCTCGACGAACGGAGAGATCGTTGCCCGAGCCTGTCGAGGGAAGGCGTGAGTTACGGCGCCGGCCAGACGAGGGTGGTGCCGTCGTAGATCGCCTCGATGAAGCTGTTGTCGAAGTAGGAGCGCACGTCGGCGGGGGCCGTCTTGATCTGCTCGGTGTCGGTCAGGAACGTTCCCTCGGCGTCGACGTTGTCGAGGTCGATGAGCCCCACGGGGCGGTCCTCGGGCTGGTTGTCGGCGACGATTCCGACCTCCGTCTTCCAGATCTTCTCGTTGTGAGCGGCGTCGTATCCTTCGCCGGAGAGCGTCGCGGCGTAGTCGACGCACTCGGTGGCGTTGTCGACGCAGTAGTCGTATGCGTGCTGGGATGCGCGCAGGAAGTCCTCGACGGCGGTCGGGTTGGCGCTCGCGAACTCGGGGTTCGCCGCGATGCTGCCGAGCGATCCGGGAACTCCGAAGTCGTAGGGTCGCCAGACGGTGACCTTCTCGCCGGCCGCTTCGAGGAGGTTGGGCTCGTTCGAGATGAAGCCGGTGAGCGACTGCACCTGACCGCGCGGAAGGATGGTCGGGTCGTATCCCACGACGACCTGCTGCATCGACGAGACATCGGCGCCGGCGTTGGTCAGCATGGTCGATACGGCGGGCGGCAGGTTGCCCTTCTGGCCCAGGATCGTGCCGTCGAGCTGGGTGAGGTCGGTGATGTCCGGGTTCGTCATGAGGATCTCGAGGCCCACGTTCGAGTAGGTCGAGATGCCGAGGATGTCGAGTCCGTTGTCTCGCGCCTGGATCAGGTTCTGCTCGCTCACGCCGGTGAAGGTCACCTGGCCCGATGCGAGGAGCTGGGCGTTCTCGCCCGTGTCGCCTGTGCCCGGCTGGATGGTGACGTCGAGGCACAGGGCGTCGAAGTACCCGAGCTCGTCGGCCGCGATCACATTGAGGATCGAGGCGGAGGCCTGGTACTGGTAGCCCGTGAGGAAGGTGATGGGGCCCGCCGCCTTGTTCGTCTCGCAGCGGTCCGCGCTGATCGCGCTTCCCTCCGCGGCGGCGGGTGTGCTCGATGCCTCGGTGCCGGATGCGCTGCAGCCGGTCACGAGGGTGAGGCCTGCGAGCGACAGAACGGCAAGGGCCAGGGGGGTGCGTTTGGGCATGGCTGTCTCCTATGGATGTGGTGTGGGGTGGGGTGCGAAGGGGTGGAGCGGAAGCGGGCGGGGCGTCAGCCCCGTGATCCCTGGCGCGAGTCGTGCCAGTGCAGGGCGCGGTTCTCGATGGCCGTGATGATGAGCAGAAGAAGCGAGCCCATCAGTGCGAGGCAGACGATCGCGGCGTAGACCACGGCAAGCCGGTTGTTCGACGACGCGACGCTGATGACCGTGCCGAGGCCCTCCGCCGCGCCGGGGGCCGCGAGCTCGGCCACGACGGCGCCGATGATCGAGAGCGGGAAGACGATGCGGAGCGCGTTGAAGAGGTAGGGGAGGGCGCTCGGCATGCGCACGTGCCAGAGGGTCTCGAGTCGCGATGCGTGGAGGGTGGTGAAGACCTGCAGTACCGCGGGGGAGACCGAGCGGAGCCCCGTCGAGACTCCGATGAGGATGGGGAAGAAGCAGATCAGGGCGGTGACGATGAGCTTGGGCTCCGGCCCGAATCCGAAGGCCACGACCAGCGCGGGCGCGATGGCGACGAGCGGAGTCACATTGAGCACGACGGCGACGGGCATGATCGCTCTGCGCGCCAGAGGCAGCTCTGACACGAGGATGGCCAGCACGTAGGCCACCACGAAGCCGATGGCGAGTCCGATCAGGGCGACCTGCAGGGTGGCCCACGCGTTCTGCAGATAGAAGAGGGGGTTTCCGGCGAGGGCCTCGCCCACTGCCGACAGCGGCGGCAGCAGGTAGGGGCTGTCCTTCGCGACCACCGTCCAGACGATTCCGAGCCCGACCAGCAGCACGAGAACGGGCGCCCAGTAGGTGGGCTTGAGGAACTGCAGGCGCGACGAGCGCGTCCCGGCGCCGGTCGTCTTCACGGGCAGGGCGACCACCGGGGCGGAGAGGGCGGGGTCGATGCCGTCGGCGGTCGTCTCATTCGCGCCGGGGGTGTCGTGGGTCGTCATCATGGATGTCACCGTGGCCTCCTAGGCGGCGCTCGTGATCGGACCCTCGTGCCACGCCGACTGGAGGTGGTCGCGGATGAGGTCTTCGAAGTGGTGGAATTCGGGGGTCTTGAGCATGTCCTGGCTGCGTGGCCGGTCGAGAGTGATGTCGACCGAGGCCGTGATGCGGCCGGGCCGGGCAGACATCACGAGCACGGTGTCGCTCAGACGAACGGCCTCGGTGACCGAGTGCGTGACGAAGACCACTGTCGACTTCTGCTCGTCCCAGATGTCGAGCAACTGGCCCTGGATGGCCTCGCGGGTGAACTCGTCGAGCGCCGAGAAGGGCTCGTCCATCAGCAGCACGTCGGGCTGCAGGCCGAAGGCGCGCACGATGGCTGTCCTCTGCTGCATGCCGCCGCTCAACTGCGCCGGAAGCTTGTGCACGGCGTCGCCGAGTCCGACCGCGGTGAGCAGGGCGCTCATGTCGGGAGCCTCCTTCTCGACGTGCCCGCCGATGCGTTTGCGCCGCCGCTCGGAGCCTCGATTGACCTTGGCCGGCAGGCTGACGTTCTGGAGGACATCGAGCCAGGGGAGCAGGGCGGGAGCCTGCGGTACGAGACCGATCATCTTGGCCGCGCACGCGGCATCCGGGCTCACGCCGAACACGCTGGCCGTGCCGGCATCGGGCGTCTCGAGGCCGGCGATCAGCCGGAGCAGCGTCGACTTGCCGCAGCCGGACGGGCCGATGATGCTGACGAATCTGCCTCGCTCGATCTCGACGTCGACGTTGTTCAGGGCCACCTGCTGTGTGGCCCCCGATCCGTAGATCTTCACCGCGCCCTGAATCGAGATCGAGTCGGGGCGTGCAGCGGCGGGAGTGTTCACCGTGTTCATGGCGGTCAGACCAACTTCCTGAATTCGCGGTTCTGGTAGACGAGGGGGTCGCGCGCGGTGCGCAGTACATCGGTGACGGCGACGATGATCATGAGGTGATCCCCGACCGTCCAGCGCTCGTGCACACGGCCGACGATGGATGCCTGCGCACCCGTCACCACGGGGACGTGGTCGAAATCCTCGTGCAGGGTGACGGCGGCGAACTTGTCGACTCCTTTGGTCGCGAAGTGCCGGGCGATGTCGCCCTGGCCGTCGGCGAGGATGTTCACGGCGACCTGGTCGGTTTCGGCGAACGCCGGGTAGCTCTCGGCGGTCTCGGCGAGGAAGACGGCGACGAGGGGAGGTGTGACGGACACGTTGGTGAAGCTGTTGGCGGTGAAGCCGTGTGCCGTTCCGTCGACACTTGTGGTGACGAGGGTGACCGAGGTCGCCATGCCGGCCAGCGCCCGCCGGAGTTCTGCGGGGTCGAAGCTCGACGCCGGCGCTGTCGTGATGGTCTGAGAGTCGGTCATGCCGCCACCCCGCTCGCGGAGAGAAGGGCGCGCCGCGCGTCGATCCACGAATCGAAGAGAGCATCCCTGGCATCGGGGTCTGCGGCCGTCGCGTCGGGCAGGAAGAGTCCGCCTGCCGGGCTGATGGCTCCCAGCTCGTCGAGCAGAGGCTGCAGGTGAGTCGAACCGGCGAGGGAGTGCTGCGCGGACGCCGCGATGGTCAGGGGAATCGTGCGCGTCGCGGACAGGGCGTCAGCGGCGTAGCCGTCGAGGAACGCCTTGAGCATGCCGGTGTAGGAGCCCTTGTAGACGGGGGTCGCGATCACCAGGACTCGGGATGTCGAGAGCTCGTGGCGGCGGTCGATCAGCTCGGAGTCGCTGTAGTCGAGCGCTCGGCCGCCGTAGCTCGCGAGGTCGATCGGCGAGAGGGCCTCGGCGCCGATCGCTTCGGCGACTTTCTCGACCAGCGAGACCGCGGCGGCGAAGGTCTTGGAGTTCGGTCGGGGGTTTCCGACGACTCCGGTGACGATGAATGACAACGTGCCTCCCAGGCTCTGGTGGTGCCGACGCGAACGTCGGCCAGATGAATGGAGAGCGAGCGGGTGAAGTGCCGATGAGACAGATGGCCCGCGGAGGTCCGTGAGAATCACAGTAGGGCGATCGTGTTTCGCACCGGGTCGCCACACGTTACGCGCGTGTAAATTCGGCGGGTTCGTCAGACCAGCTGTTCGACAGGGTGGTCGGGTCGGTAGACGACGATGTCGACTCCGAGGTCGCGCGCCGCGGTGCTGGGCCACGAGGCGGCGGTGAAGAAACGCGCCAGGGGCTCCGAGATGCACAGCACGGCGCGAGGGCCGGTCGGCAGAGCCGAGCGAAGCCAGACGAGTTTGAGCATGTCGGCCATCGCCTTGTTCCGGTGATGGGACTTGGGTTGGCCCGACGTGGGAACGAGCTGCACGAGAACCGTTTCGGCCTGATCGATGCCCTCGACTTCGACCCTGATGCCGCCGGTCAGGCTCAGGGTGCGCGGCTCGAGGCTCGTACCCAGCCAGTCTCCGACCGCCCGGAGCATGGCGTGCTCGACGGACTCGGCCTGCATGCGGCCGGTCTCGCCGATCAGGGGCCTGTCGGTCATGCGTCGGAGTGTAGGCGACCGGTGTTTCGCCCACGTTTCCCGGTTCGCTCGCCGACATCCGATCGTGCGGGAATGCTCTGGCGCATCCGGCGTGTTGAGAGTAAAGTTGAGCCAGCAAGACTCAAGTTTTGGGGGCGGCCGATCGGGCCAGCCCTACGATAAAAGAGAAGGACAGACACAATGCAGGCAGGGCAGGCCCCCGCTCAGGAGGACGCGAAGAGCGCCCTCGAACTGTACGGCGTCAACCTCACCGAGATCGCCGCGAGCGGCAAGCTCGACCCGGTGATCGGGCGCGACGCCGAGATCCGCCGAGTCAGCCAGGTGCTGACGCGACGCACCAAGAACAACCCCGTGCTCATCGGCGAGCCCGGCGTCGGCAAGACCGCCGTCGTCGAGGGGCTCGCCCAGCGCATCGTCGCGGGCGACGTCGCCGACTCGCTCAAGGGCAAGCAGCTCATCTCGCTCGACCTCGCGGCCCTGGTCGCGGGCGCGAAGTACCGCGGCGAGTTCGAGGAGCGCCTGAAGGCCGTGCTCAAGGAGATCAACGATGCCGACGGGCAGATCATCACCTTCATCGACGAGCTGCACACCCTCATGGGTGCGGGCGCCGGCGAGGGCAGCGTGGCGGCATCCAACATGCTCAAGCCCATGCTCGCCCGGGGTGAGCTGCGCATGATCGGCGCCACCACGCTCGACGAGTACCGCGAGTACATCGAGAAGGACAAGGCGATGGAGCGTCGCTTCCAGCAGGTGCTGGTGGGCGAGCCCAGCGTCGAAGACACGATCGCGATCCTGCGCGGGCTGAAGGAGCGCTACGAGGCGCACCACAAGGTCTCGATCGCCGACTCCGCCCTCGTCGCGGCCGCCGCGCTGTCGAATCGCTACATTCCGGGCCGGCAGCTGCCCGACAAGGCCATCGACCTGATCGACGAGGCCGCGTCGCGCCTGCGCATGGAGATCGACTCGGCCCCTGTCGAGATCGACGAGCTGCGGCGCAGCGTCGATCGTCTGAAGCTCGAGGAGCTCGCTCTGAAGAAGGAGAAGGACGACGCGTCGAAGCAGAGGCTCGAGAAGCTGCGCGAAGACCTGAAGACCCGCGGCGCAGCCCTCAAGGAGCTGCAAGACCGGTGGGAGAGGGAGCGCGCCAGCCTCAACCGCGTCGGCGAGCTCAAGGAGAAGCTCGACGCCGCACGCATGAAGGCCGAGCGCGCCCAGCGCGAGGGCAAGCTCGAGCAGGCCTCGAAGCTGCTCTACGCCGACATCCCCGTGCTCGAGCGGCAGCTCGCCGAGGCCGAGGCCGTCGAGCAGGACGGCCCGCTGATGGTCAACGACCAGGTCGCCAGCGACGACATCGCGAGCGTGATCGCCGCCTGGACGGGCATTCCGGTCGACCGGCTCACCCAGGGCCAGACCGAGCGGCTGCTCGGCCTCGAGGGCGAACTCGGCAAGAGGCTCATCGGGCAGAAGCGCGCCGTCGTGGCGGTGTCGGAGTCGATCCGGCGCTCGCGGGCGGGCATCGCCGACCCCGATCGGCCCACCGGGTCGTTCATGTTCCTCGGCCCGACCGGCGTCGGCAAGACCGAGCTCGCGAAGGCGCTCGCCGACTTCCTCTTCGACGACGAGAAGGCGCTCATCCGCATCGACATGTCGGAGTACGGCGAGAAGCACTCCGTTGCGCGCCTGCTCGGTGCCCCTCCCGGATACATCGGCTACGAGCAGGGAGGCCAGCTCACCGAGGCCGTGCGCCGCCGTCCGTACTCGGTCGTGCTGCTCGACGAGGTCGAGAAGGCACACCCCGAGGTCTTCGACGTGCTGCTCCAGGTGCTCGACGACGGGCGTCTCACCGATGGGCAGGGCCGCACGGTCGACTTCCGCAACACGATCCTCATCCTCACGTCGAACCTGGGGTCGCAGTACCTCGTCGACGGCTCGCTGACCACCGAGCAGAAAGAGGAAGCGGTGCAGGCCTTGGTGCGCCAGGCCTTCAAGCCCGAGTTCGTGAACCGGCTCGACGACATCGTCGTGTTCCAGGCGCTCACCCGCGAGGACCTCGCGCAGATCGTCTCGCTTTATGTCGATCGGCTGGCTCGCCGCATCGGCGACCGCCGGCTCGAGCTCGCCGTCACACCGGATGCCCGTGCCTGGCTCGCCGAGAAGGGTTACGACCCGATCTACGGGGCGCGCCCACTGCGTCGTCTCATGCAGCACGAGATCGACGACCGCCTCGCGACGGAGATCCTGCGTGGAACCGTGCGCGACGGCGACACCGTTCGGGTCGACCTCGACGATGACGGCGAAGGGCTCACGGTCACCGCGGAGGGCAACAACGCCTAGCGCCTCACCCATCGTTTCGGCCGTGTAAAAAGGGGGCCACCCGTCGTCGGGTGGCCCCCTTTCGGGTCTAGGCTCTCTTTCTGCGAGTCAGCAGACGTCGACCGAAACGAGGCATTCCATGGCGAAGTCAGAGCCATCCGTGAACCCGTCCGACACGCCCACGCCCCGAGACCGGCGCCTCGCCGCGGCTCGCAGCCGAGAGGACCTCGGCGACGAGCTCACGAGCGTGCAGGACTTCTCGCACGAGCAGGAGGGCTACCACAAGACCCTCAAGCCGAGGCAGCTGCAGATGATCGCCATCGGCGGCGCCATCGGAACAGGACTCTTCCTCGGCGCCGGAGGGCGGCTCGCGTCGGCCGGCCCGTCGCTCGTGATCGTCTACGCGATCTGCGGATTCTTCGCCTTCCTCATCCTGCGGGCCCTCGGGGAGCTCGTGCTGCACCGGCCGTCATCCGGTTCGTTCATCTCGTACGCCCGCGAGTTCTACGGCGAGAAGATGGCCTTCGTCGCCGGGTGGATGTACTTCCTCAACTGGGCCATGACCGCCATCGTCGACGTGACCGCGGTGGCCCTGTACGTGAAGTTCTGGTCGGCGTTCACCGACGTGCCGCAGTGGCTGCTCGCGCTCATCGCCCTCGCGATCGTGCTGAGCCTCAACCTCGTCTCGGTCAAGGTCTTCGGCGAGATGGAGTTCTGGTTCGCCATCATCAAGGTCGTTGCACTCGTGGCGTTCCTCATCATCGGCGCGATCTTCCTCGCGTTCTCCTTCCCCACGGATGTCGGCAACGGCGAGACGGGGATCTCGCTGCTCGTCGACAACGGCGGCTTCTTCCCCGCCGGCCTCGTGCCGACCGTCCTGGTGGTTCAGGGCGTCGTGTTCGCCTACGCGGCCATCGAGCTCGTCGGCACCGCCGCAGGAGAGACGGCCGATCCGAAGAAGATCATGCCCCGCGCGGTCAACACCGTCGTCATCCGCATCGCCGTCTTCTACGTGGGCTCGGTCCTGCTGCTGTCGCTGCTGCTGCCGTACACCGCATACAAGGCGGGCGAGAGTCCCTTCGTCACGTTCTTCTCGAGCATCGGCAGTCCCGAGGTCGGGGCCATCGCCGGCAACATCATGAACTTCGTCGTTCTGACGGCCGCCCTGTCGAGCCTGAACGCCGGGCTCTACTCGACCGGTCGCATCCTGCGTTCGATGTCGGTGGCGGGAGCTGCGCCGAAGTTCACCGGGCGCATGAACGCGTCGGGGGTGCCGTACGGCGGAATCCTGCTCACCGCGGCCATCACCTTGCTGGGCGTGGGCCTCAACGCGATCGTGCCCGAGCAGGCGTTCGAGATCGTGCTCAACGTGTCGGCGCTCGGAATCATCAGCGGCTGGGGCACGATCATCCTGTGTCAGATGCGGCTGCAGAAGTGGGCGAAGGAGGGCCGGCTGGAGCGCCCGTCGTTCCGCCTGTTCGGGGCGCCGTTCACCTCGTGGCTCACGCTCGCGTTCCTCGCGACCGTGCTGGTGCTCATGGCCATCGACTTCCCTGTCGGAACGATCACGATCTCATCGCTCGTCGTGATCATTCCGCTGCTGATCATCGGCTGGTACGCCAGCCGCGACCGCATCCAGGCGATCGCGGCCGCGCGCGAGGGCCACACCGGTCCGTTCCCGGTGGTGGCGGAGCGGCCTGGAATCGACAGCACGAAGGAGTAGCGGCCGGCCCCTGAGCTTGTCGTTCCCTGAGCTCGTCGTTCCCTGAGCCTGTCGAAGGGCCTCCCTACCTGTCGTTCCCTGAGCCTGTCGAAGGGCATCCCTACCTGTCGTTCCCTGAGCCTGTCGAAGGGCATCCCTTCGAGAAGCTCAGGGAACCGGGCCTGCTACTCGTTGACGAGAACGATCTCGTCGAGGGGGAAGCGCTCGCGCGGAGCCTTCTCGCGGGCGATCGCGCCCTCTTCGCCCAGCGCCTCGGGGGTGTCGATCGTGCCGAGGGCGGTCACCGTGAGGGCGGTGAGGTTCTCGGGAATCGAGAACGCCTCGCGCAGTCCCTCGGCGACGATGCCGCTCATCTGGTGAACGTGCAGGCCCTCGTGGTGCGCCTGCACCGACATGTGGGCCACGGCCTGGCCGAGGTCGTAGGCGGCCATGCCGCGCGGCTTGCCATCGGGGTCTGTGGTCTCGGCGATGTTCACGATGAGCACGGCGGCGTTCGGGGTCCAGGCCTGATTGAAGCCCATGAGGTTCGACACGATCGTGTCGAACGCGGCGGTTCCGCGGCGGGCGACGATGAAGCGCCACGGCTGCGTGTTGGCCATCGACGGCGACCAGCGGCCGGCCTCGAGAACGGATGCGAGTGCCTGCTCGTCGATCGCGACGGTCGGGTCGTACGAGCGCGGGCTCCACCGGGCGGCGAGCACCTCGAGGATCGGAGCGCTGGTCTCGTCGGCGCGGGTCACGGCGGTGGTCGTGGTGAGGGTCATGAGGGAGTTCCTTAGGGTGTGATTCTTCGCACCCTCCTCAAGCGGCGGATGCGCGGCCCGGCATCCATTGCCTAGCTATGCAAACGCATAGATGTCCCCACTATTCCCGTTCGTCGAGCTTGTCGAGACGGACCCTCTGTTCCCGTTCGTCGAGCTTGTCGAGACGGACCCTCTGTTCCCGTTCGTCGAGCTTGTCGAGACGGACCCCTTCGACAGGCTCAGGGAGCGGTGCTCAGCGCTCGGCGAGCAGCTCCTTCAGGCGCCCTGCGAACGCGTCGACGTCGGCCTCCGTCGTGTCGAAGGCGCACATCCAGCGAACCTCGCCCGTCGAGGGATCCCAGTCGTAGAAGCGGAAGCTCTCGCGGAGCCGGTCCGCGATCTCCGGAGCCACGATCGCGAAGACGGCGTTGGACTGCGTCTGCTGGGTGATCGTCACGCCGTCCAGCCCCTCGACGGCCTGCCGCAGCCGCTGGGCCATCGCGTTGGCCTGCGAGGCGGAGCGCATCCAGAGCCCGTCGCTGAGGAGCGCGATGAGCTGGGCCGAGACGAAGCGCATCTTGCTCGACAACTGCATGTTCAGTTTGCGCAGGTACGTGAGGCCCTCGGATGCATCGGGGTTGAGCACCACGACCGCCTCGCCGAACATGAGCCCGTTCTTCGTGCCGCCGAACGAGAGGAGGTCCACTCCGGCGTCGGAGGTGAACGCTCGAAGCGGCACGCCGAGGTAGGCGGCGGCGTTGGAGATGCGCGCGCCGTCCATATGCAGGGTCATGCCGCGGGAGTGCACGTGGTCGGCGATCGCTCGGACCTCGTCGGGCGTGTACGCGGTGCCGAGCTCGGTGGTCTGCGTGATCGACACGGCGAGCGGCTGCGCGCGGTGCTCGTCGCCCCAGCCCCAGGCCTCGCGGTCGATGAGTTCGGGTGTGAGCTTGCCATCCGGCGTCGGAACGGTGAGCAGCTTCAGGCCCGCGACCCGCTCGGGCGCCGCGTTCTCGTCGGTGTGGATGTGCGCGGTCTGCGTGCAGATCACCGCACCCCAGCGGGGCAGCATCGACTGCAGGCTCAGAACGTTGGCGCCGGTGCCGTTGAACACGGGGAACGCCTCGACGCCGTCGCCGAAGTGCTCGGCCATCACGTGCTGCAGGCGGGCCGTGTAGAGGTCTTCTCCGTAGGCGATCTGGTGGCCGCCGTTGGCCGCGGCGACGGCGGCGAGCACCTCGGGGTGCACGCCCGCGTAGTTGTCGCTGGCGAACCCGCGGTAGTCGAGGTCGTGCAGGCGCAGGGGAGTGGCGGTGTCAGTCGAAGGGGTCACCTTTCAAGTGTGGCGCACGGGCCGCGCACGGGCGTTGCGTTCGGCGCGTCTTTGTTGTCGCGACTGTGTTGTGGTTTCAGTGTTGTCGCGTCCGTGTTGTCGTTTCGGTGTTGTCGCGTCAGGTCTCGATGCCGAGGGTCGGCCACGTGGGGGTGCCCGTCCAGCCGCGCTCGCGGAGTTGCTGCTCGAGGGTGTGCAGCAGGTGGCCCGGGTTGCGGATGTCGAGAGCGACCGCCTCGATCGTTTTCCACTTGATCGCGTCGAGCTCCCTGCGCCGCACCACGTCGCGCTGCCACTGCGACCTGTTCTTTCGATGGCCGTCGCCTTGGTATTCGAGCCCCACGTTGAAGCCGGGAATCCGCAGGTCTGGCTGCGCGATCGTGTCTCCCCGGGCATCCAGAATCGGTTCGTTCACGATGGGATCGGGAAAGCCCGCGCTCTGCACGATCAGTCGGAGGCGGGTCTCGTAGGGGGAGTCGACGCGCTCGCGGATGAGATCGAGCGCTGCCGAGATGAGCCGCCCCTGTCGCCGCGCCGGGTTGCTCGCCGCCTCGTCGCGCAACTGGTTCATCGTGACGAAGGGGGTTCGTCGGCCGCTCGGCTGTCGAAAGCCGCGCAGCAGGTAGTCGCCCGCGATCACGAGCTCGACGAGGTCGAGCTGGCTCGCGAGGTCGAGCCAGAGGCGTGCCGCTCGGGAGATGCGCAGTCCGCGGGAGTCGAGCCAGGGTGCGTCGTGGGCGCCGGGCGCCGTGGAATGGCCGACGACCCCTGGGCGCTGCGGGGCGCGCGTTCCCCTGGCGACGGAGAGGTGAATACGCTCGTCGAGCTCGAGTCGCCGCGGCAGCGGAACCCCGTAGAGCAATGCGGCCGTCGAGTGACTGACGTAGCTTGCCGGGCTGCTGACGGATTGCAGGGCGAGGCTCCGTTCGCGCAGGGTGGTGGCCCCGGCCGGCAGTCGCGCTCCTCGAAAAGGGGTGGAGAGGTCTTGAGCACGCAGTTGTTTCGGTGAGGCGCCGAGATGGAGCGCCTCGCGGGTTGAGAAGGGTCGACCGACGAGCGCGGGCGGCAGAGGCTTGCGGCGTTTCACTCGCCTGATGCTGCCGCAGGACGGCCACCTCTCGCAGAAGTTGTCCACAGGCGCGTCGTGGCGGCTGTCGCGTCGCGGCACGTGGCGCCGCTGCGCCCATCCGGGGCATCGGGATAGGCGCGACGACGCCACGCGATCGGCGGGACGGGCGCGCGTGGCGCGGTTGCGCCCATCCGAACGTTCCGGATGGGCGCGACGACGCCACGCGACAGCGAATCGAGCCGAGCCGGGTCGCTCGCTCGAGCGCAAGGGGGTCGAGCGCATCCCGGCGGGAGGACTAACGTGGCCGACTTCACACCAACCGAGAGGACACGATGGCCACCGGCGAAAGCTCCGACGACACCACCCGCAGCGCTGAGAACGAGCCCGAGACCTGGTCTCCGATGCCGAAGGCGGTGCTGTTCGACATCGACGGAACCTTCGTCGACTCCAACTACCTGCATGTGGATGCCTGGAGCCGGGCCTTCGAGAAGGTCGGTCACCCCGTCGAGGCCTGGCGCATCCATCGCTCGATCGGACTCGACAGCGATCGACTGGTCGAGACCCTGCTCGGCGACGACGCCGACGAGCTCGGAAGCCGCGCGAAGCAGCTGCACACCGATCTCTACGGTGAGATGTACGACCGGCTGATTCCTCTTCCCGGAGCCGTCGAGCTGCTCCACGCGCTCGCGGACGCCGGCATCAGGGTCGTGCTCGCGACGAGCGCACCCGAGGACGAGCTCCACGTTCTCACGGGCGTGCTCGACTCCGACGACGCCCTGCACGCGACGACCTCGTCAGACGACGTGGACACCGCGAAGCCCGAGCCCGACATCGTGAACGTGGCACTCGAGCGCGCCGGGGTGCAGGCATCCGAGGCGCTGTTCGTCGGTGACGCCGTGTGGGACATGGTGGCGGCGGAGCGCGCGGGCGTGCGGTCGATCGGCGTGCGCACCGGCGGGTTCGGCGCCGACGAACTGACGGATGCCGGCGCGACGCGGGTCTTCGACGACACCGCGGCGATTCTGGCCGCGTTCAGAAAGCGGTGACCGGGGTCGGCCTGCGGGCGGCCCCCTTTAGATGAGTCGCAGGATCGCGTCTGCCCTGGATGCCGTGGCCGCGATCGCCTCGGCATTGCGTTGGTCGCTGCCGAGCGCCCAGAGTTCGGCCTCGGCGCGGGTCTTTCCGTAGGCCTCGTGTCGCCTGATCAGCCTGTCTTGTCGCACCGATTCGGGTGGAGCGAGGAACCAGACCTGGTCGATCGCGGCTCGCGCCCGGGGCCAGGCTCCGCTCTCGAGCAGCAGGTAGTTGCCCTCGGTGATGATGAGCGGGGTCTCCGGGTGGATCGGAATCGATGACCCGATCGGCTCCTCGATCTCGCGGAGGAACCGCGGGGCGTAGACGATGCCGTCGTCGTCACCGACGTCATCCGCATTCGACCGCCGCTGATCGCGGATGCGGCTCATGAGGCCCGCGTAACCGGCCGCATCGAAGGTGTCGTGCGAGCCCTTGCGATCGCGGCGCCCCAGCGCGCGCAGTACCTCGTCGGCGAGGTGGAAGCCGTCCATGGGCACCAGCTCTGCGAGGGCGGGGCCGAGAGCGTCGACCAGCTGACCGGCCACGGTCGACTTGCCCGCGCCCGGCGCCCCCGTCAGGCCCAGGATGTGGCGCCGGCCGGGGATGGCGAGGCCACGGGCCCGGTCGACCAGCTCGTCGAACGAGAGGTCTTCTGCAGTCAGATCGATCACGTGGCTATCTCCGGAAGGCGGGAGGGGTGGGGAGGGGTGGAAAAGGGAACGGCGTCATTCGAGGCCCGCCCCCCGTCAGTGGTCCGACGCGCGGGGCCTCAGCCGAGTCTCCTCGACGTCGAGCATCGCCTGGGCCTGGGCGAGGATTCGCGAGGGGTACGCGCCCCGGCGCCGCGCATCCAGAAGCCGTTCGCGTTCGGCCAGCACCACGGCCAACCGCAGCTGCCGGTAGACGCGGTGCGGCGTCTCGCCGTCGCCCGAGTAGGTGGGCGACGCCTCGTGCGAGCGTTCCCAGGCGGCTTCGGCCCTGAGGAACGACGACTGGCGAACGCGCTCCACCACGTCGGGATCGACGTCGTTCGTGCTGTCGGTGGCCGCAGCGGGGTCGTCGAGCACGGCCAGGCCGGCGAAGCTGATCTCGTCGAGCAGGGTGGCGAGCTCGCGCCGGTCCTCCGCCTCGTCGACGCCCTGGATTCCGAGCAGGCGGATGAGCCAGGGCAGAGTGCCGCCCTGCACGATCAGGGTCACCACCGCGACGGTGAACGCGATGAGGATGAGCTGCGAGCGGTAGGGGATGTCGGCCGGCAGCGACTGCGCAGCCGCCAGCGTGACCACGCCGCGCATGCCCGACCAGCTCAGCACGATGCCTCCGCGCCAGTCGATGCTCTCGCGGCGCAGCTGCTCGAGGTCGCTGCGCCTGCGCTGGTACATGCGCTCTTCCCGCAGGCGTCGCCGCGCCGTCCAGACGCCTCGGTGGGGTGTCTTTCGATAGTGATAGAGCGCGAGCAGGTTCTTGTAGGTGAGCTTCTCGGCGTGTTCCGCGCGTCTCTTCAGCAGATACACGAGGGGGCCGATCCAGAGGAAGCGCACGAGCGTCAACGCGACGACGGCGATGAGGCCGAGCCCGATGGCATCCGTGACGCTCAGCACCTCGGGGTTCTCGACGTCGTTGATGAGCGTGCGGATCTCGAGCCCGATCAGCAGGAACACGCCGTTCTCGAGCAGGAACTGAATCGTGCGCCAGTTGATGCGGTCGCTGATTCGTGCCTGCGCCGAGAACGCCGACGGCGCGTGGTGTCCGGTGTAGAGGCCGGCGACCACCACCGCGAGAACGCCGGATGCGCCGAGCGCCTGGGTGGGAAGGAACGCCAGGAACGGCACGGCGATGGAGATCGCGGTGTCGAGGACGGGGTCGTTGAGCTTGGTGCGCACGAACACCGAGACCAGGCCGGCGAGCAGGCCGATCACGATCGCCACGAAGACCGCGAAGAGGAAGTCGCCGATGGTCTCCCACGGCGAGAGCAGGCCGCCCGCGGCGGCGGCGGTGGCCGACCGCAGCAGCACCAGGGCGGTCGCGTCGTTCACGAGGCCCTCGCCCTCGAGCACGGTCAGGATGCGCGGCGGCAACCCGAGACGGCGGCCGATCGACGTGGCGGCCACGGCGTCGGGAGGGCTGATGATCGCGCCCAGGGCGATGGCCGCGGCCAGATTGAGGTCGGGCAGCATCGTGAAGAGGAGGAAGCCGGAGCCGAAGGCGGTGACGATGACGAGCACGACCGAGAGGCTCGTGATGGTGCTGAAGTTGCGTCTGAAGTCGACGACGGGCACGCTGATGGCCGCCGCGTAGAGGATGGGCGGAAGCACCACGTCGAGCACGAGCTCGCCCTCGATGTGCAGTTCGGGGAATCCGGGCAGGAACGAGATTCCGACGCCGACGATCACGAGAATGATGGGAGCGGCGACCCCGAGGCGCTTGGAGAAGTATGCGACCGCGACAATGACCGCGATGCCGAATACTGCGTAGACGCCGAGTTCCATGGTCATCACAGGGTACTGGGGCTATGTTCCGGCCACATTTCGTGGCTCACGTTCGTCGAGCCTGTCGAGACGCCTCCATGGTCGTTCGTCGAGCCTGTCGAGACGCCTCGGGCACAACTACATGCCCAGGCTATATAGTTGATCAGTGCCAACTTCTACTTCACCCCACACCGGATCCATCCTCAAGCAGCCGCTCGCGGTCTGGGCGGTCGCCTTCGCCAGCGTCATCGCGTTCATGGGCATCGGCCTCGTCGACCCGATCCTGCCCGCCATCGCGAAGAGCCTGAAGGCCAGCCCCACCGAGACCTCGCTGCTGTTCACGAGCTACCTCGTCGTCACCGGCCTCGCCATGCTCATCACGAGCTGGATCTCGAGCCGCATCGGCGCCAAGAAGACGCTGCTCATCGGCCTCGCGCTGATCATCGTGTTCGCGGCGCTCGCCGGATTCGCGGGCAGCGTCGAGGGCGTCATCGGCTTCCGCGCCGGATGGGGGCTCGGCAACGCGCTCTTCATCTCCACGGCCCTGTCGACCATCGTCGGCGCGGCCAGCGGCGGAAGCGGAGCGGCGATCACGCTCTACGAGGCCGCGCTCGGCGTCGGCATCGCCGTCGGCCCCCTGCTCGGCGGCACCCTGGGCACGATCAGCTGGCGCGGTCCGTTCTTCGGCACCGCGGTGCTCATGGCCGTGGGATTCATCGCGATCGTCACGCTGCTGCGCGAGGACAAGTCCATCGCCCGCACACCCACGAAGCTGTCGGCGCCGTTCACCGCGATGAAGGTGCCCGGCATCCGCTATCTCGCCGGAATCGCCCTGTTCTACAACATCGGCTTCTTCGTGCTGCTGGCCTACACGCCCTACCCCCTCGGGCTGAACGAGATGGGCCTCGGCTACACCTTCTTCGCGTGGGGTCTCTCCGTGGCCTTCACCTCGGTGTTCGTCGCGCCCCTGCTCACGAAGCGCATGAAGCGCACGAGCGTGCTCAAGCTCGTGCTCACGATCCTCGCGCTCGACCTGGTCGCCGGCGGCATCGTGATCGACTCGCAAGCCGGACTCATCGTCTGCATCGTCATCGGCGGGCTCATGCTCGGAATCGTGAACACGGTGCTGACCGAGAGCGTGATGGAGGCGAGCGACCTGCCCCGATCGGTGGCGTCGTCGTCGTATTCCGCGGTGCGCTTCCTCGGTGGTGCGTTCGCCCCTCCCGGTGCCGCAGCCCTGGCTGCCGCGATCTCGCCGAGCGCGCCCATGTACGCGGGAGCCGCATCCGTGCTGGTCGCCGTGCTGATCGCGTTCCTCGGCCGCAAGGCACTGCGCCGGGTCGACTCCGCCCACGAGGAGAGCCCGCTCGTCGAGGCGGAAGCGATCACGGTGGGCGAGTCGCTGTAGAAGCCCGTTCGTCGAGCCTGTCGAGACGGGCCCCTTCGACAAGCTCAGGGAACGGAAGGCTGACAGGCTCCGTCGTTCGTCGAGCCTGTCGAGACGGGAGCGGAAGCCCGAAACGCCCGTAGCCTGAGGTAGTGCCACGCCTCTTCCGCTCTGCTCCTCGCGAGCGCCTCTCCCGCGACGTCTACGTTCTCGGACTCATCGCCTTCTTCGTGATGGTCGGCTTCGGTGTGGTCGTTCCCGTTCTGCCCGTGTTCGTGCGCAGCTTCGGCGTCGGCTACGCCGAGGTCGGCGCCGTCGTGTCGGCCTTCGCACTCATGCGCCTGGTCGCGAGCCCCTTCGTCGGCAAGCTCATCGACCTGATGGGCGAGCGTGTGGTGCTCGCCGTCGGAATCGGCATCGTCGCCGTCTCGAGCGGACTCGTCGGGATCGCCGCGGACTACCCGCACCTGCTGATCCTGCGCGGCGTCGGCGGAATCGGCTCGGCCATGTTCACGGTCGCCGCCATGACGCTGCTGCTCGGCTCCACCAGTGCCGCGCATCGCGCCCGTGCCGTGGGCTTCTACCAGGGCGGCTTCCTCATCGGCGGTATGACAGGCCCCGCGATCGGCGGCCTCCTCGCCACGATCTCGCTCACCGCCCCGTTCTTCTTCTATGCCGGCACCCTCGCCGTGGCCGGAATCGTCGGCCTCGTGCTGCTGCGGCCCCGCGCGCAGCCCGCCGACGGGCAGGCCGAGGCCGCGGGCGCTCCGGATGCCGACGGCTCGGTGAACCCGCTGGTTCCCCTTCGCGACGTGCTGCGTGATGCGCGCTTCCGCGCCGCCTGCCTCGCGAACTTCGCGCAGGGCTGGAACTCCTTCGGGGTGCGCAGCGCCCTCATCCCCGTGATCGTCGTCGAGGTGATCAAGGGACCGAGCTCGTTCACGGGCATCGCCTTCGCCATCGCCGCCGTCGCACAGACCCTGGCACTCGGCCCGGCTGCGCGCTTCATCGACCGCGCAGGGCGCAAGCCGGCCCTCGTGCTGTCGCTGGCCGCGGCGGCGGTGCTGACCGTGGCCATCTCGTTCACGGGCGACATCGTCACGCTCACGGTTCTGCTCAGCCTCTACGGGGTCGTCTCGGCGTTCCTCGGGATCGCGCCCGCGGCATCCGTCGGCGATGTCGTCGGCCGACGTGGCGGGCGCGGCATCGCCATCTTCTCGATGAGCTCCGACATCGGCGCCATCGTCGGGCCGCTCGCGGCGGGCGCGCTGGTCGACGCCTTCTCGTTCCCCGTCGCGTTCGGCGTGGGCGCCGTCTTCTTTTTGGCCGCGTCGCTCTACTCGCTCCGGATGCCTCGGGCGGTGTCGGCGGCTCCCGCTAGCGTGGGTACGACGACGGAAGGTTAGGCGTATCCATGTTCCTTCTCGACGGCACGGTGGTCTACTCCGCCAGCGACCTCACCGCGGCGGCGGCGTGCGAATGGGCCCTGATGCGCAGGCTCGACGCCAAGCTCGGCCGCATCGACGCGGTCGTCGAGGCCGAAGACGACATGCTGCGGCGCACGGCGACGCTGGGCGACCTGCACGAGCTCGCGACGCTCGAGCGGCTGCGCGAGGCGGGCGGCGTCGTCGAGATCGAGCGCCCCGCGATCGACCAGGTGGCCGTCGCCGCCGAGCAGACCCTCGACGCGCTGCGCTCGGGGGCGGCCGTCGTGTTCCAGGGCGCGTTCTTCGACGGGCGGTTCCTGGGCTACTCCGACTTCCTGGTGCGCGACGGCGTCGACCAGAATGATTCACCTGCGTACTCCGTGTACGACACCAAGCTCGCCCGCAAGGCCAAGATCACGGCGCTGCTGCAGCTCGCGGCCTACGCCGATCAGCTGCAGCAGAACGGCATCCCCACGAGCGAGACCGTGCACCTCATTCTCGGCACGGGCAAGACCACCTCGCATCGGCTGCGCGACATCCTGCCCGTGTATCGCCGCCGGCGCGCACGCCTGCAGCAGCTCGTCGACGACCGCGTGGCCGATTCCGAGGCCACGCCGTGGGGCGATCCGCGCTACACCGCGTGCGGGCGCTGCGCCGCCTGCGCCGAGCAGGTCGAACGCACCCGCGACGTGCTGCTCGTGGCGGGCATGCGGCTCACGCAACGGGCGCGCCTGCGGGCCGCGGGCATCCAGAGCATCGACCAGCTCGCGGTGGCCACCGGCCCCGTCGCCGGCCTGGCCCAGTCGACCCTCGAGTCGCTCGCGGGGCAGGCGCGCATGCAGCTCGAACCGCCGGCCTCGGGCCAGGCGCTGAGCTGGCAGATCGCCGATCCGGCACCGCTCGCCGCCATTCCGGTGCCCGACGACGGCGACATCTTCTTCGACTTCGAGGGCGACCCCCTCTATCAGGAGGGCTCCGCGTGGGGCCTCGACTACCTGTTCGGCCTCGTCGAACCCGACGAGACGTTCGTGGCGTTCTGGGCGCACGACCTGGCCGAAGAGCGGCAGGCGCTCATCGACTTCCTCGACTACGTGGCCGAGCGCCGGGCCCGGCATCCGCTGATGCACATCTACCACTACGCCTCGTACGAGCGCACGCACCTGCTCACGCTGGCCGCCAGGCACGGAGTCGGAGAAGACGCGGTCGACGACCTGCTGCGCCAGAACGTGCTGGTCGACCTGTACCCGATCGTGCGGCAGGGCGTGCGCATCGGCACGCACAGCTACTCGCTGAAGAAGCTCGAGCCGCTCTACATGGGCGATGCCGAGCGGGCGGGAGTGGCCAACGCGGCCGACTCCATCACCGAGTACGTGCGTTCGCGCGAGCTGCTCGCCGCGGGCGACGTGGCGGGGTCGGCACGGGTGCAAGACGACATCGCGCGCTACAACACCTACGACTGCGTCAGCACGCTGAGGCTGAGGGACTGGCTGCTCGAGCGGGCCGCCTCGGTGTCGCGCGACTCCCTTCCCGAGGTCGGCGGCAGGCTCGACTTCGACCTCCCGGTGCGCGAGCCCGATCCGGTGTACCTCGAACTCGCCGCGCTGTCTGCGGCGGTGCCGCTCGCAGAGCGCACGGCCGACGACACGGCGCTCGCACTCGCATCCGCCGCCATCGACTACCACCGGCGCGAGCAGAAGTCGTTCTGGTGGCAGCACTTCGCGCGGCTCACAGGCCCCATCGACGAGTGGGCAGACACCCGCGACGTTCTCGTCGTGACCGACGCGGTCGTGCTGCGCGACTGGTTCCGCGAGGGCAGGCAGCGCAGCGACCGGCGGCGACTCGGCCTGCGGGGAATCCTCGCGCCGGGCAGCTCGATCAAGCAGGGGCAGAGTCCGTTCATCCTCTACGACGCGCCCTACCCGCCGATCCTGCGCGGGCGAGAACCGGGTGCCCGAACCGCCCACAGCAGGGTCACCGTGGTCGAGACCCTCGACGATGGCACGATCATCGTCGACGAGGTGCTCGAGAAAGACGCGCCGCACTACGACGAGCTGCCCGTCGCCCTGACACCGGGCACGCCTCCGCCGCCCGGAACCCAGGTCGACGCCATCAACGAGTGGGGCAGGGCGATCCTCGACGCGCATCCCGAGCCGCTCGTCGACCCCGCCTACGACGTGCTGCGTCGCAGGCCGCCGCGTGCGACGCTCGCTCCCGTGGCCGTCGGCGCCGACGGTGTCGTCGACGTGGCCTCGGCCCTCGTCGACTCGCTGCTCGCCCTCGACCGCTCGTACCTCGCGGTGCAGGGCCCTCCGGGAACGGGCAAGACCTACACGGGATCGCACGTGATCGCGCGTCTGGTGCACGAGCACGGGTGGAGGATCGGCGTCGTCGCGCAGTCGCACGCCGCGGTCGAGAACATGCTGCGTGCCGTGGTGGGCGCGGGCGTCGACCGGGCGCTGGTGGGCAAGAAGGCATCTGGGGCATCCGCATCGGCATCGTCAACGGCCGGCTCCGACGAGGCGTCCGACGAGCCGGCCTTCACCGTGCTGTCGCCCAGCGACTTCGCGCGCTTCACCTCCCGCGACGGCGGCTACGTCGTCGGCGGAACGGCGTGGGACTTCAGCAACGCGTCCCGCATCCCGAGGCAGTCGCTCGACCTTCTCGTCGTCGACGAGGCCGGCCAGTTCTCGCTGGCCTCCACCATCGCCTCCTCCGTGGCGGCGACGCGCCTCCTTCTGCTGGGCGACCCGCAGCAGCTGCCGCAGGTGAGCCAGGGTACCCACCCCGAGCCGGTCGACGAGTCCGCCCTCGGCTGGCTGTCGGCCGGGCACGACGTGTTGCCCCCCGAGCTCGGCTACTTCCTCGCGACATCGTGGCGCATGCACCCCGCGGTGTGCGCGCCGGTGTCCGAGCTCTCCTACGAGGGACGGCTGGTCTCGCACGCCTCCGACCGGCGGCTCGAGGGCATCCAGCCGGGGCTGCATCCGGTGCCGATCGACCACGCGGAGCGCTCGACCTCCTCGCCCGAGGAGGCCGATGCCGTGGCCCGGATCGTCGACTCCGTTCTCGGTCGCACCTGGTCGTCGCGCGGCGTCTCGAGGCCGCTCGGCGAGACCGACATCATCGTGGTGGCGCCGTACAACGCGCAGGTCGAACTGCTCAGGCTGCGGCTCGCGGCGGCCGGGTACGAGTCGATCCCGGTGGGAACGGTCGACAAGTTCCAGGGCCGCGAGGCCGCGGTCGCCATCGTGTCGCTCGCCGCGTCGTCGGCAGACGACGTGCCGAGGGGCCTCGAGTTCCTGCTCCTGGCGAACAGGCTCAACGTCGCGATCTCCCGCGCGCAGTGGGCGGCCTACCTCGTGTACTCGCCGGCCCTCACAGACGCGCTGCCGAGATCCGAAGAGGCCCTCGCCCAGCTGAGCGCCTTCATCCGCCTGGTGTCCTGAGGCATCCGCGCCCTGTCGGCACATCCGCGCCCGGTCGTGCGGCAGCGCATGCGCCCAACGGGGGCGGATGCGTAGCGCAGCCGGCTAGTGCGGGTGCGACGCGGGCTTCGGGTGGCCCGGGATCGAATCGCCGCTCAGGTTGAACTCCGACGGATCCACCTCGATGTCGCCGACATCGTCGGGGCCGCCCGAGCCCGGGAGCACAAGAATCTCCGACGAGTCCATATCGGAGTCGACCGCCGCGCTGTCGGTGACCCGCTCGTCTTGCAACGCCTCGTCGTCTCGCTCGCTCGACGGGCCGTACGACGTGTCCTTCTCGAGGTCTGCTTCTGACGACAATCCATGGGTGCGCTTCTCGTGGGTCATGCCAGCCACGCTATGCGGACAGGCCGCTCTCAACCACCCCCTTGTCAGATCAGATCCTTTCGCCACGCTCCCTCGTAGCCGACGGGCACGAATCCGAGCCGCTCGTTGATGGCGAGCATGTGCCGGTTCTCCTCGGCGTTGAACGTCAGTACAGATGGATGCCCGGGTCGCTCGGTGTGCAGCTGCTGGAGGTTGCCGAGTTTCACGAGCAGGCCGAGCCCGTGGCCGCGGTGCTCGCGCAGCACGAGCGTGTCCTCCTGCCACACGGGTCTGGCGACCTCGTCGCTCACCGACAGCTCGCTGAACGCGACGAGCCTGCCCGTCGGCACGTACTCCACCGCGGCGGTCAGCGAGGTGACGGGCGCCTCCCGGTCCGACTCCTGCTGGGCGACGAGCCGCTCGACCGTCCACACGTCCTCCGGCTCGTCGAGCCCGGCCGATGGCGCGTCGGTGCTCATGCGGGTGAGCAGCATCGCGAGGTCCTTACGCCAGTGCGCCGGTGTGTCGCCGATCCAGTGAACGAGCCAGTAGTCGGCCCCGGATGCTCGGCGCGCGTCGTCGAGACTACGCGCGAGATCGTCGGCATCGAGGGGCAGCCCGAGCCTGCTCCCGCGTTCGACCTGCTCGAGGCGGTAGCCGCGCCCGAGCAGGAAGCGCACCTCGTCGTTGCCGAGTGGCACGGACCCCGAACCGGTGGGCGCCCGCAGACGCTCGCCCGGCGCATCCGGCGACACGACGTAGACCAGCAGCCGAGTTGCGCCGGCCTCACGAGCCGCCGCCTCGACAGCGTCGGCGACGGCCGTGCCGACACCGCGCCCGCGGTATTCCGGCAGTACCTGCACGGCGATCCAGGCCACCGGCCAGCCGTCCTCCAGCCTGGTCTCGACGAAACCCCGGCCGACGATGCTTCGTCGGCCGGGCCCCCGCGCATCCGGCACCGTGGCCACGAACAACTCGCGCGGCTCGTGTTCGCGATGCCAGCTCGGGAGGTCCTCCTCGGCGGACGAGGCGAAGTCGTCCGATCCGTATCCGAGGGCCTCGACGAGGTTGCGGAGCTCGACCGCACGTCGATAGTCGACGACGTTCGGGTCGGTGTCGTCGCCGAGCGACCGCGGAACGGAGACCCTGCGCACCTCGATGGTCATCGTCGACCTCCTCGCTTCGGAACGGTGCTTCAATACTGCGTCGTGTCGCCGCCCCGCACCACCCGCAGCCAGCGGAACCCGTAGCCGTCGAGCGCGATCGAGACCCGGCCACGCGCATCCAGCGCTACGGAATCACCCGAGAGCAGGTCGTTCAGCACGTCGTCGTCTTCGGTGCCGAGCGTCAGCGCGACATCGGCGGGGTCTGAGCCGAAGTTGTGCAGAACCACGACGCGGCCGCCGTCCCAGCTGAGCGAGTGCACGAAGACCGCCGTGTTCGGCTGGTCGATCACCTCGAAGGCGCCCCAGCCGAACTCGGGCGCGTTGCGATAGTGCCGCACCAGGTTCTGGATGAAGCGCAGCAGGGATTCGGGGTCGCGCCGCTGATCTTCGACGTTCACGTGCGCCGGTGCGTAGCCGCCCTCGACCACGGGATTGCGGAGGCGACGCTTCGACGCGCGGGAGAATCCGCCGTTGGCGCCGCCGTTCCACTGCATCGGCGTGCGCACCGCCATGCGGCCATCGGCGTCGAGGTTCTCACCCATGCCGATCTCCTCGCCGTAGAACAGAACGGGCGTGCCGGGCAGCGAGAACAGCAGGCTGTAGACCATGCGGATGCGCCGGGGATCGCCGTCGAGCATGGTGGGTAGGCGGCGCACCAGGCCGCGGCCATAGACCTGCATGCGCTTCTCGGGGCCGAAGGCATCGAACACCTCCTGCCGTTCGTCGTCGGTGAGCTTGTCGAGGGTGAGCTCGTCGTGGTTGCGCACGAAGTTCGCCCACTGCGAGTCGGGCGAGCCCGCCGGGCGGGACAGCAGCGCCTCGACGAGGGGGCGGGCATCCTGCCGCGCGAGCGACAGGTAGAGGTTCTGCATGGCGATGAAGTCGAACTGCATCGTGAGCTCGTCTCCCTCCGAGCCGCCGAAGAACTGCTCCTGCTCTGCGCGCGCAAGGTTCACCTCGCCGAGCAGCACACCGTCGCCACTCCGGCGACCCAGGAAGGAGCGCAGGGAGCGCAGGTACGCATGAGGATCGGGAAGGAGCTTCGATCCGCCGACCACGCCCGACGCGTCGAGCAGGAAGGGAACCGCGTCGACACGGAATCCGGAGAGACCGAGCTGCAGCCAGAACCCCATGACCTTCGCGATCTCGTCTCGAACCACCGGGTTGGTGATGTTCAGGTCGGGCTGGTGCTTGTAGAAGACGTGCTGGTAGTACTGACCGGTCTTCTCGTCGAGCTCCCAGTTGCTGTTCTCCTGATCGGGGAAGACCGGCTCTCCATCGTCGACCGGCTCGTCGCGCCACACGTAGTAGTCGCGGTACTGCGAATCCCTCGAGCTCCGCGCCGACCTGAACCAGGGGTGCTTGTCCGACGTGTGGTTGATGACGAGGTCGGCGATCACCCGCATCCCGCGGTCGCGGGCGATGCGGATGCACTCGACGAGGTCGCCGAGAGAGCCGAGTCGCGGGTCGACCCCGTAGAAGTCGATGATGTCGTAGCCATCGTCACGATCGGGTGTCGGATAGAACGGCATGAGCCAGAGGCAGGTGACCCCGAGCTCGGCCAGGTAGTCGAGTCGGTGCGCGAGGCCGGCGAAGTCGCCGATGCCGTCGTTGTTCCAGTCGAGAAAGGTCTCGACGTCGAGGCAGTAGACGACGGCGCTCTTCCACCACAGGTCTGACGTGTCGGTGATCTTCATGGCTCGAGCCTAGGACGGCACCAGCTGTCAGCCCAGCGGAACGCGACTGTCGTTGAGCTCGGCCGCGTCGCCCCGCCAGAGTCCGACCACGGCCTCGCCGAGCGCATCCACGTGGGTGAAACCGGCGTAGGTCTTCTCGGGGTTGTCTCGCTGCATGTCGTCATCGACGAGGGCCATGATCGAAAACCGTACGGCGGCCGCACGCTGGGGCGTCGGATCGGTCTTGCTGCCCG
The DNA here is from genome assembly GCF_001422485.1 of Agreia sp. Leaf283. Taxonomy (GTDB): domain Bacteria; phylum Actinomycetota; class Actinomycetes; order Actinomycetales; family Microbacteriaceae; genus Agreia. Next base: position 1,422,120 of record NZ_LMNF01000001.1, read on the forward strand.
ACTGCGCCCGGCGGAAGCCGTCTGCGACGGAGCGCACCCAGCTCTCCGCGGCCGCCTTCGCCGCGGTGTAGCTGGCGCCCCCGGCGGTCGGACGCTCGACCGAGTTCGACGACACGATCGCCAGTCGACCGGCCTCGCTGGCGACGAGGGCATCGAAGAAGGCGCGCGAGGTGTTGCGCAGGGTGGTGAAGCCCGACTCCATCGCGGCCCAGTCGTCGTCGCTCTGGGCTGTGATGCCAGAGGCTCCGCGCCATCCCCCCACGAGGTGGATGAGCCCGTCGACGCCACCGAACTCCTGCGACACCGACGAGGCGAGCTCGCTGACCGCGGCGAGCTTCGACAGATCGCACACCCGCGTCGTGGCGCCGGGCACGCTTCGCTCGAACGCGCTCAGCCTCTCGACATTCGACCCGACCGCTATGACGCGAGCCCCCGCACCCAGCAGCGCCCGCGAGGTCGCAACCCCCGACGCACTCGTGGCCCCCGCGACAACGACAACCCTGTTACTAACGCTCATGCCCCACCCGTTCCTGCGTTCCCGAGCAACTGTTTCTGTTGCGGACAGTAGTGACCGGCGCACCGGGCGCTACTGTCCGCAACGGTAACTCCTATCGGAGCTACACGCGAGAGGAGCCCGTGATGCCCTCCGTCGAGAGGATCACGTCTCCGATCTTCTTCGCGAGCGCCTCGTAGAACATCGAGAGGGGGAACTCGTCGTCGAGGATCGCGTCGGTCAGGGCGCGCGGGGGGCCGTCGAGGGGCAGGGCCTGCGGGCCGCGGGCCCAGACGGATGCCGGGTTCGGCGTGACCGTCTCGGTGACCAGCTCGTAGGCGGCCAGCCAGTGCGCCACCTTCGGGCGGTCGATCGAGCGCCAGTAGAGCTCGTCGATCTGCTTTCCGAGCGCGAGCACGCTGTCGGCGACCTCGGGCCAGTCGATGGTGAGCTTCGTGTCTGTCCAGTGCAGCACGTGGTGCTGGTGAAGCCACGCGAACAGCAGCTGGCCGCCGAGTCCGTCGTAGTTGCGCACGCGCGAACCCGTGAGCGCGAAACGGAAGATGCGGTCGAAGAGAACCGCGTACTGCACGAGCCGGGCGTGCTCGAGGAGGTGCGCATCGGCATCCGACAACTCGGCCTCGCCGAGCGCCTCGAGTCGACGCTGGATGCCCACCGACTCGCGGAACGCGGTGAGGTCGCAGCGCAGCTCCTCGAGCGAATACAGGAAGAACGGCATGCGCTGCTTGATCATGAACGGGTCGAAGGGCAGATCGCCGCGCATGTGCGTGCGGTCGTGGATGAGGTCCCACATCACGAAGGTGCGCTCGGCCAAGGCCTGGTCGGTCAGCAGCCGGGCGGCGTCGTCGGGCAGCTCGAGCCCCGTGGTGTCGGCCGCCGCCCGCACGACGGTGCGGAATCGGGCCGCCTCCCTGTCGGCGAAGATGGCGCCCCAGGTGAACGTCGGGATGCTGCGGGTGGCGACGGTCTCGGGAAAGAGCACGGCCGAGTTGGTGTCGTAGCCGGGCGTGAAGTCGACGAAGCGGATGGGCACGAACAGGGCGTTCGAGTAGTCGCCCGCCTCGAGCTCGGCCACGAACTCCGGCCAGATGACCTCGATCAGCACGGCCTCGACGAGACGCGACGCCGAGCCGTTCTGGGTCGTCATCGGAAAGACAACGAGGTGCCGGATGCCGTTGAAGCGGTGCCTCTCGGGGTGGAACAGCACGAGCGAGTCGAGGAAGTCGGGAACCCCGAAGCCATCGGCCGCCCAGCGGGCGAAGTCGGCGCGCAGGGCCTCGTGATACTCGGCGTCGTGGGGGAACGCCGGCGAGAGGGCCGCGATGGATGCCGAGATCACGGCGACGAGGTCGGCCGCGCGTTCGTGGTCTGCCGCGTCGGGCACGGAGCCGTCTTTGATCTGCAGCGACTGCAGCTGCGTGGCGGCGGCCTTGAGGCCGGTCCAGGCGGCGGAGGTCTCGGCGAGGGACGCGTCTTCGACGACCTCGGGTTCATCGCCGATCGCGGGAACGACGTACTGGGTGGTCGTTGTGGTGGGCATGGGGAACCTCCGATCCAAAGGACAGTGCTCGTGGGGCGCGGCATGCGCCGTGATTCGAGGCTACGGGCGATCGGACCGTGGTTTCGTGCCCGGAGCATCGATTTGCTGCGGCAGGGGCCGCCCGCGGTGCACGAATCCTGCACACGACGCACGTCCCCCTTTAGGATGAACCGCATGAGCCAGACGCCGCCCACTCCGCCCTCCGTGCCGCCCGCCCCCGGATACGGGGCGCCGGTTCCGCCCGGCGACGGGTACGGAAACGGGTACGGCAACGCGACGCCTCCGTACGGCGCCCAGCCCGGCGGCAGCTATTCGCCCGTGCAGGAACCCCGGTACAACGTGCTCGCGATCGTCTCGTTCGTTTCGGCCTTCTTCCTCTCGCTCGTCGCCGTCATCACAGGGCACATGGCGCTCGGACAGATCAAGCGCACGGCGGAGAAGGGGCGGGGGCTCGCGATCGCGGGCCTGGTCCTCGGCTACGCCGGCATCGTCGGCGGCATCATCACGATCATCGCCCTGGTCGTCATGGCCATCGCGGGCATCGGGCTCTTCGCGACGATCGCCACCAACTATGACTCCGACGACTACAGCTACACGTCGGATCCCTTCAGCTCGACGGCCGTGCCCGACTCGCTCGGCGGAGACCTGACGTTCGAGGCCGGCAACGACCTCGACGCGACCACGGTCGCCCAGTTCGCCGACCCGTTCATCATCGACTCCGAGTGGACCGTGGCCAGCCCCGACGACGGAAACGGCAACTGGTCCTACCTCGACCCCTCGGGCCTCTGCACCGTGTCATTCCACCAGGGCGGACTCGGCGACACGGTTCCCGTGACCGCCGGCGACGACCGCGCGACGACCACGAGTTTCTTGGCCGTCGTGCTCGACACCGACGACTCGACGATCGCGGGCAAGGCCACCGACAGCACGATCTCGTACAACTTCGAGGATGCCGGGCTCGTCGACACCCTGTTGATGCAGGGAACAGACGCAGACGGCTCGAACTGGAAGCTGGCGGGTCGCGCGTTCGGCGAGCTCGGCAGCGGACTCTACGTCGATGTCACCTGCAAATCGGGCGGCGACCTCGAGTCGGTCTACGACACGGTGACGACGAAGGCTGCCATCACTGTCTTCTAATTCAGTGGAGCGGGGGGCCTCCGAGGGAGGCCTCGCCCTCCTGGGCCCGATCCAGCTCGTGACGGCGGCTGGTGAGCCCATCACCGTTCGCGGTTCGCTGAGCCGCGCCGTGCTTGCGTCGCTGGCACTCGCCGACGGCCGGCCGCGTTCCATCGACGGCCTGGTCGACGACGTGTGGGGCGACGAGCCGCCGCAGAATCCCCGGGCCTCCCTGCAGACGCTCGTCTCACGCATCCGGGCCCTGGAGCCGTCGCCGATCATCGAATCGTCGGCCGCGGGCTACCGACTCGCGCTGGGCCGGCCGTCGATCGACCTGCTGGTCGCGGAGGCGGTTCTCGACGGCCTCGCGACTCCGGGCGCCCCCGAGACCGCACTGGCCGAGGCGGAGACGGCGCTCGCGCTCTGGCGGGGCGAGCCGGCGGCCGACCTGCCTCAGACCGCGCCCGTCACCGCCGCCCTCGCCCACCGGGCCGAGCGCGCACGCGATGCGCTCCGTCGCATCCGGGCACGTGCCCTCGCGGCGCTCGGCCTCACCGACGACGCCTCGGCCGCCTTCGACGAGCTCGCCCGGGCGCACCCTCTCGACGAGAAGGCCCAGCTCGAGGCGATGAACGCGGCGGTCGACGCGGGGCGCTTCGCGTCGGCGCTTCAGCGGTTCGCCGACCACCGCGAGCTGCTGGCCGAGCGGCTGGGCACAGACCCGTCGCCGGCCCTCGTCGAGGCCAACGCGGCGATCCTCAGGGCATCGAACGGTCAGAGCGTTCCGAGCGCACCCCAGGGGCCGCAGGCCCGGATGCTCCGGCCGGCGTTCGGCATCGGCCTGCGCCAGGCGCCGAACGACATGGTCGGGCGAGACGACGACGCGCGTCGCGTGCTCGAGCTGCTCGGTCGTCACCGGCTCGTCACGCTTCTGGGCTCGGGCGGTCTCGGCAAGACGCGGCTGGCGCAGGATGTCGCGGCGCGCGCCGCCCTGGCGGGCTCGTCGGTCGCCGTGGTCGAGCTCGCGAGCATCGCGTCGGGAGACGATGTCGGGCTGCTCATCGCGTCGACGCTGGGAATTCGCGAGGTGCAGTCTGCGCGCCGGATCGGTGACCCGATCGTGGTGCCCGACGTGCGTCGACGCATTCTCGACGCCCTCGTCGGCCAGCCAGCGCGAGACGCGCTGCCGACCCTTCTCGTGCTCGACAACTGCGAGCACGTCATCGACGCGGCCGCGGTCTGGGCCGCCGACCTCGTCGCGGCGTCCGCCGAGCTGACGATCCTCTGCACGAGCCGCTCGCCCCTCTCCATCGCCGCGGAGCAGGTCTACTCGCTGCAGCCGCTTCCCTCGACGAGTGACGACGGTTCCCCGGCGGCGGCGGTCACGCTCTTCGTCGATCGCGCCCGCGCGGCCCGGCCATCCGTTCGTCTGCCGCCGACCGTCGTCGAGCGGCTCTGCGATCGGCTCGACGGTCTTCCCCTCGCCATCGAACTCGCGGCGGCCCGCGTGCGCTCGTTCTCGGTCGAGGAGATCGAGGCCCGGCTCGTCGACAGGTTCGCCCTGCTCACGTCGGGCGACCGCTCGGCTCCGGAGCGCCACCGCACGCTGCTCGCCGTGATCGAGTGGAGCTGGAACATGCTGCACGACGACGAGCAGCAGCTCCTCGTGCGCCTGTCGCGGTTCGCCGACGGATTCTCGCTTCGCACGGCGGAGACGATGATGCGCGCGGCCGGCCGGGAGGGTGCGGCCGCCGATGCGCTCGACGGTCTCGTGCTGCAGTCGCTCGTCGTCGTCACCGAGACGGCGCAGGGCACCCGCTACCGGATGCTCGAGACGGTCAGGGAGTTCGGGAACCGCGGCATCGGCTCGATCGTCGACGAGAAGGAGCTGGCGCAGCACGAACGCGACTGGGCGATCGGCCTGGCCCTCGACTCCGCGGAACTCTGGTTCGGATCGGGGCAGGGCTCGCGTCTCAGGGACAGCCCCGCGAGCATCGAGCAGGACAACCTCGTCGCCGTGCTCCGGCGCGCCATCGCCGACGGCGAGCAGGATGCGTCCGTCGGCGTGTACGCCGCGCTCGCCTATCTGTGGACCCTGCGAGGCGCTCACTCCGAGGTGCTCGCCTTCGGTGCCCCCGTGATGGCGATGCTCGGCGGCTACCGACCGGCCGCCGCCCTGGGGCAGCTCGCCGTGCTCGCGCTGGTGATCACCGCGGCGACCTTCGGACTGTTCCAGTTCAGCACGACCGTTCGGGCGATCGTGCTGCTGCGTCGGCTCGTCGACCGCGTGGAGGTGGCGTATCCGCAGCTGCAGGCGATGGCCCGACTGGTGCTCTCGATCGACAACCTGTCGGCCGCGTTCTCCGCCGTGGAGGCGACCCAGGCGCATCCGGATGCCCGCACCGCGATCCTCGGCAACGTGATGGGCGCCCAGCTCGCCGAGAACGGGGGCGACGTCGAGGGTGCGCGCGTCTTCGCGCTGCGCGCCCGCGAGCTGGCCGAGCAGGTCGGAGACGAGTGGGGCTCGACCATGAGCGCCCAGATGCTCGTGCTCTTCAGCAGCGAGGCCGGCGACTGGCAGGGTGTTCTCGACTGGGCGCCGATCGCGAGCGAAGGTCTGCGCGACATGGGCGCCCTCAGCGATCTGCATCAGCTGACCTGGGCGATCGCCATCGCCCGGATCGGCCTCGGCGAACTCGACGAGGCCGAGGTCCTGCTGCACGAGGTGATCGCGGTCGAGGGAGGGCTGGACGACGGCATGCTCGCGCTGAACGGGCGGGCGGGCCTCGCGGAGGTCGAACTCGCCCGGGCCGCGAAGGCCGCGCGGGCCGGAGATCGCGCTGCGGCAGCCCGGCATCGGGCGCTCGGCACCGAGGGGTACCGCAGGAGCGTCGACCAAGGGCGCTCATCGGCTCAGCGCCTGCGCCCCGAGGCGCTCATCGCCCTCGCCATCCTGGTCGCCACGGAGTGCCAGACCGCAAGCGACGCCGCTGCGGACAGCGACACCGCTGCGGACAGCGACACCGCTGCCGATACCAACGCTGCTTCCGACGCCCGAATGCTGCGCGACCACGGGCGCGATCTGCGCATCCGGCTGCTCGTCGAGTTCCGCAGGCGGAGCATCCAGTTCGACAGGCCCGTGCTCGGAACGGCGACCGTGGCCATGGCCCGCTGGGCCCTCGACGCCCTCGACGAGCCCGAGCTGGCGGCCGAACTGCTCGCCCTCGCATCCGGCATCTCGCCGCGGCAGGACAGCCCGAGCATGCGCATCGAGCAGCACGTCGCACACGTGAGCTCGGCCGTCGGGGCAGACGAGTACGGCCGGATGCTCGAGGCATCCGGCCGTCTGACCCGCGATGAGCGCGTGGCGCGCATCTCCGAGCTGCTGTCGTCTCCCGCCCTGCGCTTGCAGTAATGAGCAGAGCGGACGCGCCTCTACGCCTTGCGCATGTAGGCGCGCACGGTGAGCGGAGCGAAGATCGCCACGACGACCGCGGCTCCGAGCAGCGCCAGCCAGAAGTCGCCGCCGATCGTGCCGAGGTTGGCGAGGTCGCGCACCGCCGACACCAGGTGCGACACCGGGTTGACGTTCACGAACGCCTGGAGCCACCCCGGCATGGTGTCGCTCGGAACGAACGCGTTCGACAGGAAGGTGAGCGGGAAGAGCACCAGGAACGAGATGCCCTGCACGCTCGAGGCGCTGCGGGCGATCACGCCGAAGAACGCGAAGATCCAGCTCAGCGCCCACGAGCAGACGATCACCAGCAGGCCGGCGAGCACCACCATGCCGATGCCGCCCTCGGGCCGGTAGCCCAGGATGAACCCCACGACGAAGGTGATCGTCGTGGCGATCGTGTAGCGCACGGTGTCGGCCAGCAGCGCGCCGGCGAGCGGGGCTATGCGGGCGATGGGCAGCGACTTGAAGCGGTCGAACACGCCCTTGTCCATGTCCTCGCGCAGCTGCACGCCGGTCACGACCGAGGTCGTGATCACGGTCTGCACGAGGATGCCCGGAATGAGCAGGGGCAGGTAGCTCGCCACGTCGCCGGCGATGGCGCCTCCGAAGATGAAGGTGAACATCACGGTGAAGATGATCGGCTGCAGCGTGACGTCGATCAGCTGCTCGGGGGTGCGCCTCACCTTCAACAGGCCGCGATAGGCCATCGAGAACGAGTTGCGCACGGTCTGGCCGACGCTCACGTGGTTGCGCAGCTCCCGGCTCACGCCGGATTGGATGGTCGAGGTGATGGTGCTCATGCGTTCACCCGTCCTCTCGGGGTCTCGGATGCGTCGGGCCGGGTCTCGGAGTCGTTCTCGACGCCGTGCCCGGTGAGGGTGAGGAAGACCTCGTCGAGCGTCGGCTTCTGCACGGCGAGCTCGGTGAGGCTGATGTTCTGCTCGCGCAGCGCAACGAGGAGGTCGGTGATGCGATCGGGGTCCTGCATGGGGGCGGTGATGCGGGCGGCCTCGGGCGACAGGGTCACGTCGACCCCGAGCACCGAGCGGATGGCGCGCACGGCGTCGTCTCGATCGGCGGGGTCGAGCAGGCGCAGCTGCAGCGAGGACTTTCCCACCGAGGCCTTGAGCTCGTCGGCGGTTCCCTCGGCGACGACCCTGCCCGTGTCGATCACGGCGATGCGGTCGGCCAGCTGGTCTGCCTCGTCGAGGTACTGGGTGGTGAGCAGCACGGTCGATCCCGTGCTGACGAGCCGCCGGATGGTGTCCCACATCTGCGAACGCGTGCGCGGGTCGAGACCCGTGGTCGGCTCGTCGAGGAAGATGAGAGGGGGCTGCGAGATCAGGCTCGCGGCCAGGTCGAGGCGGCGTCGCATGCCGCCGGAGAAGTTCTTGAGCGGGCGTTTCGCGGCGGCCGTCAGCCCGAACTCCTCGAGCAGCTCGTTGGCCTTGACCCGGGATTCCGCGCGGCCGAGACCGTTGAGCCGGCTGAAGAGCACGAGGTTCTCGGTCGCGCTGAGCGTCTCGTCGACCGAGGCGTACTGCCCGGTCACGCCGATGAGCTGGCGCACGATCTGCGCCTCGTGCTGCACGTCGTGCCCGAAGACGGTGGCGTGCCCGGCGTCTGGTCGAAGAAGGGTTGCGAGCATGCGGATGACGGTGGTCTTGCCGGCGCCGTTCGGGCCGAGAACGCCGTAGACGCTCCCGGTTCGCACGCGCAGGTCGACGCCGTCGACGGCGCGGTTGTCGCCGAAGATCTTGACGAGGCCGGTGGCCTCGACGGCCCAGTCGGAGCTGGTTGCCATGGGTGGACTTCCTTTCGCTGAAGTTGTCTCCATCGTTCAGCGGCCCGCTGTCGTGGCGCTGTCGCGGCTCTGTCGTCGTGCTGTCGGCGCCGTCGCCCCGGCCGAAAGACAATCCGTTGCGGCGCGCGGGCACGAATACAGTCCATGAGCCTCCTGCAGCAGAACCCCGCCGATGCCACGTTCGGCCGCGGGGGAGACGAGCCCTACGCCCGGGCGCTTCGGGATGGCGCCGCGGGGCGCCTCGAACTGCGCGAGGCCGGGCGGGGAGGCTCGACGGCCCTGCTCGACCTTGATGTCACGAAGTGGAGCGCCGACGCCGACGAGGTCGACCGCTCACTGCTTCGGCACGCCCGCGGTCCCGTGCTCGACATCGGATGCGGGCCCGGCCGGATGGTGCGGGCGGCGGGCGAGTACGATCTCGTGGCCCTTGGCCTGGATGTCTCGCCCGAGGTCGTCGCGCTGGCCCGCCGAGACGGTCTGGCCGTCGCGCTCGGCTCGGTGTTCGACCGGGTTCCTGCGGAGGGGCTCTGGCGCACCGCGCTGCTCCTCGACGGCAACGTCGGCATCGGGGGAGACGTCGCGGCCCTGCTGGCACGCTGCCACGAGGTGCTCGCCGAGTCGGGGCGGCTCGTCGTCGAACTCCACGCCGATGACGATCGCGACCACTCCTATACGGCGGCCCTCGTCGGCGTAGACGGTGCACGCAGCGCCGTCTTTCCGTGGGCCGAGATCGGCCTGACCCGCCTGCGCGAGATCGCCCACGCATCCGGATTCGCCGTCGACCGAGCCTTCACGGCGGGCGGCCGTCGCTTCTGCCGCCTGTCTCGAGCCTGAGGACTAGCCGGCCGGTCCCAGCAGTACTGCGAGCATCGCGGCCGCGCCGCCCACGATGAAGAGCATCGTTCCCAACTGCATGGTGCGGGTCTTGTTGCGGTCCGCGGTCGGCACGTCGACCTCGAGAATGGGGCAGCCCGACCAGCCGATCAGTCCGATGCTCACGGCCACGAGGCCCGCACCGATCCACCACAGCAGCGCGAGGCCCTTCGCCAGCAGCGCCGGCCGCCATCCGCTCGACAGCAGCAACCCCAGGGTGATCGCCGACGCCCCGACGGCAGCGACGAACCAGATGGTTCCCGTCCACATGATGCGCTGGACGTTCTTCTCGGGGGTCATGAGATCGTGGGTCACCTTGACATCATTCACCCGTGCGGGGCGCAAAACAAATTGATTTCTCACAACTATCGTGGCGAGCCCGTCCTGTGGTACCGCGCCTGAGCCGCGACGGGGCTAGAGAAAGCCGATGCGTCTCAGCAGCCGAGTGACGCCGGGCAGCACCCAGTAGGCCATGATCGGCGTGAGAACGACGGTCGTCAGCAGAACCTTGAGCGCGGTGGCCAGGTCGTTCCAGCCCGGCAGCAGCGTCGTGACGAGCAGCGTGAACGCCAGGTTGACCGGGAAGAATCCCAGCCAGATGCTCGTCGCCTGTTTCCATCTCGGCGGCGCGACCGTGGCCGCGGCCTGGCCGTCGGCATCCGGTGCCTGCAACACCTGCGGCTGGTCGAACCACCCCTCGATGCCCGTGCGCTTCTCGACCCGCGACTCGCGCACGAGTTCGCGCCCGCCCTCGAGCCAGGCGCGCCGGTCGGCCGACGACTCCCACTTCTCGAGCAGCGTCGCGTCGGCGAAGCGGTAGAGCATGTGCCAGTGCACGGAGTCGGCGCCCTGCCTCACCCAGCCCGACCCGAGGAAGCCCGGATAGCGATTGGCGAGGTTCACCCCCGCCTGCACCCAGCGGGTGACGTCGGGGATCCTGTCGGGATCGACTGCGCGGGTGATGGACACGGTGATGGGAACGGAGGGCGATGCTTGTGGCTGCCCGAACGCGTTCTCCGACTCTTCTGGAGACATGCCCTCCAGTATCCGCCGCCGATGTTACGCCCGCATTAAGCGCGTCTCGACAGGCTCGACGAACGGCGTCTCGACAGGCTCGACGAACGATCCGTTCCCTGAGCCTGTCGAAGGGCCCGCTACTTCTGGTCGTCCTCGTCGTAGTCGACCTCGTCGTACTCCTCGAGGATCTCGAGGGCCTCCTCGTCGAGGTCGTCGGGCTTGTGCCCTGCCTCGTGCCGAACGGCGTGACGGCCGAGGATGAGCAGTTCGCGCGTCTCCATGGCATCCGCCAGCTCGTCGCGGTCGAGGTCGTCCGCCTCGTTGATGACCTTCGTCACCATCTCGATACCCATGTCGAACCAGCGCTCGGCGTTGTGCGCATCGCCCGCGGCGTCGTAGCTGTCACCCAGGAACGAGTACACCATCGGGTCTTCGGGCTTCTCGGCGCGCAGGGCCTTGGCGAGTTCGTTCGCCTCCGCCTCCTGGCCGGTGCGCAGCAGGCCCTCGATCAGGTAGACGCGCTTGTCGGGAGCGGCGTCGCCCGGCGCATCCTGGGCCTCGCGCGCGGCCTCGTAGGCGCGTAACGGCAGAAGGGCGTCGTAGAAGCTCTCGGATGCGGCGATGAAGACGGCCGCGGGCGTCACGTCGTCGTCGTAGAAGGTCTCGGGGTCGCGGGCGAGCGCGAGGAACTCCTCGGCGACGGCGAGCGCCTTCTCGGGGTCGTCGGCTTTGAAGCTGGACTCGTCGATGTAGTCCCAGGTCACGGTCTTAGGCATGAGGCAACCTTAACGCCCAGACGCCGCCAGCTAGCATGGTCAGCGATATGCATACGAGCCCGCCGCCCTCCCGCACGCGCGCGTCCGCGGGCACCCCGGCCCACTTCCTTCCCCACCTGCAGGGATTGCGCGCCATCGCCGTTCTGCTCGTGGTCGTCTACCACTTCTGGCCCGGCCGCCTGCAGGGCGGCTACATCGGCGTCGACGTCTTCTTCGTCATCTCGGGCTTCCTCATCACAGGGCAGCTCGCCCGCGAGCTCGAAAAGACGGGGCGCATCGGCCTGCCCGGCTTCTATGCCAAGCGGGTGCGACGGCTGCTGCCGGCTGCCGTCACCGTGCTCATCTTCTCCGCGCTGGCGACGCTGTTCATCCTGCCCCTGTCGAGCCTCGGCGAGAACCTGCGCGAGATCCTCGCGTCGACCTTCTACGTCGAGAACTGGGCGCTCGCGGCCAACTCCGTCGACTACCTCGCGGCGGCCAACGAGGCCACCCTCGTGCAGCACTACTGGTCGCTGTCGCTCGAGGAGCAGTTCTACCTGATCTGGCCGCTGATGCTCCTTGGCGCATCCTGGCTCGCGGTGAAATTCTGGTCGGGCAAGCGCTGGAACGCGCTGTTCGCGGTCGTCGTGGCCGTCAGCATCCTGTCTCTCGTGTTCTCGATCGTCTACACGCAGACCAATGCGGCCCAGGCCTACTTCGTGACCTTCACCCGCATGTGGGAGTTCGGCGCGGGCGCCGTGCTCGCCCTGCTGCCGAGGCTGCGCCCAACAAAGGCGTGGCTGTCGAACGTGCTCGGCTACGGCGGCATCGCGATCGTGCTCGGCTGCGGCTACTTCTACGACAAGTCCACGCCGTTCCCCGGCTCCGCGGCGATCCTGCCGGTCGTCGGAACGATGGCGATCATCCTCGCCTCGCACCGCGAGCACTGGTACGACGCCGGCCGCGTCCTGAGCTTCCGCCCGGTGAGCTTCATCGGCGACATCTCGTACTCGCTCTACCTGTGGCACTGGCCGCTCATCGTCATCGCCCCCTTCGTTCCGGGCTGGGGCCTCTCGACCATCAACCGTCTCGTGCTCTTCGTGCTCTGCTTCGTGATCGCCTGGCTCACCAAGAAGTTCATCGAGGACCCGACCAGGGCCTGGAAGCCGCTCGTGCGTCGCAAGCCCCGCTTCACCTTCGTGTCGATGCTCGCGGCGATGGCCGTGGTCACCCTCGTCGTCGGAGTCACGAGCCTCGTGCAGCAGCCGAAGTACGACGCGGCGGCCGCCGAGCTGCGCAGCACCCTCCAGACGATGCCCGACTGCTTCGGCGCGGCATCCGGGCTCACCGACGGTCTCGAGAAGATCGATTCCTGCTCGAATCCCGAACTCGCGGGTCAGATCATCCCGAGCCCCGGGTTCGGCAACGCCGACCGGCCGCAGCGTCCCGACTGCCTGGTCACTCTCAACGACTCCACACTCACCAGTTGCGAGTTCGGCGACACCACGTCGGATGCGGCGCCCCGGGTGGCGATCATCGGCGACAGCCACGCGTACTCGCTGCTCGACCCGCTCGTCCAGCTCGCCGAGATGAACGGCTGGCACCTGACCACGTACCTCAAGGGCGCCTGCCCCTGGAGCACGACCCCGATCGCGGGCGGCGACGCCTTCGCGGCATCCTGTGCCGACTGGCGGGCCAACCTCGACGCCGAACTCGCCGAGGTCGCTCCCTACGACGTGATCTTCACGGCCGCGCTCGCCGATCACACTCTGGATGCCGATGGCTCGGCCGCGGCAGACGAGACCGCGGGATTCGTGGAGGCCTGGACTCCGCAGCTCGGGCAGGGCACTCCGGTGGTCACCCTCGTCGACAACCCGTCGTGGGAGACCGACCCGAACAAGTGCCTCCGCATCTCGGATGCCGCCGACTGCACCGAGCCGCGCGAAGACGGTCTGGGAGAGGTCGACCCCCTCGCCTCGGCGGCCACGCAGCTCGCGACGGGTGGCAACGACGTGACCCTCCTCGACTTCTCCGACACCTACTGCGACGCCGACGACTGCTTCCCCGTGATCGGCGGCGCTAACGTCTACCGTGACCAGGACCACCTGACGCGCACCTTCGCCTTCACGCTCGCCCCCTTCATCGAGAGCGCCATCGTCGCCGCCCTCGGTCGATCGACCGTGCGCTAGGAGCCGGGCATGGCCGGGGTGCTCACCGGGTTCGCCATCATCGGCTTCGTCATAGCTGTCGGCTATGTCGTGGGCCGCACGAACATCCTGCAGGTCGATGCGCAGAAGCCGCTCAACCGCATCGCGTTCTTCGTCACCAGCCCTGCCCTGCTCTTCACGGTGCTCGCGCGCGCCGACGTGAGCGTCATCTTCTCGTCGTTCCTCGTCGTCACCGTCATCACGATCGCCGTGTCGATCGGGCTCTACGTGGCCCTGTCGCGCATCTTCTTCCGCCGACCGGCGGCGGAGACGACCGTCGGCGCGGCCGCGGCGTCGTACTCCAACGCGAACAACATCGGCCTGCCCGTGGCCATCTACGTGCTCGGAGATCCGCAGTTCGTGGCGCCGCTGCTGATGCTCCAGCTGATCGTGATGGCGCCCCTCACGCTTACGGTGCTCGACACGGTGACGCGCGGCAAGGCATCCATCGGATCGTTTCTCACCCAGCCCGTACGCAACCCGATGATCATCGCGTCGCTGGTGGGACTGCTGCTGAGCGTCTTCGGCGTGACGTTGCCAGAGCCCGTGATGGCGCCGTTCGATCTCATCGGCGCGGCCACGATTCCGCTGGTGCTCATGACCTTCGGCATGTCGCTCGCCGGGCAGCGCCCGCTCGCCCCCGGCACCGGCCGTCGCGACGTGCTGACCTCGGCCGTGCTCAAGAGTGTGGTCATGCCCGTGGTGGCCTATCTCGTGGGTCGGTTCGTGTTCGACCTCGACGCCACGCACCTGTTCGGGGTCGTCGTGCTCGCGGCCCTGCCGACGGCGCAGAACGTGTTCAACTTCGCGTCGCGCTACGAGCGGGGAGTCGTGATCGCCAGGGACACGGTGCTCATCACGACGATCGCGTCGGTGCCCGTGCTGGTGATCGCGGCGGCGCTGCTCGCCCCGTGACCACCCCGTTCCCTGAGCCTGTCGAAGGGAACACATGGCCCTTCGACAAGCTCAGGGAGCGGCCGGGCGCACTCACCAGAACATCGGGCGGTCTTCGTCTTCTTCTGTGTCGACGTCGATGTCCACCCGCACCGGAACGTGGTCGCTGGGCGCGTCGCCCTTGCGCTCGTTGCGGTCGATACCGGCGTTCGAGACCACATCGGCGAACGGCTTGGAGCCGAGGATGAAGTCGATGCGCATGCCCTCGTTGCGCGGGAAGCGCAGCTGCTTGTAGTCCCAGTAGGTGTAGCCGGTGGGGATGCGCGGGCGCACCACGTCGGTGAGCCCGGCATCCATGAAGTCGTTGAACGCCGCGCGCTCGGGCGCCGACACGTGGGTCGACCCCTCGAACGCCTGGATGTCCCACACGTCGGTGTCGAGCGGAGCCACGTTCCAGTCGCCCATCAGCGCGAGCGGCTGCTGCGGGTTCGCCGCGATCCACGCGCGGGTGTCTGCGGAGAGGGCGGCGAGCCAGCGCAGCTTGTAGTCGTAGTGGGCGTTCTCGAGCTCGCGGCCGTTGGGAACGTAGAGGCTCCAGAGGCGGACGTCGTTCACGGTCACGCCGAGGGCGCGGGCCTCGAGGGGGAGGGTTCCGTCGTCGTTCTCCTTGCCGAAGCCGGGCATGTTCTCGAAGTCCTTCGTGACCTCGGTCATGGGCAGCCGCGACGCGAAGGCCACGCCGTTCCACTGGCTCAGGCCGTGCAGCTCGACCTCGTAGCCCGCGGCGGTGAACTGCTCGAAGGGGAACTGGTTCTCCTTGCACTTGATCTCCTGCATGGCGAGAACGTCGACGTCCTCCCGCACGAGCCAGTCGGCGACCCGGTCGACCCGGGCTCTGATGGAGTTCACGTTCCAGGTCGCAATGCGCATGCGGCCCAGTTTATTCGTGTCGTTCCCTGAGCCTGTCGAGGGGCTCGCTTCGACAGGCTCAGCGAACGGCTCCCCTAAACTGGGGCGGTGACGAACGCGCGCCAGCAACTCATCGACTACATCTCCTCCGAAGCCGTCTTCCACGGCGACTTCACGCTCACGAGCGGCAAGAAGGCGAGCTACTACGTCGACCTGCGCAAGGTGAGCCTCGACCACCGCGTCGCGCCCCTCATCGGCCAGGTCATGATCGACGTCATCAAAGACATTCCCGACGTGTTCGCGGTCGGCGGCCTCACCATGGGGGCCGACCCCGTGGCATCCGCGATTCTGCACCAGGGTGCGGCGCAGGGCCTGTCGTACGACGCGTTCGTCGTGCGCAAGGAGCCGAAGGATCACGGCCGCGGCAAGCAGGTCGAGGGCCCCGAGCTCGAGGGCAAGCGCGTGATCGTGCTCGAAGACACGTCGACCACGGGCGGATCGCCGCTCAAGGCCATCGAGGCGCTCGAGAAGGTCGGAGCGATCGTCGCGGGCGTCGCGGTCGTCGTCGACCGCAACACCGACGCGCGCGAGCGCATCGAGAAGGCCGGCTACCCCTACTATTACGCGATCGGCCTGGCTGACCTCGGTCTCGAGTAGACCGTGACAGACCCGGTGGATGCCACGGGCGGCGCGGGCGCTCGGCCCGCGACGCCGAGATGGCTGGTCGTGGTCGTCGCCTCACTCGCAGCGGTGTTCATCGTGGTGCTGTTCTTCGTGCTGGGTCGGCACCTGCCTTGGTTCGACGACTCGGGGGCCGTGGTGCCGACATCCACCCCGACACTGTCGACGACGCCGACCGCAACCGCGACCGCGGAATCCACTTCGACTCCCACGCCCGAGCCCGTCGCGGAGACGGGCCCTGTTGCTGCGGGAGTCCACCCGTGGACCGAGCTGCGGGGAGGGGAGTGCCTCGATCCCTTCACCTCGCCCTGGGACGAGTCGTTCACGGTCGTGGACTGTGCGGCACCGCACGTCGCCCAGCTGATCGCGCGGGTATCGCTCAACCCCGACCCGGCCGCGGCGTATCCCGGCGAGGCGGCCATCACGTCGCAGCTCAACCTCGCGTGTACGGCTCCGACCGCGCTCGACTTCGCCGCGGCGGCGGCATACCCGGATGTGCAATGGCAGGCGAGCTATCCGGTCTCGGACGCGCAGTGGGCTGCGGGACAGCGCGACTACTCGTGCTTTATCAGCCGATCGTCGGGCGAGGCGCTCACCGGGTCGGTCCAAGCCGTCGCGGCGGGTTGACCGACACGCAACGAGTTCGTTCCCGCTTGGTTTTAGTGGGCAGCGAAACAATCTCAAAATTCTTTTTCGGCACTTCAGATGCCTCGGGAGCTCGTCGAGGCGGCGAGCAAAACCCGCTTGACCACTCGTTTTGCGACAAGCGAAAAAACGAAGGGTCTGTAACCTTTTAGTGGGGTCCCGGTATTGCCCCTCTTGGGGGCCTTGGCTTTTCTGGGAAACTGCCTATAGCCTGACGGGGACGCAGCATATTCGCAGCATCACCCCTTTCATCGATGGAAACGCCGATGATGCTCCCCCTGCTCGCTTATTTCAGGAGAACAATGTCCCGCACAATCCTTTCCCGCCTCGGCGCGGGCCTCGTCGCAACGGCTCTCGTTGCTGGCGGATCGCTCCTCGTCGCTGCGCCGGCTTCCGCCGCTAACGACATCGTCACGCCCAACTCCGTCGTCGAGAACACCTGGGGCCCTGACAACACCGTCACGGTCTCCGGCACCGGCACCGCCGGCGACGAGCTCGAGGTCGACCTGCTGGACTCGGACGACCTCAGTGGTACGCCGAACTCCTACCTCTCCGACACCGCGGTCTTCGAGACCACGGTTCTGGAAGATGGCACCTACTCGATCACGTTCTCGCTCGAAGCATCTGACTTCTCCGCGTACCCCGCGCTCGGAGACACCGTCTTCGCTGCGATCTTCAACAACACGGCCGATGTCGAGCCGATCTTCGTTCCGATCGCCGTCACGGCCTTCGCTCCTGCAGCTCAGAACGTCATCATCGACCCGATCTGCCTCACCGGCGACGCTGTCCGCGACCCGGGCGTGTCCGTCTACGCCACCGGCTTCGGCCAGGGCGAGGTCGTCACGTACACCGTGACCGACTCTGCCGGCACCGTTGTTCCCGGCGACGGAAACACCGTCACCGCTGACCAGACCGGTTCGGTCGGCCCCGCGTTCCTGACGCTGTTCTCCTCCACCGGAAACATCCCCGACGGCGTCTACACGATCACGTTCTCCGGTTCGGTCACCACCGCCGGTCTCGTGACCATCGGAAACTGCGACGCTCCCGTTGTCCCCGTCGTTCCTGCTGAGGTTGTCCCGGCTGCCCCGCAGCTGGCCAACACCGGTTCGTCCGACGCCGGCATCCTCGTCGGTGGCTCGGCTCTCCTGCTGCTCGTCGGTGCCGCCCTCGTGGTCGCCCGTCGTCGCCAGAACGCCGACGCGTAACCTGAATCACCCGCCGATCTGATCGGCACCCGAAGGGCCGAGACATTCCGTCTCGGCCCTTCGTCGTTCCCGTCGCCCTTTCCGTAGAGTGAGCAGCATGCGCCCCATCCCCGTGACCGCACGTCTTATGACCGCCCTCGTCGTCGCCGGTCTGGGGGTCATGGGGCTGGTCGCGGCCGCCCCCGCGACCGCGACGGCCCTCGAGGCCGCACCCGTCGCATCCGGTGTCTCAGCGGGCGTCGACGACTTCTCGTTCTCGTCGTACGACGCCGACTTCTATCTCGGCACCGACGCCGACGGCCGCTCGACGCTCAAGACGGTCGAGACGTTCGTCGCCGAATTCCCCGAGGCCGATCAGAACCGCGGAATCCGACGGGCGATTCCGGTGGAGTACGACGGGCATCCGACCGATGTGCACGTCGAGAGCGTCGTCGACCAGAACGGCGAGCCGCGCGGTTTCGAGGCGGAGAGGAACGACGACGGGGACTTCCTCGTAGTCACCGTACGCGCTGACGAGTTCGTGCACGGCGCGCAGACGTACACATTCACGTACACGCAGCACAACGTCACCAGGCATGCCGACGACACCGACGTCGACGAGTTCTACTGGGACACGGTGGGCTTCGACTCGGCTCAGAGCTTCGGGTCGGCGACAGCTCGGCTGCACGTGCCGGACCCGCTCGCCGCCTCGCTCACCGGAGAGGCGAGCTGCTACGCCGGGCCCTACGCGTCGAACACGTCATGCCCTGTCACGAGCGAGTCTGGCGACGGCGAGACCGTCATCACCGCGGGCGGAGTGCCCCTCGGAGCGCGCGAGAACGTGACCATCGCGGTCGGCTTCGCCTCGGACACCTTCGTGCCGCGTGACGACTCGTACTTCGGCGCCTGGCAGGGATGGGCGCAGCTCGGCTCGGCCCTGCTCGCACTGGCCGCGGCGGTGCTCGCGATCGTCTGGCGCACCACCGGGCTTCGGGATGCCCGGGGCCGACCGACCATCATCGCCGAGTACACGCCGCCGCAGGCCGACGTCTTCACCTCGGCCGTGATCCTGAAGCGCACGAGCCGCGCCGCGGCATCCGGATTCGTCGACCTCGCCGTGCGCGGCAACCTGCAGATCGTCGAGAAGCCGAGCGAGAAGATGTGGTCGAAGAAGCCGGAGTACTGGCTGCAGGCCGTGCACAGCGACGGCCTGACGGCGCAGGAGCTCGAGTTCTACCGGCTGATCTTCGACGATGCGACCGACGGCAGCCGCGAACTCAGCAAGACCGACACGGCACTCGCGAAGGGCGTGCAGGCGTTCCTCAAGACCGTGCGAGCGAAGGCCATCGCAGACGGTTACTACAAGAAGGGAACGGCGGGTCGGAGCCTGCTGCTCTCGGCGGTCGCCTTCGTGGCGGGCATCGCCACGATCATCTTCGGCGCCATGCTGAACTCGCAGGATCGGGGAGGGGCGCTGCCGTTCATTCCCATTGCGATCGGCGTTCTGTGTGTCGGGCTGTCGTGGGTGATCCTGGCTCGCACGCCCCTCACCGCCTCCGGTGCCGAGCTGCGCGACTATCTCAAGGGCATCGAGCTCTATCTGGCGGTGGCGGAGGAAGACCGGTTCCGCATGCTCCAGAGCCCCGAGGGTGCTCTGAAGACCCAGGTCACCTCTCCCGATGGGGGACAGATCGTCAAGATCTACGAAAGGCTGCTGCCCTTCGCCGTGCTGTGGGGCGTCGAAGACGAGTGGGCGAAGGTGCTCGGAACCTACTACGAGAACCAGCAGACGCAACCCGGGTGGTACGGCGGAACCGCCGGTTTCAACGCCGGGTACTTCGCGGCCAGCGTCGGATCGTTCGCGGCCGCCTCTGCCGCGAGCTACTCGGGCAGCGCCGCGAGCACGTCCTCGTCATCGAGCGGGGGATCGGGTGGCGGTGGCTTCTCGGGCGGCGGCGGTGGTGGTGGCGGAGTGGGCGGCGTCTAGCCTGTCCAGCCCTCCGCGCGCGGGGCGCTGTCTCGATAGCCTCGAACAATGACCAATTCTGCGAAGAGCGCCGCCCGCACCGCCACGAACAGTCGGGCGCTCGAGATCCTGGCCCGCACCGGCTTCGCCGTGCTCGGGCTGCTGCACATTTTGATCGGCGCGATCGCCATCGGCCTCGTCGGCGGATCGGGGGAGTCGGCCGACCAGTCGGGCGCCCTGAGCGAGCTCGCGTCGAAGCCCGGGGGCATCGTCGTGATCTGGCTCGTCGCCATCGGCCTCTTCGCCCTGACTCTCTGGCAGATCGCGCAGGTGTTCCTTCTCCACGAGCCCGACCCGAAGAAGAAGTGGGGCCGACGCGTCTCCGAGCTCGGCAAGGGAATCGCCTACGGCGCCGTGGGCGCCACCGCGCTGACGTTCGCTCTCGGGGGTTCGTCGAGTTCGTCGAACTCGAGCCAGAGCCTCAGCGCGAAGCTGCTCGCGAGCCCCGGAGGCGTCGTGCTGCTGGTGATCGTTGGACTCGTGGTCGCGGGCATCGGCGTGGCCTTCGTGGTTCAGGGAGTGCTGAAGAAGTTCGAGAAGCACCTGGTCATCCCCGCGGGCACCACCGGAAAGGTCGTGCGTGGACTGGGGATCGGCGGCTACGTGGCCAAAGGCATCGCCTTGTTCGTCGTGGGCGTGCTGTTCGTGGTGGCGGCCGTGACCGCAGACCCGGAGAAGGCATCCGGCCTCGATGGCGCCCTCAAGGCGCTCATCGACCTGCCGTTCGGAAAGGTGATCCTGGTCGCCGTGGGTATCGGCCTGATCGCCTACGGCCTCTTCTGCGCGGCCCGCGCCCGCTGGGCGAAGCTCTAGCCCTCTGTCGCAGCAGGCGCGCCCGTCCGGTGCATCCGCGCCTGGACGGCCGGGGGCGGAAGCGCCGCCGAGGCGCGGATCGCCGGGTCAGATCTCGTCGGACTCGAAAGGTTCGTCGCGCAGGAGGTCTTTCACTCCCGACAGGATCTCGTCGGGGCGGAACGGGTACTTCTCGATCTCGGCCTGGTCGCTGATGCCGGTGAGCACGAGGATCGTGTGCAGGCCCGCCTCGATGCCGGCGACCACGTCGGTGTCCATGCGGTCGCCGATCATGCCCGTGTTCTCGGAGTGGGCGCCGATGCGGTTGAGCGCTGAACGGAACATCATGGGGTTGGGCTTGCCCACGACATAGGGCTCCATTCCCGTGGCCTTCGTGATGAGGGCGGCGACCGCCCCGGTGGCCGGCATCGGGCCCTCGGCACTCGGCCCCGTCGCATCCGGGTTCGTGACGATGAACCGTGCGCCCGCCGAGATCAGCCTGATCGCGCGGGTGATGGCCTCGAACGAGTAGTTGCGCGTCTCGCCGACGACCACGTAGTCGGGGCTCGTGTCGGTCATGATGAACCCGGCCTCGTGCAGTGCGGTGGTGATGCCGGCCTCGCCGATCACGAAGGCGCTGCCGCCGGGCATCTGCGACTTGAGGAAGCTGGCGGTGGCGAGCGCCGAGGTCCAGATCGCCTCTTCCGGCACCTCGAGACCGGATGCGCGGAGCCGGGCGCTGAGGTCACGCGGGGTGTAGATGGAGTTGTTGGTGAGCACGAGGTAGGGCTTGCCCTCGTCGCGCCACTGCTGCAGAAGCTCGGCCGCCCCGGGGAGCGCCCGGTTCTCATGAACGAGGACGCCGTCCATATCGGTGAGCCAGCATTCGATCTCATCGCGTCGAGCCATGGGAGAGTCCTTTCGTCGCCTGCCCTCGACAGCCTAGCCGCGTCGACCGGGCGCGCTCAGATCGCCGATGAGATCCAGATCGACGAGCTGCCGGATGCCGACACGGGCACGAGCGCGCCGGTCGCGTCGGCCCCGGAGCCGGGCTCAGATCCGGGCCCGGAGTCGACCCGCACGACGACGGCGCCGTCGTCCTCCTGAGACACGACCGTGACCGTGGTCGACGGGCGGATTCCCGCCGCGGCGAGCGCCAGGAGCAGCGACGGATCGCGATCGCTGATGCGCACGATCGTGCCCGAGGCCCCGACCGCGGCCTGCGAGAGCAGCAGCGCCGGCGACGAATGAACCGTGCCGTCCGCCGAGGGGATGGGGTCTCCGTGCGGATCGCTCCTCGGATGCCCGAGGCGCGCGTCGATGGCGTCGAGCAGGCGTTCGGAGATGGAGTGCTCGAGCACCTCGGCCTCGTCGTGCACCTCGTGCCAGTCGTAGCCCATCTCGTCGACCAGCCAGGTCTCGATGAGCCGGTGGCGCCGGATGACGCCCCGGGCCCGGGCGATTCCCTCGGCCGTGAGGGTCAGCGGTTTGTAGGGCTCGTAGTTCACGAGGCCCGCCGCGCTGAGCTTCTTCGCCATCTCGGTGACCGACGACGGGGCGACGCCCATGGTCGAGGCGAGAACGGAGGGCGTGACGGGGTCGGACTGCCACTCGGTGTGGTGGTAGATCGTCTTGAGGTAGTCCTCGGCGGCCGAGTCGGCGTTCGGCTGGGTTCGTCGGGCCGGCTCGGGGATGCTCATGATCGCTCCAGCCTATTGTCAGGCTCCGGTGAAGATGAGCACGAGCAGCGTGACGTTGAGCGTGACGAGCAGTGCCGAGGCGATGATGCCGGCCACCGTGGTGTACCAGCGGTTGGTGAATTCTCCCAGCAGCTGCCGGCGCGACGTGAGCCAGACGAGGGGGATCAGAGCGAACGGAATGCCGAACGAGAGCACGACCTGGCTGACCACGAGCGACCAGGTGGGGTCGAGCCCGACTCCCAGAATGACGAGCGCGGGGATGAGCGTGACCAGTCGGCGCCACACGATGGGGATGCGCACCCGGAGCAGTCCGTGCATGATCTCGGCCCCCGCGTAGGCGCCGACCGAGGTCGAGGCGAGACCGGATGCGAGCAGCCCGACCGCGAACAGCGTCGCGATCACTCCGCCCATGGCCTGGCCGATCGCCGCGTGCGCGCCCTCGAGCGTGTCGGTTCCCTCCACCCCCTGCAGCGAGGTCGCGGCCAGAAGCAGGATGGCGAGGTTCACGGTCCCCGCGATGGCGAGGGCTATCGACACGTCCCAGCGGGTGGCCGAGAGGAGTCGCTTCGTGTTGTGGTGATGGCTGCGGTCGGCGAAACGATCGCGGGTGAGGGCGGAGTGCGCGTAGATGGCGTGCGGCATGATCGTGGCGCCCAGAATGGATGCCGCGAGCAGCACCGACGCGGGGCCGTCGAAGCGGGGCACGAGCCCGCCGACGACGGATGCGGCATCGGGCGGATTGATGACGACCCCGGCCGCGAA
This sequence comes from Agreia sp. Leaf283, assembly GCF_001422485.1. GTDB lineage: Bacteria > Actinomycetota > Actinomycetes > Actinomycetales > Microbacteriaceae > Agreia. The sequence continues at coordinate 1,444,996 of NZ_LMNF01000001.1, forward strand.
GCCCACGGCGATGATCACGAGCATCGAGATGATGACGCGTTCGAAGGTCTTCTGCCGCCCCGACCCCTGCAGGATGAGCACGAGCATCGAGACGGTGCCCGTGATCGCGCCGCCGAGAAGCAGCGGCAGGTCGAACAGCAGCGAGAGGGCGATGGCCCCTCCGATGATCTCGGCGAGGTCGGTGGCCATGGCCACGAGCTCGGCCTGCGCCCAGAAGAGCCGCCGGCCCCAGGTGCTGCCGATGCGTTCGCCGAGCAGTTCGGGCAGGCTCTTGCCGGTCACGATGCCGAGCTTGGCGGAGAGGTATTGGATGAGCCACGCCATGACATTGCCGAGCACGACGATCCACACCAGGAGGAAGCCGAACGCGGCGCCGGCCGTCATGTTGCTCGCGACGTTGCCCGGGTCGAGGTAGGCCACGCCCGCCACGAGGGCGGGTCCGAGCAGCCACACGAGGTGCGAGCCGCGGGGTGCTGCCGGCGTCGTCACCGGGGCGGGGGTGTGGAGCATTCCGCTACTGTAGCGAATTTTTAGGCGCGCCTAAAAATTTCGTTCGTCGAGCCTGTCGAGATGCCCTTCGACGGGCTCCCTTCGACAGGCTCAGGGAACGAACGTTTCGTTCGTCGAGCCTGTCGAGACGCCCTTCGACGGGCTCCCTTCGACAGGCTCAGGGAACGGCGGATCGAGAACGGGAGGGTAGCCTGTGGGGATGCCCGATGAGCCGGTTCCCGCGTCGCCGAATCCGTCTGTCGAACTCACCACCAACGGCGTCGGCCCCTGGCAGGGCGAGCTGCCCGACGACGACATCTACGACCCCGAGCTGCTCGCGGCGGGCGACTCGCGCAACGTGATCGATCGCTACCGCTACTGGCGCATGGACGCGATCGTCGCCGACCTCGACCTCACGCGGCATCCCTTTCACGTGGCCATCGAGAACTGGCAGCACGACCTCAACATCGGATCGATCGTGCGCAGCGCCAACGCCTTCGGCGCCGACACGGTGCACATCATCGGGCGGCGCAGGTGGAACAAGCGCGGCGCCATGGTGACCGACCGCTACCAGCACGTGCTGCACCATCCCGACGTCGAGACGTTCGTCGCGTGGGCTGCGGATGCGGGACTGCCGGTGATCGCCATCGACAACGTGCCGGGCAGCGTGATCATCGAGACGTTCGCGCTTCCCGAGTCGTGCGTGCTGCTGTTCGGCCAGGAGGGGCCGGGTCTCTCGCCGGAGGCGCTCGAGGCCGCGCAGGCGATCGTCGAGATCAGCCAGTTCGGCTCGACCCGCTCGATCAACGCCTCGGCCGCGGCGGCGGTCGCGATGCACGCCTGGATTCTGCAGCACGTCTCTTTCGCGCGGCCGACGCCGGATACGCGGCCGACGCCGGATACACTGGCGACGTGACGTCAAAAGGCTCGCGAATCGGGGTAGCGATCGCCATCGTGGCCCTCACGCTGCCCATCGTGGCCCTGGGCGTGGTCTTCACCGGGCTCGTCTCCACCCCGATACCCGCCTCCGAGTCGGCCTCCGGCTCCGAGACCGATCCGGGAGCGCCGATCGACAATCCGCTGCAGGGCCAGACCTTCTACGTCGATCCCGAATCGCTCGCCGCGAAGGCCGCCGCCGCATCCGCCGCGACGGACCAGAGCGGTTCCGATTCGACGGTGGCACCGTCGGCGCAGACCGAGGTGCTCGACAAGCTCGCGGCCACTCCCGCCGCGATCTGGCTCGTCCCCGAGAGGTATCCGACCGAGACGGTCGCCGCCACGGTGACCGCCACGCTCGACGCGGCCGCCGCATCCGGTCAGACGCCCGTCTTCGTGGTCTACGGCGTGCCGAACCGCGACTGCGGAAACCTCTCGTCCGGCGGGCTCACCGCTGCGGAGTATCCGCTCTGGGCCGCCCAGATCGCCGGTGCCTTCGCCGACCGCTCGGCCATCGTCATCCTCGAGCCCGACGCGCTCGCCCTAGCAACGCAGTGCGGCAACGTCGACGAGCGCATCGCACAGATCAAGGGCGCCGTCGACACCTTCTCGTCGACGCAGGCCGTCGTGTACCTCGACGGCGGGCACTCGACCTGGCTTCCGGCGACGCAGATGGCCGACCTGTTGAATCGCGCGGGCATCGCCGAGACGCGGGGCTTCGCCACGAACGTGTCGAACTACAACTCCACCGTCAAGGAACGCGCGTACGGCGAGAAGCTGTCGTCGCTGACGGGCGGCTCGCACTACGTGATCGACACGGGTCGCAATGGCAAGGGTTCCAACGGCGAGTGGTGCAACCCGTCGGGCCGGGCCCTCGGCGTGGCCCCGACCGTCGTCACCGACGCGGGCCACCTCGACGCCGAGCTCTGGGTCAAACCGCCGGGCGAGAGCGACGGCACGTGCAACGGCGGGCCCGCGGCCGGAACATGGTGGCCCGAAAGCGCGCTGGAGCTCGCCGACAATGCCGGCTGGTAGCCGCGCCCTTTGGTAGGGTGCAGCGTACCTTTGATGATTGGGGATCACTGTGGGGTTTGAGGCGCAAGACAGACGGATGGCCGTCATCATCGAAGACGATGCAGACATCCGGCACCTGCTCGAGAGCGTCCTCACCCAGGCCGGCTTCGACGTCATCGCCACGAGCAACGGTCACGACGGCATCCAGGCGGTGCGCGCCTACGAGCCCATCGTCACGACGCTCGACGTGAGCATGCCCGGCATGGACGGTTTCGAGGTGGCCAAGCGCCTGCGCACCTTCAGCCAGACCTACATCGTGATGCTCACGGCTCGCGACGAGGAGATCGACACCCTGCAGGGGCTCGAGGCCGGAGCCGACGACTACCTGACCAAGCCCTTCCGCCCGCGCGAGCTGCGCGCCCGCATCGACGCGATGCTGCGTCGCCCGCGCATCGCGTCGGCCGATGAGCCGGTCGCGGTCGTGGCGCCTGTCGCCACCGCGCCTGTTGCCGCAGCTCCTGTCGCCACCGCTCCGGCACCCGTCGCGGCGGCTCCTGTCGCGCCGGCACCCGCGGCACCTGCCGTGGAGCCCGTCACGAGAACGGGCGCTCATGCCGCGCCGGGCGTTCCGGATGCCGCAGAGCCGGCTCCCCGCGAGACGTCGGACGATGGCGGCGAGGGGTGGATCGAGCACAACGGACTCCGACTCAACCGCGAGATGCGCCTGGCGTCGCTCGAAGGCAAAGACCTCGACCTCACCCGCACGGAGTTCGACCTGCTGGTCGCTGTCGTCGAGTCGAAGCGTCGCGTGCGCACGAAGGCCGACCTGGCCCTGCTTCTGCGCGGCGAGAGCTATGTGACCGCCTACTACGTGACCGAGGCCGACAAGCGCGCCGTCGAGGTGCACATGGGCAACCTGCGCAAGAAGCTCGGCGACAGCCTCACGACGCCCCGCTGGCTCGAGACGGTGCGCGGGGTCGGCTACCGGCTCGCGGCGCCCGACGAGTAAAGACTCGTCGGCCCCTCACAGCTCATCGTCTCGGCGCTCACGCGGTCGAGGTGAGCCCGAACCGCACGTCGAGTTCGATGCACGTCTCCTGCCCGACCTGGTCGAGCCGCGAGAGGTGTCGTGCGCAGCCCTCGAAGTCCTGCCGCTCGAGCGAGCTGTGCATCAGCGATGCGGTGGCCTCGATGACCTGCGCGCCGATCATCCTCGACGACGACCGGATGCTGAGGAGCACGACGTGCGTCTCCTCGGCATCGCGGCGGTCGAGGGCGTTCGTCAGCCTCCGGACACGGGTCTCCCAGAGGCTGACGAAATCGCGGGCGAAACGGGAACGCGCCCCCTCGTCCCGACCCACCGAAGTGAGCAGGTCGTGGAGGGCGTCCTCGTCGAGAAGTCGGCTCATACCTTGTAACCGTGCTGGCGCTTGACGAGCTTGGCGAACATGGTGAGCGTCTGCAGAACGGTGATGACACCGAGCACGGGCCACCCGATCCAGAGGATCGTGGACTGCAGCATGATCGGAAGCTGCATCCAGATGACGACCATCGCGACGATGATGCCGGCGGCGACGAGCAGCGGGGTGAGGTAGGCGTTGCCCGAGCCGCGCTCGGCCTTGGCCTGCTCGGCCCAGTTGTCGACCTGCTTGTTGCTGGCGAACTTCGACCAGGCCCGAACGAAGTGTCCGATGCGCACCCACATGTAGAGCTCGGCGGGGAACATCGCCATGGCGAAGAACGTGTCGCGCCAGCTGCGGTTCTTCATCGAGGCCGCGGTGCGCCAGTTCAGCGCGATGGCGACGACCGGCGGGATGAGCCAGACCGGGCTGAAGACGAAGGCGCCGATCGAGAGCGAGGCGATGAGCAGCAGGAAGAACAGGCCGCGGGTGACGATGTTGGCGACCATCGAGAGGTTCTCGAGCCAGCGCAGGCGCAGGTTGGGGTGGAAGGGCTGGCCCTTCGTGTCGCCGCGCTGCCCCGGCCACATGAGCTCGATGGCGCCGAAGTTCCACTTGACCTGCTGGGCGTCGAGGCCGCGCAGCGTGGTCATGCCGCCGACGTTGGCGCGGGCGCGGGCCGAGATCTTCGTGAGGTAGCCGGCGCTCTTGATCTGCAGCGAGAGCAGGGAGTCCTCGACCTCGCTGTCCTTGACCCACGGGGTGGCCTGGTGGCTGTCGGCCATGACCTCGCGCAGCGCTTTGATCGAGAAGATCGAGAACTGGCCGCCCAGAACCGCCATGTTGCGGCCGCGCAGCATGTTCTGCATGTTGAATGCGGCGAACTGGGCGCGCTGTCCCGAGATGAGGAACTTGGCCATGGTGCCCTTGATGGGCGCTTCGTCGATCGAGTAGATCGCGGAGATGCCGCCGATGCGGGTGTCGGAGGCGATCTCGGCTTCGAGCGACTCGACGGCGGTGACGTCTGCCGTGGTGTCGCCGTCGACGCCGAGCAGGTAGTCGCAGCCTTCGACCAGCGAGTAGCCGTAGTTGAGCGCGCCGACCTTCTTGTCGGGGTTCTCACCGATGTCGTGGATGAAGACCTCGGTCTCCTGCGTGACGCCGTTGTCGGTGCGGCTGTGCGGGCCGGCGTACTCGCTGGCGATCTCGACGGTCTTGTCGGTCGAGTTGTTGACGACCACGTGGATGACGTCGGGGAGGCGGGTCTGGGCCAGCAGCGACTCGAGGACCTCTGCGATGGAGTCGGCCTCGTTGTATGCGGGAACGATGCAGCCGACCATGGGGCGGTAGCTCGGCAGGGCATCGACGATGTCGATGAACTCGGTGGCGTAGGCGGCGAGTGCGGGGTCGACAGCCGGCTGGGGCTTCACGTAGCGGTTCGTCTCGGTCATGAATGCAACTGTGCCCGAGCGACATCAGGCTTTCGGCAAGCCAATGACAAGGTCTCCACAAGATATGCTCAAGATTCGCGCACCCCATGCGAGGGGTGAGACGCGACGGTCTGGGGGAATGACGCATGATTCGCAGAAGCTGGAAGAACGCGGCCGCAGCCGCTGCCCTCGGCACGGCCCTGGTCGTGACCCTGAGCGGGTGCGGCACCGCCCCGTGGGCCGCCGGCGAGACATCCGCCGCCACGTCGACCAAGACGTCGACCCCGACGCCCAAGGCCACGATCACCTCGATCGTGAACGAGCTCGCCACCGGCTCAGCCCAGCACCAGCTGCAGGCCGGCGACGCGGCCCTCACCGCCAACTACTGGTCGACTCTCAGCATGGATCAGTGGACCGCCGAGGCGAACAAGCCCATCAGCTTCTCGCTGATCGCGGCCCTCGGAACCGATGAGGGCCAGGGGGTCTACCTGTCGCGGGTCAGCGTCGTCGTCGCCGTGGCCGGGCCGAAGGGCTCCCTCGAGGCGCCGGCTCCGCTGAGCGACCAGGCCTCCGTCACGCCGGGGTACGACATCAAGTCGCCCTACAGCTACAGCCAGACGTTCATCCTGCCCGCCGTCGACCCCGCGGCCACCAGCGTGACCCTGTCGTTCACCTACGAGCTGCTCATCCAGACCACGCCGACGTCGGGCACCTACGCCAAGCAGACGGCAAGCGACCAGGTCACGATCGCGATCGCGGAGTAGCGCGCGGCTGCTCGGGGGCCGCTCACGCGGTCGTGCTGACCTCGATGTGGTTGCCCCCGGCGGCCTTGCTGCGACCGATCGCGTCGATCACGGCCCCTGTCAGAGTCGACAGCGAATAGCCGTGGTCGAAGGTGTCGGCGACGCCGAGACTGGCGGTGAGTCTGATCGTCTGCCTGTCGGGCAGCGGGTTGTCGACGAGGGCGATCTGGATGCGCTCGGCGACGGCGAGGGCCTCGGTTGCGCTGGCGACGGCGACGAGAACGAGGAAACGTCCCGCGGCCGGATGCCCGATCGCCGCCATCACCGGAACGGTGCCGCGCAGCGTCTGGGCGAAGGCGGAGATCGCCTCGTCGCCGGCGGAACGACCGAAGGCGGTGTTCACCTCGGGCAGGCGGTCGATGTCGGCCCCGATCAGCGCCATGCCCTGGTGGGTGTTCTCCGCGCGTTCGAGGTGATCCTCGGCGGATTGCACGAACGATTCCGCCGACAGCACGCCGGCTCGAGACAGGATGCCGACGCTCAAGTCGCCGACGGCGCTGTCGCCGCCCCGCTCCGCTCGCAGAACCGAGACCGTGATCGCCGCGCTGATGATCAGCGCCATCGTGACCACAGCCGCGATGCCCTGGTCGAAGTACAGGGTGAACGCCCGTCCCTCCGGCCCCGAGGCCAGGAATGCGATGGTGCGGGCGAGCATGAAGAAGGCGAAGATCCAGAGCACGATCCCGAGCGAGCGGCCGTTGACGTTGCGGCGCAGCCTGCCGCGCTGCAATTCGACTCCGCCGAGTACGCTCAGGGCGACGAGGCCCAGCCACAGAACGGGTGCTCCGGCCCAGGTGCCTCCTCCCGGGGTCTGCAGTATCGTCACCGCCCCGACGACCAACGCGATCACCACGACGATCCAGAGCTTGGGCGAACGTCCGTTGTGCAGGCGGGCACCGCACCACAGCGCGCCGATCGAGGCGACATAGGCGACGTTGCCGACGACCAGACCCCACCACGCATCGGCCACCGCGGCCTCGACGCCGTAGCCGGCCGCCACGATGATGCCGCTGATGAAGCCGAGGCTCCACATGCGACCTGTCGCGTCATTGCGAGAGAACGAGGTGTTCAGAATGAACGAGACACCGCACAGCACTACCGCGAGGCTGGACATGGTCATCAGGGTGACGACGTCGAGGGTCATGAGTCTGCCTTCGATTCGAGAGACGATTCGCCCGCGGGCTCGCGATCCTTCATGGGGATGGTCATGATGGCCGTCGTGCCTTTGCCGCGCGACGAGTCGAGGCGCAGCTCGCCGCCGTGCTGGTGCACGATGTCGCGACTGATGCTGAGCCCCAGGCCCGAACCGTGCACGGCCGAATTGCGCACCGAGTCGGCCCGGTAGAAGCGGTCGAACAGATGGGCCTGCTCCGCATCCGTCATTCCCCGGCCCGTGTCGTGAACGCGCAGCTCGGCGACGTCCTCTGACGTCGCGGTGAGGCTGACGTCGATGCGTCCGTACGGCACGTTGTACTTCACGGCGTTCGACAGGAGGTTGTCGACGACCTGCCGCAGGCGGAAGGCGTCGGCGTCGAAGACGAGCGGTTCGAGCTCGGGGGTCGTGAACGTGATGTGGCTGATGGATGCAACGGGCGTGATCGACTCCATTCCCTCGCGCACGATCTGCGCGAGGTCGCAGGGCGCGAACACCATCAGCAGGGTCTGTGTCGATTCGCTGGCCGCGGCCAGCAGGTCCGCCACGATGCCCAGCATCCGGTCGGCGTTGCGTGAGGTGATCTCGAGCATCGCCCGTGTGCTGTCGGAGATGTCCTCGTCGAGGGCGAGCTCGGTGTAGCCGACGATCGAGGTGAGCGGCGTGCGCAGTTCGTGCGATACCGACGCTACGAGATCGTCACGGGCCTTGACCGCCTTGAGCTCGGCGGTGATGTCGCGGAAGACGATGACTCCGCCGTCGTAGTGCCCGTGCTCGTCGACGATGGGTCGCGACGAGGTCAGGATGGCCGCCTGCGCCTCCCCGGGATCGCCGAACCACACCGTCTCCCTGTCGATCGTCTCGCCGCGCAGGGCACGCTGGAACGGCCGGTCGCGCTCGTCGTAGGGTGTCGTGCGGTCTTCCCTGTAGATGACGGCGGGAACGATCGAGCCGTCTCCGACCCCGAACGGAGCGACCATCTCGCGCTGGGCTCGATTGATGAGATTCACCCGACCCGAGTCGTCGAAGCCGATCACGCCGAAGTCGACGGCGTCGAACAGTTCGTCGAGCGTCCGCTTCTGCCGGCGGGAGCTCTGCAGCGCCTGCTCGAAGAGATCCGCCTGCTGCTGCAGCAGCGATCTCTGCGCGGCAGCCCGACGTGTCGTGGAGTAGACGGTGGTGGCGACGAAGCCGAGCACGATGGGCACGATACCCAGCCGAGGCAGCACCACCGGATCGATGGTCTCCACGCCGCTGCGCAGGAACTCCCCGCCCCAGGTCAGAACCGAGGGCAGCACAACGGAGATCGCCGCTCCGCGCACGCCGAAGTGCATCGACATCCAAATCGCCGGGAAGACGAAGAGGAAGCTGGCGCCGAGTTGAGGCTGCTCCTGTCGGATGAACGCGATCGCGATGATGTCGAGCAGGGGCAGCGCTGCGATCCACAGCTTGTCGATTCGGCGCCAGGGCACTGCGGCGGACAGCCCGGTCACGGCGAAGACGATGATGACGCCGGCGAAGAACAGGGGCGACGCGAGGGCCTTCGGATCGACCAGGTACGAGATGGTCGCGAGCACCAGCGTGGCCCCGGCCATCAGAAGCTGGGAGAGGAAGACGGAGCGCTCGACGGAGGAACGGGCCATCGCCCGACTGTCCCCCGACACAGCTACCACAGTCGTAGCGTAGCAATCGCCGAGAGGCGCGAATACCGGGCCGTTCTCAGAGAGTCGGCGCGTAAGGTCGAACCCATGCGCACACAGTGGATGGCCGCCCTCGTCGGAGTGCTGTCGGCCCTCGCCGTGCTGGCCGTGGCCGAGGTCGTGGCCGTCTTCGTCTCGGCCTCGTCATCGCCCTTCTTCGCGGTCGGCCAGCTCGCCATCGACCTGGCCCCCGGCTGGCTCAAAGAGACGATGATCGGCCTCTTCGGCACGGCCGACAAGATCGCGCTCTTCGTGATCCTCGGCATCGTGGTCGTGGCGTTCGCCGCGCTCGCGGGAGTCCTCGAGCGCCGTCGACCGCCCCTCGGAGTCGCTGTCCTGGTGCTGTTCTCGGCGATCGCGGTCGTCGCCGTGCAGACCCGGCCCGAGGCCAGTGCCCTGTGGGCGTTCCCGACCGTTCTCGGAATGATCGCCGGAGTGCTGGTGCTGCGCACGGGCGTCAATCGGCTCGGGGCCTGGGTCGACGCGCCGGCGAGTGCCGCGGCAGGGATGCGCAGGCGGCAGTTCCTGACCTTCGCCGGGGTCACGGGTGCCGTCGCCCTGATCGCGGCCGTCGGTGCCCGCGCGATGAACGCCAGCACGGCGGCGGTCACCGCCATCCGGCAGGCGATCACCCTGCCCGCCCCGTCGACGCCGGCGCCGGCGATCCCCGCCGGAACCAGCCTCGACGTGGAGGGCATCACCACCCTCGTCACCCCGAACGAGCAGTTCTATCGCATTGACGTGGCGTTGCAGGTGCCGCAGATCGACCCCGACTCCTGGCAGCTGAAGATCACCGGGCTCGTCGACACCGAGGTCACGATCGGCTACGCCGAGCTTCTCGCCCTGCCGCTCACCGAGCACGTCACCACGATCGCCTGCGTCTCGAACGAGGTCGGGGGAGGCCTCATCGGCAACGCGACCTGGCTCGGTTACCCGATCCGAGAGCTCCTCGCCAAGGCCGGGCCGCAGGCGGGAGCCGACATGGTGCTCTCCTCGGGTCCCGACGGATTCAGTGCCGGCACGCCGATCGAGGCTCTCACCGATCCGAACCGCGAGGCGCTTCTGGCCGTGGGCATGAACGGAGAGCCGCTGCCCACCGAACACGGTTTCCCGGCCCGGATGATCGTGCCCGGCCTCTTCGGCTACGTCTCTGCCACCAAATGGGTCACCGAGATGCGGGTCACGCGCTTCGCCGATGCCGAGGGGTACTGGACTCCGCGCGGATGGGACGCGCTCGGGCCCGTGGTGACCGAGTCGAGGATCGACGTTCCGCTGTCGGGCCAGACCGTCGCATCCGGAACCGTCGCGATCGCGGGCGTCGCCTGGGCGCCGCACACCGGCATCGCCGGGGTGGAGGTGCGCATCGACGACGAGGCCTGGCAGCAGGCCACCCTGGCCGCACCGATCTCCGACGACACGTGGGTGCAGTGGGTGCTGCAGTGGCCGGCGACCTCGGGCTCGCACACGATCGCCGTGCGGGCGACCGACAAGTCGGGGTACACGCAGACGCAGCAGGAGGCTCCGCCCGCCCCGAGCGGCGCGACCGGATGGGACACGATCACGGTGACGGTCGGCGGCTGACCCTGCCCCGCGGCTCAGCCGATCAGTGAGGGGCGCAGGTCTCTCAGCGTGCGCGTTCTCGTCATGCGACGCGCGCCCAGCCACGAGAGAGCGAGCGCACCGAGAAGGAACGCGAGCAGCACGGCCACGTCGGCCCACGCCAGCGCGAGGTTGCCGCCGTACATGAGCTGCCGGATGCCGTCGACCGCGTATCCCATCGGCAGCGCGTGGTGCAGGGCGGCGAGCGGGCCGGGCAGCGTCTGCCACGGGAACGTGCCTCCGGCGGTCACGAGCTGCAGCACCATCAGCACCAGCCCGAGGAACTGCCCGACGCTGCCGAGCCAGACGTTCAGCGCGAGGATGATCGCGGCGTAGGTCACCGAGGTCACGATCATGAATCCGAGCATGCCCAGCGGGTTGGCCACGGAGTAGCCGAGGGCCAGTGTCACGATGCCGAAGACAGCGATCATCTGCACGGCGCCGAGGATGCCGGGGGTCATCAGGCCCGCCGCGGTCACGCGCACGGGCTTGCGGAGCGCGGTGAGCGCCCGCTTCGACAGCGGCTTGATGATCAGGAACAGGGCGTAGATGCCGATCCAGGCGGCGAGGCTGATGAAGAATGGCGCCATTCCCGCGCCGTAGGTGCTGGCCTTGGTCACGGCGCTCGTGTCGATCGCGGCCGGGTCGGAGATGATCGACGCGCTCTTCTCGCGCTCGGCGGACGTCTCGATGGGCAGCTTGCCGAGGCCCTCGGTGAGGCCGGATGCGAGCTTGTGCGCCCCGTCGTCGAGCTTCAGGATGCCGGTCTGCAGATCGGCGGCGCCGGTTGCGAGGGCGGGCGTTCCGGCCGCGAGCGTGCGAGCGCCGGTGTCGAGATCGGTGACTCCACTGCTCAAAGTGGCTGCGCCCGATGCGAGTTCCGGAGTCTTCGCGGCGAGGGTGCTTGTCCCATCGGCAAGCTGCTGCGTTCCGGCCTGGATCTTCGTAGCACCGTCGACGGCCTGGTTCACGCCATCCGTGAGTGAGGGCGCTTTGCCTGCAAGCTCGGCGGTGCCGGCGGCGACCTGTGCGCTGCCCGAGGCCAGGGCAACACTTCCATCGGCAACCTGTTGGCTTCCCTCGGCGAGTTGGTCGAGCTTCAGATCGAGTCCCTGCGCCTGCGTGTTGGCTTCGATCACCTTGTCGCCGAGAGGGTCGAGGTCGGCGAGAACGGCATCGATCTGTTCCTGGGAGAAACCGTCATCCGTCATCGTCTGCTGGATCTGGGCACGGATCACGGGAACGCTGTCTGCCGCGGCTTGAGCGGCAGAGGCGACCGGCGCAGCGGCGTCGGCCAGCGCGGCGTTCCCTGCTGCGACCTGTTGTGCCCCTGCTGTCAGCGTCTGTGCCCCGGTCGCGACGTCCTGGGCCCCGGTGTTGAGGTTTGCGGAGTCGGTCGGCAGAGTCGACACGCCCGTCTGCAGGGTCGTTAGTCCGGCGAGCAACTGGATCATCCCGGTGTTCGCGGCCGATGCGCCCGTCGCTAGAGTCTGCGCGCCGTCATTGGCGGCGGACGCGCCCGTGCTCAGCGTCGCGGCCCCTGCCTGGGCGGTGTCGAGTCCGGTCGCGAGCTGCTGGGCGCCGTCGTTGACGGCCGCCGCTCCCGCGCTCAGGGTCGCCGCGCCGTTCGCCGCGGTGGTCGTGCCGTCGGCGAGCTGGTTCGCGCCGTCGATGGCGGTCTCGAGGCTCGTGCCCACGTCGGCGAAGCCGTCGAGGAACTGCAGTGCCGCCTCTTTTCCGACCTTCTCGGCGATCGACGAGCGCACCTTCTCTGCAACGTTGCCGGCGATGGTGGTGGCCAGGAAGCTGTTCGTGTCGTTGGTCGTCAGCTCGACCGAGGCCTGCTTCGGCGACGCCGTGATGGGCGAGGTGAGGTCGGTCGAGAAGTCCTTGCCCAGGGTGAGGACGAAGTCGAAGGTGCCATCGCTGACGCCCGTCTTCGCCTCGGCCGCGGTGGCCTCGATCCACTTGACGCTGTTGTCCTTCAGCAGCTCGTCGCGCACCTCGTCGCCGTAGTTCACGGTCGAGGTCGTTCCGTCGGAGTCGGTCTGCGTGGCTCCCGTGTCTTCGACGACGAGGCCCACGGGCACATCTTTGAGGTTGCCGTAGGGGTCGTTGTTTCCCCAGAGGTAGAGCCCCGCGTAGATGATGGGAACGCACATGAGAGCGACGAGCGCCAGGATTCCCATCCTCGATGAGGTGAGTCGGCGCAGTTCGGCGCGGACGAGCGTGACGATGGTCATTTCTTGTCTTCTTCTTCTGCTGGTGCAGGGATGTCGGGCTCGACGGGGTCGGGCTCGGGTTCAGGTTTGGCTTCGGGCTCAGGCTCGAGCTCGGGCTCGGGTTCGGGGTCTGCTTCGGGCTCGGGTGGCAGCACGTGCTTCGGAGCCACCGTGGGCTCCGGCTCGGCGAGGGCGGCATCGAGCAGCGCCACAGACGCGGCTCCCGCGATCACGAGAACGGCGTAGCCGCGCTCGGCCAGACCCTCGGCGATGGGATACCACTCGAGCGGGTCGCCGCCGTGCCGGTCGGGGGAGGTGAGCACGAGCGCCTCGACGTCCTCCCTCATGGCCGCGAGCTCGGCGAGCACGTGCAGCCGCACGGTCGCCGGAACGTGTTCGATGGGGGTGCGGGCGAACTCGCGTGCGCCCAGCGTGTCGAGCGTCTCGAGAACGACCTTCGACGACGAGGGCAGCTCGGCGAACATGAGCTCCTCCTGCACGATGCCGTCGAGCCGCAGTCCGGCGGCCGGCTCCGAGATGTCGGGTGCATCGACGACGGCCACGGATGCGCGCAGCTGGTCGCCGCTCGCCTCGGGGTCGCGGGTCACCGAGCCGTGCTCGGGGATCATGCGCCCGCTCGCGATCAGCGCGAGCAGCGTCGGCCGCTGGGCGGTCTCGGTGGCGATCAAAGTGACGGCGCCGCTAGAGAAGCCGACCGTCGTCGGGCGCAGCGCATCCGCACCCTCGCCCGCGGTCACGTCGACGAGGTCGATTCTCATTCGGTGTCTCCTGCGTGGTGGGATGCGTGCGGCTGGGCGTCGGGGGCGAGCTCGGGCGACGCGTCGATGAGTTCGGCGGCCTCGCGCCATGACAGCCCGGCGGTGCTGAGGGCGACGAGCATCACCAGCCGGTGGCCCTCGTCGCGCGAGATGTCGGCGCGGACGGCCTCGTCGAGTACCGACAGTGCGGCACCCTCGATGAGGCGGGCGAGTGTGCCGGGTTCGATGTCGGTTCGCAGCTGCCCGGCCTCGACTCCCTGCCGCACGAGGTCGAGTACTCCGCGCCGCACGGGCTCGAGGCCCTTGCCCACGATCTCGCGGCGGGGGCCGCGAATGGCGAGCTGCGCGGTGACGCGCACGTCTTCGACCTCGCTCCAGAGTCGCGCGCCGACCAGGGCGAGGGCGATTCGCGCATCCGAATGCCGGATGGGCGCGAGCGCCGCCGTGACCCGGGCGATGCCTCGGTCGTTCAGCTCCGCGACCAGCTCGTCGCGAGTGCTGAAGTGGCCGTAGATCGATCGGCGCGACAGGCCGGCGGCCGATGCGATCGTCTCGAGCGACGCATCCGGGTCGTGGTTGAGCTCGGAGATGGCGGCGTCGAGGATGGCGACCCTGTTCTCCGCCGCGTCGCGCCGAGGTGCGCGGGGCGGCCGGGAGGCGCGGCGGGGGGAGGTGCTGGTGTCGGTCACGGGACGATTCTAATAACTTGCACATCAATGTGCAAGTTATTTCGAGTGAGGCCCGATCGCCCCGTCCCCGCCTAGAGGTGGCGGGCGAGAAGAGTCAGCACCTGGTCGGCCGTGGGCACACCGGATGCGCGGGCGAGCTCTGCGCCCGATTCGTCGCGAACCACGACGGTCGGTGTCGCGACGATGCTCGCCCGCTCGGCGTCGTCGGGGCTCGAGGCCACGTTCGACTCGCTGAAGTCGACCCGATCGCGCACGAATGGCCGCACCTGCTCGAGAACGCTGCGGGTCTGCGTGCACGCGCCGCAGAAGCTCGAACTGTAGAGGTGCACGGAGAGGGGCATACAGAGTGCAACGCCATCGCGGCCCCGGGATTCCCGATGCGGCTGGCGTACCATCGAGATATGAGCGGCGACAACCTCCTCGGCCTGCCCGAGACACTCCTTCCCGAAGACACTGCAGTGATGGAGGCGCTTGCGGAGCGCTCCCCGGCCACGGCGGCAGATCTGGGCGAGCTGGTCAAGCAGTTCCCCACGTCGTCACTGCTCTGGGCGCTGCTCTCCGAGGAACTGTGGGCTGTCGGTGCGGTCCTTCCGTCGTACGCCTACGCCCGGGTCGGCTACCACCGCGGCCTCGACGCCCTGCGCAAGGGCGGCTGGCGGGGGCAGGGACCGGTTCCCTGGTCGCACGAGCCCAACCGCGGCGTGCTGCTGTCGCTCTACACGCTGCGCCGCGCTGCCGAGGCGTTCGGCGAGGTCGACGAGGTCAAGCGCCTCGGAGACTTCCTTCAGATGTCCGATCCGCGCGCGATCGACGCCATCGAGGCGACGATCCGCCCCGTCACCGACCAGCCGGTGACCGAGGCCATCATCATCCGCGGTCAGGACTGACGCAGCGAAGCATCCCGCGCGAACCGCCTGCTGTAGGCGATCGCCAGAGCCCCGAGGCCGAGCAGGCCGACGCTCAAACCGACGATGTACGCGATCACGCTGCCCCAGCCGTCTGTCGCCGGGTCGAGGAACGGGTACGGGTAGATGCCGTTCGACACGGCGCCCCGCAGCAGCGAATAGGCCAGCCAGGCGACGGGGTAGATCATCACGACACCGAGCCGCCGCCAGGCCAGAGCCGGGCGCCCGGGCGACACGAGCCAGTCGAGAACGATGAGCAGCGGCATCCAGACGTGCATGACCTCGCTCGGCCAGCCGAGCGCCTGAAAGCCCTCGCTCGGGCCGTCGTCGCGCAGCAGCAGGTTGTAGACGCCCGCGGTGACGATCGCGTAGGCGAGTGTCGCCATGCGAACCGTCGTGAAGAGCACGGTGTCGCTCGGGCGTCGCAGCGCGAGAACCCCGCCGACCACGAAGACGACGATGTTCATCAGGGATGTCTCGATGGTGAAGTAGCTGAAGTACTCCCAGGGATCGAACACGTTGTTCACCACCCGGTCGGCGATCTGGATGGCCATGGTCACCAGCAGGCCGACGCCCGCCAGAAGACGTATCGCTCCCACCACTCTTCTGCTCATGGCACCCATTCGTAGCAGAACGCCCGCCGGGTTTGCCCTCGACCGCGGATCAGTCGCCCGCCGACCCGCCTCGGGTACCATGGGGTGGAACCTCTTCGCAGTGTTCCGGCCACTCCTCGTTCCCGAGGCCACTGAC
Organism: Agreia sp. Leaf283; assembly: GCF_001422485.1. GTDB lineage: Bacteria > Actinomycetota > Actinomycetes > Actinomycetales > Microbacteriaceae > Agreia. The sequence goes on from NZ_LMNF01000001.1 coordinate 1,460,865, forward strand.
CGATAGGACTCTTCAATGCCAGCGATCGTTCTCATCGGCGCCCAGTGGGGCGACGAGGGCAAGGGCAAAGCCACCGACCTGCTCGGCGAACGCGTCGACTACGTCGTCAAGTTCAACGGCGGCAACAACGCCGGCCACACCGTGGTCGTCGGCGACAAGAAGTACGCGCTGCACCTGCTTCCGTCGGGCATCCTGAGCCCCGGCGTCACCCCCGTCATCTCCAACGGTGTCGTCGTCGACATCGAGGTGCTGTTCCACGAGCTCGAGGCGCTCGCGGCCCGCGGGGTCGACGTCTCGAAGCTGCTGGTCTCGGCCAACGCCCACGTCATCACGGCCTACCACCGCACCCTCGACAAGGTCACCGAGCGCTTCCTCGGCAAGAAGCAGATCGGCACCACCGGTCGGGGCATCGGCCCGAGCTACGCCGACAAGATCAACAGGGTCGGCATCCGTATCCAGGACCTGTTCGACGAGGGAATCCTCCGCCAGAAGGTCGAGGGCGCCCTCGACCTCAAGAACCACATCCTCGTGAAGGTCTACAACCGACGCGCGATCCAGGTCGACGAGGTCATGGCCGATCTCCTGTCGTACGTCGAGCGGCTGCGCCCGATGGTCGCCGACACCTCGCTCGTGCTCAACCGTGCGCTCGACGAGGGCAAGACGGTGCTGTTCGAGGGCGGCCAGGCCACGATGCTGGATGTCGACCACGGCACGTACCCGTTCGTCACGTCGTCGAACGCCACGTCGGGCGGCGCGGCCACCGGCTCGGGCGTCGCGCCCAACCGCATCGACCGCGTGATCGCGGTCGTCAAGGCCTACACGACCCGCGTCGGTGCAGGCCCGTTCCCCACCGAGCTGTTCGATGAATCCGGCGAGTTCCTGCGCTCGAAGGGCTTCGAGTTCGGCACCACCACCGGGCGCCCCCGTCGCTGCGGCTGGTACGACGCGCCCATCGCCCGCTACAGCGCGCGCATCAACGGTGTCACCGACTTCGTGCTCACCAAGCTCGACGTGCTGACCGGGCTCGAGGCCATCCCCGTCTGCGTCGCCTACGACGTCGACGGAGCGCGGGTCGACGAGGTCCCCGTCTCGCAGTCCGACTTCCACCACGCCGTTCCGATCTACGAGGAGTTCCCCGGCTGGACTGAGGACATCACGGGTGCCCGCGAGTTCTCCGACCTGCCCGTCAACGCGCAGAACTACGTGCTGGCCCTCGAGAAGATGAGCAACGCCCGCATCTCGGCCATCGGCGTCGGCCCCGGTCGCGACGAGATCGTCGTGCGGCACGACCTGCTCGAGTAGCAACCGTGGCGTGTGAGCGTCCGCCCTTCGGCGACGTCGTCGAGGGGCGATTCGTCTCGTTGGAGCCGCTGACCCGACGACTCGTGCCCGAGCTGTTCGCGGCCATCGGGCATCCTCGGGTCTTCGACGGCGGTTACGGCGGCGGCCCCGCCGCCTACCGCGACACGCTCGAGGGCTTCACCCGGTTCGCCTCGTCGTACTACGCGTGGGATGCCGCGAACGTGCATGCGGTGCGGCTCGTCGGCGGGCCGCACGACGGCCTGCTGGTCGGCACATCGACGCTCGGCGACCTGGATCCGTCTCTCGGCTACGCGCACCTCGGCTGGACCGCCTACGATCCCCGGGTCTGGGGCACGGTCGTGAACGCCGAGACGAAGCTGCTCATCCTCTCGTCGGCCTTCGACAACGGGTTCGAGCGCGTGAAGATCCAGGCCGATGTGCTGAACACGCGGTCGCGCGCCGCCATCGCGAAGCTCGGCGCCACCTTCGAAGGGGTCTCCCGTCACGACATGCGGCGGGCCGACGGCGCCTGGCGCGACTCGGCGATCTTCTCGATCCTCAGCGAGGAGTGGCCGAGGGTCAGGGCAGGCCTCCTGGCCCGGATCGAGCGGCAGGGAGACGTGCCGGTGACGCTGCGCCCGGCGGCAGAGTAGTCCGTTCGCGCGGCACATTCTATGACGCTGCACTCAGGGTCGTTTCGTGGTGGACTAGTGCTCATGGAAGCTCTCTACACTGCAATTGCCCATGCATCCGGCGGGGGCCGCGACGGCCACGTTCGAAGCGAAGACGACCGCCTCGACTTCGACACCCGACCTCCCGTCGAGATGGGCGGGAGCGGCGAGGGAACGAACCCCGAGCAGCTCTTCGCCGCCGGCTACTCCGCCTGCTTCCTCGGCGCCGTGCACGCCGTGGGGCGCGAGCTGAAGCTCGACACGAAGGACGCGGCCGTGTCGGCCAGCGTCTCGATCGGCCCGAGCGCCGACACGGGCTTCGAGATCGCCGCCGAGCTCGACATCTACATTCCGAACGTGACGCCCGACGAGGCGCGGAAGATCGCCGAGACGGCCCACAAAGACATCTGCCCCTACTCGAAGGCGATCAGCGGCAACGTTCCGGTGATCCTCAACATCGTCGAATAGCGCGCCCGTCGTTCCCTGAGCCTGTCGAAGGGGCTCCCTCCGACGGGCTCCCTTCGGCAGGCTCATGGAACGGGCTTCACGACTCGGTAGAGTTTTCGGTATGTCTGACTCCGCCGCCACCCCAGAAGATGCCCTCCGACAGCTCGAGGGAATCCGCCAGAGCATCGACAACATCGATGCGGCCCTGATCCACCTCCTGGCGGAGCGGTTCAAGTTCACCCAGAGCGTCGGCGAACTCAAGGCCGCCAACGGACTTCCCCCTGCAGACCTCGAGCGCGAGGCCCGTCAGATCAAGCGGCTGCGCGCGTTGGCCGAGGAGTCGCACCTCGACCCCGACCTCGCCGAGAAGTTCCTCAACTTCATCGTGGCCGAAGTCATCCACCATCACCGACGCATTGCGGAGGACTCGGGGGAGTAGCCCCCGGGGGAGTAGCCCCCGGGGGAGTAGCCCCCGGGGGAGTAGCCCTCGGGCCGCACTGCGGCGCCGACCACTCCCTGAGCAGGGTCGGCGGCAGCCCCGACGATCCGCACTGTGAACCGGGTGCCCTCGCTCGACGAGGCGACCGTGATCTGACCGTCGTGCGCATCCACGATCGACGCCACGATTGCGAGGCCGAGACCCGAGCTGCCCGCGGTGCGCGACCGCGACGAGTCGCCACGGGCGAACCGCTCGAACAGCTCGGGCACGAGGTCTTCGGCGATGCCCGGCCCGTCGTCGCAGATCGAGAGCTCGACCGCCTGGCGGCCCTCGGCATCCGGCACCAGAGCGAGACGTGCGACGACGGATGTGCCGGGCGGGGTGTGCACGGCGGCGTTCGAGAGCAGGTTCATCACGAGCTGGTGCAGCCGCTCCTGATCGCCCACGACGGGAGTAGGGCCGTCGGGGACATCGAGGGTCCAGGTGTGCTCGGGATACGCGGCGCGCACGTCGCTGACCGCATTCACCACGACCTCGCCCAGGTCGACCTCGTCGAGATGCAGGTCCTGGCCCTCGTCGAGTCGCGCGAGCAGCAGCAGGTCGCTGACGAGTGAGCTCATGCGTTTCGCCTCGGATTCGATGCGCGCGAGCGAATACTCCGTCATGGCGGGAAGCTCGGCGCTGTCCTGCCTCGTCAGCTCGGCGTAGCCCTGGATGGCGGCCAGCGGCGTGCGCAGCTCGTGGCTGGCGTCGGTGACGAAGCGGCGCATGCGAGTGTCGGTCGCGGCGCGCACGGCGAGGGCGTCGTCGACGTGGGCCAGCAGCAGGTTCAGGGCCTCCCCCACCTTGCCGACCTCCGTGCGTGGATCCGTGTCGGCCGTGTCGACCCGGGTGGTGATCGCCACCTCGCCGCGGTCGAGGGGCATCGTGGCCACCGCCGCCGCGGTCGCCACGACCCGGTCGAGCGGGCGCAGGGTGTGCCGCACGATGAGGATCACGCCGAAGACCACGATGAGAAGCGCGAGCACGGCCATGGTCGAGATCGTGACGGTCTCCTGCAGTACGGCCGCGTCGGCGGTCGCCATCGAGACGCCCGCGATGAGGGTGTTGCCCTTGCTGTCGAGCTGCGTGGCGAGCCTGTAGGTGCCGAGCCCCGGCAGTGCAACGGTGCTGCGGCTCTCCGCGGCCTGCGAGACCTGCTCGAGCCGCGAGATCACGGCGTCGTCGAGCCCCGTCGCCGTCTCGTCCGAGAACTGCGCGGAGTCCACGATCTCTCCGTCGGTGGCCAGGGCGATGATGGTGCCCGCGCCGTGGCCCGTGTAGTCGACGAACGGCTTCACGTAGGGCCTGCCCGACGAGTCGGTGGGTGGGGAGTCGTCGTTGCGGAGTCGCTCGACCGTGTGGCTGAGGCCCGACATCGAGCCCGACAGCTGCGTGTCGACGACGGTGGTGACCGAGGCGGCGAGGGTGATCACACCGACGACGCCCACGATCGCGAAGACGGCCGCCACGACGGTGCCGATGCCGACGACGAGGCGGCGTCGCAGGGTCCAGGGGCGGCTCATTCGGCCGGCCTCAGCATGTAGCCCACACCGCGCACGGTCTGGATCATGGGGGAGCGTCCGGCGTCGATCTTCTTACGCAGGTACGACACGTAGAGGTCGACGATGCTGGCCTTGCCGGCGAAGTCGTAGTTCCAGACCTGGTCGAGGATCTGGGAGCGGCTCAGCACGCGCCGAGGGTTGCGCATGAGAAAGCGCAGCAGCTCGAACTCGGTCATGGTGAGCTGCAGGGGCTCGCCGCCCCGGTTGACCTCGTAGCTCGTCTCGTCGAGCAGCAGGTCGCCCACGACGATGCGGGAGTCCTCTTCGGAGGAGGTGAGGATCGACCGCCGCAGCAGGCCGCGCAGCCGCGCCACGAGCTCCTCGAGGCTGAACGGTTTGGTCATGTAGTCGTCGCCGCCGGCGGTGAGGCCGATGATGCGGTCGTCGACGGAGTCGCGGGCGGTCAGGAACAGCGTGGGGAAGTTCTGCTCGATGTCACGCAGCTGTCGCAGCAGCCGGATTCCATCGGTGTCGGGCAGCATGATGTCGAGCACGACGACATCCGGCCTCGTGTCGCGGTAGAGCTGCAGGGCCGTCGCGCCGTCGTGGGCGATGTCGACCACCCAGCCCTCGTAGGCCAGGGCGAGGCTCACGAGGCTCGTCAGCACGACCTCGTCGTCGACGAGCAGCACCCTGATGGGCGAGCCGTCGGCACGATACATGCGGGGCAGCTTGGCGAGCACGGCCCGCCGCCGCCCGGACGTCACCTCGTCGTCTGAGATCGGAGAGTACGTCACCTCGCCATTATTCGCCCCTTCGGGGCGTCGATTCGACGAAAGCCGCCGATTCATAGACGGCTCAAATATTCGCACACACGACTCCGGTGAGCGGCACGTACCGTCGGCGCATGACCACCACGAGGCTTCCCACCCAGGCGACCCTGGGCATCCGCTCGATTCGGATGCGGCCACGCTCTCTGGCCGCCCTGTGCCTCCGCCGCCTGCGTGACGCGCTCGCGTCGCGGGGCGTGCGGCGACCGCGGATGCTGAGGGGTCGTCGGCTGTCATCGCCGATCGACGCCCCGCAGATCCGAACGACCCGCCTCGAGCTGCGTCCCCACCGCCGAGACGACGCCGACGCCTGGTTCGACCTGCAGTCGCAGGAGTCCGTCACGAGGTTCCTGCCGTGGCCGCGGCGCAGCAGACGCCAATCGGCGCGGCACCTGGCCGACCGCACTCGGCACACTCGACTGTGGCAGGCGGACGACTTTCTCGCGCTGGCCATCGTCAGGGACGGCCGGCTGATCGGCGACGTCTCGGCTCACTTGCGAACGGTGGATGCCGGTGGCCGGACGCTCGAGATCGGCTGGGTCATCCATCCGGAGTCCGGCGGCAGGGGATACGCGACCGAGGCGGCGGACGCCCTGCTCGACTTCGCGTTCGACGAGGTGGGTGCTCGGTTCGTGACGGCCGTGACCGACCCGCGGAACGTTCGGTCGTCGTCGCTGGCTCGTCGTCTCGGATTCGTCGAACTGCGAAGCGAGGGCGACGAACTCGTTCTGGCGGTCGCCGCGGAGACGCACCGCGAGAGGGCGGCCATCGCGCGGAGTGTCCGCCCGAATGAGGGCTAGAGGCGGTTGTCCTTATTGCGGGCGCGGAGGGCCCGGGCGACGATGAAGAGCGCCGCTCCGACGAGGAGCACCACGAGTCCGAGCACGATGTAGGTCGAGACGGTCAGGCCGGTCTGGGCAAGTTCAAGGGGCATGTCGGTCACCTTTCCAGTGGCTACTCTCTCACGTCGACACCCTGTCGCGGGCGCAGACGGGTCTCAGCTGAGATTGCGGGGAAGACCGCGGGCGATGCGCAGCTTCTGTGCGCGCCGTTCCTTGGCGTAGTACATCCATGACCAGACCGGCGCACCGTACGACAGGATGATGAAGAACCACATCACCGGGGTGAGCTCACTGTCGCCGGGAGCGGCCGGAAGGAGCCCCAGACCCTGCGCGATGATGAAGCCGATGAAGACGGTGACCGCGGTCATGATGACGGTCAGGAGAATCGAGAGGACAAGCAGTCCGGAGGCCGAATTGACGGGCTTGACCAGGCTTCCCTCGCTGCCTTTGTAGACGCCGTATTCCTCAGGGCTGAGGCCGCGGCGCTCCGCGTCCCGCTTCGCCAGCTCGGCGAACCTGCGGGCTCGATCCGCCCGATCGTTCACGACGCCGCCGTGAGACCGTCGCGGAGCTGTGTGATGGCGTCTCGCAGCTCAGGCGCCGTGAGTCCCGTGCGCTCGACCACGTCTTCTTCGCCGGGGACCAACGTGCCGACGGCCCAGCCCGACCCGTCCGGACGGACGAGAAGGACAGCGTCTCCGTCTGCGACTCGAGCGCGCAGCATTGCGGTTCCCTGCGGGTGCTGGCGCACGTGTTCTTCGAGGATCTCGAGCTCCGCGTCGGGTCCCGACACGTCGGGGTCTTGAGCGAAGACGAACCAGGTCATGAGCGTTCGGGGCTGCATGAGAAGCGAGACAGGGTCCGACTCCACGTGCACGACCGTGTCGGTGATGTCGCCCTGCATCAGGCTGATCTCCGTCCAGAGGGTGGCTCGGCCCAGTGCATACGCAACGGGCAGCGCCGCGTCGGCGACGTCGAGATCGTCGTCGGTCACCTCGGCGAAGCCCCGTGCAAGCAGCGATGAAGCGCCTGCCACCGGCACGGAGTCGGATCCCATCTCCTCGGAGAGGCGCAGAACTGCAGCACTCATCACGGCTTCGGGCGTCGACATGCGCTTCAACAGGTAGGCGATCTCGGCATAGCCGAATCCGATCGGCGAGGAGGTCGCCGTGGAGGTCTGGTCGGTCATTTTCGTGACGGTCCTTTCAGGTCAAGACTCGACCATCATCCGAAGAAACCGGAGATGCCCTTGCCCAGGTTTTCGATGCCCTTGCCGACATCATTGGCGAACTTGCCGGGATCCTTGATCGCGCTCGACACGGTGTCGGCGACCGCGTTCGCACCCTTGCCGATCGCATCGCCTGCGGCTGCGACCGTACCGTTGACGAACTCCTTGACGACGGGAATCTCATAGATCGCCACGGCCGCGCTGGCGACCTGGAAGACGGTCCCGGCGGGTGGCGGAAGGAAGCAGGCAACTCCCATGGCCGTCTTGACGCCCGACCACACGGCGTCGCCCGTCTTTCCCTCGATCGCGTAATTGACGGTGTCGACTGCGCCGAGCCCGACCCCGAGCCATCCGAGGCCGCGGCCGAGGCCGCCCTTCCCGAGGGACTCCAGGACCTTGCCCTTGTCCTGGAAGAACAGCGGGGCCTCTTCGAAGAAGTCCTTCGCGCCCTCGAGGGCAGGGAAGTACTTGTTGAGGTTCTTGAGCCCGAGACCATCGGTCACCGTCTCCATATTCCTGTAGACATCGTCGAACTCGGGAAGCAGCTTCCACATGTCCGGGTCCGCGAAGATCTCCGGGCCGAGGTTCCACATCGCTGTGAGTCCGTAGAGGTTCTTCGGCAGGCCGGCCAGTGCCTTGATCACCCCATAGTCTTTCCACTCGCCGCGGAACGCATCCCACGGGGTGGGAGAGCCGGGACCACCGGGCCCGCTCGGGCCGGGATTGCCGGGGGTGCCCGGTGCGCCGGGACCGCCGCCGCCGGGGCCTCCGTCGACCTGGCTCGTGGCCGTCTGCTCGTCGGCGTTCTTGATGAGCGTGGTCGACCCGAGCTCGAGTGCGTGCACGACGGTGTTGCCGAGCTGCTTGACCTGCGAGTTCCAGCGCTGCTGGAATGCGCTCGCGTCGGGGCCCTGCCAGCTCTGCGTGGAGTTGACCAGAGACGACACGGTCTCGAGCGAGGAGCGGATCTGGTTCGAGCCCGAGGAGAACTGCTTCGCCAGTGCCCTCAGCTGATCCGGGTCGGCGCCGTAGAACCCTTGTGCCATCGTGATCCTCCGTGCTGATGTCGAGCCTGTCGTTGTCGCTTCAGGCTAGCGTTCGGGCCCGCTCGGCTCGATGGGGAGAACTCCCCATGCGGTCGGCGGGCCCGGCTGCGTCAGTACCCCTGCGTCAGTACCCGACGACGTCGCCGAAGTGCTGCTGCAGGGTGGCGCGGTGCGTGCCGCGCAGCTCGTCGAGCGACACGTCGAACTGGCCCTGGATGCTGATGCCCGGCTCGGTCGAGTCGGTCACGCCGACCCGGATCACCGGGTAGCCGCGGCCCTCGCAGAGGCCGATGAACTTCACGTCGTCTTCACGCGGGACGCTGACGAGCACCCGGCCCGTGGTCTCGGAGAAGAGCGCCGTGGCGATGTCGACGCCGTCGCGCAGCATCAATTCGTCGAGGAACACCCGGGCGCCCACGCCGAAGCGCATCACGCTCTCGACCAGTGCGGTGGCGAGTCCGCCGTCTGACAGGTCGTGGGCCGAGGCGATGATCGACTGCTGCGCGCCCGCGGCGAGCAGCCCGGCGAGCGTGGCCTCGTTCGCCAGCGACACGGCCGGCGGGCGACCGCCGAGGTGGTCGTGGATGACGCCCGCCCAGGCCGAGCCGTCGAACTCGACGGTCGTGGTGCCCAGCAGGTAGATGTTGTTGCCCTCGTCCTGCCACCCGCTCGGGATGCGCTTGGCCACGTCGTCGATCACGCCGAGGATGGCGACCACCGGGGTCGGGTGGATCGGCTTGGTGCCCGTCTGGTTGTAGAACGACACGTTGCCGCCGGTGACCGGGATCTCGAGCTCGAGGCATCCATCGGCGAGGCCCTCGACGGCCTTCGAGAACTGCCACATGACCTCCGGGTCCTCGGGAGAGCCGAAGTTGAGGCAGTCCGAGACGGCGACAGGCGTGGCGCCCGTGGAGGCGACGTTGCGGTACGCCTCGGCCAGGGCCAGCTGCGCGCCCTGGTACGGGTCGAGCTGGCAGTACCGGCCGTTGGCATCCGTCGCGATGGCGAAGCCGAGCCCCGAGGTCTCGTCGACGCGGATCATGCCGCCGTCGTCGGGGAAGCTCAGAGCCGTGTTGCCCAGCACGTAGCGGTCGTACTGGTTGGTGACCCAGCTCGGGTCTGCGAGGTTGGGCGAGCCGAGCAGGCGCAGCAGCTGATCGCGCAGCTCTGCCGCCGTGGTGGGACGAGGGAGCGTGGCCGCGGTATCGGCCTGCAGCGCGTCGATCCAGCTCGGGTACTCGACGGGGCGGGTGTAGACGGGGCCGTCGACGGCGACCGTGCGCGGCTCGACGTTGACGATCTCCTCGCCGTGCCAGTTGATGATCAGGCGGCCGGTGTCGGTGACCTCGCCGAGAACGCTGGTCTCGACATCCCACTTCTCGACGACCTTCAAGAAGCCCTCGAGCTTCTCCGGGGTCACGACGGCCATCATGCGCTCCTGGCTCTCCGACATCAGGATCTCTTCGGCGGTGAGCGAGGGGTCGCGCAGCAGCACCTTCTCGAGCTCGATGAACATGCCACCGTCGCCATTGGAGGCGAGCTCGCTGGTCGCGCACGAGATGCCCGCGGCGCCCAGGTCCTGGATGCCCTCGACGAGCTTCTCGCGGAACAGCTCGAGGCAGCACTCGATGAGCACCTTCTCGGCGAAGGGGTCGCCCACCTGCACGGCGGGGCGCTTCGTGGGACCGCCGGCCGAGAACGTGTCTGAGGCGAGAATGGATGCTCCGCCGATGCCGTCGCCGCCGGTGCGAGCACCGAAGAGAACGACCTTGTTGCCGACTCCGCGCGCGTTGGCGAGGTGCAGGTCTTCGTGACGCAGCACACCCACGCTCAGGGCGTTGACGAGGGGGTTTCCCTGGTACACCGGGTCGAACCAGGTCTCTCCGCCGATGTTCGGCAGGCCGAGGCAGTTGCCGTAGAACGAGATGCCCGAGACCACGCCGTGCACGACGCGAGCCGTGTCGGGGTCTGAGATGTCGCCGAAGCGCAACGCATCCATCACGGCCACCGGCCGCGCACCCATCGAGATGATGTCGCGCACGATTCCGCCGACGCCGGTCGCGGCGCCCTGGAACGGCTCGATGTAGCTGGGGTGGTTGTGGCTCTCGATCTTGAAGGTGACGGCCCAGCCCTCGCCCACGTCGACGACGCCGGCGTTCTCGCCCATGCCGACCATGAGGTTCTGCTTCATCTTCGGCGTGACCTTCTCGCCGAACTGCCGCAGGTAGATCTTGGAGCTCTTGTAGGAGCAGTGCTCGCTCCACATGACGGAGTACATGGCGAGCTCGCCCGACGTGGGGCGGCGGCCGAGGATCTCGCGCACCTTGGCGTACTCGTCGGCCTTCATGCCGAGGGCCGCGTACGGCTGCTCCCGGTCTGGGGTGTCGATCGCGTTCTGCACGGTATCGGCGGCGGCGCGAGCGGTAGCCGTGTGAATGGAGAACGTTGCAGCAGAGTCAGACACGCGAGAAGGGCTCCTTAGTGGGGCAGGCGGTGAGCGCCTCAATCCTACCGGCCCCGGGAATGCGCGGGCCCGGAGCGGCGTTGGCCCTGACGAAGTAGCGTTGAGTGTTGCTACATGCGTGTCCCGAAGTTCTTCTGCCCCACCTCGAAAGTCGATCCCACCCCTATGACCGTCACCGACGCATCCACCGCCGACGCCCAGCCTCTGAGCCTGGCCGAGGTCGATCGCATTCGGGCCGACTTCCCCATTCTGGGTGAAACCGTCAACGGGCATCCGCTCGCCTACCTCGACTCGGGCGCGACCGCCCAGCGCCCCGTGCAGGTTCTGGATGCCGAGCGCGACTACGTTCTGCACCGCAACTCGGCCGTGCACCGCGGTGCACACACCCTGGCGGCGGAGGCGACCGAGAGCTTCGAAGACGCCCGCGCCCGCGTCGCCGACTTCGTGGGTGTGCGCGAGAACGAGATTGTCTGGACCTCGAACGCCACCGAGGGCATCAACCTCGTCGCCTACGCGTTCTCGAACGCGAGCCTGGGTCGCGGAGCGCCCGCGTCGTCGCGGTTCGCGCTGGGCGAGGGCGACGAGATCGTCACCACTGAGATGGAGCACCACGCCAACCTCATCCCTTGGCAGGAGCTGGCGGCGCGCACCGGCGCGACTCTGCGGGTCATCCCGATCGACGACGACGGGCAGCTCGTGATGTCTGCTGCCGAAGAGATGATCGGATCGCGCACGCGCGTGCTCGCGTTCACCCATGTGTCGAACGTCACGGGCGTCATCAATCCCGTCGAGCGGCTCGTCGAGTTGGCGCACGCCGTCGGCGCGCTCGTGGTTCTGGATGCCTGCCAGTCGGCTCCGCATCGCCCGCTCGACCTGGGTGCGCTGGGCGTCGACTTCGCCGTGTTCTCGGCCCACAAGATGCTCGGACCCACGGGAGTCGGCGTGCTCTACGGCCGCTCCGAGCTTCTCGACGCGATGCCCCCGTTCCTCACGGGCGGGTCGATGATCACGACCGTCACCCTCGAGAAGGCCGAGTATCTTCCGGCCCCGCAGCGCTTCGAAGCGGGCACCCAGCGGGTGTCGCAGGCCATCGCCTTGGCCGCCGCCGTCGACTACCTGTCCGAGGTCGGGATGTCGCGCATCCACGACTGGGAGGCGGAGCTCGGCCAGCGTCTCGTCTCCGGGCTCGAGTCCATTCCCGGCATCACCGTGCTCGGTCCGCCCCCGGGTGTGGAGCGCGCGGGACTTGCCAGCTTCGTCGTCGAGGGCGTGCATGCCCACGACGTCGGCCAATACCTCGACGACCTCGGCATCGCCGTGCGCGTCGGCCACCACTGCGCCCAGCCGCTGCACCGCCGCTTCGGCGTGACCGCCTCGACCCGGGCCAGCGCCTATCTCTACAACACGCCGGCCGAGGTCGACGCGTTCCTCGAGGGCGTTCGCGGCGTCACCGCGTTCTTCGGCGTCGTGCCCACTCAGTACCCGCAATACCCGCAAGGAAGTCAGCTGTGAGCAGTTCGTTGGAAAGCCTCTACCAGGAGGTCATCATGGATCACTCGCGTTCGCCGCACAACCACGGCCTGCGCGAGGGCGGCTCGGCCGAGTCGCACCAGCTCAACCCGACGTGCGGCGACGAGGTGACCCTGCGCATCCATTCGCGGGGCGACACGATCACGTCGCTCAGCTGGGAGGGCCACGGGTGCGCGATCTCGCAGGCGTCGGCGTCGCTGCTCTCAGACGTGGTCGTCGACCTCGATCGTTCGGCGGTGCACGAGCGCATCGACGCGTTCCGCGAGCTCATGCGCTCGAAAGGCACGCTCGAGGGCGACGAGGAGCTGCTCGGCGACGCCGTCGTGCTCGGTGGAGTCTCGCGCTACATCGCCAGGGTCAAGTGCGCGATGCTCGCCTGGGTCGCCCTCGAAGACGCGATGGCGAAGACCCCCGCCGCCTGACCTGCGTTCCCTGAGCTTGTCGAAGGGCCGTCGCCCCGTTCCCTGAGCTTGTCGAAGGGCCGCCGCTCCGTTCCCTGAGCTTGTCGAAGGGCCGTCACGGCCGCATCGCCGTACCCTTGGATCCATGGCATCCACGCTCGACGAACTCGCCCGAACCCTGCCCGGCCCTCACGAACTGCGCGACAGGCTCCGCGCTTTGGCCGTGCTCGACGCGATCTGCGGCACTCGGCACCTGACCTACAGCTTCACGGCGTCGTTCTCCGAGGGCGTGGCTCTCGGCCGTTACGACAACGGGGCCGGTGACCACTATTTCGTCTTCTTCGACGGGGGCCAGACCTTCGTGCGCGTCTTCGACCACGAGTCCGACCTGAGTCCGTATGCCAACGACGGGCTGTGGCCCGGCCTCGTCGATGGTCTGCCCGCTCGACTCCAGCAGTATGCGCAGATGGAGAAGCTCGGAGACGAGGACTACCCGCTCATCACGCTCGCGATGTGGCATGACGGCATGGGCTGGAAGCACGGAACACCGGCACCGATCGATGGCGTCGAGCCGAAGCCCACGGACTGGCCCCTCTCGCAGGTGATCGCGTGGTCGGCCGACGCCGTCGCCGCTGATCGCGGGCGGTACTGGTCGCGTTCCCTCAGCGCGACGGCGATCGCTCCGATCCTCGAGCTTCGGCCGCTCACCCGCGAAATCGCCGAATCGATCAATCCCGACGTCGACTGGCCGTTCGTCGAGCGCATCGCCGCCTACGTCGGACTTCCCATCGAGGGCTGACGACGCATCCCGCCCTGATCCCGGGATCGTCAGCTCGTGAGCAGAACCGTGCTCGATCGCCACTCGTGGCTGTCGCCGCCCACCTGCCACACGACCGTCACCGCGTGCGGCCCTGTCTCAGGAGTCGTGTTCACGACGAAGGTGCGCTGGGCATCCGAGGCCGCGTCCAGTGTCGCGTCGACCGGCTGGTCTCCCTGCCACGCGTAGATCGTCTCGGGCGAACCCACCAGCGATCGCCCGTCGGCCGGATCCGCGACGGCGAACGAGATAGCGACGGGGGATGCCGGGTCGTAGGCGGCCTCGCCGGTCTGGTCTTCGGGCCCGGCGGCTGGATTGGTCCACGAGTAGACGGACTCACCGGTCGGCGGCACGCCCGCGTCGTCGATGCGCAGACCGGAGTCGGTCTGTCGCACGATCCACGCGTCGGCCGCGTCGGCGGTCGCGCCGCTCACCACGGTGATCGCTCCCTCGGGGCCCTCTGCCGCGACCAGCTGCGCGGAGGCGAGCTCGGTCGCTTCGTCGGCGGTGACGGTGCCATCGGTCGCCGCCAGCTGTTCGTACGTGTCGATTGAGCCGTAGAAGGCCTGCGATTCTGGCGACAGCAGGGACCAGCTCGTCTGAGAGTCACCCGCGGTGATGGCGTCGAGATAGTCCCGGGCGAGCGCGATCTCGGGCGTCTCCGCGGTTGTCTCGGCAGGGGCCGGAGTGGAAGCCGACGTCGTGCTGCCCGCCGGATCGGCCGTGCTCGACGGCGTGCTCGGCGAGGCCGAGCATCCGAAGAGGGCCATCGAACCGATCAGCGAGATGGCGCCGAGAAGGGTCACGGTCTGAGTACTTCGTCGAGTAGTCATACTTCGACGCTAGCGTGCTGGATGACCCCCGTTCGGGGGTACGGAGTGAACTCGGAGGCTACGCCCGAGCGAGCAGGCCCTCGAGCGCCGACGTGAAGAACGTGAGGCCGTCTACTCCCGAGCGCATCGCATCCGGGGTGTCGGGGCCGAAGCCCGGCTCGACCGCGTGCTCGGGGTGCGGCATGAGGCCCACGACGTTGCCGCGGGCATTCGTGACGCCTGCGATGTCGTTGAGCGAACCGTTGGGGTTCACGTCGAGATAGCGGAAGACCACGTGGCCCTCGCCCTCGAGGCGCTCGAGCTCGGCGGTCGAGGCGATGAATCCGCCCTCGCCGTTCTTGAGCGGGATGGTGATCTCTTGGCGATCGGTGAAGCCGTTGGTCCAGTCGGTCGACGTGTTCTCGACGCGCAGCCGCTGGTCGCGGCAGATGAAGGAGCCGTGGTCGTTGCGGATGAGACCGCCGGGCAGCAGGTGCGCCTCGGTGAGCATCTGGAAGCCGTTGCAGATTCCGAGCACGGGCACGCCGCGCTCGGCCGCCTGGATGACCTCGGCCATGATCGGGGAGTGGCTGGCGATGGCGCCGCAGCGCAGGTAGTCGCCGTAGCTGAAGCCGCCGGGCAGCACGATGGCGTCGACACCGTCGAGGTCGTGGGTGCCATGCCACAGCGCGACGGGTTCGGCGCCGGCGAGGCGCACCGCGCGCTGGGCGTCGCGGTCGTCGAGCGAGCCGGGGAAGGTGACGACGCCGATGCGCATCAGACGGAGGCTCCAGCTGCGACCTCGGATGCGCCGTCGGCGGGAGACTCGACGACGTGGATGCCGACGACATCTTCGATGACCGAGTTCGAGAGCATCTCGTCGGCCAGGGTCGCGACCTCGGCGAGCACGGCATCGGTGACCTCGCCCTCGACGGCGAGCTCGAAGCGCTTGCCGACTCGAACCGACGTGAACTGCGACTGGCCGAGGCGTGTGAGGGCGCCGAGCACGGCCTTGCCCTGGGGATCGAGAAGTTCGGCCTTGGGCATGACCTCGACGACGATTGTGGGCACCGGAGAACTCTTTTCGAGAAGTGACGGGTGGATTCGCCCCCAGTCTAAACGCTGGGCATCGGCTTCACGCCCGAGCGCTCCACTTGGCAGGCGGGCCGCCCGACCGTAGCCTCGGAGTCTGAGGTCAATGACGACTGGAGATCGTGATGAGTGAACCCGTGAGCCCCGCCGCAGCAGCCACCCCGACGGGGTACGCCACCGTCTCGGTGGCCGCCATCCTCGCCGAGACGGCCGCGCGCCGGCCCGACAAGACGGCCCTGATCGTGGGGGAGCAGAGCATCAGCTACTCCGCGCTGTGGGAGGAGACGCTTGCCTATGCAGGAGCCCTCCGCGATCGAGGGGTCGGCCGAGGCGACCCCGTCGCCATCCTGATACCGAACGTGCCCGACTTTCCCCGTGTCTACTACGCCCTCCTGGCGCTCGGCGCGATCGTCGTGCCGATTCATGCGCTGCTGAAGGCCGAGGAGATCGCGTTCGTGCTGCGCGACAGCGGGGCCACCCTGCTCGTGTGCTCGGCTCCGCTTCTCGGCGAGGGCGCGAAGGGGGCGGCGCTCGCGGGCGTCGATGTGGTGTCGCTCATGATGCCGCCGCACTCGGGCGATGAGCCGTTGGATGCCGTGGGTTTCGATCGCCTGGAGGATCTCGCCGCGCAGACGGTGCCGCCCGAGACTTACGTGGCCTGCGCCCCGGGCGACACGGCGACCATTCTCTATACGAGCGGAACGACGGGGTCGCCGAAGGGCGCCGAGGGCAGCCATTTCTCGCTGGTCGAGCAGACGAGCACGCTGCTGCTCGACACCTTCGACATGACGAGCGACGACGTGCTGCTCGGCTGCCTGCCCCTCTTTCACACCTTCGGACAGACCTGCGTGCTCAACACCGGATTCCGTGCGGGTGCCACGATCGTGCTGATGCCGAAGTTCGACGGCGCCGGCGCGATCGAGCTCATCAAGCGGCACGGCTGCACGATCTTCTTCGGGGTGCCCACCATGTACATGGTGATCCTGGCCGCCGCCGGAACCGAGCCCGTCGATACGAAGCTGCGTTACGGAATCTCGGGCGGTGCAGCGATTCCGGTGGCCATCATCGACAGGTTCACGCAGCTCTTCGGCGTCGACATCCACGAGGGCTATGGCCTCACCGAGACCTCTCCGGTCGCCAGCTTCAACCAGCGCGGGATCACCCCGCGGCCCGGAACGATCGGCACGCCGATCTGGGGCGTGGATGTCGAGATCGCCCGGGCCGAGAACGACGATGCGATCGAGCTGCTTCCTCGGGGGGAGCTCGGCGAACTGGTGATCAGGGGCCACAACCTCATGAAGGGCTACCTGCACCGCGAGGAGGACACGGCCCGGTCGGTGGTCGACGGATGGTTCCGCACCGGCGACCTCGGAACGAAGGACGACGACGGCTACCTGCGCATTCTCGACCGCAAGAAGGACATGATCCTGCGCAACGGCTACAACGTGTACCCCCGCGAGGTCGAGGAGGTGCTCGCCGGGCATCCGGATGTCTCGATGGCGGCCGTGTACGGCATCCCCCACGAGGTGCATGGCCAGGAGGTGGTTGCGGCGGTGGTGCTGGTCGCCGGAGCGACCGCAACCGGCGCGGAGCTGGTGGCGTTCGCCGAAGAGCACGTCGCTGCGTACAAGTACCCGCGGGAGGTTGCGATCGTGGAGGCGCTGCCGATGGGTCCGAGCGGAAAGGTGCTGAAGAGGGAGCTCGTGGCGCGCCACGACGTGCGCTGATCGAGTAGCCCTGTTTCCTGACCTGTCGTTCCCAGACCATTTCGTTCCCTGAGCCTGTCGAAGGGCGTCTCGACAAGCTCGACGAACGGGGTATCGAAGGGCGTCTCGACAAGCTCGACGAACTGGGTATCGAAGGGCAAGGCGTCTCGACGAGCTCGATGAACGGGGTGTCGATGGGTCTGGCGTCTCGACAGGCTCGACGAACGGGGTGTCGATGGGTCTGGTGTCTCGACAGGCTCGACGAACGGGGTGTCGATGGGTCTGGCGTCTCGACAGGCTCGACGAACAGGGTTACCGGGGTCACCATGGCCTGCCTGTTCGTTGGTGTCCGGCGGGCCTCGGTGTTCGGTTCGGGTCTTGCCAGGTGGGTGGTCTGACATGCGGTTTGCCGTGGACCATCACCAATTGCCACGCCGAGGTGTGGATGGTGGCGTGGTGGAACGGGCACAGCAAAGCGAGGTTGTCGATGTCCGTTCTTCCGGGCGGGTAGTCGTGGCTTACCCAGGGGGTGACGTGGTGGGCCTGACACCGTGAGGGTGGCGCCGTGCAGCCGGGGATGACGCATCCTCCGTCGCGGGCGGCGAGGGCCTTGCGTTGCCTTCGGGTGGCCAACCGTTTCGTCTTGCCGTGATGCAGGACCTCGCCGTGCTGGCCGAAGAGGGTGGTGATCGTGTCGCCATGGCAGCGAAGTTGGTCGACGGTGCTGATGGGGATCGGTTCGGTGCTGCCGTCGATCCACGCGGCACCGCGCCCGGACCGGAGGTCGTCGAGGGTGACGTGCACATTCACGGTCGGCGCCGCACCGTTCAGCAGCGAAGCGGACGGTGAGGTGGCGGCCATTTCGAGGAGGGTCATGACCGCGTCGAGCAGCTTCTGCTCCGCCGTGCGCGCATCGACGACCGCCTCGTCACTTGAGGTGTCGTCCTGCGCGGCCGGTTCGAGTGGTGGTGGGTCGTTGATCGTGAGCCCACCGTCTGCCTGGTCTCCGGTGATGCCCTGATTGCCGGCGAGGCCTGCACCGGCATGACTGAGATCGGTCGCTTCCGGGCCCGCCGCGTGTGATGCCGGATTCGATGTATCGAGGGTGCGCGGACTGAGAATGGAGTCGACCGCGGCCAGGAACACACCGAGTTGCAGGGNCGCGCCGGCTGGCTGCGCCTGATCGCCGACCGCCTCGATGCCGGCGAGGCCTGCACCGGCATGACTGAGATCGGTCGCTTCCGGGCCCGCCGCGTGTGATGCCGGATTCGATGTATCGAGGGTGCGCGGACTGAGAATGGAGTCGACCGCGGCCAGGAACACACCGAGTTGCAGGGGTGGGAGTGCGTATCTGCCGCGGGCCATGCCGTCGGCGCCGACTTTCGGGTAGCTGAACCCGCGCAGGGATTGCTTCACGGCGTCGCGGGGTTCGGCTCCGTCGGGGTCGAGGTGTTCCCGGATNAAAGCGTGCTTCGGGACGCGTGATACACCGAGTTGCAGGGGTGGGAGTGCGTATCTGCCGCGGGCCATGCCGTCGGCGCCGACTTTCGGGTAGCTGAACCCGCGCAGGGATTGCTTCACGGCGTCGCGGGGTTCGGCTCCGTCGGGGTCGAGGTGTTCCCGGATGCGGATCGCGAGTCGGCCGATCTCCTCGACTGTGTACCGCCTCGGCACCCGCCAGAACGCGTCCGCGCCGCCATTGCCATCACCATCGCTGTCGCCATCGCCATCGCCATCATCCGCGTCGCCCGCACCGGCGCCCTCCTCGGAACCCGCATCCGCATCGGCGTCCGCAGTTCCGTCGGCATCTATGTCCGAGTTGATATCGGCGTCCGTGTCTGCGGCGGTGGCGATCGCGGCGGCGATCAGGTGTCGTTCGGCCCGGTCGGTGTCATCCGACCAGCCGGTGCGGTTCACCACCTCGGACAAGGTGCGGCTGATCACCGCCGCCGTATCGACACCGACCTGACCTGCGAAGAATGCCTCCTCGACCTGCGGGAAGAAACTCGGGTTCGAGGTTCCCGAGATCGAGATCGATGACCGCAGCCGCTGGCCCAGGGAGATGCGGGTCGCGGCGGTGCGCTCGGAAATGTTCGTGGTCGCGGAAAGGAGCTTTCTCGCTGACGCGAACCCATGACGGTAGGCGAGACCTGCGGTGTCGAGTTCACGGCGGGACTCATTCGCGATTTCGGGATCGGCGCCCGACCCGGCACCGGTGTTCACGGCTGCGCGGTTCTCGTCGAGGAGCTCACGAAGACGCATGGCGATATCGCCGAGGGATGCGTCGTGGAGGTCCATACGAGAAGTCAAACAGTAGCCACCGACATTGGGCCGGCAGGAGCATTCGATGCTTGATCAGGGGATACGGGTGTGGATAACTTGGTCAGAACGGGGGCTGTGGAGGAGAGGATGAGGGCGCCTTGAGGGGCCCTTCGACAAGCTCAGGGAACGGCGGCCCTTCGACAGGCTCAGGGAACAGGACCTTCGACAGGCTCAGGGAACGGCGGCCCTTCGACAGGCTCAGGGAACGAGCCCTTCGACAGGCTCAGGGAGCGGAGCCCCCTTCGACAGGCTCAGGGAAGGGGGGTCCTTCGACAAGCGCAGGGAACGAGCCCTTCGACAGGCTCAGGGGGCGGGGACCCTTCGACAAGCTCAGGGGGCGGCGGCCCTTCGACGGGCTCAGGGAACGGGGGCCCATTTGACAGGCTCAGGGAGCGGGTAGCTCGGAGCGCGGTCTGGTCTCGATACGCGCTGCTCGTTCCTCGCGAGCACTACTCGACCGGCGCATGAGGCGTGGTGGGGCGGGGCCCCTTCGACAGGCTCAGGGAGCGGGGCCCCTTCGACGGGCTCAGGGGGCGGGCCCCCGTCTCTACAAGCTCTACTAGCGAGGTGACGCAGCTACTCGGCCGACGCCGGCGCCGGCGCCGCCACAGGCGCCGGCACGATCCGGATCTGGTTGTCCCACGGGTCGGCGACCATGAGCGAGCGTCCGTCGTCGCGGGTCTGCAGTCCGTAGTGCCCGAGCCGCTCGCCGACCTGTCCGACCTCGTCAGACGTGGGAACCACGATCTCCACGAGCCCCAGTCCGAGCGCGAGCGGTCGTCGCCCGGCGCCCTTCGACTGCCACACGTTCATCGCCATGTGGTGGTGGTAGCCACCCGCCGAGACGAACAGCGCCGAGTCGCCGAAAGCCGTCGTCGTCTCGAAACCGAGCTTGTCGACGTAGAACTCCTTGGCCGAGGCCACGTCTCCGACAGAGAGGTGCACATGCCCCACGAGAGCGCCCCCGACGCGCGGGTCGTCGACCAGCTCGGGGGTCACGTGCTCCTGCAGAAAGGCGTTCGGGTCGAGATACACGGTGCCCATCTCGATCTGCCCGTGCGCCCAGCTCCACTCGGTGCGCGCGCGGTCCCAGTAGAGCTCCACGCCATTGCCCTCGGGGTCGGTGAAGTAGAAGGCCTTCGACACGAGGTGGTCGGCGCTGCCCGTGAACGTTCCGGGCGCGTGGCGGGCCACCGAATACAGGGCGGCAGCCAGCGCCGCCTCCGTCTCGAACAGGATGGCCGTGTGGTACAGCCCCGCCGACCGGGGCGCGGCATGCTTCAGCTCGGGCGCGTGCTGCAGGATGACAGCGGGCACGCCGCCCCGCCCGAGCACGGCCACGTCGCCCTCCTGGCTCTGCAGCTCGAGAGTGACCGCGTCACGGTAGTACGCGATCATCCCGTCGAGGTCGCCGACGCGAAGCGTGACGGCTCCCATTCCGGTCTGGGCCGACAAGAGGTCGTTGCGTGTGCTCATGCCCTCTACAACTACACCATCGAGCGCGATATTCCTTGTAGCTACAAGTAATGGCTAGGCAAGAATCCTCACGATCGCAGCAGGTGTCCGGATGCGATCAGGCCGCCCGTAGGAACGGTCACGACGAGCAGAACCCCGGCCGCGGCGAGCAGGATGACCAGCAGCAGAATGAGGGGCCCGGGATCCGAGGTGCTCCCGGCCTCCTGCTGCACGACGACGACCTGGGAGGATCCGGCCGCCTGCGCCATCGAGGCGGGAACGGCCTCGGCCACGGGCGGCAGCGACGGCGCACGCAGGGCGCGCGGAGCAGTCAGCGCCGTCTGGGCGACCGAAGCGGCCGTCGACTCGGGCTGGATCGCCGATGCGGGCGGCGAGCACTCGGGGCTGTCGAAGCACACGGTCATGGGCAGTGCGGTCTTGTTCGCATCGACGCTTCCCCCCGAGCTGTACCAGTAGGCGGCCTGGCCGGTGAGGGCCTGGAAGTCCACGAAGTCCTGGGGGAACGATCCCCATCCGGCCTCATCGGTCTTCTGCGCCACACCACTGGCGGGGATGCTCACCCGCACCCCGTCGTACGCCGGCGTCACGACGAAACCCGCCGCCGTCACATCCACCGAGGGCAGCGTCGCCAGCGTCACGGCCGTGTCGCTGAGCGGAACCCACTTCGACATGTCGTCCATGTCGGTGCCGTAGCCGCCGAGGGTGGCGGTGAGCGTGCCCACGCCGTTCGCCACGAGCAGCCGCGGGTCGCTCACGTAGAAGAAGGTCATGCCGCTGTAGTAGGCCACCGTGAAGTCGCCATCCCATTGGATGTCGGCGTTGTCGGAGCCGGGGTCGACCCGCCCGACGCCCTGGCTCAGCACGACTTGATGATTGCTGAACGTCTTGGTGGTGGGGGAGCCGAGGGGAGCTCCCGACGGCGAGGTCTTGAGCCCCGCCCAGGTCGCCGGAGCGAACGACCCGTCGGCCTGCTGCTTCTCGATGGCGACGTTGCCCTCCGACTGCTTCCACGACGACTCGGGAAGCGTCGTGCCGTGCCCGCCGGTGTCGGCGACCTTGCCGGCCGAGAAGAAGTTGACCGTTCCGGGCGCGAAGGCCGAGTTGTTGCTCTCGTTGTTGACGCCCCAGCGGAAGGTGGCGTAGCTGACGTCGTGCAGGCCCTGCTGGTCGGGTGTGACCGAGAAGAACACGGTTGCGGGCTTCGACGAGCCGTCGTCGCCGACGAACAGCAGCGAGTAGTCGCCGGGCCCGAGTGCGGGCAGCGTCACCTCGGCCGAGGCGATCCCGCCGGCCACGGTGAATGAGCCCAGATAGACGGCGCCCGGGGACAGCCAGACCTCCCCGGTGCGCGAGGCGCCGGCCCAGGGCAGACCGAGCTCGAGCGTCTGGTTCGAGGCTATGGATGCCGGCACGCCGGTCGCCGACGACGTCTCGTCGGTCGCATGGCCGGCCTTCACCGCCGCGCGGATGGCGGCGACTCCGTCGAAGGCCGGCGCCACCGACCCGAGTACGTACGGATCGACCGTGAGCCGTGCCACGTCGGAGACGGCGGAACCGGCCGGATTGCTCGCCGTGGCGCGGAAGAGCGCTCCGCTGTCGGACAGGGCGACGGAGGCGAGCGACAGCGTCGCGGCGCCGTCTCCCACGGCGGTCCACGTCGCGCCCTCGTCGTCGCTGCGCTCCCACTGGTAAGTGAGGGGAGCGCTGCCGCGAGCCTCGATCGCGAAGGAGGTGCCGAGGCGCGCGCTCGTTCGCGCATCCACCGGCTGTGTCTCGACGCTCGGGGCAGTGACCACCGGCGCCACGGAATCGAACGACACCTCGATGGGCAGCGGCCTCTTGAAACCGTCGGTGCTCAGCCCGCTCGAGTACCAGTACGACGACTGGCCCGTGAGCAGCTGGTAGTCGACGTAGCTCTGTGGAAACGACCCCCAGGCCGAACCCGAGCGCACCTGCGGAGACGCCGACTCGGGCAGCTCGACCTCCACGCCGTCGTAGTCAGGAGTCGCGATCAGTCCGCTCTCGGTGACATCGACGCCGGTGAGGGTCGCGATCGTCACCTCGCTGGTGGGCAGCTGCTCGAAGACGTCGGGGTCGTCCATGCTCGTGCCGTAGCCGCTGAGCGTCGCGGTCACGGTGCCGACACCCGCCGTCACCGAGAGGTGAGGATCGGAGACGGAGAACTGGGTCATACCGTTGTAGAACGCGACCGTGAACGAGCCGCTCCAGGCGATGTCCGCGTCGTCGGATGCGGCGTCGAGGGTTCCGCCGCCGTTCGAGATCGCCACGCGGTGATCGCTGAAGCGCCCGCTCGTGGGGCTCGGGATCGGCTCGCCCGTCGGAGTGGTCGTGAGCCCGGCCCAGGTCGCCGTGGCGTAGGTGCCGTCGGCGCTCTTCTTCTGGATCGTGACGTCGCCGGAGGTCGCCGCCCACTCGGACTCGGAGATCGTGTCGGCGCCGCTCGTCTTCGGGGCCACTCCCGCAGACATGACGTTGTAGGTTCCCGGAGCGAAGGCGCGGTTGTTCGCCTCGTTGCTGATGCCCCAGGCGAAAACGGCGTCGTCGACGGTGAACGAGTCGGCGCTCGCGGGCAGCGCCCCGAACGCGAGCAGCGCGCCGGCCGCGAGGCTCGCGACGGCCGCCCCCGCGACCGCACGCGCCGCGCGTCGCCGGGCATCCGCGCCCGCCGGGCGCATCCGCTGCCGGTCGTCGGGGCGCGCATCACCCGAACGGGCGCGGATGCCCCTCACTTCGCCTCCGGAGTGGGGGCGGCAGGGGTGCCGGCCGCCGCCAGCAGCGCGCGCTGGCGCTTGCGTCCTGACAGCACCGCCCACACCAGGAACGCGATCGACAGCACGACCAGCGCTCCCACGCCGATGATGGCACCGGTGATGAGAGGGATGAGCTGCGCGGTGGAGTCGGCGGCCGCCACGACGGCGGGCTGCGTCACGTAGCTCGTGGTGGTGGGAACAGGGGTGGCCGCCTCCGCGGCTGCAGGCGCCTCGGCGACGGGTGCTGCGACAGCCGCAGCCGGATCCGAGCCGTAGAGATCGGTGAACGTGATCGGCGTGAAGGTCTCGTTGTTCGCGTTCGGAACGCCGTGGGCACCGATCGTGATGATGCCGCACTGCACCTCGGTGCAGTCCACCTCGGAGGCCGCCCCCGAGCGGTCGAGCGAGGTGAACGTGGCCCCGGGAATCTGGAGCGTCGCCGAGAACGTGCCGTCGCTCGCCAGGATGCCTCCGTTCGCCGCGTATTCGGTCGAGCTGCCCGGGAACGACACGAACGAGGCGTAGCCCACGGGGTTCGATTCGTCGTCGGGAACGTAGCGGTAGTCGGTGCCCGTCGAGCCGCCCTGACTCGGCTGCCAGCCGTCGCCATCCACCCAGCCGAAGAGAACGTAGACCCCGCCGAAGCCGTTGACGATCGACTGGAAGCCAGACCCGGTCAGCTGCAGCTCGGTGAGATACGTCGGATCGGCGACGCCGGTCAGGTCGGGTCGACCCGCGACGCTGACAGACACGGATGCGCCCGCCGCCCGCGCGGGTTCGACCGGCGCGAGCGACGCCAGGGGTGCCGCGACGAGACCTGCGGCGAGGGCCGCGGTTGCGATCAGTCCGGTCGCTCGAATTCGGGAGCGGAGGGTCATGAGGAGGCCTTTCGGGGGAGCGCGGTGCGGAAGCGCGCAGTGGCGCGCACGGGAAGGATGATGGTTGCGCCGGTCTCGGGGTGCGTGATGACCTCGACCGGCTGCGCGTAGACGTCGGAGATGCGCTCGACGGTGAGCACCTCGCGGGGCGAGCCCTGGGCCACGATGCGGCCCGAGCTGAGCAGGGCGATGCGGTCGGCGTAGGCGGCGGCGAGGTTGAGGTCGTGCAGCACCACGATCACGGCGTCGCCCGTTTGAGCGCGCTCGCGGGCGAGCCGCAGCACGTCCTCCTGGTGCCGCAGGTCGAGCGCGGCCGTCGGCTCGTCGAGCAGCAGGATGCCGGTGCGTTGCGCCAGCACGCGGGCGAACGCACTGCGGGCCCTCTCGCCGCCCGACAGCGAGGGAACCTGTCGATGCCGGAAACGCTCGATGTCGGTGAGTCGGATCGCCTCGTCGACGGCCTCCTCGTCGTCGTGGTCGAGGGGCGTGCGCTGCCAAGGCGCACGACCCATTTCGACCACCTGCTCGACCGTGAACGGAAAGAACACACCGTTCTCCTGCAGCAGCACGGCGCGCTGCTGCGACAACTCCTTCAGCTTCCAGTCGTCGAGGGGGCGTCCGGCGATCTCGATCGTTCCGCGGCTTCGAGTCTGATCTCCCGTCAGGGCGGCGAGAAGCGTCGACTTGCCGGCTCCGTTGGGGCCGATGAGCGCCACGATCTCCCCCGAGAAGACCCGGATCGATGCGTCGGCGAGGATCTGCCTGCCGTCGATCTCGACCGACACGCCCCGAGCATCCAGAGCAACGCTCGCCTCGCGCATCAGCCCCACCCGCCCGCGCTGCGGCGCGCGCGGCGCAGCAGCCAGAAGAAGAAGGGACCGCCGACCAGCGAGGTGAGCATGCCGATCGGCAGGTCGGCCATGGGAACGGCGGTGCGCGCCACGAGGTCGGCCGTGAGCAGCAGCAGCGCGCCGCCGAGCACACTGGCCACAAGGAGCGGGCGGTGCGCCGGGCCGATGATCATGCGCATGAGGTGGGGGATCACGAGGCCGACGAACGCAATGATGCCCGCGAACGAGACGGCGGCGGCCACCAGCAGCGCGGTCACGACGATGGCCACGATGCGCAGGCCCTCGACGTTGACCCCGAGATGTCGGGCGCTGCGCTCGCCGAGCGAGAGCAGGTCGAGTCTGCGCGAGATGACGAACGCGACGACCACTCCGACGACGATGAGCGGCAGCACGATCCAGAACTGCTGCCAGCGCGAGCCGTTGAGGCTGCCGAGCTGCCAGAACACGATCTGCTCGCGCGCCGCCTGGTCGCCGAGAAACGTCATGAGGGCGAGGCCCGCGCCGGTGAACGCGTTGACCGCGATGCCCGTGAGCACGAGGGTCACGACCTCTGTCTTTCCGCCCGACCGGCTCATGAAGTAGACGACGAAGGTGGCGGCGAGACCGGTGATGAAGGCGGCGACGGCGATGGTCCACTCGCCGAAGAACGCCCATCCGAAGACGATGGTGGCGGATGCGCCGAGCGCGGCCCCCGAGGAGACACCGATCACGCCGGGGTCGGCCAGCGGGTTGCCGAACACGGCCTGCATCAGCAGTCCGGCGGCGGCCAGCGCTGCGCCGATCACGATCGACATGGCCACGCGGGGGAACCGGATGGTCCAGAGCGCGCTCTCGCCGTTCGGATGCGCGGGAAGCGGCCCGAGGTCGAGCCCGACCGCGTGCATGATCGAGCCGAACACCTCTGCCGGAGACACGTAGAGCTGGCCCGTTCCCGCCGACACGAGCGCCATGACCGCCAGGGCGAGAGCGAGCCCCGTGATCAGCAGCACCCGGCGTCGGGCGGTGACGGTGCGCGGCAGGGGATCGGCGGAGGACTCGGGCGAGGGCCGGTCGGTGCGGGTCGCGTCGTCGACGGCGGTCACGCTACTCGGCCTTCGTCGGGGCATAGATGGCGCGGGCGAGGGCGTCGAGAACCGCGGGGCTGCGCGGTCCGAAGCTCAGCACCTCGGTGTCGCTCATGTCGACGATGCGCCGGTGCTGGCCGGCGGGGGTCTCGGCCACGGCCGGGATGCGTTCGAGCAGGCCGTCGACGCCGTCGACCGATTCGAGTCCCTTGGTCATCATGAGGATGAGGTCGGGCGACGCATCGACCATGGCCTCGGCCGTCATCGGCCTCATGCCCTGCCAGCCGATCTCGGTGGCCACGTCGACGCCGCCGAGGCTCGTGATCAGCGAATCGGTGCCCGAACCCGTTCCGAAGATGTAGTAGATGCCCGCGTTTCCGCGCACGTAGAGGAACATGATGCGCAGCTTGTCGGCCTCGTCTTTCGGAGCGATCGCCGCGATGTCGGCCACGGTCTGAGCCGTCTCGTCCTGCAGGCGGTCCGCGAGCATCCGGCCCTGTTCGGGCACGCCGAGCGCGGCGGCGACGGCCGTGACGATGTCGCCGGTGTTCTCGAGGCTGCGGGTGGGGGTCATCACCACCACGGGGATGCCGGACTCGCGCATCTGCAGCACCACGTCCCACGGCCCGATCGACGAGTCGGTGAGGATGACAGTGGGCTCGAGCGCGAGAATCGCCTCGCCGTTGAGCTCGTGACCGTTCTGCGTGACGAGCGGCAGGTCCTTCGCCTCGTCGAAGCCGGTCGACGTGTCGCGCCCCACGACGTTGTCGCCGAGGCCGAGTCCGTAGACCGTGGCGGCGAGCGATCCGTAGAGGTCGAGAGCGAGGATGCGCGAGGTGTCGGTGATCGTGACCGGAGTGCCCTGGTTGTCGGTGACGGTCACGGGCAGCTGCGAGACGACATCGTCGGCGACCGGGTCGATGGTCGTGTCGGTCAGGCAGGCGGTGGATGCGCCGACCGCCTCGCGGGGTGCGTCGTCGACGGCGAGTTCGGCCAGCGGGGTGGTCGACGCCGCGCAGGATGCCTCGCCCGATTCCGCCCCGGACGCGCCGGCCGAGCAGCCCGTCAATGCCACCGCGAGCACGATCACCGAGCCGAGGAGAAGTCGGGGGATGCGCCGGGAGCGTGCGGTGGAGGACATGGTTGAGCGTCTTTTCGAACGAGGGAGGAGAGGGGTATCGATAAGCAGTCTACGAAAGTTAATTAGGAATACCTAACCTAATTAAGGCTAAGCTAACTCCGATCGAGCGCCTCGATTATGACGATGCCTCGATATCTCTCTGCGCGTGCCCTGCGCCTGATCCCACAATTCCGGAGTTGTCGTGAAATTCAGAACCTCTCGCCGCCCTCGTGCGGCACTGGCCGCGGCGGCCATCGTCGCCGTCGGCCTCTCGACCTTCGCGGCGCTGCCCGCGTCCGCCGCCGAGCTCGACGTCAGTGACGCAGTCCTGACCTGGGGCGTGACCAACGAGGCCAACAGCGGCGCCTTCTTCGGCGGCTGCAACTTCCTGTCGGCCGGAGTGGCCGGAAACACCGGATCCTCGCGTGTCTGGACCGAGTCGGACGGCTTCTACTCCGCCTCAGCGGGCAACGTGGAGATCGTCAAGCCGAACGCTGCGGGCGACGGGACGACGAACCCCACGTGGGCGACGAAGTGCCAGACCCCGGCCGGCACCAACGTGAACACGACGGCGACGAGCTGGTCCGACACGAAGGTCACGATCTCGGCGGGCAGCGGGCACGTCGATCCTGCAACGGGCGAGGCGAGCATCCAGTGGGACGGCGACTTCTCGGTCGTCTTCTACGGCGGACTCACCTATTGGACGGCCAGCGACCCGCTTCTCACCGTCGATGCGGAGGGAAACGGAACGCTCACCGCGACCGCGTCGGGCTACGGCGCCAGCATGCAGGACACGAACGTCTGGGAGACCATCGCCCCCCGCGAGATCACCCTGGCCAACCTCACCGGTGTGGTCGTGGACGAAGACGGATTCACGGTCACGCCCGACTACCTGGGCGTCTCCGCGCCGGCCGACGCGGGCCAGGTCGCCCCGTCGTCGTCGAACAGCGCGTACTGGGGATCGTTCCCGAGCGACTTCGTCGACTTCCAGTTCCTGACCGGCCAGTCGTCGTACTGGTTCAGCAGCGGACTCTCGTCTGACGTCAAGAAGCCGGCCCTGCCTGTGACCGTGGGATACACGGCCACGGCTCCGAGCCCGACCGTGGTCGTCTCGAAGACGAGCAACATCGACCCGCTCGGCGAGGTCGTCACGGTCAGAGGCACCGGATTCCTGCCCAGCGGCGCCGCGACCACGGGCACTCGCCCGCCGCTCGCCGGCAAGTTCACGGGTGTCTATGTCGGGTTCGGCAAATACGCCGACGTCTGGCAGCCGACGGCCAATGCGGCGCCATCCGCGCGCAGCAACTCCGAGGTCAAGTGGGCCGTCTCCGCCGAGGACATCGCCACGATCGGCGGAGCGGGCGCCGGAGCCATCGAGGTCAAGCCCGACGGAACCTTCGAGGCGACACTCCTCATCAAGAACAACTACGCCGGCGCACCGGTCACGGGAAACTACGGCGTCTACACCTACCCGGGTGGTGGAGCGAAGTACGCCCCGTTCGAGACCTACACGCCGATCGACTTCGCGCCGGCGAGCCGCATCGAGGGCGCGACCCGCTACGACGTCGCCGTCGGCATCTCCCAGAAGGCGTATCCCACCACGGCGAACACCGTCTACGTCGTCACCGGAGAGAACTACCCCGACGCCCTCAGCGCAGCCCCGGCCGCGGTCAAGGAGAAGGCGCCGCTTCTTCTGACGACGAAGTCGTCCATCCCCGCGTCCGTCACGACCGAGATCCAGCGGCTCAAGCCGTCGAAGATCGTCGTTGTGGGTGGCCCCAACTCGGTGTCGGATGCGGTCCTCTCCCAGCTCGACACGCTTGCGACCGGTGACGCCGTGCGCATCTCCGGCGCCGACCGGTACGAAGCGTCGCGCAACGTCGTCGACTATGCATTCGGTGAGGCCGGGGCGACCCTCGCCTACGTCTCCACCGGCCAGAACTTCCCGGATGCACTGTCGGCCAGCGCCGCGGGCGGCACGGTCGGAGCGCCCGTCGTTCTCGTGAACGGCACGGCTGCGGTGGCCGACGCTGCGACGAAGAAGACGTTGACCGAGCTGGGCGTCACCAGCGTGAAGATCGCGGGCGGACCGAACTCGGTGACGCCGTCCATCGAGGCATCGCTCGCAGCTGCTGACCGCACGGTCACGCGTCTGTCGGGCGCCGATCGTTTCGAGGCCTCGGCGAACATCAACAAGGACGCCTTCACCTCGAGCAAGCGCGCGTTCATCGCCACGGGATACAACTTCCCGGACGCGCTGGCGGGCGCAGCGTACGCCGGCGCCGTCGGAGCTCCGCTCTACGTCGTGCCGACGACGTGCGTTCCGGCCCAGGTGATTGCCGACCTCTCAACCCTCGGGGTCGACCAGGTCACCCTGCTGGGCGGGCCGAACTCGTTGACCTCGGCCGTCGAGAACCTCACCGCCTGCGTCTGATCCGACGCTGACGAGCTCAGCCCGTGCACCCCCACAACGGGAGGTGCACGGGCTGAGCTTTTGTCGTTTGTGAACAACAGGTTTCGTTTCGGGGTGTTCGTTGACTGGGATGGTCGGGTCGCGTTTGCTGGGAGTCACCCCTGAACAATTCCTGGAGAATCACACCCCATGCAGCCATCCTCACCACGGCGGCGCCCTGTGCGCGCCGCCGCGCTTCTCGTGTCGTCCACCATCGCCCTCGTCGGGTTCGCCGCTCTTCCCGCGTCGGCCGCACCCGGTGACGTGTCGATCGACGTCTACACGATGAACGACTTCCACGGCCACCTCGAGCAGAACCTCGGCAGCGGCGAGGCCGGCGCGGCAAGCATCGCGACCGCCTTCGACACCTTTAAGACCGCGAACCCCAACAGCACCCTCGTCTCCGCCGGTGACAACATCAGCGGTTCGCCGTTCATCTCGCAGGCGCAGAACGACGAGCCCACCATCGACGCACTGAACCTGATCGGACTGAGTGTCTCGGCGATCGGAAACCACGAGCTCGACCATGGCCGTGAGGACCTCGAGGTCCGAGTCGCCAAACGGGCTCAGTTCGAGTTCATCTCGGCGAACCTGTTCAACAAGGGCACGGCAGACCACGCGTTCGCGCCCTACGACATCCAGACCTTCGACGGTGTGAAGGTCGGCTTCATCGGGGCGGTCACAGAAGACCTGACCACGCTCGTCAGCCCGGCCGGCATCGACACCCTGGCCGTCGGCGGCATCGTCGACAGCGTCAACGCCGTCGCGCAGGAGCTCACCGACGGAACGGAGGCGCCCGGCAACGAGGAAGCCGATGTGCTGGTTCTCGTGATCCACGAGGGTGCCGCGTCAGCGTCGGCCAACTTCACCGACGTCAATACCGTCTTCGGCAAGATCGTCACGGGCACCGGTCCGTATGTCGATGCCATCGCATCCGGCCACACCCACACGCTGTACTCGCAGTCGGTGACGGTCGGCGCGAAGACGATCCCCGTGCTGCAGACGGGCAGCTACGGCTCCAACCTCGGTCACTTCAACTTCCAGGTGAACCCCACCACGAAGGCGATCTCGTCGTCGACCGGTGAGATCATCCCGCTGGTGAAGCCCGCCGTCCCCGCGTCGGGAGGAAACCCCGCCGTGCCCGCGGCCTCGCTGTACGCGCA
Source organism: Agreia sp. Leaf283 (assembly GCF_001422485.1). Lineage (GTDB taxonomy): Bacteria > Actinomycetota > Actinomycetes > Actinomycetales > Microbacteriaceae > Agreia. Next base: position 1,492,133 of record NZ_LMNF01000001.1, read on the forward strand.
AGACGCCGAGGTGGCCGCTCTCGTCGCCGAAGCCAAGCAGACGTCGAGCGTCATCGGTCGAGAGGTGATCGGCACGGTCACGGACTCCTTCAACAGGGCCACGTTGACAGACGTCACCAAAGAGAACCGCGGTGGCGAGTCGACGCTCGGCAATGAGGTCGCCGACGGCCAGCTCTGGGCCACCCGCGACCTCGGCACTCAGCTCGCCTTTATGAACCCCGGCGGCCTTCGCACGAACATCAACTACGCGGCGAACCCGGGCAGCCCCGGCGACGTCGACGGCTCGGTGACCTACGAAGAGGCCGCGACCGTGCAGCCGTTCGCCAACACCCTGTTCACGCAGACGCTGACCGGTGCGCAGATCAAGACGGTGCTCGAGCAGCAGTGGCAGACGGGGCAGACCCGCCCGTTCCTCAAGCTCGGCATCAACTCCGAGCTCACGTACACCTACGACCCCGCGGCCGCCGACGGATCTCACGTGACCGAGATCTTCTACCTGGGCGACCCCATCGCAGCGGACGACACCTTCAAGGTCGTGACGAACAGCTTCCTCGCCGCCGGTGGAGACGGGTTCCTCGAGTTGGCCAATGGCCAGGGCAAGGCCGACACCGGCCGAGTCGACCTCGACGCGTTCAGGGACTACATCGGTCAGAACTCGCCTCTGTCGCCCGACTACACCACGGGCTCGATCGGTATCGCGAACCTTGCCGACCCGGCCGGAACGCCCGTCGCCTTCGGCACGGTCGAGCCCGGTGACAGCTACGAGTTCTCGCTCAGCTCGCTGGTGCTGAGCGGCACTCCGGTGCCGGACACCTCGGTTCGGGTGCTCTTCGACGGCGTCGAGATTGCGACCGCCGACATCGACCTGTCGATCGTCGATCTCTACGACGAGCAGGGCCGGTCCACCGTGGCGTTCAGCATTCCTGAGGGCGCGGCCGACGGAGCTCACACCATCGCATTCGCGTTGAACGAGTCGGGCCTCGAACTGAGCTACCCCGCGCAGATCGGCGAGCTCGTCGTCGATCCGGGCACCCCCGGTGTCTCGGTCGGCGACCCGGCCGCGGCCGCACCCGGCGCGCCCGCCGCTCCGCCGGCGCTCGCCGCCACGGGTCTGGATGCGACGGTTCCGCTTCTCGGGGCCGGCCTGCTTCTCGCCCTGGGCGCGCTGCTCGTCGTGCGTCGTCGCCGCGGAGCGCTGACCCGCCCGTAGGCACACTGAACGAAGGACTGGCCCGGGGTGGAAGCCCCGGGCCAGTCCTTTGTGCCCTGGGGCGCTTATAGCGGTTCCCCGCGAGCCGACTCTGTCGGCCGCGAGATCGACTCGTCGCACATGCACCCACGATGTCGAAGATAGATGCATCTGAGCCGAGTCGATCTTGTGCGGCCGATCCATCCGGCGCACAAGCACCTTCCCCGGGGCCTAAGCGTGCATGTGCGCCGAGTGGACGGGGCGGCCCTTCGACAGGCTCAGGGTGCGGGCCCTTCGACGGGCTCAGGGGGCGGGCGCTAGGACTGGCTCAGGGAGCGGGCGCTAGGAGCGCTGCGTCGCCTCGACCCAGGCGAGGTACTCGGGGCTCACCGAACCGGTGACGTATTCGCCGGTGAAGCAGCTCATCTCGAGGTTCTTCACCTGGCTTCCCTCGAGGATGGCGCTCTCCATGTCGGAGATCTCTTGGTAGATGAGGTGGTCTGCTCCGAGTTCGCGGGCGATCTCGGGAAAGCTGCGACCGTGGGCCACGAGCTCTTCGCGCGACGGCATGTTGATGCCGTAGACGTGCGGGAAGCGCACAGGGGGAGCGGCCGAGGTGAACGTGACCTTGTTGGCGCCGGCGGCGCGGGCCATCTCGACGATCTCCTTCGAGGTCGTGCCCCGCACGATCGAGTCGTCGACGATCAGAATGTTCTTGCCCTTGAACTCGGTCGACATGGCGTTGAGCTTCTGCCTCACGCTCTTCTTGCGCTCGGCCTGGCCGGGCATGATGAAGGTGCGGCCCACGTAGCGGTTCTTGTAGAAGCCCTCGCGGTATTCGACGCCGAGCTTCTGCGCGACCTGCATGGCGGCGGGCCTCGACGAGTCGGGAATGGGCATGACCACGTCGATGTCGCCCATCGGGGTGAGATCGGCGATGGTCGTGGCCAGGCGGTTGCCGAGCCGGAGCCGGGCCTCGTAGACCGAGATGCCGTTCATAACGCTGTCGGGGCGTGCGAGGTAGACGTACTCGAACGAGCAGGGCACGAGAACCGGGTTCTTCGCGCACTGCCGCGAGTACATCTCGCCGTTCTGCGTGATGAAGATCGCTTCGCCGGGCGCGACCTCGCGCACGACCTCGTAGCCGGAGGCCTCGAGCACCAGCGACTCGCTGGCCACGATCCACTCGTCGCGCTGCACACCGGCGAGGGCGTTCGCGTCGCTGCGCTTGCCGAGAACGAGAGGGCGGATGCCGAAGGGGTCGCGGAAGGCGAGCAGCCCGTGGCCGGCGATGAGCGAGATCACCGCGTAGGAGCCCTCGATGCGCTCGTGCACGTTGGCGACGGCGTCGAAAACCTGGTCGGGCTCGAGGTCGAGGCCGGAGACCTGGCTCTGCAGCTCGGTGGCGAGAACGTTGAGCAGCAGCTCGGTGTCGCTCGAGGTGTTCAGGTGCCGGCGGTCGATGTGGAAGAGCTCCTGGTTAAGCTCGCGGGTGTTGGTGAGGTTGCCGTTGTGGATGAGCACGATGCCGTAGGGCGCATTGACGTAGAACGGCTGGGCCTCTTGCTCATTGCCGGCGACGCCCTTGGTCGCGTAGCGCACGTGGCCGAGGCCCACGTTTCCCAGCAGGGAGCGCATGTCGCGCGTGCGGAACGCCTCACGGACCTGCCCCTTGGCCTTCGTGATGTGGAACGTCGAGCCGTCGGCCGTGGCGATACCGGTCGAGTCCTGCCCGCGGTGCTGAAGCAAGAGAAGGCTGTCGTACACCTGTTGATTGACCGGACCGGACGAGACGATACCGACGATGCCGCACATACCGGGCGGACTCCAGACACTGTAGAGAAATAGGCCGTGCTCCATTCTACGGGAGCCCCGGCGACCGGTGCCCCGCGGTGCTAGGCGGAGCGCCCCTGGCCCGAGAAGATCGCGCGGAGAACCTCGATCGGCGCCTTCGGAACGCGGTCATCCGACACGAGTCCGTTCGTCTCCTGCAGGGTGTCGGCGAGCTGCGTGTAGCAGTAGCCCGCCAGGAAGGTGCTCTCGTCGAGGGCACCCACCACGGCGCGCAGCCGCGCCACGAAATCGTCGGCGCCCGACGCGCTCGAGTAACCCCAGGCATCCGTGTCGACGTATCGGGTGGCGAAAGAGATGCCGCCGAACTCGGTGAGCATCACGGGGCGTTCGCCGACCTGCTGGCCGTCGAGCAGGATCCGCCTGCCGGCCGGGCCGAACCCGTCGAGCAGCCGCTCTTTCGCGTCGTCGTCGGAGTAGCGTTTCGTCAGCACGGCGCCCGACGACTCGTAGTCGTGCACGCTGATGATGTCGGAGTCGACATGCTCCCAGCCGTCGTTCGAGATCACGGGCCGGGAGCCGTCGAGCGTGCGGGTGATCGAGACGAGGGCGCGTGCAAAGGCGCGCATGGCCGGGTCGTGCTCGATGTGCTGCACGCCCCAGCTCTCGTTGAGCGGCACCCAGGTGACGATCGACGGATGCGACAGGTCGCGTTCGATCACGGCCGTCCACTCGGCGAGCAGGCGCGTGGCCGCGGTGCTCGAGAACTCGAACGCCCCGGGCGTCTCGGCCCAGACGAGGAGTCCGAGCCGATCGGCCCAGTACAGGAACCGGGGGTCCTCGATCTTCTGGTGAAGACGGGTGGCGTTGAAGCCGAGCTCCTTGGTGAGCTCGATGTCGGCGCGAAACGCGTCCGGGCCCGGGCTCGCCAGGTGCGACTCGGGCCAGTACCCCTGGTTCAGCACGGAGCGCACGAAGTACGGCCGGTTGTTGAGCAGGAAACGGCCGCCTCCCCATGCGGCCGAGCGCAGGCCGAGGTAGGAGGCGACGCTGTCGATCGTCGCCTCGCCGTGCCGCACGGTCACGGTCGCGTCGATCAGGCGCGGGTGCTCGGGCGACCAGAGGAGCTCCTCGTAGGCCTGCCCGTTCCGCTGCTCGAGCACTTCGACGACCCCGTGGATGCTGGTGGTCGCGGCGGGCAGGGTGAGCTCGCCCACAACACGGCCCTCGAAAGAGAGCGCGATGTCGACGACGGTTCCCGGCTTCGGATCGCGGGCGAGGTCGATGCGCACCGCGACAGTGCCGCCCGGCACATCCGGAACCCAGTGCACGAGGCGAACCGCCACGGTCGGCGTCGCCTCGAGCCAGACGGGCTGCCAGATGCCGGTCGTGCGGTGGTACCAGATCGAGTGGGGATCGAGCCTCCAGTCCTGTTTACCCCGGGGCTGTGCGACATCGGCGGGGTCGTCCTCCGCGCGCACCACCAGGAGCTGCTCGGCGCGTTCGTCGTCGAGCGCCGAGGTGATGTCGAACGAGAAAGGCGTCTGGCCGCCCTCGTGCGAGCCGAGGAAGACGCCGTTGAGCCAGACCATCGCGCGATAGTCCACGGCGCCGAAGTGCAGCATGAGTCGCCGGGCGTCGTCGCTGCCCGAATCGACGCCGCCGAAGCCGGCCTCGCTCAGCTCGTCCGCGCTCACGGAGCGGGCGTACCAGACCACGCGGTGGAACCCGGTGTCGCCGATGCCGGACAATGCCGACTCGAACGGGTACGGCACGGTGATGGTGAGGTCGAAGTCCGCCGAGTTCTGCCAGCCCGCGTCGAGTCCCGAGTCCGTGTCGTCGAACGAGAAACGCCAGGGGCCGTCGAGTTCGCTCCACCGCGCCCTCACCAGTTGGGGCCGCGGGTAGCTGCCGTCGTTGTCGCCGGCAGGGCGATCGTGCGCGGTGTGGGAAGGGGCGTCACTGCTCATGCGCCCATCATGTCAGCAAATTTACTGCGCTGTAAATACGGAACATGACGGTGTGCGGTTCGGCCGCCCGCGGCTGCGGCCCGATGCTCCGGGCTCAGGCGGGTGGCGCGCTCTCGCGCGCGATGAGTTCGTAGTCGACCAGGCGATGGCGACCGAGCCCGTCGAAGCCGGCGATCCGTTCTCCCAGCATCTCGAGGGCGACGCGGGCGAGGGCGTCGAGGTCGGGCGCGATCGACGTGATGCTCGGGAAGGTCGTCGCGGTGAACGAGATGTTGTCCCAGCCCACGATCGCTATGTCGTCGGGAATGCGGATGCCGCGCTCGTGGAGGGCTCGCAGGGCGCCCATCGCGGCGAGGTCGTCGCGGCACACGATGCCGTCGATCTTCAGGCCGGCGTCGATCGCGGCGCCGAGCGACGCGGCCGACGCGGCGGGTGTGATCTCGTCGCTGGCGATCAGCAGCGCCGGGTCGGCCGAGAGCCCGGACTGTTCCAGACCCTCCTGGTAGCCCACGATCCGGAGACGCGAGGTCGACGAGAGAGCCTGGGCCTCATGGCCCAGGAATGCGATGCGCCGCCGGCCGAGGGCCACGAGATGGCGCGTGGCGGCGGCCGCCGCCGAGACGTTGTCGATCATCACGCGGTCCATGCTCAGCGGCGCCGGGCCCTCACCGAGAAGCACCATGGGCAGGTCGCCGTGGCGCTCGGCGATCTCGCGCGACGAGATCTGCGACGGTTGGAAGAGCATCCCGTCGACGAGGCCCGCCTCGCTGGCCGAGAGGACGGCGCGTTCGCCCTCGAGGGTTCCTTCCGTCTCCTCGAGGAGCAGTCGGTAGCCCGGACTGGTCTGCGCGGCCGCTCGGGACACGAGATTGGCCAACTCGGAGAAGTAGGGGAGTCGCACGTCGGCGAAGGCGAGGGCGAGCAGGCCGGTGCGCCCCGTCGCGAGACGGCGACCCAGGGCGTTGGGGCGGTAGCCGAGTTCGTCGATGGCCTTCTGCACCCGTTCGCGCATGGCGTGCGACACATGCGGATGCTCGTGCACGACGTTCGAGACGGTCTTCATCGAGACGCCGGCGTGCTCGGCGACGTCCTGCAGCCGGACTCCAGCCATCGATCCTCCCGGATAACGCCGTCGCATCGCCCGACGGAGACGCCGGCATGCGTGGCTTCCGATAGTAGCGGCTCGGTCGCCGTCACGATTGCATCGCTGTAACCCGAACCCCCCTTGACCCGAAACTTCTAGCGCTGTAAGTTCGACGCGAAGTCTTCGTTCGGTCTCCGGAATCACCCGCGTCCGATCGAAGCGGCAAACCCTTGCCTCGCCTTGTTCGGCGATCACAACTCGAAGGAGAGTCTTATGAAGAAGGGCATCGCACGCAGGGCGGTCGCAGCAACGCTGGCCCTGGGCGTCGGTATCGCGCTGGCCGGTTGTTCCGGCGGCGGAGCGGGAGCGGGCGGAAACGCCGTTCCCGGCGAGGACTACACCGGACCGAAGGTGTCGATCACGTTCTGGAACGGCTGGACGGGCGGAGCCGCCCCGGTGCTCGTTCCGAAACTCGTGGAGAAGTTCAACTCCGAGCACGACAACATCGAAGTCAAGAACGTGCCGCAGGAATGGGGAGACATCTCGAAGAAGATGCCTCTCGCCGTCAAGGCGGGCAAGGGCCCGGACGTCGCGGTCGCGCACGGCGACGACGTCGCCACGTACGCGGCGCAGGGACTGCTGCTGCCGGCCGACGACATCGTCGACGCGCTCGGCTATTCGGCCGACGACTTTCCCGAAGGTCTGATGGATGCGGGCGCATACAAGGGTGCCCAGTACGGAATACCGTGGAGCGTCACCCCGATGGGCCTGTACGTCAACAACGACGTCCTGAAGTCCGCCGGCATCGACCCCGCCACCGTGCCGACCGACAAGGACGGGTACATGAAGGCGCTCGAGGCGCTCAAGGCAGCCGGCATCTCCGGCGAGTGGGTCGACGGCTACGTGTTCACCGGCACATTCGAGTTCGAGTCGCTGCTCTGGCAGTTCGGCGGCGACCTGTACAACGACGACGTCACCGAGGCGACCTTCAACTCCGACGCGGGCGTGCAGGCGCTGACGCACATGGTCGACCTGATCGACAAGGGCTACAGCCCGCCGAACGTCGCTCAGGACGGCAACATCAAGGGCCTGCTCGCAGGACAGACGGCCTACAACTGGAACGGTGTCTGGCAGACGACCAACGAGTCGTTCAATGAGATCGACTGGACCGTCGCCCCCGTGCCCCAGATCGGAACCGAGCAGGCCGTGTGGTCGAGCTCGACCCACTGGATGTTCATGAACAACAAGGGCCAGGACAAGAACAAGACGGCTGCCGCCGCCACCTTCGTGAAGTGGATGAACGAGAACTCGGCCGGCTGGGCCGAGACCGGCGAGCTCCCCGCCGCGAACGACGTTCGCAACGACCCGACCCTGGTCGAGACGTATCCCAACCTGAAGCCGTTCATCGACTCGCTTCCCTACGCGCACTACGAGACTTCCGCGCCCGGCATCACCGCGGCCAACGCCCTCATCACGACGGCGCTGAACGAGGCGGTCACCGGCAAGAAGGAGCCCAAGGAGGCACTCGACGACGCCGCCAAGCAGGCGAACGAGATCCTCAAGCAGAATGCAGCCAAGTACGGTGACTAATCTCGCCACCCGCCTCCCGTCCTCCCGGCGCCCCCGCGCCGCGAGGACGGGGGCCGCCCGGCGCCCCCGCGCCGCGAGGACGGGGGCCGCCCGGCACACGGGCACCGCCTACCTGTTCCTCGCTCCCTTCCTGGCGCTCTTCACCGTGTTCGTCGTCGCCCCGTCGATCTTCGGACTCTGGATCAGCGTCACCGACTGGAGCCCCTTCAAAGACACCCAGAACTTCATCGGGCTGCAGAACTACATCGACCTGTTCACTCCCGGCTCGATCACGTTCGGCGACTTCTGGCAGAGCATGGGAGCGACCGGCATCTTCACGGTGCTCAGTGTTCCCTGCCTGCTGATCATCCCGCTGTTCATCGCGATCCTGCTCAACAACAACATCCGCGGGGGCACGGCGTTCCGCGCCATCTTCTTCGCGCCGTATGTGCTGGGCGTCGCGGTCATCGGCGTCATCTGGAAGTACCTGCTCGACACCCAGTCGGGCATGCTGAACCACATCCTGGGGATGCTGGGTCTGCCGAGCGACATCCCGTGGACGGTCGACGTTCCGTGGGCGTGGGTCTCGCTGGTGATCGTGACCGTCTGGTGGACCCTGGGCTTCAACGCGGTGATCCTGCTCGCCGGCCTCAAGGCGATCAACCCCGATCTCTACGAGGCGGCATCTCTCGACGGCGCAGGCATGATCCGCAAGTTCTGGAGCGTCACCCTCCCGGGCCTGCGACCGGTGATGCTGTTCGTGAGCACGACCACGATCCTGGAATCGGCCAACATGTTCGGGCAGTCCTACATCCTCACCAAGGGCGGGCCCGCGAACAGCACCCGCACCGCGATCATGTACATCTCCGACCAGGGCCTCTCGCAGAACAACATGGCCCCCGCCGCCGCGATGAGCTACATCCTCTTCGCATTCCTCGCGGTGATCAGCGTCATCAACTTCCGCCTGCAGCGCGAGAAGACAGAGTAAGGACAGCGCATGTCATCCACCACAGTGCCGAAGACGCCCGCGCCATCGCGATCGCGCTCGGCGGCGTCGTCGGCAGCGGGCTCCTCCGTTCAGGCGCCCCGGCGCAGGCCGAAGGGAGTCGCGGCCCGCACAGCCGGCCTCTACGCCGTGCTGATCTTCGTCGCGCTGGCCATCATCCTGCCGCTCGTCTGGATTCTGATCACCTCGTTCAAGACCGACGGCGACGTCATCTCGAACCCCTACGGCATCGTGCCCGATCCGGCATCGACCGAGGCCTACAGCACGCTGGCCGAGGGCCAGCAGCCGATCTTCCTCTGGCTGCTCAACAGCTTCCTGGCGGCGACCCTGCAGACCGCGATCATCCTCGTCACGGCGTCGCTGGGCGCATATGCACTGGCCCGCCTCGAGTTCCGCGGAAAGAAGATCGTCTTCGGCGTGATCATCGGCACGCTGCTCGTACCCCCGGTCATCTTCCTGATTCCCAACTACCTCATCGTTCAGAACCTCGGATGGCTCGACACCATCTGGGCGATCACCGTGCCGGGCGCCGCGGGTGCGTTCGGAATCTTCTTTCTCCGCCAGTTCTTCATCGGACTGCCGGCCGAGATCGAGGAGGCCGCCCGCATCGACGGGGCCGGCGACCTGCGCATCTTCACTCAGATCGTGCTGCCGCTGTCGAGGCCTGCCCTGGCCACGCTCGCGATCCTGAGCTTCTTGGCCAACTGGAACGACTTCCTCTGGCCCATCTACGTGCTGCTCAGCCCCGAGCGCCTCACTCTGCAGCCCGGGCTGTCGCAGCTGCAGGGAACCTACTCCACGCACTTCAGCATCGTGATGGCGGGTGCCGTCATCGCTTCGGTGCCCGTGCTCATCCTGTTCGGCATTGCGCAGAAGCAGATCGTCGAGTCCGTCGCGAGCTCCGCGGTCAAGGGATGACGCACCGCCCGTTCGTGCCGTTGGTCGCGCTGGCGTCGGCCGGGCTCATCGTTCTGGCCGGATGCTCGGCGGACGCGACGGGCGACGGCGGCTCGGGCGGCACATCCGTCGACGGCGACGCGTCACCGGCGTTCGCCATCGACCAGGACTTCCCTGATCCCGATCTGATTGCCGTCGATGGCGAGTACTACGCCTTCGCCACGAACAGCCGGGCAGTCAATCTGCAGTACGCCACGTCGCCCGACCTCGAGACCTGGAGCGTCTCTCTCGACGATGCGTTCCCCAAGCTCCCGGCCTGGGCGGAGACCGGTCGCACCTGGGCTCCCGATGTCGCCGCCCTGCCCGACGGTGGCTACGCGCTGTACTTCACGGCGCAGGAGCGCGAGTCGGGCCGCCAGTGCATCGGCGTGGCCGTGGCGGCTGCGCCCACGGGTCCGTTCGTGTCGGATGCGCCCGAGCCCCTGATCTGCCCGGTCGGCGAGGGCGGCGCCATCGATGCGAGCAGCTTCGTCGACGACGACGGCAGCCGATACCTCGTCTGGAAGAACGACGGCAACTGCTGCGGACTCGACACCTGGCTGAGGCTGTCGACGCTCACGGCCGACGGCCTGGCCGTGGTCGGAGAGCCGGTCGACCTGGTCAAGCAGACCGAGGAGTGGGAGGGAGACCTCGTGGAGGCTCCCGTGATCGTGCGCCATGGCGACGAGTACGCCCTGTTCTACTCGGCCAACGACTACGGCGGCGACGACTACGCCATGGGCTACGCGCTCGCCTCATCCATCACCGGGCCCTACGCCAAGGGCGACGAGCCGTTGCTCACGACGGCGACGAGTGGCGGCCGCGCTCTCGGTCCCGGAGGGCAGGACGTGGTGGCGGCACCGGACGGCAGGGCCCGCATCGTCTACCACTCGTGGGATCCCGCCTACTCCTATCGGGGCATGATCGTCTCCCCGCTCGACTGGTCCGACGGCAGGCCCGTCGTCACTCCCTGACACCCCACCATCCATCGCACGACCTCAACGAGGAGGATCCATGAAGAAGATGATTCGAGAGGGCGCCCTGATCGCGGCACTCGCGGTCGTCGCCGGCGCGACACCCGCATTCGCCGCGGTGGAACCGACCGCAGCGGCACCAGCCGACCCGGCTCCGACATACAGCAACCCGCTGAACCTCGAGCTGCCGGACGGCGTGAGCGCGGAGCAGTGCGCAGATCCCGACGTCATCCGCTCGCAGACACCGGGCGATGACGCCTGGTACCTCTTCTGCACGCGCGACGCCCTCGTCACCGGCGAGGTCGACGGAGACGGCGAGCCCGTGTTCTACAGCATTCCGAGCTATCGGTCGACGAACCTCGTCGACTGGGTGTTCCAGGGCGAGGCCCTGCCGACCAAGCCGGCCTGGATCGGCGACGGCGACATGTGGGCACCCGACGTGGCATTCGTGGGCGGCAGCTATCGCTTGTATTACACGGCGACGAACACCGCCGACAACCCCGACCCGAACCCGGACAACAAGAGATCCGCCATCGGGGTGGCCACGAGCCCGAGCCTCGCCGGACCCTGGACCGACTCCGGCGCTGCCGTCGTCGAGCCGCAGGCCCCGCCCGGCGGCAACCCGAACGACAGGCGCTGGACGTTCGACCCGGAGGTGCTCATCGACGGCGACACCGCGTACATCTACTACGGCAGCTACTTCGGCGGCATCTCGGTGCGCACGCTTTCGGCTGACGGCCTCACCTCCGACCCGGCGAGCCAGATCGAGATCGCGATCTCCAACCGCTACGAGGGAGTGAACGTCGTCGAGCACGACGGCTGGTACTACCTGCTCGCCTCGGCGACGAACTGCTGCAACGGTCCCCTCACCGCGTACTCCGTGTTCGCCGGCCGCTCGCAGAGCCCGACCGGTCCGTTCGTCGATCGCACCGGAACCTCGCTGCTCGCGGGCCGCGTCGGCGGCACGCCCGTGCTGCACCAGAACGGCAACCGCTGGATCGGAACCGGGCACAACACGGTCGTGACCGACCTCTCCGGCCAGCAGTGGATCGTCTACCACGCGGTCGATCGCACCGACCCGTGGTTCCTCGACGGCAGCTACACGAAGCGGCCCGTTCTGATGGACCCGCTCGACTGGGTCGACGGCTGGCCGGTGACGCGAGGCGGCGAGGGTCCCTCCGATTCGCCGCAGCCCGCACCCGTGACGGCACCCGGGCAGACGGCCGGCTACACGCCCGTGCCGGCCGAGGTGCCGCAGCCCGGCGAGCCGATACCCGCCCTCTCCGACGAGTTCGACGGTACGGAGCTCGGCGAGCAGTGGAGGTGGACGAGGGAACCCGACCCGGCGGGCCACGGCGTCGCCGACGGCGTGTTCTCGTGGCAGACGCAGCAGGCCGATCTGAACCTCGGCGAGGGAGCAGCCGGGCTCGTCACCGAGCCCGCTCCCGCAGGCGACTATGTGGTCGACACGAAGGTGTCGATCGACCTGCCCGCCGACGGCTGCTGCCAGAACTATGTGCAGGGCGGCATCGTCGTCTACACGGACGACGGCCACTACATCAAGCTCGGCGTCGCCTCGATCTGGGAGACGCGGCAGACGGAGTTCGGCAAGCGGAGCGAACCGGGAAACCCTGGCTACGGCAACACGGTCGGCGGCCCGGTGGGGGAGCAGACCTATCTGCGTCTCGTGCGCGAGCACAGCGACACAGAGAACCTCTACACGGCGTTCACCAGCCTCGACGGCTCGTCATGGGACGAGGCGGGGACGTGGACGACTCCGCTCGAGGAGAGCGCGACCCCGAGGATCGGTCTCGTCTCGATGGCCGGCGCCGGCTTCACGACGACCTTCGACTACGTCAGGGTGTTCGAGCTCGCCGTCGACCCGGTCGTGACCGAGCCGACTCCCTCGCAGCCCGCCCCGGTGACCGGAGACCCGAGCGCGGTGCCGACGGGCTCGGACCGGCTCGCCGCCACAGGCCTGGACGTTCTCCCGCTGTCCGTTTCGATGCTCGCGCTGCTGGTCGCCGGGGTCGCCTTGCGCGTCGCCGGATCGCATCGAGCGATGCGGAGGCTCACGCCGGTGGGGCGTCTGCGATCTCGACGGAGAGCAGGCGGTACTCGCGGCTGCGGCCCGTTCTGGTGGCCGAACAGGTCGACAGCAGCGGTTCCGACAGTGTCTCGGCGAGCATGACCTTGATCGTCGCGGCCGGGTATTCCAACTCGATACGCCAGACGCCGTCGGCGAACTGCGCCGAGGTCGGGCCCAGGATGTCGATGCGCTCGTCGTCGAGGGTCGCTCGCGCGTGGTGCTGGGCGGCCTGAACGGCGTTCGGCAGCGAGCTGCGGCCACGGAAGAAGCGCTCGTCGACCCGGCCCTCGAGGTAGCGGGTGACCAGGCCGACCGCATCCGCCCCGTCTGCCCGGCCGTAGTAGAGGCCGTGCGGCAGGAGGACCAGCGTGCCCGCGAAGCGGTCGCCGCCGAGGTGCGAGCACTCCCACGTCTCTTGCGGAAACGCCTCGGCGAGGGTCTTCACGACCTGCCGGCCGCGCACGGCGCAGCACTGGTCGTGTCGCGCGTGGGCGCAGACAGCGACGATCGGCTTGTGCGACACGACCCCGGTCGACCCGTCGAGCGGAACGTCGAGCAGCTCCTCGGCCGTCTCCACCCATCCCCAGCGCACGCCCTCGGAGCCGGGCCGGGAGTCGACGTAGGCCCAGCGGTAGCCGTCTTGCGGCGCCCGCTTGCCCGTCCTGCGGATCGCGAGCGGTCGCATCCCCGCGCCGTCGACCTTCTTCACCAGCGCCCGGCCCACCTCGACGGGCAGCGTCGACTCGAGAAAGGCGTGCTGTCCCCAGGCGCCCGAGATCTCGACGAGGAACCATTCGGTTCCGCGCGATCCCGTGCCCGGCAGCGGATCGCCGCGCTCGCGGGAACGGTCGCTGCAGGGCCGCCAGTCGGGCAGCACGGCCCGCGCGCTCAGATCGGTCACGCCTCGAGCACCAGAATGCCCTCGCGCACCAGGCGGCGGCACACGACGATCGAATCCTCGTCGTCGAGACCGGGCAGCGACCCCACGGAGGTGGACTCGCCGAGCAGCAGATGCTCGAGCGCAGTCAGTGTCGTGTCGGGCAGCGTGAGCGTCCGGGTGCCCGCGACGAGGCTCACGCTGTCGCCACGAGGCGTGACCGAGCCCGCAAGACCGAGCCGCCAGCGAACGACGGATGCCGTGTCGAGTCGGGCCAGACCGGCTACGGTCGCGAGCGGCCTCACCGGCTCGGGGCGGGTGATGTTCGTGAGCCGGCGGGCGAGGGATGCCGCGGCCGCGGCGGGCGTGACGGGGTCGCTCTGGATGGCGGCCACGAGGTCGGCCAGCGTCTCGGCGAGAACCTCGGCCAACGCATCCGGGTCGCCGAGGTCGAGGCCGAGCGGCAGCGACGAACGAAGGGATGCGTCGGCGCGCGTCTTCGCTATGACCTGGGCCACGAGATCGGCACGGGTGAAGGCGCTCATGCCGATCGTGAGGTGCACAGACGTGTCGCCGAGGGCCTCGGCCGAGTGGATCCATCCCCTTGGAAGATAGAGCGCATCGCCGGGCCGGAGCACCTCGTCGATGACGGGTGCGTTCTTCGCCTCGGCGGCGACGGCCTGGGAATGCTGCGACCACGGCTGGTCGGCGAGCGGATCGGGATGCACGGGGGAGTGGATCCTCCAGCGCTTCTCGCCCGAGATCTGCAGGACGAACACGTCGTGCACGTCGTAGTGCGGGTCGAAGCCGCGCGACGACGCCGGGGTGATGTAGGCGTTGACCTGCACCGGATGCCCCAGGTCGGCCACCAGACGCGTGGTGAAGTCGATGATCGGAGGCCAGGTTCGGTGCAGCCCCTGCAGAACGATGGTGGCTCCGCCTGCGAATTCGGCGAGCACCTTGTCGGAGGAGACCTGATCGGAGATCTCTGCCCCGAAGCCGCCCGACGCGGTGAACCGGTCTTTGGCGAGCACCTGTCCCTCGACGGCCATGCGCATAAAAGGGGTGCGGAGGCCGCGCTCCGAGACGAGCTCGTCGACCGCCTCGGTGGAGAAGAGGTCGGAGAAATCGTTCTCCAGGCTGTCGGCACGGGAGAGCAGGGGGCGTCGACCCCAGTAGTCGGTGGCGAACTCATCGGCGCCGACGCTGATGCAGCGAGAAAGCGCGGGCCGGTTTCCCGACCCGCGCTCGGCCCTCGCTTCGTGAGGGCTAGGGTTCATCACGCCGATCCGTCGGCTCCGCCGTCGTGTCCGCCGGGGTTGGCTCCGCCATCAGCGGTGCCCTCTCCCTCGTCGGCCGATCCGTCGGCTCCGCCGTCGTGGCCGTCGGGGTTCGCGCCGCCGTCTGCAGTGCCTTCGCCCGCAGAGGCCGCGCCATCCGCGCCACCATCGTGACCGCCTACGTTGGCTCCGCCATCGGCGGGGCCTTCGCCTGCGTTATCGGTTCCTGATGTGATGTCCTCGTCGTTGATACCCATCGGTTCTCCTCCCACGGTGGATGTCTGGCCACCATCGAGCATCACGCTACTCCGGTCGACCGACAGCGCGGGAGGGGTGGACAGATGTTGCTACGACAGTTGTATGCGGCGCAAGTAGGGAAGAATGAACGGCATGAGCAACAGCTATGCCCAGGCCGGCGTCGACACCCACGCCGGAGACCTCGCCGTCGAGCTGATGAAGGCGGCCGTGTCGAACACGCACGGCCCTCAGGTCGTCGGCGGTTTCGGCGGTTTCGCCGGTCTGTTCGACGTGTCCGCACTCAAGCAGTTCGATCGCCCCCTGCTGGCCACATCGACCGACGGCGTGGGCACCAAGGTCGCCATCGCGCAGGCGATCGACAAGCACGACACCATCGGACAGGACCTCGTGGGCATGGTGGTCGACGACATCATCGTCGTGGGAGCCCGGCCGCTCTTTATGACGGACTACATCGCGTGCGGGAAGGTCGTGCCCGAGCGCATCGCCGACATCGTGGCGGGCATCGCCCGGGCCTGCTCCGACACGGGGACGGCGCTGGTCGGCGGCGAGACGGCCGAGCATCCAGGCCTGTTGGGTCCGGACGACTACGACGTCGCAGGTGCCGCGGTGGGCGCCGTCGAGGCCGACGCGCTCCTCGGAGCGCACCTCGTCGAAGACGGTGACGTCGTGCTCGCGCTCGAGTCGTCGGGCCTGCATTCCAACGGATTCTCGCTCGTGCGCCACATCCTCTCGTCGCGCGGCATCGGTTACACCGACACCTCGGCCGAACTGGGTGGAGTCGTCGGAGAAGTCCTGCTCGAACCCACCCGCCTCTACACGTCGCCGCTGCTGCGCGTGCTCGGTGATCCTTCGCTCGTCGGCGCCGTGCACTCGCTGTCGCACGTCACCGGCGGTGGCATCGCGGCGAACCTGGCCCGCGTACTGCCGCTGGGATCGTGGGTCGAGCTGGAGCGCTCGACCTGGTCGCCGGCCCCCGTTTTCCGCGTCCTCTCCGATCTCGCGGGCTCCACTCTCGAGAGTTCCGAGGGCACCTGGAATCTCGGCGTGGGCATGTTCGCGATCGTTCGAGCGGATGCGGCGGCGACGGTCGCTGCGGCCCTCACGGCCGACGGCATCCCGACCTGGAAGGCCGGAGTCGTCTCGATCGGCGAGCGCGACCTCGCCGGCTTCGAGCAGGGCGCCAAGGGCGTCGACGGTGGTGCTGTACGACTGGTGGGAGCGTATGGCGACTGAGTCCAAGCCACGACCTCCGCGGTTCACCTCCGACGTGACCCGCGGCTACCTCGCGGTCTTCGTCGCCTTCGTGCCGATGCTCGCCGTGCCCTTCGCGCTTGTCTTCATCGGCTTCACCGATGCCACGTTGCTGCTGGTCTGCGGCCTGTTCGCTGCATGGGTCACCGTCGCGCTCCTTCTGGCGTTCCTTCCGGCGCTGATCTTCGCCAAGGCCTCGGGTCATCAGCTCTCCGAATGGCTCGCCGAGACGACACCGCCCCCGGGAAAGCGTCTGATGTGGTCGATCAACGGGGGCGGTGGAGTGAGTTGGGCCTTCACGGGTTCAGCCATCGCCGTCGCCGCCGTCGTGGGCGTGTCTCGCGACGCCGGGCTGCGGTCGGAGCCCATCGTGGTCGTGCTGGCGATCCTCGTGGTCGTGGGCTCGTTGCTCGTTACGATGTCGGCCTTCGCCGTTCGTTACGCGCGAGAGAATGCATTGGCGGGAGGGGCCGAATTCCCCGGCACCGAGCATCCTCGATTCGTCGACTACGTCTACCTGGCCATTCAGGTCGGCACGACCTTCTCGACCTCCGATGTGACCATCACGACATCGCGCATGCGCAACATCGTGTCGGCGAACAGTCTCATAGCGTTCGCGTTCAATACGGTCGTGATCGCCCTGCTCGTGAGCGTTCTCCTCACGTCGGCGACCTGACGGAGTCATATGCGTTGCAAAGAATATAACGGGTCGATAACGAGACCTTGAGATCTGCTGAGTACGGGCGCTACTGTCGGTGAGCACGCCAAACCGGGTGTGCCTGATCAGGAAGGGAGTTGATGGCAATGGACAAGAACGATGCGATCGCGACACGCGATTCCCGCACGGTATCCCTTATCCCGGCGCTCCTCCCTTCGGTTCTCATCGACTGATCCCGAAGACGACCAGCGCCTCCACATCTCTCGGAGGACACTCTCGTGTTTCGTTCAACAACCGGTGCCGACCTCGGCGCCGTTCTCTCCTTCTCGTCGCCCGGCCCTGAGCCGTGGGTCGACGCCCTACAGTTCCTCGCGGGCCAAGATGCCGGCACCTACCGGGACGAGTGGACCTGGCTCGCGTTCCTCGACGGACGTCCGCTCGCCCGCGGCATCTGGTGGGGTCCGGCGTCGTCTGCCTACCCGACGCGGCTCGACTGTCTTCTGGTCGACCGCAGCCTGCCGCATCCGGAGGTCTGGAGCGGAGCGCTCGTGCGCTCGGCCACCCGGGCCTTCGCCGAGGCGGGATCGCCCCTGCTGCCCGAGGCGGCTCACGTTCCGCGTTACGCCCTGGCCTCGACGAGGCGGGTGTGACCAGAAGCGACGGATGTTGCCGGTCGCCCGGCAACATCCGTCGCGACCGGGCACACGCACGGCTGACAGGCGCGGCCGAGCTGAGTCAGGCGGTGAGCCGCGTCAGGAGTTCGCGGTACCGGGCCGCGGTCTGTTCCACGATGTGTTCGGGCAGCGCGGGGGGAGGACCGGCCGACGCATCCGTCGTGTCCCAGTTCGCCGCCAGCCAGTTGCGAACGATCTGCTTGTCGAAACTGGCGAGGCGATCGCCCGCAGCGTACGCCTCGGCATCCCAGTACCGACTGGAATCGCTCGTGAGCACCTCGTCGGCGAGAGTGATCTCGCCGGACACGCGATCTGCGCCGAATTCGAACTTGGTGTCGGCGAGGATGACCCCGCGAGCCTCGGCGATGGCGGATGCCCGTGAATAGATCTCGAGAGAGAGGTCGCGCAGGCGCTCGGCCACCTGGGCGCCGACGAGCTCGATCGTTCGCTCGAACGTGATGTTCTCGTCGTGCTCGCCCAGCTCGGCCTTGAACGCGGGCGTATAGATGGGCTCGGGCAGCCTGTCGCCGTTCTCGAGTCCGGCCGGCAGCGCGACGCCGCAGACCGACTGCGACTCGAGGTACTCCTTCCAGCCGGAGCCGGAGAGATAGCCGCGAACGACGCACTCGATGGGGAACATGTTGAGCGGCTTCACCAGCATGGCGCGCCCCGCGACCTCGACCGGCACGTCGGCCTGGTCGCCGACGAGGTGATTCGCTATTCCCGACAGCTGGTCGAACCACCAGAGGCTGAGGCTCGTGAGCAGTTCGCCCTTGCCCGGAATGCCCGGTTCGAGCACGTGATCGTAGGCGCTGACCCGATCGCTCGCGACCACGAGCAGCGTCTCGGCGTCGTCGATGCTCACGGCGTCGGTCGGAATGTAGAGGTCGCGCACCTTGCCGCTGTAGACGTCGGTGAAGCCCTCGATCTCGATGGTCACGAGGTGGCCACCTTCGAAGCGATGTCGGTGCGGTGCTGAGAGCCTTCCAGGCCGATCAGGTCGACGGCCTCATAGGCGCGGCGCCTGGCCTCGGCGAAGTCGGACGCGGTGGACACCACGCTCAGCACGCGGCCCCCGGTGGCGACGAGTTCGCCGTCGCGCACCGCGGTCGCCGCGTGGGCGATATGGGTGCCGGGCACAGCCTCCGCTTCGACGAGACCGGAGAGCACCCGGCCGGTCACGGGCGTGCCCGGGTAGTTCTCGCTGGCCACGACCACCGTGACGGCGACATCGCTCGAGAAGGCGGGGCGCGGCTGGTCGACGAGCGTGCCGCTGGCCGCGGCGAACAGCAGTTCGCTGAGGGGCGTCTCCAGGCGGGGAAGAACGACCTGCGTCTCGGGGTCTCCGAACCGGGCGTTGAACTCGATGACCCTGATGCCGTCGTCGGTGAGGATCAGACCGCAGTAGAGCAGGCCGATGAACGGCTTCTCCTCGGCCGCGAGCTGGCGGATCGTGGGGAGCGCGATCGTCTCGATGACCTCGTCGACGAAGGCCTCCTCGCTGCCGAACCGCTCGTCGAGCCAGGGGAGCGGGGAGTAGGCGCCCATGCCTCCGGTGTTCGGGCCCGCGTCGCCGTCGGACAGTCTCTTGTAGTCCTGCGCCGGCGACAGGGGGCGAACGGTGTGCCCGTCGCTGAGGAGAAACAGCGAGACCTCCTGCCCGTCGAGGAACTCCTCGATGAGCACCTCTCCGTGGCCCAGCCAATGCCGCGAGTGCTCGATCGCCTCGTCGCGGTTCTCGGTGACGAGGACTCCCTTGCCGGCCGCGAGTCCGTCGGCCTTCACCACGTAGGGCGCACCGAACTCGTCGAGGATGCGCTCGGCGTCGGCGAGGGTTACGGCGCGCTCGGCGCGACCCGTCGGAACGCCGGCCTCGGCCATGATGTGCTTCGCGAACGTCTTGCTGCCTTCGAGCGCGGCGGCTTCGCGGCCGGGGCCGAAGACCGGGATCCCGCGGCTTCTCAGGGCATCGGCCACGCCGGCCACCAGGGGAGCCTCCGGCCCGACCACGACCAGATCGATGTCGCCGTCCTGGGCGAACTCCACCACCGCCTCGGGATCCTCCGCGTCGATGCCGACGACCGGAACCACGAGGGCGATGCCCGCGTTTCCCGGCGCCGCGACCACGTCGTGTTGCCCGGGCTCCGAAAGGAGCGCGGTGATGATGGCATGCTCTCGCGCGCCGGATCCGAGGACAAGAATCTTCACAGCCCACAGCTTAGCTTCGGCTTAGCCGGCACCCGATCGACAGAGATCGACGCGAGCCGCCCGCGCACCCCGACGGTCGTTTCATGTCGTCTGCGATCCATTCAAAACTTTTCTCCTTTTCGACGTAATAGATACAGACGGGTCGACTCTCTTATCTATGAAGGCGGTTGATGACACCGTCGGCGAGACAACTTCACAGAGCTTCGTACGGCGGCAGCCCATCCCCCCCTCGGGCCACCGTCGTACGAGAACACTTCGTGCGGCAGCCCGATTTCCCCCATCTCGCGCTGCCGCACGAAGCCCATTTCGCACGGAGCACCGTTCACCCCCCCCCGACTCGGTGCTCCGTGCGGGAGCACTTCGTGCGGCGGCCCGACTGTCCCCCCAAGCAGCGCCGCCGCGCGAACCATGCTCGTGCGGCAGATCACTCATCCCCCCCAGAGTGATCTGCCGCACGACAACCCTGTGCCGCACGACGAGCCTGTGCCGCATGACTGCCTCCACCGCCTCGGCGTCTTACGCTGGAGGCATGGCAAAGACTCGCATCCGGCCGCTCGACGGCGAGGCGGCCATCGCCGCCGCCATTGCAGACGGGGCCACCGCCTCCCGCGATGCCACGGCCACGGCCACGCGCTACCTCCTCCAGTGCCTGGCCGACGCCGCCCAGGGAAACACGGTCGAGGTGCGGGTGCCCCCGTTCGGAGCGGTGCAATGCATCGAGGGTCCCGGCCACACCCGCGGCACCCCGCCGAACGTGGTGGAGATGGATGCCGCGACCTGGCTCGAACTGGCGACCGGCCGCCTGACGTGGGCGGCGGGAATCGCCGCCGCGCGCATCCATGCCTCCGGCCAGCGGGCCGACCTCACCGGCTACGTTCCGGTGGAGCGCCCGTAGCGTCGAGCGCACCCAAGCCCGCAGCCTGCAGCCCGTCGCCGGCTGCGCTCAGTCGCGCACGGCCGCGATCGCCTCGACCTCGACCAGCTGGTTCGGGTAACCGAGCACCGTCACGCCGAAGAGAGTGCTGGGAGCGTCGTGCTCGCCGAAGGCCTCGCGCACGACATCCCACGCCGTCACCAGATCGGGCTGCCGCGTCGTCGCGACCAGGACCCGCGTCGACAGCACGTCGTCGAGTGCGGCCCCGGCGGCTTCGAGCGCGGCCGTGAGGTTCTCGACGCAGAGCCGAGCCTGCGCGGCGATGTCGCCCCGAGCAGCGACCTCGCCGTGCTCATCGAGGGGACACGCGCCGGCCAGGAAGACGAGGCGTGCATCGGCCGGGGCCGTCGACGCGTAGGCGTAGGGAGCGGACGGGGCCAGCGAATCCGAGCGGATGAGCGAGACGACGGTCATTCCGCCAGCCTAACGACGCCGCCCGCGCGACGAGCTCAGAAGCCGACGGCCATGCGGATGCCGAGGGCCAGCATGACAACGGCGATCACGGCATCCAGAATGCGCCACGAATTCGGCCGCGCGAAGAACGGGCGAAGAAGGCGGGCGCCGAAGCCGAGGACGCTGAACCACAGCAGGCTGCCGGTCATCGCCCCGGCGGCCCACCACCAGCGCTCGTCGGCGCCCTGCTGATTGGCCACCGACCCGAGGAAGACGATCGTGTCGAGGTAGACATGCGGATTGAGCCAGGTGAGGGCGAGGGTGGTGAGTGCCGCGGTCTTCAGCGAGATCGACCCCTTCTGCCCCGCCGGCTCGAGAGCCTGCGGGCGGAAGACCCGGCGCGCGGCCATGAGTCCGTAGACGATGAGGAATCCCGAGCCCAGGATGCGGATCACGACGAGGGCGATGGGCGCCTTCTCGATCACCACGCCGATTCCGAGGACTCCCGCCGCGATGAGCAGTGCGTCAGACAGGGCGCAGATCGCGACGACGACGGCGACGATCCGCAGTCGCCCCGCTATACCGAGCCGCAGCACGTAGGCGTTCTGCGCGCCGATCGCAATGATCAGGGCAAGCCCTGTTCCGAGTCCGAGGAGCGCGGGCAGGAGGGTCGAGTCGAGGGGCATTCTTCGACCGTACGAGTGATGCTGCGATTCGTACAGCTAATGTTTCTTACAACCGATTAGGGGAGCTTATGTCAGGGTTTCAGTACGACCACCTGCAGACTCTGTTGGCGCTCGCGGAGGAGGGCACCTTCGATGCGGCTGCCCGTCGGCTGCGCCTGACCCAGTCGGCGGTCTCCCAGCGCATCAAAGCCCTCGAGCAGTCGGCGGGTCGGATTCTGGTACAGCGGTCCAATCCCGTTCTCCCCACCGACGCGGGCGCCGTGCTGCTGCGACTGGCGAGGCAGGCGTCGCTGCTCGACGCCGACGCTCGCAGCGCACTGCACGGACCTGGTGCCGAGGACTCCGCGTTCCCCATGGCGATGGCCGTCAACGCGGACAGCCTCGCGACCTGGTTCCTGGAGGCCGTCGCTCCGCTGGCCCGATCAGGCGAGGTCGTCTTCGACATTCATCGCGAGGACCAGGAGCACACGACGTCGCTGCTGCGATCGGGAACGGTGATGGCGGCGGTCACCTCGACCGCCGACGCCGTTCAGGGCTGCTCGGTCGAACCCCTGGGTGCGATGCGCTACCGTGCGGTGTGCACTCCGGGATTCCAGTCGGATCATGCGATCCGGTCGGGAGACCTTGCGGCGTTGGCCAGGGTGCCGCGCATCGATTTCGACAGGCGCGACGACCTGCAGGCGACCGTCGTGCGCGGGGTCGCTGACTCCGGCGCGACGCCGCGGGCCCGCCACTTCGTTCCCACCTCGAGCGACTTCGCCCGCGCGGTGCTGCTCGGCTTCGGCTGGGGGATGCTGCCCGAGCAGCAGTGCAGCGTCGAGCTCGAGACGGGAAGGCTGGTCGAGATCGCCCCCGGACAGTACACCGAGGTGCGGCTGTTCTGGCAGCGGTGGAACCTCGCATCCCCGCTCCTCGACGCGGTCACCGATGCTGTGAGAGCGGGCGCGAGGGACTCTCTGCGCGAATTCGGCGCGGCCTAGCGAGGTCTCGTCGACAGCACGATCGACGTGTCGTACTCGTCGGAGTACTCGACCCGGCTCATGAGCCCCGCGCTCTCGAAGAGTCGCACTGACTCCGGCGCCTGGTCCTCGCTCGCCTCGACGAGCACGTGACCGCCGGGCGCGAGCCACTCCCTCACCTGAGCCGCGACGAGTCGCTGCACATCGAGGCCGTCGCCGCCTCCGTCGAGAGCGAGCCGGGCCTCGAAGAGGCGGGCCTCCGGAGGCATCGACCCGATCGCGAGCGTCGGAACATAGGGCGTGTTGCACACGAGCACGTCGACGCGGCCGCGGAGGTCGTCGGGAAGGGGCTCGAAGAGGTCGCCGCACACTACCAGTGCCGGCGCGGGGAGATTGCGTCGTGCGGTGGCCACGGCGGCCGGGTCGATGTCGGCCGCGTAGAGTCGCGCCGTCGGCACGGCCGAACCGATCGCCAGGGCCAGGGCGCCCGACCCGCAGCACAGGTCGAGAACGACCGGATGCGCGTGCTCGCGAGCCAGGGTGACGGCGCGAGCCGCGAGGAACTCGGTTCGGCGTCGGGGCACGAAGACCCCGTCGTCGACGAGAACCCGGATGCCGGCGAACTCGGCCCAGCCCAGCACGTGCTCCAGCGGGACCCCCGACACCCGTCTGGCCAGAAGCGCGTCGAGGGTGTCCGCATCCGGTGCCGCGTCGAGGAGCAGGCGCGCCTCGTCTTCGGCGAACACGCATCCGGCCGCGCGCAGGGCGAGCACGGTGCGATCGAAGTCCACGGTGCCATCGAAGTCCATCACCCGATTATGGTCGTCGGCGCACGGGGATCACCCGGCAATGTGGGAGACAATGGGGTGTGGCTCTTCCCGACGACTCGACTTCTCCCGCTTCCTCCTCCTCGACCCACGACGTGGTGGTGCGGCGATCGCCGCGGTACGTGCGATTCATCGTGGTGGGGGCCGTCGTGGCCATCCTCGCCACGCTCGTTCTCACGTTCGTGTTCCCCGAGCAGCCCAACTACTCGCGGGCGCAGGTCTTCGGCTTCGTCGGGATCATCCTGGTGACGGTGTTCGTGGGGATCGCCGCCGCCATCGCCGTGATCGTCGACCGCGTCTCGAGCAGGCGCGCCCGAACGATCGTCATGACGACCAGCGAACGCGTCGAGGCGCCCGCCGACCAGAACGCTGCTGTCGAGGAGAACGCTCCTGTCGAACAGAACGCTCCTGTCAGGGAGACTCGCGAAGACTAAGCGCGCTTCTGCTGCCGCTCGTCGGAGTCGAGGAGTTCGGGATTCACGATGATGACGTCGTCTGTGTCGGACTCGTCGTCGTCTTCATCGATCCACTTGGAGTAGTCGGGCTCACCGTCGGAGGGGTGGCTCAATTCGCGCTCGAGCGCGGAGTAGTTGGTGTCGGGACTGAAATACTTCAGCTCGCGAGCAACCTTGGTGTGCTTAGCTTTTTGACGGCCGCGCCCCATGCGAGACCCCCTCACCTTTCGGGCCGGGGGATGAGAACGCCACCCGGGAGTCGAATAACTTACAAAACTTGCGTCAGTTTAGCACCTACTGCTGCTGGGCCTTCGCGTGTCGCCGTTCCTGCCGCGGCGTGCGAGCGACCGGTCGCACCGGCTCGCCGCGACGTTCCGATCCGGGCAGCGGGCGCGACCGGCGCCCGTAGATGACCTCGGAGGAGTCGAGGAGCCACGGAACGAGGGCGATCGTGACGCCGTGCACCAGCATCAGGCGCTTGCGGATGCGACGTGCCTTGTGGTTGTGCAGGAGCGTCTCCCACCAGTGGCCGACGATGTAGATGGGCGTGTAGACGGTCACGACCTCAGAGCCGTGCAGGGCGCGTCGCTTCTCGATGTACTGGCAGAGCGGCTCGGCCACGTCTCTGTAGGGCGAGACGATGATCTTGAGGGGAACGGAGATGTTCATCTCCCTCCAGGCCTTCTCGAGGGCATTGGTCGACTCGTCGTCGATCGACAGATGCACGGCCTCGATGCTGTCGTGCTGCGCCGCGATCGCGTAGTCCAGCGCTTTGAGCACGGGCTTCTGCATGCGGCCGACGAGCACGATGGCGTGGTCGCCCTCCGAGCCGAAGGTCGTGGTCGCGTCGACCTCGATCTCCTTGTTCACGTCGCGGTAATAGCGGTTGACGCCCAGCATCAGTATGTAGAGCACGGGCATGATCGCGAACACGAGCCAGGCCCCGTGGGTGAACTTCGTGATGGTCACGACGATGAGCACGACAGCGGTGAGGAGTGCGCCGAACGCATTGATGGCCAGGCCGCGCCAGACGGCGCCGCGGTTCGAGCATCCGGCCTTGAGCATGCCCCACCAGTGCTTGACCATGCCCGTCTGCCCGAGCGTGAACGAGACGAAGACGCCGATGATGTACAGCTGGATCAACTGGGTGAGGCTGGCCTGGTAGACCACGAGGATGAGCGTTGCGAACAGGCCCAGGATCAGCACGCCGTTCGAGAAGACGAGCCGGTCGCCGCGGGTCAGCAGGGCCTTCGGCGCGTAGGAGTCCCTGGCGAGCACCGAGCCGAGAAGGGGGAATCCGTTGAAGGCGGTGTTTGCCGCGAGCAGCAGCACCGCTGCGGTGGCGGCCTGGATCACGTAGAACAGCACCGAGTTGTTGCCGAAGACGGCCGAGGCGATCTGCGCGATCAGGCTGCGCTGCGGCTGCCCCTCGCAGTTCTCGAAGCCGATGAGATGGCAGGCATTCTCGGCGTAATGCACTCGGGCGATCAGGGCGAGCGCGACCAGGCCGGCGAACAGCACGATGGCGATGCTGCCCATGAGCACGAGGGTGCGCTGGGCGTTTCTGACCTTGGGTGTGCGGAAGGCGGGCACGCCGTTCGAGATGGCCTCGACGCCGGTGAGGGCGCTGCAGCCGCTCGAGAACGCGCGAAGGAGAAGCAGGATGACGGCGGCCTGCGTGAGCCCTTCGGCCTTGACTCCGTAGTCGGCCGATTCGGCGACGGGGGCATTGCCGAGGACGGCCTGACCGAGGCCCACGACGATCATCAGCGCGACGCTGCCGACGAACAGGTAGGTGGGGATGGCGAACGCCTTGCTCGACTCGGCGACGCCGCGCAGGTTGACGGCGGCGAGCACGATGACGAAGAAGACGGCGATCTCGACGCGGTAGGGATTGAGGAACGGCAGGGCCGAGATGATGTTGTCGACTCCCGAGGCCACGGACACGGCGACGGTCAGCACGTAGTCGACGAGCAGGGCCGATGCCACGACGAGCCCGGCCTTCTCCCCGAGGTTCTTGTGGGCGACCTCGTAGTCTCCGCCGCCGGAGGGGTAGGCCTTGACCAGCTGGCGGTACGACGCCACGACCACCACGAGCAGCAGCACGACGGCGGCCGCGACCCAGGGCGCGAAGCTCAGGAACGCGAGACCGCCGATGAGCAGGATCATCAGAAGTTCCTGCGGCGCGTACGCGACAGAGGAGAGCGGGTCGCTGGCGAAGATCGGCAGGGCGAGCCGCTTCGGGAGGAGCTGTCCTTCGAGTTTGTCGGTCGGGAGGGGTTCGCCGATAAACCAGCGTTTGGCCGACTTGACTTCGTTAGTCACGAGTGAGAACACTACTCCGCGCGTTGATCATGTCAATGCGCTTGAGATTCGTCCCTGTAAGCGGCGCGCACCGCCAGTGCCGAGCGAGCCTGGTCGAGCAGCGGATCGTAGAAGGACGCCCGGTACGCCGCAGCCGTCGAGACCGAGACGAGGAAGTTGAGCGAGGAGACGCAACTCAGGAACACCGCGGTCTTGAGCATGCCGGTGCGCACGGGCAGCTCGATACCGAGCACCTCCGCGTTGCCGGCGTTCGCACCGAGCCAGAGGTTCAGTACCTCGTCGCTGAAGGCGAGTCGGCCGAGAACGACCAGGAAGACGCAGACGAGTGCGGCGAAGATGGCGACCTGGAACGCCTGGGCCAGCACCATGACGACGGCGAGGTTGAAACGCTCGAGTCGACTCAGCGGCGGTCCCGTGGCCTCGTCTCCGCCGTCGAGCGCCGACAGCTCACGTCGCATGATGGGAACCGTGAAGAGGAGCCCGAGAACGAGGAAGAACACGGCGACGCCGAGCAGCCGCGATGCGCTCATGCTGCCGGTCACCTCCCAGAGTGCGCGGGCGAAGAACGCGAACACCACGACGAGCATCAGGATGGGCAGGGCGCGTGTCGCGAGCTGCCCGAGGGCCCCGAACTGCCGTAGGGCGGCGCGCAGGGCCCACGAGAGGAGGGCGCCGACGCCCATCCAGGTCGCCGCGAGGGCGGCGACCACGACGCCGGCGTTCTGCGCGACCGACGCGACGGGGTTCTCGTGTGCGACGAGACCGAAGTAGAGCGGATCGACCACGAGATAGAGGACCAGGGCGACCAGCGCCACGGGGGTCTTCGCGCGCGTGCGCGAGCGCAGGACTCGAGCTGTCGCCACGGCGAGCACCGAAGGAACGACGGGAACTGCGACGACGAGCGCCAGCGCCACGAGGGCCCATCCCCAGTCGCCGACCGAGGCGGAATCCGGGTCGATGTCGACCTCGAGCACGAATGAACTGAGCACGTCGATCGCCACGGCGAAGACGAGGAACGGAGCGGTGCGGGGCAGGAGATGCCGCGCCCGCGCATCCGGCCTCACGAAATAGGGCAGACCGTTCAGCCGCAGCCAGTGCTCGGTGTCGCGGTCCCCCATGGCCCCTCCCATAAGATTGTGGCTTATCCACCCGCTGGCAGCCGGCCGGTGGGCGACTTACGGAAGCCGTTATGCCCACATCTCCTCTTGATTCTGTCATTGCCCTCGCCAAGCGCCGAGGATTCGTCTTTCCGACCGGAGAGATCTATGGCGGCACGCGCAGTGCCTGGGACTACGGGCCGCTGGGCGTCGAGCTCAAAGAGAACATCAAGCGCCAGTGGTGGAAGTTCATGGTGCAGAGCCGCGACAACGTCGTCGGACTCGACTCGGCCGTGATCCTTCCGCGCCAGGTCTGGGAGGCCTCCGGCCACGTCGAGGTCTTCAACGACCCGATGGTCGAGTCGCTCGCGACCAACAAGCGCTACCGCGCCGACCACCTGCTCGAGGCCTACGAGGCCAAGCACGGGCATCCGCCGGTCAACGGCCTCGCCGACGTGCGCGACCCCGACACCGGAAACGTCGGCCAGTGGTCGGAGGTCAAGAAGTTCTCGGGAATGCTGAAGACCACCCTCGGCGTGCTCGAAGACGAGAGCGGCATGGCCTACCTGCGCCCCGAGACCGCCCAGGGCATCTTCGTCGACTTCGCCACCGTTCTGAACACCTCGAGGCAGAAGCCGCCGTTCGGCATCGCCCAGGTCGGCAAGGCCTTCCGCAACGAGATCACCCCCGGAAACTTCATCTTCCGCACCCGCGAGTTCGAGCAGATGGAGATGGAATACTTCGTGCAGCCCGGCACCGACGAGGAGGCGCACCAGTACTGGATCGACCAGAGCTGGGAGTGGTTCATCGGCCTCGGCATCAACCCCGAGAACATCCGCCAGTTCGAGCACCCTCAAGAGAAGCTCTCGCACTACTCGAAGCGCACCGTCGACATCGAGTACCGCTTCCAGTTCCCGGGCAGCCAGTGGGGCGAGCTCATGGGTGTCGCCAACCGCACCGACTTCGACCTCAAGACGCACTCCGAGGCATCCGGAACCGACCTGTCGTACTTCGACCAGACGTCGAACGAGCGGTGGATCCCCTACGTGATCGAGCCGTCGTTCGGTCTGACCCGGGCGCTTATGGCGTTTCTGGTCGACTCGTACCACGAAGACGAGGCTCCGAACTCGAAGGGCGGCGTCGACAAGCGCACGGTGCTCAAGCTCGACCCGCGCATCGCGCCCGTCAAGGCCGCCGTGCTGCCGCTGTCGCGCAACGAGGCCCTCTCGCCTCTCGCCCGCAAGGTGGCGCAGGATCTGCGCCAGAGCTGGAACGTCGACTTCGACGACGCCGGCGCAATCGGTCGTCGCTACCGCCGTCAAGACGAGATCGGCACGCCGTTCGCGATCACGGTCGACTTCGAGTCGCTCGAGGACAACGCCGTGACCGTGCGCGAGCGCGACTCCATGGCGCAGGAGCGCGTGTCGCTCGACCGCCTGCAGGGCTACCTGGCCGAGAGGCTCATCGGCGCCTAGCCGGCGTCGTCTTCGTCGCCCTCGTTCGCGTTGCCGTCGAGGGTGCCGAAGAGGCCCTTCCCGTGGAGCACGAGTGCGGCGAAGGCCTCCTGGTAGGTCTCGGGAGCCTGCTCACCGTCGCCGGCGTACTTGGCCATAAGAAGGCCGAGCAGCCCTTTGGCAGGACTCGAGATCTTCTTCGCGCGGTGCTCCGGCGACTCGGGATCGAGGTTCTCGTCGGGGTTCGGCGGCACATAGTGCGGCAGCGTCGTCGGCCAGTCCGAGACCGGCCGCGGCGTCGTGCGGTTGATGGCGTTGAACATGTCCATCGACTTCGCGTCGCGTTCGGTGAGCGGCTCGAGGCCGTGCTGGCGCGACAGGGTGGCGATCAGCGCGCTGTGCTGCATCGGGTCGTTGATGATCGTGTTCTTCGCCGTGTACGCCGAGATCGCGATCGCGGGAACGCGACCGCCGAGTCGGTCGAATCCGAAGTCCATCTCGCCGGGCCGTCCGTCTCCCGGGGGAACCGCGGACGGGGGCGTGGCATGGTCGAACGTCCCCCCGTGTTCGTCGAACGTGACGAACAACATGGTGTTCATGGCGTTCGACCCCGTCGGGCTCTTCGACTCCTTGATAGCGGTGTAGAGGTAATGCAGCAGCGCATCGCCCGCCCGCACGTCGCTGACCGCGCCATCCTCGACCATGCCGCCGAAGCCGTCGGGTCCCTCGCGCAGTTCGCCGTAGGGCGGATGCATGTCGTTGTGGTTGAAGATCATGCGCGGCTCGATGAAGGAGTACGCGGGCAGGTTGCCGCTCTCGACGTCGAGGTAGAACTGGTCGAGGGTGCGGAAGTTGGTCTTCCAGTACTTCTCGGTGGCCGGGGCATGCAGCACGCCGGTCATCGACACGAGCTGGGCTGCGTCGTAGTAGACCCGCCAGGGGATGCCGGCGTCTTCTAGCCGGTTGAAGATCGTGGGGGAGCCGGCCCGGTCGTCGTCGAGCCATTTGTCGTAGCCCCCGTCGCCCCGGTTGGTGACATAGCCGTGCGAGGTTCCGGCGTGAAAGAACGAGCGGTTGCAGAACGTCTGCGATGGCACGGCGCAGTGCCAGTGGTCGTAGACGGCGAAGCTCTTGGCGAGGGTCGAGAACACGGGCAGCATCGCGGGCGAGAAGCCGCCCATCGCCGCGGAGTACTCGGCCCGGCTCGGACTCTTCTTGCCGCCGGACAGCCGCTCGTAGTTGGCGATGTAGTCGGTGACGAACCCCTTCATCGTGGGCTTCGCACCAAGGGGCGGGGTGTTGTGCAGCTCGGGGTCGACGGTGCCGAAGAACTGCGTGTTGACGTGGGGGTACGCCTCGCCGGGGTCGGGCTGGGGGCTCGACATGATGACGTCGGTCGACCCCGTGTAGACGTGGGCCTTCACATCCGGATGCCCGTGGGGCGCCGGGTTGGAATAGTCGCCCTGGTGCAGGCCGTCGAACGACGAGCCGGCCGGAACCTCGTCGTCGCGATAGAGCCATCCGAGCAGGTTGTCGAACGACCTGTTCTCGAACATCACGACGACGACGTGCTCGAACGCCTTCTTCGGCGTGGCCTTGTCGGCCTCGAAGTCGAGCTCCGGGCGCCCGGCGCCGACCGCCGTGCCGATCGCGGCTCCGCCTGCTCCTCCGGCGACGGCGCCGGCGGCGAGAATGCCGGCGCTCTGCAGAAAGGCCCGCCTCGACGGTGAGTTCGGCCCGGCGAAGGTGCCGGATGCCGCAGGCTGCGACGAGCGGGAACGCTTGCCCGGGAACGGTGGCATCTCACGGTTCGATTCTCACGAGGCGGACGGTGTGCTGTCATCGTACCCAGTGCGCACATTCGGGGAAATGGTGCCTCGTGCGAAATTCGCCCTTGACGTTGCCGCAGCGTCAACCTCTAGCCTCGGTCGTGTGCCGATGATCTCGGCGCACGAGACACGGCACACCGAGAGCAGGAGAGGGCGAGAGGGCGACGAGATGTCGAGGGCACCCCGCACGGATTGGTCGATCCAGGAGATCGCACGGCTGACCGGAACGACGAGCAGGACGTTGCGCCACTACGGCGACATCGGGCTGCTCCCACCGACCCGCGTGGCATCGAACGGCTATCGCCGCTACGACCAACCGGCCCTCGTGCGCTTGCAGCGCATCCTGCTGCTGCGCAATCTCGGGCTCGGCCTGACGGCGATCGCCCGGGTGCTCGACGAGGAGCCCGACGCCGTCGGAGCCCTCACCCGGCACCGCGACGATCTGGTGCACGAGAAGAACAGGATCGACCGGCAGATCGCCTCGATCGACACGACCATCCGAAAGATGAGACGAGGAGAAGGACTGATGGCAGAGGAGATGCTCGACGGGTTCGCGCCCGAGCAGCACGAGACGGAGGTCTCGGAGCGCTGGGGAGCGGCGGCGTACTCGTCGGGTGCGGACTGGTGGAATGCCAAGTCGGCCGACGAGAAGCGGGCGTTCCAGTCGGCGCAGGCCGGGATCGCTGCCGACTTCGTGTCGGCTGCGGCGGCCGGGCGCCCGGTGGAGAGCGCCGAGGTGCAGGCGATCGCCGAACGCCACGTGGCGTGGCTGAGCCAGGTGCCCGGCACGCCGGGCTATCCGAACGGCCCGGAGACCGACTACCTCGTCGGACTCGGAGAGCTCTACGTCGCGGACCCGCGCTTCGCGACCGCCTACGAGGCCGGTGGGCATGATGCGGCGAGGTTCGTTCGCGACGCGCTCGCGTTCTACGCCGAGAACGCGGCGAGGCGTTAACGAGAGATCCCGGCGTCGCAAGGGCGCCGGGATCTCTTGAGGGTCAGCGGTCGAAGCGCTGGCCCTCGGGCTTCGCCGGGCTCGCGAACCAGACGATGAGGATGATCGCTCCGATGAGCGGGATGAGGATCAGCAGGTACCAGGCGCCGCTGCGGTTGGTGTCGTGCAGTCGGCGCCAGGCCAGCGCGAGGCTCGGGATGATCGTGGCCAGTGCCCACAGGCCGGCGATGATGTTGATGACCGAGGCGCCGGCCGACATCGTCATGGCACCGTTCTGGTCGACGCCGTTGCCGCCGAGGGCGAGGGACAGCATGTTCAGAACGAAGCTGATGATGATCACGATGAGGGTCCACCACCAGTACTCGCTGCGGCTGGCCCGGCCGGAGAAGGTGGCGTACTTCTTGAAGAAGCGCTTGGCGGCGGCTCCGATGGGGGCGCCGTAGTACGGCTGGTCGAGAGGCGGCTCTCCGCCCTGGGAGTAGGGCTGGGCGGCGGCGGGCTGCGACGAGTAAGACATGATTTCTCCTAAACGAGGATGAGCGTGATCGTCGCCGAGCATAGGGCACAGCCTGAGTCGCTCGAAAGGGGGCTTGCACGAAGCCCTTGTCGGCCGGTTCCGGAATCCCCACCACAAAGACTCAGCGAGCGCTAGCCCCCTGGGGCGATCCGGTGCCGCGGGCCGCGCGCTTCTATCCTGCGAAGGCGATAGTTTCGCCCCTTTCCAGACAGGATCACCGATGGTTTCCGCCCGCTCCCTTCCCTACCCGCTCGGCTTCTCGCTCATCGACGGCCGCCGCAACTTCGCGCTCTACTCCGAGACGGCCGATGCCGTGTTCGTGTGCGTCTTCGACGACAACGGCGACGAGACCCGCGTCGAACTGCCCGAGCGCACCGGCCACGTCTTCCACGGCTTCGTCGACGGAGTCGACGTCGGCACCCGCTACGGCATCCGGGTCGACGGTGCCTGGAACCCCGAGGCCGGCCTGCGGCACAACGTGAACAAGCTGCTGCTCGACCCGCACGCCACCGCGATCGAGGGAGGCTACGACTGGGCGGCCGACAACCAGTCGTTCTTCGGCCACGACATGAACGAGCCGCAGATGCGGAACGACACGGACTCGGCGCCGCACAGTCCGCGCTGCGTCATCACCGATCCATCGTTCGACTGGGAGGACGACCGGGCCCCGCTCACGCCGCTCGCGGAGTCCGTCATCTACGAGACCCACGTGAAGGGCTTCACCAAGCTGCACCCCGACGTGCCCGAGGAGATCCGGGGCACCTACGCGGGCCTGGCACATCCGGCTGCCCTGAAGCACCTCACCGACCTCGGGGTCACCGCCGTCGAGCTGATGCCCGTGCACCAGTTCGTGCAGGACAGCCACCTCTCGGAGAAGGGCCTGCGCAACTACTGGGGCTACAACTCGATCGGGTTCTTCGCGCCGCACAACGAGTACGTGTCGGATGCCGCGGGCCAGGCGGGCGGTCAGGTCACGGAGTTCAAGCAGATGGTCAAGGCGATCCACGCCGCCGGCCTCGAGGTGATCCTCGACGTGGTCTACAACCACACCGCAGAGGGCAACGACCTCGGCCCGACCCTGGGCTTCAAGGGCATCGACAACGCGTCGTACTACCGCCTGGTCGAGGGTGACGAGGCGCACTACTTCGACACCACGGGCACCGGCAACAGCCTGAACGTCTCGCATCCGGCCGCGCTGGGTCTGATCATGGACAGCCTGCGCTACTGGGTCACCGAGATGCACGTCGATGGATTCCGCTTCGACCTCGCCACGACGCTCACCCGACAGGGCGGCGACGCCGAGATCCACAGCGCCTTCCTCACCCTGATCGCGCAGGACCCGGTGCTGGCCCCCGTGAAGATGATCGCCGAGCCGTGGGATACGGCCGGCTACCAGGTCGGTGGCTTCCCGGCCGACTGGTCGGAGTGGAACGGCAAGTTCCGCGACGACGTGCGCGACTTCTGGAACGGCACCGACTCTGTGCTCGGCACGGTCTCGCAGCGCATCCTCGGGTCTCCCGACGTCTACGAGGCGTCGCGCCGCTCGCCCATGTCGAGCGTCAACTTCGTCACCGCCCACGACGGCTTCACCCTGCACGATCTCACCTCGTACAACGACAAGCACAACGCGGCGAACGGCGAAGACAACAACGACGGCGAGAGCGACAACAAGTCGTCGAACGGGGGAGCCGAGGGGCCGACCGACGACGAGTCGGTGAACGCCCGCCGCGACCGCAAGAGGCGCAACCTGCTTGCGACGCTGCTGCTCTCCGCCGGTGTGCCGATGCTGCTGGGCGGCGACGAGATGGGTCGCACCCAGGGAGGCAACAACAACGCCTACTGTCAGGACGACGAGATCTCGTGGTTCGACTGGGCCAACGCAGACGCCGAGCTGCTCTCGTTTACACGGGAGCTCGTCGCACTGCGCCGCGAGAACCCGGCGCTTCGGCCGGTCTGGTTCCGCCAGGCCCCCGAGGTGCAGTCGGAGGTGCCCGATGCGATCGCCGCCGACGCCGTGGAGATCGTGCGAAGCGACGGAGAGAACTTCGACGACCACGACTGGGACAACCCGAACGCGCGCACCGAGACGCTCGTGTTCACCCACGATGGAGCGGACTCGTTCGCGCTGCTGCTCAACGCCGCCGAGAACGGCGTCGAGTTCCAGGTGCCGCCGGCACCGGGGGCCGAGTGGGAACTGGCGGCGTCGAGCGACCCCGGTCAGGTCGTCGAGGGGCCGGTCACGACCCTGATCGCCTCGGCGGGGTCGTTCACCCTGCTGCGCTCGCGGGCCTGAGCGGGGCTATTCGAAGCTGACCCCGTCGATCACGGCGGGGTCGGCCGGCTCTCCATCGCTGGAGCCGTTCGTGGTGCCGGCATCGGCTATGCCGGTGATCACGTCGAGCCCGCTCGTGATGGTGCCGAGCACGGTGTAGCCGCCCGCGGCATCCGACGGGATCATCGACTCGTCGTAGACGATGAAGAACTGGCTGCCCATGCTCTCGCCGTCTCCGCCGATGCGTGCCATTGCGAGGGTGCCCGCGGGGTAGACGTCGTCGGCGGGCGCGTTCTCGATCGGGCCGTAGGAGTAGCCGGGGCCGCCGGAACCGGTGCCCGTGGGGTCTCCGCACTGCAGCACGTAGATGCCCTCGGTGACGAGGCGATGGCACGACGTTCCGTCGAAGAAGCCCTCGTCGCCCAGCGCGAGGAACGAGGCGACGGCCTGGGGAGCCGCGGCTCCGTCGAGCGTCACGCCGACATCCTGGCCGTTGATCTCGATCGTGCCCGTCCAGTCTCGCCCCTGAGCAAGAGAGGGTGACGGCACCCCGTCGGACTCGCCGGACGACGACGGCGCCTGCGTGGAACCGAGCTCGGGGGTCTGGAGCTGGTCGCGAAGCCCTGCGAGGTTCGTGACCAGCAGGATGAGGGTCAGCGTTCCGGCGACGAGACCCGCGTAGCCGATGACCACGCCGGCGATCGCGAGTCCGCGCCCCTTGTCACCGGTGCGAGCGATCTGGTGCAGCGCGATGTGACCGGTGATGACGGCCGCCAGCGAGACGACGAACGCCGAGACGAACGACACGATCGCGAGGGGGTTCGTGCTCCTGCTGGTCGGAGAGTAGGGTGCGGTCATCGGGGCTCCTCGGCGACGGGGCGGGTTCGGAATCGACCGCCGCGGCCATTCTGGCAGAGCGCACGCCCATCAGCGGGAGCGTGATGTTGCAGAGCGGCCCGATCAGCAGGGCGAAGGCGAGCGTTCCCACTCCCACGTTGCCGCCGAGAACCCAGCCGACGAGCAGCACGGTGGCCTCGACCCCGAAGCGGCCCACCCAGATCGGCCATCCAAGACGGTTGTGGATGCCTGTCATCAGCCCGTCGCGCGGGCCCGGGCCCAGTCGGGCACCGATGTAGATGCCGCTGGCCACCGCCAGCAGAACGAGCCCGGCAGAGAACATGCCGGCCTGTGCCCAGATGTTCGGCATCGCCGGTATCACCCACAGGCTCAGCTCGATCATGGGGCCGAGCAGCAGCACGTTCAGCACCGTTCCGAGCCCGGGCCTCTGGCGCAGGGGAATCCAGAGCAGCAGCACGAGCACGCCGATGATGTTGGTCAGCACGCCGATGCCGAGCCCTGTCTGAGCCATCAGCCCCTGGGCGAAGACCGTCCACGGATCGACGCCGAGCGCGGCCCGGATCATCAGTGCGTCGGCGAACGCGTACAGGGCCAGGCCGGAGATGAGGCGGGCGATGCGTCGGGCCAGCAAAAATGTCATGTCTGCATCCAATTGCAGAATTGGCTTTAGAACAAGGAGCCAATCTGGCTAAAGTGGTTGCATGACTGATGCGCTCCTTGGTACCCGCGCCCTGCGTTCGCTGCTCGGCGAGTGGAAGGACGGCGGAGGGCCCCTCTATCAGGCGCTGTACGACCGCATCCGTCTTCTCGTTCTCGACGGCCGCATCCCCGCCGGCACGCGGTTGCCGGCCGAACGCGAGCTCGCGCAGGCCCTCGAGGTGAGCCGCACACTCGTGACCAGCGCGTACCGCGAGTTGCGCGAGGGCGGCTACACCACGAGCATCCGCGGTTCGGGCAGCGTGACCCGGGTGCCGGGGCGGGCGAATCTCGCGGTCGACGCCGTTGGCGGATTCCTCGACTTCACGAAGGCGATCATGCCGGCGAGCCCGGGAATCGCGCTGGCCACCCAGCGGTCGATGGACGACTTCGGCCGCTACCTGCAGGGGCCGGGCTACAACTTCGAGGGAATCCCGGAGCTCCGCGAGGCCGTCGCCGCACGCTACACGGTCCGCGGCCTCCCCACGACCCCCGATCAGATCCTGGTGACGACGGGCGCCCAGAGCGCCATCGCCCTCCTGTCGCGTGTGCTCCTCGCACGCGGCGACCGCGCGCTCGTCGAGCTGCCCAGCTATCCGCACGCCTACGAGGCCCTCGCCCAGGCGGGCGCACGACTCGTGCCCGTGAGCGTGACCCCGGGGGAGGGCTGGGACGAGTCGGCGTTGGAGCAGCTCATGCGTCGCACGAACCCCGCGGTCGGCTACCTGATGCCCGATTTCCACAATCCCACGGGCGAATCCATGTCGGCCGAACTGCGCGAGCGCACCATCGATCAGGCGACGCGGGCGGGCACGACGCTGCTCGTCGACGAGACGTCGGGCGAACTCGACATCGACAGGGTCGGCAGCCTCCTGCCGTTCGCGGCCTACGCGACTCCGGGAGACGAGCGCAGCGTGGTCACCATCGGCTCGGTCGGAAAGACCATCTGGGACGGCCTCCGTGTGGGCTGGATCCGCGCCGAGCCCGGGCTCATCCGCACGCTCGCTGCGGCCCGACCGTCCAGCGACCTCGGCACCCCCGTGCTCGAGCAGCTCATCGTCACGCGCATGCTGCCCGACATGCCCTCGATCCTCAACGGGCGCCGCGAGCAGTTGCGCGAAGGACGAGACCGTCTCGAGCAGCTCGTCGACGAGCGCTTCCCGGCGTGGAGTGCGCCCCGGGTCGCCGGTGGCATCGCGAGCTGGGTGGGGCTGGGTTCCGCGGCGTCGTCGCAGCTCGCCCTCGCCGCCCGAGCCGAAGGGCTGCTCATCACGGCCGGGCCGCGCTTCGGGCTTGACGGTGCACTCGAACGGTTTCTGCGCATCCCGCTCGGCTACCCGACGGCGCAGCTCGAGCAGGGCATGGATGCGCTGGCCCGGGCCTGGCAGGCGATCATGCGCAACCCGATGCCCGGCGCACAGGCGTTCGGCGACGTCGCCTGACGGGTCAGGCGTCGGCGAGGGGCGGGTCGGGAACCTCGGTGGTGTCGTCGAGATCGGGGTAGTCGGTCAGGTCTGTCGACGCGACGGGCTTCGGCGCCTGCAGGTGAACCGTCTTCTCGCGGATGCTCTCCACGAGGTCGGCGTCGATCGGGTCCTCGACCGAGGTCTCGACCTCTTCGACGATGAACTGGCTCGCCGGGCCGAGCAGCAGTTGCGTGTGCCCCGTGGTGCCGGCGTCGTTCACGCTGGGAATCTGCAGCGTGTCACTGGATTCCTGTCGCGCGAGTTCGCTGGCGTACTCGAGCACCGCGTCGGCCACCCGGTCGCCGGTCACCACGGAACCGCCGCTGTACAGAATCCTTTTCATCTCTCGATCCTTGCGGTGATGATCCGCCGTCACAACTCCTTGCGCGTTCGGCGTGTTCGCCCTAGGCGCGAAATCGCGTGCTGTCGACCATGGCGAGACGGAGACTTCTGGATGTCATAGTGGACAGTGCTCGCGAAACGGTGCGCGGCACCGTTCGACAGAAGGCAGCCCTGTGCATTTTCTCGCCATCCTCAGCATGAAGAACCGCGCGCTCATCGCGCTCGTCACGATCGTGGCGGCGGTCTTCGGCGGCCTCGCGCTGACGAGCCTGAAGCAGGAGCTCATCCCCTCGATCGAGTTCCCGCAGCTCGCGGTGCTGACGAACTATCCCGGCGCGTCTCCCGAGGTCGTCAACGACGACGTCTCCGTGCCCATCGAGACGGCCATCCAGGGCGTCGCCGGCATCGAGACGACGACGGCGACGTCGAGCACCAACCTCTCGATCATCAGCGCCACCTTCACCTACGGCACCAATCTCGCCACCGCCGAGCAGAAGATCAACCAGGCGATCAACCGCATCAAGTCGACTCTTCCGGCAGACCTCGACCCCCAGGTTCTCTCGGGCGGCATCGACGACTTCCCTGTCGTGCAGATCGCGGTCACGCCCGCTGACGGAGTCACCGACACCAAAGCGCTCGCGGGTCTCCTGCGCGCCAACACCCTCCCCGACATCACCGACGTGGCCGGGGTGCGCGACGCGCAGCTCGTGGGCGACATCGGCCAGCGGGTCACCATCACGCCCGACACGACGGCGCTCGCTCTCGCAGGTCTGTCGTCGCAGGCGATCCGGAGTGCCGTCAGCGACAACGGCCTGCTGATCCCGGCGGGCTCGCTCACCGAAGACGACAAGACCCTCTCCGTGCAGGCCGGCACGAAACTCACGAGCGTCGCAGACATCCAGGGCCTGCCGCTCGGGGGAGCAGTCAAACCCGACGGCGGCGTCTACACGATCGCCGACGTGGCCACCGTCGCGCTGACCGACAACCCGGTCACGTCGATCTCGCGGGTCGACGGCAAACCGGCGCTCACCATCGCGATCACCAAGCTGCCCGCGGCCAACACGGTCGAGGTGTCGAACGCGGTTCAAGACCTGCTGCCGAAGCTCGAGTCCGCGCTCGACGGCGCCACCTTCACGGTGGTGTTCGACCAGGCCCCCTACATCCAGCAGTCGATCCAGTCGCTCACCGAGGAGGGCCTGCTCGGGCTCTTCTTCGCCGTCGTCGTGATCCTGGTATTCCTGCTGTCGATCCGGTCGACGCTCGTGACAGCGATCTCGATTCCCACCTCGCTGCTCATCACCTTCATCGGCCTGCAGACGGCCGGATACTCGCTGAACATCCTCACCCTCGGCGCGCTCACGATCGCGATCGGCCGGGTGGTCGACGACTCGATCGTGGTGATCGAGAACATCCGGCGCCATCTCGCCTCGCCCGATGGTGTGGCACGTATGCGGGGCGGCACCGATCGCGCGGCCACCGCACGCGCCGCCATCATCGTCGAGGCCGTGCGCGAGGTGGCCGGTGCCATCACCGCATCGACCATCACCACCGTGGCGGTCTTCCTGCCGATCTCGTTCGTCGAGGGCACCACGGGAGAACTCTTCCGACCCTTCGCTCTGACGGTCACCATCGCGCTCCTCGCCTCGCTCGTGGTGGCCCTCACGATCGTGCCCGTCCTGGCCTACTGGTTCCTGCGCTCACGTGCGCCGAGGAGCCATGCGCACGACATCGCATCCGCCCCTGTCGTGCCGGTCGACCCGACCACCGGGCTGGAGTCGCGGCGTGCCCGCCGGCAGGAGCAGCAGGTCGCCGAGGAGGAGAAGCCCACCGCCCTGCAGAGGCGCTACCTGCCGATTCTCGAGGGCACGCTGAAGCGGCCCGTGATCACGCTCGTGTCAGCAGGGTTGCTCCTCATCCTCACCCTCGGGCTCACGCCGTTCATGAAGACCAACTTCCTGGGCTCTTCGGGCCAGAACACCCTGACCGTCACGCAGACGGTTCCGGTGGGCACGAGCCTGGATGCGCAGAACACGGCCGCGGAGTCGGTCGAGAAGGCGCTGCTCGGCATCACAGGCATCAAGACCGTGCAGCTCAGCATCGGATCGAGCGGCTCGGCGCTGCGGGACGCGTTCGTGGGCGGCGGCGCCGGCGCGATCACTTACTCGATCACCACCGACGAGAGCGCGGATCAGGACGCCCTCGCCGAGACTGTTCGAAAGACGCTCGAGAAGACGAGCGACGCCGGTGACATCCAGGTGGCAGCCTCGGCCGGATTCGGAACCTCGAGCGACATCGCCATCGACGTGACCGCGACCAGCGCGGCCGACCTGCAGGCGGCCTCCGACGCCGTTCTCGCGAAGGTCTCGAAGCTCGACGCGATCACGCAGAGCGAGAGCAACCTCAGCAACTCGAGGCCTTACATTGCCGTGACGGTCGACAGGGTCAAGGCCGCGGAGGCCGGGCTCAGCGAGACCATCGTGGGCGGCATCGTGTCGCAGGCCATGCAGCCGCAGACCATCGGCACGATCTTCATCGACGATGCGAGCTACTCGATCTACATCCAGTCGCAGACATCGCCCGCCACGGTCGACGACCTCGCCGCGCTGCAGGTGCCGACCGCAGCCGGGCCCGCCCGACTCGACTCGTTGGCGACCGTCGCGACCGTCGACGGACCGGCATCCATCACCACCGTCAAGGGCGTGCGCACGGCGACGATCACGGCGACCCCGGCCAGCGACAACCTCGGCACGGCCAGCGCCGAGGTGCAGGCCGCCGTCGACGACACGACGCTGCCGGCCGGCGCCACGGCCACGCTCGGAGGCGTGACGAGCGACCAGGGAGACGCGTTCAGCCAGCTGGGAATCGCCCTGCTCGTCGCCATCCTGATCGTCTACGTCGTGATGGTCGCCACGTTCCGCAGCCTCCTGCAGCCGCTGCTGCTGCTCGTCTCCGTGCCGTTCGCGGCGACCGGCGCGATCATCCTGCAGCTCGTCTCGGGCATCCCGCTCGGCGTGCCCTCGATCATCGGCGTGCTGATGCTCATCGGCATCGTCGTGACCAACGCGATCGTGCTCATCGACCTCGTGAACCAGTACCGCGAGAAGGGGCGGTCGGTGCGAGAGGCGATGGTCGAGGGAGCGAGCCGCAGGCTCCGCCCGATCCTCATGACGGCGCTGGCCACCATCTTCGCGCTGCTTCCCATGGCCGTCGGGCTCACGGGGCACGGCGGGTTCATCTCGCAGCCGCTCGCGCTCGTGGTCATCGGGGGACTCGTCTCATCGACCGTTCTGACGCTCGTCGTGCTTCCGGTTCTGTACTCGGTCGTCTACGGAGGGTTCGAGAGGCGCAAGGCGCGCCGCATGGCGTAATACCTGAAAATGTGCTGGGGAAGTTGTATCAGTTCTCCTATGATCGTGATGAATTCTCGTCAGAACCAAAGGAGCACATGATGACAACGCCCCAGCCCGGATACTCCAACGCAGTTCCCCTCTCGCAGCCGCTGTACGGAGCCTCGCTCGGCGATGCCGTGCGTCGCTTCTTCAAGAAGTACGCGACGTTCACTGGTCGCGCCAGCCGCAGCGAGTACTGGTGGTGGTACCTCGTATCGTTCATCGTCACGGGTGTGCTGCAGGGCCTGGCCCTCGCCACGGGCGGCGTGGGAGCGCTCGCGGAAGACGGAACCGCTCAGGCTCCTGGCGCCGGTTACTGGATCTTCACGATCCTCCTGCTGATCTGGGGACTCGCGACGATCGTGCCGAGCCTCGCCGTTCTCGTGCGTCGTCTGCACGACGGCAACTACTCCGGCTTCTTCGTCTTCATCGGCCTGATTCCCTTCGTCGGCGGAATCATCCTCCTGGTTCTCACCATCCTGCCCTCGAAGCCCGAGGGTGCGCGTTTCGACGCGTAACGACAGCTCTCACTGCGACATGCGGGGCCCGGACGGGCCTCGCATGTCGTCGTTAAGGGCCGGATCGCGCGATGCGAGTGACAAAGCGACGCGCGACGTGTAACGTTTACAGGTCGGCTCTAGACACCGCGATTTCGTCGCGGAAGGGTTTGTAAGTCTGGTGGGCCGGTTTTTCTTTGTCAGTGTATGGACGCACTGGCCAGCGGTCATTCGTGACGTATGCGAATACCCCCGTTGCTCATAAAGAAATTGTCAACGTATGACACGGCCCCGGGCTGCAGAGATTCCGGGTTCTAGCGAGATAACAGCCAATTCGGGTTGTTCTTTCGCCATGCAATCTAATAAAACCCGGAAAGTACCATGCCTAAATCCAACAAGTCCGGCGGCTTCAAGCCTGCCAAGAACTACGTGCCTAACGGCTCCAAGTCGAGCAGCAAGTCGCCCGGCCACCGCGGCTACCAAGCCGCCCCCGCATCCGGTGCGCCCAAGAAGGCCCGCTGGAACGCCGACGAGCGCGCAGCCCGCGCATCCGAGCGTCCTTCCTACAGCAACGAGCGCCCGTCGTACGGTGACCGCCCGCAGCGCACGGAACGTCCCGCATACGGTGACCGTCCGCAGCGTTCCGAGCGTCCGTCGTATGGTGACCGTCCGCAGCGCAGCAACGACCGCCCGTCGTACGGTGACCGTCCGCAGCGCAGCAACGACCGTCCGTCGTACGGCGACCGTCCTCAGCGCAGCGAGCGTCCCTCCTACGGTGACCGTCCGCAGCGCTCCAACGACCGCCCTTCCTACGGTGACCGTCCGCAGCGCAGCAACGACCGTCCGTCCTACGGCGACCGTCCGCAGCGTTCCGAGCGTCCCTCCTATGGTGACCGTCCGCAGCGCAGCAACGACCGTCCCTCGTACGGTGACCGCACCGAGCGTCCCTCCTACGGGGATCGCCCGCAGCGTTCCGAGCGTCCCTCCTATGGTGACCGTCCGCAGCGCTCCAACGACCGTCCGTCCTACGGCGACCGGCCGGCACGCACCGAGCGTCCCTCGTACGGCGACCGGCCTCAGCGCAGCAACGATCGCCCCTCGTACGGCGACCGCCCCGCTCGCACGGAGCGTCCGTCCTACGGCGACCGCACGGAGCGTCCCTCGTACGGTGACCGCCCGGCTCGCACGGAGCGTCCCTCGTATGGTGACCGCCCGGCTCGCACCGAGCGTCCGTCCTATGGCGACCGCACCGAGCGCCCCTCGTACGGTGACCGCCCGGCTCGCACCGAGCGTCCCTCCTACGGTGACCGCCCGCAGCGCAGCAACGACCGCGGCTCGGACTTCTACCCGAAGCGCGACGACCGCCCGACGGTCGGACACGCTCCTGTAGACGACGTCGTGCTCGAGCGCCTCGAGGCCCAGGCCACGACCGCGGTCGAG
The DNA here is from genome assembly GCF_001422485.1 of Agreia sp. Leaf283. Lineage (GTDB taxonomy): Bacteria > Actinomycetota > Actinomycetes > Actinomycetales > Microbacteriaceae > Agreia. The sequence continues at coordinate 1,535,338 of NZ_LMNF01000001.1, forward strand.
GTCGAGGGTGTCTCGTTCAAGGACCTCGGTCTGGGCGACAACATCGAGCGCCAGCTGCAGTCGATGGGAGCGCTCAGCCCGTTCCCGATCCAGGCTGCGACCATCCCCGACGTTCTCGCCGGAAGAGACGTGCTCGGCCGCGGCAAGACCGGCTCCGGCAAGACCATCGCCTTCGGTGCACCCGTCGTCGAGCGACTGATGGAGAACGGTGGAGCGAAGGGCCGCAAGCCCGGTCGCCTTCCCCGCGCCCTGATCCTCGCCCCGACGCGTGAGCTCGCCATGCAGATCGACCGCACGGTGCAGCCCATCGCCCGCGCCGTCGGCCTCAACACGACCACCGTGTTCGGCGGAGTTCCGCAGTTCAAGCAGGTCTCCGCTCTGCAGCGCGGCACCGACATCGTGATCGCGACCCCCGGTCGCCTCGAAGACCTCGTGGAGCAGGGTCGCCTCGACCTCTCCAAGGTCACCATCACGGTTCTCGACGAGGCCGACCACATGTGCGACCTCGGGTTCCTCGAGCCTGTGCAGCGCATCCTGCGTCTCGTCGCAGACGGCGGACAGCGCCTGCTGTTCTCGGCGACGCTCGACAAGGGCGTGGCCCAGCTGGTCAACGAGTTCCTCGTGAACCCGTCGGTGCACGAGGTCGCCGGTGAAGACCAGGCCTCCTCCACGATCGACCACCGCGTGCTGCTCATCGAGCAGCGCGACAAGCGCGAGATCATCCAGCAGCTCGCCTCGGGCCCCGGCAAGACCCTCGTCTTCGCCCGCACCCGTGCCTTCGCCGAAGAGCTGGCCGACCAGCTCGACGACGCCGGCATCCCGGCCACCAGCCTGCACGGAGACCTCAACCAGTCGCGCCGTACCCGCAACCTGCAGCTGCTCACGAGCGGCCGCGTCAACGTGCTGGTCGCGACCGACGTCGCTGCTCGTGGTATCCACGTCGACGACATCAACCTGGTCATCCAGGCCGATGCCCCCGACGAGTACAAGACCTACCTGCACCGCTCCGGCCGCACCGGCCGCGCGGGCAAGAAGGGCACGGTCGTGACGCTGATCAACCGTTCGCGCCAGCGTCGCATGGACGAGCTTCTCGGCCGCGCTGAGATCACGGCCGACACGGAGCACGCCCGCCCGGGCGACCGCCTGATCGACGACCTGCGCAGCGTGTAGTCACACCCCGCACCATCTGCCACAGCGGCAACGCGAAGCGCCCCCCTCCCTTCCGGGACGGGGGCGCTTCTGCGTTGCCGGAGAATCCGCTTCTCTCCGGCGTATCGGCTGCCGGTCGTCCGGCTGCGGATGCGCCGAACGGGCGCGGATGCGTCGCCGCGCAGGCCGTCAGCGGGCGTCGAGGGGGATGAGCGGCTTCTCTGCCCGAATCTTCATCTGCTGCACCGACCAGCTGTTGCCGTCGGGATCGTCGAAGAAGAAGAACGTGCCTCCGTCGCGCTCGCCGTCGAAGACCGAGAGGTCGCTGACCTCGACGCCGCGTTCGAGAAGCTCGGAGCGAGCGGCGGCTGCATCGGAGACGACCAGCTGCAGGCCCTTCATCGACCCGGGCTCCATCTGCGACATGCCGAACACGATCGAGCAGCCCGAGCCGCGAGGCGTGAGCTGCACGACCCGCATCTGCGGCGTTGTCGTGTCGTGGTCGAGTGCGAAGCCGAGCTGGTCGCGGTAGAAGCCGATCGATCGCTCGATGTCTGCCACCGGGAGCACGATGACCTCGAGTGTCCAATCCATGGGGTTACCCCTTCTCTTCGATGGCGGCCTCGTCGGTATCGACCTGCTCGCCGCGGAACTGCGTCATGTAGAGCGAGTAGTACGCGCCCCGGGCTTCGAGCAGCTCGTCGTGGCTTCCCTGTTCGACGATGCGGCCGTTCTCCATCACGAGGATGGTGTCGGCGTCGCGGATCGTGGAGAGGCGGTGCGCGATGACGAAGGAGGTGCGGTCTGTGCGGAGGGCGGCCATGGCGTGCTGCACCAGCAGTTCGGTGCGGGTGTCGACCGACGACGTCGCCTCGTCGAGGATGAGCAGGGACGGGTTCGCGATGAAGGCGCGCGCAATGGTGATGAGCTGGCGCTCGCCGGCCGAGACGCTGCCTCCGTCGGCGTCGAGCACGGTGTCGTAGCCCAGGGGCAGCTGGCGCACGAAGCGATCGACCATGGTGGCCTGTGCCGCCTCGACCACCTCGTCGTCTGTGGCGTCGAGCCGTCCGTAGCGGATGTTCTCCCTGATAGTGCCTTCGAAGAGCCAGGCGTCTTGAAGAACCATGCCCACGCGCGAGCGCAGGGTGCCCCGCGAGAGCTGCGTGATGTCGACGCCGTCGAGCAGGATGCGCCCGCCGGTGAGTTCGTAGAAGCGCATGACCAGGTTCACGAGCGTCGTCTTGCCCGCGCCGGTGGGGCCGACGATGGCCACCGTGTTGCCGGGCTTGGCCTCGAGGGAGAGCGACTCGATGAGCGGCTTCTCGGGGTCGTAGCTGAACGACACATCGTCGAAGCGAACGTGTCCGTCGGTGCGTGCCGGCAGCTCGGCCGTGACCTCGTCGGGGCTCTGCTCGTCGGCGTCGAGAAGCTCGAACGTGCGCTCGGCCGATGCGACGCCGGACTGCAGCATGTTCGCCATGCCTGCGATCTGGCCGAGGGGCTGCGAGAATTCGCGCGAGTACTGGATGAACGCGGTCGCGTCGCCCAGGGTCATCTGCCCGGATGCGACGCGCAGGCCGCCGACGACGGCGATGAGGACATACGACAGGTACGACACGAACGTCATGGCGGGCATGATCATGCCCGATACGAACTGCGCGCCGAAGGATGCGGAGTAGAGCTTCTCGTTGCGTTCGTCGAACTCGGCGACCATCTCTTTGTCGCGACCGAACACCCGAACGAGCTCGAGCCCCGAGAAGGACTCCTCGATGTGACCGTTCAACGAGCCCGTGTTCTTCCACTGGGCCGCGAAGAGCTTCTGCGAACGGGAGCCGATGACACCCGCGATGACCGCGGACAGGGGAAGTGCGATCAGTGCGATGAGGGCCAGTTGCCACGACACGATGAACATGACGATGACGATTCCGATCACTGTGAGGGCGGATTGGACCAGTTGCGAGAAGGCCTGCTGCAAGGCGGCCTGGATGTTGTCGACGTCGTTCGTGACGCGCGACATCGTGTCGCCGCGCTGGCGCGAGTCGAAGTAGCTGAGCGGCAGCTTGTTGATCTTGACCTCGATGTCTTGACGGAGGCGGAAGACCACGCGCATGACGAGGCCGTTCAAGATGTAGCCCTGCGCCCAGTTGAGCACCGAGGCGACGATGTACATGAGCAGAACGATGATGATGAGGCGGCCCAGCACCATGAAGTCGATGCCCTGACCGGGAACGATGTTGGATTTCTCGAGGAGATCGGCGAAGTCATTGTTGCCCGAGGCTCGTGTCTCGGCGACGATCTGAGCGAGGGGAACGCCGGCTGGCAGCTGGGAGCCGATCACCCCGTTGAAGATGGTGTCGACGGCCTGCCCGAGGATCTTGGGCGCGATGACGGTGAGTACGACGGAGATGACGACCAGCCCGACGACGATGCTCATCTTGGCCCGTTCGGGGCCGAGCAGCCCGACCAGGCGTTTGGCCGAGGGCCAGAACTGCTGCGCCTTCTTGGCCGGCGCGCCCCCGAACATGTCACCGTCGGCTTCAGTGGGAAGGTACTCGACCTCGAGCTCGTCGATGACCGTGGGCGTCTCGTCGGTAGACGACGAGCTCTTCTTCGTGTTGCGCGCCATGATCAGGCCACCCCTTCGATGCTCATCTGGGATCCGACGATCTCTCGGTACGTCTCGCTCTCGTCGAGCAGTTCGTCGTGGGTGCCGCGCGCCACGATGACCCCGTCGTTGACGACGAGGATCTGGTCGGCGGCCCGGATCGTGGAGATGCGCTGGGCGACGATGATGACGGTCGCGCCCCGGGTGGCCGCGAATAGGGCCTCGCGCAGACGGGCGTCTGTGGCGACATCGAGTGCGGAGAAGGAGTCGTCGAACAGGTAGACCTGCGGGTCTGCCACCAGTGCTCGGGCGATGCAGAGCCGTTGTCGTTGCCCGCCCGACACGTTGGTGCCGCCCTGCGAGATGCGCTCGTCGAGCCCCTTCTCCTTCGCCCGCACGAAGTCGTCTCCCTGTGCGACCTCGAGGGCCTGCCACAGCTGCTCGTCGCTGGCATCGGGGCGACCGAACCGCAGATTGGATGCGATGGTTCCCGAGAACAGATAGGGCTTCTGCGGCACGAGACCGACGAGGTGGGCTATCTGGCGCCGGTCGAGATCGGAGACAGGCACTCCGTCGATCGTGACGCTGCCGCCCTGCGGGTCGTAGAGCCGGGGGATGAGATTGAGCAGCGTGGTCTTGCCCGCCCCGGTCGATCCGACGATCGCCGTGGTCTTGCCCGGTTCGGCGACGAAGGAGACGTGATCGAGAACCGGGCGCTCCGCTCCCGGATAGCCGAACGTGACGTCGGTGAACTCGACACGGCCGGCGCTCGGGATGCGCGGCGCCGGCTGCACGGGCGCGGCCATGCTCGGCTGCGTGGAGAGTACCTGGCTGATGCGCTCGGCGCAGACGACGGCACGGGGGATCATCATGACCATGAAGACGCCCATCATGACGGCGGTGAGGATCTGCAGCAGATACTGCAGGAACGCCGTGAGGGAGCCCACCTGTATGTCGCCGGCGTCGACTCTCTGGCCGCCGAACCACAGCACGGCGGCTGTGGCCAGGTGCAGGATCATCATGATGGCGGGGAACATGAGCACGAAGAGGTTGCCGACCTTGACCGACACGACCGTGATGGCCTCGTTGGCGCGCTGGTAGCGCTCGGACTCGAACGGCTCGCGCACGAAGGCGCGCACGACCCGGATGCCCATGATCTGCTCGCGCAGAACGCTGTTGATTCCGTCGATGCGGTCTTGCATCAGACGGAACAGGGGCAGCAGCAGGAAGACGAGGAAGCCGACGATCACGAACAGCAGCGGCACCGAGACCCACACGAGCCAGGACAGCCCCGCGTCTTCGCGGAGGGCGAAGATGATTCCGCCGATGCACATGATCGGCGTCGAGACCATGAAGTTGAGCATCATCAGAACGAGCATCTGCACCTGCTGCACGTCGTTCGTGCCGCGGGTGATCAGAGTGGCCGTTCCGAACTTGGCGACGTCGATGGCGCCCAGGGTGTCGACCTTGCGATAGATCTCGCGCCGCAGGTCGCGACCGACGGCCATGGCCGTGCGGGCGCCGAAGTAAATGCCCGCGATCGCGGTGGCCACCTGCACGATGCAGGCGAGCAGCATGGTCATGCCGGTCGACCAGATGAAGTCGGTGTCGCCCGTCGACACGCCCTTGTCGATGATCTGCGCGTTGAGGCTCGGAAGGTAGAGGGCCGCGAGTGTCGAGACGAACTGGAAGACGACGACGGCGATAACCCATCCCGTGTAGGGCTTCAGGTGATGGATGATGAGGCGGATGAGTTCCACGGTGGTTCCTCACGAGGGCGACAGGAGTGAACGTGCTGTGCGCCCATCGTAGGAGGCACCGGTGACACTCGTGTAGAACGCTATTCCTAGTTGGAATGATTTACAAACGTGTGCCGAAGCGTCGAGGCCTGGTCGTGGGCGTCGACGCGCTCGCCGACAGCATCCAGAGGGCGAGCCGGCGCTCGCTCGGAAACCGCGAGTCGATCTTCGGGGACCTGCCGTGAGCCGAGTGGAAGGCCGCGACCGCATGGCGGTACGCGTCGTCGTCGGTCCACGTGCTGCGGTGCACGATCGGTGCCCGCGATCGTCGGGGGAAGAGCCCCAAGATGCGGCCGGTCGCGGCTGGATGGTTGCTGCGGGTGAAGACGGATGGCATCATCGCCTGTCCTTTCCACACATTCTGTGAAGGGGAGTCGGATGGGCCCCTCACTTGAAGAGACTCCCTCACCGCCCGATCATGACGCGAAGACGATGACCACAACGGCGGTCGCGGCCCAGAACGCCACGATGAAGAACCAGTCCCTCGCGCGGAAGGCGATCGAATAGCGCTCGGTGCGCGTCGGATGGGCACCGAACGCGCGCGAGTCCATGGCCAGAGCGACCCGCTCGGCGTGCCTGATCGCCCCCGCCAGCAGGGGCACGACGTAACCGGCCGTGCGCACAAGCCACGCGATCGGACCCCGCCCATCCGAGATGCCGCGCACTCGATGCGCCTGCCTGATCACCTCGAGCTCGTGACCGAAGCGGGGCACGAAGCGGAACGCGGCCAGGGCCGTGTAGCCGAGCCTGTAGGGCACACGCAGCTGCTGCACGAGAGATCGCACGAGGTCGGGGCCGGTCGAGGTGAGGCCGCCGATGAGTGCGAGCAGAACGATGGCGGCGAGCCTCAGTGCGGTGGCCAGCCCGATGAGCCAGCCGCCCACCGTGAGGTGAAGCGGCCCGGCCTCGACGATCACGGTTGGATCGGCCGATGCCGCCGGATCGGCCCAGATGCCGAAGCTCACAGACATGACGCCCACCGCTGCGGGAACCGCGAGGAGCAGGAGCAGCAGCGTGCGGGCATGCAGGTGCGCGCCGATCACGAGAAGCGCGAGGGCGACCAGGCAGAAGACGAGGGGCGTCATGACGTCGCGCGTGAAGAGCAGCAGCGCCATGGCGGGCACGGGTGCCGCGATCTTGGAGAGCGGATTGAGCCGGTGCAGAAAGCGCCATGGGCCGAAGTCGGCGGGCGCGGCGTAGGGGTCGATCGGTGGCTTCGACACGGCAGCGCGAGACGGGGTCACGAGGTCGGCCCCGAGGGCAGGTCGCGGAGCCGCGTCACGGATCGCCACGACGGATGCCGCTCGAGCTCGCGGAAAGCCCTGGCCAGCGGCGGCCTGCGCAGCCCCGCTCCGTCGAGCGCATCGGATGCCAGGACAGAGGCGGTGGGCCCGAATGCCGCGACCCTGCCCGAGTCGAGAACGAGGATGTGGCTGCTGTGCTCGGCCACGAGCTGCAGGTCGTGCGTCACGACGAGCACGGTGGTGCCCTGAGCGTTGAGTCCGTCGAGCAGGGTCAGCAGTTCCGAGGCCCGCGCCCTGTCCTGCCCGAAGGTGGGCTCGTCGAGGGCGAGCAGCGGGGCGCCGTCGATGAGGGCAGTGCCCACGGAGAGGCGACGCTTCTGCCCGCCGGAGAGCAGGAACGGATGCTCGGCGCGCAGCTCCTGCAGATCGAAGCGGTCGAGCATGCCCGACACGCGCTCCTCGACGTCGTCGGCCGCGATGCCCTGGAGCCGCGGTCCGTGGGCGAGCTCCTCTGCGACCGTGGACTTGATGAACTGGTGCTCGGGGTTCTGGAAGACGAAACCGACCGTGCGGGCCAGCGTGCGCGCGTCGGCCTTGGCCGGGTCCAGTCCGAGAACGTCGATGCGACCCGCCGGTGCCCGGATGACTCCCGCGATGGCCTGCAGGAGGGTCGTCTTGCCCGCGCCGTTCGTTCCGACGATCGCCACGAACGAGCCGCGTTCGATCGTCACGTCGATGCCGTTCAGGATGCGGGTGCGCCCGCGATCGAGGTCGAGTGCGGTCACGCGCACGGCCGGCTCCGCGGCTGCGGGTGCTCGGGCGGCGCCCGCCTCGTGCACGGCGCCCGTCGCGCCCGCCTCGGGGACCGCGCCTGCAATGACCGGCGCGGGGAGGGCATCCTGCGCGTCGAGCGCGGCCGTCAGCTCGCGCGGAGTGAGGGGGAGGGGGTCGAGTCGGATGCCGGCTTCGCGCAGTCGCAGCGCCGCGAGCAGGGCGACAGGCAGCCAGACGCCGAGCCGCATGAGCTCGTCGACCCGATCGACGAGCACCTCTCTCGCGGGGCCCTGGATCGCGAGTCGCCCGTTCCTGTCGAGCACGATCACGCGGTCGACGAGCTCGATGGCCGCGTCGAGGTTGTGCTCGACGAGCACGATGGCGTGGTCGCCGCTGTCGACGAGGCTCCGCAGCACCGCGTAGACCTCGTCGATTCCGGCCGGGTCGAGGTTGGCCGTCGGCTCGTCGAGCACGAGCACGGCCGCCTTCATCGCGAGGGCGCAGGCTATGGCGAGCCGCTGTCGACCGCCGCCCGAGAGCGTGTCGGGGTTGTCGCCCCGACGCTCCCACAGGCCCACCTGGCGCAGGCTCTCCTCGGCCCGCGACAGAACCTCCGCCCGATCGAGGAGCAGATTCTCCGGGCCGAACGCCACCTCGTCGAGAAGGGTGCCCGTGACCATCTGCGAGTCCGGATCCTGGAACACCATCGCCACGCGCTCGCTGAGCCGAGCCACCGTCTCGTGAGCCGTGCGCATCCCGCTCACGGTCACCGTGCCCGTGAGCTCGGCGGGAACCGCGTGGGGCACGAGCCCGTTCAGGGCGAGCGCCAGCGTCGACTTGCCGCAGCCCGAGGGGCCGAGCAGCAGCACGACCTCGCCCGGATCGACGTCGAACGTCACGTCGGTCGGGGTCGTGATGTCTCGACCGTCGTGCCGGATCGACACGGACTGCACACGCACCGCGGGCGTCGCGCGCGACTCCTCCGACGCCGCGTCCTGCGGGTCCGCGACCGTCACGCCGCTGGGGTGCTGCGAGCGCGCTCGGAGCGCAGGCCGCGGGCGACGCCGGTGCGCACGAGCGCGGCGCCGAGCAGCACCGCGAGAGCCGTGAAGACGACGGGCGCGACGAAGTAGCCCGACATCAGCACGGCGCCCGAACCGGCGTCGAGGGCGTCTTTCGCAAGAGTTCTGTACATGCCGAGGGCGCAGACGACGCCGGCGACGACTCCGCCCACGAGGAACAGCCAGGTGCTCCAGCGGCGATACCTCGTGATGAGGAACGGCAGCTCCTGGAAGGCCCCGATGGCGATGGCGATGAGTGTCGCCCAGAACCCGAGGGGCTGCAGGGGAGCGGTGACGAGACCCGCGATGCCGGCGGTCAGCACGGCCACTCCTCCGCGCCTGATCACGTACTGGGCGACCACGCCGGGAACGAAATAGACGCCGATCGTGAATCCGTAGAGGAGCGGTGCGAGGGCCGCGACCGTGCCGCCGATCCAGGCGTTGAGCGCGAAGACGAGTCCGCCGGCGACGCCGATCGCGGCGCAGGTCAGAAGCAGCCGGGTGCTCACGTTTCTCATCGATCCTCCGCTGCCCAGCTTAGGGCAGGGTAACCAAACCACGCTGCCGGGCGGCGACCGCTCAGGCGAGTGACAGCATGGCGGCGGCGGCGAGCGCGAGAACCAGGCCGACCGCCTGGAGCGGGGCTATGCGTTCCTTCAGAACGATCGACGCCAGAATGATGGTTCCGGCCGGATAGAGGGCCGTGAGCACCGAGGTCACCGAGAGTTCGCCGAGGCGGAGTCCCGCGAGGATCAGGCCGTTCGCCGCCGCGTCGGCGACGCCGCACGCGAGGGCGAGGGCAAGGGCGGCGCCGAGGCCGGCTCCGCGGCCGGCCCTGTTGTCGGCCATGCCGGGTCGGGCGGATGCGGCGTCGGGCCGGGCCGTCGCATCCGATCGCCGGCGTGCGACGAGAAACGCCGCCAGCACGACCGCCGCCATGATCGCGCCGTTGACGGCGCGGTTGAAGAACAGGGGGACGAGCCCCGAGTCGCTGGGCGCGGCATCGATGGCGACCAGGAAGACGCCGATCGTGGCACCCGAGCCGATGGCCATCAGGATTCCCCGAAGGCTCGGACGCGCGGCATCCTTCTCGGGCACGAATCCGACGAGGACGACGGCGACCAGGGCGAGCGCCAGTGCGGCGTAACCGATGGGCTGGAATGCTGCGCCCCGCGCGAGCCCGATCGAGAGGGGAACGATGGCCGAGATCACTGCGGTCAGCGGCGACAGGATGCTCATGGGCCCGATCGCGAGACAGGCGTACAGCAACGAGATGCCGATCGCGCCCGAGACGCCGGAGATGCTGCCCCACAGCACCGCCTCCGCCGACCAGGCTCCGCCCACGAACGGGTACACGGCGATGAGCACGACCAGCCCCGAGCCGGCTGCGATCCCCGTGACGGCGAAGGGTGAGAGACGCCGCGAGGCGAGGCCGCCAAGGAAGTCCGCCGCGCCGTAGACGAACGCGCCCGCGAGGCCGAACAGGGTGACGAGCATGGACGTCGAGCCTAGCGGTGTCGGATCTGCACAGACACCGGCGCTCGCGGGCTCGGGGTCGGCGGGCGCCGGTACACTTCAGGGCGTGACGTGGAACGCAGACATCCCTTGGGACCCGGAGGCCGAACCGCCACCCCTCGACGACGAGCCGCCTTACGATCCGTACTACGACGAGGGGCCCGTTCAGCAGGCTCCCGCTCGGCAGGCTCCCCTTCGACAGGCTCAGGGAACGGATACCCCGTTCGTCGAGCCTGTCGAGACGACGCCTGTCGAGACGGCCTCGCCGGAGACCGCCGTCGAGGCCCTGCAGCGAGTGTTCGGGTACGAGACCTTCCGCGGCGACCAGGCCGCGATCATCCAGAACGTCATCGACGGCGGCGACACCGTCGTGCTCATGCCCACCGGCGGCGGCAAGTCGCTCTGCTACCAGATCCCGTCGCTCGTTCGCCGGGGCACGGGCATCGTGATCTCGCCCCTCATCGCCCTGATGCAAGACCAGGTCGACGCGCTCACCGCGGTGGGGGTGCGCGCCGCATTCCTCAACTCCACGCAGGATGCCGCGGAGCGGGCGCGCGTCGAGAACGCCTACCTCGGCGGGCAGCTCGACCTTCTCTTTGTGGCGCCGGAGCGGCTCTCCAGCGAGGCGACCAAGAGGTTCCTCGCGCAGGGCGAGATCGCACTGTTCGCCATCGACGAGGCTCACTGCGTCTCCCAATGGGGCCACGACTTCCGCCCCGACTATCTCGCTCTCTCCGAGCTCGCCGAGCGCTGGCCGCAGGTTCCGCGCATCGCCCTCACCGCGACGGCGACCGAGGCGACCCATGCCGAGATCACCGAACGCCTGGGCATGCAGCAGGCGAAGCACTTCGTCGCCAGCTTCGACCGGCCGAACATCCGCTATCGCATCGAGAACAAGGGCGAGGTACGCAAGCAGCTCCTCTCGCTCATCAAGGGCGAGCACCCCACCGACTCGGGCATCGTCTACGCGCTGTCGCGCAACACGGTCGAGAAGACCGCGCAGTTCCTGGCCGACAACGGACTGAAGGCGCTGCCCTATCACGCGGGCCTCGATTCGCGGCTGCGGGCGTCGACCCAGTCGCGCTTCCTGCGCGAAGACGGCATCATCATCGTCGCCACGATCGCGTTCGGCATGGGCATCGACAAGCCCGACGTGCGCTTTGTCGCCCACGTCGACCTGCCCAAGTCGGTGGAGGGCTACTACCAGGAGACCGGCCGCGCCGGGCGCGACGGACTGCCGTCGACGGCCTGGCTCGCGTATGGGCTCCAAGACGTTGTTCAACAACGCCGCATGATCGACGAGTCGCCGGGCGACCTCGCCCATCGCCGTCGGCTGTCGGCCCACCTCGACGCCATGCTCGCCCTGTGCGAGACCGTGCACTGCCGTCGGGTCAACCTGCTCGGCTACTTCGGTCAGCAGTCGACGCCGTGTGGCAACTGCGACACCTGCCTCGAGCCGCCCGAGTCGTGGGACGGCACCGTGGCGGCCCAGAAGCTGCTCTCCACCGTCGTGCGCCTGCAGCGCGAGCGCAACCAGCGGTTCGGCGCGGGCCAGCTCATCGACATCCTGCGCGGCAAGGTCACCGACCGGGTCACCCAGCTGAATCACCAGAGCCTCTCCACCTGGGGCATCGGACAAGACCTCAGCGACCAGCAGTGGAGGGGCGTCGTGCGCCAGTTGCTGGCCCAGGGCCTGCTCGCGGTGAACGACGACGGCTACGGCACCCTGGTGATCACCGAAGCGAGCGGCGAGGTGCTGGCCGGCAGGCATCCGGTGTCGATGAGGCGCGAGGCCGAACGCGCTGCCCGCAGTGTTCGCTCGTCCGGCTCGTCGAAGTCGAAGGCGGCGACGGCCGAACTCGCGCCGGCAGACCAGGAGCTGTTCGAGAAGCTGCGAGCGTGGCGGGCGGGCGAGGCGCGGGAGCAGAGCGTGCCCGCCTACATCGTCTTCGGCGACGCGACCCTGAGGGCGATCGCCACCGAGAGGCCCACCTCGCTCTCGCAGGCCGGAGGCATCACCGGCATCGGCGAGGCCAAGCTGCAGAAGTATGGCGAGGCGCTCCTCGAGGTCGTGGCGGGCGCGGCCGTATCCTGAATCGAGCATAGATACACCCTGTTCCGCAGTGCATGCCCTCAGGGCTATAAGCACTCTGTGAGACTGGGCGCATGCTCACCTTTCTCAGCCGCGCTCTGCTTGCGCCGGTCGCCCGCGCTGTCTACAGGCCCAAGGTGATCGGACGCGACAACGTGCCGAAGACGGGGAGGGTGCTGCTCGCGAGCAACCACCTGAGCTTCATCGACAGCGTCGTGCTCACCCTCGTCGCACCGCGCAACGTCTCCTTCCTCGCCAAGTCCGAGTACTTCACGGGCGAGGGTGCGAAGGGGTGGCTCTCTCGATCCTTCTTCTCCGCCATCGGCGCCGTTCCGGTCGACAGGGGCGCGGGCCAGGCGGCCCAGGACGCTTTGGATGCGGGACTCGCCATTCTGGAACGCGACGAGGCGTTCGCCATCTACCCCGAGGGCACCCGCTCGCGAGACGGACGCATCTACAAGGGGCGAACGGGTGCGGCCTGGCTGGCGATGAGCTCGAGCAGCCTGATCGTTCCGGTCGCTCTGATCGGCACCGAGAAGCTGCAGCCCGTCGGCTCGACCATTCCTCGGCTGCATCGTGTGTCCGTCGAATTCGGGCGGCCGATCGACGCGTCGGAGTATGGACAGGCCACGTCGGCCCGCGCGCGACGCAGGCTGACAGACGTGCTGATGGAGGACATCCAGCGCATGTCGGGCCAGGAGAAGGCCGGGGTCTATAACGAGGCGCCAGCCGCGTCGACCATCGAGAAAGTCAAGCGTGCATTGGGGCGCAACAGACCCTCCTAAGGTGGGGTGAGCGTGATCGACACGATAAGACGGGGGCTCGCATGCTGAAGAACAAGAGACGACACAGGGCTGCGATTCAAGAGCCGCAGTCGGACATCGTCGTCCCCGGCAGCACCGCCCTCCCGCCCGTCCGTATCAACGCGTTCCGCATCGGGCTCGTCGGTGGTCTCGGCGTGCTGGTGTCGATCCTCATCGGCGGGGTCATCGGCCAGCTGACGACAGTGCTGATCTACGTGGGCGTGGCCCTCTTCCTCGCGCTGGGCCTCGACCCCCTCGTGTCGTGGCTCGAGAAGAAGCTTCCGCGCTGGGCGGCGATCCTGGTGGTCTTCGCGGCGGTCATCCTCGGGTTCGCAGGCCTGCTCTTCACGATCATCCCCGTGATCGTCGACCAGATCTCCAATCTCATCACCAACTTTCCCGACATCGCCACGCGACTGGTGAACAGCGACTTCGTGAAATCGGTCGAGCAGCAGCTCTCCGGGGTCGTCGACTTCGACTCTATCGCCAAGAGCGTGACCGACTTCGTGAGCGATCCGAACAACTTCGTGAGCCTCGGCGGCGGCATCCTGGCCGTGGGCGTCGGCGTCGCCAGCGGAGTGACGGGCGCGACGATCGTGCTGATCCTCACGCTCTACTTCCTCGCGTCGCTGCGTTCGATCAAGCGCGTCACCTACCGCTTCGTGCCGGCCAGCAAGCGCGCCGGCTTCATCGACGTGTCGGAGGACATCACGTCTGCAGTCGGTCGTTACGTCGTGGGGCAGTTCACGCTCGCCGCCGTGAACGGTGTTCTCAGCGTTATCTTCCTCTGGTTCATCGGGGCGCCGCAGTTCGTGCTGCTCGCCTTCATCGCCTTCCTGTTCTCCCTGATTCCCCTCGTCGGAACCCTCACGGGCTCACTCATCATCGTGCTGACCTGCCTCTTCGCGTCGCCCTTGACCGCCCTGGTCGCGCTCATCTGGTACCTCGTCTACATGCAGGTGGAGGCCTACTTCCTCAGCCCGCGCATCATGAACCGGGCGGTCTCCGTTCCGGGCGCGGTGGTCGTGATCGCGGCGGTCGCCGGCGGCACACTTGGCGGCATCCTCGGGGCGCTCGTCGCCATCCCGGTGGCGGCGTCGACGATCATCATCATTCAGAAGGTCGTGTTCCCGAGGCAGGAACTGAAATAGCCCCTAGCCCCGGGCCCCGGGCCTCGGGCCTCGACTGCGCGTCGGCCGGCGGTCGACTACCAGGTGGTCGTAGCGCCCGGCCCGGGAACCATCGTGACGTCGGCGCATTCCAAGGTCGAGCCCGAGGCCGACACGAATTCGACGGACACCTCATCTGAGTTGCCATCGACGTAGAGCACGCTGGGCCCGAACTCGCTGGCCCGATGGGCGGTTCCCCACTCGCTGAGGGCGGCAAGCACCTTCTTGAGTTCGGATCCGGCCTCCGTAAGGTGGTAGCTCGACCGCTCACGCGAGCCGGCCTCCTTGTAGCTGCGGCGCTCGAAGATGCCCGCATCCACCAGGGTCGTCAGCCGCGCCGACAGCACGTCGGTGGGAACGCCGAGCCTGTCGCGGAACTCGGAGAACCGGCTGTCGCCCTGGAACGCGCTGCGCACGATCAGCACCGTCCACTTCTCGCCGAGCACCTGCATGGTGCGGGCGATCGAGCAGCGGGGCTGGGTGACGGATGCGTGCGGCATGGCCCCACGATACGTCTTGCGCATCTGAATTGGAAATTCCAAGTCAGGCGGGTATGGTGGCGAAATGACCGCTTCCGAGACCGCACCCGCTCGCGCCCGCCGACAGTGGGGCAAGAGGGGCAGTTTCTGGGCCGCCGCCTCCGTGCTCGCCCTCTGCCTCTGGGCCAGCGGCGCCCCGTCGACGCTGTACCCGAGCTACGCCGCGGAGTGGGATCTCTCTCCGGTCGTGACCACGTCGATCTTCGGCACCTACCCGGTTGCCCTGCTGCTCGTGCTCCTTCTCGCCGGGGGCATCTCCGACTCGATCGGCCGCAGGCGGGCCATGCTGATCGGCGTGGGCCTGATCGTGGCGTCGGCCTTGGTCTTCGCCGTCGCCCCGAACGTGGGCTTCCTCTTCGCCGGCCGGGTACTGCAGGGGATCGGAACAGGCTTCGCCCTCGGTGCCGCCAGTGCCGCGCTCGTCGAGAACAACCTCTCGAAGAACCCTCGCTTCGCGTCGGTGCTCACCACCGTGTCGACGTCGACAGGCCTGACCCTCGTGCTCTTCGTGAGCGGGGGCCTGGCCCAGTACGCGCCCTGGCCGCTGCAGCTCAGCTTCTGGGTGCTGTTCGTTCTCGCTGGTCTCGCCTTCGCCGTCGTGTGGTTCATGCGCCGCGACAACCCGCCGCGCGCCGTCGGCCCCGACGGGCGGCCCGTGCGCTGGAAGCCGTCGGGCATCCACGTGCCCCGCTCTCTGCTGCGCACCTTCATCGCCTCGACGCTGGGCGTGGTGGTGGCCTACAGCGTGGGCGCGATCTTCCTGTCGCTGGGCTCGTCGATGGCGCGAGACCTGACCGGCACCACGAACCTGCTGACCGTCGGCGCCCTGCTCGCCATCTCGTCGGTGGCGATCGGCGTCACCGCGCTCCTGCTGCAGAGGGTTCCGGCACATGTGTCTCTGATCGCGGGTGCGGTCATCAGCATCGCGGGCCTCGGCGTGATGGAGCTCACGGCCGCGCAGGGCTCGATCGCCCTCTTCGTGGTCTGGTGCATCGTGGGCGGGGTCGGCTACTCCTTCGTCTTCACCGGCGGGCTGACGCTGCTCAACCGCACCGCTCTTCCCGAGCACCGGGGCGGAACGCTCTCGCTGCTCTACCTGTTCTCGTATCTGCTGCAGGCCATCACGGCGGTCGTCGCCGGCGCACTGGCGACGGCCCTGGGGCTCAACGCGGCGATCGACCTCGTCGCCCCCGGCGTGGCTGTGCTGTGCCTCGCGCTCATCGCGGCCACCACGGTGGATGTCGCGGCGCGGCGACGCGAGGCGCGTCTCGTCGAGGTGTCGGCCACCTGATCGACGGCGTTGTGACGTTGTGGGGGAGTGCCTGCGTTCCGGGCGTTCGGCTGTAGACATCATCAACGCGCCGCCTCGGTCTGCGAGCACTGTTTGTAGGGCAGGGACGGTCGATTGTCGTGCTCGCTCGGGCGCTCGTAGCGTGGACGCAGAAGTCACGACAGCACGGAAGAGGCCAATGATGGTGGACGCGGTGAAGAACGAGACGAGCGGCAACAGCTCGATCCAGCTTGCAGACCGGATCGAGGAGAGCGAGAAGCTCGACGAGACGACGGCCGGCATGGCGATCGACAAGGCGGATGCCCGCATCGACACGGCCGCGCTCGGCCAGTACCTGCTGGGCACCTGGGCGGATGCACGCATCGCCGCCCGCAAGCTGACCGGCAGGCCCGAGATGCAGCGGGTCGACGGCCAGTCGCTGAAGGAGCACCGCGACACCGTCTTCCACCAGCTCGAGCTGCTCGTCGAGCACGGGGGAGTGCACAAGGCCTTTCCGAAGAGCCTCGGCGGAGAAGACGACCACGGCGGCAACATCGCCGGCTTCGAAGAGCTGGTCACCGCCGACCCCTCCCTGCAGATCAAGTCGGGCGTGCAGTGGGGCCTCTTCGGCGCCGCTGTTCTGCACCTCGGCACGCAGTACCACCACGAGACCTTCCTGCCCGCGATCATGAGCCTCGAGGTTCCGGGGGCGTTCGCCATGACCGAGACGGGGCACGGCTCCGACGTAGCCGCGATCGCCACCACGGCGACCTTCGACGTGGGCAGCCAGGAGTTCGTGATCGACACTCCGTTCCGCGGCGCGTGGAAGGACTACCTCGGCAACGCCGCCGTGCACGGCACCGCGGCCGTGCTCTTCGCCCAGCTCATCACCGAGGGCATCAACCACGGCGTGCACGCCTTCTACGTTCCCCTGCGCGACGCCGACGGGCAGTTTCTGCCCGGCGTCGGCGGCGAAGACGACGGGCTCAAGGGCGGCCTCAACGGCATCGACAACGGTCGCCTGCACTTCACCGACGTGCGCATCCCGCGCGAGAACCTGCTCAACCGTTACGGCGATGTGGATGTCGACGGCACGTATTCGTCGCCCATCCAGAGCCCTGGCCGCCGCTTCTTCACGATGCTGGGAACGCTCGTGCAGGGCCGCGTCTCGCTCGACGGCGCCTCGGTCGCCGCGGCCAAGGTGGCGCTGGCGATCGCCGTGCGCTACGGCAACGAGCGCCGGCAGTTCACCGCCGGCAGCGACACCGACGAAGAGGTGATCCTCGACTACCAGGTGCACCAGCGTCGGTTGATTCCGCTGATCGCCACGACCTACGCGGCGAGTTTCGCCCACGAGCAGCTGCTCACCAAGTTCGACGGCGTCTTCTCGGGGGCGACCGACACCGACGCCGACCGCCAGGATCTCGAGACCCTCGCCGCGGCGCTCAAGCCGCTCTCCACCTGGCACGCGCTCGACACGTTGCAGGAGGCCCGCGAGGCCTGCGGCGGCGCGGGGTTCCTGGCAGAGAACCGCCTGGTCGGGCTCAGGGCCGACCTCGACGTGTACGCCACCTTCGAGGGCGACAACCATGTGCTGCTGCAGCTCGTGGCGAAGCGCCTGCTCACCGACTACAGCCGCCGCTTCGCCAAGGCCGATGTCGGCGTGCTCGCGCGCTACGTCGTGGAGCAGGCCGCCGATCGCACGGTCAGCGGCACGGGACTGCGCACCCTCGCGCAGAACCTGTCAGACCGCGGATCCGTGGCCCGCAGCGTCGAACAGCTGCGCGAGACCGGTGCGCAGCGTGCCCTGCTGACCGACCGGGTCGAGACGATGGTGGCCGAGGTGGCCGGCAGGCTGCGCCCGGGAACCAAGTCGTCGAAGCAGGTCGCCGCAGACCTGTTCAACGCCAACCAGAGCGCCGTCATCGACGCGGCCAGGGCTCACGCCGAACTGCTGCAGTGGGAGGCGTTCACCGACGCCCTCGACGAGATCGACGACGAGGGAACCCGCATCGTGCTCACCTGGGTGCGCGACCTCTTCGGCCTCGGGCTCATCGAGAAGCACCTGGCCTGGTACCTCATCAACGGCAGGCTCTCGCCGAAGCGCGCCCAGGCGGTGACGGCGTACATCGACCGCCTGATCGCGCGCCTGCGGCCGCACGCCCAAGACCTGGTGGATGCCTTCGGCTACGGCCCCGAGCACATCCGCGCGTCGATCGCCACGGGCGCCGAGGCCGAGCGCCAGAGGGAAGCGCGCGACTACTACGCGGAGCAGCGCGCGAGCGGCGAGGCACCGATCGACGAGAAGACCCTCTCGAAGAAGCAGAAGGAGCGCATCTAGCGCCTCGCCGCCCCCTGAGCGCACCAACACCCTCGTTCCCTGAGCGCACCAACGCCCTCGTTCCCTGAGCCTGTCGAAGGGGGCAAGCTGGGAACATGGCCAGCCACAACCACCGTGTCGCCGTGCTCGTGCTCGAGGGGGCGAAGCCGCTCGACGTCGGCATACCGGCGCAGGTCTTCTTGAACCGCCCGAGCATGCCCTACGACGTGCGTGTGTGCGGAGCGTCTCCGGGCCTGGTGACAGGAGGAGACGGCCTCTCGTATCACGTGGCCGATGGGCTGGAGGCCCTCACGCAGGCGGACACGATCTTCGTGCCGGGCTATCGGACGCCCGCCGAGATCGATCCGCCGCCTCACGTGCTCGACGCCCTGGTGGCCGCCCACGAGCGGGGCGCGCGGCTCGCTGCGATCTCGACCGGGGCGTTCGCGCTCGCGGCGACCGGCCTGCTCGACGGCAAGCGGGCGACCACCCACTGGCACTACACGCGGGCGCTGGCGAAGAAGCATCCGCTCGTGCATCTCGACGAGGACGTGCTCTTCGTCGACGAGGGCGATGTGCTCACGTCTGCCGGCGCGGCATCCGGGATCGACCTGTGCCTGCACCTCGTACGCCGAGATCACGGCGTCGCGCTGTCGAATCACGTCGCCCGCCGTCTCGTGGCGGCGCCGTATCGAAGCGGCGGGCAGTCGCAGTACGTTCCGCGCAGCGTGCCCGAGCCGCTCGGCGACCTCTTCGCGACCACTCGCGAATGGGCGTTGGCCCACCTCGCGGATCCGCTCACCCTCGACATGCTCGCCCGCAACGCCCGGGTCTCCGCCCGCACCTTCTCGCGCCGCTTCGTCGAAGACACCGGCTACACGCCGATGCAGTGGATGCTGCGGGCACGGGTCGACGTCGCTCGTGAGCTTCTCGAGAGCACCGATCTCGGCGTCGAGCAGATCGCCGCCCGGGTGGGGCTGGGAACCGGAGCCAATCTGCGGCTGCACTTCCGGCGCATCCTGGGCACGTCGCCGACCGAATATCGTCACACCTTCTCCGCCTGAGGTCATATCTCGCATGTGGCGAGATCCTTTCGAGTCGCGTCGTTCCAGCCACTGGTGACAGCGCGCCGGCCCGCCGAACATGGGAGGCGGAACGAAAGGAACCTTCCATGACTCGCATTGCCATCAACGGATTCGGCCGTATCGGGCGCAACACCCTGCGCGCTCTGCTCGACCGCGACAGCG
The DNA here is from genome assembly GCF_001422485.1 of Agreia sp. Leaf283. Taxonomy (GTDB): domain Bacteria; phylum Actinomycetota; class Actinomycetes; order Actinomycetales; family Microbacteriaceae; genus Agreia. Next base: position 1,554,925 of record NZ_LMNF01000001.1, read on the forward strand.
CGCTCGAGGTCGTCGCCATCAACGATCTCACCGCCCCTGACTCGCTCGCCCACCTGCTCAAGTACGACAGCGCGCACGGTCGCTTCGACCGCGCCGTCGAGGTGGACGGGACCGACCTGCTCGTCGACGGCCATCGCATCCGGGTGATCGCCGAAGGCGAGCCCGCCGCCCTGCCCTGGGCCGAGCTGGGCGTCGACATCGTTCTGGAGGCCACGGGCCGGTTCACCTCCGCCGACGCCGCCCGAGCGCACCTCGCGGCCGGCGCCAAGCGCGTGCTGGTGAGTGCGCCCTCGGACGGCGCAGACGTGACGCTCGCGTTCGGCGTGAACACCGGTGCCTACGATCCGGCGCGCCACGTGATCGTCTCCAACGCCTCGTGCACGACCAATGCCCTCGCGCCGCTCGCCGCGGTGCTCGACGACCTGGCCGGAATCGAGCACGGCTTCATGACGACGGTGCACGCCTACACACAGGAGCAGAACCTGCAGGACGGTCCGCACCGCGACCTGCGGCGTGCACGGGCCGCGGGCGTGAACATCGCGCCCACCACGACCGGTGCCGCCAAGGCCATCGGGCTCGTGCTGCCGAACCTCGAGGGAAAGCTCTCGGGTGACTCGATCCGCGTGCCCGTTCCGGTGGGCTCGATCGTGGAACTCAACACGACGGTCTCGCGCGACGTCACCCGCGACGAGGTCCTCGCCGCCTACCGCACAGCCGCAGCGGGCGCGCTTGCGGGTATCCTCGACTACTCCGAGGAGCCGCTCGTCTCGAGCGACATCGTCGACCAGCCGGCGTCGGCGATCTTCGACTCCGCCCTCACCCGCGTCGACGGCAGGCACATCAAGGTGGTCGCCTGGTACGACAACGAATGGGGCTTCTCGAACCGGGTGATCGACACGCTCGAACTCATGGCGCGGGCGGCGTAGCCGGCGCGGGCCGAGGTAGTACCCCGGTACGACACGCTCCGGTCAAGACCGTCCTCTCGGGCGATTCGCCACACTCCGTCCACTTCTAACCTCGAAGAAGTGGAGGAGGGTCGGCCTCCTCCACGTCTGCTTGTACACGAACACAGGCGTACAGACGTGAATCGACAGGAGATCGACATGATCGAAGCACAGTCCCTCACCAAGCGCTACGGCCAACGAACAGCGGTGGATGCCGCCACGTTCACGGTGCGGCCGGGCAAGGTCACGGGCCTCCTCGGCCCCAACGGCGCGGGCAAGTCCACCACGATGCGCATGATCGTGGGGCTCGACCGGCCCACGTCGGGCAGCGTTCGCGTGAATGGCCACTTCTACGCCGAGCACTCCGCCCCCCTTCACGAGGTCGGAGCCCTGCTCGACGCGAAGGCCATTCACTCGGGCCGCTCGGCTTACAACCACCTGCTCGCGCTCGGAGCCACCCACGGCATCGGAGCGGCCCGGGTGCGCGAGGTCATCGACCTCACCGGCCTGCAGGCCGTGGCCGGCAAGCGCGTGGGCGGGTTCTCGCTCGGCATGGGGCAGCGCCTCGGTATCGCCGCGGCCCTGCTCGGCGACCCGCAGACCCTCATCCTCGACGAGCCCATCAACGGTCTCGACCCCGAGGGCGTGCTGTGGGTGCGTGGACTGCTGAAGCACCTCGCCTCCGAGGGGCGTACCGTGCTGCTGTCGAGCCACCTCATGAGCGAGATGGCCATGACCGCCGACCACATCATCGTCTTCGGCCGGGGCCGCGTCATCGCAGACGCCCCGGTCGCCGACGTCGTCGGCCAGGGCGCGGTCACGTCCGTGCGCGTCTCGAGCCCCCAGGCGGCCGAGCTCGCCCGGCTGCTCGCCGCTCCGGATGTGCAGGTCACCTCCGCGAGCGGGTCGACGCTCGACGTGGCCGGCGTCTCGGCGGCGACCATCGGCGGCATCGCCGCATCCAATGGTCTCGTGCTGCACGAGCTGACCACCGTCACCGGCTCGCTCGAAGAGGCCTACCTGCGCCTCACCGCCGACGAAGTCGAATATCACACCCAGTCCGTCACCCCGGAGGTCGTCCGATGAGTACCCTTGCCCAACCCGCCCTCGCCCGCTCGAGCCACATCGACGCGTCGAACCGGGGGCTCAGCGCCACCGGCATCGTGCGCAGCGAGTGGATCAAGCTGCGCAGCCTGCGATCGACCTGGTGGTCGTTCTCGATCATCGTTCTGATCCAGGTGAGCATCGCGGTGCTCTTCGCGCTCACCACCAGCCCGATGGCGACCGAGCCGACGACCCAGCAGGTGACCCAGGCCGCCGTGAGCATCTCGACGCTCGGGGTGCTGTTCAGCCAGCTCGTGATCGCGGTGCTCGGCGTGCTCGTCATCAGCGGCGAGTACTCCACGGGTCAGATCCGTTCGTCGTTCATGGCCGTGCCCAACAGGCTCCCCGTGCTCGCCGCCAAGGCGCTAGTGTTCGCGGTCGCGACCTTCGTGGTGGCGCTCGTCGCCATCGTGATCAGCTACGTCGTCACCATGCCGATCCTCGCCGGCAACGGCGTCGACGCAGCACCACTGGAGCCGAGCCTCTGGCTGTCGTTCTTCGGAGCCGCGGGCTACCTCGTGTTCATCGGGCTGATCTCGCTCGGCATCGGCGCGGCACTGCGCTCGACCGCGGGCGGAATCGCCGCGAGCCTCGGACTACTGCTCGTGGTTCCCACCATCTTCCAGTTGATCCCCGCCGAGTGGGCCGGGGTCGTGGCGAGCTGGCTGCCCGGAACGGCGGGCCAGAGCCTCTATTACACGGGCTCGACCTTCGAGCCGTGGCAGGCGCTGCTGGTTATGCTCGGATGGGTGGCGGTGACCCTGATTCCCGCGGCCGTTCTGATGAAGCGAAGGGACGCGTAGCTCTCGTGTCGACCGATCCAGCCATGGTGCCCCCGGCCCAGGCTGGATCGTCGCGCGTCATGAGGCCGCGCAGGGCCGAGGACTACGATCCCCAGGGGCTGGGCCTCCCGAAGCCGCCCGGCTTCATCCGCACGTTCTTCCGACGCAATCCGTGGATCATCGACGCCGTTCTCATGGGGGTGTTCTACTACGCCTCGATCGGCTCGGTGGTGGCCTCGTCGAGTCAGGTGCCGCTGCCGGCGACTCTGGTGTCGGCCCTTCTGTCGCTCGGCACCACCGCCGCGATCCTGTTCCGCCGCTTCATCCCCCGGATCCTGGCCGCCGTCTCGTGCGCCCTGATGCTGGCCGTGTTCCCCGGGAACACGGGCTCCTCCGTCGGCGGCATAGCCCTGGTCATCGCTCTCTACGCGCTCGCGGTCTACCGATCGGCGCGATCCGCGTGGCTCTGGACCATCATCGGAACCGCCGCCGCCACCCTCGGTGCGCTCGTCGGCGGCGTGCTCGATGTGGCCGTGCTGCTGGTCGCTTTCTTCGGCTACGGCATGATCTTCGTGATCGCCACCCTCATCGGCATCACGGTGGGCAACCGGGCCCGGTACATGGATGCGCTCCTCGCCCGCGCGGCCCAACTCGCCCGCGAGCGAGACGCGCAGGCGCAGCTCGCCACGGCATCCGAACGAGCGCGTATCGCCCGCGAGATGCACGACATCGTCGCCCACAGCCTCACCGTGATGATCGCGCTGGCCGACGGCGCGACGCGTGCCGCCACGAGCGACCCCGGCAGGGCCATGGATGCGATGGCGCACGTCTCCGAGATCGGCCGCACGTCGTTGACCGACATGCGCCGGGTGCTCGGCGTGCTCACCGAGGCCTCGGGCGACCAGCCCGCCGGGGAGTCGTCGGCCGCCGTCCCGCTGGCGCCGCAGCCCACCTTCGACGAACTGCGTCCCCTCGTCGACTCGTACCGCGCCGCGGGGCTGCCGATCACCCTGACCGTGTCAGGCGCCGTGCCCGACGACTCGGTGGCCCAGCTCACCGTGTTCAGGGTCGTGCAGGAGGCTCTGACGAACGCGCTGCGCTACGCCCGCATGCCGTCGCGGGTCGAGGCGGTCGTCGACTTCACGACTCCGGGTCTGACCGAGGTGACCGTCCGCGACGACGGGCTCGCGCAGGCGGCCGGTGGCTCGGCCGCCGGTACGGCCGGGGGTTCGGCCGGCGGTTCGGCCGCCGGTTCGGCCGGAGGCTCGGCCGGCGCCGCGGCGATGTCCGCCTCGATCGGCTCCGGCCGCGGGCTCATCGGCATGCGCGAGCGCGTCGCCCTCTACGGCGGCACCGTCGAGGCCGGGCCGGTCGAACCGCGCGGCTGGCGAGTGCACGCACGCATCCCCTCGGCTGTATCGCAATCGACCACCTCGCCTTCCCACCCAGAGAGCCCGGCCACATGACCTTCGCCCCCGATTCCGCCGCCCCCGTCGATCACCCGACCGTGCGCATCCTGCTCGTCGATGACCAGGCCCTGCTGCGTGTGGGTATGCGCATGGTGCTGGAGTCGGAGCCCGGGTTCGAGGTGGTGGGCGAGGCGGGTGACGGTCGTGACGCCATTCGGCAGGCGCGCAGCCTGCGGCCCGATGTGATCCTCATGGATGTGCGCATGCCCGTGCTCGACGGCATCGAGGCGACGCGCGAGATCGTGCGGGAGCAGCCGGCGAGCCGCATCATCATCCTCACCACGTTCGACCTCGACGAGTACGCGTTCGCGGGCCTGCGCGCGGGTGCGAGCGGCTTTCTGCTGAAAGACGCGCGGCCTGCAGAGCTCACCTCGGCGATCCGGGCCGTCGCCTCCGGAGATGCGGCCGTGTCGGCACGCATCACCCGAGAGCTGCTTACGATGTTCGGCGACAGCCTTCCGGATGCGCCGGGCGGGGCCGCGCAGGCGGCGTCGGCTTCTCGGCTGGCCGTGCTCACCGAACGCGAGCTCGAGGTGCTCACCGCGATCGGCGAGGGGCTGTCGAACATGGAGATCGCCGCGCGCTTCGTGCTGTCGGAGTCGACGGTGAAGACGCACGTGGGCCGCATCCTGCAGAAGCTCGAGCTGCGCGACCGGGTGCAGGCCGTGATCCTCGCCTACGAGACGGGCCTCGTGGGGCGCTAGCGCGAACGCCCGTCGTTCCCTGAGCTTGTCCACCGTTCCCTGAGGTTGTCCGCCGTTCCCTCCTTGCCCCTGTCCGCCGTTCCCTGAGCTTGTCGAAGGGCAGCCCTTCGACAAGCTCAGGGAACGACGAGCTCAGGGAACGGGTTCCCTAAGATCGAGAGCATGCGCACCCTCTACCCCGACATCGAGCCCTTCGACTCCGGCCTCCTCGAGGTGGGCGACGGGCAGTCGATCTACTGGGAGACCTCCGGAAACCCCGACGGCAAGCCCGTGGTGTTCCTGCACGGAGGTCCTGGCGCCGGCTCGAGCCCCGCCCACCGGCGCCTCTTCGATCCCCGCCGCTACCTCATCGTCGTGCTCGACCAGCGCGGGTGCGGACGCAGCCTGCCGCACGCCAGCGACGCCTCCTTCGATCTCGCAGCGAACACCACCTGGCACCTCGTGGACGACCTCGAACGACTGCGCGAGCACCTCGGAGTCGATCGCTGGCAGGTGTTCGGCGGCTCGTGGGGCAGCACCCTCGCGCTCGCGTACGCCGAGACGCACCCCGATCGCGTGACCGAGCTCGTGCTGCGCGGGATCTTCACGCTCCGTCGTTCCGAACTGGCCTGGTTCTACGAGGGAGCAGGGGCCAACGAGGTACTGCCCGATCTCTGGCCAGGCTTCCTCGCGCCGGTGCCGGTCGAGGAGCGGGGCGCGCTCATCCAGGCGTACCACCGGCTGCTCAACGACCCCGACCCGGCCGTGCACGGGCCGGCGGCCGTCGCGTGGGCGACGTGGGAGGCATCCGCCATCACCCTGCTGCCGCGACCCGAACTGGTCGCTGCGTTCGCCGACCCCACCTACGCGCTCGCGTTCGCGCGCATCGAGAACCACTACTTCGTGAACGAGGGCTGGATGGAGGACGGCCAGCTCCTCGCCCGCGCCGGTGTGCTGCGCGAGATTCCGACCGTGATCGTGCAGGGCCGCTACGACCTGTGCACTCCGGCCGTCACCGCCTGGGATCTGCACAGGGCCTTGCCCGAGGCCGAGTTCCGCCTCATTCCCGACGCGGGCCACGCCTTCGACGAGCCGGGAATCCTCGACGCGCTGATCGAGGCGACGGACCGCTTCGCTGCGTGATTCGCCCCGTTCGTTGAGCCTGTAGAAACGCCCCGTTCGTTGAGCCTGTCGAAACGCCGCGTCCGCTTCGCTCTGTGAGCCGCCGCGTTCGTTGAGCTTGTCGAAACGCCCTTCGACGGGCTCCCCTTCGACAAGCTCAGGGAACGGGCTTCGACGGGCTCCCCTTCGACAGGCTCAGGGAGCGGGAGCGGGAGCGTCGTCGTCGACGAAGCCGCCGATGGCCTGCTGCAGGGCTTTCGCGAACGCGTGCGCCCGGTCAGGCTCGACGGCATAGCGGATGCCACCGGTCGCGACGGGCGACTCGGCCAGCGCTCCCGAGGCGGCGAGTTCGCCCAGCACCGCGATCGTGCGCTCGGAGGCGTACTCGTTCGACAGCCGGTGCACCTCTTCCGAGAGCTCCTCATCATCGTCGCCGAACAGTCCCTCGTCGTCGGGGTCGTCGTGGTCGGGCCGCGCGTCGTCGAACACGAGGTTGAGTGCGTCGACGGATGCTCCGGGCAGCAGCTCGGGCGACAGGGCGACGCAGAGCTGGCCGATGACCCGGATCGTGACCTCCGACCCCAGCTCGGTGTCGGCATCCAGCTCTTTGGTGAGCCACCACGTGAGGTAGTGGCGGATGAACGCCACGCGCAGCTCGAGTGCCGTGTCGCCGTCGGCGCTGTCGGTGCTGTCGGCGTCGAGGGCGTCGAGGCCATCGACGCCCGGCCCCGGTCGCAGTGCGGATCCCTCGGTCGTGACGATGCGGGTCTCGTGGAGGGCGTACCACCAGGCCGAGAGCGGCTGCGAGTCCCACATGCTGCCCCCGGGAACCTGACGATGCTCGGGCAGGCCGAGCATGGAGGTCGCGACCGGGATGTCGGCCGTGCGAAGCGCTCCGGTCGCCGTGAGGGTCTTTTCGGCACCGATCCAGTCGAGGAATGGAGCGATCGCGGAGATCGGTGCCCAGCGATCGAGGGATGCGAGCTGCGCATCGACCGGGGCGGCCTGCACGGTTTCGAGGCTCTCGACCAGAAGTGTGAAGAAGCCCGACGCTGCTCCGCCCTCGTCGCCCATCAGCTCGTGCACGATCTCGGAGCTCTCCTCGAGCTCGGCCGTCGTGCCCGTCCACCGTTCGGTCTCGATGAGGAAGTCGAGCAGGTGGTCGAGCACCTCGACAACTGATGCGCCTTCCCAGATGGGATCGTCGAGTTCTGTGTCGTCGGCCTCGTCGAAGTGGTCGAGCAGGGCGTCGAGGGTGTCGGGCACCGGATGCGCGAGGGTGCGCTTGCCGGGAAGGGCGGCGGTGATCGAGGCGGTGCGGGAGAAGGAGGCGAGCATGGCCTCGGGCGTGGGGTGGTCGTCGAGCCCCTCCGCGTGCGTCTTGTACCAGCTGCCGAACGCGAGGGTCAGGGCCGAGATCGCTGTGGGGGAGGTGCCGACGGAGCGGGACACCCCGGTGCGCTTCTTCGCGCTCGATCGCTTCTTGCTCGTGGGCATGTGCTGCTCTCCATCGGTGATCGTGTGGGGTCGTTCCATCGTAGGGCGGGGGAGGAAAAGGGCCAGGATCGACAACTGCAACATCGTTCCCTGAGCCTGTCGATGGGCCCTGAGCCTGTGGAATGCCCCGCTTCACCACGGTCGGCCCGTTCGCCGCTGGTCGGTCGGTCGTGGTGTTCGCTGGCGGTCGAGCCAGGCGGGCGGCCTGACATGCGGTGTGCCGTGGATCATCTCGAGTTGCCACGCAGATGTGTGAATCGTGGAGTGATGGAACGGACAGAGCAACGCCAGATTGCCGATGTCGGTGCGCCCGGCAAGAAAGGAGTCGCTCACCCACGGGGTGACGTGGTGGGCCTGACATAGTGACGGCGGAGCGGTGCATCCCGGCATCACGCAGCCGCCGTCTCGGGCGGCGAGGGCTCTGCGTTGTCGTCGGGAGGCCAATCGGTGGGTCTTTCCGTGCTTCAGGATCTCGCCGTGGTCTCCGAACAGGGTGGCGATGATGTCGCCGTCGCAGCGGAGTTGGTGCACGGCGCTGATCGGGATCGGTTCAATGCTGCCATCGATCCATCCCACTCCACGGCCCGATTCGAGGTCGGCCAGCGTGACATGAACGTTCACCGTGGGGGCCGACCCATTGAGACGAGATGCGGCCGGGGATGCTGCAGCCATGTCGATGAGAGTCATGACCGCGTCGAGAAGCTTCTGCTCTGCAGTTCGCGGGTCGACTGCGGCGTCGGCGTCTGAGATCGATGTTCCGAGCTCGCCATCCCGACCAGCATCCGGAGCTGTCGACTCTGAACCAGTGCGAGGTTCTGTGGGGTCGGGCGTGCGCGGGCTGAGAATCGAGTCGACCGCGGCCAGGAACACGCCCAGTTGCAGTGGCGGCAGGGCATACCTGCCGCGGGCCATGCCGTCGGCTCCGACTTTCGGGTGACTGAAGCCGCGTAGTGACTGCTTCACGGCGTCTCGGGGTTCTGCTCCGTCGGGGTCGAGGTGCTCGCGGATGCGGAACGCCAGCCGAGTGATCTCCTCGACCGTGTACAGCCTCGGCGCCCTCGCCAGCGCATCCACGTCGGAATCGGACGCCGCGTCAGTGTCAGCGCCGCCGACGGTGGCGATCGCGGCCTCGACCAAGTGTCTCTCTGCCTGGTCGGTGGCGTCTGACCAGCCGGTGCGGTTCACGACCTCGGAGAGGGTGCGGCAGATCGCCGCAGCCGTATCGACGCCGAGGTCGCCCGCGAAGAACGCGGACTCGACCACGGGGAAGAAACTCGGATTCGGGGTACCTGAGATGGAGACGGACGAACGGATTCGTTGGCCAAAGGCGATACGCGACCCTGCCGTGCGCTCGGAGATGTTCGTTGTGGCCGCGAGCAGTTTCTTCGCCGAGCAGAACCCGTGTCGGTAGGCGAGGCCCGAGGTGTCGAGTTCGCGGCGGGACTGGTGCGCGATCTCTGCGGCGATCCAGGTGCGGGCGGCGTCGCCGGCCTGGCCGATGGCCTCCCAGTCGTGGGCCGTCTCGAGCAGCGCGTCACCGGAGCCGTCTGCGCCGACCGCCGCACGGTCGTCGTCAAGGAGCTGCCTGAGGCGCGCGGCGATGTCGCCGAGAGATGCGTCGAGGAGGTCCATACGAGAAGTCAAACAGTAGCCACCGACATTGGGTCGATTCGTCCATTTCAGGTTTGATCAGGGATTTGCCCTGTGGATGGAGCGACAAAACTGGCGCCTGTGGAGGAAAGGAGCGAGGTCGAGATGGCTGCCCTTCGACAAGCTCAGGGAGCGGGGTGGTCTCGATACGGCCGCAGGCGGCCTACTCGATCGGCGCAGGACAGGGGTGGTCTCGACCGTCGCGGAACGGGGGTGCCCTTCGACAAGCTCAGGGAGCGGGGTCGCGACCGGCACGGGTATCCTCGATGGGGGCTTTCCCCTGAGGCTAGGAGCGCGTGTGACCCACATCGATGAGCCGAGGCGCGCCGGGGCCAGGCAGCCCGTGGCGACGCTCGACGACTCCGTGCGCCTCGTCAGCGACGAGCGCTCGGGCGCGCATGCCGTGCTCATCCTCGATCGCCGCGTCTTTCCCGAGCACACCGAGTGGGTGCGGGCGGAGACGCCCCTCGAGGTCGCCGAGGCGATCCGCGCGATGGTCACGCAGAGCTCCGGCCCCCTCTACGCCGCGTACGCCGGTCTCGAACTGGCCGCCCTGCAGGCCCGCGGCCTCACGGTCGACGCGGCACGCGCATCCATGGCCGCCGCAGGCCACGCTCTCGCCACGGCCCGGCCCACCAACGGACACCCCCGCGAGGCCGTCGATCTTGTGCTGCACGCGATCGAAGCCGCGACAAACACGACCGAGCTCGTCGAACGAGCCAGAGACACCGTGCGGGACGGCCTCGACGAATACCACGCGCGCAGCCGCCGCCTCGCCCGGCACACGGTCGCGCTGCTGCCCGATGGCGCGACCATCCTGACGCACTGCTGGATGGACTCCTATCTGATCGAGCTCGTCGGCGCCGCGAACGAGGCCGGCAAGCACTACGACTGGGTCGCCACCGAGACGCGCCCCTACCTGCAGGGCGCCCGACTCACCGCCCACACGCTGCGCGAGCTCGGCCAGAACGTCACCCTCATCACCGACGGAATGGGTGCAGCGGCCCTCGCGCCGGGCTCCTCGCTCGGCCCGATCGACGCCCTCGTAACCGCCGCCGATCGGGTCAGTCTCGACGGCAGCATCGCCAACAAGGTCGGAACCCTCGGCCTGGCGATCGCCGCGAACGCCTTCGACGTTCCGTTCTACGCGCTGGTGCAGACGCCGGATGCGACGCTCGCGTCGGGCGCGGACATCGTGATCGAGGACCGCGACCCGGCCGAGGTGCTGTCGACGCTGGGAACGCGCACCGCATCCGGTCTCGTGACAGACGCGTGGTACCCGGCCTTCGACGTGACGCCGCCGCGCTTCGTCACCCGCATCGTCACCGACCGCGGCGACTTTGCCCCCGGCAGCGTCGCCGACTACTTCGCCGGAGAGAACTCGTGACCTTCGACTACGCCCTGCTCACGAATCGCGACGAGGTCGTGGGCTACCTCTCTCACGTCGGTCTGCTCGGCTCGCTCGCCGGCGACCCTGCCGACGTGACCGTGCGCGAGGTGACCGCCGGCAACATGAACCGCGTGTTCATCGCGGCGGGTCCCCTCGGCAGCGTCGCCGTGAAGCAGGCGCCGCCGTTCGTGCAGGCAGCCGGGCCCGAGTGGCCCATCGACCCGGCGCGCATCGGCGCCGAGGCGCGGGCGTACGAGCTGCTGGGTCGGCTGGTTCCGGATGCGGTGCCCTCGATCGTGCACGTCGACCTCGACCGCTTCGTGATGGTCATGGAGGACCTGTCGGCCCTCGAGGTGCTTCGCGACGAACTCGTGCGCCAGGTGCAGGATGCGACGGCCGGCAAGCCGGTCGCCTACATCGACTACGGCGCGGTCGGCGACGTGGTGGGCCGCTTCGTGGGCGAGCTCAGCCTCGCCACGAGCGTGCAGGTTCTCGGCGCCTTGGCTCACGCCGAGCTCGTCGCCGACTCCGCCAACGCCGAGCTCTGCCGGCTGACCACCGAGGTGGTGCTCGACGAGCCGTTCCGCGCTCACGAGCACAATTGGTGGCATCCGTCGCTTGTCGAGCGCGTCGCCGCCCTCTATGAAGACGCTGAGGTGCAGGCCGGCCTGGCGCTCGTGCGCGACCGCTTCGAGAACGCCTCCCAGGCCCTGCTGCACGGAGACCTGCACTCGGGATCGGTCATGATCGGAACGACGCCCGAGAAGACCCAGAAGGTCACCGTCTTCGACCCGGAGTTCAGCTTCGTGGGGCCGATCGGTCTCGATCTCGGGCTGTTCTGGTCGAATCTCGCCATCGCATCCCTCGCCGCTCGCGCCGCCGGCCACGAGGGCCTCGCCGCCGCCCGCGAAGACGCGATCGCGGCGAGCTGGCAGGCCTTCGTCGACGTCTGGGACGACGACGACTCGGCCTCGTTCGACGACGATTTTCTCGAGAGCGTGCGCTCGGATGCCTGGCGCTTCGCCGGCGTCGAGGCCATGCGCCGCGTGGCCGGCTGGTCGCACGCCGCCGACCTCGAGAGCCTGCCATCCGGCGCCGCGCCCGCCGCCCAGCGCGCCGTCTTCGACGCGGCCCGGCACTGGATCGTGACCGGAACAGCCACGCCCCTCACCCTGACCGACGACCCGACCCCGCCCGAGAACCCAGGAGCAACACCGTGACCGACACCGCATCCCTCTCGCTGACCGCGCGCACCCTCGTGGTCGACCTCGAGGGCACCACGAGTGCCGCCGGGTTCATTCTGGGCGACCTCTACGACTACGCGCGCCCCCGCCTGCAGAGCTGGCTCGACGCGCACGCGAACGACGCCGCCGTCGCCGAGGCGCGCGCCCAGGCCATCGCCGACGCCGGACTGCCGTCGGGCGCCGACACGGAGCAGGTCGTCGGCGTGCTGCACGACTGGATGGCGCAGGACGTGAAGGCCACCCCGCTCAAGACGCTGCAGGGTCAGATCTGGGCCGAGGGCTTCCGCCGCGGCGAGATCAACTCGCATTTCTTCGACGACGTGATTCCGCGTCTGCGCGCCTGGCACGCGAACGGCGTCGAGATCGCGGTCTTCTCGTCGGGCTCGGTCACCTCGCAGGTGCCGTGGTTCCGGCACTCGCCGGACGGCGACCTCACGCCCCTGATCACCGACTACTTCGACACCGTGAACGCCGGCCCCAAGAAGGTGGCGTCTTCGTACGACACCATCGCGGCACGTCTCGGAGCGGAGCCGGGCGACCTCGTCTTCTTCACAGACAACCCCGACGAGGTGCGCGCCGCCCAGAACGCCGGATGGCAGGTGGTCGCCTTCTCGCGCGAGGGCGAGCCGTTCTTCGGCGCCGACTTCGGCACCGCCCCCGTGGTCTCGTCGTTCGAGCACGTCGAGGTCACGGCGCCATGAGCGTCTTCGACGACGGGCCCGTGACGGCCGAGGTGCTCTCGCGAGCGGGTGCTTCGCTTGCAGCCGAGAGTGCGCGCTTCGCCGCGCGAGGGTGGATGCCCGGAACGGCCGGCAACCTGTCCGTCACGCTGGGGCGCGACCCGCTTCGCCTGGCGGTCACGGCATCCGGTCTCGACAAGGGCGAACTGACGCCGGCCGATATCGTGGTCGTCGACGCCGATGGCATGGGCGTGCTCGGCGAGGGCGGATCGGAGCAGCGGCCCTCTGCTGAGGCCGGCCTGCACGCGCGGATCGCCGCGCTCACGGGGGCGGGAGCCGTCATCCACGTGCACGCGCTCGCGGCGGTGACCGCGGGGCACCACTGGCCCGAGGGCGTCGTGCTGCGCGACCTGGAGATGCTGAAGGGCATCGGGCACTCGGCACACGGCGAGACGGTGACGATTCCCGTCATCTCCAACGGACAGGACATGACTGTGCTCGGCGACGCGCTCGAAGCGCTCTACGTGCGACCCGCCCCGGGAGAGAACGATGTGCCCGCCCTGATCGTGGCCGACCACGGCATCTACGCCTGGGGCCGAGACCTGCGCCAGGCGCGCTGGCACCTCGAGCTCACCGAGGCGCTGCTGCAGATCGCACTCGCCAGGCGGTAGTCGCCGCGACCTGGAGTCGGCTCAGCCCGCGATGCTCGGAAGGGGCGTCAGGCCGAGGAAGGCACCGGCGACGACGGCGCAGCCCAACGCGACGACCAGGAACACCCCGACCCACACGATGCCCGGTATGTGGGTGAGGCGTGCGAGCTGGTCGGCATCCGAGTTGCGGGCGCGGCCGCCGCGTCGTACCCGCTGCAGCTCTATCGTGGCCCGCAACGCGCCCAGCAGCATGAACGCTACGACCGCGGTGGCGACGAAAGCACGCCAGCGCTCGTCGAGCAGCCACGTCGCGGCGAAGACGAGTGCGCCCGAGACGAGAACGCTCCACAGGCCGAACCAGTTGCGCACCTGCACGAGCACCAGCACGAGGGCCGCCAGCAGCGCCCACAGCATGCCGGTCGCGTAGCCGGCCCCGAGCATCCACGATGCGCCGAGCCCGAGAATCGCGGGAGCCGTGTAGCCGGCGAGCAGAGTGGCGATCATCGCGGGTCCGCGAGGTCGGCCGCGGCTGACGGTGACCCCCGAGGTGTCCGAGTGAAGCCGGATGCCCGACAGCTTCCGCCCGGTCAGGGTCGCGACGAGCGCGTGGCCGGCCTCGTGCGCGATGGTCACCGCGTGACGCGCGAGCCGCCAGGTCGGAGGAAAGAGTACGACAGCTGCCGCGACGGCGATGGCTATCCAGCTCTCCGCTGCGGGGAGGGCGGGCTGCTGGGACGTCACGCGCTCCCAGAACGCGAGCAGTGCATCCACCCCGACGAGCCTAGGCGACGGGGCTGTGCAGGCCCTCGGTGTGCGACGGGCTCCGCCGCGCATCGACTCGACGCACATGCACCCTCAATACCGATCTTCGATGCATACGCGCCGAGTCGATCACGCGTGCGGGATCCACTCGGCGGAAAAGCACAGTCATCGGTCGGGGAAGGTGCTTGTGCGCCGAGTCGATGTGCTCTGCCCTTCGACAGAGGTCAGCGGCGCCGCCGCTCAGAACTCGAAGCGGGTGACCGTGGAGGCGAGGATCGCGGCGGTCTCGGCCGACAGCGCCTCGACCGTGTCGAGTGCCCGGCGCTCGAGGACGAGTGCCCGGCCGGCGCGCAGCACACCGCGGGCCGCGCCCTCGCGCAGCACGGGGTCGAGCGTCTCGATGTCGCTGGCCTTGGCGAAGCCGATGATGCGCCGGATCGCCTTCGCCCCCGCGTAGACGGCGGCGTCCTGCCGGAACTCCGCGAGTAGTGACTCGAGCACCTCGTCGCCCCAGACGCGCGGGTCGAGCCGCGACGGCCACAGCGACCGGAACTCGGCCTCGAAGGCATTCCACAGCGACGCAGGCAGCGCGAGTATCTCGGACGCTCGATCGGGCGAGCCCAGCGCCAGCGCCCTGGCTGCCGCGATCACGAAGTTGCCCCAGAGCGCACCGAGGTCGAAGCCGGTGGGCCCGAAGAAGCCGAACTCGCTGTCGAAGGCACGAACAGAAGCGGAGACCCCGTCGGACGCGTCTCGCACGAAGACCGATCCCGTGTGGAGGTCGCCGTGGATCAGCGACTGCGCGCTCGTCATGAACCGGTACTTGGCGATGCCGATCTCGGTCAGCAGCGCTCGGTCCGCTCGGAGGGCGGATACGTCGGGCTCATTCGCCGGCAGCACGACGTTGTGCGGGTGGTCGATGTAGGGCTCCGTGAACACCAGGTCTTCGGTGATCTGGCACAGCTCGGGGTTGATCGACGCCGCGGCCAGCCTCTTCTGCTCGAGCGGATCGAGCCCGAAGACCGAGGTATGAAAAGCGGTGCGCGCGATGTATCGCCCGATCTCCGCCGCCGCGAACCCGTGCACCCGAGCCTCGTTCAGCTCTCCGCGCCAGACGGCATGGTCGCTCAGGTCCTCGATGGCGAGCACGTAATTCGCGGAATCGAAGTCGTACAGCGCGGGCACGTGTTCGGCATCGGCCGACTCGTGGGTTCGCAGCACGAGGGCCTCGCGGGCGCTGCGCTCGCGGGTCATCGGCCAGCTGGGGTCGGTGCGCACGTGCGGCAGCGACTGCTTCAGCACCAGCGACGAGCCGGAGTCGTCGTGCACGATGAACACCAGGTTCAGGTTTCCGTCGCCGACCTCGACCACGTCGAGCGGCCCGTCGGTGCGGATGCGCGCGGCGAGCGCGGGTCGCTGGGCCAGATAAGCGGCCACGGTGTCGACGGAGAGCTGGCTGAAATCGGTCATGACAACAAGTTTCTTATGACGAGGTGGTGCTGCCGGCGGTGACGACGGTGCGGCGGCGCGAGAACGTGAAGCTGAACAGCAGCGCGATGAGCAGCACGATTCCCTTGCCGAAGTCCTGCGCGTAGTAGGGCAGGCCCACCATGGTGAACCCGGTGACCATCACGGCGATCAGGATGGCGCCGAGCGCCGTTCCCCACGCGTTGGGCCGGCCGATGCCGAGAACCGAGACGCCCACGAGGGCCACCGCGACGGCATCCAGAAGCAGGGAGTTGCCGGCCGACACGTCGCCCTGGCCGATGCGTGCCCCGAGCAGCAGGCCAGCGATCGACGCGAGAAGGCCGCAGCCCATATAGGCGACGGTACGGTAGAGCTGAACCCGGATGCCGGCGAGCCGGGCGGCCTCGGCGTTCGCGCCGACCGCGTAGAGGGCGCGCCCCCAGCGTGTGCGCTCGAGGATGAACCAGAGCAGCGCCGTGATCACGACGAAGATGATCACCGGAATGGGCACAGGGCCGAGGCTGCCCCTGTCGAGCCACAGGTAGTCGGCGGTGAACTTGCCAGGCGCTGTCGATCCGTCGGAGAGCGACATCTGCGACGAGATCGACTTGCCGTCGACGATCAGCAGCTTGAGACCGACGATCACGAACGAGGTCGCGAGGGTGGCGAGGAGGTCGGGGATGCGGGCGACGACGATGAGGAACGCGTTGAGCCCGCCGATGAGGAGGCCGCCGAGCAGCACGACGCCGATCGCGACGACGCCGACCTGGTTGCCGATCACCATCGTCCAGGCGGCGATCGACACGGCGAAGCCGGCCGAGGCGCCCACAGAGAGGTCGATGCCTCCGACGGTGATCGCGAGCATCACGCCGAGGCCGGCGATGGCCGTGGGGGCGATGAACTTGAGCATGCCGAACACGTTGTCGACGGTGCGGAAGTTGGGTTCGGTGATCACGAAGAATGCGATGAGGGCGACCGTCACCCCGATGAAGCCCCAGCGCACGACGAAGGCGGCCCCGCGCTCGGCGAGCGACGTGGTCTTGGAGGCGAGGGGAGCGCTGGTCATTTCGGGTGTCCTTCGTCGTGCGTGCTGCGCTGGTCTCGGGTGCGGGCGCCGAGGAAGGCCCCGACGATGCTCGCCCTGTCGGTCTCGTCGGCGTAGGCGTCGAGCTCGACGACCCCCGCCACGAGAACGATGATGCGGTCGGCCACCTCGAGGATCTCGTCGACGTCGCTCGAGAGCACGATGGCCCCGGCGTCGCCTGTCGCGACGAGCTCCTTGAGCCTGTCGCCGATCTCGCGCCTGGCCGAGATGTCCACCCCGCGGAACGGTTCGTCGAGAAGAGCGAGGCGCGGGCTCGCCGAGAGCCACCGGCCCACGACCACCTTCTGCTGGTTGCCGCCGGAGAGGTCGTCGATCGACGCGTTCGGCCCCGAGGTGACGACGCCGAGCGAGTCGATCACCTCTCGAGCACGCGACGTCTCGCGTGACGTGCGGAGGGTGCCGAGCGCCGACGAGATCTTGAGGAACGGGATGGAGATGTTGTGGGCGACCGACCAGCCGGGCAGCAGGGCCTGCCGCTGGCGGTCTTCGGGAACCAGCACGACGCCGCTGCGCAGCGCGTCGGACGGCCGCTTCGGCGCGTAGGGCTCGCCGTCGAGCTCGAGGCTTCCGGATGCCGGGCGCGCGAGCCCCGCGAGAAGCTCGGCCAGCTCGGATTTGCCGGCCCCGATGAGTCCGAGGATTCCGAGCACCTCGCCGGTGCGCACCTCGAGGTCGAGAGGAGCCGCGGCCGGAAGGAGGGGGACGCCGTTCACCCGGGCGACCACGCCCTGGCCGCGGCGGACATCCACCCGCGTCTGTTCGAGTTCGGTCGCGCGACCCAGCATGTCGTGCAGGATCTCGTGCCAGGCGAAGGGCCGCTCGGAGCTGTGCTGCACGAGCCCGTCGCGCAGAACGACCACGCGGTCGGCCAGGGCCTCGATCTCACCGAAGCGGTGCGACACGTAGACGATGGAGAGGCCCGTGTCGCGCAGCGCGCGCAGAACGTCGAAAAGGCGGTCGGCCTCGGCGGCGGTGAGGGCCGAGGTCGGCTCGTCGAGGATTAGGAGGCGGGGCGTACCCCGAAGCGCGCGGGCGAGAACGAGCAGCTGGGCGTCGGAGATGCTGAGCCGGGCCGCGTCCTGCGCGAGCAGGGAGTCGGGCCAGTCGAGGCCCAGGGTGGCGAGGGCCGCGCGGGCGTCGAGAAACGACTGCTTCGTGTTGCGGAGCGGGTGACGCGAGGCGTTCGCGAGGTCGTCGAGCACAACGTTCTCGGCGATCGAGAGGCCGGGAACGATGCCGTCGGCGACCTTCTGGTGCACCGTCGAGATGCCGTGGGCCTTCGCGAGAACGGGTGAGGAGAGGTGCAGAACGGTTCCGTCGACCGCGATGTCGCCGGAGTATCGGGGGTTGGCGCCCGAGAGCGCCTTGATGAGCGTGGACTTGCCCGCGCCGTTCGCTCCGAGGAGCGCGGTGATGCGGCCGGGGAAGAAGTCGAGCGTCACATCGGTGAGCACGACGTTCGAGCCGTAGGCCACGGAGACGCCCGAAAGGGAGACGACCGGCGACAGCGTCGCCAGCTCGCCTCCCTCGGGGATGGACGAATCGATCACGAGTTGGCGGGAAGCCAGTCTGCCGTGACCTGGTCGGAGAGGTCGAGGCTCGGCTCCTTCTCGCGCAGCGAGGTGACGTTGTCGATGGAGTTCTCGGTGAGGAACGACTGCGTGATCGTCTTGGCCGGGAACTGCACGTCGTCTTCGTCGAGCTGGCCGGCGAGCTTCAGGGCGAGCGAGCGGACCACGGCGGCGCCGACGGCGGAGGGGTCGGTGGCCGAGGTGGCGACCCAGGGGCTGCCGTCGGCCGTGATGACCTCGATGTCGGCGTTCGAGATGTCGATGCCGTAGACCTTGACCTTCGAGCCGAGGTTGTTCTGGTTGACCGCCTGAACGACACCCTTCGTGATCTCGTCGTAGGGGGCGAAGATGGCCTGCACGTCGGGGTTCTGCTTGAGCGCGGCGTCGACGAGCGGGATGTTGTCGGTCGCGGTCGACTCCGAGACCTTGCCGGTCGAGAACACCACGTCGAGCTTGTGGTCGGCGACGTACTGCTTCCACACGACGTCGCGGCGGTCGAGGGCCGCATAGCCGGTGGCCGAGACGTAGCCGACCTTGGCGCCGTCTCCGACATCGTCGATGAGCTGGTCGAGAACGCCCGAGGCCATCGATTCGTCGGACTGCGAGGTCGTGACCACGCCGGTCGCATCGGTCAGGGCGAGGTCGTAGACGACCACGGGGATTCCGGCGTCGACCGCTTTCGTGATGAGCGGCTGCAGGGTGTCGGTGTTGCCGTGGTCGACGATGATCGCGTCGGGCTTGGATGCGATGGCCTGCTCGAGGTCGCTGGCCTGCTTCGCGTTGTCGTTCCGGGCATCCGAGACCGTGAGGTCGATGTTGGCGGCCTTGGCCTGGGTCGCGGCTCCCGCGCCCCACGCCTCGAAGTAGTCGCCTGCTCCGGACTGGCGCACGAGGGCGACCTTCACCGGGTCGCCGTCGAACGGCGCGGGCAGTGCGGCGGATGCCGTGGCCGGTGCGTCCGTCGAGGCCTCCGAGGTGGTTCCGTTCGACTGGGCGCAGGCCGACAGTGCGAGCACGGTCGTCGCGGCGAGCACGAGTAGGGGGATGCGGCGCGTGATGGCCATGGTTTCTCCTGGAGGCGCTGAGATGATGCGATCGGGTCGGGTGGGTCGAGCGGGTCGGACCGGGGTGCAGCCGGGCCGGAGTGCGATGGTGAGATTCAACCAGCAACGCCTGTGCGCTCTGCTCCGTATGACTTCGTATTACTTCCGTGGCGACGCCCGTGGCCGGATCGTTACGATTGAGCCATGACTCTTCTGACCGTGTGGGACGAGAACAACGCCTCCACCCCCGAACTCCAGACCCGCGATGCGCAGGTCATCACCGACGTGCTCGCCACGCTCGGTGCCCGTTTCAGCCGCTGGGAACTCAAGGAGCTCTCGGCGGAGCCCACCCAGGACGAGGTGCTCGCCGCCTACCGCACCGAGATCGACGCGGTCAACGCCGCCCAGGGCTACACGCTCGTCGACGTGGTCTCGATCGTCGACGACGACTCGCCCGAGTACCTCGAGCAGGCGGCGACGGCCCGCGGCAAGTTCTTGAGCGAGCACCAGCACGACGACGACGAGGACAGGTTCTTCGCCCGGGGCAGCGGTGTCTTCTACCTGCGCGCCAACGGCAAGGTCAACGCCGTGTTCTGCGAGGCCGGCGACGTGATCTCCGTTCCCGCGAACACCACCCACTGGTTCGACATGGGCACTCGCCCCCAGTACGTCTCGGTGCGCTTCTTCCACGATGACGACGGCTGGGTCGGAAACTTTACGGGCAGCGAGATCGCGAAGGACTTCGCGACGTACGACGAGCTGGCGAGCGTCCCCGCGTAGTTCGGTCCCTGCCCTTCGACGGGCTCAGGGAACGACCTGCCCTTCGACAGGCTCAGGGAACGACCTGTTCACTGAGCCTGTCGAAGGGGCCCGGTCAGCTGTAGGCGCTGGGCGTCGGAAACGCGCCCGTGAGGGCGAAGTCGCCGACCTCCTGCGCCTTGTAGACCACGGGGTCGTGCAGCGTGATCGTGCGCGCGTTGCGCCAGAACCGATCCATCGCGGCCGACTCGCTGGTGGCGCGTGCGCCCATCAGCTCGAACGCGGTCGACGTCACATGCAGCGCCGTGCGGGTCGTCACGACCTTGGCAGCCGCGATCTCCACCGCGGCCCGGCCCCGCTCCTCGTCGCCGAGCTCCCACTCCTTGTTGGCCGCGTCGACGAACAGGTTGGTCGCGCTCCACGTCAGTGCATCCGCAGCCCGTGTCTGGGCCGTCAGCTCGCCGATCGTCTGCCGGATGTACGGGTCGTCGATCGCGCGCTCGACCCCCGACGTCGCCCAGGCCCGCGTCGTGGTGCGCGCGTAGTCCGCGGCCTGCGCGAGCGCGCCCTCGGCGAGCCCGACATGAATGTGGTTCATGGCCAGCTGGAAGGCCAGGATCGACAGCGATCCATAGGGTCGGTACAGCTCGCCGTCCTGCTCGTTCGGGCCGAGGACCTGCGAGTGCGGAACGGCGACGTCGGTGAACGACACCGATCCCGATGCGCTCAGTCGCTGGCCGATGTTGCTCCAGTCGTCGTGGTGGACGACTCCGGGGGCCGTCGCATCGATGACGATCGCCAGGCGCTCGCCGGTGTCGACGCGCGTGCCGCTCGCGGTGACGCGGTCGGCGAGCTGCGCGCCGGTCGCGAAGAATTTGCGCCCGGTCACCGTGAAGCCGTCGGCCGTCGGGGTGAGCTCGAGGCCGGCATCCCGCGGGTTGCCCGCGCCGCCCCAGAACCATGCCCCGCTCGACAGGCCCCGGTAGAGATCGTCGATGACGTGCTGATTCTCGTTGAGCCGGATGCGCCACGAGTTCACGAAGTGGTACGCGATCACGTGGCCCAGTCCGGCATCGGCGCGGATGATCGGGCGGAGCGCCCGCAGAACGGTGTGCCAGTCGAGCCCGCCGCCGCCGAGTCGCGTCGGAACGAGGGCGGGCAGCAGGCCGGATGCGCGCAGTGCCGCGATCTGCTCGAACGGCGCGCGGCCGTCGGCGTCGGCCCTGGCCGCGTCGGCCGCGAAGCTCTCGGCAAGAGTCTCGGCCGCGTCCAGCGCGGCCTGCTCGGTGGTGATCACGGTGGTGGGGTGTTCGTCGGACACGGCTTCGGCTCCGGTCGGGTGCGGTGGGTGAAAACGGTTCATTACCACTATGCCGTGCTCCGTCGGCAGGGGACTGCCCGGGTGCCTTTCGAGGCGCTAGTTTCTTTCTTATGACGTTCAATGACAACGCCAAGCTCGACACGAGCCGGGTATCCAAGCGCGGCCGCAACACCGGCATCGCGGTGGGCGGCGGCAGCGCCGTGGTGGTCATCGGGCTCTTTCTGCTTTCGCAGGTTCTGGGCGTCGACCTCACCGGCCTCGCCGGCGGCGGCCAGCAAGGCACGCAGAGCGAGGAGAGTCTCGACAAGTGCGACTTCGGATCCGAAGCGAATGCAGACGTCGAGTGCCTCATGGTGGGCGCCGAGAACTCGCTCAACGACTACTGGATCGATGAGGCCCCGGCCCTCGGCATCACGTACGCCCCGCCGGCCGACTTCGTGCTGTTCACCGCGGCCACGAACACCGGCTGCGGCCAGGCCTCCAGCTCGACCGGACCCTTCTACTGCCCGCCAGACCAGTCCATCTACATCGACACCTCGTTCTTCGACGAGCTGCGCACCCAGTTCGGCGCCAGCGGCGGAACCCTCTCCGAGATGTATGTCGTCGCGCACGAATTCGGCCATCACATCCAGAACCTCGCCGGAGTGATGGACCGCACCGATCGCACCGACACGGGGCCGACATCTGACTCTGTGCGCACCGAGCTGCAGGCCGACTGCTTCGCCGGCGCCTGGGTGACCGCGGCATCCACGACCGAAGACGTCGACGGCGTCACGTTCCTCAAGCCGGTGACGGATGCGCAGGTCGCCGACGCCTTGAACGCTGCGTCGGTCATCGGTGACGACCGCATCCAGGAGATGGGCTCCGGCCAGGTGAACCCCGAGACGTGGACTCACGGATCGAGCGAGCAGCGCGAGAAGTGGTTCCAGACCGGGCTGAAGAACGGCGCCGGCAGCTGCGACACGTTCTCGATCAGCGGGTCAGAGTTGTAGCCATGAAGCGCGAGAGGGTCACGACGCACATCGATGACGTGCGCCGTGCCGACGCGAGCGACGCGAATGCGATCGCCGAGGTCATCCACTATTCGACCGAGGACTCGATGCCGTGGCTCGGCGGCCGCAACACGATCGAGGAAGACCGCTGGTGGACGTCGAATGTGCTGCTGCACAAGACCGACGCGTGGGTCGCGACGGTCGACGGCAACATCGTGGGCGTCGTCGCCCTGCACGACGGATGGCTCAGCCAGCTCTTCGTGCGCACCACGGCTCAGGGCTTCGGCGTCGGGCACCGGCTGATCGAGGTCGCCAAGCGGGAGAGTCCGCAGGGCCTGCAGCTCTGGGCATTCCAGCGCAACGCGGTCGCCATCCGCTTTCTCGAGAGCGTGGGATTCTCGCTCGTTCGAGAGAGCTGGTCGACCGGCCGGCACTCCGCGGGCGACGCTGCGGGCGAGCCCGACAAGCTCTACCGCTGGGTTCCCTGAGCGGCATCCTCCACGTCGTCGGCTCGTCTCCGCCGGGTATCGGCGCTGTCTGAGCTGCCGCCGAGCGACAGCGTGGCCAGGAATCCCAGCGACAGGAACGCGGCCGCAGAGAACGCCGCGTACTTCGTTCCGTCGGAGAACGCGATCTTCGCGGACTCCGCCTGCGCAGCGGTCGACGGATCGGCCTCGAGTCGGGCGATCGCCGCGCCGGAGCTGTCGACGACGGCCGACACGACCTGCTCGCGCTGCGCATCCGGAACGCCCGCGTCGGACAGTCGGGTGTCGAGCTGTGCACCGGCCGTGGTGAAGAGCACTGTGCCGAGAATCGCGATGCCGAGCGCCGAGCCGATCTGCCTCGAGGTCGACTGCGTACCCGAGCCAGACCCGCTCTGCTCGACGGGCACGTCTTTCAGCACGACGCCCGTGAGCTGTGCCGTGGCGAGGCCGACGCCGAAGCCGTAGACGAAGAGGAACGGTACGAGCAGGCCCCAGCCCGTGTCGGGTCCGATCACGACGGCGATGCCCGCGACACCGATGATCTCGGCGGCCAGACCCACCCGAACGATGGCGACGGGTGCGACGCGGTTGCCGAACGCCCCCGCGAAACCGCTCGCGACGAACGAGCCGATCGCCAGGGCCAGGAGGATGAACCCGGTCTGCAACGCGTCGTAGCCCAGCACGTTCTGCAGCCAGATGGGCAGAGACAGGATGATGCCGAACTCGCCGAGGCTCACGATCATGGCGGCGATGTTGCCGTTGCGGAACGATGGGATGCGGAACAGCCCGAAGGCGAGCATCGTGCTCAGCCCGGCGCGCTGCCGTCGCCGGCCCCACAGCACGAACAGAACGCCCGCGACGACGCAGACCGCGAACGAGATCGGCACCGGAGAGAGGTCTCCCGGCCAGCTCCAGTCGCCGATCGTGATGCGCTCGTCGACCAGCCACCAGCCGAGGCTGCGCCCCTCGATGAGGCCGAAGACGAGTGTCGCGCTCGTGACGATCGAGAGGAACGCGCCGATGGCATCCACCCGGCCCGCGGCCGTCGCCTCGCGCGACTCGCGCACGAACAGCAGCAGCCCGACGACGATCACGATTCCGAGGGGCACGTTGATGCCGAACGCCCAACGCCAGGAGAAGTCCGTTGTGAGCCATCCGCCCAGCAGAGGCCCGACCGCCGTCATACCGCCGATCGTCGATCCCCAGATGGCGAATGCGATGGCGCGATCCTTGCCGCGGAACGTGGCGTTGATGATCGACAGGGTCGTGGGGAGCACCATCGCACCGCCCACCCCCTGCAGCACGCGGGCGCCGATGAGAAGATCGCCCGTCGGCGCCAGCGCGGCCAGAACGCTCGACGCGGCGAAGATCACCACGCCGAGCAGCAGCATCCGGCGGCGCCCGAACCTGTCGGCGAGCGTGCCGAACACCAGCAGCAGGGCTGCGAACACGAGCGTGTAGGACTCCTGCACCCACTGCACCTGCGTGCTCGAGATGTCGAGGTCTTTCACGATCGAGGGGATCGCGACGTTGACGATCGTGGAGTCGACGATGATCAGCGCGACGGCGACGCTGATGAAGACGAGGCCGTACCAGCGCGTGCGCGACGACGTCGTCGTCGTTGGGGTCGGGGTCGGGGGAGTCGTGGTCATGCGCGTGCGCGTTGCGAAGTGCGCGTCGCGATCCGGATGCCGACGGTCGCGATCACGACGATGGCCGCGGCCACGATGGCGGCGATCATGGCGGGCTGTGACACCAGTTCGCCGGTCGTGCGCGAGACCGCCACCCACGCGAGCCCCCACGCGAGCGACGCCGCAGGGGTGAGCCGGCCTCGGCCTCGGATCGCGAGGAGCACTCCCACGAGCGCGGCGACCGCCAGCACGATGACCGCCCAGGCGTCTTCGCTCCAGCCGAAGCCGTCGAAGCCCGCGACCGTGAGGCCCGCTGTCAGGTTGGCGGCCGTGGCGATCGAGACCCAGCCGAGGTAGAGCCCCATCGTTCCGTCGAGCACGATCGTCTCGACCAGCCCGGTCGACCGTCCATCGACCAGAAGCAGGAACGTGCGGGCGAGCACGGCCAGCAGCAGCACGATCACGACGCAGGAGAGGGCGAGCTGGTCGAACTGCACGCTCAAGATCCACGCGGCGTTGAGCACGAGCGAAGCCGCCACCCAGTAGCCGACGAGGCGCTGACGCGGTGCCGACGCCTGGGCGGGCAGCAGCTGCCACACTGCGTAGGCCAGCAGGCCGAGGTAGATCACAGACCAGATGGAGAACGCGGGGCCGGCGGGCGCGATCGGGGTGGAGTCGGCGCCGAGCGCTCCGCCGGCGGCGTTCTGGATGGGCGTTCCGCCCGCGGCTCCCGAGCCGATGAACGATCCGACCACGGCGATCACGGCGCTGACGGCAACCGTGACCTGTCGGGCGCGATCCAAGCGTGTTGCGGGGGACATCGATGACATGAGGGGGCGCCTTTCAATTAGTCAGCCAGCTTACTAATTGACGGTAGCCTACATTTGGACAATGAGCGAGGAGCCGACGACAGAAGCGCGGGAGGCTTCCGCTGCCGGCCCGACTATGCATGACTGGCCCACGGGGCGGCTGCTCGCCACCGCGTCACGGCTCGTCGAACACGCCTGGATCGAGACCCTCGATCGCCTGGGTCTCACGCACGCCGGCCTCGTCGTCCTTCATCTGCTGCAGGAAGGTCCTCGAAGCCAGACGGATCTGGCCCGGCTCGCGCGCGTCGAGAACCAGACGATCTCGCGCACCCTGGAGCGGCTGCAGCGCGAGGGCTTCGTCGAGCGCCGCGCCGACGCGAGCGACCGGCGTCGCCACGTCGTGACCGTCACGCCGGCCGGTGTCGACGTGTGGAACTCGGCACACACCCTGGAGCGCGACATGATGCCGACCGTCGATGATCCCGAGGCGTTCCGCGCCGCGCTGCTGTCGATCATCTCGGCGTCGGCGGCGAAGCGATGGGAACCCGAGGCCTGAAGCGCAAGCCCTGTGGGCGCTCAGTCGATCGTGCCACTCTGGAGGCACCGCATCCTCCCGAGTAGAAAGAAGCTCATCATGGCAGCACGACTCATCTTCGGACTCGGCGTGGGCCTCGCCGCAGGCTACGTTCTCGGCACCAAGGCCGGACGCGCGAAGTACACCGAGATCAAGGCACGCGCCAGCGATGTCTGGCACGACCCGCACGTGCAGAAGGCGGTCTCCGACGCCGGCGACCTCGTGCGCGAGGCGGCACCGGTCGTTCAGGAGAAGCTCGTCGACGTGGCCAAGGCCGCGAAGGACAAGGTCACCGGGTCGTCGTCGACCGACACGTCGTCGCCCTCGACCTCCACGGCCTCCTCGGCCTCCTCCGCCCAGGCGAACGACTGAGGGCGAGACGCATGGATGCCGACGAGAAGCGCCACGACCAGCTGACCACCGCGCCGAAGTCGACCGAGGCCGACGCCGAGCCGCGCATCGAGGTGTCGAAGCATGACGGGGCCACCCGCATCGACATCCGAGACGACGCGGCGTTCCGACCCGGAGCGGGCGCCGACGCCGATTCGTAGACTGGGGGCATGAAGGTCAACCCGTACTACTCGAAGAAGCCGCAGGACACGCACGTCTTCCACGACGAGCGCACGTGCCCCGAGGGCTCTGCGATTCCGCTCGAGAACAAGAAGTTCGGAACCAACGGCTACCCCCGGTGCCCCCGCTGCGCCGCCCTCGCGGGCAAGTAGCGCGGAAGGTCACGACCAGTCGATGCGGTCGAAGTCTCGGCGCAGCCTCGTGCCGCGCGTCTGACTGACGCTGGCTATCCAGTTCAGCCGGCCCAGCAGGTGGGCCCTGAAATCGGGGTGGCCGGCCCTGTTCTGACTTGCCGGGCCGTGCACGACGCAGTTGTGCAGAAGAGCCTTCAGCTCGTCGAAGGTGGGTCGATCGACGGACGGGCCGTCGTTCACGACGAGGCCCGTCACACTCTGGCGGGCTCCTCGTGCGGCGATGCGGGTCTTCGACCGGTTCAACACGTGCCCCTCGGCCCGCACGATGCGGTCGACTCCCGAGATGAACGACGTGGCCGCCCGCCCGCGCAGGTCGGAGCCGCTGAATGCCAGGTCGTCGGCGTAGCGGGTGTAGACGGCGCCGGATGCCGCGGCCCAGCCGGTGAGCCGGGAGTCGAGACGGCGCATGGTCAGGTTCGACAAGGCCGGCGACGTGGGGGAGCCCTGCGGCAGGTGCGACCGCGAGATCGCGTCTCGCAGAGCCGCGCGATCTTCGGGCGAGCCGCCCGACGGCATCCGGGCGCCCACCCACGGCGGCACCGCGTGCGTGCACAGGCCCGTGAGTGCGTGGGCCACCGCCTCGGGGTACCCGGCCTGCCGGAACACGGAGTAGACGCGCCGGGCCGGCACTCGGGCGAAGAAGGTGCTGAGGTCGAGCGTGATGAGCGTGTGCGCGCCGGCATGGGCCGATGCGCCGGAGATGGCCGAGCGGCCGGGAACGAAGCCGTGTGCGGCGTCGTTCAGGGGGAGCGGGCCGAGGATGTCTCGGAGCACGCGTCGCTGCACCCGTCGCATGCGCGGAGTCGGAACCTCGAGCAGCCGAGGTGCTCGCCCGGGGCGCACGAGCCAGTCGTAGCTGTAGTGGTGCAGCCGGCCCCGCGGGGTTCGGCGGTTGAAATGCGCGGTGTCGGTGAGCCAGTCGAGCTGCGGTGACGTCACCTCGAGAAAGTCGGCGAGCTCGCCGAGGCCGTCGAGGGATGGGACGGCCGCCGAGGTGGGGGCCATACGCGCCGGCGCGGTCTCGAGATGCACGAGGGAGATCTCGCGTTGCGACTCGTGAGCGGATTGGAGGGCATCCTGGATTGCGGAGCTCTGCTCGATCCAGCGGGCGAGCTCGCGATGCGCGTCTCTTGGAGGGCGTCGATACGCGTCGAGAACCCCGTCGACGAGCGGCCACAGCCAGCCCGGACGTGACCCGAGTGCCCGGCCGCAGGCATCCACCAGCGGGTCGAACGCCCACTCGGGCGAGGCGAGCAGGGCGTGCGAGAGCCCGGAGGCGAGGGCGGTACGCGTCACGCGGCCCCCGGCAGGATGGGGATGCGACGAACTGCGGGCGACCGATCGATCGGTGCGGGCACCCGGCCGCGCGAAGCGCGGTGCGGTGCCTGCGGTTGTGCGTTCTGGCTGGGATGTGTGCCCCGGGGTGGCCCCGGAGAGAACGATCGTCTCGCGACGCCGTTCACCTCGCCCGCAGTCCGTCGCATCCACCCACGCTAACGGCAGCCTCCGACGCCGTCGAGCGCGGTTGTTCTCTTTCGCCACTGAGGTGCGGGAAATGGCCGCTTTGCCAGGCATCTATGCGGCCATACTCCGAACTTCAGTGGCTGAGTCGAGCGAGGATCAGGCGTAGTTCTTCGATGAAGCGTTGTGGGTCATCGAGATCGTCCTCGGTGAACTGCAATTCAGTCCATCCCTCGGCCTGCAATGCTCGCGTACGCGAGATGTCTCGACGCCACTGCGATTGGTCGGCGCGGTGGTGGTCTCCCTGGTACTCCAGGGAGAGTTTGAGGTGCGGGTAGCAGAGGTCCACCCGGGCCAAGAACTTTCCCTTGGCCGAGAAGACACGCATGTTGACTGTGGGCTCGGGCAGCCCCGCAAGAATGATCGCGACACGCAGAAGCGATTCTCTCGGAGACTCCGCCCTGTCGGAGAGCATGCCGAGTGCGCGTCGAAGATTCCGGATGCCGCGCCGCGACGTGTAGGTGGACACGGCCCGTTCGAGCGCAGCTCGTGTCGTCTGCGGGAGCCGTCGAG
This sequence comes from Agreia sp. Leaf283, assembly GCF_001422485.1. Lineage (GTDB taxonomy): Bacteria > Actinomycetota > Actinomycetes > Actinomycetales > Microbacteriaceae > Agreia. The sequence goes on from NZ_LMNF01000001.1 coordinate 1,583,457, forward strand.
CGATCAGCTTGTCACCAGCTGCCACGAGCTCGGGGAGGGTGAGTACCGAAGCGAGGTCGCACCAGGTGCGTTCCGGTGTCGTGACGGGGAATCCGAATCGCTTGTCCCAGGCGCCGGAGCCGAAGGTCGCCTTGTGTCCGATGATTCCCTTCGCGTCGACCGCACGCCGCGTCGCGGGAACAGAGACGTGCAGCTCACGCGAGGTACTGAGCCGAAGCGGAAGAGGGATTCTGTAGAGCCCCGCCGCCGTGACGTGGCTGAAGACGCCGTCTTGCGGCATCCGGGGCAAAAATGAACGGCAGCGATCCTCGAGAGAGACCAGCTCTTGTGTGGCAACGCGGATGCCGTGGAACGGCTTGTCGAAATCGAGAGCCCGTAGCCTGCGCCGCGAGACGCCGTGTGCCCGCGCTTCCCCCACCGTGAAGGCCCGGTCGGGATGGTGAAACGGCCTCGGTGCACGCGGACTCATGCGCACATGGTGCCAACTTTCGAGTTCCCGCCGCTCCAGCTCTCCACAGGGAGCGTTGAGGTGCGGGATCTGGCCGCTTCCTCGCGAATCGAAGCGGCCACAACCCGCACCTCGGCGTGCTCGGAGCGGTCGGGAATAGATCGCGCTCTGCTTTGTTGAGTTGAGTCGAAGGCACTCAAGTTTCACAGGAGGTTACTTTGCCCGATCGCTTCGACCCCAACTCTTCCCCCGACTCCGACGGAGCCGGGAGCAACTCGTTCGACGAATTCCTCGCCCGCTACCTGCAGGGCGAGCGCGCGGCCCAGGCCGGGCGTTCCATAGACATCAGCCGACTCATGAGCCGGCGCACCCACGAGGTCCTCGCATCCGCGGGGCGCTTTGCCATCGAGCACGGCCACCGCGAGCTCGACGCGCTGCACATTCTGCGCGTGCTCGCCGAGACCGAGCCCGCAGCCGAGGTCATCGCCCGCCTCGGCGTGCGCCCGGCCGACATCGCCGACGCCGCAGAGCAGCGCCTGCCGCAGGCGCAGTCCGGCCAGGCCGATTCGGCCCCCGTGTTCACGCAGTCGGCCCAGCGCGCGCTGTTCCACGCCTACCAGGTGGCGCGCGCGTCCGGCTCGACCTACATCGACCCCGAGCACCTCTTCTTCGCGCTCGTGATCAGCCAGGATGCTCCTGCCGGCCAGGTGCTGTCGGCCGCCGGCATCACGCCCGAGGCCCTGCAGTCGGGCCTGCGCGAGACCCTGGGCGAGCAGGCGCCGAGCGTTCAGTCCGACGCGCCCGACGCATCCACGACCCCGATGCTCGACAAGTTCGGAACCGACCTCACCGCCATGGCCCGCGACGGCGCCCTCGACCCCGTGATCGGCCGTGCCGACGAGATCGAGCAGACCGTCGAGATCCTGTCGCGCCGCACCAAGAACAACCCTGTTCTGATCGGCGAGGCCGGCGTGGGCAAGACCGCGATCGTCGAGGGCCTGGCCCAGCGCATCGCATCCGGCGACGTGCCCGAGCAGCTGCGCGACAAGCGCGTCGTCTCGCTCGACTTCCCGGCGATGCTCGGAGGCACCCGCTACCGCGGCGACTTCGAGGAGCGCCTCACCACGCTGATGGACGAGATCAGCGCCCACAAGACCGAGCTCATCGTGTTCATCGACGAGCTGCACACGGTCGTGGGCGCCGGCGGTTCGGGCGAGGGCGGCATGGATGCCGGAAACATCCTCAAGCCCCGGCTGGCCCGCGGCGAACTGCACGTGGTCGGTGCGACCACGCTCAAGGAGTACCGCTCGATCGAGAAGGACTCCGCCCTCGAGCGGCGCTTCCAGCCCGTTCACGTGGGGGAGCCGTCCATCGAGGACGCGGTCGCGATCCTGTCGGGCCTCCGCGGAGCCTATGAGGAGCACCACGGCGTGCGCTACACCGACGAGGCCGTCCGCGGCGCCGTCGAGCTGTCGGCGCGCTACGTCACCGATCGCTTCCTGCCCGACAAGGCGATCGACCTGATCGACCAGGCCGGAGCCCGGCTGCGCCTGAAGCTCGGATCCCGCATCGACACCTCCGCCCTGCTCGAAGAGCTGAGCGAGCTCGAAGCGGCCAAGAACTCGGCCGTCTCTCTCGAGCACTACGAGGAGGCGTCGAGCCTGCGCGACCGTATCGAGGCCGTGCACGAGAAGCTGTCGGCTGCCCGGCCGGCGCCATCTACCGGCAACACTGTCCCTGCCGAGGCCGTCGTCGGCGAGGCCGAGATCGCCGCCGTGATCTCTCGGGCGACCGGCATTCCCGCCGCCCGCCTGACCCGGGTCGATCGGGAGCGCCTCGCGGTGCTCGAAGACGAACTGCACGACCGTGTCGTCGGCCAGCACGACGCCGTCTCGGTCGTCGCCAAGGCCGTGCGCCGCAACCGCACCGGCATGGGCGACGCCAACCGGCCCGTGGGCAGCTTCCTGTTCCTCGGTCCGACCGGCGTCGGCAAGACCGAGCTCGGCAAGGCGCTGGCCTCGTCGCTGTTCGGCGACGACAAGGCGATGGTGCGCTTCGACATGAGCGAGTTCGGCGAGCGTCACACGATGTCGCGCCTCGTCGGATCCCCTCCCGGATACGTCGGCTACGACGAGGCAGGGCAGCTCACCGAGCGAGTTCGGCGCAACCCGTACTCCGTGGTGCTCTTCGACGAGATCGAGAAGGCGCACCCCGACGTCTTCAACCTGCTCCTGCAGGTTCTCGACGACGGACGCCTGACCGACGGCCAGGGTCGCACGGTCGACTTCCGCAACACGGTCATCATCATGACGTCGAACATCGGCTCGGAGTTCCTCGCGAGCCGCGGAGGCCCCATCGGCTTCGCCGCACCCAACGCCGCCGACGGCTTCGGCGACGACAAGGCGCTGCGCGACCGGGTGATGGGCAAGCTGCGCGAGGCCATGCGCCCCGAGTTCATCAACCGCATCGACGAGATCGTGCTGTTCACGAAGCTCGACCGGCCGCAACTGCGGCAGATCGTGGCCCTGCTTCTGGATGCGACGCGGTCGCGTCTCGCGGCACGGAACGTCTCGTTCGACATCAGCGAGTCGGCCATCGACTGGATCGCCGAGAACGGCTACGAGCCCGAGTACGGCGCTCGCCCGCTGCGCCGGGTGATCCAGCGCGAGGTCGACGACCGCATCGCCGAGCTGCTCGTCAGCTCTGCGGTTCTGGATGGCGGCGGAGTCTCGGTCGACGTCATCGACGGCCGGCTCAGCGTGGTCTCGGCCACCGCGGAGGTGCCGCTCGCGGCATAGTCCGAGAGGCCGAGATACTACGAGAACGCCCAGTCCGCGCAATCCCTGCGGGCTGGGCGTTCTGGCGTGTCACAGTGGCGACAGCCCTCTTCGGGCTCCTGACGAAAGGTCGCCATCATGGCAAAGAAAGTCATCGAGAAAGCCGGGTTTAACCCGATCCGCACAGCTCACGACCTCGGGCTGCGCAGCGAGTACGCCTACCTCGCGGGCTTCGCGTCGATCGGTCTCGCCCTCGTCGCCTGGCTCGCGTCGCGGGCCAAGAAGTCCGACGACAAGGCGCAGTCCGACCGCTGGGGAATCTTCATCGGCCACTGGGCGCCGACGTTCTTCGCGATCGGCCTCGCACTGAAGACCGAGGAATAGCCGGCAGCATCCGCGCCCCTTCGGCGCATCCGCTGCCGCTCGAGGTGCAGCGCATGCGCCGTACGGGCGCGGATGCCGCGTGCCCGGTCAGAACAGGGGCCACGGCACCGCGGGCATGTGGCCGCGCGGTGCCGGGAACCGCCCGCGCGCCAGCAGGCGCTCGCAGCGGGCGTCGAGGGCGTCGAGCTCGAGCGGGGTGATGAGCTCCGTCAGCTGATCTCCGAGTTCGCCGTAGAGCGCGGATCGCACCTGTTCGACCGTGGCGAGTTCGTCGGGCCGCAGTTCGTCGTCGACGAAGCCCCACAGCACGGTGCGCAGCTTGTGCTCCTCGTGGAACGTGAGGCCGTGATCGACGCCGTGCCGGTGCCCGTCGGGCATCGCCAGGATGTGGCCGCCCTTGCGGTCGGCGTTGTTGGCGATCACGTCGAAGATCGCCATGCGCCGCAGCGCGTCGCCTTCTTCGTGGATGAGGGTGACCTCGCGGTCGTTCTCGTCGGTGCCGTCGAGCACCCGCCGCCAGCCCGTGTCGGGAACCGTTCCCGCCTCGACCAGGTCGACGGCATCCTGATCGGGGTCGACATCCTGCCAGAGCTGCACCATGCCCACACCCATCGGGCCGTCACGCAGCCAGGTGCGGGGAACGACGTTCCACCCGAAGGCCTCGGAGACCAGGTAGGCGGCCACCTCTCGCTGGGCGAGGGTGCCGTCGGGAAAATCCCAGAGCGGATTCTCGCCCGCCACAGGCTTGTAGACGACGACGGTCTCGCCGAGCTGGGCGAGGAAGGTCGCGTTCGACGCCGTCGTGATGCGCCCGGTGATCACCAGCTCGGCGCCCTGGGCGCCGTCGGGGTCGGGCGCCGAGGTCATTCCAGTCCCGGGAGCGGGTCGCAGACGTGTCCCTCGGGATCGATGGGCATGCCGCACCGCGGGCACAGCGGGCGACCGGCGCCGACGACCTCGAGAGTGCGCTTGGCGAAGGCCCGGGCCGAGCCCACGGGGATGCGCACGAGCAGCATCTCGTCGGGCTCGATGTCGGTGAGGTCGAGCTCGAGCTCGTCCTGGTCTTCATCGATCTCGATCTCGACGACGGGGAAGGCCTGGATGACGACCTGCGCCGTCGACGGATCCCAGCCGAGGCTGAGGGTGCCCGTGCGGAACTCCTCCTCGACCGGGTCGAGGGGGTCGTTGTCGACCAGCTCGGCCGGGGTCGTGGCGGGCACGCTGGCCGGGTTGCCCTCCTGGCTCATGAGCTCGTCGAGGATCTCCTCGATCTTCTCGGCGAGCGCAGCCGACTGCTGCTTCTCGAGTCCGACGCTGACGATGCGTCGGCCGGTGCGGGCCTGGAGGTAGAAGGAGCGGGAGCCGGGCTGGCCGATCGTGCCGACCACCACCCGGTCGGGCCAATCGAAGCCATGGACGAGGGGAGGCATGTATCTAGTCTACGAGCGCTGAGCGGGGTCAGGCCGGTCCGGCGCCACCGCCGACGGGCGCATCTGCGGGCGCCGGCGCGGTGCGCAACCACGACAGGTCGCCCGATTCGGTGTTCGTGGCGTGCACGCTCGGGGAACCGGCGCCGTAGCGCACGATCGAGACGGAGGCGGGGCCGACGCTGATGCGCTGGAACAGGTCGAGGTGCATTCCGTAGGCGTCGGCGAGCACCGACTTGATGATGTCGCCGTGGCTCACGGCTGCCCAGACGGCGCCGGGGCCGTACTTCTCCTCGAACTCCGCGTCGAGGCGTCGGATCGCGGCGACGGCACGCGACTGCATGGTGGCGAGCGACTCGCCCCCGGGGAACACCGCCGCGCTCGGGTTGGACTGCACCACCTTCCACAGCTTCTCCGTGCTGAGCTGCTTGAGTGTGCCGCCCTGCCAGTCGCCGTAGTCGCACTCGGTGATGTCGTCTTCGACGACGAACTCGGGGGAGCCCTGCTGGCGGTCGAGGATGAGGGCGGATGTCTGGCGACAGCGATCGAGCGGGCTCGAGACGACGGCGACGAGGGGAACCGTCGTCAGTCGTTCGGCCGTCGCGGCGGCCTGCTCGCGCCCGCGATCATCGAGATCGACGCCCGCGGTGCGCCCGGCGAGGATGCCGTCGACGTTCGCCTGGGTGCGGCCGTGCCGCACGAGAATGACTGTGCCCATGGCTTCAGCCTACGGGCGTGATCAGGTCGTCTCTCCCGGAACCACGTGTACGACCGATGACAGCGCTGGCGTCTCGCCCACCTTCACCTGATCTCCTCCCAGGCGTGAGAGTTGCTGCACCTGCGACAGCAGGAGGGTGGGTTGATCGATGGACACGGAGCTGAGTCTCGGAGAGATGAGCTGACCGACCACCGTCTTGTCGACCCCGATCACCGAGAGCGACCTGGGCACGTCGAGGCCGAGTGCGCGAGCCCCGGCGAGAAGTGCGATGGCGACGTCGTCGTTGTAGCAGCACACGCCGATGGGCTCATCGCCGGCCTCGTCGACAAGGCTCTGAAGTGCAGCCATAGCGCCGTCGAGGTCGAGCGGCACTCGGACTCGAAGGGGCTCCGGCACGCCTCGATCGATCGCCTCTCTCCGGATGCCCTCGAGACGCGGGGGCCCGAACGGATCGAGGCGACCGTCGAGCAGACCGGCGTAGGCCAGTCTCCGGGGGGAGCGTCGGAGGAGTTCTGCCACCTGCAGGCGGCCGATGTAGATGTCGACGGGGTCGGCGTCGTCGCCCTCGGTGATGAGCTTGCGATCAGGGAGGACGAGGGTGCCCGAATCGGCCAGGCGCGCGCGCTGTTCGGTCGTGAAGACACCGAAATCGATCACCGCGCTCGGACGAAGATCGAGCACGGAGGTCAGAGCGCTCGCGGTATCGAGGCCGGCGAAGCGCACGACGACGCTCATGCCCGTCGTTTCCGTAGCGCCCGCGATACGGTCGACGGAGTCTTGAAGGTGGGGACCGAAGGTGGCATTCGGCACGACGATCACGATGATGTCGCTCATGCCCGTCACGAGCGCTCTGCCAGCGCGGGATGGTCTGTAGTCGAGGGCGGCTGCAGCCTGGCGGACCTTCTCGCGCGTCTCATCGGGGAATCTGTCTGACGCGCCGTTCAGGATCTGGCTCACCGTCGATCGCGAGAATCCGGCATGCCGGGCGACGTCGGCGCTGGTTGCGCGGCGGGTGGGCTGCTGAAGCTCGGCGGGCATGGGTCCATTTTCACACACGACCGTTGACACGTGACACTGCAGCCCTTATCTTTGCTGTCACGTGTCAGTGACACGTGACAGCACACAGCAAACGCAGCGACGAAGGAGTCAGCAATGCCCATAGATCCGACAAGAAGTTCAGCGGAGCAGGCGAGGGCCGCGGTCGCCTTCAGTGCCGAGGAATCCACGACAGCGGCACTGGCAGCCGAGACCGTCGGGCAGGCGATGACATCGACCGGACAGCGGCTCAGCATTCGGGAGAGGCTGGCCTACGGAGTAGGAGACATCGGCGGGAACCTGATCTTCGCGCCGATCTCCGCGTTTCTTCTCTTCTACTTCACCGACACCGTCGGAATCGGTGCTGCGATCGCTGGAACGCTCCTTCTCTTCGGACGGGTCCTCGACGGCACGATGGACCTCGTGCTCGGATCGTTCATCGACCGCACCTCGACGCGCTGGGGCAAGGCTCGGCCCTGGATCCTGTTCAGCACACCGGTGGTCGTGATCTCCTTCATCCTCCTGTTCAACGTGCCGGCCGGTCTCGACGACGGCGTCAAGGAGATCTACGCGTTCGTCATGTACTTCCTCTGCCTGGGAGTAGGTTTCGTCGGCTCGAACCTTGCGTATCACACGCTGCTCTCGGTCATCACGACGAACTCCAAGATGCGGGTCTCGCTCACCGTCATCCGCACGTTCTTCGCTCTGCTCACGACTCTCGTGGTGAACTTCGCCACCATCCCCATCGTGCTGTCCTCGGGTGGAGGCCAGGCGGGCTGGTCGCTTGTGTCGATCATCTACGGTGCTATCGCCGCGGTGACCTTCCTCATCGTCTTCGTCGGTACCAGGGAGCGTGTGACCTCCAGTATCAAGGTCGAGTCCGGTGAGAAGATGCCGTTCGTCAGCACCGTGCGCCTGCTTGTGAAGAACCCGTACTTCTTCCTCGTCTTCGGGTTCTTCCTGCTCAACTTCCTCCTCACAGGCACCAGCGGGGTCGGCATCTACTTCGCCAAGGACGTCCTGGGCGACGCTGCGTCGTACAGCTTCCTGGGCCTCATCCAGATCCTTCCGCTGCTCATCGGCATGTGGTTCATGCCGCCCCTCATCGCGCGTTTCGGAAAGCGTCGGCTCATCATGATCGGCGTGGTCGTCACCGTCGCGGGAGCGCTCATCTCCCTGATCGATCCGTCGAGCTTCTCTCTCATTCTGGGCGGTGGACTGGTGCGCGCCGTCGGTGGCGTTCCTATCGCTGCGGCCCTCTTCGCTCTCGTGGCCGATGTCGTCGACTACGGCGAATGGAAGACGGGGGTGCGTCTCGACGGCATGACCTATGCGGCGGCAACGGCAGGCCAGAATTTCGGTGCCGGTCTCGGTGTGGCCCTTGTCGGCTGGCTCCTCGCGGCCGCGAACTACGACGGTCAGGCCGCGACCCAGCCCGAATCGGCGGTGAACATCGAGATCTTCCTCTACCTCTGGATTCCGCTGATCGCCGCTGTTCTGATGGGCGTGATCATCTATTTCCTCAACATCGACAAGAACCTCTCGCAGATCCAGCGCGACCTCGCCTCGCGCCGAGCCGCGGCAGAGGCCGCGGCGGCGGCCGTGCCCGAGTGATGACCGCGCGGTCGTCGACCACGTCTGCCGCCCCCGGGCTCGGCTGGGCGGTCGTCGGCACCGGCCAGGTCTCCAGGCTGCTCGGGGCCGACCTGGCCCGGGTGTCCGGAGCTGTCCGGTCGGCAGTGCTCTCGCGATCCATCGGTGCAGCCCGGTCGTTGTGTGATGAACTCGGCTTCGCGTCGGCCTATGACGACATCGACCGGATGCTGGCGGACCCGACCGTCGACATCGTCTACATCGCGACCCCGCACGCCACACACGGCCGGCTGGCGATTCGGGCCCTCGAAGCAGGCAAGCACGTGCTCATCGAGAAGCCGATCGCCGCGACCGCCGCCGAGGCGGCGCAGATCTCGGCGGCGGCGTCGGAGAGTGGACGATTCGCGATGGAAGCGATGTGGATGAAGTTCACCCCCTCGTATCGGGCGATGCTCGACAGTGTGAGCACCGGCGCGATCGGCGACGTGCGCAGCGTGCGTGCGTCATTCGGCCTGCCGTTCGGACAGGCCGACGACGTCAGGTGGTCGGCCGATCGGGCGAGCAGCACACTGCTCGATCAGGGCATCTACCCCGTCACGCTCGCGCTCGACGTGCTCGGCGAACCCGAGACGATCACTGCTGACGGGCGTGTGCGTGCCGACGGAGTCGACCTGGCCGAGCACATGACCTTCGGGTACGCCGACGGTCGCTTCGCCCAGCTCGGCGCGTCGATGGTCGAGTACCTCGAGCCGACCGCATCGATCAGCGGCACGACGGGTTGGCTCACCATGGATGCGCCGTTCTGGGCGTCCAGTGGCTACACGACGTGGTCGGGCTCGATACCGGATGCGCTCGGCGGCCCTCCCGCGCGCGTCGAGCGGGCGAGGCAGGGGTACGGCTTCGTTCCGATGCTGGAGGCCGTGACTGAGGCTGTCGCAGCGGGCCTGACGGAGCATCCCCAGCATCCGATATCGCAGAGCCTGCTCGTGATGCGTCTTCTCGAGCGCATTCGGCGAACGATCTCATACCCCCGACCACAAGAGACATCGACTCTGCATAGATGACGAAACACAAGGAGACACCATGAAGCGCACCCCTTTTACCGACGGCTGGCAGTTCCGCGAGAAGGTCAATCCGTTCGCCGAGATCGGAGGGCCGGCCGCTCCGTACGTCGACGTGTCGATACCTCATGATGCGCTGATCCGCACAGAGCGTGATCCCGAAGGCGAGGCGGCTGCGGCGTATTTTCGCGGGGGTGCGTACCAGTATCGCAAGGTCTTCTTCGCGCCCGAGGCCCGCGACAGTGTGCAGATCGAGTTCGAAGGGGTGTATCGCGACGCGATGGTCTACATCAACGGAGACTTCGCGGGGCAGCGCCCGTTCGGATACTCGGCGTTCACGATCGACGCAGGCCCGTTCCTCCGCGAGGGAGAAGAGAACGAGATCATCGTGGAGGCGCGCGCCCATCGGGACTCCCGCTGGTACACGGGTGCGGGCATCTATCGTGATGTCTGGCTGTGGACCGGCGGAGACATTCGTATTCCCGGCGATGGCCTGCGACTCTCGACGCCGGATGTCGAGGAGGGCGGCGCTGTCGTGGAGGTCGTCGTGAAGGTCGAGAACGCGGGATCGCGTGCGCGGACCGTCGACGTGGCCGTTCGCCTCGACGGCCCGGACGGCGAGCAGGCGGCGAGCGGCATCGCTCCCATCACCGTGAGGCCGGGTGGGTCGGCGCTCAGCCGACAGCGGCTGTTCGTGCACTCGCCGAAACTGTGGAGCGAGAACACTCCGGAGCTCTACGCAGCTTCGGCGACTCTTGTGCACGGTGACGAGACGGTCGATACCGCGGCGGCCGTCTTCGGCATCCGGCGTCTGCAGCTCGACCCTGTCCATGGACTGCGGGTGAACGGTCGGAGCGTGAAGTTGCGCGGTGCGTGCGTGCACCATGACAGCGGGATCCTCGGTTCCGCGACCTTCGCTGCAGCGGAGGAACGTCGGGTTCGTCTCCTCAAGGAGGCGGGCTTCAACGCGATCCGCTCGTCGCACAACCCGCTCAGCGCGGCGATGCTCGACGCGTGCGACCGACTCGGGGTGTACGTGATGGACGAGACCTTCGACGTGTGGACCTCGGCGAAGAGCGACTTCGACTACTCGCTCAATTTCTCCGACTGGTGGGAGCGTGATGTCGAGTCGTTGGTCGCCAAGGACTTCAACCACCCCAGCGTCATCATGTACTCGATCGGCAACGAGATACCCGAGACCGGTTCGGCGGTGGGCGGAATGCAGGGCAGGGCCCTGGCGGAGAAGATCCGAACCCTCGATCCGACCCGCTTCGTGACCAACGCGGTCAACGGAATGCTCGCCGTGATCGACGACGTGAAGAAGATGGCCGCACAGGCGGCGTCGGCGGGGCAGGCCGAGCACGGTGATGGTGACGCGGCGGGGATCAACACCCTCATGGCCGGACCCGGCGACTTCATGAACCAGATCGGCGCATCCGCCTTGGTCACCGAGAAGACGGCAGAGTCCTTCGGAGTCCTCGACGTGGCAGGCATGAACTATCTCGACTCACGGTACGAGATGGACAGCTCCCTCTTTCCCAACCGAATCATCGTCGGAACCGAGACGTTCCCGACGCACATCGACCTGAACTGGGCCAAGGTGACCGCCTTCGGTCACGTGATCGGCGACTTCACGTGGACGGGCTGGGACTATCTCGGCGAGGTCGGCATCGGCCGTCCGCAGTACCTCGCTCCAGGCGAGGCCCCCGCCTTCGGGGCGCCGTACCCCTGGATCGCGGCCTGGTGCGGTGACATCGATCTGGTCGGCTTCCGCCGCCCGGCGTCGTACTATCGCGAAATTGTGTTCGGTCTCCGACCCGCTCCCTACATCGCCGTGTCACGGCCTGGTCACGAGGGCGCACAGTTCTATGCGGGACCGTGGACGTGGAGCGACAGTATCGGCAGCTGGACCTGGCCGGGTCATGAGGGGGACGATCTGACTGTCGAGGTCTACAGCGATGCCGACGAGGTCGAGCTCAGGCTCGACGGCCGCTCCCTGGGACGGTCGTCCACGGGGGCTGCCAACCGGTTCAAGACCGAGTTTCGCGTGACGTATGCCCCGGGGGAGCTGACCGCTGTCGCATGGAGAGGCGGGGCCGCCGCAGAGACGTTCACGCTGAAGACGGCGACCGGCCCACTTGCGCTCGCCGTCGCATCCGATCGTCTCTCGCTCGCGACTGACGGAACCGGCCTGGCCTTCGTCGAACTCGAGCTTGTAGGTGCCGACGGCACTCTGTTCACCGCTGCCGACCGCGACGTGCTGGTCACCGTGTCGGGAGCCGGTGTGCTGCTTGCGCTGGGAAGCGCTGATCCGGCACCGACCACTCTCTACGGGGAGTCCAGTCACCGCACGTTCGATGGGCGAGCCCTCGCGGTCATCCGGGCAACGGGCCCCGGCCCGATCGTCGTGTCGGCCAGCGCAGAGGGATGCGACGTCGTGACCTTGGTGCTCAACCCGGAGTAGCTCAACGGGGAGCAATCGGTACTCGACCAGCGGTCGGAGGCACAAAAAAGTCCCACCTCGCGTAGAAGCCGCGGGATGGGACAGTGCCTCCGACCGGCGTCGATCCGGTGACCTTTCGATTTTCAGTCGAACGCTCTACCAACTGAGCTACAGAGGCGAGTGACCGAAGTCGCTCACAGACAAAAAGCCCTTCCTTTCGGTTGGGCTTGTCGCCTTGGCGACCCTGACGGGACTTGAACCCGCGACCTCCGCCGTGACAGGGCGGCGCGCTAACCAACTGCGCTACAGGGCCATACTGGTGAAACTGTTGAGTTGTCGTGCTTGTGCTGCGTTTTTCGTACTCGTGATTCTGCTGCTGTTACCAATGTGACCCCAACGGGATTCGAACCCGTGCTGCCGCCGTGAAAGGGCGGTGTCCTAGGCCTCTAAACGATAGGGCCGTTGGTGACAACTCAACGAGTATGCCACACACTTCTCGCTCTCGCCAATTCGGTCGGTCAGCCGGCCCCCGAGATGCGACTCGACGCGGAATGTACCGGGTTTCAGGCCCCGAAGCAGCCATGATCTCAGCAGGACGAAACGCTCTGTTGTTAGAGTGACACCTGTTGCCACTGTTACTCGAGTGACTTAAGTTCGCTCACCACCACCCGGGGGACCATTGAACGCCACGACCAGTCGACGTCGACGCCGCGGCCCTTGGGGTCTCCGTCACCTCCTCGGCTCGATCACGGTCACGGTCGCCCTCGTCGCCACGGGTTCCGTGCTCTCGGCCCCCGCGTACGCCGACGAGTACCCCACGTGGGAGGACGTTCAGGCCGCCCAGTCCAACGAGTCGAGCAAGCAGGCCGAGATCCAGAACATCCAGGATCTGATCGCCGCGCTGCGCGATGCGACGGCCGCCGCCGAGTCCCTCTCGATCCAGCGGGGAACCGAGTACCAGGAAGCGCAGACCAAGTACGACACGGCCGCCTTCAAGGCAGACGAGCTCGACAGCCAGGCCGCTGCCGCGCAGGCGACGGCGGATGCCTCGATCAAGCAGGCGGGCCAGCTCGCCGCGCTGATGGCCAAGTCCGGCGGCAACGGCCTGTCGGTGAACCTCTTCACGAGCGAGTCGAGCGAGGCCGACGGCCTGCTCTACCAGCTGGGAGCGATGAGCCAGCTCACGGGCTCGGCATCGAAGCTCTACGCCACGGCCGAGCAGGACAAGAACACGGCGCAGTCGCTGACCGACCAGGCGGTCGTCGCCCGCGATGCGCTGCAGTCCCTCGCCGAGGCGGCCGAGGCCGCGCGCGACGAGGCCGTCGCAGCCCAGCTCGCCCTCGAGGCGTCGCTCGCCGCACAGCAGACGCACGAGGTGCAGCTCGAAACGCAGCTCGCCGTTCTCACCCAGAACCGGCAGGCCACGGAGGCCGACTACAACGCGGGTGTCGAAGCGCGTCGCATCGCTGAAGAAAAGCGCATGGAAGAAGAGCGCGCGGCGGCTGCGGCAGCGGCGGCCGCGGCAGCGGCATCCGGTGGTGGCGGCGGCGGCGGTGGCGGCGGTTCCAGCAGCGGCCCCGGCCCGGTGTCCAGCGGATGGGCCAGCCCGTTCCCGGGCTCGTACTCCACAGACGAGTACGGCATGCGCACGAACCCCGTCACGGGGAACTACACCCTGCACGCGGGGCTCGACCTCAACTACAACAGCGGCACGTGTGGTGCTCCCGTCTATGCAGCGGCGGCCGGTGAGGTCAGCTATGCCGGCTACAACGGCGGCTACGGCAACTTCGTCGAGATCAATCACGGCGGCGGAGTGCGCACCGGTTACGGCCACAACACGAGCCTCAACGTGGGATCGGGCCAGTACGTGGCGGCCGGCGAGATCATTGCCTACGCCGGAACCACAGGCAACTCCACTGGATGCCACGTTCACTTCGAGGTGCGCGTCGGCGGCGGCGCCGTCGACCCGCGCCCGTGGATGGCCGACCGCGGCGTCTACTTCGGCTAGTCGCTGTACGACGAAGGCCCCTCGACCAGCTCGGGGAACGAGCGTCGAGGGGCCTCCGGTCGTGCGGGCCTAGTGGCCTTCGGTCTTGAGCTTTTCGATGCCGTCGAGCACGATCTGCTCGGCCGCGGCGGCGTTCTGCCAGCCCTCGGTCTTGACCCACTTGCCGGGCTCGAGGTCCTTGTAGTGCTCGAAGAAGTGCTCGATCTCCTTGCGGGTCGATTCGGGGATGTCGTCGATGTCCTGGATATGGGCCCAGCGCGGGTCCTTCGCGGGAACGGCGATGACCTTGGCGTCGGAGCCGCCGTCGTCGGTCATGTTGAACACGGCGACGGGACGAACCGAGACGCCCACGCCCGGGAACAGCGGGTACTCGAGCAGCACCAGCACGTCGACGGGGTCGCCGTCGAGTCCGAGGGTGTTCTCGAAGAAGCCGTAGTCGGTGGGGTAGACGAACGACGTGAACAGCACGCGGTCGAGGAAGACGCGCCCGGTCTCGTGGTCTACTTCGTACTTGTTGTGGCTTCCCTTGGGAATCTCGATGATCGCGTCGTAAGCAGCCATGCCGGCGGTTCTCCTTCGTAGGTCGTGAACTGCAATAACGTTACTGGATGCCCCCCGAGACTCCCTCCGAACGCCGACCCCGGTTGACGCCGGCGATCGCCGATGTGCGCCGGGCCGTACGCGACTCGCTCGAGGCGCTCCCGCCATCCGGCGACGCCCCGCTGGTGCTCGTTGCCCTGAGCGGCGGGCCCGACTCGCTCGCACTCGCCGCCGCAACGGCGTTCGAGGCGCCCCGGCGGGGCATGCGTGCTGGCGCGGTCATCGTCGACCACGGGCTTCAGCGCGATTCGGCCCTGGTCGCCGCGAGAGCGGCAGAGCAGGCGCGGGCGCTGGGGCTCGACCCGGTGCTCGTTCGACTCGTCGAGGTCGGTTCCGGGCCGGGCTCGGGCGGGCCCGAGGCCGCGGCCCGTGACGCCCGCTACACCGCTCTGGATGCCGCCCGTCGCGATACAGGGTCGGTCGCGGTTCTGCTCGGCCACACCCTCGACGACCAGGCCGAGACCGTTCTGCTCGGCCTCGCGCGCGGTGCCGGCGCATCCAGCCTGCACGGAATGGCGCCCGTCTCGGGGGCCCTGGTGCGCCCGCTCCTCGGCATCCGGCGCGAGACCACGGTGGCCGCGTGCGTCGACGCGGGGCTCGAGCCGTGGACCGATCCGCACAACGCCGACCCCACCTACACGCGCGTTCGCGTGCGCGAGACCGTGCTGCCGACGCTCGAGAGCGAACTGGGCCCCGGCGTCGCCGAGGCCCTGGCCCGCACGGCCGAGCAGCTGCGGGAGGACTCGGACGCGCTCGACCGCATGGTGGAGGAGACGATCGAGGAGATCGTGGAGCACGCCGAGGCCGGTATCGCCATCTCGGTCGGGGCGTTGGCCGCGAACCCGGCGGCCCTGCGCAACCGCATCATCCGCTTCGTCGTGCTGAGCGAGTTCGGCGTCAGCCTCAGCCGTGCGCAGACCCTGGCCGCCGCAGCTCTCGTCACCGACTGGCACGGGCAGAAGGGCGCAGACCTGCCCGGCATTAGAGTTGTCAGGGTCGCCGGGAAGCTCGTCTTCCAGGCAGCAGCCGACATCTATGTGAAGGAGCCCCGTGCTTTCGAGTGACATCGCCGACGACCTCACCAGCGTGCTGTACACAGAGGCGCAGATCCACGACCGGATCGCGCAGCTCGCCCGCAGCATCGAGGCGGACTACGCCGGCGAGGACGTTCTGCTCGTGGGCGTTCTGAAGGGCGCGGTGATGGTCATGGCAGACCTCGCACGCGAGCTCTCCCTGCCGCTCAACATGGACTGGATGGCCGTGAGCTCGTACGGCGCGGGCACGCAGTCGTCGGGTGTCGTGCGCATCCTGAAAGACCTCGACACCGATCTCTCGGGCCGCAAGGTGCTGATCGTCGAGGACATCATCGATTCAGGGCTCACGCTGTCGTGGCTGCTCGGCAACCTGCGCACGCGCGGGGCCGAGAGCGTGGAGATCTGCGCACTCTTCCGCAAGCCGGAGGCGGCGAAGATCCAGGTCGACGTCAAATACGTCGGCTTCGACATCCCCAACGAGTTCGTCGTCGGATACGGCCTCGACTACGCGGAGCGCTACCGCAATCTGCGCGACGTCGCGGTGCTGGCGCCGCACGTGTACTCCTGAGCGCTCTCCGTTCCCTGAGCTCGTCGAAGGGCGGCCTGCTCGATCAGCGCGTATTCGTTACGCCCACGGGGAACATGCAGACGACGCGCAGCGCCCGCCAGCTACCCTTGCCACTACCTCGATTGCTTTTGATCGAATACATCCCTCTCGACATGATGAAGAGACATGAACGCTAAAAAGATCGTCCGATCTCCCATTCCGTACATCCTGCTCGGTGCGATCGCCCTGTGGATCGGCTTCAGCCTCATCACCGGAGGCGGCTACAAGCAGATCGACACGCAGGAGGGCCTGCAGCTGTTGAAAGACGGCAAGGTCTCCTCGGCCACCATCATCGATGGCGAGCAGCGAGTCGACCTGACCCTGGCGAACGCCGACAAGGAGTACGGCACCCAGGTGCAGTTCTACTACGTCGCACCCCGGGGCACCGAGGTCATCGACGCGGTCAACGACGCCGCGCCGGCCAAGGGCTACAACGACGAGGTTCCGCAGACGAACTGGTTCCTCTCGCTCATCGGCATCCTGCTCCCCGTGCTGCTCATCGGTGCGTTCTTCTGGCTCATGCTCTCGGGCATGCAGGGCGGCGGATCCAAGGTCATGCAGTTCGGCAAGTCCAAGGCGAAGCTGGTCTCGAAGGAGTCGCCGAAGGTCACCTTCGACGACGTCGCCGGCAGTGACGAGGCGCTCGAAGAGCTCGAAGAGATCAAGGACTTCCTGAAGGAGCCGGCCAAGTTCCTCGCCGTCGGCGCCCGCATCCCGAAGGGCGTGCTGCTGTACGGCCCTCCCGGAACCGGAAAGACCCTTCTCGCCCGAGCCGTCGCCGGTGAGGCGGGGGTTCCGTTCTACTCCATCTCCGGATCCGACTTCGTCGAGATGTTCGTGGGTGTCGGCGCGAGCCGCGTGCGCGACCTGTTCCAGCAGGCCAAAGAGAACTCGCCGGCCATCATCTTCATCGACGAGATCGATGCGGTGGGCCGTCACCGCGGCGCCGGAATGGGCGGCGGCCACGACGAGCGCGAGCAGACGCTCAACCAGCTGCTCGTCGAGATGGACGGATTCGACGTCAAGACGAACGTCATCCTCATCGCGGCCACCAACCGTCCCGACATCCTCGACCCCGCTCTTCTGCGCCCGGGTCGCTTCGACCGTCAGATCGGCGTCGACGCGCCCGACCTGCAGGGCCGCAAGAAGATCCTCGAGGTGCACGGCAAGGGCAAGCCGCTCGCCGCCGGCGTCGACCTCGAGGTCGTCGCCCGCAAGACTCCCGGGTTCACGGGTGCCGACCTGGCCAACGTGCTCAACGAGGCCGCGCTGCTCACCGCGCGCTCCAACGCGCAGCTGATCGACAACCGCGCCCTCGACGAGGCCATCGACCGCGTCATCGCGGGCCCGCAGCGGCGCACCCGCATCATGCGCGACCACGAGAAGCTGGTCACGGCCTACCACGAGGGCGGCCACGCCCTCGTCGCCACGGCCATGAACAACACCGACCCGGTCACCAAGATCACGATCCTCCCCCGTGGTCGAGCACTCGGCTACACGATGGTGCTTCCGCTCGAAGACCGCTACTCGGTCTCGCGCAACGAACTCCTCGACCAGCTCGCCTACGCCATGGGCGGTCGCGTCGCCGAAGAGGTCGTCTTCCACGACCCGACCACCGGCGCATCGAACGACATCGAGAAGGCCACCGCCACGGCCCGCAAGATGGTCACAGAGTTCGGCATGTCGGCCGACATCGGAGCGGTCAAGCTGGGCGCAGCCTCGGGAGAGATGTTCCTCGGCCGCAACATGGGCCACGAGCGCGACTACTCCGACCGCATCGCCGAGAAGGTCGACGACGAGGTGCGCCACCTTATCGAGGCCGCACACGACGAGGCCTGGAGCGTTCTCAACGAGAACCGCGACATCCTCGATCGCCTCGCCCTCGAACTGCTCGAGCACGAGACGCTCGACCACGACCAGCTCGCCGTGATCTTCAAAGACGTGAAGAAGCTCACCCCGCGGCCGCAGTGGCTCTCGAGCGACAAGCGCCCGGTCTCGCAGCTTCCTCCGGTGGCGTTCCCCACACCGAAGGCTCCGGTCGACGCGGGCGCCGTCGACGGGGGAGTGCAGTCCGACCCCGAGCCGGAGCAGAAGCCCAAGCGGTCCCCGCAGGCCCCGCCCCGTCCGGCCACGGCCTGACCCACCGACCACGTGACGACGTTCGACCGGGCTCGTATCGAGGCGGCCGTGCGCGAGATCCTCATCGGCATCGGTGAGGATCCCGTGCGTGAGGGGCTCGAGCGCACCCCCGCCCGAGTCGCCGACGCCTACGCCGAGTTCTTCTCAGGCCTCGGCGTCGACGCTCAGGCGATGCTTGGAGACACCTTTCCCGTGGCCGACGAGTCGCACTCCGAGCCCGTGCTGGTGCGCGACATCGAGTTCCGCTCGGTGTGCGAGCACCACCTGCTGCCCTTCACCGGGGTGGCCCACGTCGCCTACGTGCCGTCGACGCGCCTCATCGGCCTCGGTCGAATCGCGTCCGTCGTCGAGACGCTCGCGTCGAGGCCACAGCTGCAGGAGCGACTCGGAGACGAGATCGCCGCCGTGATCGACAGCGGCGTCGACGCCCGCGGCGTGCTCGTCGTGCTCGACGCGCGGCACGACTGCGTGCGAACGCGAGGCCCCCGTCAGACCCGCAGTTCGACCGTCACCGTGTCGAGTCGCGGTACGCTGTCGCAGCCCGCCGACCGCGCGGAGCTGATGAGTCTGATCGGAGCCGCGACGTGAGCAGGGGCGACGTGAGCAAGGGGCATGTGACGGGCGACGAGCCGGGCGTGCACTCGGGCGAGCCGCCCGCATCCGTTCGTCGTCGCATCCGGTCGTCGACGGCCGCGCCCGGCGTTCCGCTCGCGGGCGAGCGCACGCTGATCATGGGAATCCTCAACGTCACTCCCGATTCGTTCAGCGACGGCGGACGGTGGAACACACTCGATCAGGCACTGGAGCACGCCGCAGAACTCATGGCCCAGGGCGCCGACCTCATCGACATCGGCGGCGAGTCCACCCGGCCGGGTGCGCAGCGGGTTCCCGTGGCGGAGGAGCAGCGTCGCGTGCTTCCCCTCGTGCGCGAACTCGCCCGAGGCGGAATCCCCGTGAGCGTCGACACGATGAACGCGTCGACAGCGCTGGCCGCGGCCCACGCCGGCGCGGCCGTCATCAACGATGTGTCGGGCGGGCTCTCCGATCCCGACATGACGGGTGTCGCCATCGAGACCGGGCTGCCCTTCGTGGTCATGCACTGGCGCGGTCACAGCGCCGAGATGGCGGCCAAGGCGAACTACGCAGACGTGGTCTTCGACGTTCGCCGTGAACTCGAGTACCGGGTCGCCGAGCTGATCGTGCGCGGGGTCGACCCGGCCAAGATCATCGTCGACCCCGGCATCGGCTTCTCGAAGAACGCCGAGCACAACTGGGCGCTGCTGGGCCACTACGGCGACCTCGCCTCGCTCGGGCTGCCGGTGCTGGTCGCCGCGTCGCGCAAGGGGTTCCTCGCGCCGCTCGTCGCCGACGGCGCGGCACCGGATGCCCGGGACGCGCCATCCGCGATCGTCGCGGCGATCGCGGCGTCGCAGGGCGCCTGGGCGGTTCGGGTGCACAATGTCGCAGAGACGCGGGCGGCGCTCGACGTGGCCGACGCCTGGAGAAAGGGAGCGCAGTCGTGACGCGAGACACCCCGATCGACGAGCTCGACACCCTCACCCTCACGGGCCTCGAGGTGTTCGCCCACCATGGCGTCTTCGACTTCGAGCGCCGAGACGGCCAGACCTTCCTCCTCGACCTCACGGTCTGGCTCGACACGGCCGGGGCCGCGGCAGGCGACGACCTGGAACAGACCCTGCACTACGGCGAGCTGGCCGTCGAGGTGGCCGAGGCCGCCGCCGCCGAGCCCGTCGACCTTATCGAGACGCTCGCCGAGCGCGTCGCGTCGCTCGTGCTCGCGCATCCGGTCGCGCAGCGCGTTCGCGTCACGGTGCACAAGCCAGACGCCCCCATTCCCGTGCCCTTCGGCGACGTCTCCATCACGATCGTGCGGCCCCGCGGCCCGCGGGTTCAGGCGGCGCTGTGAACGCGCCGCTGTTCGAGGGTGCCCGCGCCGTGCTCGCCTTCGGCAGCAACCTGGGCAATCGAGGCGAGACCATCGTCGAGGCGATGGCCGAGATCGCGCAGCTGCCCGGAGTCGAGACCATCGGCGAGTCCAGCCTCTACGAGACGGTCGCGGTGAAGCTGCACGGCATCGATCCCGACGCGCCGGCCTACCTGAACGCCGTGTCGATCGTGCTCACCACACTCGAGCCGCACGACCTGCTCGCCGCCCTCAACGCGATCGAGCTGCGCCATGGTCGGGTGCGCGAGGAACGCTGGGGCGACCGCACCCTCGACATCGACCTGATCACCTACGGCACGCTCGAGCAGTCCGACGAGACGCTCACCCTGCCTCATCCCCGCGCCTGGCAGCGCGACTTCGTGCTGGCGCCCTGGCTCGAACTCGACCCGGATGCGACGATTCCCGCACGTGGCCGGGTCGACGAACTGCTCGCCTCGACCGACGACACGGCCCGCCGAACACCCTCGGAGACGATGTGAAGCGCACCCGACCGTTCTCCCTGATCTCGCTGGCGTTGGCCGGCGCCATCGTGGGATTCCTGCTGCAGATCGGGCTCGCCTCCGGCGGGCGCCCCATCCTCGTTCCGCCCGTCACCCTGCCGATCACGCTGGTGGCGGCCGCGGCGCTCGTGCTGGCGTTCGCCATTCCGGTCTACCGGGCCATCCGGGGTCCGGTGCGGCGCGAGGTCAACCCGTTCCGTGCGATGCGCGTGGTGGTGCTCGCCAAGGCCTCGAGCCTGGTCGGCAGCCTGGTCGCTGGCTTCGGCCTGGGATGCACGATCTACGTGCTGTCGCGCACGATCGTTCCGGAGGTCTCGTCGCTCTGGCTGTCGATCGCCAGCGCGGCCGGCGGCGTCGTTCTGCTGGTGGCCGGCCTGGTCGCGGAGCAGCTCTGCGCGCTTCCGCCTGACGACTTCACACCGGAGGCCTGACATGTCCGACCACTCGAACGACACCGTTCCTCTCGACCCCGCACGGGTCGGCTCGAAGCGGGTCGAGGTCGGCGGCGACTGGCGTCGCGTGAGCCGCAAGTACATCGGCGTCGAACTCGTCGGTGTGGCGCTGTTCGGGCTCGTCGCGATCGGCGCGACGCTCGTCTTCTCGCTGACGCGGTGGTTCGCCCAGCCCCTCGGCTGGATCCTCGTCGGCGCCGCCGTCGTGACCACCCTCGTGATGTTCGCTGTCGCGCCGCGTCGCGTGCGCTCGATCGGCTACCAGCTTCGCGACGACGATCTCCTCTTCCGGCGCGGCATCATGTTCCACCGCGTCGTCTCGGTTCCTTACGGACGCATGCAGCTGATCGACATCAACCGCGGCCCGGTGGCCCGGTTCCTCGGACTCGCCGAACTGCGGTTCGTCACCGCGGCGGCGGCGACCGGCGTCACGATCCCCGGTCTCGTCGACAGTGATGCCGACGCCCTCCGCGACACTCTCGTCTCCCTCGCCGAAACGCGGCGGGCGGGGCTGTGACCGAGCCCGTCGCTCCGCCGCTGCCCGGCGGCGGCGAGTGGCTGCGGCTGCACCCGGCGACGCCCCTGCTCAAAGGCGGAATCGCCCTCATCGCGGTGATCGGCTTCATCCTCGCGAACGTGCGGGAACGTCTCATCGAGGCGTTCGTGGGCGGTCCGGACGGAGGCGACTTGATCGAGGAGCTGTACCTGCGCGGGCACCTCGGCTGGGCCATCGCGATCGTGCTCGGCGCCCTGCTGCTCGGCGTCGTGGCCTTCTTCCTGTCGTGGCGCATGCACACGTATCGCATCAACGACGAGGCGGTCGAGGTGCGCAGCGGCATCCTGTTCCGCACCCACCGACAGGCCCGCCTCGATCGCATCCAGGGCATCGCCATCACGCGTCCGTTCATCGCTCGACTCTTCGGTGCCGCCCGGCTCGAGCTGAGCGTCGCCGGGCAGGACGCCAAGGTGCAGCTCGCCTACCTCAAGGGCAGCGACGTCGACCGGCTGCGCCACGACATCCTGATGCTCGCGTCGGCTCGCAGGGCAGAAGAGGGCGTCGCGCCGGGTACGAGGGCGGGCGTTGCCGCCGGGTCGCCGGATGCCGCGGGGCCGGATTCGCTCATCGGCCGGCGGGTCACGGAACTGCTGGCTCCCGAGCTCGACCCCCAGGAGGCTCCGCCGGAGTCGGTGGTGCGCATCTCGCCGCTGAGGCTCGCCGGTTCGCTGCTCGCCAGCGGCGCCACGCTGTTCGTGCTTGTCGTCGCCGCCGTCTTGATCGTCGTGACGGCGACCGGCCGCGAGCTCGGATTCCTCTTCCTCTTCGTTCCCGCCTTCATCGGTGGCGCCGGGTACTACGTGCGCAAGGTCACGCGCTCGCTGCGGTTCTCGATCGCGGCGACTCCCGACGGAGTGCGCGTCGGCTACGGGCTGCTCACGACGTCGAACGACACGCTTCCGCCCGGGCGCATACACGCGATCGAGGTCTATCAGCCGTTGCTCTGGCGCCCCTTCGACTGGTGGGCCATCCGCATCAACAGGGCCGGACACGCCTCGAGCGGCTCGGGCAGCCAGCCCGCCACGACCATGCTCCCGGTGGGCACGCGAGGCGACGTCGACAAGGTGCTCGGCCTGCTGCTGCCGGGGCTGGCGAGTGCCGACACCCGGCACCTCATCCTGGCCGGAATGGTCTCCTCCGGGCCGACGCCCGGATTCGCGGTCGACTTCGTTCCGGCCCCCCGGCGCGCACGATGGCTGCGCCCGTTCTCGTGGCGTCGCACCGGCTACGCCCTCGCGGGCGACACCGTTCTGCTGCGCAAGGGCCTCGTGTGGCGACAACTCGTCGCCGTGCCGGCGGCACGCATCCAGAGCCTGCATCTCGACCAGGGCCCGCTCGCGCGCGCCCTCGATCTCTGCACGCTGACGCTCGACACGGTCGCCGGGCCCGTCTCTGCGTCGCTGTCGGTGCTCGACCGGGCAGGGTCGCTCTCCGCGTTCGACGCCATCAGCCGCGCGGCGACCGCCGCGGGCGCACTCGAAGACGGATCGCAGCGCATCGCGCTGCCCGCCGAGCCCCAGCCACCACGACCGGAGAGCGATCGATGAACCCCGCAGAACGAAGTGGACGCCTCGGTATCGGCATCATCGGTGCCGGACGCGTCGGGCCGGTGCTCGGAGCGGCGCTGGCCGGAGCCGGTCACGCGCTCGTGGGAGTCGCTGCGATCTCCGACGAGAGCCGCGAACGCGCCGATGCGATGCTTCCCGGGGTGCCGATCCTCGAGATCCCGCAGCTCATCGAACGCAGCGAGCTCGTCATCCTCGCCGTTCCCGAGACAGAGCTCGCCGGTCTCGTGCAGGGCCTCGCGGCGACTCGCACCTGGCAGGCGGGGCAGCTCGTGATGCACACGGCTCCCGGCGTCGGCGTGAGCGTGCTCGCCCCCGCCCTGGCCCAGGGTGCGATTCCCCTGGCCGTGCACCCGGCGATGCAGTTCACCGGTTCGAGCGTCGACATCGCCCGGCTCGTCGGCACCTGGTTCGCGGTCACCGCGCCCGCACCCGTGCTTCCGATCGGGCAGGCCCTGGTCGTCGAGATGGGCGGCGAGCCGGTCGTCGTCGCCGAGAAGGATCGCGCGGCCTATGCCGAGGCCATCGAGACGGCCACGTCGTTCTCGAGCGCCATCGTCGACCAGGCCACGGGGCTGCTGTCGTCGATCCGCGTCCCCGCTCCCGGGCTCGTGCTGGGGCCCCTCGTGAGGTCGGCGGTCGAGAATGCTCTTCACCGTGCCCGTGGCGACGACGCGGCGGCGCCGTTCGACTCCATCGGCGGCTGAGGTCTCCAGGTCGGGCATCGAGGCCGCGGCGAGGCACTAGCATCAAGGGTGGCGGCGAGCGGAACCTGCGCCCGTCGTCGCGAGTGAGGAGTCCCGGTGACCGAAGTAGCCGATTCGATCGCGGGCGTTCGAGCCCTGATCAGCGAGTCGAGGACCGCCCTTGTCGCCGCGGGAATCTCCGATCCGAAGGTCTCGCTCGTTCCCACGATGGGCGCGCTCCACGATGGGCATCTGGCCCTCGTGGCGAGTGCACGCGAACGAGGACATATCGTCGTGGTCTCCGTCTTCGTGAACCCCACCCAGTTCTCGGCCTCCGAGGACCTGCAGCGCTACCCGCGCGACCTCGACTCCGACATCGCCATTCTCGACTCGGTCGCCCGCCCCAGCGACAGCGCCACCATCGTCTTCGCCCCGTCGGTCGACGAGATGTACCCGAAGGGCCCGACGCAGACCACCGTCACGGCAGGCCGTTCCGGAGCGACGTTCGAGGGCAGAAGCCGCGCCGGTCACTTCGACGGCGTGCTCACCGTGGTGGCGAAGCTGCTCAACATCGTGTCGCCCGACACTGTGTTCTTCGGTCGCAAGGACGCGCAGCAGGCCTTCCTCGTGGGCCGAATGATCGCCGACCTCGACTTCGCCACGGCGATCGAGGTCATCGAGACTGTTCGCGAAGACGACGGCCTCGCGCTGTCGAGCCGCAACCGCTTCCTCGACGAGAAGGAGCGCCGCGCATCCCTCGTTCTCTCGCACATGCTCGAGGCCGCCGAATCCGCCGCAGACCGGGGCATCGACACGGTCATCGCTGCGGCGCAGTCGGTGGCGATGGGCGAGCCGCTCGTGCAGGTCGACTACCTGGCCGTCGTCGACCCCGCCACCTTCCTTCCCGTCGACGACGACTTCCGCGGCCGGTCGATCGTGCTCGTCGCGGCCCGCGTCGGCACCACGCGGCTGATCGACAACGAGACCATCTACCTGGGCTGAGCGCCGAGCTATCCGCTCCCATCCGGTCCATCCGCGCACGGACAACCGGCAGCGGTTGCGCCGATGAGGGGCGGATGCGACGCGGTCGTTGGGTAAACTCTGAGGCGACCCGAGGAGAGATTCGCCCGCATGAGTGATGCACCCACCCACAGCCAGCTGACCGATGACGAACAGCGGGCCGAGGTCGCGGAACAGAAGCTCGTGCGCTTGGCCAAGCGTGACCGACTGATCGCATCCGGTGCCGAGGCCTACCCCGTCTCCGTTCCCGTCACCACGACGATTCCCGCCCTGCGCGAGAAGTACGGCGACCTCGTGGCCGACGACACGACCGGCGACATCGTCGGCGTCGCGGGCCGCATCGTGTTCGCCCGCAACACCGGCAAGCTCTGCTTCGCCTCGCTCCAGTCGGGCGACGGCAGTCGAATTCAGGCCATGGTGTCGCTCGCCCAGGTGGGCGAGGAGTCGCTCGCCGAGTGGAAGGAACTCGTCGACCTCGGCGACCACGTCTTCGTATCGGGCGAGGTCATCTCGTCGCGACGTGGAGAGCTGTCGATCATGGTCGCCGACTGGCAGATCGCGTCGAAGGCCCTGCTGCCGCTGCCCAACCTGCACTCCGAGCTCAGCGAAGAGACCCGGGTGCGCAGCCGCTACCTCGACCTGATCGTGCGCGACCAGGCCCGACAGGTCGTGCGCACGCGGGCCAAAGCCGTCGCCTCGCTGCGGCAGACGTTCGCCGAGCGCGACTACATCGAGGTCGAGACCCCGATGCTGCAGACCATGCACGGCGGCGCATCCGCCCGGCCCTTCGCCACTCACAGCAACGCGTTCGACACCGAGCTGTTCCTGCGCATCGCGCCCGAGCTGTTCCTCAAGCGCGCCGTCGTCGGCGGCATCGACCGGGTCTTCGAGATCAACCGCAACTTCCGCAACGAGGGCGCGGACTCCACGCACTCGCCCGAGTTCGCCATGCTCGAGTCGTACGAGGCCTACGGCGACTACAACACGATGGCCGACCTCACCCAGACCCTGATCCAGAACGCCGCGCTCGCGGTGGCAGGCTCGCACGTCGTGACCTGGGCCGACGGCACCGAGTTCGACCTCGGTGGGCAGTGGGACCGCATCAGCATGTACGGGTCGTTGTCGGATGCGGCCGGAATCGACATCTCACCCGAGACGCCCGTCGACGAACTCCAGGCGCTCGCCGACCGCGAGGGCGTCGAGGTGCACCTGCCGAACCACGGCAAGCTCGTCGAGGAGCTGTGGGAGCACTTCGTGAAGGGCGGGCTCACGAGCCCCACGTTCGTCATGGACTTCCCGC
Source organism: Agreia sp. Leaf283 (assembly GCF_001422485.1). GTDB lineage: Bacteria > Actinomycetota > Actinomycetes > Actinomycetales > Microbacteriaceae > Agreia. Next base: position 1,609,776 of record NZ_LMNF01000001.1, read on the forward strand.
TCGAGACCAGCCCGCTCACCCGCGCGCACCGCTCGATCCCCGGCGTTGTCGAGAAATGGGACCTCTACATCAACGGCTTCGAGTTGGCCACCGCCTACTCCGAGCTCGTCGACCCCGTCATCCAGAGGGAGCGCTTCGTTGCGCAGGCGAAGCAGGGGGCGGCCGGCGACGTCGAGGCGATGCGCCTCGACGAGGAGTTCCTGCGTGCCCTCGAGTTCGGCATGCCGCCGTCCGGCGGCCTGGGCATGGGCATCGACCGGCTGCTCATGGCTCTCACCGGTCTCGGCATCCGCGAGACCATCCTCTTCCCGCTGGTCAAGTAGGGTCGGCACCATGAGCTTCTTCGGCGGCAACAAGAATCCCCTCGACGACGACAAGAAGAAAAAGCCGGGCGAGGTCAGCAACTCCCGCCTGCTGGTGTGGATCGTGGTCGGCGGCGTCGCGCTCTATCTGATCGGCACCGGGGTCTACGGCATCATCACCAAGGGCGGCTGAGTCGGCTGACGGATCAGCGCCCGGGCCCCTGCACGGCCACGGCTGCTAAACTCGGCGATCATGGATGACATTCTCGCCGGGCTGGGCGCCCTCGCCCCCACAGTGCTCGTCGGGCTCGTCTTCTGGCTCGTGATGTTCGTGATCCTTCGCGCCGACAAGCACGAGCGCCGTGCCTTCTCGAAGATCGAGGCCGAAGAGCGGGCCAAGCTTGCCGCGGCGCAGGACGCGCCCGCGGGCGCCGGTTCGCCACGCTCCTGAGCCGCCCGTCCGACCGGCGCTTCTGACGAACCCTCACCCTCTCTCCGACACGCTACGGTTGTCGTCGGGGCAGTAGTCGAGGGGAGCCCGGGTGTTCGGAATCAGTGCGGTGGGCTGGGTTCTGATCTTCGGCGTGCTCATCGATTTTCTCGTGCGCGTCACGGCCATCATCGTCGTGCCCCGCAACCGGCGTCCGGCCACCGCGGTGGCCTGGCTCATGGCCATCTTCTTTCTGCCCTACATCGGCGTTCTCACCTTTCTGCTCATCGGCAGCTACAAACTGCCCAAGAAGAGGCGCGACAAGCAGCAGGCGATCAACCAGTTCATCCTCGAGACGACCGAGGGCATCGACCTGGTCACCAAGAACCACGCGTGGCCGCCGTGGCTCGAGTCCGTGGTCGAACTCAATCGCAACCTCGGCGCGATGCCCCTCGTCGGCGGCAACAACGCCAGTCTCATCGGCGACTACGCTGCGTCGATCGCGGCCATGGCGGCCGACGTGGGCAAGGCCCGTCGCTACGTGCACGTCGAGTTCTACATCATGTCGTACGACACGGCCTCGGAGGCGTTCTTCGACGCTCTGGGAGCCGCGGTCAAGCGCGGCGTGACCGTGCGCGTGCTGCTCGACCACATCGCATCCATCAGGTCGCCGCACCACCGCAGGACGACGAGAAAACTCACCGACCTCGGGGTGCAGTGGTCGTTCATGCTGCCCGTGCAGCCCCTGCGCGGCAAGTACCAGCGCCCCGACCTGCGCAATCACCGCAAGCTGCTCATCATCGACGGCAAGATCGGGTACATGGGGTCGCAGAACATGATCGACCGCAGCTACAACAAGCGCGGCAACATCCGTCGCGGCCTCAAGTGGCAAGACCTCATGACCCGACTCGACGGCCCGATCGTCGCCGGCCTCAACGCCATCTTCATCACCGACTGGTACAGCGAGACCAACGAACTGCTGATGCGCGAGACCGACCCGATCACCCCTGACGTCATCGAGGAGGCTCCCGATTCGCTCGACTGCCAGGTCGTGCCGTCTGGCCCGGGGTTCGAGGGCGAGAACAACCTCAGGCTCTTCCTCGCGCTTCTCTACTACGCGCAGACCCGCATCATCGTGACCAGCCCGTACTTCGTGCCCGACGAGGCGATGCTCTACGCCATCACCACCGCCACGCAGCGCGGCGTCGAGGTCGAGCTGTTCGTGTCGGAGATCGGCGACCAGGGTCTGGTCTACCACGCCCAGCGCTCGTACTACGAGGCGCTGCTGCGGGCGGGCGTGCGCATCTACATGTACCGGGCGCCGTACATTCTGCACGCCAAGCACTTCACGATCGACGACGACGTGGCCGTAATCGGCTCGAGCAACATGGACATGCGCTCGTTCAGCCTCAACATGGAGGTCTCGCTGATGGTGCGCGGCCGATCGTTCGTGACCGAGATGCGCGCCATCGAAGACGGTTACCGCAAGCTCAGCCGCGAGCTCACCCTCGATGACTGGCTGACGCAGCCGCTGCGATCGACGATCCTCGACAACCTGGCGCGGCTCACGAGCGCCCTGCAGTAGAGCGCCCGGCAATAGCTCAGCGGCGCCGGGGCAGCAGCCGCACCGTCGGCAGCTCCGGCGCCGGCAAGGGAGCGCCGGTGTATGTGTGACCATCACGAGCGCCGGGGTCGCCGTGCGTGCTGGTGAAGCGCGGGCTCTGCGCATCCGGTTCGCCCTCGCCGATCGCCTCGGCCTGCCAGGCCGAGCGGTACTCCACGATCTCCTCGTGGGTGCGCCCCACGAAGTTCCACCACATGACGATCTGCTCGCCGAACGGCTCGCCGCCGATCAGCACGAGTCGCGCGTCGTCGTCGCCCGTCTCGATGGTCAGGCCGGATGCGCCGGTCTCGACGAAGGCGAGCTCGGTTCGGGCGACGTGCGTGCCGTCGATGGTGACGGAGCCGGTGTCGACCAGGACTCCGTGCTCGTCGAGCGGATCGACCGGAAGCGTGATGCGGGTGTGCCGCGGAATGTCGAGCTGTGCCGCGACGATGCGGGAGAAGGTCGTGGCCTGAGCGGTGACGCCGGCCACGGTGCCGAAGAACACGGCGATGCGGGCTCCGTCGAGGTCGGTGACGACGGCGTCGTGGCTCTCGAAGAAGGGCGCGACGTGGCGGGACGCGTCGGGGAGGGCGAGCCAGAGCTGCACGCCGTGCAGAAGAGTGGTGTTCTCGGTCGACACCTCGGAATGGCTGATGCCGCGCCCGGCCGTCATGAGATGAAGCTCCGAAGGCCGGATGAAGGCGTGGCTGCCCACGCTGTCGCGGTGCTCGATCTCGCCGTCGAAGAGCCAGCTCACGGTCTGCAGACCGGTGTGCGGATGCGGCGGCACGACCATGCCCGCGCCCGTGCGCACATCGGTGGGACCGTAGTGGTCGACGAAGCACCAGGCGCCGATCATGCTGCGCTCCCTGCTCGGCAGCGTTCGGTGCACGGTCATAGCGCGAGGGCCACCGAGGGGGACCTCGCGGGGAGCCAGGATGGTGACGCGTCGCGGTTCGGCACCGAGGAGTTCCTCGTCGTCTCCGATGAGGAGTTCATCCGGATGCTTCTCGAGGTTGCTCACAGCAGGAATCCTATGCCTCCATGCGCCCGTATCGACCGCTGGTGCCGGATGCGCTGCCCTGTCAGCATGGAGCATGGACTTCCTGGCGAACAGCCCAGAGATTTTTCCGCTGATGCGCGGAGGCGGGGCCTTTCTCGTCGCCGTCGGGCTCGGCATCCTGGTCGGCAGCCTGGGCTCACGGCGCTTCCGCATCGTGTCGCTCATCGCGGGCGCCGCGTTGGGTGTTGTGGTGATGGGCGTGGGCGGCGCGACCAAGGTCATCTTCGACGGCATCGGCTACCCCGAGTGGTGGCAGTGGGCCGTCCTCGGCGTCGCGTTCCTCGCCGAGGGATACCTCGTCAATGTGGTGGTCGAGAAGAATCCCGATCGGGACTCCCGAGAGTTCTGGATGTGGATGCTGTTCGTGGTGGGGGCGCACTTCCTGGTGCTGACCGCGAGCCACGGCCCGATCTGCGGCGCCCTCGGCCTCGTGTGCATGGCGAACGCGTTGATCGGGCTGCGCAGTAAGAAGGTTCCGTTTCGTGCGTTCTGGGCGATAGACGGGGTGCTGAAGATTGCGGCCGGCGCGGTGATGGTCGCGGTGAGCTACGCCTGACGAACGCGACAGGCCCAGGGAACGGATCGTTCCCTGGGCCTGTCGCGGCGTTCCCTGAGCCCGTCGAAGGGCCTGCCGTTACGGCGTGGGCATGCCGCCGTTCACGTTGAGCGTCTCACCGATGACGTAGCTCGACTCGGGCGATGCCAGGAAGACATAGGCCGGAGCGAGCTCGGCGGGCTGTCCCCAGCGGCCGAGCGGGGTCTGCTCGCCGACGTCGGGCAGCTTCTCGGGCGGCTGGCCACCCGCGGTCTGCAGGGGAGTCCAGATCGGCCCGGGCGCCACGACGTTGACGCGGATGCCCTTGGGTGCGAGCTGCTGGGCCAGCGCCTTCGAGAACGCGTTGATCGACGCCTTGGTGGTGGCGTAGTCGACCAGCATCTCGCTGGGCGAATAGCCCTGGATCGACGAGGTGTTGATGATGGTCGATCCGGCACCGAGGTGGGGGAGGGCTGCCTTGGTGATCCAGAACATCGCGTAGACGTTGGTCTTGAACGTCTCGTCGAACTGCTCGTCGGAGATCTCGTCGAGAGTCTCGCGGAACTGCTGCTTGCCCGCGTTGTTCACGAGGATGTCGAGACCGCCCAGGCCGTCGACGGCCTGAGCCACGAGGTCGCGGCAGAACGCGGCGTCGACGATGTCGCCGGGGATGGCAACGGCTGTGCGGCCCTCGGCCTCGATCAGCTCGACGACGCGCTTCGCGTCGGTCTCTTCCTCGGGCAGGTAGGAGATGGCCACGTCGGCGCCCTCGCGGGCATAGGCGATCGCGACGGCGGCGCCGATGCCGGAGTCGCCTCCCGTGATGAGGGCCTTGCGGCCGGTGAGGCGACCGGTGCCCCGGTAGCTCTTCTCGCCGCGGTCGGCCGTGTCGTCGAGGTTCGCGTCGAGACCGGCGCCCTCCTGGTACTGCGCTTTCGTGTCGATGTCGGCGAACATCTTCGTGGGGTCCTGGAGTGTGTACTGATCAGTCATGTCTCAAGGCTAGGTCGGCCGTGCGAGTCGGCCGGGGGCGGTTGCGCAGTCGTGGCGAGCGTGTTTCACTCCCGCACGATGCGGTCTCCGGCCCGACCGGGCTCGAGGCGGTGCCCAGTCACGCCTAGGGCGAACAGAGCAGTATTCGCGTCCGACGCTGATTAGCATCAGTACATCGAGCGCCATCCCTGCCCTGGCGTTCAAGGAGACAGACATGTTTGAGAGATTTACCGACCGAGCTCGCCGCGTCGTCGTTTTGGCCCAAGAAGAGGCCAAGATGCTCAACCACAACTACATCGGCACCGAGCACATCCTGCTCGGACTCATCCACGAGGGAGAGGGCGTCGCCGCTAAGGCACTCGAGTCGCTCAATATCTCGCTCGATGCGGTTCGCGAGCAGGTTCAAGACATCATCGGCCAGGGCCAGCAGCAGCCCACCGGTCACATCCCGTTCACCCCGCGTGCCAAGAAGGTGCTCGAGCTCTCGCTGCGCGAGGCCCTGCAGCTCGGCCACAACTACATCGGCACCGAGCACATCCTGCTCGGGCTCATCCGCGAGGGCGAGGGCGTCGCAGCCCAGGTTCTCGTGAAGCTCGGCGCAGACCTCAACCGGGTGCGCCAGCAGGTCATCCAGCTCCTCTCTGGCTACCAGGGCAAGGAGCAGGTCGCCGTTGGCGGAAACGACGCCACTCCCGACAAGGGTTCGCAGGTTCTCGACCAGTTCGGTCGCAACCTCACGCAGGCCGCGCGCGACAGCAAGCTCGACCCCGTGATCGGGCGCGAGAAGGAGATCGAGCGGGTCATGCAGATCCTCTCCCGCCGCTCCAAGAACAACCCGGTTCTCATCGGAGAGCCCGGCGTCGGCAAGACGGCCGTCGTCGAGGGCCTCGCCCAGGCGATCGTCAAGGGCGATGTTCCCGAGACCCTGAAAGACAAGCAGCTCTACTCGCTCGACCTCGGCTCGCTCATCGCCGGAAGCCGCTACCGCGGTGACTTCGAGGAGCGCCTGAAGAAGGTCACGAAAGAGATCCGCACGCGCGGCGACATCATCGTCTTCATCGACGAGATCCACACCCTGGTGGGTGCGGGTGCCGCAGAGGGCGCCATCGACGCCGCGTCGATCCTGAAGCCGCTGCTCGCCCGAGGCGAGCTGCAGACCATCGGCGCGACCACGCTCGACGAGTACCGCAAGCACTTCGAGAAAGACGCGGCTCTCGAGCGCCGCTTCCAGCCCATCCAGGTGGCCGAGCCTTCGCTGGCTCACACGATCAACATCCTGAAGGGCCTGCGCGACAAGTACGAGGCGTTCCACAAGGTCTCGATCACCGACGGCGCCATCGTCTCGGCGGCCAACCTCGCCGACCGCTACGTCGCCGACCGCTTCCTGCCCGACAAGGCGATCGACCTGATCGACGAGGCCGGCGCCCGCCTGCGCCTGTCGATCCTGTCGGCCCCGCCGGAGCTGCGCGAGTTCGACGAGCGCATCGCCGGGGTCCGCGGCCAGAAAGAGGCGGCGATCGAAGACCAGGACTTCGAGAAGGCGGCCAGCCTGCGCGACGAGGAGAAGAACCTCCTCGGCGAGCGCCTGCGCCTCGAGAAGCAGTGGAAGTCGGGCGATGTCAAGACATCCGGAATCGTTGACGAGGGCCTGATCGCCGAGGTGCTCGCCCAGGCCACCGGCATCCCCGTCTTCAAGCTCACCGAAGAGGAGTCCTCGCGGCTCGTCTTCATGGAGCGCGCCCTGCACCAGCGCGTCATCGGTCAGGAGCAGGCCATCGAGGCCCTCTCCCGCACGATCCGACGCACCCGTGCCGGCCTGAAAGACCCGAAGCGCCCCTCGGGCTCGTTCATCTTCGCCGGCCCCACCGGTGTCGGTAAGACCGAGCTCGCCAAGGCGCTCGCCGAGTTCCTGTTCGACGACGAAGACGCCCTGATCTCCCTCGACATGTCGGAGTACGGCGAGAAGCACACGGTCTCGCGACTGTTCGGTGCTCCTCCCGGATTCGTCGGCTTCGAAGAGGGCGGGCAGCTCACCGAGAAGGTGCGCCGCAAGCCGTTCAGCGTGGTGCTGTTCGACGAGATCGAGAAGGCTCACCCCGACATCTTCAACTCGCTCCTCCAGATCCTTGAAGAGGGGCGCCTGACCGATGGTCAGGGTCGTGTCGTCGACTTCAAGAACACGGTCATCATCATGACCACGAACCTCGGAACGAAGGGCATCTCCGGCGCTCCGATCGGCTTCCAGAGCGACAGCAACGTCGAGACCACCTACGAGCGCATGAAGGCGAAGGTGAACGAGGAGCTCAAGCGTCACTTCAAGCCCGAGTTCCTCAACCGCGTCGACGACACCATCGTGTTCCCGCAGCTGTCGAAGGGCGAGCTGCTGCAGATCGTCGATCTGTTCATCAAGCGCCTGCGCGACCGCCTGCTCGACCGCGATCTGTCGATCGAGCTCACGCAGTCGGCCAAGGAGCGCCTCATCGAGGTCGGCTTCGATCCCACGCTGGGAGCACGACCGCTGCGTCGCGCGATCCAGAACGAGGTCGAAGACCGCCTCTCCGAGCGCATCCTGCACGGCGAGCTCAACGCGGGCGACCACGTGCACGTCGACTTCATCGGCACCGAGTTCGTGTTCACCACGAGCCGCCGCCCCGGTGTCGACGACGAGCTGGCGCCCGCCGGCGAGATCGCGGCCTCCTCGGCGGCCGCGGCCGCATCCACGGGCCCGACCGACGCTCTCTAAGAGATAACCGCAGCGAACGCGGATGCCGCGTTTCGATTCCCCATTCGGGCATCGGAACGCGGCATTCCACGTTTAAGACGCGGCACGATGAGTCCCTACACTGGGCGCATGCCGAGCTCTGTGCAGTTGCGCTACTACCCCGCTCGCCGGCTCCTGGTTCGCGGGCGTCCCGCGGAGATTCTCAGCACGGTGGCCGGAGTGTTCGCGGGCCGGGGGTTCCACCCTGCGACCGCCATCGACGAGTCGACCATCGAGCTGGAGATCGGCTCGGCGGCCCGTGAGTTCTGGCTCAGCGGCTCGATCCTGGCCGACGCTGCACGGTTTCTTCTCCCGCCCCGGGCCAGGGCGCTGGTCGTGCACGGTTTCGCCGTCGCCCAGGTGATTCCGTCGGAGCAGGCCGACACAGACCATCCCGAGACCTGGCTCACCGTCTCGGCCGTCAGCGGCCTCGAGACCCACAGCGACGTCGTCGACGCCGTCGAGCAATGCATGGCCGGCTTCGCGAGCGTCGGCCTGCTGCTGGATGCGGGCGAACCCCTCAGCGCCCTCGAGTTTCCCGCCGATTCGGTCTGCAATCCGAAGGGCTTCCGCGCGTGGCGGCGACAGCGGCGGCGTGGCTGAGCGTCGCCGAGAGGGAATGGCGCGCATGCCTCGGGCGTTGTGTCGCTGTGGCCCACCGGTCTGAGAGAGAAGGCGCACCGTGGATGTTCTGAACTGGCTGTTCAAAGCGCAGCTGCACATCGGCGACCAGACGATCCTGTGGCGTGAGGTTCTCGGCAACGTGTTCGGGCTGCTCAGCGCGCTGGGCGGGATGCGACGCAAGGTCTGGGCGTGGCCGGTCGGCATCGTGGGCAATGCCCTTCTCTTCACCGTCTTCCTCGGCGCCGTGTTCGGCACCCCCAACCCGGTGAACCTCCTCGGCCAGGCCGGCAGGCAGGTGATGTTCATCGTCGTGTCGATCTACGGCTGGGTGCGCTGGCAGCAGGCGAAGCACGACGGCGGGGCGGCGGTGAGCCCGCAGTGGGCCGGGTGGAAGAACAGGATCTGGCTCGTGGTGGCCTTGGTCGGCGGCACGGCGATCGTGACGCCGGTGTTCCAGCTTCTCGGGTCGTACGAGCCCGTCTGGGCCGACGCATGGATCTTCGTGGGCTCGCTGCTCGCGACCTACGGCATGGCCAAGGGCTGGGTCGAGTTCTGGTTGATCTGGGTGGCCGTCGACCTCGTCGGCGTTCCACTGCTCGTGTCTGCCGGCTACTACGCCTCGGCGTTCATGTACGTGTTCTACGGGGCCTTCACGATCGTGGGCTTCATCGTCTGGGCACGCATCCGTCGGGGCGAGAAGCTCACGATCGAGACTCGTTTTCCTGATCCCACCGTGCACACCGAGTCGTGACCGGCAACGGATCGGTACGCGAACCCGCGTCATGATCTGCACCGGTGCGTGTCTCTTCAGGTGAGGGCATACAGCCCGGTCGGCACGCGGGCATAGCGCGACGGAGCAGCAGAAGGCTGGGCATGAAGAAGATCATCAGAAAGCTGGGCGACCGTCGGGCGTCGAATGTCGAGCGACGCGTCACGCCTCGAGAACTCGAACTCCTCGGTCGTCTCCTCGCGCGCGAGTCCAAGGCCTGATCACGTCGACGCCCCTGCGCGCCGACGAGAAGAGTCGGCGAGGGCGCGCTGTGCACGCCGCAGGGCCGAAGTGGCAATAGGCTGGTTCGATGCCCGAAGTGACGAAGCCCGCCCCCACCTACACGGTGCGGCGCGCGCAGACGAGTGATGTGCCGTGGATCAAGGAGCTCGTGGAGCCCCTCGTTCAGCGACGAATCCTCCTGGGCAAAGACCTCGTCGTGTTCTACGAAGCGGTGCAGGAGTTCTACATCGCCATCGACGATGAGGGCAATCGCATTGGCTGCGGCGCACTGCACGTGTTCTGGGACGACCTCGGCGAGGTGCGCACTCTGGCCGTGGCCGATGCCTGGCTCGGCAAGGGCGTAGGCCACGCCCTTCTCGAGGCCGTCGAGGGCGAGGCTCGTCGGCTGGGCCTCACCCGGCTGTTCTGCCTCACCTTCGAAGTGGGCTTCTTCGAGCGCAACGGCTTCATCGCCTCGCCGCTCGGCCTCGTCGATCCCGATGTGTACTCCGAACTGGTGCGCTCTCCCGATGAGGGCGTCGCCGAGTTCCTCGACCTCGCCCGCGTCAAGCCGAACACGCTCGGCAACACGCGCATGCTGAAGCACCTCACCTCGTAACATGCCGAACATCTGCGGCGGGTAGCCTGCTGCAATGTCTCCGTACCAGGTCTGCGTCTGCTTCATCACCCGGCGCTCAGAGCAGGGCGTGCGCCAGGTGCTGCTCGGCCGCAAGAAGACGGGCCTCGGGCTCGGCAACATCGTGGGCCTCGGCGGCAAGATCGAACCCGGTGAGACGGCCCTGCAGGCCATCGTGCGCGAGATCGAAGAGGAGTCGAGCCTGATCGTCGAGCCGACCGCGGTGAGCGAGGTGGGCTTCATCCGCTACGCCTTCCCTTTTCGCGAGAACTGGAGCCAGGATTCGACCGTCTTCGTCGTCGACGCGTTCAGCGGAAAACCGGCGGAGTCGGACGAACTCGTGCCCGACTGGTACGACGTGACCGAGCTGCCGCTCGACGGCATGTGGGACGACGCGAAGTACTGGCTGCCCCAGGTGCTCGACGGTGAGACCGTGCACGCGAGCTTCACCTTCGGCGAAGACCTGAAGACGGTCACCGAGTCGTCGTTCGACGCCGCGTAGGCACCCGAAACGGGTATCCTCGACAGTACGTCCGGATGCTCGCGGTCCGGCCCGCACCTCCCGTTCGATCAGCGTTGATTGGCACACTATGACGAGCCCCTGGCTCGCGCAGCCCCAGGCCGCGCCGGCAGCTCCCCGACCCCTGGTCAGGGCCTCCTGGAATCGCGCCCTCGAGCGGCATCTCGATCCCGAGCTGCTGCTCGCCGCCCTCGAGGTCGCCGAAGACGAACTCGTCGACTACCGGCTCGCGCATCCGCTCGCCTCGGTGCTGCCCGTCATCCGCCGCCTGCTCGTGCGCGACGCCGACGACGACTCGGGCATGCTCGTGGCCGTGGGGGATGCGATGGGTCGCCTTCTGTGGGTCGACGGCGACCGCGCCTTGAGGCGTCGGGCCGAAGGCATGCTGTTCGTCGAGGGAGCGGGCTGGGCGGAGAGCCGCGTGGGCACATCGGCGCCGGGCACCGCGCTCGAACTCGATCACGCCGTGCAGATCTCGGGAGGCGAGCACTTCAACCGGCTCGCGCACGAGTGGAGTTGCACCGCCGTGCCCGTGCACGACCCCGAGACCCGGCGCATCCTGGGGGTCATCGACATCACCGGCGGGCGGCAGGCGGTCGACCCGCACACGCTTCCGTTGATGGAGGCGACGGCGGCGGCCGTGGAGTCCGAGCTGATGGTGCAGAGGCTTCGCGCCCAACGCGACCGCATCGGAGTGCGCCGCCGGCCGCCGCGCCCCGTCGGTCCTCCGACGAGGCCGCTGCTGCGCGTGCTGGGCCGCGACACGGGGGAGCTCACGTCGCCCGCCGGTCGTGCGGAGCTGTCGGCGCGGCACACGGAACTGCTCACGCTGCTGGCCTGGCACAGGCAGGGCCTCTCGGCGGAGCAGCTCGCGTCGCTGCTCTACAACGAGGGCGAGTCGCCCGTGACACTGAGGGCCGAGATGGTGCGGCTGCGCAAGGCGCTCGAGCGCGCGCACGTCGACCTCGGGGTGGAATCGCGGCCCTACCGACTCACGAATCCGCTTGAACTGGATGCGCAGCACGTTCTGGCGCTGCTCGATCGAGGGGCGCATCGCGTCGCTCTCGCCACGGCCACGGGCGCCGTACTGCCCGGCTCGTCGGCCCCGGGCATCGAGCACATCCGTGCGGAGGTGCGAGCGCGCCTGAGGGAGGCCGTGCTCACCGACGCGTCCGTCGACGTGCTGCTCGAGTACGCGCAGACGGCAGACGCGGTCGACGACGGCGAGGTGTGGAGCGCCCTGCTGCGTCTGCTCCCCCCGCGCTCCCCGAGGCGGGCCGGCATCGTGGCCCACCTCGAGTCGCTCGAGGGTTGAGGTCGTCGCTAGGCTGCGGGGGCGAACAGTTCCAGCGCGATGTTGTCGGGGTCGCGGAATTCGAGGATGCAGCCCGAGCCGATGTCCTTGACGTCCTCGTGAGCGATGCCGAGCCCGTCGAGCACGACCACGGCGGCATCGAGCTGTTCACGGCCGGCGACCGCGAAGCTCAGGTGGTCGAGGCCCACCCTGTTCTCGTCGAAGCTGTCGGCGTCGTCGGCGACCGGGCGCAGGCCGAGCAGACCGCCCGGGTAGGAATAGATGACGCCGCCGAACAGGAAGGCGAGCTCGTCCTTCGTCTCCTGGTCCGCGTCGGCGGGCGGTGCCTCGAAGGCCACGTCGAATCCGAAGACGGTGTCGTAGAACGCGCGTGAGGCGGCGATGTCGACGACGGTGAGGCGCACGTGGGCGTAGTCGATGGCGGGAATGGGCACGGAGATCTCCAATGATCTGAGGGGGATGAGGGAACATCACCGACCCTGTCACGATGGCCCTCCGCGGATTAGGCCTTGACCTCACAGGCGCACGTCGTCGTCGGCACGCGCGCCGTCGCATCCGGCCGCCGTGCAACGGCCTGCAACGTCGCGAAGCGTAGCGTCGAAGGAGTCTGAACCACAGGCATCCGACAACGACGTCGAAAGGCACACACGCATGACTGTCTACGCGAACCCCGGAACAGACGGGGCCGTCTTCACCTACAAGCCGCGCTACGACCACTTCATCGGAGGTGAGTACGTGGTTCCCGCCAAGGGCCAGTACTTCGAGAACCCCACGCCCGTGACCGGTCAGAACTTCACCGAGATCGCCCGCGGCACTGCCGAGGACATCGACCGGGCGGTCGACGCCGGCTGGAAAGCGTTCGACGCCTGGGGCAAGACCTCGGTGGCCGAGCGCGCGGTGATCCTGAACAAGATCGCCGACCGCATGGAGGAGAACCTCGAGCTGCTCGCCGTGGCCGAGACCTGGGAGAACGGCAAGCCGGTGCGCGAGACGCTGAACGCCGACATCCCTCTGGCCATCGACCACTTCCGCTACTTCGCCGGCGCCATCCGCGCGCAGGAGGGCGGAATCTCCGAGCTGGACCACGACACCGTGGCCTATCACTTCCACGAACCTCTGGGCGTGGTGGGGCAGATCATCCCCTGGAACTTCCCCATCCTCATGGCGGTATGGAAACTCGCCCCCGCGCTCGCGGCAGGAAACTGCATCGTGCTCAAGCCGGCCGAGCAGACACCCGCATCGATCCACGTCTGGCTCGACCTCATCAAGGACCTTCTGCCCGCCGGTGTGCTCAACATCGTGAACGGGTTCGGCATCGAGGCCGGCGCCCCGCTCGCGTCGCACCCGCGCATCCGCAAGATCGCGTTCACGGGCGAGACGACCACCGGCCGACTGATCATGCAGTACGCCAGCGAGAACCTGATCCCGGTGACCCTCGAACTCGGCGGCAAGAGCCCCAACGTGTTCTTCGCCGACGTGGCCGACGAGAAGGACTCGTTCTACGACTCGGCGCTCGAGGGCTTCACCTTCTTCGCGCTGAACCAGGGCGAGGTCTGCACGTGCCCGTCGCGGGCGCTGGTGGATGCCTCGATCTACGACGGCTTCGTCGGCGACGCCCTCGAGAGGGTCAAGCTGGTCAAGCAGGGCAACCCGCTCGACACCGACACGATGATCGGCGCGCAGGCGTCGAACGACCAGCTCGAGAAGATCCTGAGCTACATGGACATCGGCAAGCAGGAGGGCGCGAAGCTGCTGATCGGCGGCGAGCGCAGCGATCTCGGCGGCGAACTCTCGGGTGGCTACTACGTGCAGCCGACCGTGTTCGAGGGCACCAACTCGATGCGCATCTTCCAGGAGGAGATCTTCGGACCGGTGCTGGCGCTCACCAAGTTCAACGGCTACGACGAGGCCATCGAGATCGCGAACGACACGCTCTACGGCCTGGGCGCCGGGGTCTGGAGCCGCAGCGGAACCCAGCTGTACCGCGCGGGCCGTGCCATCCAGGCCGGGCGTGTGTGGTCGAACACCTACCACCAGTACCCGGCCCACGCGGCGTTCGGCGGCTACAAGCAGTCGGGCATCGGGCGCGAGAACCACCGCATGATGCTCGACCACTACCAGCAGACGAAGAACCTGCTGGTGAGCTACGCGAATTCACCGCAGGGGTTCTTCTAATGCCGCTGCCGGTTCGGTTCTGATGAGTCCCCGGGTCGAGGTGACGGGTGCCGCGGCGGACATGCTGCGGCACCTCGCCGAACAGTACGGGCCGCTGATGTTCCATCAGTCGGGCGGATGCTGCGACGGGTCTTCGCCGATGTGCTACCCCGTGGGCATGTTCCGCACCGGGGGCTCCGACGTGCTGCTGCAGACGCTCGAGATCGACGGCCTCGCTCCGATCGAGTTCTACATGTCGGCCAGTCAGTACGAGTACTGGAAGTACACGCACCTCACCGTCGACCTCGTCGACGGGCGGGGAAGCGGCTTCTCGGTCGAGGCTCCGGAGGGAAAGCGCTTCATGATCCGCTCCAGGCTGCTGACCGACGGCGAGCTCGAGGAGTACGGGGTGGAGGCGCGGGCGTAGCTCGTGAAACGGGAGGAAATACGTGCATCCGATGGCCTATTCGGGTCGGATGCACGAATCTCCTCCCGTTCTGCCGTCTTGGGTCGGGATTCGAGGTATTCGCACCCGAATGGGCGGAGTTCGGTGCATCCGTCGTCGTATTCGGGTCGGATGTGCTGAGCTCCGCCCGTTGTGGCGGCGGGCGCTCGCGGGGTCAGTCTGCGGCGAGTGCGCGGCGCAGAAAGTCGACCAGGTCGGCGGATGCGCGGCGCGACACCCGCATGATGCCCGGGTAGGTCACCCAGCCGTGGGGCGCCTCGGCATAGGTCTTCACCTCGACGGGCGTTCCCTCGGCGGAGAGCCGCGCGGCGTAGGCCAGCGCCTGGTCGCGCAGCACGTCGTGCGCCGACACCTGCACGAGCGCGGCGGGAAGTCCACTCAGCGATGCCGCTCGGATGGGCGCCACCGACGGGTCGTCGTCGGCCCCGTGTTCCCGCGACCCGCCAAGGTAGTAGCGGAAGAAGGCATCCATGTCTGCGCGATGCAGAACCGGCTTGCGGGCGTTCTCGCGCATCGACGCGTCGTCGAGCGTGGTGTCGGTGACCGGGTAGATCAGGCCCTGGGCCCGGATGGCGGGGCCGCCCGCATCCCGAGCGAGCAGGGCGATCACTGCCGAGAGATTGCCGCCGGCGCTGTCGCCGAAGACGGCGAGCCGCGACGGCGATGCGCCCAGCTCCTCGGCGTGCTCCGACGCCCACCGCACCGCGGCCAGGCAGTCGTCGACGGCAGCGGGGTAGGGATGCTTCGGGGCCAGTCGATAGTCGACGGCCATGACCACGGCGCCCAGCTCGGCCGCCACCCGCGACGGCAGCCAGTCGCAGACGTCGAGGGCGCCGAAGAGGGTCCATCCGCCGCCGTGGAAGTACACCGCGATCGGCAGGGCGGCTCCGGCGGCGGGTCGGGAGTCGGCGCGGTGAGGCGTGTACACGCGCACCCCGAGCGGCCCACCGGCGGTGGGGATCGCGAGGTCGCGCGCGTCGACCCGTGCGTCCCTCGCTCCGAAGAGCATCCGTCTGACCGGCGCCGGAATGCTGCGCATCGTCTGGTTGTGCTCGATGTCGGTCGGGCTCATGGTGGCGATGTGCATGGAGCGGAAGCGGTCCATGAACCAGCCCCACGCGCGCACCCGCGCCGGGATCCTCACAGGCCGCGCGGCCGAGTCGTCGGTCACTGCGTCGACGAGTCGGTGAGCCGCGGCGAGCGGGGGACCTGCCTGGCCTGTGCGACGCCCGCGCTGAACACGGACAGGGCCACGTCGCTGCGCGAGAGACCGAGTCGCTTGCGCAGCGCGCCGTGGGCGGCCGGCGAGTCGATGAGCTCGGAGTGCGGGGAGATGGCCACGCCCTGGCGATGCGCATGCAGCCAGAGCCGCTGCAGCACGCGACCGGCCTCGAGGGCGTGCGGCTCGGTCACGCCGATGCGGCTGTCCATGGCCTCGGTGATGCTCAGGATGTCGTCGATGCCGGCCGCGCGCGAGTTCGCCACGAGTACGTGGTGCGTGGGCGCCCCCGGCTCGTCGGGCACGCCGGTGGGCAGGGGGGCGTCGCGTCCGAGTCCCTCGAGGAAGCGGGCGACGGGGCCCGCGAGGGCGACAACGGGATCGCGGAGGCGGGCCGTGCGCGTGAACGGTGCGGCGATCCGGGCGAGCGGGCGGGGCATCACGAGCATCTCGTCGGTCATGCCGTCAAGGCCGTACCGTGGGTGGCGCGGGTCGAGGCGCAGCCAGTGCAGCAGCTCGTTCGCGATCGTGGCGCGCGAGGCGGTGAAAGCGATTCCCAGGGTGCTGAGCTGCCTCATGGCGCGGTCGTCGAGCGAACGCACACTGAGCCAGGGCGGCAGCTGCAGGGAGTCGAGGTTCGAGAACACATCGGGCCGGCCCACGAGCGCGCCGCGGTAGACCCGTCGCTCGCGCACGTCGTCGGAGCTGAAGGTGCCGGGGGCGAAGGCGGCGTCGGGCAACTGTGCCGCGCCGGCCGCCGACGCCGCGTCGGGCGACGTCGGCGTGAGCGTCACTCGAAAGACCGGCCTGTCGGCATCCGCGGGGCCGCGCACCGGAAGCGAGTCGAGCTGCGACAGGGCCGGAAGCACCTCGACATCGATCGCGTAGCCGACCTCGGCCGCCCCGATGGAGACGCTCTCGATCCACGCCCCCAGCGACATGATGACGTCGCGAAAGGTGGGGTCGCCCGCGGGGAGCGTTCGAGACGGCACGATGGCCACCTCGATGCCGCCATCGACGACGCGCGGCGACCACGGCTGGGTGTTGTGCGGCGAGGGCGATCGGCTCGCCAGCAGCACCAGCTCGTGCAGCAGTTCGGGCGTCACCGGGGTGGGGTCTGTCATGCGGATCCTTCTGTGATCGGGCGCCGGTACAGGGTCGAGCCGTGCAGGGGTGTGCCGCCGAATCGCGAGAACTGCCGGGCCGAGCCCTGGTTCTCGAGGCCGACTGTGGTCGTGCGCAGGCGCTGGTAGCCACCCGCCGCGAGGTTCGCCTGCAGCTGCCGGCTGAGCAGGGTCAGGATGCCGCGCCCCTGTCGCGCGGGCGCGGTCCCCTGGATGATCAGGATCGCCTCCCGCCGGTATCGGCCGCGGGTGAGAAGCAGCTCGAGCTGCCGCAGCGCGGTGAGGCGTCCGCCCACCTTCTGTACGAACGGCGAGATGTCGGGGAGCACCAGGATGAACGCCGCAGCCTCGCCCGTGGCGTCGTCGCGGGCGAGCAGCAGCAGCCTCTCGTCGAGCAAGAACGAGAGCCCGTCGGTGGCCGCCGCCATCTCGGCCGGGGTGATGCGCGTGTAGTACGGCAGCTGTTCGAAGGCGGCGTTCAGCACGCCGAGCAGCTCGGGGATCAGCGTCTCGGTCTTCGACTTGTCGCCGTATTCGAGCCGGATGCCCGCGGCCGAGAACTCGCGCGCCTCCGGCTCCACGACGGGTACGGCGCCGACGTCGACGCTCCAGGTCTGCGCCTCCTGCGTCCTGGTGAAACCCGCCGCCTCGTAGACCTGCGGCACCCACGCGGGATTCCAGGCCGAATCGACGAAGCCCCGCTCGGCGAAGCCCGAGGTGATGACGCCGGCCGACTGGTTGGGTAGAAGCGAGACGGGCCCCAGAAGTTGCTGCTTGCCGGCGGATCGACCGGCCTCGTCGAGGTGCGCGAACAGGGCCGACGCCGCCTCCGCGCTCGCGAAGTCCGTGGCTCCGAACAGCTGCGATGCCACCCCGAACTTCGCATCGAGGCGCGCGTCGGTGTGCACGGTCGAGCGTCCCACGACTCGGCCATCGTCGTCGCGCACCAGAACGAGGCGCACGGGTTCGGGGTGCGGACTCGTGCCGCGATACCAGGAGCGGACGGTCGACTCCAGCAGAGGCACGGCGAGCTCGCGAGGCCAGAGCCGGTTCGGAAGGTCGACGAACTCGCGCAGAGCCCGTGTGTCGGAGACCGTCTCGATTTTCATGAGGCCGGCCCCGTGGCATCCGGTGTCGGCGCCGGGACGTGGCCCGTCGAAGCGTGGCCCGTCGAAGCGCTGCCCGCCGACGCGTTGCCCGTCGTCTCGGTCGCCGTGTGCAGCCGGATGTAGCCCGCGGTGCCGTTGCGGGTGTCCTTGGTGATCCACTGCATGAGGTGCCGGTGGCCGGGCATGCGCGCGAACGCCAGCAGGTCGTCGCGGCGCTCGAAGAACGCGAGCGTGCCGAGCGTGAACGGGAACTCGTAGTAGGTCGTGAACCACACGTAGCCGCGCATGGTCACCATGCGCGCGATCATCGGATAGTAGATGCGCGACAGGGCGATGAGCGCGGTCGGCCCCGTGTACTTGGTGGCGCCCACGAACATGGCGTGCGCGTCGGCGATGGGCCGGGTCGCGCTGGTGCGCTTCGTCTGCTTGGTGGGCTTCGTCGGGCGGCCCTTCGGCCGGTCGGTGGATGCGGCGTCGACCCGGGGCGGCTCGGTTCCGCGGCCGGCCTCGACCGAGGTGGGGGTGAAGCGCTCGATGTGGCCCATGCGGCCGTCCTCCGCCCGCCACACGCCATTGGTGTAGCCGTGTGGCTCGGCCTCGAGGATGCGGCCGGTGGGATGCTCTCCGTCGAGTCGCAGCCAGGGCGCGAGGTGCGTCGGCGCCGTCACGAGCGCGTGGTCGAGCTGGTCGCGGTCGACGAAGTACGAGGCCACCCCGAGGGTTCCGGGAGATCGTCGGTAGCTCTTCTGCCAGAGAAAGCCTGGGGAGTCGGCGAGGTGAGCCGCCAGTTCGCGCCGGGCGGCACGGGCGCGTCGCGCATCCGGTGCCCGCTCGAACCGGCGCTCGACGACGATCATCGCGCCCGCCCGGCCCTGGGGAGGGGCGAGCGAGAAGTCCGTGGAGCGCATCAGCCGGCCCGGTTCATCGCGTCGGCGACGAGGTCGTGGGCACTCCGCCGCGGTCGGCCTCGTCGACGAGATAGACGTTCTTGATCTTGCGGGGGCCGCCCTCGAACACGCCCGTTCCGAAGGGGTGCACCTCGATGCGCACGTCGGATGCGGTCGGATCCTCCTCGAGCGACTGCGCGATGTCGCGGGAGACGGAGGCGAGATGCTTGAGAACGCCGGCGGCCGAGCGTGCCTTCAGTTCATCGGTGGCCTCGGCGTCGAGCGAGGCTCCCTCGCGCAGCTGCAGGTGGATGACCGGTCGCTGCTCGAGGTTGCCGATATCGAGCAGGCTCAGCTTGAACGACTCGATCTCGCTCGCGTGCGGGTTGTCGAGGTAGAGGCCGTTCTCCACGTCGAGCGGGTAGATGTTGGCGCCCATGTACGAGATGGTCGAGTCCTTGCGGCCGAAGAGCAGCACGAACGGAAGCTTCATGCGCTGCGTCGAGAAGGCGCGCTCGAAGGCGAAGCCGAGGCGGGGGTACTTCTCTGCGTAGGCCTGCATCTCGGGGAACGTCACGATCTTCGCCTCGTCGCCGATGTTGTAGCGCAGCTTCGGGCTCATGATGGCCGTGGAGTTGAGCGTGACGAGCAGCTCGTTGTCCTCCGTGGTCTCGAGGTAGGTCTCGAGGGGGTTGTACTGGAAGATCATCGGGGTGCGCTGCTCGCCCTCGCCGAGCACGTCGCGGCGCAGCGGCTCGTTGGCCACGAGGGCGCGCCGCAGCCAGACCGAGAGGTCGCTCTCGCCCGACATGCCGATGGTCAGGTCGGATGCTCCGTAGCCGGAGTAGACGCGGGTGAAGCGGTCTTCGAGGTAGTCGCGCAGACCCTCGGTGAGGGCCTCGCCGCCGACGAAGCCGTTGAGGTTGTAGGCGTCCCAGTCGAAGCCCTCACTGTCGAGGCGATCGCGCAGGTGCTTGAGGAAGGGCGGGTAGGCGCTGATGAGGTAGACGTAGCCGGGGCCGAAGTGCTTCAGGGTGTCGACGATCTTGTCGATGTCGGGGCCCGTGTTCTTGACCATGGCGATCTTCGACATGGCGAGGCCGGTGTTGGTTCCTGTCGCCCACGCCCCCATCGAGAAGGCGTTGATGCAGAAGAGCTTCTTCGTGCCGAACAGCAGCGTGATGTAGCCGGCCACGTTCTTGTGCACGGTGTCGAGCTCGCGCTTGGAGCGCATCCAGTTGTAGGGCGTGCCGCTCGAGCCGCTCGACTCGTCGACCACGGTGCCGACCGTGATGATCTCGCCGTTCCAGCAGCGCTCCGCCTCGGGGTACCGGTTCACGTACTCGCTCTTGGAGGTCGGTCGGTAGTTCGTGAGCTGCCACCAGCGGAACGAGAACTTCTCTTCGTCGAGGTAGTTCTTGTAGGCGGGCACATCGAGGTAGGCCTGCTGGCAGACCATCCACGCGTTGAGCCTTGCGAAGCGCTCCATCGACGGGTGGTAGTGCCGCGCGGTGAAGCGCCAGAGCGCCGGATGCAGCCGGTAGATCGCGTAGGTGGCGGTGACGACGGCCGTGGCGATGCGCAGGGCGGCCTGTCGAAGTGCACTCGTTCGTTGCGGTCTGGGCACGGCGGTCCTTCGATCGGAGACGTAATTCACCCTACAGCCGCGCCAATGCGGCCGTCAGGGCGCCGGTGCTCGTAGCCTAGGGTCATGTCGACGATCAAGAATCCGGTCGGACCTCAGCCGAGCAAGGTCTACTGGCGTCGGCGTGTGCTGGTGCTCGTGGGCCTGGTCGCGGTGGTCGCCATCATTGTGCTGATCATCGTGCGGCCCGGCTCGTCTTCCACCGTCGGAAGCGCCACCACTCCGCCCGCGTCGACGGGTGCCCCCGCCACGACGACGCCTCCGGCCGAGGCGAGCGAGCCGCAGAACGTCGATGCCGCCGCACCCGCCGACGGTGAGACGCCCGCGTGCGACGCTGCGAGCATCCAGGTCACGCCTGTGACCGATGCCGACACGTACGCCGCCGGGGTCAACCCGCAGCTGTCGCTGAGCGTGACGAACACGGGCGCAACGGCCTGTTCGATCAACGTCGGCACCGGCCAGCAGGTCTACAAGATCACGAGCGGCGAGGAGCAGTACTGGATCTCGACCGATTGCCAGACGGAGCCCACCGACATGCCCACCGTCATCGATGCCGGCGCCACCCTCGCGTCGACCCCGTTCGCCTGGGACCGCACCCGTTCCGCAGCCGACACCTGCGCGTCGACGGATCGTCCCCAGGTTCCCGCGGGTGGCGCGTCGTACCACCTCGACGTGTCGATCGGCGGCTTCGCCTCGTCGGCGAGCAAGCAGTTCATCCTCGGCTAGCCGTCATCACGGGGTGGCCATCGCCGCTACACGTGCGCGCTCGGGCGCGACCGTCCCTCCGAACGGCTTCGACCGCGGAAACGCAGGCTGATGAGAACCGCGCCGGCCAGCAGTGCACCGAGCGCGCCGAGCGGAGCAACTGGGGGCAGCGCCACTCCGGTGGCCGCGAGGGCTTTCGTCGTGTCGGAAGTAACGCCCCCGGCTACGGGGGTGCCTGCGGCAGACGTGGTGTTGACCAAGTGCACGGCGCCGTCGCGAAGCACAACGCTTGGCGTGTAGCCTGCGGGCAGACCTTCGAAGCTGAACGACGAGAGGTCGATGTTCGACGCGGAGCCCGTGTAGGTGGCGATCAGCTGGTCGTCGGCGGGTACGAAACCGTTCGCGAAGCTGGTTCGCACCACTCCCTCGACGGCCAGGTCGCCTGCGATCTGCGTTGCGGGGGCCGACGAGTCGATACTCAGATCCAGCTCGCCGCCGGCGAGGACGGCGAGGTTGCCGCCGATGACGAGCGGTGCCGCTGCGCTCTCAGACAGGATGCCGTCGGCAACGCTGATCGAGCCGGTGCCGAACGCGGTCGGTGACGTGGCCGCGAGCCGGCCTCCGTCGACGATCGTGCCTCCGAGGTACGAGTTGTCGCCAGTGAGGGTCAGGATGCCCGTTCCCTGCTTGGTCAGGGACCCCGCGCCGTCGATGTCGTTGCGCCAGCTGTCGGCACTGCTGAAGCCTCCGTCGGCAGCGTTCATGGTGACCGTCACGTCGGTGGAGAAGGCGCTGTAGCCATCCGCTGCGGCGAAGAGATTCAGCCGGCCCCACCCCTCGGAATCATCCAGCAGTGCGTAGCCCGAGGGCAGCGCGGTGGACTGAAGCACCCACCGGCGCTGGTCCGCGTCGAGGTAGGGCTGCCTCGTCTCGAGCAACGCCTCGGCACCCTTCGGCACGACGGCCGACGCGGTGGTGTCACCCACCCGGGGCAGACCATAGGTGAGGCGCTGCTCGTAGAGCTTCTCGTTGCTGCCCCGGTCGGCGAACGCGTCGCTGCCCGTCGGGGTGGTGGCGAACAGGGCGGCGGCGTTCGCGCGCGCGCTCTGCTTGAGAGTTGCGTTGGCGGGGTCGTTGAGGGCGGCCGCGGCCACGGCGGTCGACATGATGCGGCCGCCGATCACGTCGCCGGGAGAGTGCATGCCGGCGACGATGCGACTGTTGCCGATCTCCGACGCGCTGGTCAGGATCTGCTGGAACCGCTCCGGCGCCGCATATGCGAGCGCGTAGCTGGCCAGGTATCCCGCGTTGGTGTGTCCGCTCGGGTAGCCGCCATCCGACTGCCATTCGGCATCCGTCTTCTCGGCGGGAACCAGCGACGGCAGAACCTCGACACTGTCGCTCCAGCGGAACGGGCGGGCGTAGTTGTAGAAGGCCTTCGAGGGGTTCGTCGACGCCGAACTGTTGCGGAACTGATTGACCAGGTCGACCATGGGGCCGTAGGTGGTGCCCGAGTCTGCCCAGGCACCATTCGAGTTGCCCGCGTCGTCGTACTTGACCGTGGTCGCGTCGGCAGGGACCTGGTCGGGGATCGTGGTTCCCGCGTTGGTGCCCGCGCGGAAAGCGTCGGCATACGGGCCGAGTCCATCGATGGCCGAATAGTTCTGATTTCGACGATCGATCAGATAGGCCTCGGTGGACTGCTCGGCTGTGCGCGACTGGGTGATTCCTGCAGCCGTGGCGATGTTCGCGTCAAGTACCGTCTGATTCTTGATGGTGCCCACGCTGGAGGGGATGAACTTTCCGTTCGCATCGAACTGCGCCGTGGGATTCGCATCGGGCACCCAGTAGTCGAGCATCGGAGAGAGGAGACCGATCGCCACGTTGCTCTCCGGTGTGTTGTTGGCCGTGGTGTTGCTCGCCGCCGCGTCGACGTAGAAGCGTCCCCAGGCATCCGGCTGCGCGACGATGGAGTCGGTCGGCGCGGCCTGCGCGGGTGCGGCGATACCGCAGGTCACGGTCGCGGCGAGAGCCGCCGCAATGGCGACGCGGATGCGACGGGTACGGCGGGCGGGAGACGGTGCATTCATCGGGTAGGGCTCCAGGGAAACTCGTTGCCCGTGCCAGCACACGAGTCTGCATCAGTGAAACCCAGCAGGGTTAAGGCGATAGGGACCGCAGGTGAACAACTCGCGCGTTCATCTACGCCGTCTAGCATCGAAGGATGCTCGAGCGAAACGCACCACAGAACCTCGACGTACGGGTTGCTCAGGGAATCGTGCGGGGCGTTCGCGAACGAGGCGTCGAGGCCTGGCGGAACCTTCCCTATGCCGAGGCGCCGACAGGGAGCCTCCGTTTCCGGGCTCCGAGGCCTCCCGCGGCCTGGGTCGGCGTGCGCGATGCATCGGAATTCGGCCCGGTGCCCTGGCAGTCATTGCAGGGTCACTTCGTCGGCGCGTCGAAGAAGCAGGCGATGAGTGAGGACTGTCTGACGCTCAATGTGCTTCGGCCTGCCCACGCCGCCGGGGACGGCTTGCCCGTGATGCTCTTCATCCACGGCGGGGCGTACGCGGTCGGCTCCAGTGCCGAGTACCCCCGCAACGGCGAGGCTCTGGTGCGAGACGGCGGCATCGTCTACGTGAGCATCAACTACAGGCTCAGTGCGCTCGGCTACCTCGACTTCACGCGCTTCTCGACGCCCGAGCGCTCCTTCGACTCGAACCTCGGACTGCGCGACCAGGTGGCAGCGCTCGAGTGGGTGCGCGACAACATCGCCGCCTTCGGCGGAGATCCGAACAACGTCACGGTGTTCGGCGAGTCTGCCGGCGGCAACGCGGTCACCACCCTGATGGCCACGCCGGCAGCGCATGGACTCTTTGCGAAGGCCATCGCCCAGAGCGCGCCGACGAACGCCATCTATCCCCCGGAACAGACCCATCGGTGGGCGGATGAGTTCGTGGCTTTCCTCGCCGACCGCATCGAACCGGGCGGCGTCGAGAGCACTTCCGTCGACGACGCCGGTGAACTGCTTGTACGGGCCGACGCATCCGATCTGGTCGAGGCCGCCGTGGCCCTCACCCTTCTTGCACCCGACCGCGACCCCGGCACCATCGCGCTGTGCCCCGTGATTGACGGCGACTTTCTGCCCGAGCGCCCCCTCGACGCGTTCAAGTTCGGGCGCGCCGCGCGCATCCCGCTGATCATCGGCACGAACGACCGCGAGGGGTCGCTGTTCACCGGTCGGCTCGACATTCTGGCCACCACGCCCACGCGCATCCGGGCGATCTTCTCGCGCACGAAGAAGAAGGCCCGCAAGGCGATCAAGGCGGAGTATCCCGGGCTGCCGGCGAAGCGCCCGGCCGCTGACTTCGCGGGGGACTACGCGTTCTGGTACCCCACGGTGAAGGTGGCCGAGCGCCACTCGAGGTTCGCCCCGGTGCACTTCTACCGCTTCGATATCGCGCCGCGCCTGGTGCGTCAGCTCGGCTTCGATGCGACGCACGGGCTGGAGCTGTTCGCGTTGTTCGACCGCATGAACGGCTGGTTCGGGCGCGCGATGGGCGCGTTGGGCGGCCGGCGCGCGTTCATGCGCACGGGCGACCGGATGCGACGCCACTGGATCGAGTTCGCCCACAGCGGGCGGGTACCCGGCTGGCCCGCCTACGACGAGCAGACGCGCAGCACCATGATCTTCGACGAGGTCGACCGGGTCGAAGACGACCCTCGCGGCGCCCGCCGGGTGGCATGGCAGGCTTTCGTGCCCCACGTGTGAGCCTGCGCCGGTCGAGTGGCCGGGCTGTGCGCCGGCCGAGTAGCGAGGAACGAGCATATCGAGACCACCCCGGTCGAGTTGTCGGGACATGCGCCGGTCGAGTAGCGAGGAACGAGCGTATCGAGACCACCCGCTGGCGCGCGGACGACGCTGCGCGGCACTGAGACGGCGCAGAGGGCGGCTTCCATCAGACGAATCCCACCATGTGCGACATCTCAACACCACCGTCCCCTGGGTGCCCATGGTGAGGTGGCGCAGGTGGTGGCTTCTTGCGTCCGAATCCCGCCATGTGTGACATCTCGACACCAAGCGACGTCTTATCGGTGCGAGCGGGGCAGGCGCGCCGACTCCGTACGCCAGCCACCCTCCACTGCGTCGGTCGAGCAGCGAGGAACGAGCGTGTCGAGACCCCGTCGCTGCGACCAGGTCAGTCGTCGTCGCGGTCTGTCTCGACGAGGCGCAGTGGGTTGGCCGGAGGCGGCACGATCAGCCCGCGCCGCGCAGGGCCCTTCTGCACCGGGAACGAGCCGGTAGAGGGATGCGCCGGGCTGACCCGCGAACCGGCGGCGGGCTGCTTGTCGAAGGCCACGCGGAATGCGCGACGGATCTGCGTCTCGTCGGGGCCGAGGATGTCGGTGAAGCCGAGCCTGCGGGCCTCGGTGACGCGGATGCTCGAGGAGGCGACGGGTCGCACCTCGCCCGCGAGGCTGATCTCGCCGAAGGCCGCGAAGGTGTGGGGCAGCGGAAGGTCGCTGTTGGCACTGGCGATCGCGAGGGCGATGGCCAGGTCGGCCGAGGGGTCGATGAGACGCACACCGCCGACGGTCGAGACGTAGACGTCGCGGTCGCCCAGCGGAATATTGAGCCGCCGTTCGAGCACGGCCAGCAGCATGGCGACCCGCGAGCCGTCGACCCCGTTCGTGACTCGCCGAGGGTTGGGTGCGGTGGTCTTGACGACGAGGGCCTGGATCTCGACGGGCATCGCGCGACGGCCGTCGAGGGCGACGGTGACACAGGTGCCGCTGACGGCCTCGCCACTGCGGCTGAGGAACAGGCCGCTGGGGTCGGGCACCTCGGCGATGCCCTCGGAGGTCATCTCGAAGCAGCCGACCTCGTCGGTGGGGCCGTAGCGATTCTTGAGGGCGCGCACGAAGCGCAGGCTGGTGTGGCGGTCGCCTTCGAACTGGCAGACGACGTCGACCAGGTGCTCGAGAACGCGCGGGCCCGCGATGGAGCCGTCTTTGGTGACGTGGCCCACCAGGATGACCGGGAGCGACCGCTCTTTCGCGACGCGGATGAGGGCCGACGCCACCTCGCGCACCTGTGTTGGGCTGCCGGCCGCGCTGTCGATGGAGTTACTGGCCACGGTCTGCACGGAGTCGACGATGACGAGGTGCGGCTGCACGGCGTCGATCTGGCCGAGCACCGTCGACAGGTCTGTCTCGGCGGCGAGCATAAGCGTGGGGGAGAGGGAGTGGGTGCGCTCGGCGCGCAGCTTGACCTGGCTGACCGATTCTTCGGCGCTCACGTAGAGCACGCGCAGGTGGTCTTCGGCCGCCTTGGCTGCGACCTCGAGCAGAAGGGTCGACTTGCCGACGCCCGGCTCACCCGAGAGAAGGATCGTGGCACCGGGAACCAGGCCGCCGCCGAGCACCCGGTCGAACTCGTGGATGCCCGTGGCCCAGTGACTGGCGGCCTCGGTGGAGATCTCGGTGATGGGCTGGGCGATGCGGGTCTCGCTGAGCTTCGCCGCCTTCACCGTGCGGGCGATGCCCTCGTTCTCGGCGCTCGACACGACGGTGCCCCAGGCCTGGCACTCGCCGCAGCGCCCGACCCACTTGACGCTCTGCCAGCCGCACTCGGTGCAGCGGTAAGCGTTCGGGGTCTTGGAAGCCATGCCTCCACGATAGACGCGACCGACGACATCCGGTCACCGCCTGTGGAGAGTGGTAGGAACGGCGGCTCTAGGCCTCGGGGTCTTCGCCCCAGCCGTCGTCGTTGCGGCCCTTCGCGGCGAGGGCGGCGGCGCGCTCTGCCAGGCGCTGGCGCACCTCGGCCTGGGCCTCTTCGACGAGCTTGGGGTCGAGCGGAGCGTTCACGTTGTGCGGGTTGCCGTGGTACTTCTCGATGTAGGCGTCGAGCTCGGGGCCGGAAGTCCACGAGGTGATGAGGCAGTAGCGCGGCTCGGGGCCCTTGTGCCAGACGGCGTGCCAGAAGCGCTGCGTGTCGACGATGAGCTGGGCTCCCGCGGGCAGCGCGATGCGCACCTCGGTGTCGGGGTCGAAGCGGTTCTCGCGCAGGATCATGAACGACTCGGCGTCGTCGGAGAGGTTGAAGAAGCCGCGAACGATCCAGCCGGTGCCGTCGGGGTTGAGGCGGTTGTTGTCGTCTTGATGCAGGTTGTAGAGCGCGTTCGCGTAGGTGTTGGGCTGCAACTCGATCACGCGGCAGCGGCCGATGTTGGCTCCGGGCTCCTCGGCGCGGGCCTTCAGGATGGGCGCGTGCTCGACATTGGCCTGAACCCAGACGCCGTCTTTGTCGGTGCGCGGGGGCGTGTGGTTCCAGAATCCGTTGCACTCCATCTCGCCGAAAGCGGAGGCCAGAGGGGCGAAACGGGTCACTCCGGAGGACTTCCAGTCGACGTACTCGAGGTCGAGCCACTCCTGCGGATCGGCGGCCTGGTCGTAGCGGTCGAGAACCACGTAGCCGGTCTCTTCGAATGCTGCGGAGCGGATGTAGCTCATAGAACCAGGACCCTTTCAGTGGGAGGGCGCGCGGGTTTTGTCGCGCCCAACTAAGGCAAGGCTAACACCTCGGATGCGCCGGATTTCGGCCCAAAAAGGCTCGATTGGGCGGCATCCGCGAGATTCCGGGCTTCGATTTCTACACGCTGTAGATTCGCGCGAACCTCTGGTCTGCATTACACTCGTCCCCGGTACCGTGTCCGAGCGGCCGAAGGTGCAACTCTCGAAAAGTTGTGTGCTTGAAAGAGCACCGTGGGTTCAAATCCCACCGGTACCGCCACGATCAAACCCCCTGCTTCTCCTTGCTCAGCGAGGAAGTCAGGGGGTTTCGTCGTTTCCGGCTGCGAATGTCGATGAGTGGCCGAGCGCCATCTCGGCCAGAATGACCTGAAACGCATTCCCGCACCAGCCCCCGGAGGCACACCGTGACCACATCGGTCCGATCCGTCATCACGCGGATCCCCGCGACCCTCATCCTTGCCGCCATCGTGCTCGCCATCGGGGTCATCGGCCAGGGCCTCTGGGTGCCCACGCCGCAGCAGCCGTGGTGGGAGGCCGTCGCCTACGGCCTCCCCGCGCTGCAAGAGGGCCGGTGGTGGACGCCGTTCACGGGCACCTTCTTCGTGATCACCCCGTGGACCTACGCGATCGCGATCGCGGGCTTCGTCTTCGTCGGCCTGCTCGAATGGCGCCGGGGATCCAAGGTCGCGATGACCTACTTCTGGGTCGGCCAGATCGTCGCGGTCCTCGCCACTGCGGCGTTCCTCTGGGCAGCCAGCCTGCTTCCGTGGCCCTGGGCCATCGAACTCGCCGGAATGCTGGATGCCGGCCCATCCGGTGGCACCATGGCGTGCTTCGCCGCCTGCGTCAGTCTGTTCCCGTCGCCGTGGCGCCAGCGCGGCTGGCTCATCGTCGTCGGCTACGCGGCCATCGGCGTGCTGTTCCTCGGCACGCTCGCCGATCTGGAGCACGCGTTCGCGGTGATCCTGGTGCTCGCCGTCGACAGGTCGTTTCACATCAAGCGGGCGAGCCTCCGCGAGCGGCGACTCCTGGCCTTCGCCGGGGGCCTCGCGCTCGGGGTCATCCAGATTCTGACCCTGCTGGTGCCGACCAACGGGCCCTTCGGCCCGACCGCCCCCGGAGACGGCCCCTTGCTGGAGGCCATCCTCGACGCCGTAGTTATTTTGCTCGTGGCCAACGGTCTGCGTCTCGGGCGACGCTGGGCCTGGGTTCTGACGATCATCTGGGCGCTCGTGAAC
Source organism: Agreia sp. Leaf283 (assembly GCF_001422485.1). GTDB lineage: Bacteria > Actinomycetota > Actinomycetes > Actinomycetales > Microbacteriaceae > Agreia. The sequence continues at coordinate 1,638,637 of NZ_LMNF01000001.1, forward strand.
CTCGCCGTCGCCGGGCTCTACCTCACCTTGTCAATCGTGGTGGATCCCATCGATCTGCCGCTGGGCCTGGGAGACATCGACGTCTTCCTCGCTACAGCCGTGATCTGGGCCGCTTTCCTCCTCTACCTCATCGCGACACGCCACTCCTTCGGGTCCCGCCGCAAACGTCCGCTCGGCTCCGGCGAGGAGCGGCACGGGCAAGGCGCTCCGACGGCCGACGACGCCCGGCAGATCATCACGCAGTACGGCGGCGGCAGCTTGTCGTGGATGACGACCTGGGAGGGCATGGAGTACTTCCGCACCGAGAAGGGGCTCATCCCGTACCAGAAGCATGTCGGTGTGGCGCTCGTGCTGGCTGACCCGCTGGGACCGGAATCGGCGGCTGCAGCGAGCGTCGCCGAGTTCGTGAGCGCGGCTGAGCGCGACTCCCTGATCCCGTGTTTCTTCAGCTCGAGCCAGCACACCCGCGACAGCCTTCCCGAGGGTTGGCGTGACCTGATCATCGCCGATGACACGATCGTCGATCTCCCCGGCCTGGCCTTCACGGGCAAGCCCTGGCAGCACGTCAGAACGGCGATCAACAAGGCCGACCGTGAGGGCATCACGTTTCGCATGACCACGCTGGCGGAGGAGACGTGGGGGATTCGTCAGCAGTTGCGCGCCATTTCCGAGTCGTGGGTGGGCGACAAGGATCTGCCCGAGATGCGATTCACGTTGGGCACCCTGCAGGAGGCGGAGGACCCCGAGGTGCGACTCGCCCTCGCCGTATCGCCGAACGGAGACGTCGACGGCTTCCTGAGCTGGCTGCCGATCTACGGGCCCGACGGAACGCACACCGGCTGGACCCTCGATCTCATGCGACGGCGCGACGGTGGTTTCGGCGCGGTCATGGAGTTTCTGATCGGATCGTCGGCGCGCACCTTCGCCGAGGAGGGCGCGTTGATCGCCTCGCTCTCGGGCGCACCTCTGGCTCATCAGGCAACGGATGACGAGGGCACGATCGCGCACTTGCTCGGCCAACTCAGCGGCATCCTCGAACCCGTCTACGGATTCTCGTCGCTGCACCGGTTTAAGCAGAAGTTCAATCCGCGCACCGAGCCGATCTATCTCCTCTACCGCGACGAGGGCGACCTCACCCGCATCAGCGCCGCGCTGACCCGCGCGTTCCTGCCCGATGCCACCCTGCGCCAGTTCGCGGGCGCCGGCATCGACATGCTCCGTCGCGAGTGACCGGATGCGGCAGGGCCGCACGGTTGGGCCGGCAGGCGGCCGGGCGCCGGTCCGGCACGCGGCCAGTGTCAGACGGTCGCGCCGTCGCGCTTTCGGCCGACGCGTGCCCGCAGGTCAGGCCGGAACGCCGCCGCCCGGCAGCCCGGCCGCGCCGAGTCGCGTAGCGCCGCGCGAACGGGCGCGCTGCTCCTCGAGCGCGGCGGCGAAACCCGACTCCCAGTCGTCGGCCACGTCGATGCCGAGGCGCCGCGCCTCCTCGACGGAAAGCTCCTTCGGAAAGCCGTGCGTGTCGGACAGGCGGAACACGTCGAGGCCGGTCAGCGTCGACCCCTGATACTCGGCTAGGGCGCGGAGCCCGCCGGTCAGCGTGCGCCGAAACGCCGTCTCCTCCTTCACGAGCACGGCGATGACCTCGTCGCGTGAGGCGGCGACTTCGGGGTAGTCCGATGCGTACAGGTCGGCGATCACGGGAACGACCGTGGAGAAGAAGTTCTCGGACAGGCCCAGGGAGAGCGCGAACCTGATGGCGCGGCGCAGCAGTCGCCGCATCACGTAGCCCTGCTCCTTGTTCGACGGGCGCACGCCGTCGACCGCGAGGAAAGTCGCACCGCGGAGGTGATCCGCGATGATCCGCATCGCCGCCGTCTCGTCCTCATAGCGGCGTCCCGTCAACTCCTGCAGCGACTCGATGATGGGCCACAGCAGGGAGATGCGGAACACGTCGTCGGAGCCGATCGACGCTGCCGCAATCCGCTCCAGGCCGCCGCCGAAGTCGACGTTGCGCTTGGTGAGCTCTTCGAACGATCCGTCGTCGCGCCGCCGGTATTGCATAAAGACCTGGTTGCCGATCTCCATGAACTGCCCGCCGTCGCTGGCCGGATGCGCCAGGCCGTACGACGCATCCTGATGCTCTGCGCCGAAGTCGTAGAACACCTCGCTGTCGGGCCCGCACGGGTCGCCGATCGGCGTGCCCTCGAGCGATCCGCCGCGCGACCACCAGTTCTCGCCTCCGTCGTAGAAGAAGATGCGCTCGCCGGGCCGCACGCCCCGGGCGTCGCCATCCGCCTGCGAGCCGATCTCGGCAATGCCGTTCGAGACGCCGCGCTCGGCGAACACCGCGGCCCAGATGGATGCCGCCTCGTCGTCGCGGGGGATTCCGTTGGCCGGGTCGCCGATGAAGCAGGTGACGTAGATCTTCGCCGGATCCAGGCCGACCACGTCGACGAGGAAGCCGTAGAACTGGCGGATCTGCGTCTCTTTGAAGTAGTCGCCGAGAGACCAGTTGCCGAGCATCTCGAAGAAGGTCGTGTGCCGGTTGTCGCCGACCTCGTCGATGTCCTGGGCGCGCACGCAGGGCTGGCTGTCGGTGAGGCGCACGCCGGCCGGATGCTGCTGCCCCAGCAGGTAGGGAAGGAGCGATTGCATGCCGCTGCCGTTGAACAGGGTCGATGTGTCGCCCCTCGGAACCAGAGGCGCCCGCTCGATGACGGTATGCCCCCTCTCCTCGAGGTAGGTCAGGAACGAGTTGCGGATGTCATGGGCGTCCATCGTTCAAGCGTTCCATACGAGCCGCCCGATCGCGTAGCCCCGCTCGCTCCCTGAGCCTGTCGAAGGGCCTGCGCCCGTTCCCTGAGCCTGTCGAAGGGAGTGATTTCGATACTCTGGCTCGTTCCTCGCGCGGCTCCTCAATCAGCGCACGGCTTGGCCCCATTGCTTACAAGACCGCCCGAGCGAGCTGTCGCTTCGCGTCGCGCCGTGACGCCCATCCCGACGCGCCGGATGGGCAGAACAGCGCCGCGCAAACGACGAGTCATGATCGTGTGGCGTCATCGTGCCCATCGCCGGGACCCGGATGGGCGCAGCGGCGCCACACGATCCGCTCTGATCGAGGAGTCAGACTCCGTGGTTTCGTTAGGGTCTCTCGGAAGAACTAACGGAGCACGAATCGGTCGACGCGCCATCACTCGCGCATTGACAGCGGCATGTTGCTCTAAATGTGCGCCCTTAGGTTGCAGGAGCACGACGTGGTCGACGAGTCCGACGGCTAACTGAGGACAGTTTCGTTCCACCTCACTCCACGGCGCGAAAATTCGGGGGCTGAATCGCCCAGATAGCCCTGCCCGAGCGCTCTGTCCTCATTTAGCGCCAGCCGCCACGACGCAAACGATGATCGGAGTTCGCCATCAGAATCGCAGTCGAGCGCGAGGCCCTTAGACAAGCTCAGGGAACGCCGCGGCCGACCAGACATCCCTTTCGTAGACTGAATGCGTGCCTACCGTCTCGCTCGAATCGCCGCGTGGTTCCGACGTACTGCCGCTGCTGCAACAGGCCGACGACTATGCGTTGAGCCTGTATCCGGCCGAGAACTACCACGGGCTGGATGTCGATTCGCTCGACCGATCGGAGGTCGCCTTCTTCGTGGCTCGGGTCGACGGCATGGCCCTCGGTACGGCGGCGATCGTCGACAGGGGCGACGGATCAGCGGAACTGAAGCGCATGTTCGTCACAGCCGAAGCCCGAGGCCTCGGGGTCGGACGAGCTCTGCTCGATGCCGCAGAAGCGCACGCGATAGACCGCGGCGCCACCGTGATGCTGCTCGAAACCGGGCTGCCCCAGGCCGCCGCGATCGCCCTATACGAAAGAGCGGGATACAGCGCCATCCCGAGATTCGACGCCTACGTCGACGATCCCACGAGTTACTGCATGGAGAAGCGCCTCCCGCCCCGACCTCTTGCGCCGGTCGAGTAGGCCGCCTGCGGCCGTATCGAGACCACCTCGCCCTGTTTTCTCTTCAGCTCACCGTCCGGGACGCTGGCGACGGGCTCGCGTCCCGAAGGCATCCAATGCCGTGAGAATTTCAGTCGCCTGCCAGTATCGATTGCGACGGCCGGCGGTCGCCTGGGTCAGGATCCCCGCATCAACGAGCTTCTTGACGGAGCTGTCGGCCGCTTGCTCGCTCACGTCCAGTTCGCGCGCGATCGTTCCGATGGTCACGATCGGCTGACGCAGAAGCAGCAGCTTCAAGCGATGGATGGACGAGTCGCTGCGTGCCCGAATGGCCGCGTTCCAGTCTTCGGCCACGCGGGTGATGTCCTTCTCCAGCGAGCGTCCGTTGGCGACTGCGGCGAACGCGGCCTCCGACAGGGCCTCGACGATAGGGCGTACGTCTCCGGCCCGGTACGCGGTGAGCGCTCGAAAGTAGCCCTCTGTTTCTCCCAGGAGGCCGGCCGATACTGGCACCGTCACATTCTTCGTCACGCCGCCCGCGCGCAGCATTCCCTGCACAAGTGCTCGCCCCGTTCGCCCGTTTCCGTCGGGGAACGGGTGGATCGTCTCGAATTGTGCGTGAGCGATTGCGACCTGGGCCAGAACGGGGAGGTCGACCCGACGCGCGAACAGCATTACATCGGACATCAATGCCGGAACCCGCTCATGATGCGGTGCGACGAAGGATGCGTTGTGCGGAGAAATGTAACCCCCGCCGATCCACACCTGCCCGTCCCTCCATCGTCCGACGATGTCGGGATTCGATTGCTCCATCAGTGCACGATGCATGGTCAGGATCGCGTGGGTGTCGAGATCGTCGGCAAGCGCGATCGCCGCCTCCATCGCCGCGACATTTCCCACCACGAGCCGAGCGTTGGTTGAGGAGGAGTCACCCAGGTCGGCCAGTGCGACCTGCTTCGCGCTCGCGGCGAGGTTCTCCACCTCAGAGCTCGAGGCGCTCTCCGTGCGAAGCAGGATCGACGCGAAGGGAGCCGTCAGCGTTCCGACCTCGGCATCGAAGCGAGTGAGTTCTCTGCTCGCGTCGTCGGAGATCGCCGCCAGATCATCGGGCAGCGACATCTTCAGGTCTGCGATGAAGGGAGGAACGGCCGCATTGTACGGCCCAGATGCCGCTCGGAGCCGTCGCCGCGAGCCTACCTCGGTGCCCGAACGGGCCCACGGACGGGACTCCGCTGTTGTCGCCGGCCAGCTGATTGGCATGCCCGGTCGTGGAATAGCGCTCGTCACTCGTTAATCATAACCAAGGTTAGCCAATTATCCTTGGTTATGGACCGCCCGTTCCCTGAGCCTGCTGAAGGGCAAGCACCCCGTTCCCTGAGCCTGTCGAAGGGAGTGATTCCGACACGCTGGCCCGTCCCGCGCGTCCACTCAATCAGCCCGGTGGGGCCGCTAGACCAATGTCCGAGCTCGCGCCTCCGGAACCCCCAGCATCAGCAGGCTCGTCAGCGCTGCTGCCGAGGCATCGAGACTCTCCCGTGACAGCGCACTGTCGGCGATCATGAACACTCCCGACCAGGCGACCTGACTGAGAACATCAGCGGGCAGATGCCGCCCGAACGCCCCGCTGCACTGCCCCCGATCGACGAGCCCGGCGAGGGTCTCGTCGACGGGCCCCAGAAGAGAGTGGATGTCGGCTCCGAGCTCCCCGCGCCGCAGCGCGACGAGCACGCGGTACCGGTGCACCAGCGGCCACAGTCGCGTGATGAAGTCGGCCCACTCGGCGTCGGCCGCGCGGTTAGGGGTGGCGACGTCGGCAAGGATCGCAGACATCTCCTCGACCGCGCGACGGGTGAGCTCGTGCACGAGGTCGGATCGTGACGGGAAGTGTCCGTACACCGTGCGTCGAACAACGCCCGCGGCTGTCGCGATCTCGCCCATGCCCGCGTCAGGGTTCTTGCCCAGAACGTCGATCGCCACGTCGAGGATTCGCTGTTTCGTGTCGTTCCCCGGGTCACTCACGCGACGTCGCCCTACCGATCAGCTTCATAAATCCATGATTGCACACTGGTGTGCAACTGCGTAGTCTGCACACCAGTGTGCAATCCCATGTGCGCGGTGACTGAAGAACTCAGGAGACAGACAATGACCAAGACGACCCCCACCCCGGAGGACATCCGCCCCTTCCGTGTTGCGATCCCGCAATCCGAGATCGACGACCTCACCCGACGACTGGCCGCGACCCGCTGGCCCGATCCGGAAACCGTTCCCGACTGGTCGCAAGGCGTGCGCACGGAGGATGCGCGTTCGCTGGTCGAGTACTGGGGGAGTGGATACAATATGCGCCGCGTCGAATCGAGGCTGAATGCGTTCCCTCAGTTCGTGACGACGATCGACGGCCTCGACATCCACTTCATCCACGTCAGATCGGAGAACCCCGGCGCCATGCCGCTGCTCCTCACGCACGGGTGGCCGAGCTCAGTCCTCGATTTCGTCGACCTGATCGAACCGCTCACGAACCCGACCAAGCACGGTGGGGCTGCCGACGACTCGTTCGACGTCGTCATCCCGTCGCTGCCCGGATTCGGCTTCTCCGGCAAGCCGACCGACACCGGCTGGAACGTCGAGCGCATCGCCCAGGCGTGGGCCGAGCTGATGCGCCGTCTCGGCTACGAGAGCTGGTCGGCACACGGTGGCGATTGGGGAGCGGCCGTCACCACCGCCCTGGGAGCCGCCCGACCGCACGGGCTGCGCGGTATCCATCTGAGCACGCCGTATGCGTTCCCGCGGAGCATCCCCGACGTGTTGACCGACGACGAGCGTCGCGCGGTCGAGGGCCTTGCCCTCTACGGCGGGCCGCTCGGGGGCTCGAATCATGTGCAGGGCACGAAGCCCCAGACGATCGGATTGGCGCTCGCGGACTCCCCGGTCGGCCAGGCGGCGTGGATCTACGAGAAGTTCCAGTCGAAGACCGACAACCGCGGCCGAGCCGAGGATGCCCTCAGTGTCGACGCGATGCTCGACACGATCTCGCTCTACTGGTTCACCAACAGCGCGGCCTCATCGGCGCGCATCTACTGGGAGAACCGAACGGCCACGATGGCCGGCCCCAATCTCTCGTTGCCGGTGGCCGTGACCGTGTTTCCTCGCGACATTCCGCGGCTTCCGAAAAGCTGGATCGAGGACGCCTACAGCGACTTGATCCACTTCGGCGAGGCCGAGAGGGGCGGGCACTTCGCTGCTCTCGAGCAGCCGAAGATTCTCGTGGACGAGCTCCGCGCCGGGCTGAGGAGACTCCGAAACGGCGCGTGAACGGATGCCTGCCGTCGGGTTCTGCGACCCGTTCCGGTGGGTGGATGTGGGCAACTGAGTGCGCCCGACGGATTGGTCGATCGCGTGCGGCGCCGTCGATAATCCCAGCAGGCCTGCGCTGGTACGGCAGCGCCGAGTACCTATGTCACGCTCAGGCGAGCCAGCAGCAATCTCCGACGCTTTTCCCCTGGCGAAAAAGTTGTTTCGAGGACTCTCACGTGGACCCTGATGGTCTCACTCGCCGAAGAAAAGCGGTTCGGACGAGATCTCTATGTACCAAGCGTCCAGGTCGAGGAACCACGTCGATACGTCGGCGCGCAGAGGATACGAGTTCATCCTCATCTGCAGGGCCGCTGCCCATCGTCGCGTGAGTTCCTCAGGGTCGATCTCCTCATCGAGGGGGCGTCCTTCCAGGGATGGGCTCTCTGCGAAGGGCATTACTCGCCACGTCAAAGCGGCTAGACCATGGCGGCTTCCCCAGGCATTGAGAGTGTTCGCCAGCGCCTCTTCGAGGCCAAGAGACAGTGTGAGGCCCACGTTCTTGTTCATATGAAGTCCAACTCGATTCAAGGAAAAGAGGGGGCGAGTCCCCCTGCGTTGTCCTCGATCAACAGCAGGCACGGTAGTGCCAGCTGCCCCCCAGCATTGAGACTTTCACTCATGCGATCGAGTAAGGCTCATTCTTACTTCAATGTCTCGATAAAGCAAAGTGCACGCAAAATGACGGAACGCGAACTTAGTCAGAGTTTCGATCCTCGTAGATTCTCGTTCGGTAGTCCCGCTGGTGGCTCCGTTCAGCGAGACGGGGTCGAGGGCGAGGCGCTCTTAGAATGCACGATTCGTGCTACAGCGGGTGCTGTCAGGAATGCTCCCTGACCACGTTGATCAGCACCAACCTCACGCCCCCAAAGTGACGCAATCGCGCACAGTCGATGACGCAATTGCGCGGCTTCGCCCTACGAAATCGGGCAGTGCAACTGTGTTCGTTCGCCACTTCTGTCGATGGTGTGCAGCGCCATCGACCTGCCGCAAAGAGGGCAGTGCGGGTCGGCCGGCGCCACGTAGGGATCTTCCGGTCGGCCGATTCCGACCTGCGCCGGCCCCGTGAACGAGTAGACGATGCGGTTGAGGTTGTTGATGAACCCCGGCTTTCCGTCGAAGGGGTTCATGGGGTTGGGCTTGCGTGCCGGCCTGGTCAACTGGTCCTCGAATGCTTGGTGCTGAAATGATTAGTGCACTAATCATATCGCGATCGCGTCGCATCGACCCCGCGAATCAGGAGTTGCTCGGCACCGTGGAGTTCGGAAGTCAATCAGGCGTGCCTAAAGACGGAATGCCCGCCTCCCGCCGCACGAAGCGGGGGAGACGGGCATCCGGAACCAACGCCGGAAGGCCTGCCGACTAGGGCAGATCCGGGTACAGCGCCGGGGTGGTGCGGTAGTGCGTGGCCTGCTCAAACGCGTAGGCGAGGCCGATGAGGGTGCCCTCGTCGTAGTTGTGGCCGAGGAACTCCAGGTTGACTCCGGCGTTCGGAACGGCATTCACGCCATCGTCGGGCGACGTCTGGCCCATCGGAACCGTGACCGCGGGCATGCCCGTGTTCGGGCTCAGCCGCATGTTGCTGCCGTTGGTGCCGTAGGGCGTGCCCGACGGATACACGATCGAGTCGAGGTCGAGCGAGTCCATCAGGGCGGTCACATTCGTGCTCGCGTTGGCGATGAACGCGGTGTGCGTTCCGGTCGGACCCGCCCAGTTCTGGTAGGTCTCCTCGGTGACGGCTTCACGCTGCACGTAGGTGCCTTGCCTCGACGGCACGAACTTTTTGGATGCCACGATCTCCGTCAGGCTTCGCGCCGTGACTGCCGGCGAGAGGTGGTTCTGCACGTACACGGCGAGGTCGTGCTTGAACTCGTTCGTGCTTCCGCTGCCCTCGCCCATGACGGTCGTGAGCAGTGCCGCGTCGGCTCCTGTGAGCTCCACCACCGTGGCACCCTGCGCCTCCAGCGTGGCCTTCGCCGCCGCCCACAGGCGAACGTCGGTGGCATTCGAACCGATCATGGATGCGGAGAAGCCGATCCGGGTGCCGGCCAGCGCCGTCGGGTCGAGGTACTGCGTGTACGAGTCGGGAACCAGTCCTGTCTGCTCGGCCGTGATCGCATCGTTGGGGTCGACTCCCACCACGGCGTCGAGCGCGACGGCCGCATCGGTGACGCTGCGTGCGATCGGTCCGCCGGTGTCCTGGCTCAAGGCCAGCGGGATGATGCCGTCGCGGCTGGTCAGACCGACGGTGGGCCGGATGCCGACGAGCTGGTTGTACGTCGAGGGGATCCGGATCGAGCCACCCGTGTCGGTGCCGAAGCCGATGCCGGCGAGGTTCGCCGCGATCGCAGCGCCGGTTCCTCCGCTGGAGCCACCGGCCGTCTTGCTCGTCGCATACGGGCTCGCCACAAGGGTCGACGTTCCGGCGGGCTGGAACGACGAGTACTCGGAGGCGAAGCCGAAGGCGAACTCGTCGAGGCTGGCCTTGGCGAGGATGATCGCTCCCGCGTCGCGCAGGCTCTTCACCATGAACGCGTCGTCGGAGGTCTGGTTCGCGTCCCAGCAGCCGCAGCCGCCGGTCGTGACCATGTCGACCGTGTCGTAGTTGTCCTTCACGGCGATGGGAATTCCGAGCAGCATGCTCGTCATCCCCTGCTCGGCGCGCGTGGCGTCGGCGGCCGCGGCGGACTCCAGCGCAACGGTGCTCGTCGTGATGATCGAGTTGAGTGCGCGGCCGCTCTCGGCCGGATCGATCTTCGCCTTGTCGTAGGCCGCGATGCGGTCGAAGTACTCCTGCGTCAGCGCGACCGAGGTGGTGACCCCGGCGTTCATCGCGGCCTGCATGTCGATGGTCGACGCCTCGACGATGTCGAAGGGGCCATCGTCGTAGATGATGCGGCTGGAGACCGCGGCGATGTCGGTCACCGTGATCGTGCCGTCGGCATCCACATCGCCCGTCTGCACCGAGGCCCACTCGGGCGATGAGCTGGTCGCTCCGAGGCTGTCGGCGAGCAGCTGCAGGTCGTCATCAGTGACCTGGTCGTCGCCGGTCAGGTCGAGTTCGGTGTAGTACGGGGAGAGAAAAACGGCGGTCGCCGGTTCTGCGACAACGGGATCGGCGCTGGCCGGAGCGGCCGCGAGAGTGCCGACGGCGAGCACCGAGATGATGCCTGTCGCTGCGATTGCCGTCTGGCGAACGCGTCGTGAGATCACGGGGGTGTTCCTCTGCGAGAAGGGGGATCGGGCGATCCCGGATGTGGATTCAGGGGTGCGGGGTCGGCGGCTCATCGTGCGCTCGCAGACCGGCGCCGAAGCGCCACGAAGCCGACGCCGAGGAGGGCGATGGCGAAGACGGCCAGGGCTCCGGCGCCGAAGCCGGTGATGGCCAGGGAGCCGTCGCCGTTGGTCGACGAGGCGGGCGCGGCGGTCGGCGTGGACGTCGTGTCGCCGCCCGAAGTCGGTGGCGTCGTCGTGGTCGGTGGCGTTGTCGGCGGAGTGGTCTCGACGGGAACGGCTGCGATGGTCACGGGCGCGGTCGCGGCGTCGGCCAGAACGGTGGTCGCGCCGACCGTGTCGACGAGTGTCACGGATGTCGTGAGGGTCGCGTCGCCGGCGGCGAGGCTCGTGAACTGCAGGGATGCGGCCAGGTCGCCCGCGAGGGCGGGTGACGTTCCGAGACGGCTGTGCAGGATGGTGACGCTGCCGGCAGCCTCCTCGACGCTGTCGAATCCTCCCGCCGGACCCTCGGAGGCGCTGTCGTCGACGTAGTCGAGCAGAGCCGGGTCGAACGTGACCGTGATCGCGTAGCTGTAGGCGTCGACCGTGCCGGCGAGTGCGACAGAGACGTCGACGGCCTTGCCGGCCTCGACCTCGGGGGTCGCGGTCATGGTCACGGTGGTCGTCGGGGCGGCGAGTGCGGGTGACGCCGCGACCATCGAAAGGCCGAGGGCGATGCCGCCGGCGGCGAGGACTGCTCGCAGGCGAGATGAGGTGTGTTTCATCAGGACGTGGTCCTTCTTTCTTCACTGTGGGGATGCTGATCGACTTATCGACGGGCGCGACGAAGAGCTCCGTGTGCGGGCCAGTTCCGGCACGTGGCCGGGGGTTCTGTCGAGCAGGGGGAGCGGGTCGCCGACGGGATCGGGTGCGGTCAGCGGGAGAGTGGTGCAGGAATCCTCACAGTATCCGCGGGCACGATCCGCACCGTTTCGCCGATGTTTCGTGCTGGTAACAAAGTCGAAGGATCATCGCACCGGAGGGTCGATCGAGGCCCCGATGCCTCATCGACGACCCGAATAGCGCCGGTCTGTGCGCGACGGCGCGGTCTGCGTGCCGCCAGGGTGAGCGTGTTCCGAGCGCGGACGCAAGTAGTCTGCTGCCATGGAAGAGTCTCCCTCCGAGCAGGTGCGCCGGCTGGTGGCCCGCACCATCGACTCGCTCGAAAGCCAGGGCGTGCACGACGAGGCGCTCGGGGTGATGCGCGAGCCGCGCGGCTTCTCGGTGTTCAAGACCGCACCGATGATCGCTCCCGCGGGCCGGGCCTGGCGGCTCGGTGTTCTACTGGTCGATCGCGACGGCGGAGTCTACGAGACGGGCGACGTGACCAGAGCCATCGAGCCCCTGCGGGCGGTCACGAACCGGTCGGCCGAGGCCGAAGCCCGACGCGACGATCGCCGCGCAGCGGCACGAGGCAAGTTTCCCGAGGGCGAGGTCGTGAACCACCGCTTCGTTCCGCTCGCGCTAGACGACGAGAGCCTGGATGCCGGCTCGGGCCCGTTGCAGGTTCGCGACGGCATGGTCGTCGTGCAGTGGGATCGTTCGAGCCCCGGCCACGGAGTCTCGACCCTCGACCGCTACCTCGCCGACCGGGTCAGTGTGCTCACGTTGGATTGACGCTTTCGGCGCGGCGCTGCTCGCGAGGTGACACTTCGGTCGACCGGACGCGTCATCTCAGCGGAGTGCTGTGCGCCGAAGCGTCAACTCAGCGAAGTGCCGCGCGGTCGAACCCCGCCGCGGCGTAGATCGCGTCGATGGCCTGCATCTGCGCCACCGAATCCGCGCCCTCGGTGAGCAGCCGCTCGCCGCTCGCCAGACCCTCGACGACTGCCGCGAGCTGGTGGTCGTAGGTCTCGAGCCCGGCCACGGTGGAGTTGCGTGTGATGCCGTCGCGGGTCTCGCTGATCGTGTGCCCCTTCGACGGGAACACGAGGTTGTCGACATGCAGGCTGCCGAGAGTGCCCACGACGTCGAGCGAGGAGTTCAGCTGCGAGCCCTCGACCATGCTGCAGGTCATGCGGGCCGTGGCGCCCGACGCGAACCGCAGCGACGCATCCATGCTGAGGTCGGCGCCCATCGAGTTGACCGTCGCCGTCGCATCCAGAACCTCGGGCTCGCTCGCCATCAGCGCACGCAGCTGGTGCAGGGGGTAGCAGCCGAGATCCATGAGCGATCCGCCGCCCACGGCCGGGTCGTGGCGGATCGACGCGGGATCGAACGGAATGGATGCGGTGAAGTCGGCGTGTGCCGACACGATCTCGCCGAGGCGCCCCGATGCGACGATGCGATCGATCTCGGCGCTCAGCGGGTGGTAGCGGTCGTGGAACGCCTCGATGAGGCGCAGGCCCGTGTCGGTGGCGGCCGTGGTCATGAGTCGGGCCTCGTCGGCCGACATGGCGAAGGGTTTCTCGCAGAGTACGTTCTTGCCCGACTCGAGGGCCGCGATCGACCAGCGGGAGTGCTCGGACGGGGGCAGGGCGTTGTAGATCAGGTCGATCTCGGGGTCGGCAAGCAGTCGCTCGTAGCCTCCGTAGGAGCGCGGGATCGAGTGAGTCGCCGCGTAGGCGCTCGCCGACGACTCGCTGCGGGATGCGACGGCCACGATCTCGACGTCGTCACGTCGTCGTGCGGGGATGATGATGGCGTTCGGGGCGATGCCGGCCGCGCCGAGGATTCCGATTCTGAGCATGGGTCCAGCGTGACACACAGCGATCGGGATCGCCCCCTGTGAGGCCCGTTCCCTGAGCTTGTTGAAGGGGGCCGGCCCTTCGACAAGCTCAGGGAACGGAGTTGCCCTTCGACCGGCTCAGGAAACAAGGGCGCCCTTCGACGGGCTCAGGGAACGCCGGCCGTCGGCCGCGCTGGTTGAGTAGCGAGGAACGAGCGTATCGAAACCACGGCGGGGTGGCCTCGATACGGCCTCAAGCGGCCTAGTCGACCACCGCAAGGCTCACTACGTGACCGGCGCAAGCGGCCGAGCGCGCGTTCAGCGGGCGAACGCTCCTTCGGTGTGCGCGCGGTCGCCCGCAGGCGGCGCGTTCGATCTGCTCGCCCTTCGACAGGCTCAGGGAACGGACTCGCCCTTCGACAGGCTCAGGGAACGGGGGCGCCCTTCGACAGGCTCAGGGAACGACAGGCTCAGGGAGCGGGCGCGGCTAGACGCCGAGCGCGTTGAGGGAGTCGTCGACGATCGTGAGGCCCTCCAGGCCCGGGAGTCCGCTGATGGCGGTGTCGATCTTGCGGGCAGCCTTGCGCCCCTCTTCGCCACCCATGAGGTGGCCCATCACGTGCTTGACCTCGTTCTTCTCCATGATGCTGGAGCCGACCGGTGCCCAGAAGTTGCTGAGGGCGAAGCGCGCGAACTTCTGCGCCTTCGTGCTCTTCGCCAGACGCTCGCGGGCCTGCGAGGTGTAGAACGCCACGTGGCGCGCCTCCTGCTTGGCGATGCGCTTGAGCAGCTCGGCGAGCACAGGGTCTTCTTCGAGTGCGGCCATACGGTTGTAGGCGGTGATCGCCGACCACTCGTTGGCTGCACCCCAGGCCATGTGCACGGCCACGAAGTCGGCGCCCACGACCTTGCCGATCACGGACTGCTTGATGGGGTCGAGCTTGTCGCGCCAGCCGAGCTTGAGGCGCTTGGCCTTGAGCTCGTCGAAGTCCACGTGGATTCCGTGGATGCCGAGAACGGTGGCGAGGGCTTCGCCGTGCCAGAACTCCTCGCGGTTCCACATGGTCATGAACGCGCCCATCTCGGCCTCTTTGTGGGAGGGCGTGGTGAGCAGGTCGCGGGTGTAGCAGACCGTGTGATATTCCACATCGGCCATATAACGCAGGGTGCGCAGGGAGCCCTCGGGCAGAGGGTGTTCGCGGAATCGCTCGAGGTCGAGGTCGTCCCAGTTCACGCTCACCGAGGTGGCGGTGTATTTGTCTACGTCGAATGCCATGGTGTGAGGAGAGTTTACTCTCCGGTTCCCTTCGCGAATTGCGGTAGAGCGGACGCGCCGCGGGCGCCGCGTTTCCAGTTGTGGATGCTCCATCTTCTTCGGAGCGCCTCACGCGAGAGATTGGTGTCGGGGTTGATCGCGGCGGGATTTCCGAGCAGTTGCAGCCAGACCAGGTCGGCGTGGCTGTCGCCGTAGCCGTACGACTTCGACAGGTCCATGCCGTGCGTCTCGGCGTAGCGGCGCAGCCAGGCCGCGCGCGCCTCGTCGACCAGCGGCGGCTGGGCCAGGTAGCCGGTCAGGATTCCGTCGCGCTCGTGCATCGATCCGGCGATGACGTCGTCGAAGAGCGGGGCGAGCGGCGAGGCCAGGATGCCGATGGATCCCGTGACGAGCACGGTGCGGTGGCCGGCGGCGCGGTGCTCCTCGATGCGCGCGATGGCCGACGGCATCGTGTGCCGCAGCAGCGTCTCGCGGTACCCGCCGGACACGACCTTCTCGAGCCGCTTCGCGGGCATGCCGCTGTAACGGCGCAGGAACGCGCGGATGAACTCTCCGCGGTCGCGGTGCTCGGCCTTGAGATAGCCCGGCAGGGAGGTGAGCAGGCTCGCCACCTCGCTGGGCCAGGCCGCCTTGCGGAACCCGGCCGAGCGCACCCACAGGTACTGCTCGACGATGTTGGAGTCGACGACGGTGCCCTCGAAGTCGAAGACGGCGAGCACGTCGCTGCGCTCGGGGAGCGCCTTGGCCACGCGCTCCGACGCGGCGGGCCGCAGTGAGAACGCGCGGGTGAGAGCGGTGATCGACGGGAAGTGCACCCTCTGCAGGTAGTCCTCCCAGTCGATGGCGGTCACGTCGAATCCGATGTCGTCGCGCAGCTCGGCGGGCAGGGAGTTGTGCAGCGCCCGGGTGTTGCGGTCGTCGAAGATGATCTCGGTCTGCACGTAGGCGCGGTAGAGCTCGACGAAGGTGCGCAGATTCTCGAGGTCGTCTTTGCGCTTGAGGGCCTTCTTCACATGCACGCGGGTGCGCTCGGTCGAGGGGAGGCGCTCGAGCGCCCTCTCGAGGCGGGCGTTCCAGATCTCCTGGTTGTGCAGCACCCGGTCGACCTTGCGGGTTCCGGGGAAGGTCCAGTACGGAACCTCGATGTGCCCGTCGCTCTCGTGCGGCAGCGGATTGGCCGTGAAGAACTCGTTCATGTTCGTGAACATGCGGTGGATCGGCAGCGGATTCCGGGCGCCGGAACTCACGTGGTAGTACGCGGAGTCGACCTCGGACTCGGGCGTCGGCGGGGTGGCCGCGACGGCGAGGATGACGTTCACCACGTAGTCGACGGGAATCACGTCGAGAACGGTGTCGGGCAGGGCGGGGAACTGCGTGAGGTTGCCGCGTGCATAGGCGAGCACCAGCGGGTCGGCCACCTTGAAGCCGTCGATCCAACCGGGGTAGGGGTGCCGCAGTGCGCTCTCGATGATCGCCGGGCGCACGACCGACAGCCGGTGGCCGGTCTCGCGCCACAGCTCTTCGGCGGCGCGCTCTGCGAACGACTTCGTGAGCGTGTACACGTCTGTCCAGCCGAGGCTCTGCGCCCGGCTGCGGCCGTAGTCGACGAGGCGCTCGCGCACCCACTCGACGCGGCCGGTCTCTGCGGCCGTGGCGACCGCCTGCGGGCCTTCCTTGCCGTGCACGGCGCGCGCATCCGACATGAAGGTGCGCAGTGTCTCGGGTTGCCGCGATGCCATCTCGACCCGCACCCGGGCATCCCTGGCCGCGGTGAGCTCTGCGCGCCAGTCGACCTCGTGCTTGAGGCGCCCCTCGGGAACGATGCCCTTGCGCAGGCCGCCGACGTAGGCCGTCGAGACGTGCACCACGTGGGCGTCGCTGCCCGATTCGGCCAAGGCCGTGTACAGGGCGATCGCCCCGCCGAGGTTGGTCTCGAACGCCTGGTCGATGGGCGGGTCGAACGACACGGTGGATGCGCTGTGGATCACGACGTCGAGATCGTCGGGCAGAGCGGGCACGGTCGCGAGGTCGCCCTCGATCACCCGCAGTCGCTCGCGCACGGCGCGCTCGACCTCGGCCTCGCCGACGCGCTCGCGCCACGGCCCGAACACCGGCTTGCGCAGCAGCGTGCGCAGGCGGTCTTCGGCCGTCGTGCTGCCCTTGGTGCGGATGAGCAGCGAGATCGTGGTGTCGGGATGCGACGAGAGCAGCCTCTCGACGATGGCCTGGCCCACGAAGCCCGTGCCTCCGGTGATGAAGACGTGCGCGTTGCCGAGGTCGCCGGTCACGACCGTGTCGGTCACG
The DNA here is from genome assembly GCF_001422485.1 of Agreia sp. Leaf283. GTDB lineage: Bacteria > Actinomycetota > Actinomycetes > Actinomycetales > Microbacteriaceae > Agreia. The sequence continues at coordinate 1,655,466 of NZ_LMNF01000001.1, forward strand.
TTCGGGCCGCTCACGAGCGCAGCTTTCGGGCGACGGCGTCGCCGATCTGCGGGGTCAGGCCGGGAAGTTCTGCCACTCTGTTTCCGATCGTGGTTGCGCGCTGGAGTCCGTCGGCACCGCCGAAGACCGTCTGTTCGAAGAAGGTGCGGTCTGCATCGGAGCGGTCGACGGCTCCGATGGGCCAGGCCGCGTGGGCGAGGTGATTCGCCGCCTGCCTGACCGTCTTGGACGAGTCGGCCAGCCTGCGTCGCGCCTCTTCGGCGAAGAACGATTCGTGCCGGCTCTTGATGCCGCGGATGGTGTCGATCGTCGTGCTGAGCGTCGGGTGCCCGGCGAGGGCATCCAATCGGGCGTATGCCGTGCCCATGACCCATTCGTCGACGAGGCCCGTGGTCATGTGCACGCCGGTGAGCGGAACACCCTGCCCCATGGCGAGGATGGCGCGACGGATGGGTCCGCGGCGTTCGGCCGATTCCGACCGGTCGGAGCGCGGGGCGCCCTCATCGCCGACCTGGGCGCCGGTGCTGCCGTTGGCCACGAGGATCTGGTCGATGGCGTCGGCGATCCAGAACTTCTCGAAGGCCCAGGTGACGAGGAACGCGGTGACGCGCGCGTCTTTGTGGGTGGCGGTCACGAGCAGGTTGCGCAGCTGCTCCATCGTGGCGCTCTCGAGGCGGCCGAGGTAGCGCAGCAGATGCACGGCATCGGTCGAGAGCTGCGCGCCGTCGTAGGCCTCGAGCTGGAGCTCGGGACGAAGATTTCCGCGGGCGGTGCCGGCGAATGCCCGCACGTCGAACCGCGCACTCGAAGTTGCATCTGTGGATGTCATGAAAGCCCTGCCGACTGGTCGAAAACCCGCGTGCGTAAACGACGCCGTGAAGAGCAGACTAACCTAACCCCATGGCTGTAGCTCTCGTTACGGGAGGAACGTCTGGCATCGGTGCTGCGTTCTCCCGATCCCTCGCCGCGCAGGGATATGACCTTGTTCTCGTCGCTCGGAGCGTTCCGCGACTGGAGGAGATGGCCGAAGAGATCCGCGCCCTCGGCCGCTCGGTCGAGATCCTCCCCGCCGATCTCGCGGATCGGGCCGACGTGGCGCGGGTCGCCGAACGGCTCGAAGACGCCTCCCGTCCGATCGACATGCTGGTGAACAACGCCGGGTTCGGCGTGCACACGTCGCTCATCGACTCCGACGTCTCGGCCCACGACAAGGCCTTCGAGGTCATGTGCCGCGCCGTGCTGGTGCTGTCGGGTGCCGCGGCACGCGGGATGCTGCCCCGCGGCTCGGGAAAGATCGTCAACGTCTCGAGCACGGCCGGTTTCGTGACCATGGGCGCGTACTCGGCGCTCAAGGCCTGGGTCACCTCGTTCACCGAGGGACTCGCCGTCGAACTGCGCGGCACGGGGATCGGCGTGACGGCGCTCTGCCCGGGCTGGGTGCACACCGAGTTTCACGAGCGCGCCGGGATCAAGGCGTCGAGCATTCCAAACTTCTTGTGGCTCGACGCCGAACAACTTGTCACGGCATGCTTGCGCGACGTCGACCGGGGCAGGGTAATCTCCATACCGACTGTTCGGTACCGAACCCTCATCTGGTTGGCTCGCCACGCACCGAGGAGTGCGATACGCGCAGTCTCCGGGTCGATCTCATCGAGTCGAAAGAAGCCGGTCACCTAGATGGCTGCAGAAGAACCCGCCCCCTCGGGGCCCGCCAAGGTCGTTGCCGGCGTGCGCGACCGTTTCAACTCGCCCAGCGTCGCGGCCGCCCGCTTTCTGGTTCAGCGCGGGCTGCTCAAGCCCCTCATCTGGTCGCTCACCCGCGTCACCGTGATCGGTCGCGAGAAGCTCAAGGACCTGTCGGGGGGCTTCGTCGTCGTCGCCAACCATTCCAGCCATCTGGATGCCCCGCTGATCGTCGGCTCCCTGCCCCGCCGGCTTGCGCGGTACCTGGCCACGGGTGCGGCCGCCGACTACTTCTTTGCCGTCTGGTGGCGACGCGGCCTCACGGCATTGTTCTTCAATGCGTTCCCGGTGAAGCGCATGGAGTCGAAAGCCAAGTCGATGAGCGCCCGGTCTCTGCTGTCGCGGGGCATCCCCATCCTCATCTTCCCCGAGGGAACCCGATCGAAAGACGGCGCGGTCGGCACCTTCAAGCCCGGTGCCGCCGCGCTCGCGGCATCCTGCGACGTGCCCACCATTCCGATGGCGCTCATCGGTGCCCATGTCGCCCACCCGCGCGGGGCCAACTGGCCACGTCGCGGACGGTACCCGGTCGGCGTCGTCTTCGGCGAACCGCTGAGGCCCGTCGCGGGCGAGACCCCCGGCCACTTCGCCGAGCGCACGAAGCAAGAGATCCTGCGCCTGCACGACCTTCATTCGGCCACTATCCTTGGCCAGTCCCCCCGATCAAGAGGAGCCCTCAAGTGAGCGATGTCAAGCACATGAAATGGTGGGGCTGGGGCGTCGACGGCGTCGCATTCCACCACGAGAACAAGCCGGGTTTCGCCCCCTTCGTCAAGAAGAACCTGGGCCTCGACCTCACCAAGACCAAGGGCGAGCCGCCGGCATTCGACGACATCGATGTCCCCTCCAGCCGTGCCCCGGAGGCCTTCGTCCTGCTCCTGACCGGCATCGTCGGGGATGAGCACATCGAGACCGACGACATGTCGCGGGTCGTGCACACCTTCGGCAAGAGCATCCGCGACCTCATCCGCGTTCGCACGAGCGCCTTCCCTCGAGCCGTCGATGTCGTCGTGTATCCGGCCAACGAGGCCGAGGTGCGTCTGATCGTCGACGCGGTCGTCGCGGCCGACGCCGTGCTCATTCCGTTCGGCGGCGGCAGCAACATCGCCGGCAGCCTCGAGCCCCTCGCCGGCGAGGAGCGCACCGTGGTGTCGCTCGACCTCGGCCGGCTCAACCGCGTCATCGAGGTCGACGCCGACTCGAGCCTCGCGCGCATCCAGGCCGGCGCCCAGGGCCCCGACCTCGAGGCCGAGCTGAACGCCGCCGGCTGGACCCTCGGACACTTCCCCGACAGCTTCACCCACTCCACCGTCGGCGGCTGGGTGGCCACGCGCTCCTCCGGCATGCAGAGCGACAAGTTCGGAGACATCGCCGATATTGCCAAGGGTCTGCGTGTCGTGCGCCCCGGCGGCGTGCTCGTTCTGCGGCCGCTGCCCAGCACCTCGACCGGGCCCAGCGTGCGCGAGATGATCCTCGGCAGCGAGGGTCGCCTCGGTGTCATCACCGAGGTCACCGTGCAGATCCACCGCATCCCGGCCAAGCGCGAGATCCTCGCCTACCTCTACCCGACCTGGGACGCCGGACTCGCGGCCATGCGTGAGATCTCGGAGAGCGATGCCACGCCCTCGATCACCCGCGTCTCCGACGGCAACGAGACGCTGTTCTCGTTCGCCACGTCGAAGAAGAGCAAGGGCTTCTCCGGCCTCGCCACGAAGGGCCTCGGCGTCTTCCTGAAGGCCAAGGGCTGGGACACCGAGAAGATGTGCCTGTCGTTTGTCGGCAACGAGGGCGGCGAAGAGTTGGTCGCGACGAACCAGAAGATCATCGCCGGCATCGTCAAGAAGCACGGCGGAATCACCGTGGGCAAGGGCCCCGGCGTGCTCTACGACCAGAAGAAGTTCGACACCCCGTACATCCGGGACTGGTTCCTCGACTGGGGCGGCTCCGCCGACGTGTCCGAGACCGCGGCGCCCTGGGCCAAGCTGCCCGAGCTCTACCGCAACGTGATCGCGAGCGCCAACCACGCGTTCGACGAGATCGGGGTCAAGGGCTGGATCATGGCCCACCTGTCGCACTCCTACACCTCGGGCGCCTGCCTCTACTTCACCTTCGCCTACCTCGACACGGGCGACGCGATCCCCAACTACGACGTGGTGAAGGGCGCGATTCAGCAGGCGTTCATCGACGCGGGCGGAACGCTGTCGCACCACCACGGAGTGGGCCTCGAGCACGCCCCGTGGATGGAGCAGGACATCTCGACCGAGGGCGTCAAGATCATGCGCGGACTGTTCGGCTCGGCCGACCCGGGTCGCCACTTCAACCCGGGCAAGGTTCTGCTCGACGAATGAGCCGCGCCCGTCTCGGCGGGCCCGTCGGCGCGGCGGGCCTCGTCGTCGCCGGGCTGGCGTGCCAGGAGGTCGGGGCGGCCTTCGCCGTGCTGCTCTTCCCGAGCGTCGGTGCGCTCGGCATGGTGGCGCTGCGCCTCACCTTCTCTGCCCTGATCCTGCTCGCCATCGCGCGCCCCTCTGTTCGCGGCCGCAGCCGCGGCGACTGGATGACGGTGGTGCTGTTCGGCGTGGCCCTCGCGGTGATGAACGGGTTGTTCTACGAGGCGCTCGCGCGCATCCCGCTGGGCGCCGCGGTGACCATCGAGGTGCTCGGGCCGCTGATCCTGTCGGTGGCGACGAGCAGGCGCGCCTCCAGCTGGCTCTGGGCCGTGCTGGCGTTCATCGGCGTCTTCCTGCTGGGTCAGGGCAGCTTCGGGGAGCTCGATCCCGTGGGCGTGCTGTTCGCCGCCGGCGCCGGAGCGAGCTGGGCCGGGTACATCCTGCTGTCGTCGCGCACGGGGAGCCGCTTCGCCCGACTCGACGGGCTCGCGCTCGCCATGGCGATCGGCGCCGTTCTCACGCTGCCGCTGGGGCTCGCCGCAGCCGGCCCCGCGATCGTGCGCCCCGACATCCTGCTTCTGGGAGCGGCCGTCGCCGTGCTCTCGTCGACGATCCCGTACGCCCTCGAACTGTTCGCGCTGCGTCGCATCCCCTCGTCGACCTTCGCCATTCTCATGAGCCTCGCGCCCGCGATCGCCGCCCTGGCCGGAGTCGTTCTGCTGGCGCAGCACATCTCGATCGTGGGCGTGATCGCGATCGCCCTCGTCGTGACGGCGAGCATCGGGGCGGTGCGCAGCGCGCGACCGGGAACTACTCCCGTCGCTCGTGCCGACGTGGTCTGAGCCGCTCGGGCGCGTCGCTCGCCTCGGGGAACGCGCAGGTGAACGAGCCCTCGTAGCCGAACAGGAAGCCGAACCGGTCGTTGGCGACCTCGAGTCGAATGCGGTAGACGCCGGCCGACTCGTCGTAGCTCTCACGAAGCTCGGCCCGGCCGCTGAAGAGCATGGGGAAGCGGAACGCGATCGGTCCTTCGTAGAAGCGCTGGGCGCCCGAGCGCAGCAGCAGCGAGCCGTCGTCGCCGACGGAGAGCTCGAGGTCGACGGCGAGGTGCTGGTGGGTGCCGAGGTAGTCGATGACCCGCGCCGCTCGCTCGCTGTAGATCATGGTCGCGTCGAAGCGATGGGGGCGCGGCCCCGCGCCGTAGGTGCGCACGAACGTGATCGTCTCGCGTCCCAGCGGATCGACGTAGGGGTAGTTCTCGACCGTGAAGGGCACGTCCGAACCCTGGATGGGCACGAGGATGTTCCGGATCCGCCCCACCCACAGGAACGGGATGGTCCACCACGGTCCCCGACGGATGCGCGTCATCACGCCGGTGCCCACGCAGGCGTACCCGGCGTCGATCCCCACCCCGAACCTGCGGCGCATCATGGGGTGGAGTCGTGCGAAGTCGTCTCCCAGCGCGGTCTCGAAGATGCCGGTCACGACTCTGTCAGCCCCGCCAGCGAGTCGGGCGCATTCGCCATCGGGTCGTGCGAACGGGCGGAGCGGGGCGGCCGCGCCTGGCACCGGCGTGCGCGAGGCCGGCCTGGCCGCCAGACGGCGAGAACGGATGCGAGCGGCCAGGACTCGGGCGGGGTTCCGGTCTCGGCCCAGATGCGCAGGCGGTCGAAGCTCCACGCCGTCATCCACCAGACCAGGCGCCGGGTCACGAGCCGATCGAGAAGCTGGCCGACCCGGCCGAAGAACGGCTCGTAGTCGTACCCAGTGATGAACAGTGTCGAGCCGTCGGCGTTCGGAATGTAGCGCCAGTATCCTCGGCCAGACGCGAGCGGCGACAGGGGGTCGGTCGTCGAGAACACGAGGGCGGACGTGCGTGACCCGTTCTGGCCGTCGCGCTCGCCGAGCGAAACACCCGTGCCGTGGATCGTGTGGAACGGAATACGCCGTTCGTAGCGGAAGCGGGTCGGTCGGTCGGCCGCGCCGACGGCGCCGGGCGGTGTCGGCTCGGGAGCGATCCGGCTGAACCGCAGATCCCAGCGCGAGTGCAGCTGCGGGGTCTGCGTGAGGCGCCAGACCTCGTCGAGCGGGGCCTCGATGCGGGTCTCGACGTAGAGTGCGCGCCGTGATCCTGTCATGCAGCCACTCGTCTTTCGTCTCGGTGGAATGCCAGCGTATCGTGGCCGGTGGAATGCCCCGGGCGGGTCGGCAGTTGGCCCCAGTACGCGCTTTCCCGCCGCCACGACGACCGACCGAAAGGCCTCGCTATGCCATTGACCGGAGAATACGAACCGAGCACGTCCGACTGGGCGCGCGAGCAGGTCGAGGAGTACGAGGCCTCCGGCGGAACGCGCGGCACGACGCTTCGCGGCATGCCGGTGATCGTGCTCACCTCGGTCGGCGCGAAGTCGGGCAAGCTGCGCAAGACCCCGCTGATGCGCGTCGAGCACGCGGGCGAGTACGCCGTCGTCGCGTCTCTCGGTGGCGCACCCAAGCACCCGGTCTGGTACTTCAACCTGCTCGCCGAGCCGCACGTCGAGCTGCAGGACGGCCCGGAGAAGAACGACTACACGGCCCGTGAGGTGACCGGCGATGAGAAGGCTCTCTGGTGGGAGCGGGCCGTGGCCGCGTACCCCGACTACGCCGACTACCAGGTCAAGACCGAGCGCGAGATCCCCCTGTTCGTTCTGACGCCTCGCCAGCCGGAGTAGGCTCCCGTCCTCCGGTAAGGCCGACGACGGCGCCGGCGACACCCGTCACGATCGCGCCGACGGCGGTCACCGTGAGGCCGGAGAACGCCGTACCGGTGTCGATCAGGGCGCCCGCCACCGCCGAGCCCACCGTCACTCCCACCGCGAGGCCGACCGACGGCCACGACAGCGCCTCGGTGAGCCGTCTACGGTCGACGCGCACCTCGATCAGCGAGATGCCGGAGATGAGGACGGGGGTCGTCACGAGACCCGCGAGGAGCACGGCCGCCGTGAGCGTGCCCAGGTCGCGGATGAGCACGATCCACGGGATCACGAGCGCGTAGGCGATTCCGGTGACCAACACGCGGCGGCCGGCGGGCCACGACGCGCTAAGCGGGCCGAACGCGATACCGGCCACGACGCTGCCCAACGCCAGGACGGCGAGGATCAGGCCCGCGCTCGCCGGCTGCCCGGCGAAGGCCGAGACGCTGACAGCCGAGAGGTCGACGGAGCCGAAGACAAGGCCGACCCCGAAGTACATCGGCAGGATTCCGATGACGACTCCGGGCAACCGCGCTCGGCGCCGTGCCGCGGACGTGCGCTCTGCGCCGGCATCCGGAATCACGGCGGCGGGCCGGGGCGCCGTCGAGCGCAGAAGCAGCAGCGCGACACCGCCCAGGATGCCCACGGCGATACCCGTGGCGAAGCCGTAGACGGGGCCGAGCGTCGTGGCGAGCACGGTGACCACGGGCGGCCCGATCACGAAGACCAGCTCGTCGTTGACGGACTCGAGGGCGAGCGCGGTGTGCCTCTGCGAGGGCTTCGTGAGGATTCCCGACCAGCGCGCCCGAGCCAGCGACCCCATGTCTATCGAGGTGAGGCCCACGAGGAAGGCCGCCACGAACCAGCTCCACTCCGGCGCGTCCACGATCACGACCGTGCCGAGGGCGACCGCCGACAGCGTCGACGCGACGAGCCCGATCGGCAGCACGGCCAACTGGCCCCGGGCGTCGACGGCCCGTGACCAGAGCGGGCCGCCCACGGCGATGCCGACGATGATCGCACCCGAGACCAGGCCGGCCAGCGCGTAGCTCTGCGTCGCGCCGGCCACGAGGAGCACGGTCGCGATGCCGGCGGTCGAACGGGAGACGCGCCCGAACCATCCGGCCACGCTGAAGGCCACGGTTCCCGGGTTGGAGAGGATGTCGGCGTAGGAGCCCAGCAGCCGGATTGCCATCGACCATGCCTTACGGTCACAGCACGAAGGCGGGGATGCCCGCCGGCGACTCGAGGGTGACGTCGCGAATGAGCCTAGTCGAGAGCAGGGCCTCCCTATGCTGGAGGCGACGCCACTCCGGGCGCGCCGAAAGGAGCTTCAGTGACGAATCCGTACGACTACGCCGGCCAGACCCAGCCCGCGGGATGGTACCCGGATCCATCGGGAGGCCAGGGCACACGCTGGTGGGACGGTCAGCAATGGACGCAGCACGTCTCGGACCCGGCCCTGCAGGTGTACGCGAGCAACGAGCCCCGACGGGTCGACCCCTCCACGCCGATCTACACGCCCTGGATCTGGCTGATCGTGCTGCTGCCGCTGTTGTCGCTCGTGACGCTGCTGTTCTGGGACATGGACTCCTACCTGAGGGCGTCGATGTCGACCGACGATCCGTTCGCGCAGTACTCCGACCCGGGCTACCTCGTGGAGCAGGGAACGGGCTGGCTGATCTACGGAGTGAGCGTGCTGTTCGCGTTCCTCGATCGCCGGGTGCTGCTGCAGCGGGGCTTCGACCGCCCCTTCCACTGGGCGTGGACCTTCCTCGGCGGAATCGTCTACATCATCGGACGATCCGTTATCGTGCGTCGCCGCTCCGGCAGGGGCCTCCTGCCGATCTGGGTCTACATCGCCGTCTTCGTGGTCTCGATGATCGTCGTGATCGCCAAGGTCGTCGGCGCGGTGTCGACGGCGATGGCCGTCATGCCGGGGTTCAGTTGAGCGGCTTGCTGCCAAGTCGCCGCTGAAGGTCCTGCGTCGGTGCCAACGGGGCCTAGGGTCACAGGTACGGAGTCAGCCGGGCTCTCGGAACGAGGGAGTACACCATGGGCGAGAAGTCCGCACGAAAAGCCGTAGCCAAGCCGGCCGCACGCAGTCTCAAGGAGAAGCGCGCCGACAAGAAGACGAAGAGCGGCTCTGTGAACCACTCGACCGACGCGGTGACGAACGTCAAGAAGAAGTAGCCAGGTCTGAGAGAGCCCCGCACATGACTGTCATGCGCGGGGCTTTCTCACGTCTGCGATCTACAACCCGGTCGTGCCGAAGAGCAGGCCAAGCAGGTAGGTCACGAGCGCGGCGCCGTAGCCGATCGCGAGTTGGCGCAGTCCGCGCTTGAGCGGTGACGCTCCGGAGAGGATGCCGACCACGGCGCCGGTGCCGAGCAGCGCCAGGCCCACGAGCACGGCGGCCACGACGAGGGCCGCGAGTCCGGACAGGCCGAACAGGTAGGGCAGCACCGGGATGATCGCGCCCGACGCGAAGAAGCAGAAGCTCGAGAGGGCAGCGCTCATGCCCGTGCCCACGGCCTCGTGCTCGTCGCTCTCGGCGTGCACGGCCGGGTCGGCCGTGAGCGCCAGGTCGTGGGTCTGCAGCACCTCGGCGGCATGGGCGTCGGCATCCGCCTCGCTCATTCCGCGAGCACGGTAGACAAGGGCGAGCTCGTTCGCGTCGACGTCGAGGTCGGCCACGGCGGTGCGCGCCCCGGGATCGGGCGTCGACGACTCCAGCAGTTCGCGCTGCGACCGCACCGAGACGTATTCGCCGGCTCCCATCGACAGGGCTCCCGCGAGCAGGCCGGCGATGCCGGTGAGCAGCACGACGTTGTTGCCGACGCCGCTGGCCGAGATCCCGATCACGAGCGCGAGGTTGGAGACGAGTCCGTCGTTGGCGCCGAACACGGCCGCGCGGAACGTTCCGCTCAGCCGCATGCGACCCCGTGTGGCGAGTCCTCGAACGACCTCCTCGTGGATGCGCTCGTCTGCGGCCATGGCGGCCGTCGCATCCGAATCGGTGTCGTAGGGCGAGCGCGACTCAGCTCGCTGGGCGAGCGCGAGCACGAAGACCGACCCGAAGCGGCGGGCGAGGAAGCCGAGCACACGCGTGCGCAGGGCGCCCCGACGGGTCGGCCCGATCTGGTCGCCCAGCAGGGCGCGCCAGTGGGCCTCGTGGCGGGCTTCGGCCTCGGCGAGGGCGAGCAGGATCTCGCGCTCCTCGCCCGTGCGCCTCGAGGCCAGGTCCCGGTAGACGGCGGCCTCGAGCTGCTCGTCTGCCAGGTAGCCGCGCCAACGGCGGATCTCGGATGCGCGCGGGGTGCGCTGCGCCTCGCTGCTCACGGCGGCGGTGTCGGACTCGGTCAGTTGCCGGCGGCGGCGCGCTGGCTCTCCTGGCGCGCGACGTGGGCGGCCTTGCGAGCCTTGTCCTCGTTGAGCTGCTTCACGCGGGCGGCCTCGCGGCGTACCTCGGCCTGCGTGGCGCGTTCGCGAACGAGCCACTCGGGTCGGTTGGCGAGCAGGTCCTGGATCTCGGCCGTCGTGAGCGGCTCGGTGACGCCGCCGCGGGCGAGGCCCGAGATGGTGACGCCGAGCTTCGATGCGATGATCTGGCGCGGGTGCGGACCGGCGAGGCGCAGCTGCACCACCCACTCGGGCGGCGTGGAGAGCAGCTCGTCGAGTTCGGTGCGCGTGACCGTGCCCTGCTGGAATTCTGCGGGCGTGGCCTCGAGCAGCACGCCGAGCTTCTTGGCCGCCGTCGCGGGCTTCATGGTCTGGGGGGTTTTCGCGGGCGTCATGATGCCAAGGGTAGCCTGAGACCGCGCCGGAAGCCCGGCGCGAAGCGTGAGGAGCTTTTCGTGCAGATCGATCCGACCACACTTCGCTGGTACACGGCCGTGGCCACCGAGCTGCATTTCGGGCGCGCCGCCGCGTCGCTGGGCATCGCCCGCACCCGGTTGAGCAAGGCGATCGTCGAACTCGAAGGGCTTCTGGGGTACCCGCTCTTCGATCGCGAGCAGCAGGGCACGGTGCTGACGGATGCCGGACGGCAGCTTCTCGACGACGCCCCGGCTCTGATCGTGGCGGGCGACGAGCGCGCAGCCCTCGAGGCGGAGGAGGCGGCGAAGCCCGTTCCGTTCCGACTGTCGTTCGTTCCCGGCGTGACCGTCACGAAGTGGACCACCGAGTGGGCGGAGCGCCACCCCGACATCCCGCTCGAGGTGCGGCCCGTCGCCGAGGATGCGCGAGTCTCCGGAGTGCGCGACGCGACCGTCGACGTGGCGTTCGTGCGCCTGCCGATCGAGCGCGACGGTCTCAGCGCCATCCGCCTCTACGACGAGGTGCCCGTGGTCGTCGTCTCGAAAGACAACGCGCTCTCCCTGCTCGAGGAGGTGCGCCTCGCCGAGCTGCTCGACGAGCATCTCGTGCAAAACCCGGCCGAGGTCGAGGGATGGGCGGAACAGGCGACCGAGATGATCGAGGGCACGCGTGTCGACCTGCCGGCGCCCGCGTCCGTCGAAGACGCCATCGACCTCGTGGCCGCGGGAACGGGCATCGCCGTGCTTCCCCACTCGGTCGCCCGACTGCACGCGCGCAAAGACGTGGTCGCCCGCCCGGTGCTCGACCTTCCCGAGACGCAGATCGCCATCGTCTGGCTCGCAGACGAGACGTCGGAGCGCATCGAGGAGTTCATCGGCATCGTGCGCGGCCGCCGCACGTCGAGCTCGCGGGCGGCCGTCTCCGCCCCCGAGGAGAAGCCGCGTGCAGCCGCCCCGAAGAAGCCCCGCACGGGAGCCGCCTCGGGCAAGGGAGCGGGCTCGGGCAAGGGCGCCGCCTCCGGCAAGGGTGCCGCCGCGAAGACGCCGCGCCCGCTCGGCACCGCCCGCAAGCCGCGCCCGTCCGGCGGCTACCGCAAGAAGGGCCGCTGACCGAACGCGCGTACGGAACAATGGGGCAGTGACCTCTTCTGCTCCCCGCTTCGGACTCCTCCTCGACGTCGACGGGCCCATCGCCAGCCCGGTGACCCGCTCGATCGTCATTCCGTCGATCAGTCGTGACCTGGCGGCGCTCGCGAACGCGGGCGTTCCGGTGATCTTCAACACCGGGCGCTCCGACGTGTTCATCGCGGGGGAGGTCGTCGAGCCGCTCCTCGCCGCCGGCCTGCAGCCGCACGCCCGCGTCTACGCCATCTGCGAGAAGGGGGCGACCTGGTTCGAGATCACTCCGCAGGGAGCGGGCGAGGTCTCGATCGACTCCTCGCTCACCCCGCCGGCCGGCTTCGACGACGACGTGCGAGCGCTCGTGGCCGAGAACTACGCCGACCTCGTCTTCTACGACGAGACCAAGCGGGCCACGGTCACGTTCGAGCAGCGCATCGACGTGTCGACGGAGTCCTTCCTCGCGCGCCAGCTCGAGATCGACGAGGCGGCCATCGCCCTGCTCAACGCGCGGGGCTTCGGAGCGCGACGCGGCGATGTCGACTACCCCGACGCATCCGGTGCCGTTCAGTACCGCGCCGACCCGTCGATCATCTCCACCGACTTCGAGTCGCTGCGGGTCGGCAAGGACTTCGGCGCCGAGCGCACGTTCGCCCTGCTCGAGGGAACCGGCGAGATGCCGCTCGAGTGGCGCACGATGGGTGACTCCCGGGGCGACTACGCCATGGCCACGTGGCTGCACGAGCGAGGCGAGACGGTGGCGCACGTCGACGTGCGGCCGGCCGATGGCATCCCCGATACCGCGTATCCGGTCTTGACGGCCGGCGACCTGATCCACGACGAGGCCGGGGCGCTGTTCCTCACTCGCTGGCTGGCCATGCTCGACGACGCCGAACTCACCGACGACCGGCTCGGCTGACCCGTCAGAGGCGCCGGATGCGCGCGGCCGTTCCGCCGGTCGCCTCCAGCACTGCGGCGGGCGCCAGCTCGATGTCGAAACCGCGTCGACCGCCCGAGACGAGGATCGTGTCGAACTCGAGCGCGGAGTCGTCGAGCACCGTCGGCAGGGGAGTCCGCTGGCCGAACGGGCTGATGCCTCCGACCACATAGCCGCTCTTGCGTTCGGCCACGGCGATGTCTGCCATGGCCGCCCGTTTGCCGCCGAGCGACGAGGCGAGCGCCTTGAGATCGAGCATGCCGCTCACGGGCACGATGCCGATGCCGAGACCCGCGTCGGTGTCGACCATGAGCGTCTTGAACACGCGCGCCGGGTCGATTCCCAGCGCCTCGGCGGCCTCCGAGCCGAAGTCGGTGACCGCGGGGTCATGGGCGTAGGCGTGGGGAACGAACGGGATGCCCGCACGGCCGAGTGCGGTCGTGGCCGCCGTGGTCGGCGCGGCGGCGTTCTTCTTGGCCATGTTCCGCGATCAGCCGGCTGCGGGAGCGTCCGCAGCGGGCGAGGCGGCCAGCAGCGTCTGCTCGAGGAACCCCCGCACGTCGGACACCTCGTCGCCGGTGATGCCGTGACCGGCTCCGGGGTAGAGGCGTGCATCGGCGGTGGCGTGCGTCTCGAGCCACGTGGCCGTGCGGGCGACCGCCGAGGGCGGGATGATGGGATCGCGCTCGTCACGTCCCCAGAAGACGCGGGGTCGCAGGGTCTCGAGCTCGTCGTCGGCCGGGGCCTCGCCCGAGATGGAGAAGCCCGACAGGTTCACCGTCGAGGCGAAGCGATGCGGGTCGTGGCGCAGCAGCTGCAGGGCCATCGCGCCGCCCTGCGAGAAGCCGAGCGTCGAGACAGCGGCCGGCGACCCGTAGGCCGACGTGAGGCCGTCGAGCCAGGCGAGCACTCCGCGTGCAGCGGCATCCACCCCGCTCGGTTCGGGATTGCCCGGCGCGCCGATCTGGAACCAGGCGAAGCCGTTCTGGATCGGGGCCGGAGCGATGAGCGGCGCGCGCAGCGAGGCGCACACGATGTCGCCCGGCAGGTGCGGGGCGAGCGAGATGAGGTCGGCCTCGTGCGAACCGTAACCGTGCATGATCACGAGCAGTCGAGAGCCCGGGATGCGTGCCGCGAGCTCATCGCGGGGGATCGACCACACCACGGCCCGATCGTCGATGACGGGCTGGGTCGGGGAGAAGTCGGTCACCATCACGACGATACCCGAGCGCCGGGACTCTCGGGCAGAACCGGTCAGCGCACGAGATCGAGCAGGGCCACGCCGCCGTTCATGGCCCACTCGTTGGTGAGGGAGGCCAGCTGAGGAACATCCTGAAGTGCCACACCGCCGGAGGTCAGGACCACGACGACGCCATCGCGGATCACCTGGACGCCGGTGATGTCGAGCTGCTCGGCCGGGTCGTACCCGCCACCGACCTTGAGTGCCCACGCCCCGGCCGCAGACACCGCGGGAACGTCGACCGTCCATCCGACCGGCTCCATGCTCTCCTCCGTGTACTCGGGGTCGCGCGAGATTCCGATCGAGATGCCGCCGTACTCCTCGACGTCGATACTCGAGCCGTCGGTCTCCGGCGTGTGCCAGCTGCAGATGAGCTCGGGCCCGTCGACGCCCGTCGTGATGCCGTTGTCGCTGCCCTCGAGCTCGATGAGGCTGCTCACCTCAGGGCCGAGCGCCGCCTTCGCCTCGTCGCACGTAGGATATCCGCCACTCGTCGTCGGTGACTCCTCGGCGCTCGGCGTTGTGCCGGCCCCGGCGGCGGGAGCAGTCGCCTGCGGTTCGCCGAGCGACGATCCCGCCGTGTCGTCGCCCGAGCCGGCCCCGCTGCATCCGGTGAGGATGCCGGCGGTCACGACCACCGCGACCACGATCCTTGCTCGTCGACCCGTCTTCGGCGCCACTGGATTCCCCTTCTCTCGCGGTCTCGTCCGACCTCGAGATTATGGGTGCACCGCCGACGGATTCAAGTCGACGAGGTCACGACCGGTTGCGGCTGAGCTCGTAGATCTTGACGAGCTCGTCGATGGCGCCGTCGCGCGTCTCGCCGCCCGCCTCGAACATCTCGGTGACGTGGGTCTTCAGGTGGTTCTCGACCATGAGCTTGTTGAGCGAGCCGAGCGACTTCTGAATGGCGAGGGACTGCGTGATGATGTCGAGGCAGTACTCCTCGTTCTCGATCATCTTCTCGAGGCCGCGCAGCTGCCCCTCGAGTATGCGGGTGCGGTGCAGGGCGCGCTTCTTGATGTCGTCGATCACGAGGCCAGAATACTGCCTCGCGCGGCCGTACCTCCCCGGGGTATGCCAGGATGCCCGGGGCGAGGCATGGGTCAGCTCTGGCAGCGGGGGCACCAGTACACGTCGCGCAGCGACAACGCGTCGGCCCCCAGCTTGCCGGCCCGGATGCGCGTGCCGCACCGGCGGCACGGCTGGCCCTCGCGGCGATAGACCCAGCTCTGCCTGCCCGGCCGCAGGTCGCCGGTGGTGGAGCGCTCGGTGCGATCGCGGTTCGCCAGGATCACGCGGTGCCCGAGGGCGACGAGAGCGGGCAGATCTGCGATCTCGCCGATCGGCCGCGTCGGCAGGACGCCGCGCAGGAAGCAGAGCTCGTTGGCGTAGACGTTGCCGAGGCCCGCGAGGTTGCGCTGGTCGAGCAGGGCGACGTGGGTCTCGCGTTCGGGCTGCGCGGAGAGGCGCAGCACCGCCTCGGATGCCAGGAAGTCGTTCCAGTCGGGGTCGAGCACGTCGGGCCCCAGGTAGCCCACGACTGACTCCTCGTCGGTGCGGGCGACGACCTCGACCGTGCCGAGGTCGAAGCCCACCGCGACCCAGTCGGCCGTGGTCAGAACGATCCTCGCGGCGTAGGCCGGTCTCTTCCACGCCGACGTCGGCCGGTACAGGTGCCACGACCCCTCCATCTTGAGGTGGGTGTGGATGCTGACGTCGCCGACGCGGGTGAGCAGGTGCTTGCCGACGCTGGCCACGCCCTCGACGACGTCGCCCGCGAGGTCGAGTTCGGCGAACTGCGGAACGCGGAAGTCGCTGCGGATCAGCGTGGCTCCGGCGAGGGCCTGGTCGAGGTGTCGCGCGGTTCGGTAGACGGTGTCGCCTTCGGGCATCGCGAACTCCTACGAGGCGCGCAGGCGGAAGCCTTGCGGGGTCGCGCCGAATCCGGCGGTCTCGAGGGCACGACCGATGTCTGTGCCCAGGGCGTACTCGCCGTTGACCTTCTCGACGGTGAGCTTGGCGACGCGACCGGAGACGACGGTGGCGGCCAGTGAGGCGGCGGCGGTGGCCAGCTCGTCGTTGTTCGCCGCGAACGAGAGCAGGGTCTTTCCCCCGCGCTCGACATAGAGAACCAGGCGGCCCTCGACCAGAACGACGAGCGCGCCCGCCTTGCGGCCCGGTCGGTGACCCGTGCCGCCAGGCCAGGGGAGGGCCGCGCCGTAGGGGTTCGCCGGATCTGTGGCCGCCAGCGTCACGGCACTGTCTGCGACAGACCCGTCGTTCTTGCCCGGACCGCGCTCGGCGAGGGCCTCGGCCGTGAACGAGCGCAGCCGGTCGATCGTGCCGCCGGTGGCGAACTGGGATGCGCCGAGGGTCTCGACGAAATAGCCGCGCCGGGCGCGTCCCGTCTCCTCGAAGCCGGAGAGCAGTCGATAGGCGAGCGCGAAGCCGCCCACGATGCGCTCGGCGACCACCGCGCCCTTGGTGACGACGCCGTAGCGTTCGAGCAGCATGTCACCGAGCGCGTGGCCGCGCACGGTGGCATCGGTCTCGGGCTCGGGAAGCAGAGACCAGCGCCCGCCCGCCGTCGGTGGGCCGATGCGGGTGACCATCGTGGGACGCGCATAGGAGCGCCCGCGATAGAGCTTGGAACGGGGCGCCGCGCGCTTCGTGCTGTGCGCCGACTTGCCGCCGCCCGTGAGCGAGCGCAGGGGCGCGAGGGTGTCGTTCGTGACCCGGCCGGCCCACACCAGATCCCACAGCGCGGTCACGAGTTCGGCGTCGTCGACCGCGCCGCCCAGAGCGGTGCCCACCGTGTCTGAGAGGGCTCGGAAGAAGTATGCGCCCCCGCCTTGCAGCGCTGCGAGAACGGCGTGCTGCAGCGTCGTGGCCTCGAGAGGTTCGGCGAGCGGAATGGTGAGCGGCGCGGTCTCGGCGAGGTGCAGGGAGACCCAGCCGTCGTTGCCCGGCAGGGAGCCGGCGCCCGACCAGACCACCTCGCCCGTGGCGGTGAGCTCGTCGAGCATGGCGGGGCTGTACTCGCGCACGCGGCTCGGCAGGATCAGGGTCTCCCAGGCCGAAGCGGGAATCGGCACCCCGGCCAGCTGGTCGATGACGGTCGCGACCCCGTCGACTCCGCGTAGGGTGCCGCCGACGTGCTGCCACGAGGGCAGGAAGCGGGCGAGGGTCGCCGTGTCGACAGGCTCGACCTCGTGCCGCAGGGCCGCGAGCGAGCGGCGCCGCAGCCGACGGAGCACCTCGACGTCGCTCCACTCGGTTCGCGCCGCGTTCGGGGTGTCGGCGCCCAGGGGCCTGAACTCGCCCTCGATCACGCGCCGGGCGCTCTCGAGCCGGCGCAGCGCATCCAGAACGACGGCGGAGCCGAGGCCGTAGCGGCTCGCCGCCTCGCCCACCGTGAACGGCGCGTGGGTGCGGGCGTAGCGGGCCACCAGGTCTGCGACGGGATCGGGCACGGGCTCGATGAACGCGTCGGGAACGCCGTAGGGAACGGGCACTCCGAGCGCGTCGCGCAGGCGGCCGGCGTCTTCGATGGCGGCCCAGCGCTGGTCTGACGCGATGGTCACGACGAGCGCGCGGCGGGCGTCGACGAGCTGGGCCAGAATCTCGGATGCCCGGGGTGCGGCCTCGTCGACGAGCCTCGCGGTGACCTCGGCCAACGACAGCGGACCGAGCACGCGGATGAGGTCGGCCACTCCCTCGGCGTCTCGAGCCTTGCGGTCGGGCGCGAGCCGCTGCAGCTCGAGCTCGGTCTGTGCGATGACCCCGGGGTCGAGGAGTTCACGCAGCTCGGCGCGGCCCAGCAGCTCGGACAGCAGTGTGGGGTCGAGCGACAGCGCGGCGGCGCGGCGCTCGGCGAGGGGGCTGTCGCCCTCGTAGACGAACGAGGCGACGTAGCCGAAGAGCAGCGACTTGGCGAAGGGCGACGGCTCCTGGGTCTCGGACTCGACCACCCGGATGCGCCGCGCCTCGAGGTCGCGGGCGAGGCCGATGAGGGCGGGCAGGTCGTAGACGTCTTGCAGGCACTCTCGAATGGTCTCGAGGATGATGGGGAAGCTCGGGAACTTGCGGGCCACATCGAGCAGCTGGGCGCTGCGCTGGCGCTGCTGCCAGAGCGGCGAGCGCTTGCCGGGGTTCTGCCGGGGCAGGAGCAGGGCGCGGGCGGCGTTCTCACGGAAGCGCGAGGCGAACAGGGCCGAGCCACCCACCTCTTGAGTGACGATCTGCTCGAGCTCGTCGGCCTCGAACAGGAACAGCTCGGCGCCGGGCGGCTCGCTCTCGGTATCGGGCAGGCGAAGGATGATGCCGTCGTCGTTGGCCACGGATGCGCCGTCGATGCCGAAGCGCTCGCGCAGGCGCGCGCCGATGGCCAGCGACCATGGCGAGTGCACCTGCATGCCGAAGGGGGAGTGCAGGATGACGCGCCAGTCGCCGAGCTCGTCGCGGAAGCGCTCGATGACGAGGGTCTTGTCGCTGGGCACGTGGCCGGTGGCCTCGCGCTGTTCGACCACGAAGGTGACGAGGTTGTTCGCCGCGCGCTCGTCGAGCCCCGCGCTCGCGGTCATGCGGGCGCGGCCCTCGGCATCCGCCCCCGCCAGCTGGCGGGTGAACTCGCCGATCGCTCGACCGAGTTCGGCCGGGCGGCCCTGGCCGTCTCCGCGCCAGAACGGGAGACGGCCGGGCTCGCCGAATGCGGGCGTGACCAGAACCCTGTCGTGCGTGATCTCCTGGATGCGCCAGCTCGTGGCACCGAGCGCGAAGACGTCGCCGACGCGCGACTCGTAGACCATCTCCTCGTCGAGCTCGCCCACCCGGTTGCCGCCCTTGGCCGTGGATGCGGTACCCGTCGCCTGCTCGGATGCGGCGCCGCCGACCATGAAGACGCCGAAGAGGCCGCGGTCGGGGATGGTTCCGCCGCTCGTGACCGCGAGCCGCTGCGCGCCGGGGCGGCCCGTGAGCGTTCCGGCGTCGCGATCCCACACCAGACGGGGTCGGAGCTCGGCGAACTCGTCGGACGGATAGCGGCCCGCGAGCAGGTCGAGCGTGGCCTCGTAGGCCGAGCGCGGGAGGCCCGCGAAGGGGGCGCTGCGTCGCACCGTGTCGAACCACTCCTCGACGTCGATCGGCTCGAGAGCGCAGGCGGCGACGGTCTGCTGGGCGAGGATATCGAGCGGATTCGTGGGCACCGACAGCGACTCGATGAGGCCCTCTGTCATGCGCAGCGAGGCGACCGCGGAGTGCAGCAGATCGGCGCGGTGCTTGGGGTACAGGATGCCGCGGGACACCTCGCCCACCTGGTGACCGGCGCGGCCGACGCGCTGCAGGCCGCTGGCGACGCTCGGCGGCGACTCCACCTGCACGACGAGGTCGACGGCGCCCATGTCGATGCCGAGTTCGAGGCTCGAGGTGGCGACGACGCAGCGCAGCCGCCCCGTCTTGAGGTCGTCTTCGATGACCGCCCGTTGCTCTTTCGAGACGGAGCCGTGGTGGGCGCGCGCGAGGATCGGCTCGTCGGCGCCGTCGCCCGCCCGCGCGCTGACGCTGGCCGGGAGCCCCTTGGTCTGCCCGGCCTGGCCCATGACCTGGGCGGGCGCAGCCTTCGCTCGCTGAGCCTGCGTTCCCGTTCCCTGAGCCTGTCGAAGGGAATCGTGCCCTTCGACAAGCTCGTGCCCTTCGACAAGCTCAGGGAGCGAGTCGGCAAGAGACGCCTCGCGCCGCTCGAGGTAGATCTCATTCAGCCGAGCCGTGAGCCGCTCGGCCAGCCGACGAGAGTTGGCGAAGACGATCGACGAGCGGTGGGCCAGGATGCGGTCGACGATGCTCTCTTCGACGTGCGGCCAGATAGAGCCCTGGCCGCCACCCGACCCGTCGTCCTCCCGCAAGGCCCCCGCCGCAGAGCCCTCGCGCTCGCCCGCCGATGGAAGGGCGGTCATGTCGTCGACCGGAACGACGACCTGCAGGTCGAACTTCTTGGTCGAGGTCGGAGCCACGATGGTGACCGGACGGCCGCCGGCCAGGAAGCGAGCCACCTCTTCGCGCGGACGCACCGTGGCCGACAGTCCGATGCGCTGGGCCGGCTTGTCGAGGAGCAGGTCGAGGCGTTCGAGCGAGACCGCGAGGTGCGCGCCGCGCTTGGTGGCCGCGACCGCGTGCACCTCGTCGATGATGACCGTCTCGACGGTCGAGAGCGACTCGCGCGCGGCCGAGGTGAGCATCAGGAACAGCGACTCGGGCGTGGTGATGAGGATGTCGGGCGGGTTCTTTGACTGGGTGCGGCGGTCGGCCTGCGTCGTGTCGCCGCTGCGCACGCCCACCTGGATGTTCGGGGGCTCGGTGCCCAGGAGCCTGGCCGTTTGCGTGATGCCCACGAGCGGGGAACGCAGGTTGCGCTCGACGTCGACGGCGAGGGCCTTGAGCGGCGAGATGTAGAGAACCCGCACGCCGGCCTTCGCGGGCGGGGGCTGCGACGTGAGCCTGTCGATCGACCACAGGAACGCCGACAGCGTCTTGCCCGATCCGGTGGGAGCGACGACGAGCGCGTTCGCTCCGGAGGAGACCGCCTGCCACGCTCCGAGCTGCGCGGGCGTGGGCGCGCTGAACGCCCCGCGGAACCACTGCCGGGTCGCGGGGGAGAACCTGTCGAGCACGTCGCCCATATGCTCCATCCTCACGCATGCCGCCGACAGTGTGTCCTGCGGCGCCGACGGCTGGTCTCGTGGGTAAGAATGGACTATGAGCGTGAGAACTCCAGACCCCGATCCCGAGTGGACCCCCGAGGGCAGCAACATCCCGCCCACACCGTCGCAGAACACCAATCCGGGCTGGCTCAGCGACATCGAGCTCGCCGAGATCCGTCGGCGCCTGCCGTTGCTCTACGTCGAGGCCGTTCCCGTGAGGGTCGACGGCCTGGGCCAGGTCACCGAGGTGGGCATGCTCCTGCGGGCCACGCCCACAGGCTCCATCACGCGCACCCTCGTCTCGGGTCGGGTCATGTACGGCGAGACGCTGAGGGATGCCCTCTTCCGCCACCTCGAGAAAGACCTGGGGCCCATGGCGTTCCCGCAGCTGCCCGCGAGCCCGATCCCGTTCTCGGTGGCGGAGTACTTCCCGCTTCCGGGCGTCACCCAGTTCTACGATGAGCGTCAGCACGCCGTCTCGCTCGCCTACGTGGTGCCCGTCACCGGAACCTGCGAGCCACGCCAGGACGCGCTCGAGGTGACCTGGATGACTCCCCAGGAGGCGGCATCCGACGAGCTGTCTGCCGAGTTCGAGGGCGGCCGCGGCTCGCTGCTGCGGGCGGCGCTGGCCTCGGTAGGCCGCCTGATCTAGGCGCGCCGTTCCCTGAGCTTGTCGAAGAGCAGCCCTTCGACAGGCTCAGGGAACGACAGGCTCAGGGAACGGAACGCACGAACGGGCGGAGACCAGAGGACCCGACGCGGTATTCGCGTCGGATGCACTGATCTCCGCCCGTTCAGGCGAAGCGCGGGCTGCTAGCCCTGGGCGCGGCGTCCCTGGCGACGAGCGCCGCTGGCGCCGCCGTTGCCGGATGCCGATGCGCCGGCCGCGTAGCCGCCCTGGCCACCGGTCGACGTGGA
Source organism: Agreia sp. Leaf283 (assembly GCF_001422485.1). GTDB lineage: Bacteria > Actinomycetota > Actinomycetes > Actinomycetales > Microbacteriaceae > Agreia. Next base: position 1,677,058 of record NZ_LMNF01000001.1, read on the forward strand.
GTAGGTGCGTGACGAGCCACCGGCCGGGGCCGCTGCGCGGCCTCCGCCGTTGCCGCCGCGGCGGGCTCCACCGGCCGAAGCCGGGGCGCCTGCGGTCGCGGGACGGCCCGAGCGGTCACGACGGGGACGACCCTCGCCGCCGCCGGCGGACGGCGAACCGTCGCGCTGTGTGCGCTTGCGCTGGGCGTTGGCGCCCTGCGATCCGCCCTGGCGGCGCGGGGTGCCCTGAACCTGAACGGCGGCGCGGGGAGCGGGCTTGACCCACTCGGCCAGCTCGCCGACGAGCTCGGTGACGGCGGGCGAGTTCGCCGTGACGCGCTGCGGGGTGACCTGGATGGCCGCCTTGCGGAGCAGATCGGCCGTGTCCTTCTTCTGCGTCGGCAGCATCACGGTGACGACGTCTCCGGCGCTTCCCGCGCGGGCGGTGCGGCCCGAGCGGTGCAGGTACGCCTTGTGCTCTGCCGGCGGGTCGACGTGGATGACGAGCTCGATGTCGTCGACGTGCACGCCGCGGGCGGCGACGTCGGTGGCGACGAGAACCTTCACGTCACCGGCGCTGAAAGCTGCGAGGTTGCGGTCGCGGGCGACCTGCGAGAGGTTGCCGTGCAGGTCGACGGCGGGGATGCCGGCGTCGATCAGCTGGCGGGCCAGCTTCTTGGCGTGGTGCTTGGTGCGCATGAACAGGATGCGACGGCCGGTGCCCGAGGCGAGCTTCTGAACGAGCTCGGTCTTGGCGGTGGCGCCGTCGACCTCGAACACGTGGTGGGTCATGAGCTCGACGTGGCTGGTGGCCTCGTCGACCGAGTGCAGCACCTCGTTCTGCAGGAACTTGCGCACGAGCTTGTCTACGCCGTTGTCGAGCGTGGCGGAGAACAGCAGGCGCTGTCCGCCGCGCGGGGTCTTGTCGAGGATGCGCGTGACGACGGGCAGGAAGCCCAGGTCGGCCATGTGGTCGGCCTCGTCGAGCACGGTGATCTCGATGGCGTCGAGTGACACGAAGCCCTGCTTCATGAGGTCTTCGAGACGGCCCGGGCAGGCGACGATGATGTCGACGCCGGCCTTGAGGGCTGCAACCTGGCGCTGCTGCGACACGCCACCGAAGATGGTGGTCGACTTCAGGCCGTAGGCGTCGGCGAGCGGCTGGAGCACCGCGGAGATCTGGGTGGCGAGCTCACGGGTCGGCGCGAGTACCAGGCCGAGCGGGCGACCCGAGCGGCGCTGGCCGCCGGAGAGTGCGCCGCCGAGGCGGGCGACCATCGGAATGGAGAACGCGAGCGTCTTGCCCGAGCCCGTCTTTCCGCGGCCGAGAACGTCGCGTCCGGCGAGGGTGTCGGGAAGGGTGTCGAGCTGGATGGGGAAGGGCTCGGTGATGCCGGCGTTGGTGAGCGCGGCCACGACGGGCGCGGGAACGCCGAGCGAGGAGAAGGTGGGTGTTGACATAGCTGTTTCGGTGCCTTTCAGGCATCGGGTCCGCAGCGTGACACGACGGCATCGCACAGAGATGCTGTTTCGCACAGACTCTCTCGGCCATGCCGCGACTGTGCGGAAATGATGGCGAAGGTGCCAGTAGGCACTTCCGTTCGCCGTGAGAAAGTTTTCGCGGATTTCAGGCACGAGGCCCGAACCGCAAGGTGCGTTCTACGACGCAGGGAGCGCACGATCGCGCTCCCAAGTGATTACAGCCTAGCGCACATACAGCTCGCCCACCGGAATCCCGGCGGAGACGCGGTTTCCGAGAGGAGCGAGCGGGCAGGCCCAGGCCGGGTCGTAGGCGCACGAGGGGTTGTAGGCGAAGTTGAAGTCGAGCACCAGCGACCCGGGTGTGTCGCCCTCGCCCAGGTGGGCGCCCTTGATCGAATCGATGAGGTAGCGCCCGCCGCCGTAGGTTCCGTCGGGAGTTCCCGCGAGCCCGTCGCGGACGGGAATGAACAGTCCGCCTCCGTAGGAGCGCAGGCGCCAGACGTCGAGCCTGCCCACCTCGGGGATGCTCGCGTGCCCGACGAGTTCGAACGGCACGACCCCGTCGGTGCCGGTCTCGAAATCGAAGCCGCCCGGCGCATCCGGGGCCGTGATCTCGACCTCGAATCGCCAGGCCGGGTCGTAGGGTGCCACGGGCAGGCCGGTGAAGCCGGGTCGGTCGTCGGGCAGCAGGGGGGTCTGCGGATGCGTGCGGAACAGTTCGTCGCGCCCGTCGCGCCACACGGTATGGGCGGCTTCGGCGTTCACCAGCGCGAGCAGGCGCACCTCGGTGTAAAGAGCGAAGACGCGTTGGCGCCAGTCGGCGACCTGGATGGCGGAAACAGCGGAGGTCATCGGATCAGGCTACGCCGAGATGTCGGGATCGGCTCCGACAGCCCCGTTCCCTGAGCCGGTCCCTGAGCTTGTCGAAGGGCCGTCGACAGGGTCCCCTTCGACAGGCTCAGGGGACGAAGGGGACGACGGGAGCGGCGGATCGAACGCCCACGTCGGCGCGAGCTGCCGGAGTCGCGCCCCGCGCCACTGCCAGAACGCCCACATGCCGTACCAGGCGGCGGGCGTCAGCACGCCCGCTCCGATGATCAGCCGGTCTCGGTAGAGAGTCTTGCCCGTTCCGGCCGGGTCGGGCGAGATGGCCATCTGGTGATCCCAGGTCGTGGGGATGGCGACGGCACCCGAGACGCCGCGGCCCGAGTCGCGCACGATGCGCACCCCGTCGGGCCGCTCCAGGAAGGAGAGCCGGATGATCTGCTTGCCCAGCGGGATCAGGCCGCCGCCCTCGATCTCGACGGGATGCTGTCCCGGCTGCCAGATGGTCGGAAAGCCGTCGGCGCTGAGCGACCGAATCTTCAGGAACGGACTCGACACCTCGCGAAAAACGGCGGGGCTCCGGATGGCCCGCCACGCGGCATCCGGATCGGTGTCGAGCACGAATTTCAGCAGAACTCTCATGGGTGGCCTCCACCGCCCAGTCTGCGCGGCAGGCCCGTCTGCGACAAGTCGGACGCCTGCCATTGCACGCCCGCTCAATACGTCGTAATGCAATTTGGCGATGGCCGATCGAGGTGCCAGCCTGAATCCATGACCCAGAGCCTGCCCGTTCTCGACTTCTCCCGCCTCGATGCCTCGCCCGACGAGGCGGAGGCTTTCCGCAACGACCTGCGCCGTGCCACCCATGACTACGGATTCTTCTATCTCACGGGTCACGGCGTTCCCGAGTCGCTCGTGAGCCGCGTGCTCGAGACGTCGCGGCGGTTCTTCGACCTTCCCGAGGCAGACAAGCTGTCGATCGAGAACGTGCTCAGCCCGCAATTCCGCGGCTACACCCGGGTCGGCGGAGAGCTCACGCAGGGCAAGGTCGACTGGCGCGAGCAGATCGACATCGGCAGCGAGCGCGAGACGGTCGAGCGCGGCGAGGGTGTTTCCGACTACTGGCGGCTCGAAGGCCCGAACCTGTGGCCCGACGCGCTGCCCGAACTGCAGGATGTCGTCACCCGGTGGCACGACGAGCTGTCGGCCATCAGCATCCGGCTTCTGCAGGCCTGGGCCGCCTCGCTCGGTGCCGACCCGCACGTCTTCGACGCGGCGTTCGCCGAGCGTCCGTCGACCCTGATCAAGATCGTTCGCTACCCCGGCAAGAGCGACCCGACCCCGAAGCAGGGTGTCGGTGCCCACCGCGACGGCGGCGCGCTCACCCTGCTCCTCGTCGAGCCCGGCAAGGGCGGCCTCCAGGTCGCGCACGGCGACGAGTGGATCGACGCCCCGCCCGTGCCCGGCGCCTTCGTCGTGAACATCGGCGAGCTGCTCGAGTACGCCACGAACGGCTACCTCAAGGCCACGGTGCACCGCGTGATCTCGCCGTCGATCGGCAGCGACCGCATCTCCATCCCGTTCTTCTTCAACCCCGCATTGGATGCGTCGATCCCGGTGATCCCGCTGCCTGCGGCCCTGCAGTCAGAGGCCACGGGCGTGACGCCCGATCCCGACGACAGCCCGATCCTGCAGGTCTACGGCGAGAACGTGCTGCGCTACCGCCTGCGCGCTCACCCGGACGTCGCGGCGATCCACCACGCCGACCTGCTCTGACGTGAGCCGAAGAGCCCGTGTCCACTAGCCTCGAGCAATGACACGAGCCGACTCGCATTCGCCCCGCCGTCGACCGAACACCTCGCCGAGAGTCCGTTCGACGCTCGGCAGGGTGCCCACCCGCCGAGCCGAAGAGGCTCGCGTGCCGCAGCGGCGCATCCGGTTCAACCCCTTTCTCATCGGTCTGCTGGGGGCGCTCGGCGCCTGCGTCGGGCTCGGGGTGTGGGGTGCCCTCGGCTCGCTGTCGACCGTGTTCGTGTACATCGGCATCGCGTACTTCATCGCGCTGGCGCTCGAGCCGCTGATGAAGCTCGCCGAGCGGCACAACATTCCGCGCTGGGCCGCATCGCTCGGAGTGGCCGTGCTCGCACTCGCGGTGATCGGCGGCGTCGCCCTGGCCATCGTGCCCAACCTCGTTCGGCAGGCGAATTACCTGATCTCCCACGCGAGCGAGCTGACCGACCGACTGCTGGCGCAGCCGTGGGTTATCTGGATCAGCGACCAGCTGGGCACCTCGCTCGACCTCGACTCGATCATCAAGGACATCACCTCGTTCCTCTCCGATCCCGACAAGCTCCTGTCGATCGGCGGCGGGCTGCTCTCGGTGGGGTCGGGCGTCTTCGAGGGAATCACGGCCGTGATCGTGGTGACCGTGCTCACCATCTACCTCACGCTGACGCTCCGCGGCGTCATGGCGACCGTCTACCAGGCGGTTCCCCAATCGCGTCGCGCGGGATTCAGGGAGATCACGGAGGAGATCCTGGAGTCGGTCGGCAAGTACGTGGCCGGCCAGTTCGTGCTGGCTCTCGCGAACGCCACCATCACCCTGATCCTCGTTCTCATCGTGGGCGGCCCGGCACCCCTTCTGCTCGCCCTGGTCGCCTTCGTCTGCGCCCTCATCCCCGTGGTCGGTCCCATTCTCGGAACGACGATCGGAGCCGTGTCGATCCTCACGCTCAACCCCCTGGGCGCCCTCATCTTCGCGATCATCATGCTGATCTACCTGCAGGTCGAGGCCTACATACTCACCCCGCGGGTCATGGCCAAGGCGGTCGCCGTGCCCGGCGTGCTCGTCATCGTGGCGGCGATCGGCGGAGCGGCTCTCGGAGGCATCCTCGGTGCGCTCGTCGCCGTGCCCGTGGTCGCTGCGGGAATCCTGATCTTCCAGCGGGTGATCCGCCCGATTCAGGACTCACGGTGACGCCGAGGGCGTAGCGTTGCGGCAGGAGGTTTCATCATGAAAGCAGTCGTCAACGGCACCGTCATCGCCGAGGCACCCAAGGAAGATCTGATCGCCATCGAAGGGAACTGGTACTTTCCCCCGTCGAGCGTGAACGTCGACCTGCTCACTCCCAGCGACACGCCGTACACCTGTCCATGGAAGGGCGAGTGCCAGTACTTCAGCGTGAGCGACAGCGGCGCGAGCCTCAAGGATCGCGCCTGGAGCTACCCGAAGCCCTACCCCGCCTCGTTCGACCGCGTGGGCAAGGACTTCAGCAACTACGTCGCGTTCTGGAAGGAAGTCCAGGTCGTCGAGTAGTCGTCTCGTCGAGTTGCACGAAAACGCCGCCTCCCCGTCGGGTGAGGCGGCGTTTTCGTGCAACTCGGCGGAATCTCGTGCCACATTGGCCGGTTGCAGAGCATCGGGCTCAGGGGCCTCGGGCTAGCGTCGAGGCATGACGGAACTCCTTCAGCTGCCCACCGGTGACACCGCGCTTCGCGCGCTCGACTGGGTGCAGCGCACCGAGGAGCGCTCCATCGCCAACCACAGCGTTCGCACCTTCCTGCATGCCCGCGTGGTGGCGGCATCCGACGGCCTCGCTGCGGGCCAGGACTTCGACGCCGATCTTCTGTTCCTCGCCTGCGTGCTGCACGACATCGGAACGACGGACGAGGCCGACGGCGAGCTGCGGTTCGAGGTCGACGGCGCCGATGCGGCCGCACGCTTCCTGGCCGCCGAAGGGATGTCCGCCGCCGACACCGACCTGGTCTGGGAGGCCATCGCCCTGCACACCTCGCCCCAGATCGCCGAACACCGAGGACCGATCACGCGGCTGACTCGCCTCGGCGTGCGCGGCGACTTCGGCCTCGACACGGTCGCGGCGGCAGAGCGGAGTGCGATCGAGGAGGCCTATCCTCGCCTCGACGTCGAGAAGCACCTCGGCGACGCGGTGCTCGAACAGGCCCTGCGCAGGCCGGAGAAGGCCCCGCGCAACTCGTGGCCGGCGAGTCTCGTGCGCGCGCACCACGACGATCCGCACAACACGGGAGTCAGCGAAGCGTTCTGAGTGTGCGGATAGGGTGTCACCATGACCAAGCACATCGGCATTCTGTTGTTCGACGACGTCGAGGAACTCGACGCCGTCGGTCCGTGGGAGGTGCTCTCGTGGTGGACGCGCACGAACCCCGAGGACGGGTACGACGTGCTGATGATGGCCGATTCGCTCGACCCCGTCACCTGCGCCAAGGGCATGCGCATTCTGCCCGATGTGCGGGTGGATGCCGCACCGCCTCTCGAGGTGCTCATCTATCCGGGCGGACGCGGCACTCGCAGGCACCTCGTCGACGAGGCGCGGATCGAGTGGGTGCGCGCGCAGCGAGCCGCGGTTCCCCTGATGACCAGTGTCTGCACCGGCTCGCTCGTCTACGCGGCCGCCGGCATCCTCGGCCACCGGCCGGCGACGACGCACTGGGGTTCGCTCGAGCGGCTCGGCGAACTCGACCCGAGCATCGAGGTGCGCCCCGACGATCGCTTCGTCGACGACGGCGACGTGATCACGTCGGCGGGTGTCTCGGCGGGCATAGACATGGCTCTGCATCTCGTCGCACGTCTCGCGGGAGTCGAACGCGCCCGCGAGGTGCGCCGCGGCATCCAGTACGACCCGCAGCCGCCCGTCTGAGCCCCACGCATGCGCGCTAGAGACGCGAGGCCGCCTGGCGCCTGCGCGCCGGGTCGATCTCGCGGCGCTGCCAGGTGATGACGTTGGCCGGGTCGAACCGCTTGGAGCACATGCCGCAGGCGAGCGTGCGCGCCGGCTTGCGATAGCGGAAGTGCTCGTGGCCCGCGGGGCAGGTGCCCGCCCACGGCGCCAGTTCGTCGGCGACCGAGCCGGTGTGCGTGCGCGACCCCACGTATCCGATGGATGCCGCTATGCGCCTCCACGACGGACCGTGCCCCGCCCGGTGGCCGGCCATCGCGTGCGCGACCTCGTGCAGCAGCACCTGGTGGATCTCGTCGTCGTCGAAGGTGGCGGCCAGGTAGCGCGAGACCGTGATGCGCTTGGTCGTGAAGCTGCAGAGCCCCGCGCGCGTCTTGGCGTTGTCGAACCCGAACGACCACACCCGCGGATCGAGATGGAGGGCTATGAGGGCGTCTGCCCAGACGCGTACTTTCCCTAGATCAGCCACGGGGAAACCTTAACCCGAGCGTGCGACATCGGCCCCCGAGTGGCCGTGGAGGCACGGGTCAGGACTCGGAGAGGAACGACTCGGTCACCGCGACGGCCACGAGCGAGCTCTCGAGCTGGTCGAGCGAGGCGCCCATCTTCTCGTAGAGGAAGACGGTGGCCTTGAAGTCGACCAGGGCGGCCTCGTAGTCGCCCAGGTCGAACAGCACCTTGCCTCGGGTGAGCTGCGACGCGGCCTCGAGCGGACCCCACTCGTGCACCCGCGCCTCGTCGACGCACAGCGACAGTTCAGACAGGGCCGCCTGCAGCTTGCCCTGGTACTGCTGCACCTGCGCGCGGCGGATGCGGGCGCCGAGCAGCTGCTCGCGGTCGCCCGAGAAGCGGGTGTGGCGCACGGCCTCGTTCGCCACGGTCCATGCCTCGTCGAGGCGCCCGAGCAGCCGGTACAGCCCGACCTTCTCGTTGAGGGCCGAGAGGCTGCGCAGCTGGCCCAGCTCGCCGAGTCGCGCGGATGCCGCCGCGACGTCGATCTTCTCCCTCAGGTTGCGGGGGTCGTAGCCGGTGATGATGCTCACGTGTGTCAGGTACTCCGTTGCTCGGCGCGTGGTGCTCCCGCGGCCGAACGGGTCGGTCGGCGGGCTGCGAACAACCCTATCCGGAGGTCGCCGCGAGAGTGACTCGATACAGCGTGTCGTCCCCCGATCGGGGCTCGCCTCGGCCGTCGGTGTTGTTCGTGATGAGCAGCAGGCCGCCGTCACCCGTCGCATGCACGTCGCGGACGCGCCCGAGCTGGCCTGAGAAGAACTCCCGGGTCTGAACGCCCCCGGTCGCGTCGATCGTCCACAGTCTCTCGCCGCCGAGCCCGGCCATGAACACGGTGTCGCCGACCACCGCGATCCCGCTCGGGCTGGCGTCGTCGGTGCCCCACTGCGCGATGGGCGCAACGAACCGGGTGTCCGACGAATCGATGCCCTCGACCGTCGGCCAGCCGTAGTTCGCGCCGGGAACGATGATGTTCAGCTCGTCCCACGTGTCCTGGCCGAACTCCGCGGCGTACATCGTGCCGTCCGGGCCCCACGCGATTCCCTGCGGGTTGCGGTGGCCGAGGCTGTAGACCGGCGAGCCCGCGATCGGGTTGTCCGCGGGGACCGAGCCCGTGGCATCCAGTCGCAGGATCTTGCCGCCCAGGTAGCCCGGGTCCTGGGCGCCCTCGCGCTGGTTCGCGTCGCCTGTGGTGATGTAGAGCTTGTCGTCCGGGCCGAACGCGATGCGGCCGCCGTTGTGGTTCGACGCCTTGGGCAGGCCGGTGATGACCTCGGTGGCCGGCCCGAGTGCGAGGGATGCTGCCGCCCCGGTGAGCGGGAACGACACGACCCGGTTGTCGCCGTCGGTCGTGAAATACGCGAAGAGGCGTCGCTCGGCGCCGTCGCCGTGCACCGCGATGCCGAGCAGGCCGCCCTCGCCCGACGCGGCGACGCCGCCCACGCCGCCGATCGCCCGCTTCTGGCCGGCCGGGTCGACGAGCACGATCTGCGCCGAGTCTCGCTCAGAGATCAGGATGCCGTCGGTGCCGACGGGCGCGATCGACCAGGGTGCCGCGAGGTCGTTCGCCAGCGGGATCAGCTCGCCGGTGGGCGTGTACGCGCCCGTGAGCGGGGGAGCGGTCGGGGTGGCGCTGGCCGTCGGGGTCGGCGTCGGGGTAGCCGATGCGGTGGCCGACGGAGTCGCCGTCGCGACCGTGCGCTCGGGGCGCGGCGCCTCGCATCCGGCCAGCACGAGCAGGGCGACGGCGCTCGCGGCGAGGGCCGAGGTGGTTCGTCGGATGCTCATGGTGTCTCCTGCCTGGGGCCCCGGTCAGGGCTTGATCTGGAAGATGCTGCGCCCCGGCGGGGGCGACTTCACGGCGGTCTGGTCGGTGACGATGGCTGCGCCCGCGATAAAGTTGCGCAGCTCGGCGCCTGTGACGACCTTGGATGCGACGGGATCGCCGGCCACGAGCCGCGGCAGGCGCTCGAAGGGCAGCGGGGAGCGGGAGCCGAACATGACCACGTTGCCGAAACGCTTGGCCTTCAGCATCTGCGAGTCGAGGACGATCGACACGTGATCGAACACGCTCGACAGGGTGGCGGCCTGTCCGCGGGCGAAGGCGAGTCCGGCGCCGTCGGCGACGTTCACCGCGATCATGCCGTCGTCGGAGAGAAGCGTGCGGCCGAGGGTGTAGAACTCGGCGCTCGTGACGTGGGCCGGCGTGCGCGCGCCGGAGAAGACATCCACCACCAGCAGATCGACGTTGCCGACCAGCCCCGGCGGGAACGCGGCGAGCACCTCGCGCGCGTCGCCGTGCCGGATGCGGATCTGGGCGTCGCGGGGCAGGGGCAGCTCCCGGCGCACGAGATCGACGAGGTCGCTTTCGTACTCCACGACCTGCTGCCGCGATCCGGGCCTGGTCGCCGCGACGTAGCGCGGGAGGGTGAGGCCGCCGCCGCCGAGGTGCACGGCGGTGATCGGGTCGCCCTCGGGGCGCACGAGATCGATGCCGTGGCCGATGCGGCGCACGTACTCGAAGTTGAGGTGGGTGGGGTCGTCGAGGTCGACGTGCGATTGCGGAGTGCCGTCGACGACGAGCAGAAAGCTGCCGGGGGAGTAGCGGTCGGACTCGATCCGGGCGTGGAAGCCGCTCTTCGACAGGGTTGCCGATGGATGCCCGGGCTCGGCCCGATCGGCGCCTCGCGTGGATCTGCTCATGGTTCCAGTATCCCTTCGACGAGCTCAGGGAACGACGGAGCGGGCGGTTATACCGGAGATTCAGAAACTAATCAAGAAAAGCGGTGGACAGGCGCGTCGGATTCACCTATAGTTGACCTTTGCGCTCCCAGTAAAACCATGCCCTCATATCGCGGTCGGCAGCCGTGGTTTTACATCCCCGAACTTCTTGACAAATGTAGGTCGAAGCCGGGTGCGATCGCAAACGAAACATCCTTATTAGTCAACCGACAGTACTGAGACCCGACGGGGTCCACGGAGGTTATTTCCTTGGCTGCTGCGCGCAACGCATCCACCAACTCACCCAAGACCGGGAGAAACGCATCGCGTCTCTCGTTCGCGAAGATCACAGACACTCTGACGGTCCCGGATCTGCTCGCTCTGCAGACCGAGAGCTTCGACTGGCTCGTCGGCAACGACATCTGGAAAGAGCGCGTCGCCGAGGCGAAGAAGGCCGGTCGTCAGGACCTCGCCAACAACTCGGGACTCGAGGAGATCTTCGAGGAGATCTCCCCGATCGAGGACCTCGGCGAGACGATGCAGCTGAGCTTCACCGCTCCGTTCCTCGAGCCTGAGAAGTACACGATCGACGAGTGCAAGGAGCGCGGCAAGACCTATGCGGCTCCCCTCTACGTCGAGGCCGAGTTCATGAACCACCAGACCGGTGAGATCAAGACGCAGACCGTCTTCATGGGCGACTTCCCGCTCATGACCGAGCGCGGCACGTTCATCATCAACGGCACCGAGCGTGTCGTTGTCTCGCAGCTCGTGCGCAGCCCCGGCGTGTACTTCGAGCGCGCCCAGGAGAAGACGTCTGATAAAGACATCTACTCCTCGCGCATCATCCCGAGCCGTGGTGCATGGCTCGAGTTCGAGATCGACAAGCGCGACCAGGTCGGCGTTCGCATCGACCGCAAGCGCAAGCAGAGCGTCACCGTCTTCCTCAAGGCCCTCGGCCTCACGAGCGAAGAGATCCTCTCCGAGTTCAAGGGATACGCATCCATCGAGGCCACCCTCGAGAAGGACACGATCCTGACGAAGGAAGAGGCGCTGAAGGACATCTACCGCAAGCTCCGTCCGGGCGAGCAGGTCGCTGCCGAGGCCGCGCGTGCGCTGCTCGACAACTTCTACTTCAACTCGAAGCGCTACGACCTGGCCAAGGTCGGTCGGTACAAGATCAACCGCAAGCTCGGCATCGAGAGCGCGCTGAGCAACTCGGTGCTCACGGTCGAGGACATCATCGCCACGATCAAGTACCTGGTCGCCCTTCACGACAACCAGACGACGATCCCCGGCACCCGCGAGGGCAAGAAGGTCGACATCCGTCTCGACGTCGATGACATCGACCACTTCGGAAACCGTCGCATCCGCGCCGTCGGCGAGCTCATCCAGAACCAGGTCCGCACGGGTCTGTCCCGCATGGAGCGCGTCGTTCGCGAGCGTATGACGACTCAGGACATCGAGGCCATCACGCCGCAGACCCTGATCAACGTGCGCCCTGTCGTCGCCGCGATCAAGGAGTTCTTCGGAACCAGCCAGCTGTCGCAGTTCATGGACCAGAACAACCCCCTCGCGGGCCTGACGCACAAGCGTCGCCTCTCCGCGCTGGGCCCGGGTGGTCTGAGCCGTGAGCGCGCCGGTGTCGAGGTGCGAGACGTTCACCCGTCGCACTACGGCCGTATGTGCCCCATCGAGACCCCTGAAGGCCCGAACATCGGTCTGATCGGTTCGCTCGCCTCGTTCGCGCGCATCAACTCGTTCGGTTTCATCGAGACCCCGTATCGTCGCGTCGTCGACGGCGTGGTCACGGCGACCATCGACTACCTGACCGCAAGCGAAGAAGACGAGTACATCGTCGCCCAGGCCAACGCGCCGCTCACCGGTGAGGCCCGCTTCGCCGAGTCGCGCGTCCTCGCCCGCCGCAAGGGCGGAGAGGTCGACCTGTTCCCGGCCGAGGACATCGGCTACATGGACGTCTCGCCGCGCCAGATGGTGTCGGTCGCGACCTCGCTCATCCCCTTCCTCGAGCACGACGATGCGAACCGCGCCCTCATGGGTGCGAACATGCAGCGCCAGGCCGTTCCGCTGCTCCGCAGCGAGAGCCCGCTCGTGGGTACCGGTATGGAGGGCTACGCCGCCATCGACGCCGGAGACGTGGTCACCACGCTCAAGGCGGGTGTCGTCTCCGAGGTCTCGGCAGACGTCGTCACCGTGCAGCTCGACGAGGGTGGAACGCAGGACTACTACCTGCGCAAGTTCGACCGCTCCAACCAGGGCACCAGCTACAACCACCGTGTGATCGTCGCCGAGGGCGAGCGGGTCGAGGTCGGCCAGGTTCTGGCCGATGGTCCCGCCACCGAGAACGGCGAGCTCGCGCTCGGCAAGAACCTCCTCGTGGCGTTCATGCCGTGGGAGGGCTACAACTTCGAAGACGCGATGATCCTGAGCCAGAACCTGGTGAAAGACGACGTGCTCTCCTCGATCCACATCGAGGAGTACGAGGTCGACGCGCGCGACACCAAGCTGGGTAAAGAGGAGATCACCCGTGACCTCCCCAACGTCTCGCCTGAGCTGCTCGCAGACCTCGACGAGCGCGGCATCATCCGCATCGGTGCCGAGGTCCGCCCCGGCGACATCCTCGTCGGCAAGGTCACGCCCAAGGGCGAGACCGAGCTCAGCGCCGAGGAGCGCCTGCTGCGCGCCATCTTCAACGAGAAGAGCCGCGAGGTTCGCGACACGTCGCTGAAGGTTCCCCACGGTGAGCAGGGCACGATCATCGCCGTCAAGGAGTTCTCCGCCGAGAACGACGACGAGCTCGGGTCGGGCGTCAACCAGCGTGTTGTCGTCTACATCGCCCAGAAGCGCAAGATCACCGAGGGCGACAAGCTCGCCGGCCGTCACGGCAACAAGGGCGTCATCTCCAAGATCCTTCCGGTCGAGGACATGCCGTTCCTGGCAGACGGTACCCCCGTCGACATCGTGCTGAACCCGCTGGGAATCCCCGGTCGAATGAACTTCGGCCAGGTTCTCGAGACGCACCTCGGCTGGATCGCCAAGCAGGGCTGGGAGGTCGAAGGCAAGCCCAAGTGGGCTGCAGAGCTGCCCGAGCAGGCCCGCAAGGCTGCTCCGAACACCAAGGTCGCGACCCCCGTGTTCGACGGTGCTTTTGAGGAAGAGATCGCCGGTCTGCTCGACTCGACGACCCCGACCCGCGACGGCGACCGCCTCATCGGCTCCTCCGGAAAGGCCCGTCTCTTCGACGGCCGCTCCGGTGAGCCGTACCCCGAGCCCATCTCGGTCGGTTACATGTACATCCTGAAGCTGCACCACCTCGTCGACGACAAGATCCACGCGCGTTCGACGGGTCCGTACTCCATGATCACGCAGCAGCCGCTGGGTGGTAAGGCACAGTTCGGTGGACAGCGTTTCGGTGAGATGGAGGTCTGGGCCCTCGAGGCCTATGGAGCCGCGTACGCGCTCCAGGAGCTCCTGACCATCAAGTCCGACGACATCCTCGGCCGCGTGAAGGTCTACGAGGCGATCGTCAAGGGCGAGAACATCCAGGAGCCCGGTATTCCCGAGAGCTTCAAGGTGCTCATCAAGGAGATGCAGTCGCTGTGCCTGAACGTCGAGGTCCTCTCGGCCGATGGAACGGCAGTGAGCCTGCGCGACACGGACGACGAGGTCTTCCGTGCCGCAGAGGAGCTCGGCATCAACATCTCCACCCGGTTCGAGTCGTCGTCGATCGACGACATCTGATCCGGCATTTACTTAGCTGACGCAACCTTCAGGAGAAGAGAAAACATTGCTGGACGTTACAACATTTGACGAACTGCGAATCGGTCTTGCCACGGCAGACGACATTCGCAAGTGGTCACACGGTGAGGTAAAGAAGCCGGAGACGATCAACTACCGCACGCTGAAGCCCGAGAAGGACGGTCTCTTCGGAGAGCAGATCTTCGGGCCGAGCCGTGACTGGGAGTGTTCCTGCGGCAAGTACAAGCGGGTGCGATTCAAGGGAATCGTCTGCGAGCGCTGCGGCGTCGAGGTCACCAAGTCCTCGGTTCGCCGCGAGCGCATGGGCCACATCGAGCTCGCCGCTCCCGTCACCCACATCTGGTACTTCAAGGGCGTTCCGTCGCGCTTGGGCTACCTGCTCGACATGGCACCGAAGGACCTCGAGAAGGTCATCTACTTCGCTGCGTACATGATCATCTCGGTCGACGAGGATGCTCGCCACGAGGACATGCCCGGTCTGGAGAACGAGCTCCGTCTCGAGATCAAGACCCTGTCCGACCAGCGTGACTCCACGATCGCGAACCGCCTCCAGCGGCTCGAGACCGACCTCGCGGCCCTCGAGGCCGAGGGAGCCAAGAGCGACCAGAAGCGTCGCACGAAGGACTCCGCCGAGAAGGAGATGGGACAGACCCGCAAGGCGTACGACGAGCAGATCGGTCAGCTCGAGCGCGTCTGGGAGGACTTCCGCAGCCTCAAGGTCGGCGAGCTCAAGCCGGAGGACGCCGTCTTCCACGAGCTCCAGGACCGCTACGGCCAGTACTTCAGCGCCTACATGGGTGCCGAGGCCATCAAGAAGCGCCTCGAGGCCTTCGACCTGGTGACCGAGGGTGAGAACCTTCACCTGCAGATCGCCGAGGGCAAGGGCCAGAAGAAGATCCGTGCCATCAAGCGCCTGCGCGTGGTGTCGTCGTTCCTGGCCACCGGCAACTCGCCGGCCGCCATGGTCCTCGATGTCGTTCCGGTGATCCCGCCGGAGCTGCGCCCGATGGTGCAGCTCGACGGTGGCCGCTTCGCAACGAGCGACCTGAACGACCTCTACCGTCGTGTCATCAACCGCAACAACCGTCTGCGCCGCCTGCTCGACCTCGGAGCCCCCGAGATCATCGTGAACAACGAGAAGCGCATGCTGCAAGAGGCCGTCGACGCCCTGTTCGACAACGGTCGTCGTGGTCGCCCCGTCACGGGTACCGGCAACCGCGCCCTGAAGTCCCTGAGCGACATGCTCAAGGGAAAGCAGGGTCGTTTCCGCCAGAACCTGCTCGGAAAGCGCGTCGACTACTCCGGTCGTTCGGTCATCATCGTCGGTCCCCAGCTCAAGCTGCACCAGTGCGGTCTGCCCAAGCAGATGGCACTCGAGCTGTTCAAGCCGTTCGTGATCAAGCGCCTGATCGACCTGAGCCACGCTCAGAACATCAAGGCCGCGAAGCGCATGGTCGAGCGCAGCCGTCCGCAGGTGTGGGACGTGCTCGAGGAGATCATCCGCGAGCGCCCCGTTCTGCTGAACCGCGCACCGACGCTTCACCGTCTGGGCATCCAGGCCTTCGAGCCTCAGCTCGTCGAGGGCAAGGCCATCCAGCTGCACCCCCTCGTCTGCGCGGCGTTCAACGCCGACTTCGACGGCGACCAGATGGCTGTGCACCTGCCGCTGTCGGTCGAGGCCCAGGCCGAGGCGCGCATCCTGATGCTCGCGTCGAACAACATCCTGAAGCCGTCCGACGGTCGCCCGGTGACCCTGCCCACACAGGACATGATCATCGGTCTGCACCACCTCACCACGGTGAAAGAAGGAGCGATCGGCGAAGGCCGCGCGTTCTCCTCCGTCGCCGAGGCGATCCTGGCGCACGACCAGAAGTCGCTCGACCTCAACGCACCCGTGAAGATCCGTCTGCACGACGTGCACTTCGGCGAGAACGAGGGCCCGGCCGACTACGTCGACGGTCCCGTCATCGTCGAGACCACGCTGGGTCGCGCTCTCTTCAACGAGGCGCTTCCGGCCGACTACCCGTACATCCAGGCCGTGGCCGACAAGGGCCAGCTCTCGGAGATCGTCAACGACCTCGCCGAGCGCTACCCGAAGGTCGAGGTCGCCGCATCGCTCGACCGCATCAAGGACGCCGGCTTCTACTGGGCCAGCCGTTCGGGTGTCACCGTGGCACTCTCCGACATCCTGACTCCGCCGAACAAGCGCGAGATCGTTCAGGGCTACGAGAAGCAGGCCGCCAAGGTGCAGGGCCAGTTCGAGAAGGGTCTCACGACCGACCTCGAGCGTCGCCAGGAGCTCATCCAGATCTGGACGAAGGCGACCGAAGAGGTCGCGCAGGCCATGCGCGACAACTTCCCGAAGGACAACACCATCAACCGCATGGTCACGTCCGGTGCTCGTGGTAACTGGCTGCAGGTGCGCAACATCGCCGGTATGCGAGGCCTCGTGAACAACCCGAAGGGTGAGATCATCCCTCGCCCGATCATCTCGAGCTACCGCGAAGGACTCTCGGTCGCCGAGTACTTCATCGCGACGCACGGTGCCCGCAAGGGTCTGGCCGACACGGCCCTCCGTACGGCCGACTCGGGTTACCTCACGCGTCGTCTCGTCGACGTCTCACAAGACGTCATCATCCGTGAAGACGACTGCGGCACCAGCAAGGGTCTCGATCTTCCGATCGCGATCGAGGGTGCAGACGGCAAGTGGACCAAGGATCCGAACGTCGAGAACTCGGTGTTCGCCCGTTCGCTCGCCGCTGATGCAGTCGACGCCAAGGGCACTGTCGTGGCCGAGGCCGGCGACGACGTCGGAGACGTTCTGATCGACAAGCTGGTTGCGGCCGGAGTCAACATCATCAAGGTGCGCTCCGTCCTCACGTGCGAGTCGGCCGTCGGTGTGTGTGCTGCCTGCTACGGCCGCTCGCTCGCCACGGGCCTGCTCGTCGACATCGGCGAGGCCGTCGGCATCATCGCGGCCCAGTCGATCGGTGAGCCCGGAACCCAGCTCACGATGCGTACCTTCCACACCGGTGGTTCGGCATCCGCTGATGACATCACGCAGGGTCTGCCCCGTGTGCAGGAGCTGTTCGAGGCTCGTACCCCCAAGGGTGCGTCCCCGATCGCCGAAGCCGCAGGCCGCGTGCACATCGAGGACACCGACCGCAGCCGGAAGGTCATCCTGACCCCCGACAACGGCGACGAGCCGATCGCCTACCCGGTGCTGAAGCGTTCGACGCTTCTCATCGAAGACGGCCAGCACGTCGAGCTCGGACACCAGATCATCATCGGCGCGGTGGACCCGAAAGAGGTCCTGCGCGTCAAGGGTGTTCGCGAGGTGCAGAAGCACCTCGTGGGCGGTGTCCAGGGCGTCTACCGTTCGCAGGGTGTCCCCATCCACGACAAGCACATCGAGGTCATCGTTCGACAGATGCTCCGCAAGGTGACTGTCGTCGAGCACGGTGACACCGACCTGCTGCCGGGCGAGCTCGTCGACCGGGCGCGTTACAACACGCTCAACCGCGAGGCGCTCACCCAGGGCAAGAAGACGGCATCCGCTCGTCAGGAGGTCATGGGTATCACCAAGGCGTCCCTCGCGACCGAGTCGTGGCTGTCGGCCGCGTCGTTCCAGGAGACCACGCGTGTTCTCACGCAGGCCGCCATGGAGGGCAAGTCCGACCCGCTGATGGGTCTGAAGGAGAACGTCATCATCGGTAAGCTCATCCCCGCCGGAACGGGACTGCCGCGTTACCGCGACGTCGCCGTCGAGGCGACCGATGAGGCGAAGGCGGAGCGTTACCCGAACCGCATCTTCACCGATGACGCGTCGTTCTCAGAGGCCGACCTGTCGTTCGTCGACTTCGACAGCTTCTCGAGCGACGACTACACCCCGGGCACCTACAACTAGTAGGCAGCCTCACGAGAAGAGCCCCTCACCGTTCGCGGTGGGGGGCTCTTCCCGTTTGTCACTCGGGCGCTACCGCGGGGGCGCGATCACGCGCCAGGCGACCGGATGCGGTCCCGCCGCCGCCAGCGCCGGCATCCGTTCGAGAATGGCCGGGTCGGCGCCGGCGACAAGCACCACGTTGCCGGCCTCGCGGCCGTCGAGCGTTGCTGCGGGGCCGATCATGGCGACGGCGGGGAACACCGCCCTGAGGGCGTCGAGCTGCCGCCCGACCGTGCCGAGATCCGGCTCGTCGGCCACGTTCACCAGAACGGTGCCCCGGGGCGCGAGCACCGCCCGCACCGCCTCGAAGAAGTCCTGCGAGATGAGATGGGCCGGTGTCGAGACGCCGGCGTAGACATCGCACACGACGATGTCGGCGCCCTCGCGCCAGTCGGATCCCGGCAGGGCGAGCGACCGCAGCGCGTCGAGCGCGTCGCCCTCGACGAGGTCGATCTCGGCCGAGCGCGGCAGCGGCGCGTGCTCCAGCACGAACGCCACCAGCCCCTCCTCCTTCTCGACGACGAGCTGCCTCGATCCCGGCCTCGTCAGAGCGACGTAGCGGGCGAGTGTGAGCGCGCCCGCACCCAGGTGCAGAACGTCGAGCGGCTCCGCGGGCCGGGCCGCGAGATCGATCGCCGTGCCCATGCGCCGCACGTAGTCGTAGAAGAGGTGCCGCGGGTCGCGCAGCGAGACATGAGACTGAGGCACGCCGTCGAGGCTCAGCGTCAGCGCCCCCGCGACGAACGGGTCGGGAGTCAGCCAGGCCACCGTCGACGACGGGAGGGTCATCTGCGCTGCATCTGCCACAGCAACGAGCCTAGGCTCCCGGCGCCGCGACCGGGGTGGCCCCGGGGGTAATAAGCTGTCGCACGGCAGGCGATGACGACCGTCGACGGCGGAATGGGAGTTCAGGTGGGGACCGGCACGATGCGCGTCGAATGGCAGGAGCCCGTGACACTCCATATCCACCCCGATGTCACCGACGCGCAGGCGGTCCAGGTCCGCCGCTCCGCGGGCGATGCGGTGCAGTTGCTGGTCGGCCAGGACATGACCGTGCGCGTGCGGGTTCTGGATGCCGCGGGCCCGGTTTCCGTCGGCCCGGGACAGATCGTCGAGGGGGTCACCTCGATCGAACTCGACGCCGCACTCGACGACGACACCGTGATCAGCGTCGACCGCCTGACCTCGGGCAGCGCCCCATCCCTTCCCCCGCTGACCCGCGAGGGCAACGATGTCGACGACACGATCCTGGGCCAGCCGGCCGTGACCGCCGCGGCCGACGATCCCAACGCATCCGCAGACACCGTGATCGGCGAGCGGCGCCGCGCTCCGGTTGCCGCGCCCGACTCCGTTCTGCCGCCGCCCCCGCTGCCGTCCATTCCCGGCATCCCGGCCAGCGCCCACCTGAGCGCGGGCGTGACCCCGACGGGCGGGCGACGCACCCGCATCGAGCAGCCCGACGCATCCGGCCAGACCACCGTGCCCCACGCCGTGTCCTTTCCCGACGGGCGCGTGATCGCGCTCGACCGCGCCGTCTACGTCGGCCGCTCGCCCCGCAGCCCGCGCATCACCTCGGGGCTCGTGCCCGAGCTCGTCGCCGTTCCGTCTCCGCGCCGCGAGGTCAGCGCCACGCACCTCGAGATCCTCGAGGAGGGTCGCGCCGTCGTCGTGCGCGATCTCGGCTCGACCAACGGAACGAGGGTGAGCACACCCGGAGCCGCGCCGTCGGTGCTCAGCCCGGGGTCCAGCCGCGTGGTCGCCGCCGGAACCACGCTCGACCTCGGAGACGGCATCGTGCTCGAGATCGTCGCGGGCACGGGCGGTGCCGCGTGGTGACGGCCGCGCCCTCGACCGTGGGCGCCGCGACCGTGGCGCTGCCCGGCGACGGCGGCCACCTCGGGCTCTCCTGGGCCGCCCAGACGAACAGGGGCCTGAAGCGCGCGCAGAACCAGGACAGCTATCTGGCCGAGGCGCCGGTGTTCGCCGTGGCCGACGGCATGGGAGGCCACGCGGCCGGCGACGAGGCGAGCGCGGCCGTCGTCGAGCGGCTGGCGGAGCGGCTCTCGGGCGGATTCGCCTCGAGCGACGAGATCACCGACGCGCTCCGGCGGGCGAGCGCCGACATCGGGGAGATCGCGGGAGGTCGCGAGGGGTCGGGTGCCGGCACGACGGTGACGGGCATCGCTCTGACGCTGCAGGCAGGGCGACCCTACTGGGCCGTGTTCAACATCGGCGACTCGCGTGTCTACGTCCTCGACGGCGGGGTACTCACGCAGCTCACCGTCGACCACTCGGCGGTTCAGGCCATGGTCGATTCCGGCCGCATCACCGCGATCGAGGCGGAGTCGCATCCGAATCGCAACATCATCACCAGGGCGGTGGGGTTCGGCAAGAACCCCGTGCCCGATCTGTGGTTCATTCCGGTGGCGCAGGGGGCACGGCTGCTCATCTGCTCCGACGGCCTCACGAAGGAGGTCGACGTCGATCTCATCCGTCTCCTCCTGTCCGAGGCGATCGATGCCGACGACGCGGCCGGGCTGCTGCTGGAGGCCGCACTCGCCGCCGGCGGGCGCGACAACGTGACCACGGTGGTCGTCGAGGTCGTCGACAGCGACATCGAGGCCGAAACCGACGCCACACTTCCGCGATTCGACTGACCTCTGTGCCCCTGATTGGGGGAGCCTTGTGAGGGGGCGGAACTGGACGATGCCGGTGATGGCATATGTACAGTGGGGAGACGGCTTTTCGGGGGGATCGCCCAGGGGTGTCTCGCCCCGCACTACGCACCCGTCCCGAAAGAGGAACACCCATGGCCCGCAGGCTGCCTTCACAGCCTCCCGTGCTCGCGGGCTACACGCACCTCCGCGCCCTGGGAAAGGGCGGCTTCGCCGACGTCTTCCTCTATGAGCAGGCGCTTCCCCGGGCCGATGTCGCCGTGAAGGTCCTGCTTCCGGGCGTGGCGACCAACAGCGTGCGCGCCATGTTCCTGTCGGAGGCGAACCTGATGTCGCAGCTCGCGACGCACCCCTCTGTCGTCACGGTTCACGCCGCGAGCATCGCGCCCGACGGCCGCCCCTACCTGGTGATGGAGTACTGCCCCTCCTCCTACGGGTCGCGCTACAAGACCGAGCGCATCGCCGTGGCCGAGGTGCTGACGGCCGGCGTCAAGATCGGCAGCGCACTCGAGAGCGCGCACCGCCTCGGCTTCCTGCACCGCGACATCAAGCCGTCGAACATCCTCCTCACGCAGTACCACCACCCCGTGCTCGCCGACTTCGGCATCGCGGCCACGGTGGCCGAGGCCGAACGCGAGGAGGCCGAGGGCATGAGCGTGCCCTGGTCGGCGCCGGAGGTTCTGCAGTCCGAGACGAGGGGCACGGTGCGCAGCGAGGTCTGGTCGCTGGCCGCCACCCTCTATTCGATGCTCGCCGGCCGCACACCGTTCGAGTATCCGGGCAAGAGCAACACCCGTGACGACCTGCAGCGCCGCATCGTGGGTCGTGACCGCGTGCCGCCGACCGGGCGGCCGGATGTTCCGCCGGAGCTCGAGGCGCTCCTCGCGTCGTGCCTGAGCAAGAACCCGGCCGCGCGACCCGCGAGCGTGCTCGAGGTCGTCCGCGGCCTCCAGCTGATCGAGTCGAGCCTGTCCCTCCCTCAGACCTCGGCCGACATCTCGAACGAGGCGGTGCACCGCCCGGCCCCGAGACCGTCTTCGGCCTCGCTCACGAAGGCCGCCCAGGGCGGGGTCTCGGTGCGCGGCGCCGAGGGCCCGCGGGTGAGGCACCGGGGGCGCCAGTCCGAGGCCGTCCGCGAGTCCACCGACTCGAGCGTCACGGTGATCAGGCAGGCCACGGCCGCTCGCTCGCGCTCCGTGCGCAGGCCCGGCGTGATCGCCGCCGTCGTCGGCAGTGCTGTCGTGCTCGTGGCCGCGATCGTCGCCGCCGTCGTTCTGGTGCTGGGCGCGTTGAACACGTCGATGCCGGTCGTCAGCGACATCCGGGCCCAGGAGCAGGCCGGAACCGTCGTCTTTTCCTGGCGCGACCCGGGCCTCGCAGGCGGCGACCTCTACGTCATCCGCTCGACAGACGGCTCCTCGTCGACGCAGACCTCGACCGAATTCACCGTGCAGGCCGACGGCTCCGTGCCCGAGTGCATCACCGTGCGCGTCTCGCGTGACGGCCGACTCGGCGACCCGTCGGCCGAGAAATGCGCGCCGGCCGGGGGCGCCGGATGATCTTCCGCTGGCTCCGCGCGCACGCGTCGCAGGCGATCACCACCGTGAGCGTTCTGCTCGTCGCTGCCGTCGTGCTCACCGTGGCCCTCGTATCGACGGGGTACACGGAGCAGAAGCTGCAACTCGACGACGCGTCCGTCTGGGTCACCAACGGCTCGCGCCAGGTGGTCGGGCGCGCCAACACCGATGTGTTCGAGCTCAACTCGGTGGTCAAGAGCGAGGGCGGCGACATCGACGTGCTGCAGCGGGGATCCACCGTTATCGCCCACGACCGCACGAGCAACACCCTGCAGGTCATCGACCCCGCGTCCTCGCTCGTCACCTCTACGATCCCGCTTCCGGCGGGCGACCCCGACGTGATGCTCGACGACGGCCAGATCGTGATCCACTCGGCCGACACGGGCGAGGTCTGGGTCGTGCGACAGGCGAACCTCGACACCTTCGACGACACGGAGCAGCCTCTGCTCAGCCTGGATGCGGGCAGCGCGGTCGCCGTCGACGACACGGGCATGCTGGTGGGCTTCGATCGGCGCAGCCAGCGTCTCGTGACCGCCGACATCCGTTCGGGTGCCGAGCCGAGCTCCGAGCCGGTGACCGGCATCGACGCCGAGGACGACGACGAGGTGCAGGTCACGCTCACCGGCGGCGTCGCATCCGTTCTCGATGTGACACGGCGCGAACTCGTCGTCGGCGGTCGGCAGATCGACCTGACCGACAGCGTCGGGGCATCGGAGGAGCTTCAGCTGTCGGCGGCGACCACGACCGGAGACACCGTGCTGATCGCCCACTCTGGCGGTCTGCTGGGCGTCGACACGGCCACCGGAGCGCTCGAACGGCTGGTCGAGGGCGCGCAGGGTCTGCCGGCCCGGCCGTTCGTCGATGACGATGGATGCGCGTACGCGGCCTGGGCGGACGGCTCGACCTGGCAGCGCTGCGGCTCGTCGGACGCGGTGAGCGGCCGGCTCGCCGGCGTCTCCGCCGACGACGACCTGGCCTTCCGCAGCAACGGCCGATACGTCGTGCTGAACGACCGCGTCGGCGGCCGGGTCTGGGCCGTGCAGCACGAGAACCGCCTCATTGACAACTGGGACCAGCTGATCGATGACGACGACGACCAGCAGCAGCAGGACGAGATCGACGACCAGACGCCTCCCGAGCTCGTCGCCGACCAGCAGCCGCCCGTGGCCAACGCCGACGACTTCGGCGCCCGCCCGGGCGTGGCCAGCATCCTGCCCGTGCTGCTGAACGACTACGACCCGAACGGCGACGTGCTGTCGATCACGGCGGTCGGCGAGGTCGACCCCGCACTGGCGCAGATCGACCTCGTGAGCACGGCGCAGCGGCTGCAGGTCACTCTGACGCCGCAGGCATCCGGCACCTTCTCGTTCGACTACACCATCTCCGACGGCCGGGGCGGCACGGCCTCCTCCGTCGTCACCGTCACCGTGCGCTCCGCCGGTGAGAATTCGCCGCCCGTGCAGGCGCGGGTCACCCAGGCGGCCGTGGCCGTCGGCGGGGTCTTCACGACGAATGTGCTGGGAGACTGGTACGACCCCGACGGCGATCCGATGTACCTCGTCGAGGCGCAGACGGCGGAACCCGACCGCGTGTCGTTCGCGCCCGCGGGCGAGCTCGACTTCCGCAGCGGGTCGACGGCACCCGGCAGCACGGAGATCGGCCTGCAGGTCTCCGACTTCACCGAGGCCGGAACCGGCCAGGTGCGGGTCACGGTGTCAGAGCCCGGAACCGTGCCGATGACCGCGGACGGTTTCCTCGTGCAGGGCTACACGGGCCAGGAGCTGCAGATCTCGCCCCTCGAGCACGTTCGAGGAGGAACGGGCAGCATCCGCCTCAGCACCGTGGCCGACTACCCCGAGACCACAATCACGCCCAACTACGCCAAGGGCACCTTCCGGTTCGAGTCGCAGAAGGCCGGAATCCACTACCTGTCGTACTCGGTCACCGACGCGGCGCAGCAGACGGCGACGGGCGTCGTGCGCGTCGACATCGCGGCCGCGCCCGATGCCGCGACGAAGCCCATCACCGTGCCGACCGTAGCCTTCCTCTACCAGCAGCAGACAGACCTGGTCGACGTGCTCTCCACCGACATCGACCCGGCGGGCGGCGTGCTGAGCATCTCGGGGGTCTCGGGAGTGCCTGCCTCCTCGGGCGTGGTCGTCGAGGTCATCGAGCACCGCATCCTGCGCGTCAGGCTCAACAATCCGCTCGACGGCCCGGTGACATTCGGCTACACCGCAACGAACGGATTCTCGAGCGCAGAGGGCGTCGTGACGGTCTACCAGGTTCCCGAGCCCGCGAGGCTCCAGGCGCCCGTGGCCACGGCCGACAGCATCTCGGTGCGCGTCGGAGAGGTCGTCGACATCCCCGTCGTGGCGAACGACGAGCACCCGAACCGCAAGCCGCTCGTGCTCGATCCCGCGCTCGTGCAGAACGTGCCCTCCGGAGGCGGCCTGCTCTTCGTCTCCGGCAACCGACTGCGCTACCTCGCCCCCGACGAGCCCGGCGACTTCACGGCGATCTACCGCCTGGGCACCACCGCCGACGTGCAGTTCGACACGGCCCAGGTGACGATCTCGGTGAGAGAGGCCGACGCCGCGACCAACTCCGCCCCCGTGCCGCCGACGCTGTCGGCCCGCGTGCTCGCAGGCGAGGCCGTGAAGGTCTCGGTTCCTCTCGGTGACATGGATGCCGACGGCGACTCGGTGAGGCTCGTCGGGGCCGCATCGAATCCGTCGCAGGGCAACGTGACCGTCGCGGGCGACGTGATCACCTACACGGCCGGCGCGGCGTCGCAGGGCACGGACTCGTTCTCCTACGAGGTCGTCGACAGCCTCGGTGCCCGAGCGACCGGGGTCGTGCGGGTGGGTATCAGCCCCGCCTTCGACACGGCCAGCCTTCCGGTCGCGGTCGACGACGTGGTCGTGACCACGCCGGGCAACTCGATCACCGTAAGGGTGCTCGAGAACGACTCGGATCCGAACGCCGGCGCCCTCGACATCGTGGGCACGGAATCCGCAGACGCCGAGGCCGCCGTCGACGTGCCGAAGTCCGCGGACCGCATCACCTTCCAGGCTCCGGAGGCCGAGGGTGACTACGCCGTGCTCTACACGATCCAGAACGAGGCCGGCCAGCAGGCATCCGCGTGGCTTCGTGTGCGTGTCGATGTCGATGCCCCTCCCGTGCGCCCGGAGGCCGACGACACCGTGCTGAGTCTCACCGACATCCAGGGTCGTGACGAGGTCACGGTCGACGTGATGCGCAACGTCTTCTACGCCGAGGGCGACGCCGATGCACTCGATCTGTCGCTCGTCGCGGGCTACGACAGCACCGCCGAGGTGCTCGCAAACAACCGGGTGCGGGTCGCCGTGCAGCAGAAGAGCCAGATCATCCCCTTCGTCGTGGCGAGGGCCGACGATCCCGATGTGAGCGCCACGGCCTTCATCTGGGTTCCCGGCCTCGAGGATGCGCTGCCCGAGCTGCGCACGACGGCCAAGCCGCTGCAGGTGCTGAGCGGAGACACGCTCTCGATCGACATCAACGACTACGTGGTCGCGGCCGGAGGCCGGCAGGTGCGGCTCACAGACGAGGCCACGGTCAAGGCGAGCAACGCCGACGGGTCGAATCTGGTCGTCGATCCCCGAACGCTGAGCTTCACGAGCCGCGACGGATACTGGGGCCCGGCGTCGCTGTCGTTCGAGGTCACCGACGGCTCGAGTTCCGACGACCCCGATGGGCGCAAGGCCGTGATCGTGCTCGCGATCACCGTCGAGCCCCGTGACAATCAGCCGCCCGTCTTCTCCGGGGCGCAGCTGGCCCTGCAGCCGGGCGACGAGCGGGTGATCGAACTCCGCGACCTCACGAAATACCCCTATCCGGCCGATGTCGACCAGCTCGTGTACGCACTGAACTCCCAGCCCGGCGCCGGGTTCTCGGCGACGCTCGCGGGCACGCGCCTCACGATCGCGGCCGCAGCGGATGCCCGGGTCGGCAGCGGCTCGGAGTTCTCGGTGGGGGTGCGCGACGCGAAGAGCGACGGCAAGGCAGGCATCGTCAAGGTGTCGGTGGTCACGTCGAATCGCCCGCTCGTGAGCCCGGGGGCCGACACCCTCACGATCCGTCGCGGCGAGTCGGCGTCGATCCCCGTGCTCGCCAACGACACGGCGACCAACCCGTTCCCCGACAAGCCGCTGACGGTCGTCGCCGTGCAGGGCGCGGTGCCTGCCGGCGTGCAGGTCACACCGAGTGCCGACAAGAGCACGCTCCAGGTATCGGTCTCGCCGCAGCTCGATCTGAAGACCGCCGGCCAGGTGTCGATGCAGTACCAGGTGGCCGACGCCACGAACGATCCGACCCGCGCCGCGTGGGGCACGGTCACGATCACCATCGTCGACGTGCCCGACCAGCCGGCGGCTCCGGTTCTCGGCGGCGCCGGATTCGTGAACGGCCAGCTCGCCGTGTCGGCGGTTCCGCTTCCGTATCCGAACGGCGCCCCCATCACGTCGTTCATCATCCGCAGCGACGACAACGGGGGATACTCGAAGGACTGCGGCGCCTCCGCGACCTGCCTCCTCACCGACCTGCAGGCGGGCAAGAACTACACGTTCTACTCGATCGCGGTCAACCAGTACGGCCAGTCGGTGCCGAGCGCGCGCAGCGCTCCCATGCGCAGCGACTACATCCCCGCGCCGCCACAGCGGGTCTCGCTCACCCGGGAAGCGGCGGATTCGACCCAGTCGAACGAGGGCTATCTCGTCGTCTCCTGGAATCCCATCGCCGACCCGACGCCGGGCAGCGCGGTGCAGCGGGTGCGGGTGCAGATCGGCGGGTCCACCGTCACGCTCGACCGATCCGCGACCTCCCTGCGCTACCGGGGCGTTCCCGGAACGGAGTACACCGCAGAGGTGTGGGCCGAGAACGGTGCCGACTCCCTGTATCCGGGGCAGATCCCGTGGAACAGATCCAGCTCGGGGGCGGCGACCGCCGTCGGCGCTCCGACCGCGAGCACAGTGGAGGCCACCGTCGTCGACGACGCCGGCTCCGTGCGCGTCGACTGGTCGGCCTTCGGCGCCAATGGCGCGTCCGGCGTGAAGTACACGGTGGTGCGCTACCCGGCATCCGCCACCGTGCCGAGCTGCGGCCAGGCATCCGGCGGGCCCGTCGTCTCACCCGGCGTCGTCGTGCCGACGGCATCCGGCGACGTCGGATCGCGATTCGTCTACGTCGTCTACGCCGACAACGGCTGGGGATGCTCCTCTGCCCAGACCGGCAGTGTGCGCGTGCTTGTTCCCCCGGCGCCGCCGACGGTGTCTCTCGCGTACCAGGAGCCTTCCGACGGACGTTACGGCGTCGCCGTCTCGAGCGCGGCACCGGCGGTGCTGCCGAACACCGACGCATCCGAGTACACGATCCAGGTGTCGGGCGGCCAGGCCGTGACGAACGGATCCCCCCTGTCCGGATCCGGCCCGTGGACCTTCACCTCGTGCATCACGAGCGACGGCACGACGCGGTGCAGCGAGGCCGTCGCTGCCACGAATCCTCTCGTGCCCGTGAACGCGAACGCCTCGGTCACCTCGTGCGTCGCGGAGCAGCAGGTGTCGGTGGCGCTCGAGAGCGCGGGAAGCGTCTCGTGGACGTTCGAGTACTCGTTCCGCTCGACGATCGCCGGAATCCCCGGTGGATGGTCGAGCTGGTCCGACGACCCCACCGCGCCGGCTCTCGGCGCGCTCGCCGATTCGCAGGAGGTCGTCGTGCGCACGATCGGCAATGGGGGAGACTTTACGAGCGGCACGGACCAGAACGAGCTGCGCCAGCGCGGCAGCGGCAGGCAGTGCGGGTGAGAGTCGCCGCCACAGAGACAACAGGAGTACGACCATGACCATGACCCGCGAACAGGCCGTCTGGTTCTCCGACGTGTTCGGCCGACTCGTCACGAACGTCGAGCGCGTCGTCTTCGGCAAGAGCCACGTGGTGAGACTGGCCTTCACGACGCTTCTGAGCGAGGGCCACCTGCTGCTCGAGGACTCCCCGGGCACGGGCAAGACCTCGTTGGCCCGCGCCATGGCGCAGACCGTGCAGGGCACGTCGAGCCGCATCCAATTCACCCCCGACCTCCTTCCCGGCGACGTCACCGGCATGAGCATTTACGACCAGAAGCAGGGCGTGTTCGAGTTCCACCGCGGCCCGATCTTCGCGTCGATCGTGTTGGCCGACGAGATCAACCGGGCGAGCCCCAAGACTCAGTCGGCGCTGCTCGAGGTCATGGAGGAGGGCAGGGTGACGGTCGATGGCGCGACGCACGGGGTGGGCAGGCCCTTCCTCGTCGTGGCGACGCAGAACCCCGTCGAGCAGGCGGGAACCTACAGGCTGCCCGAGGCGCAGCTCGACCGCTTCATGATGAAGGCCTCGCTCGGCTACCCCGACCGCTCGTCGACGATCGCGATCCTCGAGGGCGCGGCCACGCGCACGCACGACAGCACGATCCCCGCCGTGGTCACGAGCGCCAGCATCGTCGAGATGGCCGATCTGGCGCGCACGGTTCACGTCGGACACGCGGTTCTCGACTACGTGGCCGACATCGTGGATGCGACGAGGAACGCGGTCGAGGTGCGTCTCGGCGCGAGCGTGCGCGGTGCCGTGGCCCTCGTGCGCACCTCGAAGACGTGGGCCGCGGCCCACGGCCGACACTTCGTGACGCCCGACGACGTGAAGACCCTCGCCGAGAACGTGCTCGCTCATCGGCTGGTGCTCGATCCCGAGGCGGAGTTCGACGGCGTGACCGCGTCGAGCATCATCGGTCAGATCCTGCTCGAGACCCCGCCGCCCACCGACAGGGCGAAGTCGGCTTGAGCGACGACGCGCGGCGTGCGAGTGCGACCGGGGCCGGCGGCCCCGGTTCGCCGCAGCGCCCGCGAGAGGTGCGGGCCAGGCGCACGGCGTTCGGCCGCCGCACCGCCCGCCGAGCCCGGGACCAGGCGGCATCCGGAACGACGGACGCCCGGGCCGAGCTGACCGGCCTGACCGGAACCCACGCCTACACGCGCACGCGCGCCGCATCCGCCATCGACGACGGCGGGGCACGCACGGGTGCCCGGATGCGCGCGGTCCGGATTGCGCGGGCGGCGCGGGCGGGCGTCCGACGCGCCTGGAGCTGGACCGCGGCGACCGTCACCGGACTCGGGCTGGCCGTCGTCGGTGTCGTGGTCGTCGGCGCCGTGTTCGGCTATCTGCTCGGCTGGATGGAGCTCGTCGTGGCGGCGTTCACCGGTCTCGCCCTGCTGCTGCTCGGAACGCTCTTCCTCCTCGGCCGCAACTCCTACGACGTGGGTCTCTCGCTCGACCGCGATCGTGTCGTGGTCGGCGAGTCGGCGCGCGCGACGCTCTCGGTGTGCAACCCCAGCCGGTTCCGCCTTCCCCCCGTCAAGAGCGAGGTTCCGGTCGGCAGCGGTCTGGCGGAGTTCTATCTCGGCGGCATCCGGCGGCAGGGACAGGTCAGCCGGGTCTTCGCCGTTCCCACGGCGCGGCGGGGCGTCGTGCGGGTCGGGCCGGTGCGAACCGTGAGGGCTGATCCGATCGGACTGCTCCGCCGCGAGTACGTCTGGACCTCGTACCTCGAGCTGTTCGTGCATCCGGCGACCGTGGCCATCCCGTCGACGAGTACGGGCCTCATCCGCGACCTCGAGGGAAACCCGACGCGCGACCTCACCGATTCCGACGTCTCGTTCCACGCCCTGCGCGAGTACGCTCCCGGCGACGACCGGCGGCACATCCACTGGAAGAGCACGGCGCGGACGGGCAGCCTCATGGTGCGGCAGTTCGAAGAGACGCGGCGCAGTCATCTGGTGATCGCCCTGTCGCGCTCGAGCGCCGACTACCACTCCGAGGAGGAGTTCGAGCTCGCCGTCAGCGTGGCGGGATCGATCGGGATCCGAGCGATCAGAGACGCCAGGGACGTGTCCGTGCTCACCAGCGCCGAGACGCCCGAGTTCGCCCGGCGGGCCACGACGACACCCCTGCGCCTCAGCTCGCTCAGCAGGACACGCCTGCTCGACGACCTCGCGCGCGTCGAGCACAGCGCGAGAGCCATGGGACTCGTCGCGCTCGCCCGGGGCGGCGCGGAGTCGGTCTCCGGAGCATCGGTGGCCATCGTCGTCTGCGGATCCGAGGTGACGAGCGCACAGCTGCGCACCGCGTCGGTCGCGTTCCCCGCGGGGGTCGAGGTTCTGGCCGTGGTCTGCAACCCGGGGATCGTGCCGAGCCTGCGCCGCGTCGGAGAGTTGAGCGTTCTCACGGTGGGATACCTCACCGATGTGCAGAAGGCGCTGGCGAGGGCGGCATCGTGAGGGCGGCTCCCCGCATCGATCGACTCTCCGCAGCGATCGACACGGCCTTCTTCGTGCTGCTGATGTGCATCGCGGCGGCGACGCTCTGGCCCATCTACGAGACTCCGCGACTCCTCGTTCTCGCGGGGGCGGCGCTCGTGCTCGGGGTCGCCGTCGCATGGGCCGGCGCGCTGCTGCGCTGGCCCGGGTATGCGGTCCTCGGCGCATCCATCGGGGTGTTCCTGGTCTTCGGTGTGGCGCTCGCGGTTCCCGGTCGAGCGATCTCCGGGGTGCTGCCGAGCTTCGACGGCATCCGCGACCTCGTGACGGGCAGCGCCCTGGGGTGGAAACAGCTCGTCACGGTCGACCTGCCCGTTGCGAGCTACCAGTCCCTGTTGGCTCCGGCCCTTGTGCTGATGCTCGGGGGGAGTGTGCTCGGCCTGTCGATCCTGCTGCGCACACGACGGGGCGAGATCGCCGTGGTGATCCCCATCGTCGTGGCCGTCACGGGCATCGCCCTCGGCCCCGAGACGGCGTGGTTCCCCGTCGTCACGTCGATCGCGTTCCTCCTCGCGGCGATCGCCTGGATGACGTGGCGGGCCAGGCTCGCGAGGCGCCGGGCCATCGCGCTGCTGTCGGGCCAGACCGGGTCGGATGCCCGAACGCGTGAGGTCGAGCCGGAACGACGGGGGGCCGTGCGCCCCGTGATCGCGGCCGTGCTCGTTCTCGCGGTCGCCGTCGCCGCGGGCGTCGCCGGTGCCGCGGCCCTGGCTCCCCAGGGTCCGCGCGACGTGGTGCGAGCCGCCGTCGAGAGGCCGTTCGATCCGCGCGACTACGCGAGCCCCCTCAGCGGCTTCCGCTCCTACTTCAGCGCCGAGGCCGCGGGAGCGCCGCTCTTCGAGGTCGACGGGCTGCCCGACGGGGCGCGCATCCGGCTGGCGGCGCTCGACACCTACGATGGCGTGGTCTACAGCGTGGGCGACGGCTCGTCGACGGCCGATTCGGGCTTCTTCGCCCGTGTTCCCTCGACGATCGACAGAGCCGGCGAGGCAGGCTCGGCCGTCACGGCGACGATCTCGGTGTCCGGCTACCGAGGGGTCTGGCTTCCCATCGTGGGAGACGCCGAGAGCGTCGAGTTCGGCGGGCCCCGAGCGTCTCGGCTGGCAGACGAGTTCTTCTACAACCGCACCACGTCGACGGCCGCCGTGCTCGGCGGAGTGCAGGAGGGCGACACCTACACCGTCGATTCGATCGTGCCTCCCGCGCCCGACGACGACGAGCTGCTGGCCGCCACCCCGGGCGACGCGTCGGTTCCGCAGCCGAGCAACGTGCCGGATGCGGTCGCCGCCGCGGTCGCCGACGACACCGCCGGGCTCGACCGACCCGGCGAGAAGCTGGCCGCCGTCGTCCAGGCGATCCGCGCATCCGGCTACATCAGCCACGGCACCGATGCCGACCGGCCCTACTCTCGATCGGGCCACGCCGCCGACCGCATCACCGAACTCCTCACCGCCCCGCTCATGCTGGGCGACGCAGAGCAGTACGCCGCGACCGTCGCGCTCATGGCCGGCGAGTTGGGCTTCCCCGCCCGCGTCGTGATGGGCTTCGCGCCCCCTGCCGGGTCGACGACCGTGACCGGGGCCGACGTCTCGGCCTGGGTCGAGGTCGACCTCGCCGGCTACGGATGGGTCGCACTCGAGCCGACGCCCGACGACAGGCCGATTCCCGAACAGCTGCCGGATGCGACGCAGCAGGTGTCGAGGCCGCAGGTCGTCATCCCGCCGCCGCCCGCCGCCGACGACACGCCCGTGGAGCCGAACCGGCCGGAGGCCGACGAGAAGCAGGCAGACGATCCCGACGCGTTCTGGCCGGTCGTTCTCGGCATCGTGCGCATCGTGGCGATCGTCGGACTGGTGCTCCTCGTCGTCTGCGCGCCGGTGATCGTCGTGGGGGTCGCGAAGCTGGCACGCCGGCGTCGTCGGCGGCGGCGATCGGATGCCGTCTCCCGCATCGCCGGAGGGTGGCAGGAGCTGGTCGACGCGGGCCTCGACTACGGCTACGACGTGCCGCCCGCGGCAACGAGGCTGGAGGCCGCGCGGGCCGTCGGCGTCGCTGGGCTCGACACGCTCGCGCGCCGAGCCGACACGGCCGTCTTCGCCGACGACCGCACAGACTTCACGGAGGCCGACCGCTACTGGTCGGATGTCGCGGCCGCCCGCGCCGTGTGGGCGAAGGACTTCTCGAGGTGGCAGCGCATCCGTGCCGCGGCCCGCGTGCGATCGCTCGCGTCGAACCGGCGCGAGTCCGACGGCGGGGGAGTGCGTCGTGGCTGAGCCCGAGCTGCCCCCGTTCCCCGCGTCGTCGCCCGGCGGGCTGTGGCATGCGCGATCCGCGCGCATCCCGTTCGTCGAGCCGTGGCCCCGTTCGGAGGAGGAGTCCGAGCGCCCGAGCGCCCCGGCGTCGTATCTCCTCGATTTCAGCACGGGCCAGACGGTGACCGTCGCGGGCGCCGGCGTCATCGGGCGGATGCCCCAGGGAGTCCGTGGGGAGTCCTCGCTCCAGCTGGTGCGTGTCGACGACCCGGGTCGATCGGTGTCGAAGGTGCACGCCCGATTCGAGATCGACGGCGATGGCCTCTGGCTAGAGGATCTGGGTTCGGGCAACGGCACGACCGTCGAGCAGAGGGGCCGGCCCGCCGTCGCTCTGGCGCCCGGGCAGAAGTATGTCGTGCAGCCGGGCGCGGTCGTACGCATCGGTCGGCAGTCGTTCACGGTGCGGTGACAGCTCGTGCGCCGCGCCTGCTGGCCAAGCACCTCCCCGACCGGCAGGATGGCCTTATGAGCACGAACAACGATCCCGATCGAGACCCGCAGCGTTCGAACGGCCACGAATCCGAGCCGCGCGAGTCCCGAGCAGAGCCGCAGGCCGACCCCGACACGGCATTCGTCGTCGCCGAGCCGTCGTCCGTCGAGCCGGGAACGCTCGAGCCCGTCGTCGTGCACACCGCGAACACCGAGAACGGCCCCCGCGAGTCGACCGGCTGGACCAGCCCTGCCGAGAACCGCGAGCCCGACGGTTCGAACCCCTACGTCGTCCGCACCACCGTTCCTCCCATGAACCCGCACACGACGGGCGCTCCGCTCGCTTCGCAGACCGAGGGTGCAGGCAGCCCTCCCGCGCCGACCGTGCCGGCCGGTCTTCCGGGCGGCGAGATCTACTCCGCGACGCCACCGCCCGCGTACACGGCGCAGCCAGCGCAGCCCGCCCGACGAGGCAACCGCGTCTTCGGCACCGTGATCGCCCTGCTCGGCACGGTCGCCTTCGCCGTCGTGTACGCCGCTGTGGCCTCGCTGTTCTTCGTCTTCAACCCGTCGGTCGACAACGCCGCCGCGACGCTCACCCGGTTCCTGGTCAACTTCGCGTTCATCGTTCCGGTCGTGTTCTTCGCGATCGCATTCATCCTCCTCGTGCTGATTCTCAATCGCGCGGGCTGGTGGGCCTACATCATCGGCGGTTTCGTCGTGGCGGCCATCGTCTATGCGGGGTCGATCGTGGGCGCGTACCTCGCGGTGCAGGGCTGGACCATGAGCTCGGACGAACTGGCAGAGTTCCTGCGGTCGCTCCTGATGGACCCCCTGCCCCTGGCCGCCGCCATCGTCGCCCGTGAGGTCTCGGTGTGGACCGGTGCCTGGGTCTCCTCACGCGGCCGCAAGGTCAAGGAGCGCAACCAGACGGCGAGAGCCGAGTACGACAGGGCTGTAGCCGAGGCCCCGGCCTCCGCGCCGCAGGGATCGCCGGTCTGGTAGCCGTCATGCCGGGCCCTGGCCTGCGATACGGCCGATCGGTCTTCGCGACGGCGCTGTTCGTGGCGCTCGTCGTGGCGGGCTGGGGATTCGTCAGCCTGCTGACCGAGACCGATGTGGTGGCCGATCGCGACATCGGCCCGATCGTCGTGCCCGTCTCGATCGGAGTGACCGCACTCGCCGTCTTCGTCGCGCTCGCGGCGCCGCGGTGGTCGACCATGACCACCAGGGGAGCGGGCGCGCTGCTGGGGGCATCGGCGGTCCTCGCCCTCGGGGCGGTGGCCGTGCAGCTGGCCGTCCTCGGCATCCTGCAGTTCGTGGCCACGGGCAGACCCGTCTCGCTGCTGCTGGCCATCGCCGCGCAGGCGCCCACGCCCTACACGCTCGTCGTGATGGGAGCCGCCTTCGTCTCGGCCATGGGACTGGGCCTCTTGGCGGCGGGCGGCGGCGGCGCATCCTGGCCGTGGGAGAAGGACTGAGTCTTCGATGTCAGACGCCAGCCTGCCCCCTGTGCCCTACGGCGCGTACGCCATGCCGCCGGAGCCGCCGAAGCGGAGGTCGCGCACCGGGCTCATCGTGGGCATCTCCATAGCGGCCGCCGTCGTGGTTCTCGGCGGTGCCGGGCTCGCGGTCGCCGGCGCATCGATCTCCTCGTCGGTGGCGCCGGAGCGGCAGGTCGACGAGTTCCTGCAAGACCTCGTCGACGGCAGGGCGGAGGCCGCTCTCGCCGTGATGGGCGAGAAGCCGTCGGGGCTCCTCACCGACGACGCCTACACGTCGTCGGCCAACCACATCACCGACTTCACCATCGGTGAACCCGAGACGACCGGAGACACGTCGACGGTCACCGCGAAGATCACCCAGGGAGGAACGAGCTACACGCAGGAGTTCACGCTCTCGAAGAGCGGAAAGTCGTTCATCGTCTTCGACACCTGGCAGCTCGAGCCCCTGTCCCTCGGGGCCGTCGACGTGCAGGTGCAGGGGCCGGCGGGGCTGTCGGTCCAGGTTGACGGCACTGCGCTCGACGAATCAGACGGCACGACCCTGCGCGCCTTCCCCGGCGACTACGAGGTCTCGGTCGGCGGCGACGAGCTGTTCGATGCGGTGCCCGCCACGGCCAGCGTCGTCGGGCTGTCCGACAGCGCGGCGGGGAGCCTCGCGACGGCGGCGGTCACGACGACGCTCACCGAGGCAGGTATCGCCGCGGCGCAGACGGCGGTCGACGCCTATGTCGACGGATGCGTGTCCCAGCAGAGCCTGAAGCCCGACAACTGCGGGTTCGAGGCACGGGCGCAGGACGGCGTGACGTACTCCGACATCCGCTGGACGCTGACGGTGCGTCCCACGTATTCGATCGGCGGATGGACCCGGAACGGCTGGTCGGTCACCACGGAGACGGGCGGCACGCTCGACGTCGTCGCCGACTCGGTCGACGGTGCCGGGCGCTCCGGGCCATCGGGCACGACCATCTCCAATTACCGGCCGGTCGGCACCGTCTCGGTCGTCGACGGCGCCGTCGAGTTCACCTCGTCGGTGCTGCCGTTCTGAGCGGTGGCGCTCGCTTGACCGAAGGGCATGGTTGGGGCTAATATTGCCCGGGTGTGTGCATTCTTGCATGCCCACTTTTCGCCCCGAATTCGTTCGAGGCGAGACTCTTGCGCCAGACCAGTCTGAGGCAAGGCAAGGGCCGGTCCTCTCTGGGGCCAGCTCCCACGGCATACCCACCATCAAGAATCCGCATGCGTCCGCGTGTACGGACGGTGGGTCCACAGGAACATCGGAGTGAATCCCGCGAGCCGGGTGCCGCCGATTGCTACGCGAAAGCAAGCTGTCACCGTGCAGCAGAAAATAGGAGAAGTAGTGCCAACCATTCAGCAGCTGGTCCGCAAGGGCCGGACTCCGAAGGTCACCAAGACCAAGACGCCGGCCCTGAAGGCCAACCCGCAGCAGCGCGGCGTCTGCACCCGCGTCTACACGACCACGCCCAAGAAGCCCAACTCGGCTCTCCGCAAGGTCGCCCGCGTCAAGCTGTCGAACGGCACCGAGGTCACCGCCTACATTCCCGGCGAGGGCCACAACCTGCAGGAGCACTCGATGGTGCTCGTGCGCGGCGGTCGTGTCAAAGACCTGCCCGGTGTCCGTTACAAGATCGTCCGCGGCGCCCTGGACACCCAGGCCGTCAAGGGCCGCAAGCAAGCCCGTAGCCTCTACGGCGCGAAGAAGGACAAGAAGTAATGCCTCGTAAAGGACCAGCACCGAAGCGTCCCGTCATCGCGGACCCGGTCTACGGAGCCCCCATCGTCAGCCAGCTCGTCAACAAGATCCTTCTTGACGGCAAGAAGGGCCTCGCCGAGCGCATCGTCTACGACGCACTCGAAGGAGTCGCCGCCAAGAACGGCGCCGACGCCGTCGTGACCCTGAAGAAGGCGCTCGACAACGTGCGTCCCACCCTCGAGGTGCGTTCGCGCCGCGTCGGCGGATCGACCTACCAGGTCCCCGTCGAGGTCAAGCCCCACCGCGCCAACACCCTGGCCCTCCGCTGGCTCACGAGCTACGCGAAGAGCCGTCGCGAGAAGACCATGACCGAGCGTCTCACCAACGAGATCCTCGACGCATCGAACGGCCTGGGCGCCGCGGTCAAGCGCCGCGAAGACACGCACAAGATGGCCGAGTCGAACAAGGCATTCGCTCACTACCGCTGGTAGAAGCGTGTCGAGTCGTGCGGTTCGCATCCGCGGGCCGCGCGACTCGATCCCTGCCTGACGTTCGACAAACCCCTTAGTAAACAACCGGAGGCAATCTGTGGCACAGGACGTGCTCACCGACCTGAACAAGGTCCGCAATATCGGCATCATGGCTCACATCGATGCCGGCAAGACCACCACCACCGAGCGCATCCTGTTCTACACGGGTATCACGCACAAGATCGGTGAAGTCCACGATGGCGCAGCCACCATGGACTGGATGGCGCAGGAGCAGGAGCGTGGAATCACCATCACGTCTGCTGCGACGACCTGTTTCTGGAACAAGAACCAGATCAACATCATCGACACCCCGGGTCACGTCGACTTCACGGTCGAGGTGGAGCGTTCGCTCCGCGTGCTCGACGGTGCCGTCGCCGTCTTCGACGGTAAAGAGGGCGTCGAGCCCCAGTCGGAGACCGTCTGGCGCCAGGCCGACAAGTACGACGTTCCGCGCATCTGCTTCGTCAACAAGATGGACAAGCTCGGAGCCGACTTCTACTACACGGTCGACACCATCATCAACCGCCTCGGAGCCAAGCCGCTGGTCATCCAGCTGCCCATCGGCGCCGAGTCGAGCTTCGAGGGTGTCGTCGACCTGGTCGAGATGCGCGCGCTCACCTGGCGCGGAGACTCGAAGGGTGACGTCCAGATGGGCGCCAAGTACGAGATCGAGGAGATCCCGGCCGACCTCAAGGAAAAGGCTGACGAGTACCGCCAGCTGCTTCTCGAGACCGTCGCCGAGACCGACGATGCGCTGCTCGAGAAGTTCTTCTCCGGCGAAGAGC
This sequence comes from Agreia sp. Leaf283, assembly GCF_001422485.1. Classification (GTDB taxonomy): domain Bacteria; phylum Actinomycetota; class Actinomycetes; order Actinomycetales; family Microbacteriaceae; genus Agreia. The sequence goes on from NZ_LMNF01000001.1 coordinate 1,714,918, forward strand.
TCACCGTCGCCGAGATCAAGGGCGCCATCCGCAAGCTCACCGTGTCGAGCCAGATCTACCCGGTGCTCTGCGGCTCCGCCTTCAAGAACCGTGGCGTGCAGCCCATGCTCGACGCGGTCATCGACTACCTCCCCACCCCGCTCGACGTTCCGGCCACCGAGGCCCACGACGCGCGTGACGAAGAGGTCGTCGTGATGCGTCACCCCGACGCCAACGAGCCCTTCACGGCGCTCGCGTTCAAGGTCGCGGTGCACCCGTTCTTCGGTCGTCTCACGTACATCCGCGTCTACTCGGGCCAGCTCGAGTCGGGCGGACAGATCATGAACTCGACCAAGGGCAAGAAAGAGCGCATCGGCAAGATCTTCCAGATGCACGCGAACAAGGAGAACCCGGTCGACTCCGTCACCGCCGGTCACATCTACGCGGTCATCGGTCTGAAGGACACGACCACGGGAGACACGCTGAGCGATTCGCAGCACCAGGTCGTCCTCGAGTCGATGACGTTCCCCGACCCGGTCATCGAGGTCGCGATCGAGCCGAAGACGAAGGCCGACCAGGAGAAGCTGGGTGTCGCCATCCAGAAGCTCGCTGAAGAGGACCCGACCTTCCGCACCGAGCAGAACCAGGACACGGGCCAGACGGTCATCAAGGGAATGGGCGAGCTTCACCTCGACATCCTCGTCGACCGCATGAAGCGCGAGTTCAACGTCGAGGCCAACGTGGGCAAGCCCCAGGTCGCGTACCGCGAGACGATCCGTCGACTGGTGCCCAAGCATGACTACACCCACAAGAAGCAGACCGGTGGTTCGGGTCAGTTCGCCAAGGTGCAGATCTCGATCGAGCCCATGGAGGTGACCGCGGAGAAGAGCTACGAGTTCGAGAACAAGGTCACCGGTGGTCGCGTTCCGCGCGAGTACATCCCCTCGGTCGACGCTGGAATCCAGGATGCCCTGCAGGTCGGCGTTCTCGCCGGCTACCCCATGGTGGGTGTCAAGGCAGCCCTGCTCGATGGCCAGTTCCACGACGTCGACTCCTCGGAGATGGCGTTCAAGATCGCTGGTTCCATGGCGTTCAAGGAAGCCGCCCGCAAGGCGGACCCGGTCATCCTTGAGCCGTTGATGGCAGTCGAGGTGCGCACCCCTGAGGAATACATGGGTGACGTCATCGGCGACCTCAACTCGCGTCGTGGCCAGATCCAGTCCATGGAGGACGCGACCGGTATCAAGGTCATCCGTGCCCATGTGCCGCTTTCGGAGATGTTCGGATACATCGGTGACCTGAGGTCGAAGACCTCGGGCCGCGCGGTGTACTCGATGACCTTCGACAGCTACGCCGAGGTCCCCAAGGCTGTCGCCGAAGAGATCATCAACAAAAACAAGGGCGAATAGTCCTGTATCGTGTTCCGGTGCTCAATATTGTTGCGAGCACCGGAGCGCGTAACATCAATACACAAACACCCCCGCTCTTCACCCGGTAGTTTTCTGTCCGGATGCGGAGCAAGAGAGTCCTGAGGAGGACCCAGTGGCCAAGGCCAAGTTCGAGCGGACCAAGCCGCACGTAAACATCGGAACGATCGGTCACGTCGACCACGGAAAGACCACGCTGACTGCAGCGATCTCCAAGGTCCTTGCCGACAAGTTCCCGTCCAAGACCAACGTTCAGCGCGACTTCGCGTCGATCGACTCCGCTCCCGAAGAGCGCCAGCGCGGTATCACGATCAACATCTCGCACGTCGAGTACGAGACCGAGAAGCGTCACTACGCTCACGTCGACGCCCCGGGTCACGCTGACTACATCAAGAACATGATCACCGGTGCTGCCCAGATGGACGGCGCAATCCTCGTGGTCGCCGCCACCGACGGCCCCATGGCCCAGACCCGCGAGCACGTTCTGCTCGCCAAGCAGGTCGGCGTTCCCTACCTGCTGGTCGCGCTCAACAAGTCCGACATGGTCGACGACGAGGAGATCCTGGAGCTCGTCGAGCTCGAGGTTCGCGAGCTGCTCTCCAGCCAGGACTTCGATGGCGACAACGCTCCCGTTGTTCGCGTCTCCGGCCTCAAGGCCCTCGAGGGCGACGAGAAGTGGGTCGACTCGATCCTCGAGCTCATGCAGGCCGTCGACGACTCCATCCCGGAGCCCGTCCGCGACAAGGACAAGCCCTTCCTGATGCCCGTCGAGGACGTCTTCACGATCACCGGTCGTGGAACCGTCGTCACGGGTCGCGCCGAGCGCGGAACCCTCGCGATCAACTCCGAGGTCGAGATCGTCGGCATCCGCCCGACCGTCAAGACCACGGTCACGGGTATCGAGATGTTCCACAAGCAGCTCGACGAGGCATGGGCCGGCGAGAACTGTGGTCTGCTGCTCCGCGGCACCAAGCGTGAAGACGTCGAGCGCGGCCAGGTCATCGTCAAGCCGGGTTCGGTCACGCCGCACACCGGTTTCGACGGAACCGCCTACATCCTGTCCAAGGATGAGGGTGGCCGCCACAACCCCTTCTACACGAACTACCGCCCGCAGTTCTACTTCCGCACCACCGACGTGACCGGCGTCATCACCCTCCCCGAGGGCACTGAGATGGTCATGCCCGGCGACACGACTGACATCAGCGTCGAGCTGATCCAGCCCATCGCCATGGAAGAGGGCCTCGGCTTCGCGATCCGTGAGGGTGGCCGCACCGTCGGTGCCGGTACCGTCACGAAGATCACCAAGTAGTCGATTCTTCACCAGTAGTGCCCTAAGTAATTAGGCGTCAGCAGGGCCTCACCTTCGGGTGGGGCCCTGCTTCCGTTTAACGCGCCCGTTCCCTGAGCCCCACCCCGCCCGTTCCCTGAGCCCCACCCCGCCCGTTCCCTGAGTCCCACCCCGCCCGTTCCCTGAGCCCCACCCCCTCCCGTTCCCTGAGCCTGTCGAAGGGAGACAATAAATCCATGCCCTTCGTGAAGTCGAACCCGCACGCACCCCCACGTTTCTTCGAGGCGGAAGCAGCAGGCCTCGCGTGGCTCGCGCAGGCGCAGCCCGACGGGGGAGCACGAATCGTGCGGGTGGAGTCCGTCGGGTTGCGGTCGATCGAGCTCGAACAGCTCGTTCCTGCCCGGCCGACACCGGATGCTGCGGCCGAGTTCGGGCGGGCGCTGGCCGTCACGCATCGCGCGGGTGCGGGGGAGTTCGGATCGCCACCGACCGGATGGGGCGGCCCGAACTTCATCGGGTCGAGGCCCATGAGCTGCCAACCGGAGACGTCGTGGGGCCGGTTCTACTCGCAGCAGCGGGTCAGGCCCTTTCTCGAGATCGCCGTCTCGGTCGGATCGATAGACGCCGATGACGCCGACACCGTGCGGGCCGTCTGCGAGCTGCTGGAGTCGGGCCCTGCGGATGACGGCGAACCCGCGCGGCGCATCCATGGCGACCTCTGGAACGGCAACGTGATCTTCACGGGCGACGGGGTCGTGCTCATCGATCCGGCCGCCCACGGCGGACACCGCGAGACCGACCTCGCCATGCTGGCGCTGTTCGGTGCGCCCCATCTCGAGGTGATCGTCGACGCCTACGACACCGCATTCCCTCTGCGGACCGGGTGGCGCGATCGCGTCCCCCTGCACCAGCTGCACCCGCTCGCGGTGCACGCTGCGGGTCATGGCGCGTCGTACGGGCGCGCCCTCGGCGACGCGGCGCGACATGCCCTCGACACGCTGCGCTGAAAAGAGCACAATGGGCGCAAGCCTCAGCTCACGAGGTCCGATCAAAGGAGAATCATGGGACTCGAAGACATCACGAAGAAGGCACAGGAGTTCCTGGGCGACAACAAGGTGCAGGAGGCGCTCAAGAGCGAGCAGGCCGAAGACATCAGCGACAAGCTCCTCGACGGCGTCGCCGGCGCGGTCAACAAGGTGACCGGCGACAAGTTCGACGAGCAGGTGGAGGGCGCCCGGGCAGCTGCCGACAAGGCCGTCGGTACGGAGTAGCGTCGCCTCTTCGACAGGCTCAGGGAACGGAGTCGTCCCCTGAGCCTGTCGAAGGGCACCGCGCACGCACACGTGTTGGCGGGCCTGAGCTGTCGCCACAATTGGGGCTGCGCTACACTCCTTGAGGCGCTCCGGCCATACCCGCACGAACCGTACCTTGAGGAATTCGATTGTCGCGTAAGACTGTCAGCGTTGTCGTTCCCAGCTTCAACGAGGAACGCAGCGTTCAATTGATGTACGACAGGCTCACCACGGTCTTTCGCGAAGAACTGCCCGCGTACGACTACGAGATCATCTTCGTCGACGACTTCTCGACCGATGGAACTCGCGCGGAGATCCGTCGTCTCGCGGCGGTCGACGCCAAGGTGAAGGCCGTCTTCAACGCACGTAATTTCGGTTTTCACCGCAACGTCTTCTCCGCCCTGACCTACGGCAGCGGAGATGCCACATTCATGCTCTTCGGCGACCTCCAGGACCCACCGGAGAACCTCCCCCAGTTCGTCAAGGCCTGGGAGGCCGGAAGCCAGGTCGTGGTCGGGCAGCGCCGAAGCAGCGACGAGGGCTTCGTGATGACGATGCTGCGGCGGATCTACTACACCGTCATCCGGTGGACCGCAGAGACCGCACAGATTCCGCGCTTCACGGGGTACGGGTTGTACGACCGCGCTTTTGTGCACATTCTCGAGCAGATCGGCGACGTGCAGCCCTTCTTCAAGACTGTCGTCGCGGAGTACGGACTCAACGTCGCGATAGTGCCCTACGACCAGGGCAAGAGCGTTCGGGGCAGATCGAACTTCAATTTCCTGAAGAACTATGATTTCGCCATGCAGGGCATCACGTCCTCGACAAAGCTCCTGATGCGTTTCGCCACTCTCCTCGCGGCAGTCATCGCGCTCGTCTGTCTCGGGTTCGCCATCTTCGTCTTCTTCAACAAGCTCTTCAACTGGGAGACCTACCCGGCAGGCGAAGCATCCACGACCGTCGGCATCTTCTTCCTGGGAGCCGTGCAGCTGTTCTTCATCGGTGTTCTCGGTGAATACATCCTGAGCATCAACGGCCGCATCACCGCGAAGCCGCGGGTGGTCGTCGGAGAGTGGGTCAACCTGGCCCCGGCCGCCGGCAGCGGCCCGAACGTCGGTCCCTCAGCCCGCGATCTGCCCGGCGACACGAACGAGAACGACGCTTGATGAAGCGGATCGACGGCGCACGCTGCGGAGGAAACAGCACGGGCCGCATGCGCCGGCTGCTGTGGCAGTTCACCCGATTCCTGATCGTCGGATTGATCTCGTTCACGGTGGACTACGGTGTGTTCGTTCTGCTGCTGAACGTGTTCGGCGTTCAGTACGTGCTGGCGAGTACCGTCTCGTTCTGCCTCTCGCTGGTGCTCAACTATGTGCTCACGTTGAAGTTCGTCTTCGAGGCGAAGCCGGGGCGCAGCCTTGCGAAAGAGTTCGCGGTCTATCTCGGGCTGAATATCGTCGCCCTGGGCCTCAACCAACTGATCCTCGTCGTGACGGTCAGTGCTTTCGGTGCATCACCTCTGATCGGAAAACTCATCGCGACGGCGGTGGTGCTCGTCTACAACTTCATCTCTCGCAAGCTGCTCATCGAGCGAGACCATCGCCCGAGGGCGAACGGGCTCGCGAACGACGAGCTGGACACGGACACTACGGGCGGAACCTCACGATGACGACAAAGAACACGACCACGAAGAAGCGTGTGTCTCCTGCCGCGACGGCGGGGCGCTGGCTCGATCGCGGAATCGCGAGGGTGGATAGCGCCTGGGGGTCCGCGGGTGATGCGGTCCTCGCGAGCAGCGTCGGCCGCTGGTTCAAGCGAGTGGAGCGTCCGAACGCGCTGGACTGGGCTCTTCTCGTCGCGATCAGCGCGGTCGCTCTGGTCACGTTCCTCTACGCCGACGCCAAGACGACCTTCGAGCACTCCTTCAATTTCCTCGACTCCGTTCTTGCCGGCCGACCGCAGGACTTCTACCAGATCGCGATCGACAACTCGACGTTCGGTCATCCCGCGGTCTACGACGTTCCGATCTACGCGATATTCGCCCTGTGGAACCTTCCGACGTATGTGCTTCATCAGCTCACAGGCTTCGACTACCTGAACTCGCTTCCGGCCGAACTGTGGCTGAAGCTGATGATCGTCATTTTCGCTCTCGCCGCCGCGCGGTTGATGGTGGCCATCGCCAAGACGCTCGGCATGACCGCGGCTCGGGCGAAGTGGGTCGCCTTCTACTTCCTGTCCTCCATGGGACTCTTCATTCCCGTGTTCGTCATCGTGCAGTACGACATCATCTCCATCACGTTGATGCTGGCCGGCCTCCTCGCTTATCTCCGAGGCAACACCCGCTCCTTCCTGTTGTGGTTCCTGGCGGCGAACACGCTGAAGCTCTTCGGGCTGTTCATCTTCATCCCCCTTGTGCTGCTGAGGGAGAAGAGGCTTCCTCGCGCCTTCGTACAGATCCTGATCGGTGTCGCCGGACTCCTGCTGTGTCGATTGCTCTATCGCGGCAACCTGGCCTACGTGGTGTCGACGGCAGGGTTCAACGAGACCATGCTTGCTCGTCTCCGAACCGCGGGCTTCGATTGGCAGGCGAACCTGTCGGCTCCGCTCTTCGTCATCTTCCTGGTCGGGCTCGTGATCTTCGCCTATGCGAAACGAACCTCCAGCCAGCGAGAACTGCAGGCCTTTGCGCTGTACATCGCCTTCGCAGGCTTTCTCGTCTTCTGCGCGTTGGTGCCTCTCAACACGTATTGGATTGCTCTCGTCGCCCCGTTTGCGGTGCTGATCATCTTTGCGAACCCCCGGCACCTGACTCTGAATTCGCTCCTCGAGGTCAGCATCGGGGCCTCTCTGTTCGTGATCTATGCACTGGTCGGATACTCGATCTACAACTCGTACCTGTTCACGGACCTCCTGTTCGGAAGACTGGTGCCGGGAGCCGACCCGCAGCGTTTCGCCTCGCCGGCCGAGATCTTCAAGGCGCTGGGAGTGGACGACAACATCACGGCGTTCCTGGTGGGGTTCATGATCGCCTGCGTCATCGCTGTTCTGGTGATCAACTACCCACGCGCGTCATTCGTCGCGGGCATGCCCAACATCGAGCCGATCAAGCGGACTGTCGTCTGGGTGCGTCTTGCTGCTCCGGCCGCGTTCTGTGCGCTGCTGTTCGCGGTGTACCTCATCCCGCCGCCGCCGACCGCATACTCGTCCGCCACAGACTCACCGACGCTCACCGACGTCAACATCCTGGCTCCCGGTTCGGTTGTAGAAGAGACGCTCACGTTCGCCGACACTCTGGACGTCGAGAAACTCCGGCTGGGGCTCGACGCGACGCAGGTGACCTGGATCGATTCGGCGATCGTGACGGTCGGCATCGTCGATCCGACAGGCGCCACCGTCTTCGAGGGTGAGATCGGAGCGAACGAAGTGGGCGCAGGACCGGCCAACTTCTCGACTCCAGGACTCGTCTTGGAGAAGGACACGGCATACACCGTGCGCATCGGCGGCCGCGACGGCGAGACGGAACCGATCAGGGTTCGCATGAATCCCGCGCAGGATGAGTTCGTCACGACGGCCGACGGTCAGGTCATCCCCGGTGACATCGTTCTCACCCTGGTCGGGTCCGCGCGCTGAAGTACCCGGCGTGAGGCACCGCTCGGGCATAGTCGGCTCGCTGGAGCCCTCTGTCAACCCCGGCCGCCGCATCTGACAGATGAGCTTCGCGCGCCCAGAATGATGGGATGGTCAGGCTGAGGCGAAGCAATTCTGCGGGCGCGGGCCTGCACCGTGTCAAAGCCGGACGGGGATTCTCGTACCGCAACGCGGACGGCACGGTCGTGGCCGACACCGAGCTGCGTCAGCGTATCGAACGCCTCGCCATCCCGCCGGCCTGGACCGACGTCTGGATCGCGCCCTACGCCAATGGTCATATCCAGGCCACCGGCATCGATGCGGCCGGCCGCCGGCAGTACATCTACCACCCGACATGGCGAGAGCAGAAGGACCGCATCAAGTTCGACCGCGCACTCGCGCTGGCCGAGTCGCTGCCCACGGCCCGACGCGCGGTCACCATCGATCTCCGCAGCGGCGAGCCCAGCCGTGAACGCGCGCTGGCCGCCGCATTCCGGATGCTCGACACGGGCTCGCTGCGGGTCGGCAGCGAGCGTTACGCGGAATCGAACGGCAGCCATGGCCTCTCCACCCTGTTGGGAGCGCACGCGCGGGTCAGCGGCGACATCGTGCACCTGGCGTTCCCGGCGAAGAGCGGCCAGGCGTGGGAGAGCGACATCCGGGACGCGGACCTCGCGACGGTGGTCGGCGCGCTCAAGCACCGGGGGCCGCGGGCCCGCCTGCTGGCCTGGCGTGCGGGTGCCGGCAACTGGCATCCGATCGCCGCCGACGAGATCAACGACTACGTGCGGGAGAAGACGGGCGGCCAGTTCACGGCTAAGGATTTCCGGACCCTGCACGGAACGGTCGCGGCTGCGGTGAGCCTGGCGAAGCACGGGCCCGAGCAGCGCGTCACCGCCCGCTCCCGGGCTCTCGCGCAGGCGATGCGCGATGCCGCGGAGGTGCTCGGCAATACCCCGTCGATCGCGAAGAAGAGCTACGTCGATCCCCGGGTCGTCGACCACTACCAGGCGGGAACGACGATCGATCCTGCGCGGCTGGGCTCGGCCGAGTCGGAGCTCAGAGCACTCCTGTTCGAGTGAACCGACGCGCCAGCGCATCCGCCGCCCGATGCGACACGCCCAACGCGACACGCCCGGGTTGCACGATGCCCCTCGGGTGTGGCAAACTCGTCTAGTTCAACATTTTCGCGCCGCTCTGCGTGCGCGAAATCACTGCCAGGCAGTGCACAGCTAGCCCACTGGGTCTCACGATCCGAGGTTGAGAGCTGGGCCGCGGGTAGCAGAACACACTTCAATCCTATTTCTCGGCGTGACGGGTTCGTCCTGTGCGCTGCGTGTGACGGGTTGGGTCCGCAAGGACATTGACAGAAGAACAGTGGTGCGACCGACTGCGGGCGTATCGAGCACGGGCCGCAAGGCTCGAGCAAGCAAGCGCGTCCAATGCTGCCTCCAGGCGGTAAGACGCAAGACAAGAGAGTGAGTCACACATGGCGGGACAGAAGATCCGCATTCGACTTAAGTCGTACGACCACGAGGTCATCGACTCCTCGGCGCGCAAGATCGTCGACACGGTGACCCGCGCGGGTGCGACCGTCGTCGGTCCGGTACCGCTGCCGACCGAGAAGAACGTGATCGCCGTGATCCGTTCGCCCCACAAGTACAAGGACAGCCGCGAGCACTTCGAAATGCGCACGCACAAGCGTCTGATCGACATCATCGATCCCACGCCCAAGGCCGTCGATTCGCTGATGCGTCTCGACCTGCCGGCAGACGTCAACATCGAGATCAAGCTCTAAGCGGGGGACTGAACACTATGTCTACGCCTACACAAGCAGCAGCCACCAAGACCAGCAAGGGTCTCCTCGGCAAGAAGCTCGGCATGACCCAGGTCTGGGACGAGAACAACCGTCTCATCCCCGTCACCGTCGTCGAGATCACCCCGAACGTGGTCACCCAGGTGCGCACCGTCGAGCGCGACGGCTACGTCGCCGTGCAGATCGCCGCCGGCCAGATCGACCCCCGCAAGGTGAACAAGCCTGCCACGGGTCACTTCGACGCCGCCGGTGTCACGCCCCGTCGTCACATCACCGAGATCCGCACCGCCGACGCGGCCGACTACACGGTGGGCCAGGAGCTCACCGTCGACGCCGTCTTCGAAGCCGGCAAGAAGGTCGACGTCGTCGGCACTTCCAAGGGCAAGGGTTTCGCCGGTGTCATGAAGCGTCACAACTTCCGAGGCGACAATGCCTCGCACGGTGCACACCGCAACCACCGCAAGCCCGGTTCCATCGGAGCCTCGTCGACCCCGTCGCGCGTCTTCAAGGGCATGCGCATGGCCGGTCGCATGGGTGGAGAGCGCGTCACCGTGCTCAACCTCGCCGTGCACTCCATCGACGCCGAGAAGAACGTCATCCTCATCAAGGGTGCCGTTCCCGGAGCTCGTGGCCGTCTCGTTTTCGTTCGTACCGCAGTGAAGGGGGCCTAGTTCATGGCTACCGCAACTACCACGGTTGACGTCGTCGACGTCACGGGCAAGAAGGCCGGCACCGTCGACCTTCCCGCCGAGCTGTTCGACGTCCAGACCAATGTCCCGCTGATCCACCAGGTCGTCGTCGCCCAGCTCGCCGCCGCCCGCCAGGGAACCCACAAGACCAAGCGTCGTGGCGAGGTCTCCGGTGCCGGTCGCAAGCCGTTCAAGCAGAAGGGAACCGGTCGCGCTCGTCAGGGCTCGATCCGCGCCCCCCAGATGACCGGTGGTGGCATCGTCCACGGACCGACCCCGCGCAGCTACGACCAGCGCACCCCCAAGAAGATGATCGCCGCTGCTCTGCTCGGTTCGCTGTCCGACCGCGCACGCGGTGGACGCGTTCATGTCGTCGAGTCGCTCGCCCAGGGCGACACCCCGTCGACCAAGGGTGTTCTCGAGCTGCTCAGCCAGGTCGCGACCTCGAAGCACGTTCTGATCGTGCTCGAGCGCGACGACGTGCTGAGCCTCAAGAGCGTTCGCAACATCCCGACCGTGCACGTGCTGCCGGCCGACCAGCTGAACGCTTACGACGTGCTCGTCTCCGACGACATCATCTTCACCAAGGCCTCGTTCGACGCATTCGTCGCGGCCAAGTCGAAGAACACTGCTCAGGAAGAGGTCTAGACATGAGCAACGCTGCATTCAACAAGGATCCGCGCGACATCATCCTGTCGCCGGTCGTCTCCGAGAAGAGCTACGGCCTGATCGACGAGGGCAAGTACACGTTCATCGTCGACCCCCGCTCGAACAAGACCGAGATCAAGCTCGCCATCGAGAAGATCTTCAAGGTCGAGGTCGCGTCGATCAACACGCTCAACCGTGTCGGCAAGACCCGTCGCACCAAGTTCGGCATCGGCAAGCGCAAAGACACGAAGCGCGCCATCGTCACGCTCAAGTCCGGCACCATCGACATCTTCACCGCTGTCGGCTAGGGCCAGAGGGATATAGAAATGGCTATTCGCAAGTACAAGCCCACCACCCCGGGTCGTCGCGGTTCGTCCGTCGCCGACTTCGCGGAGATCACCCGCTCCACCCCCGAGAAGTCGCTGCTGCGTCCCCTCTCGAAGACCGGTGGACGAAACAACGCAGGTCGCATCACGACGCGTCACATCGGTGGTGGCCACAAGCGCCAGTACCGCGTGATCGACTTCCGTCGCAACGACAAAGACGGCGTCAACGCGAAGGTCGCTCACATCGAGTACGACCCCAACCGCACCGCGCGCATCGCTCTGCTGCACTACCTCGACGGAACCAAGCGCTACATCCTGGCTCCGAACAAGCTGGCGCAGGGCGACATCGTCGAGTCGGGCGCCTCGGCCGACATCAAGCCGGGCAACAACCTGCCGCTCAAGAACATCCCCACGGGTACCGTCATCCACGCGATCGAGCTGAAGCCGGGCGGTGGCGCCAAGATGGCCCGCTCCGCCGGTGCCTCGGTTCGACTCGTCGCCAAAGACGGCCCCTACGCACAGCTTCGTCTTCCCAGCGGTGAGATCCGCAACGTCGACGCCCGCTGCCGCGCAACCATCGGCGAGGTCGGCAACGCCGAGCAGTCGAACATCAACTGGGGAAAGGCCGGCCGTATGCGCTGGAAGGGCGTTCGCCCGACCGTGCGTGGTGTCGCCATGAACCCGGTCGACCACCCGCACGGTGGTGGTGAGGGAAAGACCTCCGGTGGACGTCATCCTGTGAGCCCCTGGGGCCAGAAGGAAGGCCGCACCCGGCACATCAACAAGGAAAGCGACAAGCTCATCGTTCGTCGCCGTACCGTCGGCAAGAAGCGTAAGTAGGAGTTGTAGAAGATGCCACGCAGTCTCAAGAAGGGCCCCTTCGTTGACGACCACCTGTATCGCAAGGTTGTCACCCAGAACGAAGCCGGTTCCAAGAACGTCATCAAGACCTGGTCGCGCCGATCGATGATCATCCCGGCGTTCCTCGGCCACACGATCGCCGTCCACGACGGTCGTAAGCACATCCCGGTGTTCGTCACCGAAACCATGGTTGGGCACAAGCTCGGAGAGTTTGCTCCCACCCGCACCTTCCGTGGGCACGTGAAGGACGACAAGAAGGGCCGTCGCCGCTAACGCGGTGGCGAAAGGAGGAGAGAAATGGTGGAGTCAATCGCACGCGTGCGACACATCCGCGTCACCCCCATGAAGGCTCGTCGCGTCGTCAACATGATCCGCGGCAAGCAGGCAGTCGAAGCACTGGCGATCCTGAAGTTCGCGCCGCAGGGTGCGTCCGACCCGGTCTACAAGCTCGTCGCGTCCGCCATGGCGAACGCTCGGGTCAAGGCCGACGCGTCGAACAGCTACCTCGACGAGCAGGACCTGTTCGTCTCGGCCGCGTTCGTCGATGAGGGAACCACCCTCAAGCGTTTCCAGCCCCGTGCACAGGGCCGCGCGTTCCAGATTCTGAAGCGCACGAGCCACATCACGATCGTGCTGAACACGCCCGACGAGGCAGCAGTGGCAACGGCCACGAAGAAGGCAGGTAAGAAGTAATGGGACAGAAAGTAAACCCGTACGGCTTCCGTCTCGGTATCACCACCGACCACGTGTCGCGTTGGTTCTCCGACTCGACGAAGCCTGGGCAGCGCTACGCGGACTTCGTTGCAGAAGACGTCAAGATCCGCAAGCTGCTCAGCACCTCGCTCGATCGTGCCGGCGTCGCCCGCATCGAGATCGAGCGCACCCGTGACCGAGTTCGCGTCGACATCCACACCGCCCGTCCGGGCATCGTGATCGGTCGTCGTGGAGCCGAGGCCGAGCGCATCCGCACCGACCTCGAGAAGCTCACGGGCAAGCAGATCCAGCTGAACATCCTCGAGGTCAAGAACCCCGAGGCCGAGGCCCAGCTCGTTGCACAGGGAATCGCGGAGCAGCTCACCGCTCGCGTCGCCTTCCGTCGTGCCATGCGCAAGGGAATGCAGGGCGCCCAGCGCACCGCATCGGTCAAGGGTGTTCGAATCCAGGTCTCCGGCCGTCTCGGCGGCGCCGAGATGAGCCGTTCGGAGTTCTACCGCGAGGGTCGCGTGCCGCTGCACACCCTTCGCGCGAACATCGACTACGGCTTCTACGAGGCCAAGACCACCTTCGGCCGCATCGGCGTGAAGGTCTGGATCTACAAGGGTGACATCACCAACAAGGAGCTTGCTCGCGAGCAGGCCAACCAGAAGTCGACGCGTCCCGACCGTCGTGACGACCGCCGCGATGGCGACCGTCCCCGTCGTGGTGCTGCCGGCACGAATTCAGGCGCTGGCGCCTCCGCCCCCAAGGCAGAGGCTCCCGTTGCAGCAGGAGTTGAGGCATAACCATGTTGATTCCACGCAGAGTCAAGCACCGCAAGCAGCACCACCCCGGACGCAGTGGCCACGCCACCGGCGGCACGACGGTCAGCTTCGGTGAGTACGGCATCCAGGCCCTCACCCCCGCCTATGTGACGAACCGCCAGATCGAGTCCGCTCGTATTGCGATGACCCGTCACATCAAGCGAGGCGGAAAGGTGTGGATCAACATCTACCCCGACCGCCCGCTCACCAAGAAGCCCGCCGAAACCCGCATGGGTTCCGGTAAGGGTTCACCCGAGTGGTGGGTTGCGAACGTCAAGCCGGGTCGCGTGCTCTTCGAGCTCAGCGGCGTCAGCGACACGATCGCACGCGAAGCCCTCACCCGGGCCATCCACAAGCTGCCGCTCAAGGCACGCATCATCAAGCGCGAGGAGGGCGACGCATAATGGCGATCGGTTCCAAGGAGCTCGCCCCTGTCGAGCTCGACACATTCGAAGACGCCCGCCTGGTCGAAGAGCTGCGGAAGGCGAAGGAAGAACTGTTCAACCTTCGCTTCCAGTCGGCTACCGGCCAGCTCGAGAGCCACGGACGCCTGCGCGCCGTGAAGCGCGACATCTCGCGCATCTACACGATCATCCGTGAGCGTGAGCTGGGCATTCGTGCCACGCCCGCTCCGGTTGCCGTGGCTCCCAAGGCAGAAAAGAAAAGCAAGGCCAAGAAGGATGCGACCGCTTCGGCAGACGCCCCGGCCGCTGAGGCTGAGGAGGCCAAGTAATGGCAACGACTAAAGATGCGGCTGCAACGCCGGCCGACGAGACCACGGCAGCCCCCCGCGGCTACCGCAAGTCGCGTCGTGGATACGTCACGAGCGACAAGATGGAGAAGACCATCGTCGTCGAGGTCGAAGACCGCGTGAAGCACCCCCTGTACGGCAAGGTCATCCGCCGCACGTCCAAGGTCAAGGTCCACGACGAGGCGAACTCCGCCGGCATCGGCGACCTCGTCCTCATCAGCGAGACCCGTCCCCTCAGCGCCACGAAGCGCTGGCGCCTGGTCGAGATCCTCGAGAAGGCCAAGTAGGCCTCGCGCTTACTTCGCCTAAGGAAGAGTAGAAAATGCTGCAGCAGGAATCCAGAGTCAAGGTCGCCGACAACACCGGCGCCAAGGAGCTCCTCACGATCCGCGTTCTCGGTGGCTCAGGCCGCCGGTACGCCGGTCTCGGTGACGTCATCGTCGCCACCGTCAAAGACGCGATCCCCGGCGGAAACGTCAAGAAGGGCGATGTGGTCAAGGCCGTCATCGTTCGCGTGAAGAAGCAGACCCGTCGTCCCGACGGTTCGTACATCAAGTTCGACGAGAACGCCGCAGTGATCTTGAAGACCGACGGTGACCCCCGTGGTACCCGTATCTTCGGCCCGGTCGGCCGCGAGCTTCGCGACAAGAAGTTCATGAAGATCATCTCGCTGGCGCCGGAGGTTATCTAAGTCATGGCAAACATCAAGAAGGGTGACCTCGTTCAGGTCATCACGGGCGCGACCCAGGCCCGCGGCGGAGACCGCGGCAAGCAGGGTCGTGTCCTCGAGGTACTCGTCGAGAAGAACCGCGTCGTCGTCGAGGGCGTGAACTTCATCACGAAGCACGTCCGCGTCGGACAGACCCAGCGGGGCACGAAGACCGGCGGCATCGAGACCCACGAGGCCCCGATCCACGTGTCGAACGTCGCGATCGTCGATCCCGAGACCAAGAAGCCGACCCGCGTCGGTTTCCGCACCGAAGAGGTAACGAAGGACGGCGTCACCAAGACCGTCCGCATCCGTTACGCCAAGAAGTCAGGTAAGGACCTGTAATGACCGATACTGCAGTGGTGTCTGGCAAAATCCAGCCCCGTCTCAAGCAGAAGTACCGCTCCGAGATCTCGAAGCAGCTCCAGGAGGAGTTCGGCTTCACGAACGTGCACCAGGTGCCCGGACTCGTGAAGATCGTGGTCAACACCGGTGTCGGCGAGGCCGCCCGCGACGGCAAGATCATCGATGGGGCCGTCAAGGACCTCACCGCGATCACGGGCCAGAAGCCGCAGGTCACCCTCGCCCGCAAGTCGATCGCCCAGTTCAAGCTTCGTGAGGGCCAGCCCATCGGCGCACACGTCACGCTTCGTGGCGACCGTGCCTGGGAGTTCCTCGACCGCCTGCTGTCGCTCGCGCTTCCCCGTATCCGCGACTTCCGTGGTCTCAGCGACAAGCAGTTCGACGGCCGTGGAAACTACACGTTCGGTCTGACCGAGCAGTCGATGTTCCACGAGATCGACCAGGACAAGATCGACCGCGTTCGTGGCTTCGACATCACCGTCGTCACGACCGCCAAGACCGACGACGAAGGTCGCGCGCTGCTCAAGGCGCTGGGCTTCCCGTTCCGCAACGCGGAGAACACTCCCGCATAGTCTCGTCCCGCGCGGTTTTCGACCGCGTGGGATAAGCTTTGTTGTTTGCCGTTTCGCCTGGGCCGTGTCTCACGGTCCGGGCGTAACGCATGCAATGAAAGGCCTCGCAGGTTCTGCGGGGTTCACCACCAAAGGTCGGCACCCTCGTAAAGGGTGTCGAAACCAGGCGAAAGGCAACACACAATGACAATGACAGATCCGGTCGCAGACATGCTGACCAGACTGCGCAACGCGAACTCGGCATACCACGACACCGTGTCCATGCCGCACTCGAAGCTCAAGTCTCACATCGCAGACATCCTCAAGGCCGAAGGTTACATCTCGGCGTGGGACGTCAAGGACGCAGAGGTCGGCAAGACCCTGACGCTCTCCCTCAAGTTCGGTCCGAACCGCGAGCGCTCCATTGCGGGCATCAAGCGCGTGTCGAAGCCGGGCCTCCGGGTCTACGCGAAGTCGACGGAGATCCCCACGGTTCTCGGTGGCCTCGGCGTTGCAATCCTCTCGACTTCCTCCGGTCTGCTCACAGACCGCCAGGCTTCCAAGAAGGGCGTGGGTGGGGAAGTCCTCGCCTACGTTTGGTGATTACTGATGTCACGTATTGGACGACTTCCCATTGAGATCCCTGCTGGGGTCGAAGTAAAGATCGACGGCCAGGCCGTCGCCGTCAAGGGACCGAAGGGTGAGCTCGCGCTCACCGTTGCAAGTCCCATCGAGGTCAAGATCGAGGATGGCCAGGTTCTGGTCACCCGTCCCGACGACGAGCGCGAGTCGCGTTCGCTGCACGGTCTTACCCGTACCCTGATCGCCAACCAGATCATCGGTGTCACCGAGGGCTACTCCAAGAGCCTCGAGGTCGTCGGTACCGGTTACCGCGTTGCAGCCAAGGGCGCCAGCGTCGAGTTCGCGCTCGGCTACTCGCACCCGATCACCGTCGAGCCGCCCGCGGGCATCAGCTTCTCGGTCGAGGGCGTCAACAAGCTCACGGTCACCGGAATCGACAAGCAGGCCGTCGGTGAGGTTGCCGCAAACATTCGTAAGTTGCGCAAGCCCGAGCCCTACAAGGGCAAGGGTGTGCGTTACGCCGGCGAGGTCGTTCGCCGCAAGGCCGGAAAGAGTGGTAAGTAACCATGGGTCTCGGAACTAGAGGAAAGAGCAAGTCTGCTGCGCGTTCGCGCCGGCACGACCGTCTCCGCAAGAAGGTCGAGGGCACTGCCCTCCGCCCCCGTCTCGTCGTGACTCGATCGGCTCGCCACGTCTTCGTGCAGGTCGTCGATGACGCACTGGGTCACACCCTCGCGTCGGCATCGACCCTCGAGGTCGACATGCGATCGTTCGACGGCGACAAGACCGCCAAGGCACGCAAGGTCGGCGAACTCGTCGCCGAGCGCGCGAAGTCAGCCGGCATCGAAGCAGTCGTCTTCGACCGCGGCGGAAACCGCTACGCAGGACGCGTCGCGGCTATCGCCGAGGGCGCTCGTGAAGGTGGGCTGAACCTGTGAGCACCGAAAACACTACTAAGGAGAACGCTGTGGCTGTTGAAGCCCCGGTAGAGACCGCCGCATCGACGGAGGCAAACCAGACCGAGCCCCGCGAGGCTCGTCGCGGAGGCCGTGAGCGCAACCCCAACCGCGGAGACCGCGGAAGCCGCGACGCCGAGAAGAGCCAGTTCCTCGAGCGCGTCGTCACGATCAACCGCGTGTCCAAGGTCGTCAAGGGTGGTCGTCGCTTCAGCTTCACCGCGCTGGTCGTCGTCGGAGACGGCAACGGACTCGTCGGCGTCGGCTACGGCAAGGCCCGCGAGGTTCCCACCGCCATCTCGAAGGGCGTCGAAGAGGCCAAGAAGAACTTCTTCCGCGTTCCCCGCGTCGGCAACACCATTCCGCACCCGGTTCAGGGAGAGGCCGCCGCAGGCGTCGTTCTCCTTCGTCCCGCGGCCGCCGGTACCGGTGTTATCGCAGGTGGCCCCGTCCGCGCCGTGCTCGAGTGCGCCGGCATCCACGACGTCCTCTCGAAGTCGCTCGGTTCGTCGAACACGATCAACATCGTGCACGCGACCGTCGAGGCTCTGAAGATGCTCGAGGAGCCCCGCGCCGTCGCCGCACGTCGTGGTCTTTCCTACGAAGACGTGGCTCCGGCCCGTCTGCTCCGCACCGAGGCAGCGCTTCGCGAGGCCGCGGCAACTGCGAAGGCAGGTGCATGATGGCCGCGCGCCTCAAGGTAACCCAGATCAAGTCCAAAGTCAGTGAGAAGCAGTACCAGCGCGATACCCTTCGCAGCCTGGGACTCAAGCGCATCGGCGACGTCACCATCCGCGAGGACAACTCGCAGAACCGTGGCTACGTCAACACCGTCGCTCACCTGGTGAAGGTTGAGGAGATTGACTAATGGCTGAAGAAGCTAAGAAGGAGACGGCCGCCAAGGCTGCTCCGAAGAAGGCCGCTGCTCCCAAGGCAGAGACCGCCGCGAAGGCTCCGAAGGCCGCCAAGGCCGAGGCCGCCCCCAAGGCGGAGAAGGCTGCCGCGCCCAAGAAGGCCGCTGCCCCCAAGGCAGACAAGGCCGAGGCCGCCGCTGCAGCTCCCAAGGCTGCTGCGAAAGCTGAGCCGAAGGCTGCCAAGACCGAAGAGGTCGCTCCCCGTGAGCAGGTCCTCAAGGTTCACCACCTTCGCCCCGCACCCGGTGCCAAGAAGGCGCGTACGCGCGTCGGTCGTGGTGAGGGATCCAAGGGTAAGACCGCCGGTCGTGGAACCAAGGGCACGAAGGCCCGTTACCAGGTCCGCGTCGGATTCGAGGGTGGGCAGATGCCTCTGCACATGCGCACCCCGAAGCTGCGTGGTTTCAAGAACCCGTTCCGCGTCGAGTACCAGGTCGTGAACCTGGAGAAGCTCGCCGAGCTGTACCCCGCAGGTGGAGAGGTCACGATCAGTGACCTCGTCGCCAAGGGTGCCGTCCGCAACAACGAGAAGGTCAAAGTTCTCGGGCAGGGCGACATTACGGTTAAGCTGAACGTTGCAGTCGACAAGGTCTCCGGTTCAGCCGAACAGAAGATCGTTGCCGCCGGTGGCTCCGTAAAGTAACGCACCTTCCGGTGCGGCGGGTGTTCATTCACCCGCCCGCTACGGTTTCGACGAGAGCCCCCGATAGACTCCCTGAGTCTGCCGGGGGCTTTCGCGCCATCACTTTCGCCAATTAGCAGGAGGCATTTTTTGTTTAGAGCCGTCGCGCGGATCTTCCGCACCCCGGATCTCCGCCGGAAGATCGGGTTCACGCTCGGCATCGTCGCACTGTTCCGTCTGGGATCCTTCATCCCCGCGCCATTCGTGGACTTCGGAAACGTGCAGTTGTGCCTCGCTGCGAACCAAAACACGTCGGGCCTCTACGAGCTCGTCAACCTCTTCTCCGGTGGCGCTCTCCTGCAGTTGAGCATCTTCGCGCTGGGAATCATGCCGTACATCACGGCATCGATCATCACCCAGCTGCTGCGCGTGGTCATCCCGCACTTCGAGACTCTCCACAAGGAGGGCCAGGCCGGGCAGTCCAAGCTCACGCAGTACACGCGATACCTCACCATCGCCCTCGCCGTGCTGCAGTCGACGACGCTCATCACGGTCGCTCGCTCGGGAGCCCTCTTCGGCACCACGACGGTGGCGGAGTGCACGCAGCTCATCACCGACGACGCCTGGTACGCGATCATGCTCATGGTCATCACCATGACCGCCGGCACCGGACTCATCATGTGGATGGGCGAGCTCATCACCGAGCGCGGCATCGGCAACGGCATGTCGCTGCTGATCTTCACCTCGATCGCGGCGCAGTTCCCCACCTCGCTCTGGAGCATCGCTCAGGCCAAGGGCTTCGAGACATTCCTCCTGGTCATAGCCGTCGGTCTGGTGATCGTCGCGGCCGTCGTGTTCGTCGAACAGTCCCAGAGACGCATCCCCGTTCAATACGCCAAGCGCATGGTGGGCAGGCGAACCTACGGCGGAAACAACACGTACATCCCGATCAAGGTCAACATGGCGGGCGTCGTTCCCGTGATCTTCGCCTCGTCGCTTCTGTACCTGCCGGCGCTCATCGCCCAGTTCAACCAGCCCGCCGCCGGTCAGACACCGGCCGCGTGGGTCACCTGGGTCACGAACTACCTCACCAAGGGCGATCACCCGCTCTACATGCTTCTCTACTTCCTGCTCATCGTCGGATTCACGTACTTCTACGTTGCGATCACCTTCAACCCTGAAGAGGTCGCCGACAACATGAAGAAGTACGGCGGCTTCATCCCCGGCATCCGTGCGGGTCGCCCGACGGCCGAGTACCTCGACTACGTGCTGACCCGCGTCACCCTGCCGGGCTCGATCTATCTGGGTCTCATCGCCCTGATTCCCCTGATAGCGCTCGCGCTGGTCGGCGCCACCTCGAACTTCCCGTTCGGTGGAGCCTCCATCCTGATCGTGGTCGGCGTGGGCCTCGAGACCGTCAAGCAGATCGACTCGCAGCTGCAGCAGCGGCATTACGAAGGCCTCCTGCGATGACGTCGGTCGACACGGTCACGGGAACCGTGCGGCTGCTGATCATCGGTCCTCCCGGGGCCGGCAAGGGCACGCAGGCGGCGAAGCTGGCCGAGATCTACGGTATTCCTGCGATCTCGACCGGTGACATCTTCCGAGCCAACATCAAAGAGGGCACCGAGCTGGGCAAGCAGGTGCAGGCGATCGTCGAGTCGGGCTCCTACGTGCCCGATTCCCTCACGAACGATCTCGTTCGCGATCGATTGACTCAGCCCGACGTGGTGGGCGGTTTCCTGCTCGACGGGTATCCGCGCACGACCGAGCAGGTCGACGAACTCGATCGCATCCTCGCCCAGGACGGCGCGCGCCTCGACGCCGTCGTGCAGCTGGTCGCCGACGTCGACGAGGTCGTCGATCGGCTGCGCAAGCGCGCCCTGGTCGAAGGTCGGGCCGACGACACCGAAGAGGTGCTCCGTCACCGCCAGGAGGTCTACGCAGACCAGACGGCGCCGCTGATCGACGTCTACGCGAGCCGAGGGCTCGTCGTGGCCGTCGACGCACTGGGCGCGGTCGACGAGGTCACCGAGCGCATCGTCACCGCCCTCGCGGCGCGATGAGCTTTCGAAAGAACATCTACAAGACGCCAGACGAGCTGAGGCTCATGGTGCGTCCGGGCGCACTCACGGCCGCGTCTCTCGACGCGGTCCGTGCGGCCATCCGGCCCGGCATCACGACCCTCGAGCTCGACGCCATCGCCGAGAGGGTGATCGTCGAGGGCGGGGGAGTGTCGAACTTCAAGCTCGTTCCGGGCTACCGGCACACCATCTGCGCATCGGTCAACGACGACGTGGTGCACGGCATCCCGGGCGACCGCGTGCTGCAGCCGGGCGACATCGTGTCGATCGACAACGGCGCCGAGGTCGACGGCTGGAACGGCGACTCGGCCTTCACCGTCGTCATCCCCGACGATTCCCGTCCGCAGCTCGTGGCCGAAAGAAAACGACTCAGCGACGTCACCGAGGGCTCTCTGTGGGCCGGCATCGCCCGCCTCAGCACGGCCCGTCACCTGAACGAGGTGGGCGAGGCGATCGAGGAGTACATCGAGGCGCAGGGAACGTTCGGCATCGTCACCGACTACATCGGGCACGGCATCGGTCGCAGCATGCACGAGGCACCGCCCGTCTTCAACTACAGGGTCAGGGCCAAGGGGCCCGACGTCAGGCCCGGCCTCGTCGTCGCCATCGAACCGATGGTCACGCTGGGGTCGATCGAGACCTTCGTGCGCGAAGACGACTGGACCGTCGCGACCGACGACGGCAGCGTCGCAGCGCACTGGGAGCACTCCGTCGCTGTCCACGCCGACGGCATCTGGGTCACGACCGCGCACGACGGCGGCGCGGCGGGCCTGGCCCCCTTCGGCGTCACCCCGACCCCCATCCGCTAACCCCGCGGTCTGCTGCGCTTCGACAGGCTCAGCGAGCGGAAGTCTCCGTTCCCTGAGCCTGTCGAAGGGACTGGTGCGCTTCGACAGGCTCAGCGAGCGGTAGTCTCCGTTCCCTGAGCTTGTCGAAGGGGGTCGTGAGGGTCCGTGCGCTTCGACAGGGTCGGCGAACGGGCCTGTGGAGAACTCCCGCGCCCGCCATCACGGCCGCGCCACACTGTGGCATGCCATTCATCTACATCCTCGAGTGCGCCGATGGCGCCTACTACGTCGGCAGCACCTGGGACCTCGAGAAGCGGGTCTGGGAACACAACAACGGGCTCGGCGCGAACTTCACTCGCACGCATCTTCCCGTGCGGCTGGTCTACTCGGAGCACTCCGACGAGGTCAGCCTTGCGTTCGCCCGCGAGAAGCAGGTACAGGGCTGGAGCAGAGCGAAGAAGAAGGCTCTGATCGAAGGACGCTGGGGCGACCTGCCTGGCCTTGCCCGGGGTGGTCGAACGGGGAAATGACGCGGGCCCTTCGACAGGCTCAGGGAGCGGGCGCCCCTTCGACAGGCTCAGGGAGCGGGCGCCCCTTCGACAGGCTCAGGGAGCGGGCGCCCCTTCGACAGGCTCAGGGAGCGGGTGCCCTTTCGACGGGCTCAGGGAGCAGCTGCTATTTGTCCATGATGTGGACGAGTTCTTCGATGAAGCTCGGGAAGTCCACCGCGCGCTTGATGATGCGCTGCACATCCTCCCTGTCGGAGAAGACCTCGACGAACTGGTCGAAGACCTCCTGGAAGGAGGTACGCCCCGTGGCGGCGAAGGCGATGAACGCGATCACGTTCACCCTGTTCTCACCCCAGGCCATGGCCGAGTCGTTGATGACGATGGCGATCGAGGTGCGGCTCGCGGTCATGGCCATCGCGTGGGGCACGGCGATGCTGTCGGTGAAGGCCGTCGACGACATGAGCTCCCGCTCCACGGCCCCGTCGACGTAGGAGCGCTCGATGACGCCCTGGTCGACCATGCGGCGGCCGAGAGTCTCGATCATCTCCACCTCGCTCGACGCGTGGAGTTCGCGGAAGAACAGGGCCTCGTCGAAATAGAGAAGCAGGTCGTCCTTGATCTGCATGCGGCGGGCGTGCCGACGCACCCGGCTGATCGCGCGTCGCACGTTCTCGATGTCGCCGTCGGTGAGGAACGGCTGGATGACGACCTCGTTCTCGCGCGGCGCACGGGAGGCGATGGTCGTGAGCACGAGGTCGGCGTCGAGCTCCGCCCAGTCGACGTCGGTGCGGGTGATCACGATCGCCACGTCGAGCTCGTCGCCGAGGGCGCGCTGGATGCGTTCCGTGAGCATCTCGTGCATGTCGTAGTAGTTCGGGCACACCACGGCGCAGCGCAGCCTGTCGCCTCGCCGCTGCCTGCGCTCGAGATACGAGCCCACATGCAGGGCGATGAACGCGATCTCGTCGTCGTTGATGTGGATGCCGGCGCGTCGCTGGAGCTGGCTGGCTATGTAGACGGACAGCTCGTAGGTCATCGGATACGACGTCTTCATCGACCGGGTCAGCGGATTGGCCGAGTAGGCATTGTCGTGAGCCCGTGCGACCAGGTTGCGCACGTGCAGCGACAGCCGCACCATGAACTCCTCGTCGGCGAGGTCGATGAGGTACTCCTGCTGCACGAGCGCGACGATCTCGCGCACGGTCGCCAGCACGTCGGCATCGACGTAGTTCTCGACGACCTCGTCGGTCGGCTGGTCGTGGCCAGGGGTGACGACCCGTGTGGTGAGCAGAACGGCGAGATAGTCGAGATCGGTGGTGCTGAGCGACACGGAGAAGTGCTTCACGACGAGGCCGGAGAGCGCCGAGGCGATCTCGGCGATCCGGGGACCGCCGGCCACGAGGGGCGCGTCGCCCGCCTGGTCCCTGTCCTGCCGCTCGAGAGCGATCATGAGGTGCAGCAGCACATTGTTGACGCCGTACTCGTTCACGAAGTAGCCGTGGGCGTCGAGCATCTCGATCAGCTCGGTCTTGAAGCCTCCGAGGTTCTCGGACTCGAACTCGCGCTGCACCCGCTCGAGCTCGAGGAACCCCTGAGCGCTCTCCTCTCGGAACATGCGACTCAACAGGCGGCGGTGGTTCGCCTCCGATCCGACGAGGGAGACGTGGTTCACGCGCCTGACGAGCGACAGGTCCTCCGACTCGACGAGCAGCTTGACCTTGCGCAGGTCCTGCTCGAGGGTGGAATCACTGACGAACAGCCCGGCGGCGAGGCTGCGCGCGTCGAGACCGTCGGGCGCGTTGCCGAGCAGTCGCACGAGCTGGTAGATGCGGTCGCGGGGCGTCTCGGGCTCCGAGCTGCGTCCCTCCGCGCGGAAGGCCGCCAGTGCGTCGCGGTCGACGCGGTATCCCAGCACGCCCGACTGGATCGTCTCGTGCGGGTGCGAGGCGGTCTTCGCGGCGGTGACGTAGCTGCGCACGCTGCGTGTCGTGACGCCCAGCCTGTCGGAGAGCTCGGCAGCGGTCACCCAGCCGTCGGCCTGGGACAGATAGTCCAAAAGGCGTTCGTACTTCTCATTCATGCTGGTGGCTCCCGACCCGAGTCAACCATCACGGGCGCCTCCAGACTAATTGCCGCGAGCCCGCTTCCTCCCCTGCGGAAAGTTTTCTGGGGCGGAATGGGGCGCGAAGCCGTGACTTCTCCGAGAGTATTGGACGTGATCGCAAGGAGGCGGGAGATGCACAGAGTACTGGTTGTCTGCGGTGCCGGTGCGTCGAGCACCTTTCTGGCCCATCGCCTTCGTGCGGCCGCCCGCGGTCGCGGAATCGACATCACCGTAGCGGCATCCAGCACCGAAGGTCTCGCCCAACGCCTGGGCGAGGTCGACGTGCTGCTGGTCGGCTCTCACCTCGCAGCGCAGTTCGACGAGCTCACCCGGCTCGCCGACGAGGCCGGTGCGAGAAGCGCCCTGCTGCCGGACACCGTGTTCGGCACGCGCGGCGAGGAAGCCGCGCTCGATCTCGTGCTGGGCAGCGACGCCGAACGAACCACCTCGGCATGACAGACCGAACGACATACGAAAATCAAGGAGAAATCATGGCTGAACGCACCGTCACCATCGCTTCGACGCACGGACTGCATGCCCGTCCCGCGTCGATCTTCACGCAGGCGGCCGCCAAGGCCGGCGTGCCCGTTCAGCTGACGAAGGGCGAGAAGACGGTGAACGCGGCGAGCATCCTCGGCGTCATCTCGCTCGGCATCGACCACAACGACGATGTTGTGCTGTCTGTCGAGGGCGACGACGAGAACGCGGTGCTCGACGAGCTCGCGGCCCTGCTCTCGACCGACCACGACGCAGCCTGAGCGGCGGCGGACATGACTTTCACCGGAGTAGGTATCGGTCGCGGAATGGCCATGGGCACGGTGCTGCAGATGCCGGCACCGCTTCCCGAACCGCAGGATGCGCCGTCGGCGCTGAGCGTCGACGCTGAGAAGGAGCGGGCCGCGGTCGCGCTGGCCGCCACGGCCGCCGGCATCCGTGCACGGGGCGAGCGCGCCGGCGGATCCGCGAAGGACGTGCTCGAGGCCCAGGCCTTCATGGCCGAGGACCCGACCCTCTCCGACGACGTCAAGGCGCGGCTCGAGACGGGCAAGACCGCCGAGCGTGCCGTGTTCGAGGCCTTCGCCAGTTTCCGCGACCTGCTCGTGAGCATGGGCGGATACATGGGGGAGCGGGCGACCGACCTCGACGACGTGTCGCAGCGTGTCGTGGCGCAGCTCCAGGGTGTCGAGGCTCCCGGCGTGCCCGATCCCGACCACCAGTTCGTGCTCGTCGCCCGCGACCTCGCTCCGGCCGATACGGCTCTGCTGAACCTCGACAAGGTGCTCGGGCTCATCACGAGCGACGGCGGTCCCACCTCGCACACGGCCATCCTCGCCCGCGAGAAGTCGATCGTCGCGGTCGTCGGCGTCGCCGGTGCGCTCGACATTCCGAACGGCACCACCGTGATCGTGGATGCCTCGACGGGCGCCGTCACGGTCGACCCCGACGAGGATGCCCGCTTCAAGGCGAAGATCGCCATCCAGGAGCGCGCATCGCTGGCCAAGGCGCCCGCCGGTCCCGGCCGTCTCGCCGACGACACGGCGATCCCCCTGCTGGCCAACCTCGGTTCCTCGGGCGGAGCGGCAGAGGCCGTGGAGCTGGGAGCCGAAGGCGTGGGCCTGTTCCGCACCGAGTTCCTGTTCCTCGACTCGGCGCAGGCGCCGACGGTCGCAGAACAGCAGTCGCAGTACTCGGCGCTCTTCGCCGCGTTCCCCGGCAAGAAGGTCGTGGTTCGGGCACTGGATGCCGGGGCCGACAAGCCGCTCAGCTTCCTGAACGACGCTCCAGAAGAGAACCCGGCGCTCGGGCTCCGCGGCCTGCGGGCGCTGCGGGCGAACGAGCAGATCCTGCGCGACCAGCTCACCGCCATCCGCAACGCCGAGGCCGAGAACACGGCCGAGGTCTGGGTCATGGCGCCCATGGTGTCGACCCTCGAGGAGACGCGCTACTTCACGTCCATCGCCCGCGAGGTGGGCCTGAAGACGGCCGGCGTCATGATCGAGGTGCCCTCTTCCGCCCTGCTCGCGGATCGCATCCTGGTCGACGCCGACTTCGCGTCGATCGGAACCAACGACCTGACCCAGTACACGCTGGCCGCCGACCGCCTCCTCGGAAGCGTCGCGTCGTTCCAGGACCCGTGGCACCCCGCCGTGCTCCGCCTCGTCGGCGAAGTGGGCAAGGCCGGGGCCGCACTGGGCAAGCCCGTCGGCATCTGCGGCGAGGCTGCTGCCGACCCGCTGCTCGCCGTCGTGCTCGTCGGGCTCGGAGCGACGAGCCTCTCGATGTCACCCGCTGCGCTTGCGGACGTTCGTGCGGAGCTGCGTCTCTACACGATCGAGCAGGCCCAGCACTTCGCCGAACTCGCCCTCAAGGCGAACAGCGCGATGGAGGCCCGCGCAGCGGTGTCCGCCAGCGCGTCCTCCTGACGTACCACCCGCACCACACACCCGCACCACACACACCCCTTCAACACAGAAAACAAGGAGAACGCTCATGACGACGACGTCAGAAACGACCACGTCGGGAGGTGCCCGAGTTCGCGTCCAGCGGTTCGGCACGTTCCTCTCCGGCATGATCATGCCGAACATCCCCGCCCTCATCGCGTGGGGCCTGCTGACGGCCCTCTTCATCGATGTCGGATGGCTGCCGAACGAGCAGCTGGCGACCATCGTCGGGCCGTTCATCCACTACCTCCTGCCGATCCTGATCGCCTACACGGGCGGCCACATGATCTACCAGGTGCGCGGTGGAGTCGTCGCCTCGATCGCCCTGATGGGTGTCATCGGCGGGTCTGACTACCTGATCGCGCAGATCAACGCGGCGGCGCTGGCTGAGAACCCCGACGCGTCGGAGCTCGGACAGGTGCACATGTTCATCGGTGCGATGATCATGGCCCCGATCGCCGCGTACTCGATGAAGTGGCTCGACGGCCTGTGGGACGGCAAGATACGGCCCGGCTTCGAGATGCTGGTAAACATGTTCTCGGCCGGTATCTGGGGCTTCATCCTTCTGATCATCGGGTTCTACCCGGTGGCCTTCGTCATCAACGGCATCATGTCGCTGCTCAGCGGCGCCGTCGGATGGCTCGTCGACACGAACCTGCTGCCCCTGACGAGCATCATCATCGAGCCCGCCAAGGTGTTCTTCCTGAACAACGCCATCAACCACGGCGTGCTGACCCCCCTCGGCATCGAGCAGGCAGCCGGCGAGAGCCACAAGTCGATCCTGTTCCTGCTCGAGGCGAACCCCGGCCCCGGTGTCGGCCTGCTGCTCGCGTTCGTCGTGTTCGGAATCGGCGCGGCCCGCGCCTCCGCTCCCGGAGCCGCGATCATCCAGTTCTTCGGCGGCATCCACGAGATCTACTTCCCGTACGCCCTGATGAAGCCGACCCTGATCATCGCCCTCATCGCGGGTGGCATGACCGGCGTCACCACCAACATGCTGATGGACTCGGGCCTCCGTGCTCCTGCGGCCCCGGGAAGCATCATCGCGATCTTCGCGCAGACCGCATCGGACAGCTACCTCGGCGTCGCGCTGTCGGTTCTGCTGTCGGCCGCGGTCACGTTCTTCGTGTCGATGATCATCCTCCGGGCGAGCCGCAAGAAGGACCTCGCAGCCGAGGCCGCCGGTGAGGACGCCCTGGGCGCAGCCCTCGCGGCCAACGCCGCCAACAAGGGTGGCGAGAGCCGCGTCGGATCGCTCCTGGGCACGGACGCAGGCGCCTCCGCCACCGCGACCGCAGCCGGTGGCGTGGCGACAGCCGCGAAGCTCGAGAACATCGTGTTCGCCTGCGACGCCGGCATGGGATCGAGCGCCATGGGAGCCTCCGTCCTGCGGAACAAGCTCAAGAAGGCCGGCATCACCGACGTCTCCGTCAGAAACCTCGCCATCGCGAACCTGACCGACGACATCGACCTGGTGATCACCCAGAAGGAGCTCACCGACAGGGCGAAGCAGAAGACGCCGAACGCACAGCACGTGTCGGTCGACAACTTCATGAACAGCCCGCGGTACGACGAGGTCGTGAACCAGGTCGCAGCCCAGCACCCCACGGACCAGGCGTAGCCTGATCCTGACCCCAGGACGCCCCCGGCCGTCGGAGCACGACTCCGGCGGCCGGGCGGCCCTGGCCTGCATCACCGACGAAGCCCCACGAAGCGAACGAAGGACGTCATGAGCGACAAAGTACTGGACCTCGAATCGATCAGTGTCGACGGCACCGCGACCACCAAGGAGGACGCGATCCGCGAAGCGGCATCCATTCTCGTTGCCGCCGGCGCCGTGACCGACGACTACGTCGACTACATGCTCGAGCGCGAGACCAGCGTCTCGACGTACATGGGCAACTTCCTGGCCATTCCCCACGGAACGAACGAGGGCAAGGACACGATCCTCGCCTCCGGCCTGTCGTTCGTGCGCTACGCCAACCCGATCGACTGGGAGGGCAACGAGGTGCGCTTCGTCGTCGGCATCGCCGGCAAAGACAACGGCCACCTCGACATCCTCTCGAAGATCGCCATCATCTTCTCCGACGACGACGAGGTGCAGAAGCTTCTGGATGCGCCTGACGCCCCCGCGCTGTTCGCGCTGCTCGGCGAGGTGAACGAATGAAGGCTGTGCACTTCGGTGCCGGCAACATCGGTCGCGGCTTCGTCGGACTGATCCTGCACAACGCCGGCTACGAGGTGGTGTTCGCCGACGTGAACGCCGAGCTCATCGACTCGCTCGCCTCGACGCCCAGCTACCGGGTGCACGAGGTGGGAGCGTCG
Organism: Agreia sp. Leaf283; assembly: GCF_001422485.1. Classification (GTDB taxonomy): domain Bacteria; phylum Actinomycetota; class Actinomycetes; order Actinomycetales; family Microbacteriaceae; genus Agreia. Next base: position 1,744,090 of record NZ_LMNF01000001.1, read on the forward strand.
TCGAAGAGCTGGACGGTCGACAACTACCGTGCTCTTAACTCGGCCACGCACGAGGAGGACGTCGTCGCCGAGATCGCCTCGGCCGACATCGTCACGACCGCGGTGGGCCCGAACATCCTGCGTTTCGTCGCGCCGCTCATCGCGCGCGCCATCAACATCCGCGACGCGTCGCTGAAGCCGCTCGCCGTCATGGCCTGCGAGAACGCCATCAACGCGACCGACCTGCTGAAGCAGGAGATCGTGGCAGGACTCGACGACGCGGCCCTCGCATCCATAGACGCGCGTGCCGTGTTCGCGAACACGGCCGTCGACCGCATCGTTCCCGGCCAGGCCGCAGACGCCGGACTCGACGTGACCGTGGAGGACTTCTTCGAGTGGGCCATCGAATCCGGCCCCTTCGGCGACGACCTGCCCGAGATCGCCGAGGCCCACTTCGTCGACGATCTCGCGCCCTACATCGAGCGCAAGCTCTTCACCGTGAACACCGGCCACGCCACCACGGCCTACTTCGGCTTTCTCGAGGGCGCTGCCACGCTGGCCGACGCCATGCGCAGCCCCGAGGTCTTCGCCCGGGTCGCCGCGGTGCTCGACGAGACCAAGACCCTGCTCATCGCGAAGTACGACTTCGACCCCGAGGTGCAGGAGGCATACGTTCAGAAGAACCTGACGCGCTTCGCGAACCCGTTCCTTCCCGACACCCCGGCCAGGGTCGGACGCCAGCCCGTGCGCAAGCTCAGCCGACACGAGCGCTTCATCGGCCCGGCGGCGGAGCTCGCCGAGCGAGGCCTCGTGCCCGAGGCCCTCTTGGGCGCGATCGGTGCCGCGCTGCGTTTCGATCTGCCGGAGGACGCGCAGAGCGTGGAGCTGAAGGAGCTGCTCGCCACGTCGACGGCCGAGGACGCGACGTCACACCTGACCGGGCTCGACGCCTCCCACCCCCTCTACGCCCACGTCGTGCGCGTGGTCGAGCGGGTGCAGAAGAGCTAACCGAGTCAGTCGTCGCTCTCGAGGATCAGCTTGAGGTTGTCGAACATCTGCTCGATCGTGTTCTGGTTGATGCGATCGAGCAGAGTCGCGTTGACGACCTTCTGCAGAACGGTCGGCTCGACCTCGTAGAGGATCTCGGTGGTGATGCGCGTGGTGCCGTCGCCGAGGTCGTCGAACGTGTAGTCCCACGTGGCGTTCACATCGCCGGTGAGTCGCAGGGTGACCTTCTTGTCCACCTCGAACGCGATCCCCTCGGCCTTGCCCCGCAGGTCGGCCCCGGCCATGTTGAAGCGCCAGTCGAAGGTCTGGTCGACACCGGCCTTCTCGGGCGTGATGTTCGTGTTCTCGTTCAGGTTCGGAATGAACGCCGGACCGTTCTCGGCACTCGCGGTGTACTCGAACACCTCGGAGACGGGCTTGCGGATGACGATGAGTGCTTTGGCGCTGGCCATTGCGGTTCCTTCCTGGTTGCCGGTCAGCCTCGACCGAGGGAGTAGTTCTGAACAGTCTTGCGCAGAACGTTGCGGAAGAGGGCGATCTTCTTGAGGCCGGTGGCGTTCGACGCGGAGACCTGGATCGTGACGAGCTGAACGCGAGACGCCACGGCACGCACGATCAGGGTCGACTTCTCACCCATGACGAACGTGCTGTCGTCGGCGGGAACGCGCTTTACGCGCACCATCGTGGATGCCTTCACCACGGCCGCCAGCACCTGCTCGGTCTCGAGGCCGATCGCCACCCAGGGCCGCCACACGAGCGCCACGACGAGCTGCGCGACGAGAAGCAGCAGCGCGGGCAGGGTCCAGACGCTAAGGAACGCCACGGCTACAATGACGAGGGCGCCGAGCGCGTAGGACTCCGCCCCGCGGAGGAGAACCGGTCGACGCTTCGCCAGGGGCAGCAGCACGAGGTGCGCCAGGATCGCCAGAACGACGCCGAACGCACATACGGAGACGATGACCATCGGCACAACACTATGAGGGGCGCGTGGATATATCTACGCGAGCGGTTTCCCCTCGCCCTCGTCGCCCTCATGTCGGCCGCGTTCGCCGCCGCATCCGTGGGACTGTTCACGCCGACCACTGACACCCCCGGTGCGCACACGTGGTCGTCGGCGATCCTGCTGTTCGTGATCTATCTCGCGCTGCTGCTGCGCTACCGGGTCACCGACGAGTGGAAGGACTTCGCTCACGACAGCGCCGTGTATCCCGATCGTCCCGTGCAGCGCGGAGTGGTCTCGCCGCGGACGCTGTTCGTCATCGGTGCGGGCGCGTTCGCCGTCGAGCTGCTCGGTGTGCTGCTCATCGGAGGCGCGCTCGGATTCGTGCTCTACCTGCCGGTTCTCGCCTACTCCGCCCTGACCGTCTTCGAGTTCTTCTCCGCACCGCGGCTCGAGCGGCACTTCACGCTGTCGTTCGTTCTGCACGAGGCGATCTACCTGCCGCTGTTCCTCTGGGTCGCGGTCGTGCTCGGTGCAGCGCCCGACTGGCGGACCGCCGCGGGAGTGCTGGCCTGCACGGCACTCTTCGTGTCGGTCGAACTGGCCCGCAAGTTCAGCCCGCGTTTCGATACGGAGGGCCGGGTCGTGCTCGACACGTATTCGGCCGTGTGGGGGAGGGGCCGTACGCTGGGGGCGATGGTCGTGCTGGTGGTTCTGAGCGGAGTGCTCGCGACGACGGCGGGCGCGGGCCTCGCCTCTCCGGTGATCGCGGTCGTCGCTGCGGCCGTCGCGCTCGCGCGGCCGGCATCCGATCGCTGGGTCACGACGGTCGTCGCCATCCACCTTCCCCTGCAGGCGGCGGCGATGCTCTCGTGAGCGCGCGCGCAGCCGAGTCGCCCGACGCATCCGTCGGTCGCAAGGCACTCGGACTCGTCGAGCTCGATCGCCTGTACCCCGGCCTCGTTCCGTCGTTCGTCGTGCTCCCCGTCGAGAGGCTCGTCGAGAACTGGTTGGAGCTCAAGGCGGGCGCCGAGGCCCTCGTCGCCGAGTTCTGCGAGGGCGCCGTCGACGACGACGCGACCGACGACGTCGCGTACGGCGCGCGCGAGACGCGACTCGTCGCATCCATCGCCCTCGACGACACCGTCGTCGCCGAGGCCCTGTCGTCTGCGGCCGGCTGGAGCTCTGTCAGCGTGCGCACCTCCGCGCTCGCGGAGGACGGCGCCGAGCACTCCTTCGCCGGGCAGTACGTGACGACCCTCGACGTGCCCGTGCAGCCTCAGCCGGTCCGCGACGCGATCCGCGCCTCCGTGGCCAGCCTCTTCTCCGCGCGAGTGGCGGCCTACGCGCGGGCGCGCGGCATCGAAGCGCTCGAGCTCGGCGGTTCTGTCGTCGTGCAGCAGATGTTCGTCGGCACGACGAGCGGCGTGCTGTTCAGCGAGAACGGCCGCGGCGAGTTGACGCTCGCGTGGAGCAGATCGGCCCGCAACACCACGGTCGAGGGCGAGAACGCGCTCGAGTTGAGGGTGTCGAAGGTCGCCGACCGGCCGGCGAACCTGCCCGCGCCCGAGCGGCTGCTCGACATCGCGGTAGAGAGCGAGACGAGGCTTGATCGCCCCGTCGACATCGAGTGGGCCGCGCGCGGAACCCGCCTCGCCCTGCTGCAGCTGAGGCCGCAGACCACGGTCGCGCTCGACTACGAGCTGGCGTGGGACTGCACGAACATCGCCGAGAACTATCCCGGCATCACGCTTCCTCTCACCTACTCCTTCATCCGGGGTCTCTACTCGCGCGTCTATCCCGCCTTCTTCCGCAAGCTGGGCGTGGCCCAGACGGTTCTGGATGCGAAGCAGCAGGTGTTCCGCAACACGCTCGGCTACCTGGGCGGTCACGTCTACTACCAGATCGACAACTGGTACGAGATGGTGCGCATGATCCCGGGTCCCAGCAGCAACCAGGCCTTCTTCTCGGCGATGCTGCAGCCGCAGCGCACGCCCGGGGAGGCGCCGCGTCGACGGCTCGGGCTGAAGGGCGCGGTGACGATGGCGCCGCTGGTGGGTCGGCTCGGCTGGCTCCTGCTGCGGTCGAACTCGATGTCGAAGGGCTTCAGCCGCACATTCCAGAAGCGTCTGAACCGCTTCGAGTCGATCGACTGGGCGAGCCTGCAGGCCGACGCGATCCTGTCGACCCTCGAGACCATGCGCGGCGAGCTCCTCACGCTGTGGGCGACTCCCGTGTTCAACGACCTGCGGGTCATGATCTTCCACGGGCTGCTGAAGACCTACAGCTTCGGCCCCGAGCAGCACGCCGACTACCTCGGCTACCTGCACGGCCTCAGCGACCGGGCGTCGATCGCCCCGCTCACCGCTCTCGGCGCGCTCGGCAACCGACTGCGCGACCGTCATGGCAGCGATGCGACGGCCGACAGCATCCTGTCGTCGCCCGACTGGACGGCGACGCGCCTCGACATCGACGACTATCTCGCGCGGTTCGGCGGGCGGGCGCCCGACGAGCTGCAGCTCGAGAACCCGCGACTGGCCGACGACCACGCCTCGCTTCTCGCGCTGGCGCTCGGCACCGACCCCGAGGGTCGGCCCCCGGTGGATGCGACGGCGCGCTCGATCCGCGGGCGTCTCGGCACCCGGTTCATCGGCCGCAACACCCGGCAGGCCATCGACTGGCGGGAGCGGTTCCGCTTCAACCGGGCCCAGGTCTACGGGCTCGCGCGCACGGCCTATCTCGCCTTGGGTCGACGCCTGGTCGAGGCGCAGCTGCTCGACGCGGCCGACGACGTGTTCTGGCTCACGGAGCAGGAACTCGACGAGGCGGTGTTCGGCCACGCGTGGAGCTCCGATCCTCGAGCCGTGGTGGCCAGGCGGCGAGACGAGTTCACCACGTTCGAGGCCCGTTCCCTCGCGCGCCGGGTGGTCGGATCGGGCCTCATTGCACCCGCGCGGCTGCGTGACGACGAACAGCGCACGGCGGCGGGAATGGCCGCGGGCATGGGCGTCTCCCCGGGCGTCCTCACCGCCGAGGCGATCGTGGTGCACGAGTTCGACCCGACCGTCGATGTGCGGGGCAAGATCCTCGTCACCAGTCACATCGACCCCGGCTGGACCCTCCTCTTCGTGCAGGCCGCCGGCGTCGTGACGGAGCGGGGCAACGCGCTCTCGCACGTGGCGATCATCGCCCGCGAGCTCGGCATGCCCGCCGTCGTCGCCGCGATGGGCGCCGTCGACGCCCTGCGAACGGGGCAGCTCATCACGATCAACGGAACAACGGGAGACATCGATGCCGCGCTCTAGCTACTGGCTGAAGGCCATCGGGCCCGCGGGGGCCGTCTCGCTCGCAAGCCTCCTCCTGGCGTGGATCGCGATCGGCCTCGCGATCTCGGGGTCGCTGCGGGCGAGCGTGCTGTGCGCGCTCGGCGCGTTCCTTCTCGACATGCTCGACGGCTTCGTGGCACGAAGGCTCGGCGTCTCGAGCGAGTTCGGCCGGCAGCTCGACAGCTTCATCGACGTCGTCAACTACTCCCTCTACGCAGCCGTGCTCGTGGGCTTCCACATCATTCCCGGCCTGATCGGCTGGGCTCTCGGATTCGTGATCGTCGCCACCGGCATCCTGCGTCTCATCCGGTTCAACATCGAGGGCTTCACCGACGACGAGCCCATCAAGTACTACCGCGGCATCGTCGTGTGCCACCTGTCGCTCGGCGCCATCGTCTTCCTGATCCTCACCCAGCTCTTTCCTGAGGCGGGGTGGATCCCGTGGCTGGCCGTCGTCGTTCTGATCGTGCTGTCGGTTCTGCAGCTGTCGTTGATCCGCATCCGCAAGACCGGTCGGCAGGCGTGGTGGGCCGCCCTGGTCGTGCCGTTGGCCGTGGGCGCCATCCTGTGGTTGACGTAGCGACGCGCTTCCCGGCCGAGACGCATCGCGCTCTGGCCGAGCAGATCCGCTCGATCGCCCGGGAGCATCCCGAGGTCTCGGAGCGCAGCGCACGCCGCCTCGTGCGCGCCCTCAGACAGGGGCGCCTCGCGATCGCGATCGACGACTCCCGGGTCGTCGGCTGGTTCCTCTCCGAAGGGTCGGGTGTCGCGACGCACGAGCTCGGCTACCTCTTCGTCGAGCGTCGATTCCGCACGGGCGAGGTCTTCGACCGGATGCTGGCGCTGCTGCTCGAGATCGAGTCGCGCGCCGTCGCGGTCACCTTCCGCCCGGCGTTCGCCGCGTGGCTCGAGCGGTCGTACGGCTTCGAGCGCGCGAGCCTGGGCGGCGTCGTGATGCTGTCGCGGGGTACCTTCCTGCTTCGACGACTGACGCCCGCTCGAATGGCGGCGGTGGCGCGGCACACCACGGCGGCGTCGCCGATCTATCTGACCTGGCGGAGGCCGGGGCTGTGATCGTCGAACCCTCGGGCGCCCTCGTCTTCGGGGCCGCCACGATCGCCCTCGCGCTGTCGTTCGTCGCGCTCGAGCGCCTGGTGCGCACCCGCGACGTGCCCACCGAGATCACGCGGCGCGTCGCGCACGTTCTCGCCTGCCTGTTCGCCCTGCTGGTGCACACCCTGGTGTCGGTCTGGCTCTTCGTCGTGCTCTCGCTCGTGTTCGCGGCCCTCATGTGGCTCTCGCGTCACTTCCACGTCTTCACCGCCATCCACAAGGTGAGACGGCGCTCGCTCGGAGACGTCTATCTCCCCCTCGGAATCGGCACCGCCGCCCTGCTGGGCCAGGCCGACACCGCGGTCTTCGTGGCCGCGGTACTCATCCTCGGCCTCGCGGACGTGGCCGCCGGGCTGGTGGGCGACCACCTTCGCTCGAGGCGTAAGACGTGGTGGGGCTCGGGGGCGTTCCTCGCGGTGAGCGTCGTCGTGCTCGCCCTGTGCGGGTTCCCGGTCGTCGCGATCGCGGCTGTGGCCCTGCTCGCCACGGTGACGGAGCGCTACTCGCCGCTGGGCACCGACAACGTCAGCATCCCGTTCGTCGTCGCCGGGCTCCTCGTGATCAGCGCGACTTGAGCCGCAGCCGGTGCATCACCAGGTCGGTCGTCGCGTGCACGACCACGCCGACGAGCGCCGTGGCCGCGACCAGCAGGGGAGAGGAACCGAGCGCGACGAGCAGCACCGAGACGGCCACGATGCCGTCGGCCAGGTCGGCTATGCGCTGCACGCCACGCCACCGCGACGACGTCTCGACACTCGAGGCGATTCCGACCCGGCGCTTCACGAAGCTGTTCACCAGCTCGCCCAGCACGTAGGCCACGCCGATCGCGAAGCCGATGGCCGCCGAGCGCGGGCCGCGCAGAACGGGGGCGACCCAGGATCCGAGGTCGGGATGGCCCAGCACACCGGCGACGATGGCGGCCCCTCCCACGTAGATCACGACGCCGAGCCAGGTCTTCGTCCGCCCGAACACCGGGCGTCCGTCGCGCCATGTGGCGCCGGCGTCGATCGGAACGGCGAGCCGTCGCATCCACCCCTGCTTGAGCACGACGATCAGCACGACGCCCGGCAGGAGAACGGTGGCGAGCAGCGAGGCGAGCTGCGAGACGAGGAGGAGGGCGGACATCCCCTGAATCGTACCGGGATCGACTTGCCAGAAAGGCTCATATCACCTAAGCTCGATCTTTGGTGTTTGTACGCCCTTTTCGGCGTGCCGCGTTCGAGCCCACGGGCCCCGTCGCACACACCCATCCAACGCACGACCAGCAATCAATAACTTTAGCGATAGTGAGTAATGGCCAAAAAAGACGGTGTCATCGAGATCGAAGGCGCAGTGGTCGAGGCTCTGCCCAACGCGATGTTTCGTGTTGAGCTGACCAACGGACACAAAGTACTCGCCCATATTTCGGGCAAGATGCGTCAGCACTACATCCGAATCCTCCCTGAGGACCGGGTGATCGTAGAGCTGAGCCCTTACGACCTGACCCGCGGTCGAATCGTCTACCGCTACAAGTAACGCTCACCCGAGCGATTTGATCGCTGGAAAGTAACGGCCCGGGGCATCCTCCGGGTACGAAGACAGCGAAAACAAGGAAAACATCATGAAGGTCAACCCCAGCGTCAAGCCGATGTGCGAGCACTGCCGTGTCATCCGTCGCAACGGCAACGTGATGGTCATCTGCAAGAGCAACCCGCGCCACAAGCAGCGCCAGGGCTAAGCAGCAGGCCTGCCCGTCTGGGCAACCAGCTACACCCGCTCCACCAACACAACACAACAGCAGAACCAGATCCGATCGGTTTGCCGATCGGGGACACCCGCGGCAGGAGGCCGCGGCACCGGTTCTGCTGCAGACCTCCACTCATCAACAGGAGCCACCACCATGGCACGTCTAGCAGGCGTAGACATTCCGCGCGACAAGCGCGTGGAAGTCGCACTCACCTACATCTACGGAGTCGGTCGCACCAGCGCCCTCAAGACTCTGGCCGACACCGACATCTCGGGCGACATCCGGGTCAAGGACCTCAGCGATGACCAGCTCATCGCTCTGCGCGACTACATCGAAGGCAACTTCAAGGTAGAAGGTGACCTTCGTCGTGAGGTCGCAGCAGACATCCGTCGCAAGGTCGAGATCGGCAGCTACCAGGGTGTCCGTCACCGTCGTGGCCTGCCCGTTCACGGACAGCGCACGAAAACCAACGCTCGTACCCGCAAGGGCCCGAAGCGCACCGTCGCCGGCAAGAAGAAGGCCCGATAGCGAGAGGCCCCCGCGCCTCACGCATCGCCATAAACGTTTTAGGAGAAAACAATGGCAGCACCAAAATCGGCCGCTCGTAAGCCGCGTCGTAAAGAGAAGAAGAACATCGCCGTGGGCCAGGCCCACATCAAGTCGACGTTCAACAACACCATCGTCACCATCACCGACCCGCAGGGCGCTGTCCTGAGCTGGGCTTCGTCGGGAACCGTCGGATTCAAGGGATCGCGCAAGTCGACCCCGTTCGCCGCTCAGCTGAGCGCCGAGTCCGCCGCCCGCCAGGCGCAGGAGCACGGCGTCAAGAAGGTCGACGTCTTCGTCAAGGGACCGGGATCGGGTCGCGAGACCGCCATCCGTTCGCTCCAGGCCGCCGGCCTCGAGGTCGGATCGATCAACGACGTCACCCCGCAGGCGCACAACGGTTGCCGCCCGCCGAAGCGCCGTCGCGTCTAAGTAAGCCAACCGCCGATCGGAGAATGGGATTTTTCCCATTCTCCGATCGACGGGTTGTACGTGGTTTCATAACTCAATAACCGGCCGGGCCCGCCACCCGGTTGTCACTGCAGGTGTCATATAGCGGACATCTGGCCGAAAGGAATCAATAGTGCTTATTGCACAGCGCCCCACGCTCACCGAAGAAAACATCTCCGAATTCCGCTCGCGGTTCGTCATCGAGCCCCTGGAGCCCGGTTTCGGCTACACGCTCGGCAACTCGCTCCGCCGCACCCTGCTCTCGTCGATCCCCGGAGCCGCTGTCACCAGCATCCGTCTCGACGGAGTGCTGCACGAGTTCTCGACGATCCCCGGTGTGAAAGAAGATGTCACCGAGATCATCCTGAACATCAAGGGCCTCGTCGTCTCGAGCGAGCACGACGAGCCGATCACCGCCTACCTGCGCAAGCACGCGTCGGGCCAGGTCACGGCTGCCGACATCTCGGCTCCCGCCGGTGTCGAGATCCACAACCCCGACCTCGTGATCGCCACGCTCAACGAGAAGGCGAAGTTCGAGCTCGAGCTCATCATCGAGCGCGGTCGTGGATACGTCTCCGCCACCCAGAACCGCAGCGAGTTCTCCGAGGCCGGCCAGATTCCGGTCGACTCGATCTACTCGCCCGTTCTCAAGGTGACCTACCGCGTCGAGGCGACTCGTGCCGGTGAGCGCACCGACTTCGACCGCCTGGTCGTCGACGTCGAGACGAAGAACGCCATCACGCCGCGCGACGCCATCGCATCGGCCGGACGCACCCTGACCGAGCTGTTCGGTCTGGCTCGCGAACTCAACACCGCCGCTGAGGGCATCGAGATCGGCCCCGCGCCGGTCGACGCCGTCCTCTCCAGCGAGCTCGCGGTTCCGATCGAAGACCTCGACCTGTCGGTTCGTTCGTACAACTGCCTCAAGCGTGAGGGAATCAACACGGTGAGCGAGCTCGTCGCCCTGAGCGAGACGCAGCTGATGAACATCCGCAACTTCGGCCAGAAGTCGGTAGACGAGGTCAAGGACAAGCTCGTGGAGCTTGGCCTGTCGCTGAAGGACACGGTTCCCGGATTCGACGGAGCCCACTTCTACGGCGGCTACGACGACGAGAACATCTAGTCGCTCGACGCGCTCCCACGAACCCCACACACCTGAACTGATTCTGGAGAAACACCATGCCTAAGCCCACCAAGGGACCCCGTCTCGGTGGCGGACCGGCGCACGAGCGCCTGCTGCTCGCCAACCTGGCTGCCGCCCTCTTCACCCACAAGAGCATCAAGACCACCGAGACCAAGGCCAAGCGCCTGCGTCCGGTCGCCGAGCGTCTGATCACGTTCGCCAAGCGCGGAGACCTGCACGCTCGTCGTCGCGTTCTCGGCGTCATCGGCGACAAGAGCGTCGTGCACGAGCTCTTCACCGAGATCGCTCCGCTCGTCGCAGAGCGCGAGGGCGGCTACACCCGCATCACGAAGCTCGGCTTCCGCAAGGGCGACAACGCCTCGATGGTTCAGATCGAGCTCGTTCTCGAGCCCGTCGTGAAGACGCCGTCGAAGTCGAAGTCCAAGAAGGTCGCCGACGCTCCCGTCGCGGCTCCCGTCGAAGACGTGCCGGTCGAGCAGACCGAGACCGTCGAAGAGAGCGCGCCCGTCGAAGACGAGGTCGTCACCGACTCCGCCGCCGAGGTCGAGGCCGACGCTGCCGACAAGGCCGACGACGCCAAGTAGTCAGCACCACCTGCGAACGCCCCGCCATCCACTCGGATGACGGGGCGTTCTCTCGTTCTATGCTCGTTGACGATGACCGACCGGAGAAGTGACATGACGCTCGTACCGAGTGCCGACGAGCTCGTTCGCGTGCGCCTGGGCATCGCCTACGACGGCACGGGCTTCTCCGGCTGGGCGAAGCAGCCCGCGCTCCGCACCGTGCAGGGGGTGCTCGAAGAGGCTCTCGACACCATCTATCACCGCCACGGCCCCGCGCCCATGCTGGTGGTCGCCGGTCGAACGGATGCCGGGGTGCACGCGACCGGGCAGGTCGCCCACCTGGAACTGGCGCCGGCCCAGGCCGCGCGGGTGGCGCCGGAGGCCCTGGCCCGGCGTGTCAACGGCGTGCTCGGTTCGACATCGGATGTCGTGCTGACGTCGAGCGAGCGGGCCGCCGAGAGCTTCGACGCGCGGTTCTCCGCCACGTGGCGGCGTTACGAGTATCGCCTCGCCGATGCGTCCACCGAGCGCAATCCGCTGGAGCGCACCTTCACGGCCGCCTACACCGGATCTCTCGATGTCGACCTGATGCACGAGGCCGCGCAGAGCCTGCTCGGGCTGCGCGACTTCGCCTCGTTCTGCAAGCCGCGGGAGGGCGCGACGACCATCCGGTCGCTTCAGTCCTTCACCTGGCAGCGCGACGACGAGGGCGTTCTGGTATCGAAGCTCCAGGCCGACGCGTTCTGCCACAGCATGGTGCGGGCGCTGGTCGGCGCCTGCGTCGCCGTGGGGGAGGGGCGATTCGACACGAGAGGACTCGTATCGCTGAGCGAGGCGCTCGAGCGCACGAGTGCCTTCAAGGTCATGCCGGCGCGCGGCCTGATACTGCGCGAGGTGGGCTACCCCGAGGCATCCGGTCTCGCCGCCCGCGCCCTGCAGACCCGCGCGAAACGCACCTGACGCGCGCCCCGCAGTCGCGGTGAGGCCGCAAATAGGCTAGTCTCGATTCTTGGTGTCCACGCAGCTTCGTGTGGCGCCCGAACTTGAGCCCTCCACGGGCCGTGTTCCCAGGCTTCTTGTCTGTGGCCGATCATGTATCGGCCGAAGGAACACGCCACCGGAGTGGGATTTCACGGACTCCTCATTTCGACAAAGAAAGCAGTAATACTGTGACGCGCACTTATTCCCCCAAGATCAGCGAGGTCACCCGTAACTGGGTCATCATCGACGCCGAAGACGTTGTCCTCGGCCGCCTCGCCAGCCACGCCGCGGTCATCCTCCGCGGCAAGAACAAGGCCACCTTCACCCCCCACATGGACATGGGTGACTTCGTCATCATCATCAACGCCGAGAAGGTTGCCCTCACGGGTAAGAAGCTCGCGCAGAAGCTGGCCTACCGCCACTCGGGCTACCCGGGCGGACTGTCCTCGACGACGTACGCCGAGCTCCTCGAGAAGAACCCGACTCGTGCCATCGAGAAGGCCGTTCGCGGAATGCTCCCGAAGAACTCGATCGGTCGCGCCCAGCTGACGAAGCTCAAGGTGTACACCGGCTCCGAGCACCCTCACGCTGCCCAGCAGCCGACGCCGTACACCCTCGACCAGGTCGCCCAGTAGCGACCGGCCCAGACACTTCTTCTAAGACAAGCTAAGGATTCGTAACCATCGTGGCGAAGATCGCAGACCAGATTGACGTTGCTTCCACCGAGGAGCAGCAGAGCTATTCCACCGAGACGCCCGCCGAGGCCGCCGCACAGGCAGCCCCGCGCCCCGCGCTCACCGTTTCAGGAGCGGCCGTCGGCCGTCGCAAGCAGGCCATCGCCCGCGTGCGCCTCGTTCCGGGTGCCGGCACCATCACGGTCAACAGCCGTGAGTTCGCCGACTTCTTCCCGAACAAGCTTCACCAGCAGCTCATCACCGACCCCTTCAAGGTGCTCGACCTGCTCGGCAGCTATGACGTCGTCGCCAAGATCTCCGGTGGCGGCCCCTCGGGCCAGGCCGGAGCGCTTCGCCTCGGCATCGCCCGCGCGCTGAACGAGATCGACGAAGAGAACAACCGCGCCACGCTGAAGAAGGCGGGCTTCCTCAGCCGCGACGCACGCGTCAAGGAGCGCAAGAAGGCCGGTCTCAAGAAGGCCCGCAAGGCTCCTCAGTTCTCCAAGCGCTAATCGCAGTCGTTCGTCGACTGCTTTAGAACTCAGCAACACACATGCCTCCCCGTCTGTTCGGCACGGATGGCGTTCGCGGACTCGCGAACGCCGATCTCACCGCCGACCTCGCACTCTCCCTCGCCCAGGCCACCGCTGTGGTCCTCGGCCAGGGGCGCAGTGCGGCCGCTCGCGCGGCGACGGGGAGGCGTCCTGTTGCGGTGGTCGCACGCGATCCTCGGATCTCGGGCGAGTTCATCACCGCGGCAGTGGCCGCCGGGCTCGCCAGCTCCGGCGTCGACGTGCTCGACGCGGGAGTGATCCCCACCCCGGCCATCGCATTCCTCATCGCCGACATCGACGCCGACTTCGGCTTCATGATCTCGGCGTCGCACAACCCCGCTCCCGATAACGGCATCAAGATCTTCGCCCGCGGCGGCACCAAGCTGCCCGACGAGGTCGAAGATCGCATCGAAGCCGCCATGTCGGGCCCCAAGAAGGCGCCCACGGGCAAAGACGTCGGCCGCATCCGGCGCTTCGCCGATGCCGAAGACCGCTACGTCATCCACCTCCTCGCCAGCCTCCCGCACAGGCTCGACGGCCTGCACGTGGTGCTCGACTGCGCCAACGGCGCGGCAGCCGGGGTCTCGCCGCAGGTGTTCACGGATGCCGGGGCGCGCGTCACCGTGATCGGTGACGATCCAGACGGCCTCAACATCAACGACGGCGTGGGCTCGACCCACCTCGACAAGCTCGCCGAAGCAGTGCTGCTTCACGGGGCCGACGTCGGAATCGCCCATGACGGCGACGCCGACCGCTGCCTCGCCGTCGACCGCGACGGCACCATCGTCGACGGCGACCAGATCATGGCGATCCTCGCGATCGGCATGAACGAGCGGGGGGCCCTGCGCGACAGCACCCTCGTCGCCACGGTCATGAGCAACCTCGGCCTTCTCGTCGCGATGAAGCACAACGGCATCCGGGTTCTTCAGACGAGCGTCGGCGATCGCTACGTGCTCGAAGAGATGAACGCCCACAACTATTCGCTGGGCGGCGAGCAGTCCGGCCACGTGATCATGAGCGACTTCGGCACCACGGGTGACGGCATTCTCACCGGCCTCCACCTCGTCGCCGAGATGGCCTGGCGTGGCAAGACGCTGGCCGAGCTGGCGAGCGTCATGACGGTGTACCCGCAGATCATGGTCAACGTGAAGAACGTCGACCACCACGCCGTGCACACCGACGAGGTGCTCGCCGAGGCCGTGCGCACCGCAGAAGCCGAACTCGGCGACACCGGACGCGTGCTGCTGCGCAAGTCGGGCACAGAGCCCCTCGTGCGCGTGATGGTCGAAGCCGCCGACCAGGTCACCGCCGACCGCATCGCCCACAGCCTGGCCGACGTCGTTCGCGAGCGTCTCGGTCTCTGACCCGCCGCTGAGAGGGCGCCCGGCGTAGCCTTGGCGGCATGCACACGTCTGCCGAACGCACATCGTCGTTGCCCTTGGCCGGTCGCACGGCTCTCGTCACAGGGGTGTCGCGTCGCCGGGGCATCGGACTCGGCGTGACCCGACGGCTGGCCGAACTCGGGGCGAGCGTCTTCGTGCAGCACTTCTCTCCCCACGATGCCGACCAGCCGTGGGGCGCAGACGACATCGACTCCGTTCGCGCCGCAGTGCGTTCGGCGCTGACACCGGGTGCGGACTTCGGTGACTGGGGCCTCGACCTCGCGGAGCCCACGGCCCCCCGCCGCCTCATCGATGCAGCGGTCGACGCATTCGGCAGGCTCGACATCCTGATCTGCAATCACGCGCGCAGCGGCGGAGACGGCTCCATCTTCGACATGACGCCCGAGGGCCTCGACGCCCACTGGTCGGTCAACGCGCGCTCGACGCTGCTGCTGACCCGTCACTTCGCCGACCAGTTCGCCCCGGACTCGTTCGGTCCGATCGACGAGGGCGCGACGGGCCGGGTGATCTGGATGACCTCCGGGCAGCACGAGGGTCCGATGCCGGGGGAGGTGGCCTACGCCACGAGCAAGGCGGCTCTTGCGGGCATCACGCCGACGGTCGCCGCCGAGCTCCTGACCCGGGGGATCCTGCTGAACACGGTCAACCCGGGCCCGGTGAACACGGGATATCTCGACGACGTGCCCACCGACAGATCGGCCGAGGTCAAAGAGGGGGTGCTGCGTTCGATGCCGTTCGGTCGCTTCGGGCTGCCCAGCGACCCCGCCCGCCTGATCGCGTGGCTCGTCTCAGACGAGGGCCGGTGGATGGTCGGCCAGGTGCTCACGAGCGACGGCGGCTTCTCGCTGAGGTGAGAGGCCGAGCCGCTGAGACGCTGAGGCGCGCACGCGCTCAGATCTTGCGCAGCAGCACCCTGTCGACAGCATGGGTCGACGATTTGCGCAGCACCAGCGTCGCGCGCGATTTGGTGGGCTGGATGTTCTCGACCAGGTTGGGCTCGTTGATCGAGCGCCAGATCTCGGCGGCCGTCGAGCGCGCGTCGTCGTCGCTCAGCTGCGCGTAGCGGTGGAAGAACGAATTCGGGTTCGCGAACGCTCCGCGCTTGAGGGCCAGGAAGCGATCGACGTACCAGCTCGCGATATCGCTCGTGCGGGCATCCACATAGATCGAGAAGTCGAACAGGTCGCTCACGGCGAGGCCCTGGCCCGGCAGGGGAGGCTGCAGCACGTTGAGTCCCTCGACGATCAGGATGTCGGGCTGCCGCACGACGATCTGCGCCTCGGGCACGATGTCGTAGGCGAGGTGCGAGTAGAACGGGGCGCGCACCTCGGGCACGCCGCTCTTGACCGCGCTGATGAACCGGAGCAGGGCGCGCCGGTCGTACGACTCGGGAAAGCCCTTGCGGTGCATGATGCCGCGACGCGTCAACTCGGCGTTGGGATAGAGGAAGCCGTCGGTGGCGACGAGTTCGACCCGGGGCGTGTCCGACCAGCGGGCCAGGAGTTCTCGAAGCAGGCGTGCGATCGTCGACTTGCCGACGGCGACGGAGCCGGCCACGCCGATGACGAACGGCGTCGCCGTCTGCCGGTCGCCGAGATAGTCGCTGGTGGATGCGTGCAGTCGCTTCGCCCCGGCCGCGTACAGGTTGAGCAGACGGCTGAGAGGCAGGTAGACCTCTGCCACCTCGGTCATGTCGAGTGGTTCGCCGAGCCCGCGCAGCTGAACGATCTCCGTCTCGGACAGAGGCTGGGGCGTCGAGGGGGCGAGGGCGGCCCAGTCGCCACGGTCGATCTCGCGGAAGGGCGTCGGGTGGCCCGTGGAATGGGGTGCGTGCCCGATGTCAGCCATAGACCACCCATTGTGCCCCACGCTCCGGGCAGGCCGTAAACTCGAGGGATGTGTGGAATCGTAGGTTATGTCGGTAACAACTCCAGTCTCGATGTTCTGATGGGCGGATTGGGCCGCCTCGAGTACCGGGGATACGACTCCGCGGGCGTGGCGATCATCACCGAGGACGGTGACCTCGTGACCCGCAAGCGCGCCGGCAAGCTGGCCGTCCTCGCCGCCGACCTGGAGGCATCCGCTCTCACCGACGGGCGCACGGGCATCGGCCACACCCGGTGGGCGACGCACGGCGGCCCCACTGACGTGAATGCGCATCCGCACCTCAGTGCCGACGGCCGCATCGCCCTGATCCACAACGGCATCATCGAGAACTTCGCCGTTCTGCGCGACGAGCTGCTCGCCGACGGCTACACCTTCGAGAGCGAAACCGACACCGAGGTCGCCGCCAAGCTGCTGGGCCGCGAGTACCTCGAGGGCGAGGGCGGTCTCTCCGCAGCGCTCGGCCGTGTCGTCGCCCGCCTCGAGGGAGCCTTCACCCTGCTCGCACTGCACCAGGACGAGCCGGGCGTCGTCGTCGGCGCCCGTCGCAACTCGCCCCTCGTCATCGGCCTCGGAGACGGCGAGAACTTCCTCGGCTCCGACGTCGCCGCCTTCATCGAGCACACGCGGCGCGCCATGGAGATCGGCCAGGACCAGATCGTCACGATCACTCCCGATTCCGTCTCGGTCACCGACTTCGCCGGCAACGGCGTGGAGGCCCACGAGTACGAGGTGTCGTGGGACGCCTCGGCCGTCGAGAAGGGCGGCTGGTCGAGCTTCATGGCGAAGGAGATCAGCGAGCAGCCCGAGGCCGTCTCGAACACCCTTCTGGGTCGCATCCACAACGACCACGTCGTGCTGGGCGAGCTCGAGGGCATCGACTCGCTGCTCACCTCGATCGACCGCATCGTGATCCTGGGCTGCGGCACCGCCGCCTATTCGGCGATGCTCGGCAAGTACGCCATCGAGAAGTGGGCCCGCATCCCCGTGGAGGTGGAGCTCTCGCACGAGTTCCGCTACCGCGACCCTGTGGTCAACGAGGGCACCCTCGTCATCTCGATCAGCCAGTCCGGCGAGACCATGGACACTCTGGTCGCCGTTCAGGAGGCCAAGGCCAAGGGCGCTCGCACCCTGTCTATCTGCAACACCCAGGGCGCCACGATTCCGCGCGAGTCCGACGCCGTCATCTACACGCACGCGGGCCCCGAGGTCGCGGTCGCCTCGACCAAGGCCTTCATCGCGCAGATCACCGCGCTCTACCTCTTCGGCCTGCACCTCGCGCGAGTGCGGCAGAGCATCGACGACGAGACGATCGCGAGCTCGATCGTCGAGCTCCAGGGCATTCCCGACAAGATCCGCTGGGTGCTCGAGCAGCACGGCGACATCACCGAGCTCGCGAACTGGATGAGCGACTCGCGCGCCGTGCTGTTCCTCGGGCGCCACGTCGGTTTCCCTGTCGCCCTCGAGGGCGCGCTGAAGCTCAAGGAGCTCGCCTACATCCACGCCGAGGGGTTCGCGGCCGGCGAGCTGAAGCACGGACCGATCGCGCTGATCGAGCCGGGCCAGCCCGTGTTCGTCGTGGTGCCGAGCCCTCGTCACCCCAACTCGCTGCACGCCAAGGTCGTGTCGAACATCCAGGAGATCAAGGCCCGGGGTGCCAAGGTGCTGGTGATCGCAGAAGAGGGCGACGTGGCCGTGCTGCCGTACGCGTCCGAGGTCTTCCGCATCCCGCTCGCCGGTCCGTTGTTCGAGCCGCTCCTGGCCGTCATCCCGTTGCAGATCTTCGCCATGGAGCTGGCGACGGCCAAGGGGCTCGACGTCGACCAGCCGCGCAACCTGGCCAAGTCCGTCACCGTCGAGTAGGACGGGGCGGTGATCGTCGGCATCGGCGTCGACCTCGTCGACGTGCCCCGGTTCGTGCGGTCGATCGACCGCACGCCGGGTCTCGTCGAGCGCCTGTTCGCTGAGGGCGAACGCCGGCGCTCGCCTCGGTCGCTCGCCGCCCGGTTCGCCGCGAAGGAGGCGCTTATCAAGGCGCTCGGAGACTCCTCGGGATTCCGCTGGCACGACATGGAGGTCGTCACCGACGACGACGGAAAGCCGTCGTTCCTGCTCGGCGGGCAGGTCGCAGAGACCGCGCGCGCTCGCGGTGTGGGGGCGATCCACCTCTCGCTCAGCCACGACGGCGACTCCGCGTTCGCCTTCGTCGTCGCGGAGCGCACGCCGTGACCGTCGCAGACGGCGCGGCCCGCATTGCCCCGGAATCGGTGGCCATCGTCGACCTCGCGGCTGTCGCCCGGAACGTCTCCCGGTTCGTCTTGCTCGCAGACGGAGCCCAGGTCATGGTCGTGGTCAAGGCGAACGGCTACGGCCACGGTGCGGTCGAGGTGGCCCGTGCGGCCATCCAGGGCGGAGCCTCCTGGCTCGGCGTCGCCGATCTCGCCGAGGCGTTCGAGCTCCGCGATGCCCACATCGACGCGCCCTTGCTCGCGTGGCTGCACGAGTCGCACGAGAACTTCACGGCGGCGCTCGAGGCCGGCATCGACATCGGCGTGAGCGACCTCGACCAGCTCGAGTCCGTCGTCCGTGCGCAGCACGCCGTCGGCGCGGGTCCGGCCTCCGTTCACCTCAAGCTCGACACAGGGCTTGGCCGGAACGGCGCCGACGAGCCGAACTGGGCTGCTCTCTTCGACGAGGCGCGTCGGCTCGAGCTCACCGGGGTGCTGCGCGTGCGCGGCATCTTCAGCCACCTCGCGAACGCGGACGACGCGGAGGACGCCCTGCAGCTCGAGCGGCTCCACCGGGGCATCGAGGGCGCGCGGCGCGCGGGCCTTCAGCCGCAGCTTCGGCATCTGGCGTCGACGGCCGCGGCTCTTCGCCTGCCACCCATGCGACTCGACCTGGTGCGCATCGGCATCGGAGCCTACGGGCTCTCCCCGTTCGACGGCGGCGGCTCCGCCGAACTCGGGCTGCAGCCGGCCATGACGCTGCGCAGCACCGTCGTCGCCGTGGCTCCGTCGTCCGACGCGGATTTCGCAGCGCACTCGGGCATCGTGCCCCTGGGCTACGGCGACGGGATACCCCCGCAGGCCGCAGGCCGCATCCATGTCACCGGCGACGCCGGCCCGCTGCTCGTGACCCGAATCGAATCCGACCACCTCGTCGTCGAACCCGTGTCGCCGGGCAACGACGTGGTGCGAGGAGACGCCGTGACTCTGTTCGGCGACCCTTCCGAGGGGGTCACGGCCGTCGACGACTGGGCCAGGGCCGCCGACACCATCAACTACGAGATCGTCACCCGCCTCGGCGACCGCGTGGCGAGGGAGTACGTCTCATGACCGGCGTCGACACCGGGCTCGGTCGCGAGGCGGCCGTCGATCTCGGCGTGTTCCGCTCCAACGTGGCGCTCCTCGCTGCCCGCGCGGTCGGCGGCCCCCTCGTGATCGACATGACGGCGGATGCCTACGGACACGGACTCGTACGGCTCGCGCGTGCGGCGGCCGAGTCGGGCGCCGACATCCTGAGCGTGCGCGACCAGGCCGACGCCGATGCCATCTCCGACGCGCGCATCGGCATCGACGTGCACTGCTGGCAGACGAGGAGGTTCGCCGTTCCTCCCGCCGGATCCGGCATCGCCGCCTTCGGGTTCGGCATGGAGCTCACCGACGGGGCGCCCGACGGGGTCGTGCCGGTCATGCGGGTGTCGGCTCCCGTCCTCTCGGTCAAGAGGGTGCCGCAGGGCCACGGCGTCTCCTACGGCTTCGTGTACCGCACGCCGAAGGAGACGACGTTGGCGCTCGTTCCGCTCGGCTACGCCGACGGCCTTCCCCGGGCGGCGACGGGCTCGGGCCGTATGGCCGTGGGAGGCACGCAGTTCCCCGTCGTCGGGCGCATCGCCATGGACCAGGTCGTGCTCGACGTCGGCGATGCGCCGATAGCTCCCGGCGACCGCGCCGTCGCGTTCGGTGCCGGGCTCGACGGCGAACCCACGGCTGCGGACTGGGCCGCCGCGACCCGCTCGACGGCCGGCGAGATCCTCGCCCGCATCGGCCGACGTGTTCCCCGTCGCTACATCGATCGAGAGGCGAGCCGATGACCGCGGTGCACAGGCAGACGACCATCGAGACGCCCGAGCAGATGGCGCAGCTGGCGCACGAGGTGGCCTCGTGGCTCTCCGCCGGCGACGTCGTGCTGCTCACGGGCGAACTGGGCGCGGGCAAGACCACGTTCACTCGCGGCCTCGGACAGGCTCTGGGGGTGAGGGGGTCGGTGACGAGCCCGACCTTCGTTCTCGCTCGCACGCATCCGCGGCTCGACCCGGGCGCGCCCGCCCTCGTGCACGTCGACGCCTACCGGCTCTCGTCAGCGGTCGAGCTCGACGATCTCGACATCGACTTCGCCCGCTCGATCGTGGTCGTCGAGTGGGGTGCCGGCCTCATCGAGGAGCTGGCCGACTCGTGGCTGTCGATCACGATCGACCGGCCGCGCGGCGCATCCGATGACCCGGATGCCGATGGCCGCGACGATGAGGAGCCGATCGAACCGCGCACGGTCACCATCGACGGCGTCGGGCCCCGCTGGCAGTGACCGGCAGGGGGCCGAGGTGCCTCCCGGGCGGCTAATCTGGAACACGTGCTTCTGGCCATCGACACCTCTGCGGGTACCTCCGTCGCCATCGTCGACCCGTCGACCGGCCGCATCGTGGCAGAACGGTCGACGCCCGACACCATGAGGCACGCCGAGGTGATCGGCACCCTGCTCGCCGAGGTTCTCGAGGCTGCCGCTGTGAGACCGGCCGCGCTCGACGGCGTCGTCGTGGGCATGGGCCCCGGGCCCTTCACCGGCCTTCGAGTCGGCATCGCGGCCGCGCGCACCTTCGCCCTCGGCGCGGGGCTTCCCCTGCTTCCGATGGTCAGCGCCGACGCCGTGGCGCGCCAGCAGGCGCTCTCCGGCGCCTCGGACACGGTCATCGTGGTGACCGACGCCCGCCGCAAAGAGGTCTTCTGGTCGCTGTACGAGCTGTCGGGTTCCGAGCCCGTGCGCGTCGACGGCCCTGGCCTCGCGAAGCCAGACTCGCTTCCGCACACGGGCGCTCGTCGTGTGGATGCGGCCGAGATCCCCGCCGCGCAGCTCGCCCTGGCCGCGGCCGCCCTCGTCGAGGCGGGCAAGCCCCTCGCATCCGACGACGCGCTCTACCTGCGCTCGCCCGACGTGACTATGCCATCCGGCATCAAGCGGGTGACCCAGTGACCTGGCAGCTGCGCCGGGCTGGCGTCGACGACCTCGACGCCATCATGCGCATCGAGTCGAGCGTCTTCACGACCGACGCGTGGACCCCCGACGCCATGAGGGCCGACCTCGCGAACGAGCACTGTTACTACGTCGTCGCGCTGCCCGCCTCCGACCCGCCCTCGAGCACGACGATCGCGGGCTACGCCGGTCTTCTGGCTCCCCGAGGGGCGAAGGAGGGCGACATTCAGACCATCGCCGTGGCCCCCGAGGCCCGTCGCAACGGCCTCGGTCGAGTGCTGATGACGAGCCTGTTGAACGAGGCGCGTCGTCGCGGTGCCCGAGAGGTGTTCCTCGAAGTGCGCGCAGACAACCCTCACGCCGAGGCGCTCTACGAGTCGCTGGGCTTCGAGCGCCTCGGAGTGCGAGCCGGCTACTACCAGCCCGACAATGTGGACGCCATCGTCATGCGGGCTGCGGTTCCGCAGCCGCAGACGCGGTGGACGGGCGCAGACAAGGTCGAGGAGATCGAACCATGAACACCGAGAATCCTCTCGTTCTGGGCATCGAGACGTCGTGCGACGAGACCGGTGTCGGAATCGTGCGGGGCACCACCCTGCTGAGCAACACGATCTCGTCGTCGATGGACGAGCACGCGCGCTACGGGGGAGTGGTTCCCGAGGTGGCCGCGCGCGCGCACCTCGAGGCCATGACGCCGGCCATCGCGACCGCCCTGGCCGATGCCGGAGTGACCCTCGACGAGATCGACGCGATCGCCGTCACCAGCGGCCCCGGCCTCGCAGGAGCGCTCATGGTCGGAGTCGGCGCGGCGAAGGCTCTGGCGCTGGCCATGGAGAAGCCGATCTACGCCGTCAACCACCTCGTCGGCCACGTCGGCGCCGACGTTCTGCGCGCCCCGGTCGACGGGGGAGTCGATGCGCTCGCGGGCGACGAGGCGCCGATCCAGTACCCCACCATCGCCCTGCTCGTGTCAGGAGGGCACACGTCGCTGCTTCTCGTTCGCGACCTCGTGTCCGACGTCGAGCTTCTCGGCGAGACCATCGACGACGCCGCGGGGGAGGCGTTCGACAAGGTCGCCCGCCTGCTCGGGCTGCCCTACCCCGGCGGGCCCGAGATCGACCGGGCGGCCGTCGGCGGCGATCCGAAGGCCATCCGGTTCCCGCGCGGGCTGAGCCTGCCGAAGGATCACGAGGCCCACCGCTACGACTTCTCCTTCTCGGGGCTGAAGACGGCCGTCGCCCGCTGGGTCGAGAAGAGGCAGGACGCGGGTGAGGAGGTTCCCCTCGCCGACGTGGCTGCGAGCTTCCGCGAGGCCGTCGTCGACGTGTTGATCACCAAGGCCCTCGCAGCCTGCGCCGAGTACGGGGTTCCGCGTCTGCTTCTGGGCGGCGGCGTCGTGGCCAACGCGCGGGTCCGCGAGGTCGCCGCAGCGCGTGCCGCGTCTGCGGGGGTCGCCCTGCGCATCCCGCCCCTGAGCCTGTGCACCGACAACGGAGCCATGATCGCGGCACTCGGGGCGCAGCTGATCATGGCAGGGCACGCGCCCTCGGGCCTCGGATTCGGGGCCGACTCGACCCTGCCGGTCACCGAGATCCAGGTCGGATAAGCTCGGTTCCATGTCGAGCCAGCCCGCCTTCGCGCCGTACTCGCCCGATCCGGCAACGGCTCAGCCGCCGTCTCGTCCCGCCTCCGCTCGGCCCCGCAAGACGCTCAACATGCCCGCGCTCTTCGCGGCCATCACCGGCATTCTGCTCATCTCGCCGGTCGCCATCGTTCTCGGGCACATCGGTGTGGTCCAGGTTCGCCGCCGCCGGCAGTCCGGCCTGGCGTTCGCCATCGTCGGCCTCATTCTTGGATACCTGGGGTTCGTCGCGACCGTCGCTGCGCTCGTGGCCCTCGTCCTGTTCGTGAACTCGGGCCCCACACCGCCCACGTCGTTCTGATCCCACCGGTCATGCCGCGCCTCGGCGAATCGGGGTGTCCCGTAGATGTGGGTCACTGAGCTTCAGTAGTGTGGACACATGACTGATCCCAATACCCCGTCGACCGAGGGCACGCCGTCGGTCCCCCCGCTGCCTCCCACCGCACCGTCCGCCCCCGCGGCACCCAGCTACGGCGCGCCGAGCGCGCCCTCCACTCCGCCCGCCTACACGCCGCCGGCCGAGTCGACTCCGTCGTACGGAGCACCCAGCTACCAGCAGGCGCCCCCGGCCAACCCGTACGCGCAGGCCCCGAACGGCGCCGCTCCTTACGGCCAGCCCTACTCGCCGGTCGCCGCCGCTCCGAAGACGCTCAGCCTCATCGGCATGATCGCCGGTATCGTCGGCGTCTTCCTCTCGTTCTTCTATGGGATCGGCTTCATCTTCTCGGTGGGCGCCGTCGTTCTCGGCTTCCTCGGCAAGAAGCGCGAGCCTGCCGCCAAGGGCTTCTGGCTCACCGCGATCATCACGGGCTTCGCCGGTATCGCGCTGACCCTCCTGTGGGTCATCGGAATCATCATCTTCGTCGTGGCCGTCGGGTCGTCGAGCGGCTACGAGTCGTACTGACCCGCACGTCGTATGTGAAGTGCCCCTCGTCTGTCGACGAGGGGCACTTCGTTTTGTGCGGCGGGTGTCTGTGCGGTGGTTGTCAGCGCAGCGGGTGTCAGCGCGGGCGCAGGGTCAGACGCGCTCGGCGAGGATGGCCGTGTGCCGACCGGCCACGCGCGTCAGCACCAGGGTCGCCTCGCCGTCGCCCGACAGCGACAGCCGTCGACGCAGAACGGCCGGGTCGACGTCGACCCCGCGCTTCTTGATCTCGAGTCGGCCGATGCCTCGCCGCCGCAGCTCCTTCTTCAGCTTCGATTCGTCGCTGGGAAGGGTGTCGACGACGCGGAACGCCGTCGCGAACGGCGACGACACCAGGTCGTCGGAGGAGAGGTACGCGATCTGCTCGCTCAGCATGCGGGCGCCCAGCGACCGGGCGAGATCGCCGATCAGGCGTGCGCGGATGACGGAGCCGTCCGGTTCGTACAGGTAGGTGCCGAGTTCGCCCGTCTCGGCGTCGGGGCTGTCGGCGTCTGAGACCAGCTCGGCGCTGGCTCCGCCGCGCAGCACGAGGGCGCTGCGGGCGATGCCGGGCCGCGCGAGCGAGCCGAACCACAGACTGTTCTCCACGAGCTGGCCGTCGACCGAGATCCACTGGGCCTCGGCGTCGTCGGGGATGAGCGATCGGTCGAACCCGGGGCCGAGCTTGATGCCCGTCGGCAGCGTGCGGGCCACGCCGAAAGCGAAGTCGAGCGAGGGGGAGTAGTCGCGCGGGTCGGGCAGGCGCCTGGTGTCCGCATGCCCCGCGGTGCGCCTTGCCGGGTCGAGGTAGACGGACTCGACCGAGGCGAGGTCGTGTTGGGCGGCATCGCCGAGGCTCACCGTCACGTTCGTGAACGGAGCCAGGTTGTACGAGGCGATCGCCGCGGTCACCTCGTCGAGTTCGACGGCCTGCACCTCGAGGTCGAGCGCGGCGAAGGCCAGCGCATCGGCGCCGATGCCGCACCCCAGGTCTGCCACGCTCCGGATGCCGGCACTCTGGTATCGGCCGGCATGGAGCGCGGCGACCCGCAGGCGTGTGGCCTGCTCGAGACCCGCCTCGGTGAACAGCATGCGCGATGCGAACTCCCCGAACTTGGCCGTGGCTTTCGCCCGCAGACGGGACTGGGTGAGCACCGCCGACACAAGATCTGCCGGGTGCCCGTCGCGGCGCAGTGCGGCGACGGTCTTCACGATGTCGGTGGAATCGCTGTACGGCGGCAGGGAGTCGAGGAGGCGCAGGGCCGTCGACGTCATCACCAGGCCGAGCTCGTCCTTGTTCATTCGTTGAGCCTGTTCACCCCGTCAGCCTAGACGTCGGTCGCGGGGCCTCGGCGCGCCGTGGCCGGTTGGCACTCGGATTGACCGAGTGCCAGTGCACCCCCTAAACTCGTCTTAGCACTCTCGGTGTGAGTGTGCTAATCAGACGTGAAGAAAGAAGAGGTCAACCGTGTCGGTCTCCATCAAGCCGCTCGAGGATCGCATCGTCATCCGCCAGGTCGAGGCGGAGCAGACCACCGCTTCGGGCCTGGTCATCCCTGACACTGCCAAAGAGAAGCCCCAGGAAGGCGAGGTCGTGGCCGTGGGCCCCGGTCGCGTCGACGACAACGGCAACCGCGTTCCGATCGATGTCGCCGTGGGCGACAAGGTCATCTACTCCAAGTACGGCGGAACCGAGGTCAAGTACGGCGGAGAAGACCTGCTCGTGCTGTCGGCTCGCGACGTGCTCGCCGTGGTTGTTCGCTGACCTACGACATGCGTTAGCGCAACGTCGCTAAACAGACAAAGACCCGGATGGCTCTGCCATCCGGGTCTTTTTCGTTTGCGGCCGCGGTCCGGAACGGCGCGCCGGAGGTAGCATTCGTTGAGTGTCCCGCCCCGCCGCCGCCCCTCCAGCCTCAGCCCCGCAGACCGACGAGCAGCCCTCGCGGTCGGGCATCCTCTACGCCGTAGGCGCCTACACGATGTGGGGTTTCCTCCCCGCCTACTTCCTACTGCTGCTTCCCTCGGGTCCGTTCGAGATCGTGGCCGTGCGCATCTTCTTCTCCCTGATCTTCTGTGCCCTGATCATCACCGTGACTCGCGCCTGGCCGGCGTTCCTGGCCATCGTTCGCCAGCCACGGCTGCTGTTCACGATGGGCCTCGCGGGCGTGCTGATCTATGTGAACTGGCAGACCTACGTGATCGGCGCGACGACCGGGCACGTGGTGGAGACGGCCCTCGGCTACTTCATCAACCCCATCGTCACCATTCTGCTCGGCGTCGTGATTCTGGGCGAGCGACTCCGCATCGCCCAGTGGGTGGCGCTCGGAATCAGTGTGATCGCCGTCGGAGTGCTGACCGTCGGCTTCGGTTCCGTTCCGTGGATCGCCCTGATCCTGGCGTTCTCCTTCGGGCTCTACGGGTTCGTGAAGAAGCGTGTCGGTCGCTCGGTCGATGCCGTGTCAGGCCTCACCCTCGAGACCCTCTGGCTGCTTCCCGTGGCGGCGGTTCAGGCGATCGTCGTTGCCTCGACCGCACCGGGCCTCGCGTTCGGATCCTCCGGCGCCGCCCACGTCGCCCTCATGATCGGTGCGGGAGTCATCACGGCGGTTCCGCTGCTGCTCTTCGCGTCGGCGGCGAAGCGACTGCCGCTCATCTACATGGGCTTCATCCAGTATGTGGCCCCGATCCTCCAGTTCCTCTTCGGGGTGTTCATCATGGGCGAGCCCATGCCGCTCGAGAGATGGCTCGGCTTCGGTCTGGTCTGGCTCGCTCTGGTCGTGCTCACCGTCGACATGATCAGAACGTCGAGAGCGGGCCGGATGCCTGTCGCTGAGCCCGTCTGACGGGACGGAAGGTAACGATTGGGTCGCGTTACACGCCCGTAACAGGAATGTATTGTCGGTGCGACTTTGGGCCGTTAGCTTTACAGCACGGCCAACTTCGTTATGCCGTGCACCACAAAACAATCACATTCAAGGAGCATCATGGGCGTATTCGCCAAGACCGGTTCCCGGTCGCTGAAGACCACCCTGGGTGGCGCGGCCATTCTGGGAATCAGCGCGCTCGTTCTCGTCGGCTGCTCGAGCGGCTCGACCGACAGCGGCAGCGACTCCGGTGACCTGTCCCTCAAGATCGGCACGATCCTTCCTCAGACCGGTACGCTCGCCGTGCTCGGCCCGCCCGAGATCGCGGGCGTCGACCTGGCCGTCAAGGACATCAACGATGCCAAGGCCGGCATCACTGTTGACGTGACCCAGAAGGACTCGGGCGACACCACGACCGACATCGCCTCGCAGTCGGCGACCTCGCTCGTCGCCGATGGCGTCTCCGCCATCATCGGTGCCGCGTCCTCGGGTGTCTCGAAGACGTTCATCGACCAGGTCACCCAGGCCGGCGTCATCCAGATCTCGCCCGCCAACACCTCGCCCGACTTCAC
Source organism: Agreia sp. Leaf283 (assembly GCF_001422485.1). Lineage (GTDB taxonomy): Bacteria > Actinomycetota > Actinomycetes > Actinomycetales > Microbacteriaceae > Agreia. Next base: position 1,771,616 of record NZ_LMNF01000001.1, read on the forward strand.
GTCGTACGAAGACGACGGATACTACTGGCGCACCGCCCCCTCCGATGTTCTGCAGGGTCGCATCCTCGGAAACAAGATCATCAAGGACGGCAAGACCAACGTCTCGATCCTCTACATGAACGATGCCTACGGCACCGGCCTCGAAGAGAACATCAAGAAGGCCCTCGAAGACGGCGGCGCCACGGTCGGAGCGGAAGAGACCTTCGAGCCGGCTTCCACCGACTTCAACTCGGCACTCACCAGCGTTCTCGCGACCGACCCCGACGCCCTGGTCGTCATCTCGTTCGACGAGATCAAGACCATCGCCGAGCAGCTCGCCGCGAAGGGCTTCGACTTCTCGAAGCTCTACGGAGCCGACGGAAACTACGGCGTCATCACCGATAAAGACACGAACGTCGACATCGCTGGCGCCCAGTTCACCAACCCCGGTGTCGAGGCCAAGGCCGAGTTCCAGGAGAAGCTCCAGGCGCTCGTCAAGGACCAGGGCAGCGACCCGCTGACCGTCTTCAGCTATGCGGCCGAGTCCTACGACGCGACCACGCTGCTGGCCCTCGCCTCCCTCCAGGGTGGCGACACCGATGGCGCGACCATCAAGGAGAACCTGCAGTCGGTCTCTGAAGGCGGAACCAAGTGCGAGTCGTTCACCGACTGCGCGAAGCTCATCGCCGACGGTGAAGACGTCGACTACGACGGCATCTCCGGCCCGATCACCTTCGACAAGAACGGTGACCCGACCGAGGCCTACGTGTCGATCTACAAGTACGACACGGGCAACAAGACCTCCTTCGAGGAGCAGGTCTTCGGCAAGCTCGACTAATTCTCTGACCTGTTAGAGAAGAGGGGCTCGGTCTTCGGACCGGGCCCCTTCGTCGTGCCTGCGGCGCCGTTGATGAAGCCTCAGGATCACCGTTCCCTGAGCTTGTCGAAGCGCACCCCCACCAGGCCACGTCCTCTCCTCCACAGCCCACCTTTCCCGACACCTATCCACAGACGTTTTCGCTGGTCAAGTATCGAATGCCGGTTCCGACCCGATGTCGGTGGTCACTGTTTGACTTGACCCATGACATTCGAAAGCCCACCCTCCGAGCCCGACCCGTACCTGGTCGCGCTCGGCGAGGTCGCCGCCCTCGACACGCAGATAGCCCGCCTATCCGCCGTCAGGGCCAGACGCGTCGTCGAGGCCGCCCGCCAGCTCCACCGGCAAGCACCAGTCGACACGTCCACCGCCGGTCCGGTCTGGTCCACCGCCCGGGTCGAACGCGTTGAACTTCTCACCGAGCTCGCCCTGCTGACTCGACGAACCGAGTACCGCACCGCCGTTCTCGTCGACACCAGCACAGCACTCGTCGACCGCCTCCCCGCAACCCTCGCGGCGGTCGCCGCCGGTGCCGTGTCGTGGGAGCACGCGGAAGTCATTGCGAAGCACGCCGACGGCCTCGACNCTCGTCGACCGCCTCCCCGCAACCCTCGCGGCGGTCGCCGCCGGTGCCGTGTCGTGGGAGCACGCGGAAGTCATTGCGAAGCACGCCGACGGCCTCGACGGCGACGCACTGGCCACGTACGACGCCCGTCTGTCGGTGCTTGCGGCGGAGGTGAATCCGAAGCAGCTCGAGAAGAAGGCCCGCCACGAGGTCGAACTCGCCCAACCGTCCACCGCGGTCGAACGACGTGAACTCCTTCTCGAGCCCGATGGCCAGCTTCATCTCTTTGAGCTTGCGGTCGACCGTGGTCTTCGTGGCGTCTTCTCGAAGGTGATGTCCGCGGTGGCCGCGTTCGACGCTGCGGNACGACGCCCGTCTGTCGGTGCTTGCGGCGGAGGTGAATCCGAAGCAGCTCGAGAAGAAGGCCCGCCACGAGGTCGAACTCGCCCAACCGTCCACCGCGGTCGAACGTGCGGAGAAAGCAGCGGGGACGCGACGGATCTATGTCGATCCGGCAGCGGACGGCATGGCCCAACTCACCCTGCTCGCCCCAGCGCCGGAGATCCACGCGATCGCAGACCGCGCCGTCCGATTGGCCGCCGGGTTGAAGACGGCCGGTGACCCGCGCAGCATGGGACACCTGAAAGTCGACGTCCTCACCGACCTGCTCCTCAACGGAGAACCGTCGATCCCTGGAGCTACCCGGGGTATTCGAGGCAGGGTGCATGTCATGGTTCCCGCGATGACACTCCTGGGCGTGGGTGACGAGGCGGCGATCCTTCGCGGTTACGGACCCATCGACCCCGCCACCGCCGCCCAGTTGACCGCGGATGCGACGTCGTGGCGGCGGATCCTCACCGACCCGATCACGGGACGTATCCTCGCCACCGACCCGCGGGACTACCGGCCCACCGCAGCGATGATCGACCATGCCCGACTCGTCCACCCGGAATGTGTATTCCCGGGGTGCACGGTTCCATCCGAGCAGGCGGATATGGATCACACCGAGGACCACGCCTATGGCGGGGGCACGATCCCGGAGAACCTCGCACCCCTGAGCGCCGGACATCATCGGGCGAAGCACCACACCAGGTGGCAGTTCATCCAGAACGGAGACGACACCCTGACGGCGACGTCACCCGCCGGGCACATCTACACGGTCCGGCCGGAAGGCAAGATGCGGCCCGCACCACGAGCTCTCATCAAAGCCGCAGCGGCAGCCGCTGCGGGAGCCGCGACCACGATCACGGATGAGGAGGACCTCGACGACTGCCCCTTCTAACCCGTCACCATGGGTCTCGATACGGCCGCAAGCGGCCTACTCGACCAACGCAGGAGGGACGAGAACAGCCGCCCCGTTCCACGAGGCTGCCGAAGAGCAGCCTGCACGACCAACGCAGGGAGCACGAGAACAGCGGCACCGTTCCCTGAGCTTGTCGAAGGGAGGCCCACTCGACCAGCGCGGGAAGTATGACCGCGGCGTTCCCTGAGCTTGTCGAAGGGCAGCCCACTCGACCAACGCAGGGGCACGAGAACAGCCGCACGTTCCCTGAGCTTGTCGAAGGGCAGCCTGCTCGACCAACGCAGGGGGCACGAGAACAGCGGCACCGTTCCCTGAGCTTGTCGAAGGGCGGCCTGCTCGATCAACGCAGGAGAGACGAGAGCACCTCCTCCGAGCGCCGACTTTTCAACGCGCCCGAAAACCAGACTGCGCCGCCCCCTCAGTGGCCGCACCCCTGCGTCCATCAAAGGAATGCGCATGCGCCTGCATCTATGGGGGAGCGAGGTGTGCCCCCTGCGCCTACCGAGGGGCGGCGAGTAGGACGAGCTCGGAGTTTCGAGAGGCAAGAGGCAACGGGCGTCGGGAGTTCGCTAGTGCAGGATGTGACCGGTGAGCCCGGGTAGCCGGCACGGCCCTCGCGGAGTGCGTGGAGCAGGCCAGGTGCCTGGCACGCGGAAAGGCCCGGCACCCGGCCGCCACGACGCCCGTGCGGGCGATTCGTGGGGCGCGGGTGCCGGGCCTCAGCGTGGAGCGACGGGTCAGCCGCCCACCGTGGGCGTCGAGGTGGTGACCTCGTTCGTGGTGGCGAGGGTTCCGAGGTAGAGCTCGATGACCTTGGGATCGTTCATCAGGTCGCGCCCTGGGCCCTCGTACGCGTCCTTGCCCTGGTCGAGCACGTACCCGCGGTCGCAGATCTGCAGCGCGCGCCGGGCGTTCTGCTCGACGATCATGATCGAGACGCCGGCGCGGTTGATGCGCTGCACGTTCACGAACGTCTCGTCCTGGCGCATGGGGGAGAGGCCGGCACTCGGCTCGTCGAGGAGCAGCATGCTCGGGTCCATCATCAGGGCTCGAGACATGGCCACCATCTGCCGTTCTCCACCGGAGAGGGAGCCGGCACGCTGCTTGAGGCGCTTCGACAGCTCGGGGAAGAGATCCTCGACGAAGGCCAGGCGCGTCTTGAAGAGCTTCGGCTTCTGGTACATGCCCATCTCGAGGTTCTCCTCGATAGTGAGCGAAGGGAAGACGTTGTTGTTCTGCGGCACGAAGCCCACGCCCTTCGACACCAGCTTGTCGGCCTTCAGACCCGTGATGTCCTCGCCGTTCAGCTCGACGGTGCCGCTGCGGATGTTCACGAGGCCGAAGATGGCCTTCAGCAGCGTGGACTTGCCCGCGCCGTTCGGGCCGATGATGCCGACGAGTTCGCCGCGCTTCACGTAGACGTTCGACCCGTTCAGAATGTTGACGCCCGGAACGTAGCCGGCGAAGAGCTCCTTGGTGACAAGGACGTGATCGGTGTCGGTGCTCACTTCTTCTCCTCTGTATCGACCGGTGTCGACGGGGCGTCGGCGGTCGGTGCGGACTCGTGGCCGGGCACGGCGATGCCGGCGGCCTCCGCATCCTGCTCGACCTCGTTGCGGATCAAATCGGACTGCATCTCCTCCGCCACCTCGAGCTGGCCCTCGATGGTGCCGAGGTCGGTGGCGTGGTGGGCTCCGAGGTAGGCGTCGATGACGGCGGGGTCGGACATGACGGTCGAGGGCGGACCCTCGGCGACGACCTTGCCCTCGGCCATCACGATCACCCAGTCGGCGATCGTGTTGACCATGTGCATGTCGTGCTCGACGAAGAGCACGGTCATGCCCTCGTCTTTCAGATTGACGATGTGACCGAGCAGCGACTGCGTCAACGCCGGGTTGACGCCGGCCATCGGCTCGTCGAGCATCACGAGTTCGGGGCTCGACATGAGCGCGCGTGCCATCTCGAGCAGCTTCTTCTGGCCGCCGGACAGGCTCGACGCGTAGTCGTCTTTCTTGGTGTCGAGCTTGAACTTGGCCAGCAGCTGCATGGCGCGTTCGGTGATCTCGTCCTCCTTCGCCTTCCACAGGGGCTTGAAGAGCGAGACGAAGATGTTCTCACCGCCCTGCTTCGTGGCGCCGAGACGCATGTTCTCGAGCACGGTCATGCCGCTGAGCGCCTTGGTGAGCTGGAAGGTACGGACCATTCCCATGCGCGAGACCTTGAACGCCGGCACGCCGGCCAGGCTCTTGCCCTTGAAGGTCCAGTTGCCGGTGTTCGGCTTGTCGAACCCGGTGAGCAGGTTGAAGAACGTGGTCTTGCCGGCCCCGTTCGGGCCGATGAGAGCCGTGATCGAGCCGCGCGGGATCTCGAGGTGGGCGACGTCGACCGCGGTGAGGCCGCCGAAGCGGCGGCTGACCGCGTGCGCGACGACGATCGGGTCCTTCTTCTTGACGCCCGGAACGATCACATCGTCTGTGATATCGGATACGAGAGTTTTTTCAGGCAAAGTGCAGATCCTTCTTCTTGCCGAAGATTCCTTGCGGACGGAATATCACGAGGAGCATCAGGGCGACACCGACGATGATGAATCGGATCGGACCGGTCTGCGTGGTCGTGAGCGGGAGGACTCCGGCCTCGATGCCGAGGCTGAGGAGTCCGTCGGTGAGCGACAGCGTGACCCAGAAGATGATGGAACCCACCACAGGGCCGAACACGGTCGCCGCGCCACCGAGCAGCATGATCGTGTACAGGAAGAACGTGAGCTGCGTGCCGTAGTTGTCGGGTTGGAGCGACCGGGGGAGGATGAACACGACTCCGGCCAGACCTCCGAGCACGCCACCCAGGATGAGCGCCTGGATCTTGTACGAGAACACGTTCTTTCCGAGCGAGCGCACCGCGTCTTCGTCTTCTCGGATGCCCATGATGACGCGTCCCCAGGGGCTGCGCATGAGCAGGAAGACGAGGAGGCAGGCGAGCGCGACCAGGCCCCAGCCGACGATGCGGATCCACCACTGGTCCTGGTTGTAGACCAGGGGAGTGCCCATCAGACCGAAGCGGCCCTCGGGAAGCGGGTTGACGGCGTTGAACGCGCGGGCCGCACCGTTGATGCCTTCCGAGCCGCCGGTGACGTCGGAGAACTCCGGCGTCTTGACCGACAATCGGATGATCTCGGCGGCGGCGATGGTCACGATGCTCAGATAGTCCGCCCTGAGTCTCAGGGTGGGTATTCCGAGGATCAGCGCGAAGATGGTGGCCGCCACGATCGCCGCGAGGAACGATCCCCAGAGCGGCCAGCTGTAGATCACCGAGGTGATGGCGAACGCGTAGCCGCCGACGGCCATGAATCCCGCCTGCCCGAAGTTGAGCAGTCCGGTGAAGCCGAAGTGGATGACGAGGCCGATGGTGGCCAGGGCGTAGGCCGCCACGGTGGGGTCGAATATCTGCCCGATTGCGAGCCAGATGAAATTGCCGTTCATAAGGACCTTCCCTAGCCGACGCGCTCTTTGCGGCCCAGGATGCCCTGGGGCCTGACGAGCAGAATGATGATCATGAGCACGAGCGGGGCGACGAATTTGAGGTTCTCAGGGATCCACAGTGTCGACAGGTTCATGATGAGGCCGATGACCACGGCTCCGACGAGGGCTCCGTAGGCCGAGCCCAGGCCACCGAGAGTGATCGCCGCGAAGATGAGCAGCAGGATCGAGGCGCCGGTGTCCCAGCGCAGCGACTGGTAGTACCCCACGTAGACGCCGGCGAGGGCGGCCAGGGCTCCCGAGCCGACCCAGACGACGCGGATGACCCGCTCGACGTTGATGCCCGAAGCGGATGCGAGGGCCCGGTTGTCGGATACGGCGCGCATGGCCTTGCCGATCTTGGTCTTCGTGAGCACGAGGGCCACACCGAGGATGACGACGATGGCGATGATCGCTCCGGCGACGTCGGTGAACTTGAGGCTCACCGAGCCGATCACGAGGAACGGCTTGGTGCTGTTGGGCAGCGTGAGCCGGTCGGGTCCGAAGAGGAGCACGAAGACGTAGCGCAGAGCGAGCGAGAGGCCGATGGTGACGATCATCATCGGGATCAGGCCCAGGCCGCGCTTGCGCAGGGGGCGCCAGATTCCGGCATCCTGCGCCCACCCGAACAGGCCGCCCAGCACCATCGCCGCGGGAATCGCGATGACGGCGGGGAGCCCGATGATTCCGGAGAACAGGTAGGCCATCAGGGCACCGAACGTCACCAGCTCGCCGTGGGCGAAGTTGTTCAGGCCTGTCGTTCCGTAGATAAGAGAGGCGCCGATCGCCGCGAGGGCGATGAGCAGGCCGAAGATGAGGCCCGTGACCAGCTGGGGCCAGAACCGCAGCCAGAAGGTGTCGGCCGTGACCGGCGCGGTCGTGGTCGTCGTTCCGGCCTCGCCGTCTGCGCCGGGCGTCGGCGTGGATGTCGCCGTGTCGGAGGGAGCAGCGACGGCTCCCTTCGCGTTGTCGGGAGACAGGAAGAAGATCGCGGGCACCTCTGTATTGCCGGCGAACACCTCGACCTCTGCGGGGTTGCTCGACGGACGCGGGTAGCCGGTCTCGACCGGAAGTGCGTCTTCGTCGATCGTCACCGTATAGGTGCCGGGCTCGCTCACGGGGATGACGGCCTTTCCGTCTTCGCCGGTGACCGCCGTCTCCGTGCCGCCGTCGCCCTCGACCGTTATGGAAACGTTTGCGACGCCGACTTTGTCGGCATCGGAGCGTACCCAGGCGAGGATCGACTGCTCGGTCGTGGTGGACGTGGAAACGGTCGTCTCAGCAGCTGATGCGCCGAGGGCGGATCCTCCGAGGACGACGGATAGACAGAGAACGACCGACGCGATGAGCATCGCGATCAATCGAGCCGACTGCCCGGGTCTTATGCCAGCGAGCAAGGGTGCACCTCCTGTGGGAAGCACGGGCGGACCCGGGCTCCGTTATCTATGGTCGAGCGACGTTGCTAGAACATAGCGCCCCATTGTTGCCTCCATGTTTCGACACGGAAAGGAATGCCTGCGACGCGCAGGTACTTTCTTACACCGGAATAACGCGCGCACCTAACCGTTACTCTTGGGGAGAGAAAATTTCTACTATGCGAGGTGTCATTTGGACCAGGCGGATCCCTTCGGTTTTATCGGACTGACGTACGACGATGTGATGCTCCTGCCGGGTCACACAGACGTGATTCCGAGCGAGGCCGACACCTCATCGAGGCTGACCCGCCGCATCGACGTAGCCACCCCTCTTCTCAGTGCCGCCATGGACACGGTGACCGAGTCCCGCATGGCCGTGGCCATGGCCCGCCAGGGCGGCATCGGCATCCTGCATCGCAATCTCTCGATCGCCGACCAGGCGAGCCAGGTCGACCTGGTCAAGCGCAGCGAGTCGGGCATGGTCACCGATCCGGTCACCACCACGGCCGACGCGACCGTCGCCGAGGTCGATGCGCTCTGCGGCCACTTCCGCGTCTCCGGCCTCCCCGTCGTCGACCAGGCCGGTGTGCTGGTGGGCATCATCACCAATCGCGACATGCGCTTCGTCTCGCCGTTCGAGAAGGCCACCACGCTCGTTCGCGACGTGATGACCAAGGCCCCTCTCATCACCGGCCGCCAGGGCATCGACCCCGACGACGCCATCGCGATCTTCGCCCAGCACAAGATCGAGAAGCTCCCTATCGTCGACGAGCAGGGCCGTCTCACGGGCCTCATCACGGTGAAGGACTTCGACAAGAGCGAGAAGTACCCCCTCGCCACCAAGGACTCGGCCGGTCGCCTGCGCGTCGGCGCCGCCATCGGATTCTTCGGCGACGCCTGGCAGCGGGCCACGAGCCTTCTCGAGGCCGGCGTCGACGTGATCGTGGTCGACACGGCCAACGGCGACAGCGCCGGCGTGCTCGACATCATCCGCCGTCTGAAGCGCGACAGCGCCTTCGAGGGCGTCGACGTCATCGGCGGCAACGTCGCCACCCGCTCGGGCGCGCAGGCGCTGGTGGATGCCGGTGCCGACGCCATCAAGGTCGGTGTCGGTCCCGGGTCGATCTGCACGACCCGCGTCGTCGCCGGCGTGGGCGTGCCCCAGGTGACGGCCGTCTACGAGGCGTCGCTCGCGGCCAAGCCGCACGGCATCCCGGTGATCGCCGACGGCGGCCTGCAGTACTCGGGAGACATCGCCAAGGCCCTCGTCGCCGGTGCCGACACCGTGATGCTCGGCTCCCTGCTCGCCGGATGCGACGAGAGCCCGGGAGATCTGGTCTTCGTCAACGGCAAGCAGTACAAGAACTACCGCGGCATGGGCTCCCTCGGAGCGCTGCAGACGCGCGGCGAGAAGACCTCGTACTCGAAGGACCGCTACTTCCAGTCCGACGTGCCGAGCGACGACAAGCTCATCGCCGAAGGCATCGAGGGCCAGGTGCCCTACCGTGGCCCGCTGGCGAGCGTCGCGTACCAGCTGGCCGGCGGCCTTCGCCAGTCGATGTTCTACACGGGAGCGCGCACCATTCCCGAGCTCAAGGAGAAGGGCCGTTTCGTGCGCATCACCGCCGCGGGCCTCAAGGAGTCGCACCCCCACGACGTGCAGATGGTCGTCGAGGCGCCGAACTACCGCCGCTAGACGACGCCTACGGGCGGAACGAGTGACCGGTAGGGTTGTCGGGTGAGTATGGATATCGAAATCGGCCGCAACAAGCGAGGCCGTCGCGTCTACGCATTCGACGACATCGCGGTTGTGCCCTCGAGGCGCACGCGTGACCCGCAGGACGTGTCGATCAACTGGACGATCGACGCCTATCACTTCGGCATGCCCGTGCTGGCGGCGCCCATGGACTCCGTGGTCTCGCCGGCCACGGCCATCCGTATGGGGCAGCTCGGCGGACTCGGCGTTCTCGACCTCGAGGGCGTCTGGACGCGCTACGAGAACCCGGAGCCGATCCTCGAGGAGATCCGCACGGTCGATGCCGCGTCGGCGACGGCGCGCATGCGTGAGATCTACGCAGAGCCCATCAAGCCCGAACTCGTCACCGCACGCCTCGCGGAGATCCGCGCTGCGGGCGTCACCGTGGCCGCGGCCCTGTCGCCGCAGCGCACGCAGGAGCTGTACGAGACGGTGGTCGCCGCTGGAGTCGACCTGTTCGTGATCCGCGGCACGACCGTGTCGGCCGAGCACGTCTCCAAGAGCACCGAGCCGCTGAACCTCAAGAAGTTCATCTACGAGCTCGACGTCCCCGTCATCGTCGGAGGCGCCGCGACCTACACGGCCGCCCTGCACCTCATGCGCACGGGCGCGGCCGGAGTGCTCGTCGGTTTCGGCGGGGGAGCCGCCTCGACCACCCGCGCGACCCTCGGCATCCACGCACCCATGGCCACGGCTGTCGCCGATGTCGCCGGCGCACGCCGCGACTACATGGACGAGTCGGGCGGGCGCTACGTGCACGTCATCGCCGACGGCGGCCTCGGCACATCCGGCGACATCGTGAAGGCCATCTCGGTCGGCGCCGACGCTGTGATGCTCGGCACCGCGCTGGCTCGGGCCACCGACGCACCCGGCGGCGGATACCACTGGGGCAGCGAGGCTCACCACACGCAGCTTCCCCGCGGCAACCGCGTGCATGTCGGCCAGGTCGCGCCGCTCGAGGAGATCCTCAACGGCCCGTCGCCCGTCGCAGACGGAACGGCCAACCTCATGGGAGCGCTTCGACGCTCGATGGCGACCACGGGGTACTCCGACCTCAAGGAATTCCAGCGCATCGACGTCGTCGTGGCCCCGTACCTGACCCACTAGTCATCGCCTCCGGGTCGCTGTTTATCAACCCGTCCCGGGTACACTGAGGCCACCGATTCTCTATGACGAGGAGGCCTGAAAATGGTTGAAGCGAACAGTGTGTCCAGGTCTACGAAGCTGGGCCCCGAAGAGCGTGAAGCCGCGATCGAGGCGCTGAAGACCAAAGAACTCGACATCCTGGTCGTGGGCGGAGGCATCGTCGGCGCAGGCGCAGCACTCGATGCGGCTACCCGAGGGCTCCGCGTCGGAATCGTCGAGGCCCGCGACTGGTCGAGCGGAACGAGTTCGCGCTCGTCGAAGCTGGTGCACGGCGGCGTCCGCTACCTCGAGCAGCTCAACTTCCGCCTCGTCCGCGAGGCCCTGATCGAGCGCGGCCTCCTGCTGCAGCGCATCGCCCCGCACCTCGTCAAGCCGGTGCGCTTCCTCATCCCGCTCAAGCGGCGCTTCATCGACCGGTTCTACATCGGCGCCGGCATGGTGCTGTACGACCTCTTCTCCTACACCGGAGGCCGCCCGCCCGGCGTTCCCCACCACCGTCACTTGACCCGCGGCCAGGTGCAGCGCGCGATCCCGAGCATGGCCCACGACGCGCTCATCGGCGGCATCACGTACTACGACGCGCAGGTCGACGACGCGCGCTACGGCGCATCCGTCGTGCGCACCGCGTCGTTCTACGGAGCCCACGCTGCGAGCCGGGTGCGCGTCGAGGGATTCATCAAGGTCGGCCAGCGGGTCGTCGGCGTTCACGCCCACGACCTGCAGACCGGTGAGAAGTTCGAGATCCGCGCGAAGCAGGTCGTGAACGCCACGGGCGTCTGGACCGACGACACCCAGGCCATGGTCGGCGAACGCGGACAGTTCAAGGTGCGGGCGTCGAAGGGCATCCACCTGGTCGTGCCGCGCGACCGGTTCCAGTCCTCCATGGGCCTGCTCCTGCGCACCGAGAAGAGCGTGCTCTTCGTCATCCCGTGGGGCCGGCACTGGCTCGTGGGAACCACGGACACCGACTGGCACCTCGACAAGGCTCACCCCGCCGCGACCGCGGCCGACATCGACTATGTGCTCGAGCACGTCAACACGGTGCTGAACGTGCCCCTCACCCGCGACGACGTCGAGGGCGTCTACGCGGGCCTTCGTCCGCTGCTCGCCGGAGAGAGCGACCAGACGTCGAAGCTGTCGCGCGAGCACCTCGTCGCTCACTCGGTTCCCGGTCTCGTCGTGATCGCGGGCGGCAAGTGGACCACCTACCGGGTCATGGCCAAAGACGCCATCGATGCGGCGGTCTCGGCTCTCGACGGCAAGATCGCCGGCAGCGTCACCGAAGACATCGCCCTGCTCGGCGCCGAGGGCTATCAGGCTGCGTGGAACAAGCGCAGCAAGATCGCCCGCAGGTTCGGCGTGCACACCGTGCGCATCGAGCACCTGCTCAATCGCTTCGGAACCCTGACCGACGAACTGCTCGATCTGATCTCGGCCAACCCGGAGCTCGCCGAACCCCTGCCCGGGGCCGACGACTACCTCGCGGCAGAGGTCGTCTACGCCGCCAGCCATGAGGGAGCCCTGCACCTCGAAGACGTGCTGGCCCGCCGCACGCGCATCTCGATCGAGGCGTGGGACAGGGGGGTCTCCGCGGCTCCCGTCGCGGCGCGCCTCATGGCCGGCGTGCTCGGCTGGGACGAGGCCCGGATCGAGCGGGAGGTCGCGAACTACCTGCGTCGAGTGGCGGCTGAGCGTGCGAGCCAGGAGCAGCCCGACGACGAATCGGCCGATCGCATCCGGCTCGAGGCGCCCGACATCGCGGCGCAGGCGTAGGCGCCCTTCGACAGGCTCAGAGAACGGACGTCCCCGTTCCCCGCGCGGGTAGAATGGAGTCTTACGCCCGCCCGATGCAGATACCCGAGGAGTTCAGTCATGGTCGATGTCCGACGGGTCAAGCTTCCCGGGGTGGGGGTGCTGCACACCTTCATCACCGCCGACGGCGGCAAGGTCGGAGTCATCGCCCATCGATCGGGGCACAGCGACCTCATCACGTTCTCCGATGAAGACAACACCTCCGATGCGGCCAAGGTCTCCCTGCGCCTGAGCGAAGACGAGGCCCGCACGCTCGCAGAGCTGCTCGGCGGCACCCAGATCACCGAGTCGCTCACGGCCCTCGACCAGATCCCCGGACTGAGCATCGACTGGTTCACTGTCGACTACGAGGACCACATCGCCGGGCAGCCGCTCGGCAACACGGCCGAGCGCGACATCGTGGGACTCACCGTCGTGGCCGTCGTGCGCGGGGAGTCGGCGAACCCGGCTCCCGCACCCGACTTCAAGGTGTTCCCCGGAGACACGCTCGTCGTGGCCGGGTCTCCCGAGAAGGTCGCGAAGGCCTTCAACTTCTTCCGTACGGGCGAGATGCGCGCCAAGACCGGCGCCGTCGACGGTTCCGCCGGGCGTTAGGCGATGCACTTCGGCCCCGATCTCCTCATCCTGGGCGCCCTGTTCGTCATCGCATACGTCCTGGGCAGGCTCGGCAAGACCATCGGCCTGCCCGCGATCCCGATCTACATGGCTGTCGGTCTGCTGGCGAGCCCCAACTTCCACTTCTTCCCGCTCGAATTCGTGCACACCGAGTACATCGAGCTCATGGCCGTGTTCGGGCTCGTGCTGCTGCTGTTCAACCTGGGGCTCGAGTTCGATCAGGACGAATTCTTCTCGAACGCCGGAAAGCTGATCATCTCGGGCGGATCGTACATCGCCCTGAACATGGGCGCCGGGTTCGCCTTCGGCTTCATGCTCGGCTGGGGAACGCGCGAGGCGCTCATCGTCGCGGGCATCACCGCCACCAGCTCGAGCGCCATCGTCACGAAGCTCCTCATCGAGCTCAAGCGCCTGGCCAATCCCGAGACACCCATGATCCTCGGCGTCACCGTCGTCGAAGACATCTTCATCGCCATCTACCTGGCGATCGTGTCGGTCGTCCTGTCGGGCGAGACCGAGATCTGGCCCGTCGTCGGCAAGCTCGCCGTCGCGTTCCTCTTCCTCATCGTGATGTTCTCGGTGGCCCGCTGGGGCGGGCGCTTCGTGTCGCGGCTGTTCCGCACCAAAGACGACGAGCTCTTCACGATCCTGTTCTTCGGCCTGGCCATCATGTTCGGCGGCATCGGCGAGATCCTGGGCGTGACGGATGCGATCGGCGCGTTCCTGATCGGCCTCGTCTTGGGCGCCACCCGGTACCGCAACCGCATCGAGCAGATCGCCATCCCGCTGCGCGACGTGTTCGGCGCCTTCTTCTTCCTCAACTTCGGCCTGGGGCTCGACCCCACGAAGTTCGCACCCGTGATCCTGCCGGTGCTCGGGGCCGTGCTGATGACCGTCGTTCTGAACGCCGGTGCGGGTCAGTTCGTGGCCTGGCTCAACAAGCTCGGTCCCCGGGCCGGCATCAACGCGAGCGTGATCCTGCAGAACAGGGGCGAGTTCGCGCTCATTCTCGCGACCCTGTCGTTGTCTGCGGGGCTCGACGAACGCATCCAGCCCTTCGCCGGACTCTATGTTCTGATCATGGCGATCATGGGCCCGATCCTCGCCGCGAACTCCGAGAGGATCGCGAACGTGATCCTGCGCCCGACGCGAGCGGCGAAGGCGGCCGATGCGCAGAAGCATCGCGATCCGCTCCTCGACGAGGGGATCGCGCTCGTCGCCGCGGCGACGGCGGGTCAAGACGTCTCGCTTCCCCGCGCCGACGACGACTCGGAGCCGACGCTCAGCACGACTCCGCGCGCCGAGACGGCTCAGCAGGAGTCGGATGCGGGCGATGTCGATGCCCTCGTCGAGCAGGCCATGCGCCAGTCCGACGACTTCGGGGTTCGAGAGAGAGACAGCGAATATTGACCCTCTTCAGTGTGATGCGGCGGCCGAGATGGATCGCCGCCCTCGTGCTCGCCCTGGCGATCGCGGCGATCTTCGCGGGCCTCGGGCAGTGGCAGCTCGAGCGGGCCGTCTCCAGCGGACAGGTCGATGACCGACCCACCGAGACGGTGCAGCCGCTGACGTCGGTCGCGTCGCCGCAGCAGCCCGTGCTCGCCGTCGAGGCTGCGCAGCGCGTCTCCACCTCGGGGACCTTCGAGCCCGCCGACTACGGCATCCTGGCCGACCGACTGAACGGCGGCCGCTCCGGATACTGGGTCGTCGGGCATCTGGCGGTCGACGAGCCCGGAGCGCCCGCCCTGGCGGTCGCTCTGGGCTGGGCGCCCGACCGCGACACCGCGGTCGCCGCGCGCGACGCCCTTGCGGCCCAGCCCCGCGCATCCAGCCCCGAGGAGGTCGACGGGCGCTACGTCGACCCCGACGCACCCAATGTCGACGACGCCGAGAAGAGCGAGGGCGGCCGATACGACCTCACCACCATGAGTCCCGCCGCGTTCGTGAACATCTGGACGGCGCTGTCCGCCTCGACCGACGTCTACGGCGGCTACGTCATCTCCAGCACGGCTCCCAACGGCCTCGACGTGATCGACGCCCCCGAGCCCGATCGCTCCGTCGAACTCAACTGGCTCAACATCTTCTACGCGGCCGAATGGGTGATCTTCGCGGGCTTCGCGGTCTTCCTCTGGTACCGCCTCGCACGCGACGCATGGGAGCGCGAGAAGGAGGAGCTCGAGGAGAGCGAGGCCGACGGACGCGCCCGGAGCCTCGCCGAGCACGGAATACACTAGACGCATGGCCCTCGAACCCAAACCCCGCGACTTTCCGCGCATTCGAAGCGCGGTCAAGCTCTACCGGGTCTCCTCGATCATCACCGGTGTGATGCTGCTGCTCCTCTGCCTCGAGGTCGTGCTCAAGTACGTTCCCGCGTTCGGTGTCGAGCTCGAACTGGGCGGACCGCAGGGCTTCCTGGCGCTGGTGCCGGAGGGCACCGTCACGGCGGTCAACCTGTCCACCGGCATCCTCATCGCCCACGGCTGGTTCTACGTGCTCTACCTGTTCGCCGACTTCCAGCTCTGGAGCCGGATGCGCTGGCCGTTCTGGAAGTTCGTGCTCATCGCGCTCGGCGGAATCGTGCCGCTGCTCTCCTTCTTCCTCGAGGTGCGAATCGCCCGCGAAGTGAAGTCCTATCTGGCCGGCCGTGAGGCCGAGCTGTCCGCATCCGCCCCCGTGGAGGTCACCCATTAGCACGCCCAGCCCCGACAGCCAGTCCCGGCCCGTCCTCGTCGTCGACTTCGGCGCCCAGTACGCGCAGCTCATCGCCAGACGAGTGCGCGAGGCCAGCGTCTACTCGGAGATCGTCCCCTCGTCGATCACCGCCGAAGAGGTCGCCGCCAAGTCTCCGGTGGGCATCGTGCTCTCCGGCGGGCCGTCGAGCGTGTACGAGCCCGGGTCTCCCGAGCTCGATCCGGCGATCTTCGACCTCGGCGTTCCCGTCTTCGGAATCTGCTACGGATTCCAGGTCATGGCACGCGCCCTGGGCGGCGAGGTCGCCAACACGGGCCTCCGCGAGTACGGGTCGACCGACATGGCGATCGCGGGCGAGGGCGGTTCGCTGCTCGTCGGCCAGCCCGAATCCCAGACCGTGTGGATGAGCCACGGCGATTCCGTCTCGAAGGCGCCCGAGGGCTTCGAGGTCCTGGCCAGCACGTCGTCGACGCCGGTTGCGGCGTTCGGGTCGAAGGAGCGCCGCATGTACGGGGTGCAGTGGCACCCCGAGGTCAAGCACTCCGAGTTCGGGCAGCGCGTGATCGAGAACTTCCTGCACGACACGGCAGGCATCCCCGCCGACTGGACCAGCAGCAACGTCATCACCGACCAGGTCGCCCTGATCCGCGAACAGGTCGGCGACGGCAAGGTCATCTGCGGACTGTCGGGAGGAGTCGACTCCGCCGTGGCCGCCGCGATCGTGCACGAGGCGGTCGGAGACCAGCTCACCTGCGTGTTCGTCGACCACGGCCTCCTGCGCCAGGGTGAGCGCGAACAGGTCGAGGTCGACTACGTCGCCTCCACCGGTGTGCGCCTCGTCACCATCGATGCCCGTGAGCAGTTCATGGATGCCCTCGCCGGGGTCACCGACCCCGAGCAGAAGCGCAAGATCATCGGCCGCGAGTTCATCCGCAGCTTCGAGGCCGCCGCAGAGGCGCTCGTGCTGGAGGCCGCCGCCACCGACGGCGAGCCCGTCAAGTTCCTCGTGCAGGGCACCCTCTACCCCGACGTCGTCGAGTCGGGCGGCGGAACGGGCACGGCCAACATCAAGAGTCACCACAACGTCGGCGGCCTTCCCGAAGACCTGCAGTTCGAACTCGTCGAGCCGTTGCGAGCCCTCTTCAAAGACGAGGTGCGCGCCATCGGCCGCGAGCTCGGGCTTCCCGAAGCCATCGTGGGTCGCCAGCCGTTCCCCGGCCCCGGCCTGGGCATCCGCATCGTCGGCGAGGTCACCTGGGAGCGACTCGAACTGCTCCGCCAGGCCGACGCCATCGTGCGCGCCGAGCTCACCGCGGCCGGCCTCGACGACGAGATCTGGCAGTGCCCCGTCGTTCTGCTGGCCGACGTGCGTTCCGTCGGAGTGCAGGGAGACGGCCGCACCTACGGGCATCCGATCGTGCTGCGCCCGGTCTCGAGCGAAGACGCGATGACGGCCGACTGGACACGGTTGCCCTACGACCTGCTGGCCCGCATCTCGAACCGCATCACCAACGAGGTGGCCGGCGTGAACCGCGTCGTGCTCGACGTCACGAGCAAGCCGCCGGGAACTATCGAGTGGGAGTAGTTCCCCGCTGAGCCGCACGCGGCCCGCTTCGTGGCGTCCGCCACGGGCGGCGCAGCGTGAGGCGTGCGAAGAGCCACTCCAGGGGTCCCTGCGAGAACCGGGCGCTCCACGCGGTGGCGAAGACGAGCGAGCCGACCGCCAGGCACACGAACAGGGTCCATTCGAACGCGTCGTCGTACGGCTCCGGATGCGCCGCCGCAATCAGGGCGATGACGAGAACCTGGGCGGTGTAGATCGTCAGGGGCATCGATCCGGCCGCGACGAGCGGACGCACCAGCGTGCGGCCCCAACGGCTCGTGAGGGCACCGACCCCGATGACGAGCACGCCGATCACGGCGATGGCGAGCCCACCGGAGGAGATCGCCTCCATGGTCGTGTCGGTGTGCGCCCTCACCGGATCTCCGATGGCCGCTGACACGCCGTAGCCGAGCGCCGCCACGACCGTGCCGCCGATGATCATGATGCGCTGCACAGCCGGTCGTGTCACTCCGAACCGCGCTATCGCGAGGCCGGCCAGCACGTAGGCGAGCCAGACGGGCGCGGGGTAGTACGCGTCGAGCCACGACAGGGGAACGGACACGGGGTTGTCGGGGGTCACGGGCAGGGGCCCGGTTGCGGACGTCGCGGCAGTGAGTGCACCGACCACGATCGGGCCGACCAGGGCGCAGAGCAGCGCGAGTGCTGCCAGCACCCAGCGGTTCGTGAAGAGCAGCGGAATGCAGACGAGAAAGAAGAAGCCGTAGGAGTCGAGGATGATTGCGATGTTCGTGCCCAGCAGCCAGAGCGAGAGCCCCAGGGCGATGAGCAGCAGGGCCCTGATGGCGATCGACAGCCGGATGCGCGAGCGCGGTGACCCGGGTGCACGGTCCAGCGGCGCGGGGTGATCGCCCCCGGACATCAGCCCGAGCGAGACGCCCGCGAGGGTGGCGAAGAGGATGGAGCTGCGGCCGTCGTAGAACGCGTCGCCGTCGCCGGGCAGCGTGTGCGCCGCGAGCATGCCCAGAATGGCGAGCCCGCGCGCCGCATCCAGGCCCGGGATGCGCGGAGCGCGCCGGGTGGGCACAACGACGGCGGGGCCGCCCCGAAGGACGGCCCCGCCGATGTCGTCGTGAGACACGCTAGTTGCGGAAGATCGCGATGAGGCGGAGCAGTTCGACGTAGAGCCACACGAGCGTGACGGTGAGGCCGAACGCGGCCGACCAGCCGTACTTGCGCGGGGCGCCGGTCTTGACGCCGCGCTGCACGAAGTCGAAGTCGAGAACCAGCGAGTACGCCGCGAGGATCACGGCGAAGACACCGATGATGATTCCGAAGATTCCGGCGCGGGCTCCGAACATGTTGTCTGCGGGGAAGACGCCGGCGATCATGAGCACGAAGTTCAGCAGTGAGAAGACCGCGTAGCCGACCATGGCGATCAGGAAGATCTTGGTGGCCCGCTTGGATGCGCGGATCTTGCCGTTGGCGAAGAGCGCCAGCGTGGTTCCGAAGACGGCGAGCGTGGCGAGCACGGCCTGCACGACGATGCCCTCGTACCGGGACTCGAAGAACGCCGAGATACCTCCGACGAAGAGCCCTTCGGCTGCGGCGTAGGCGATGATCAGCGCCGGCGACGGCTCGCGCTTGAAGGAGTTGACGAGGCCGAGCACAAGGCCGACAATCGCTCCGACGATGAACAGGCCGGGCACGATCCAGCCGACGACGGCGCCGGCCAGCAGCACGGCGAACAGCAGCGCGGTCTTGACGATGGTGTCGTCGTAGGTCATGCGCGAGGTGTCGGCGGGGGTCGCCGAGGGGCGCTCGTACAGGTCTTGCAGCTGTGTGCTCGACATCGTGGGCGCAGCATCGGCAGCGCCCTTTCCGTTGAAGACAGGGTTGCGTGTGAACGCGGGGTTCGCCGACGGCATGAGTTCCTCTTGTACGTAGGTGGACGGAGTTCAAATCTACCGGATTCGTGCCTGTCGAGGCCCGTCGGTTGGGCGATTTCGCAGGGTTTCGCGCAGGGCGGAGCCGCAGGAGGCTACCGTGGTGGCGTGACCCCAGCCCGCCGCCCCCTCGTGATCGGACATCGAGGCGCCCCCGGATATCGACCCGAGCACACGCGATCGTCGTACGAACTCGCCATCGCCCTGGGTGCCGATGCCGTGGAACCCGACATCGTGGCATCCCGCGACGGGGTGCTCGTGCTTCGGCACGAGAACGAGATCGGCGGCACCACCGATGTCGCATCGCGCCCCGAATTCGCCGCCTGGCGCACGACGAAGACGATCGACGGCGCGGCCCTGACCGGCTGGTTCACCGAGGACTTCACGTGGGCAGAACTGTCGACGCTGCGCGCGCGAGAGCGCCTGCCCTCGATCCGCACCTCCAGCTCGTCGTTCGACGGGCAGTCGCCGATCATGCGTCTGTCCGAGCTGCTGGAGCTGCTCGACACGGCCGGCGAGGAGACGGAGCACTCGCTCGGCCTCGTGGCGGAGATCAAGCACGCCGCGTACTTCGATTCCATCGGGCTGCCCCTCGACGAGCTGGTGGCCGACGAACTGATCCGCAGCGGCTGGAACTCGGGAGACGGGCGGCTCACGGTGGAGTCGTTCGAGAAGACGGTGCTCGACCTGCTGCGGGGTCGAGGCATCCGCTCGAAGAACGTCTTCCTCCTCGAGGCCGCGGGATCGCCGCCCGATCTGGTCGCCCGGTTCGGTTCGGATGCCGACAGCTACGCGTCGTTCCTCACTCGCGACGGCATGCGGATGCTCCGCCGTGACGTGGAGGGGATCAGCGTCGACAAGAACATGATCCGGCCCCGACCCGATGCCGACTCGACCCGGGTCTCCTCGGCGCTGGTCGACGCGGCGCATGAGGCGGGGCTCGAGATCTACTGCTGGACCCTGCGGCCGGAGAACCGGTTCCTCTCGGCCGAGTTCAGGAGGGGAGGCGGCCCTGCGGCTTTCGGCGACTGGGAGAGCGAGTTCGCGCTGATCCTGGCGACGGGGGTCGACGGGGTGTTCGCCGATCAGGCCGATCTCGCGGTCGCCGCGCGCGAGGCGGTGTTCCCCGCGCGGGGAACTGTCGGAGGTTCGGCTTAAACTGGAGGGGACATGACAAGCCTCTTCGACCTTCCCTCGACCGATCCGGGCGCGCAGAGCCTGAAGCCCGTCATTCTCGACGGGCAGGGGTCGGGCAACGCCAGCAACGACCTTCTCGACGGGCTGAATCCCGAGCAGCGCGAGGCCGTCGAATACCGCGGGCCGGCGCTGCTCATCGTGGCCGGCGCCGGTTCGGGCAAGACCCGTGTGCTCACCCATCGCGTGGCCAGCCTGATCGAGAGCCGCGAGGCGTGGCCGAGCCAGATCCTGGCCATCACGTTCACGAACAAGGCCGCGGCCGAGATGCGCGAGCGAGTCGAGGCCCTCCTGGGCCAGGCGTCGCAGGGCATGTGGATCTCGACCTTCCACTCCGCGTGCGTGCGCATCCTGCGCCGCGAGGCCGAGAACTTCGGCTTCACCAAGAGCTTCACGATCTACGATTCCGCCGACAGCCGTGTCCTCATCAAGCGCATCATCAAAGAGCTGCAGGCCGATACCTTCGGCTTCACGGTCGGTTCGGTGTCGGCCAAGATCTCGAAGCTCAAGAACGAACTCGCCGACGTAGAGAGCTACGCCCGCACGGCGAACTTCGCCGATCCACAGGAGGCGCTCTTCGTCGAGATCTTCCGGCAGTACACCCGCAGCCTGCAGGCGGCCAACGCGTTCGACTTCGACGACCTGATCAGCCAGACGGTGTTCCTGTTCCGCGCCTTCCCGCAGGTGGCCGAGCAGTACCGGCGCCGGTTCCGTCACATCCTCGTCGACGAGTACCAAGACACGAACCACGCGCAGTATTCGCTCATCCACGAGCTCACCCTGTCGCCGGGCTCCGTCGACCCCGGCCAGCCGCCCGTGCCCGGCGCCTCCCTCACTGTGGTCGGCGACTCCGACCAGTCGATCTACGCGTTCCGCGGGGCCGACATCCGCAACATCGTCGAGTTCGAGCGAGACTACCCCGGCGCCAAGGTCGTGCTCCTCGAACAGAACTACCGCTCCACCCAGAACATCCTGTCCGCGGCCAACGCGGTGATCTCGAACAACTTCGATCGCAAAGACAAGAAACTCTGGACGGCCATCGGCGACGGCGACAGGATCCTCGGCTACACGGGCTACTCCGGTCACGACGAGGCGCAGTTCATCGCCGACGAGATCGCCAAGCTGCACGACGCCGGAACGGCCTACAAAGACATCGCGGTGTTCTACCGCACCAACGCCCAGACGCGAGCGCTCGAAGAGATCTTCATCAGGTCGGCTCTGCCCTACCGCGTTCTCGGGGGCACCAAGTTCTACGAGCGCGCCGAGATCAAAGACGTGATGGCCTACCTGATCTCGGTCGCCAACCCGCAGGATGCGCTCGCACTGCGGCGCATCCTGAACAGCCCGAAGCGCGGAATCGGCCCCGCGACCGAGACCCAGCTGGCCAGCTTCGCCGAGGCGAACGAGATCACCTACCGCGAAGCGATGCGCCAGGCGGCCTCGCTCGGCCTGGGGCCCAAGGTCACGACGGCGATCCTGCAGCTGGCAGGCCTGCTCGATGAGGCATCTGCTCTGATCGAACCCGACCGGGAGCAGGGACCGGCGTCTGTGTTCGACGTACTGGCGCTTCTGCTCGAGAAGAGCGGGTACCTCACGGCGCTGCGTGCCAAACGCGATCCTCAAGACGAGGCCCGTGCCGAGAACGTCGAGGAGCTCCTGGCGGTGACCAAGGAGTTCGGAAAGAACAACCCCGACGGCGGGCTCGTCGACTTCCTCACCGAGGTCTCGCTGGTGGCCGCCGTCGACGACCTCGACGACTCCAGCGGCACGGTCTCGCTGATGACGCTGCACACGGCGAAGGGCCTCGAATTCGAAGCCGTCTTCCTCACCGGAATCGAGGAGGACCTGCTGCCGCACCGCATGTCGGCCAACGAACCGGGCGGCCCCGCCGAAGAGCGTCGGCTGTTCTATGTGGGCATCACGCGTGCGCGCAAGCGTCTCTACCTCTCGCTCGCCATGACCCGCGCGCAGTACGGCGAGACCGCTGTGGCCATGCCCAGCCGCTATCTCCAGGAGATCCCCGCCGAGCTCATCGAATGGGTGCAGTCGCCCGGTATGGCCACATCGAGGGGCGGAACCCAGCCGCGCGCGCTCAACGCGAACCGCTCGTCGCGCCAGGGCTGGGGATCGTCGGATTCCGGCGGATCGAGCGACTTCCCTGCTCTTCCTCCGCGGCCGAAGGCGGAGTGGGCCAACACGATCACCAACAAGGTGCGCGACAACGGCGACCTCGAACTCGCCGCCGGGGATCGCATCCGGCACAGTGATTTCGGCGAGGGCCGGGTGAACCAGGTCACGGGCGAGGGCACGAAGCGAGTGGCTCACGTGATGTTCGAGAAGGCGGGCGCCAAGAAGCTGCTCATCAAGATCGCCCCGATCGAAAAGATTTAGGGCAGAGAAGACCCAGCGCAGAGAAGATTCAGCGCAGAGAAGATCTAGCCGGGCACACCGCGGAGCGCGCGATCGCGGGCGAGGTGGCGCAGCGCGCGCGGCAGGCGGGGATACACCAGGCGCGTGATCGTGATCAGGCCGGTGAAGAGGCGGCGTCGCGTCGGCGTCCACGGCAGGTCGAAGGCCTCGCGAACAGCGGGCGGAAGGAGCCCTGCGGTAGCGAGCCGGGCAACGGGCATGGCCGCCCTCAGCCAGAGGGACCCCACGGCCGGATGGAGCAGCGCCTGGGCGACCCGCCGGGTCGACGCATTCGTGGTCAGCGAATCGAGCTCATGCGACCAGTACTCGCGGAACGCCGCCCGGTCGGCGGGCCAGAGCTCGCGGGGCACCTGGAGCGCCGTGCCGAGAACGGCGTAGTCCTGGTAGATCTGCTCGGCGGATCGCTCGTCGAGCGGGCCGTAGATGCGCTCGTACATGTCGATCGCCGAGTCGTACAGGGTGGCCGCGACCCACAGCTGGAGTTGCGGGTCGAAGGCCGAATAGGAGGGGCTGCCATCGGTCGGCGCCGAGCGCACGGGCGCGTGCGCGCGGGACACGGACCGCACGACGGACTGCAGCTGGGCCGGGCTGCCGTAGACGACCGTGTAGACGTACTGCAGGGTGCGCACCAGACGGTCGAGGGGTCGCGACGCGAAGTCGCTGTGCTCGGCGACCCCTCGACCGACGCCCGGATTCGCGAGTTGGAGCAGGATGGCTCGGCCGCCGGCCGCGACGAGCACCGACTCCGCTGCGATGTCGCCGATGCGCAGCAGGGCCGGGCCGCCTGGGTCTTCGGTTGCGGCCACGGGGTACCTCTCGCTCGTCGGGTGCGGCGCGGGATGTGAGAGGAACCCCGCCGGTTCAGTTCAGTGCCGGCACCGTGTGCTTCAGCGTGAGCCGACGACGCCACAGTACCCCGACACCGAGCAGCGCTCCGAGAACCAGGGCGGAGCCCGAGACCAGGAGGAGCCCGGGTGCCGTGGTGCTGCCCGTCTCGGCGAGACTCTGCACTGCGGCCGGCGCGGGGGGAGTGCTCAGCTCTGCCGGGGCCGGAGGCGCAGCGACGACGGTGACTTCGCTGGCTGTGCCGAAGGGCGACTGCCAGGGCAGGATGCGTGCCCCGCCCTGATCCGCCGGAGTTCGGGAGCCGTCGATGCGTTCGACCCAGACGTAGTACCCGGGGCCGGGAAGCGTGCACTCGGGTGTGCGGTAGGTGCCCGGACCGGTGTCGACCCGCACCTCCACCGTGCAGACGACGGGCGCATCGGCCGGCGCGTGCTCTGCGAGCTGGATGGGCTCGGCGAACGGACCGAGCAGCGAGCTCTCGACGACGACGGGAATGGGAAGCATGCCGTTCTCGTCGACGGCGGGAACGGAGCCGGCCGCCGGGGGAGTCGAGGGCCGGTAGAGGCCCCACCCCGAGAGCACGTCCGAGTCGGTCGCCGGGGTCAGCGCGGACACCACCAGTTCGTCGCTGATCGCTTGGCCCGTGCCGGCGACGCTCGCGCTCGTCTGCGTGGCGACCACGGGCTGGAAGCCTTTCGTCGACGGGACCGTCGCGGTGGTCGTGGCGATGCCCGAGGCCGAACCCTGCCTGGCGACGAGAACCTGCTGCACATCGTCTGCGGCCCGGCCGGCAGTGAACGCCGACCCGTAGGGAAGGTGCTCGTAGCCGACGGTGGCCACGACCCGGGAGCTCGGCGTCTGACCGGTGGTCTCTATGGACTCGACGTCGCCGTTCGACACCGTGCGCTCGGACGAGCCGTCGTCGAAGACGGCACCCGACAGCCTCATGGTTGCGGTGTGACTGCCGGGGCTCAACACGGTCGGCCCCGTCGAGAGGAAGTCGACGGTGAGGCTGCTCGTGACGGTCAGGCGACCCTCGCCGTCTGCCTCGGTCAGAGCGACCGAGGAGGACACGCTTCTGGATGCTCCCATCGGGCCGTCGGCCGTCGCGAGAAGCTGACGGCTGCGATCGAGCACGGCCTGGGCCGCTGCACCGGCCCGCTGCGCGTAGTACTCGGGAGCTCGACCGTTCAGCCCCGCGATGGTCCACGTGGCGAGCTGCCCCGCGGCGGCCTCGGAGGGGTCTGCCGACGAGGCCGAGGTGCGTGAGATGTAGGCGAGGCGGGCGAGGTCGTCGGTGGTGAACCTGCCGAGCTGTGCCGCGTCGACGAAGGCGTAGTCGTGGCCGGTCGGGGCCTTCTTGCCTGCCTCGAGGCAGAACACGAGCGATGAGTCGTCGAGCCGGTAGGAGCCGATCCAGGCGACGCCGTCGTCGGCGAGATGGCCGACCCCGTGGCCCGTGGAGACGGCGGCGGTGGCCGGTGGGGCGCCGGCCAGGAGGAGGCCGAGGGTCGCGGTGACGGTGGTGAGTGCGGTGAGAAGGGCGGATGTGCGCCGACGGTGTTGTGTCATGCCCCTCACCTTCGCGGGCCACGAAGGGCGGGAGGAGCGTGGACGCCGACGCCGTGGACTTCCTGGCCCGACCGAGTGCTGTGGAGGAGCGCCCGCTCGAGCGCCCGCACGTGCGCGTCTTCTGCGGGCGGTAAGGTTTCAGGTGGCGAAAGTCTGCGGCGGAGCAGTCAAATCTGTCGGCCGCAGCTCGCAGGAGCACTCAGAAGCCGCGCACCAACCCCCGTGCCGGCTGAGACCTAAGCGGATTGGATGAGCGTGGATCTGTTCGAATACCAGGCACGAGACCTGTTTGAAAGCTACGGGGTTCCGGTTCTTCCGGGTATCGTCGCGGACACCCCCGATGAGGTGCGTGCCGCGGCCGAGAAGCTCGGTGGCGTGACCGTCGTCAAGGCGCAGGTCAAGGTCGGTGGCCGCGGAAAGGCCGGCGGCGTCAAGGTCGCAAAGGACCCCCAGGCGGCGTTCGAGGCGGCAGAGTCGATTCTCGGCCTCGACATCAAGGGCCACGTGGTGAAGCGCGTCATGGTCGCGGGCGGTGCGCGCATCGCAGAGGAGTTCTACTTCTCCGTGCTCCTCGACCGGGCGAACCGCTCCTACCTGTCGCTGACCAGCTACGAGGGCGGCATGGAGATCGAGCAGCTCGCCGTCGAGCGCCCCGAGGCGCTCGCGCGCATCGAGGTCGATCCCATCGCCGGCATCGACCTGGAGACGGCGAAGTCCATCGCCGTGGCAGCGAAGTTCCCCGCGGAGCTCGTCGACAAGGTCGCCCCTGTCTTCGTGAAGCTCTGGGAGGTCTACAAGGGCGAGGACGCGACGCTCGTCGAGGTCAACCCGCTCGTGCTCACCGAGGAGGGCGACATCATCGCCCTCGACGGCAAGGTGACGCTCGACGAGAACGCCGGATTCCGGCACCCGAACCACGAGGCGCTCGAAGACAAGGATGCGGCCGACCCGCTCGAGGCCAAGGCCAAGGCGGCCGACCTCAACTACGTGAAGCTCGACGGCGAGGTCGGGGTCATCGGCAACGGTGCCGGCCTCGTGATGTCGACACTCGACGTGGTCTCCTACGCGGGCGAGAAGTACAACGGCGTGAAGCCGGCCAACTTCCTCGACATCGGCGGCGGAGCATCGGCAGCGGTCATGGCCGCGGGCCTCGACGTGATCCTCGGCGACGAGCAGGTCAAGAGCGTCTTCGTCAACGTCTTCGGCGGCATCACCGCGTGCGACGCCGTGGCCAACGGAATTCTCGGCGCCCTCGAGGTGCTCGGCGACTCCGCGACCAAGCCGCTCGTGGTGCGCCTCGACGGCAACAAGGTCGAGGAGGGCCGCGCCATCCTCGCCGCCGCGAACCACCCGCTGGTCACCCTGGCGACCACCATGGACGAGGGCGCCGACAAGGCCGCCGAGCTCGCCTCCCTCTGACGATTTCCTCGCGACGAAGTAAGGACCACAACAAGAATGTCGATTTTCCTCAACAAGGACTCCAAGGTCATCGTGCAGGGCATCACCGGAGGTGAGGGCACCAAGCACACCGCGCTGATGCTGGCCGCCGGCACGAAGATCGTGGGCGGCGTGAACGCACGCAAGGCGGGAACGACCGTCACCCACGGCGAGCTCGAACTGCCCGTCTTCGGCACGGTGGCCGAGGCCATCTCCACCACGGGCGCCGACGTGTCGATCGCCTTCGTTCCGCCGGCCTTCGCGAAAGACGCCATCATCGAGGCGATCGACGCGGAGATCCCGCTGCTGGTCGTCATCACCGAGGGCATCCCCGTCGGCGACGCGGCGGAGGCCTGGGCGTACGCCAAGCAGAAGGGCAACAAGACCCGCATCATCGGGCCGAACTGCCCCGGCATCATCACGCCAGGCGAGTCCCTCGTCGGCATCACTCCCGCGAACATCACGGGCAAGGGCCCGATCGGCCTCGTCTCCAAGTCGGGAACGCTGACCTACCAGATGATGTTCGAGCTGCGCGACCTGGGCTTCTCGACCGCCATCGGAATCGGCGGCGACCCCATCATCGGCACCACGCACATCGACGCGCTCGCAGCCTTCGAGGCAGACCCCGAGACGAAGGCGATCGTGATGATCGGCGAGATTGGCGGAGACGCCGAGGAGCGTGCGGCCGACTACATCAAGGCCCACGTCACGAAGCCCGTCGTCGGCTACGTGGCCGGGTTCACGGCTCCCGAGGGCAAGACGATGGGCCACGCGGGCGCGATCGTCTCCGGCAGCGCCGGCACGGCCCAGGCCAAGAAGGAGGCCCTCGAGGCGGCCGGCGTTCGCGTCGGCAAGACCCCGAGCGAGACCGCGGCCCTGCTGCGCGAGGTCTACGCGGCGCTCTGACACCTGCACGACCTGCGGCGGGCATCCTCTTCTCTATGATGAGGATGCCCGCCGTTCGTCTGCCTGAAGACAGACGACGGGGTCACGTCAGAAGGGGGTTTCGATGTCCGAGTCTCTGGGGGCCGACCCCGTCGAGCAGCCGATGCCGTCGCCTGGCCGGTGGCAACGCATCCGCCACGCACTGGTGACGCCCGAGCTGATCTACGGAACGATCATCAGCTCGGCGGTCATCGCCGTCGCCGAAGACGACGACACCGATCTCGACGTGTTCGTCGTGACCTTCGTGACGATGCTCGTGTTCTGGGCCGCCCACGTGTTCGCGGTGGCCGTGGCCAACCACGGCATGCGCGACGGCCGTGTGATCGGAATCGGCGAGGCGTTCCGCGGCGGCGTGCACCATTCGGTGGGCCTTCTCTACGCGTCGATCATCCCGCTCCTGTTCCTCGTGCTGGGCACGATCGGTGTGCTCGACGAGGACACCGCGTATCTCGTCGCGCTCGTCGTGGGCATGGTCGTGCTGGGAATCCTGGGATGGATGGCGTTCGCCGACAGGGGGAGCCCGTGGCCTGTGAGGCTGCTCGGCGGAGTCGGAACGGCTCTCTTCGGATTGGTGATCGTCGCCTTCAAGGCCTTACTCCACTAGACCGGCGGGGTGACAGGTCACCCCTCGCGTCAGGGGGTACGCTCGGCACGGCATGAATCGACCATTTACCGCATTTCTCGCGTTCCTCGACGCGCTCCTCGTCGGAGCCCTCGGCCTCGGAATCCTCCTGGTGCCGCTGACGATCCTCTGGCTGACCCAGTTCGAGCTCGCCGTCGACTACGGCGCGTTCTGGAGGGTCGCCGCCAACGTGTGGCTCCTCGGCAACGGGGTCGACCTGCTCGTCACGATCGATCCGACCCTCGCGCTGCAGCTCGCCCTCGAGGGCGCCGGTGTGCCGTTCGAGATCGGGTTCGCGCCCCTGGGGGTCGCGGTGCTGACGGTGCTTCTCGGCTGGAGGTCCGGTCGACGGCTCGCCGACTCGGAGCATCGCGTGCTGGGTGCGGGCGTGGGCATTCTGACCGTCGCCGTGATCGGATGGCTGGTCGCCCTCGGGGCCGGCTCCGACAGTGCCCGTCCGTCGGTTCTGCAGGCGCTGGTCTTTCCCGCCGCCATCTACGCCATCGGCATGGCGACGAGCCTCTTCTCGCGCTCCGATGTCGAGGTCGGAGACGATCCCGCGGACCAGGCCGTCGACATCCTCGCCCGAAGCCTTCGTGCGATCGTCGCCGGAGTTCCGGTTCCGGTGAGGACGGTGGTGGCGCTGGCCGCGCGCGGGGGAGCCCTCGTGGTGGCCGGCGTGGTGGCCGTCGCGGCCGTCGTCGTATTCGTGCTCGTGCTGGGGCACTACGGCGAGATCATCTCGTTGTACGAGTCGCTCCAATCGGGTCTCGTCGGCGGCATCGCCCTGACCGTCGGGCAGCTCTCTCTCATCCCCAACCTCGTCGTCTGGGCCGCATCGTGGCTCGTCGGGCCGGGCTTCGCGCTCGGGTCGGGCAGCCTCGTCTCGCCGCTGGGAACCCAGGTCGGCCTGCTTCCCGCCCTTCCGCTTCTCGGTGCGCTGCCCCAGGGGGCGCCCGCGCTCGGGTATGCGGTGGTGGTGGTTCCCGTGGTGATCGGATTCGTCGTGGG
Organism: Agreia sp. Leaf283; assembly: GCF_001422485.1. Lineage (GTDB taxonomy): Bacteria > Actinomycetota > Actinomycetes > Actinomycetales > Microbacteriaceae > Agreia. The sequence continues at coordinate 1,800,851 of NZ_LMNF01000001.1, forward strand.
CGTTCTGCTGAAGCCGAGGCTGACCGCGGGTGGAGCCGCAGCCTCTCCTCTGATCCTCGTGTTGTCGGGCCTGGGAGTCGGCGTCGTCGGCGCGAGCATCCTCGCTCTCCTCGCCCTCTGGTCGGGCGGCGCCGCGGGCCCGGGTCGTCTGGTGGACGTCGGGCCGGATCCCGCGGCCGTCTGGCTCTGGTCGGCCGTCGAACTCGGCCCGAGCGCCGTGCTCGGCCTCACCGTCGGCCTCACACGACGCCTCTTCTCGCGCTCGCCGGAGCTCGCAGACGTCGACGCCGATGCCGGGTCGGCCCCGGTCGCGGGCCCGACGCCCGATGCCAATAAACTGTGACGGTGCTGTCGCTCGTCGTACTCATCTCCGGCGGAGGGTCCAACCTCCGCGCCCTCCTCGACGCGCAGTCCGACGCCGACTTCCCGGCACGGATCGTGGCCGTCGGGGCAGACAATGATGCGGCCGGCCTCGCCCACGCCGAGGAGTTCGGAATCCCCACGTTCACGGTGCCGCCGACGTCGTTCGAATCGCGGGCGGCCTGGGGCGACGAGCTGCTTGAGCAGATCCAGGTCTGGAACCCCGACCTCGTGGTCTGCGCCGGCTTCATGCGCATCCTGCCGCCGCGCGTCGTCGCGGCCCTGTCTCCGCAGCTGATCAACACGCATCCCGCTCTTCTTCCCGCCTTCCCTGGCGCCCATGCCGTGCGCGATGCCCTGGCCGCGGGGGTCTCGCAGACGGGCGTCACCGTGCACATCGTCGACGAGGGCGTCGACACCGGTCCTGTGATCGTGCAGGAGGCCGTCGCGATCGAGCCCGGCGACACCGAATCCGAACTTCACGAACGAATCAAGACGATCGAGCGCCGCCTCCTCACCCAGGCCGTGCTCGACATCGCGAACAGCAGAGTCAACCTCAGGGAGCTAGCCAAAGCATGAGCGGTCCAATCCACGATCCGAACCTCTACACCCACCGCGATGTCGTGCGCATCGAACGGGCACTGATCTCGGTGAGCGACAAGACCGGGCTCCTCGAGCTCGCCGCGGCGCTCGCCGAAGCGGGAGTCGAGATCGTGTCGACCGGTTCGACAGCCCAGACCATCGCCGACGCGGGCTATGCCGTCACCGAGGTGAGCCAGGTCACGGGGTTCCCCGAGTCGCTCGACGGCCGCGTCAAGACCCTGCACCCCGCCGTGCACGCGGGAATCCTCGCCGATCTCCGGCTCGAGTCGCACAGGGCGCAGCTCGACGAGCTCGGCATCCGGCCCTTCCAGCTGGTCGTGGTCAACCTCTACCCGTTCCGCGAGACGGTCGCGTCGGGTGCCGAGGGCTCCGCTGTGATCGAGCAGATCGACATCGGCGGCCCCGCCCTGGTGCGTGCCTCGGCCAAGAACCACGCCAACGTCGCTATCGCCGTATCGCCCTCGAGCTATGCCGAGATCATCGCGTCGCTGCCCGAGGGCACCTCGCTAGGCGCACGCCGGGCCCTTGCCGCCTCGGCGTTCGCCCACACGGCCGCCTACGACACGGCCGTGGCCGCGTGGTTCGCCGACACGGCAACGGATGGCGAGGCCTCCGAGACGGCGGGCTTCGGCGACGCCCTCACGATCGAGGGCACGCTGTCGGCGACCCTCCGCTACGGCGAGAACTCGCACCAGCCGGCGGCGCTCTACGTGCGCGAGAACGGCCGCGGCATCGCCCAGGCCGAACAGCTGCACGGCAAGGACATGTCGTACAACAACTACGTCGACGCCGATGCCGCCGTGCGCGCCGCGTTCGACTTCGACGAGCCCGCCGTGGCCATCATCAAGCACGCCAACCCCTGCGGCATCGCCGTCGCCCAGCCGTCCGACGCCGACGCCATCGCGGGTGCGCACGCCAGGGCGCACGCCTGCGACCCCGTCTCGGCCTTCGGCGGCGTCATCGCCTCCAACCGAACGGTCACGCGTGCGATGGCCGAGGGTGTCGCCGAGGTCTTCACCGAGGTGCTCGTGGCCCCGGACTTCGAGCCCGAGGCCCTCGAGATCCTGCAGATCAAGAAGAACCTGCGGCTGCTCAAGCTGCCCGCGGGGTTCCAGCGCGACGAGACCGAGGTCCGACAGGTGAGCGGCGGATTCCTCGCCCAGAAGCCCGACGGTTTCGTCGGCTTCAGCTCGGTGAAGTGGCAGCGGGTCGCCGGCAAGCACGTCGACGACGCCACCCTGGCCGACCTCGAGTTCGCGTGGAAGGCGTGCCGGGCGGTCAAGTCCAACGCCATCCTGCTCGCCTCGGGCGGTGCCTCCGTCGGCGTCGGAATGGGCCAGGTCAACCGGGTCGACTCGTGCCACCTCGCCGTCACCCGGGCGGGAGACCGCGCCGCGGGGTCGGTCGCCGCATCCGATGCGTTCTTCCCGTTCGCAGACGGGCTCCAGGTTCTGATCGACGCCGGCGTGACCGCCGTCGTGCAGCCGGGTGGTTCGGTTCGCGACGCCGAGGTGATCGAGGCCGCGCAGGCGGCCGGCGTCACCATGTACTTCACAGGCGAACGTCACTTCTTCCACTAGGAGTACCCGTCGTGCGTACAGAAACCGGGGCTAGGGTCGCACCCATGCACTTCCTCCGCCCGAGACCCCTGATCGCCTCGGCGGTCGCGGCCCTGCTGGTGGCGGCGATCACCCACCTGGCGACGATGCTCTCGTTCTTCGTCGGCAACGATCCGCAGTCGATCGTGCTGCTCCAGATCAACAACTTCTTCGTGCCGTCGACACTCGTGCTGCTCGTCCTGGTGTTCGTCTTCTCCCTCGCCACCAGGGTCACGCGCTGGTACACGGCGGCCATCGCGGGTCTCGTGTCCGGTGCGATCGCGGCCGTCGTGGGCACGGGCATCCAGACGCTCGTGCAGGGCAACGCCCTCGACGGCCCGGTGATCGCCTACGTTCTCAGCACCCTGGGAAACATCAACCTGATCTTTGTCCTCACAGCGACCGTCGCCACCGCGACGCTGGGCCGCCGTGTCTACGGTGCCCTGAGCCACTCGGAGGCGCCCCCACGGAACGTGGCCGGCACCGTGCTCGTGCGTCGGCCGTCCGACAACCTCGCCGACGGAATCGTCACCCATCTCGAGCGCACAGAGGTCGACTCCGACCTCGCGGACACGCAGTGGGAGTCGTACGTCGCCGCGCTGATCGGGGCGGGCTGGAAGCCGGTCGAGGTCGAGCGCGCGACCGATCTGGCCGACTCCGTCTTCGTCGAGGATTCCGTCGTGATGTTCGGGCGCCTCGCCGTGCTCGCGAGTCCGGCGGCGCCGACCCGGGTCGCCGAGATCGACGAGGTCGAGAAGAGCGTTCGATCGCTCGGTCTCGACGTGACCCGCATCGTGCAGCCCGGCACCCTCGACGGCGGCGACGTCCTGAAGATCGAGAAGCGCGTCTATGTGGGCCGCGGCGGCCGCACGAACGCGGAGGGCATCCGGCAGCTGCGGCATATCCTGAGCCCGCTCGGCTACACCGTGATCGCCGTTCCGATCTCGAAGGTGCTGCACCTGAAGAGCGCGGTCACGGCCCTGCCCGACGGCACGGTCATCGGATATCCGCCGGTGGTCGACGATCCCAAGATCTTCGACCGCTTCCTCGCCGTGCCCGAGGAGGCCGGCGCGCACGTCGTCATTCTCGCCGACGACACGGTGCTGATGTCGTCGGCGGCACCGGAGTCGGCGCAGCTCATCGAGAGCCTGGGCTACCGGGTGATCGCCGTCGACATCTCGGAGTTCGAGAAGCTCGAGGCCTGCGTCACGTGCCTCTCGGTGCGGGTGCGCTGACCGCCTGCGGCGCGGCGCCGACCTCGCGTTGCGTGTGGGCACGAGTCGGGAGTAGCCTATAAGGCTGCCCGGTTCCGGGTGGAACTCCCGCCTTCTGTTCTCGAGGTCTTTCCGTGTCAACGCCCGCGCCCCCGTCCACCCTCGCCTCCCTCGGGAGGCTGTACCGCTACGCGAAGCCGGCCATGCCGCGCATCTACGTGGCGATCGTGGCCTCCTTGCTGGCGAGTCTCGTGGCGCTGGCCATCCCGCAGGTGCTGCAGTGGCTCATCGACGGGCCGCTCACCGGCACCGACGTGTCGCTCGTGTGGTTCTCGGTCGGCCTCGTCCTGGCGCTCGGAGTCGCCGAGGCGGGGCTCATCGCGCTGCGCCGCTGGCTCGTGCTGACTCCCGGAACGCACGTCGAGGCGCACATGCGCAACAGCCTGTACCGGCAGCTGCAGCGCCTGCCTGTCGCGTTCCACGACCGGTGGCCGAGCGGCCAGCTGCTGTCGCGCGCCATCGGCGACCTCAACCTGATCCGACGCTGGATGGCGTTCGGCTTCGTGATCCTCATCGTGAACACGCTGACGCTCGTGGTCGGATTCATCATCCTGGTCTCGCTCAACTGGATCCTGGGCTCGATCTTCGTCGTCGCCTCCATTCCGGTGCTCATCTACGGCTACGCATTCGAGAAGCGCTACTCCAGGGCAGCCCGCCGCGGCCAGGACCAGCAGGGCGACCTGGCCACGGCCGTCGAGGAGAGCGTCCACGGCATCCGCGTATTGAAGGCGTTCGGTCGCGGTTCGCACGCGCTCAAGCGCTTCGAGACGCAGGCCGAGCAGCTGCAGGGCACCGAGCTGGAGAAGGCGCGTGCTGTGGCCGGCATCTGGCTCTGGCTCCTCCTCGTGCCCGACGTCGCCTTCGCCGTCGCGCTCGTGGTCGGGGTCTGGCTGGCGCAGTCCGGCCAGTCGAGTGTGGGGGAGCTGGTGGCGTTCTTCGCCACCGGCACGGTGCTGCTGTTCCCGATCCAGTCGATGGGCTACTTCCTCGCCATGACGATCGACGCCAAGACAGCGACAAACAGGTTCTTCGAGGTCATGGACGAGGTCAACACCATCGTCGACCCGGCGAACCCGAAGACCATCGCCCGGCCCCGGGGCAGGCTCGTCTTCTCCGACGCGCACTTCCGCTACCAGGATTCGCCCGAGCGGTTCCCCGACCTGCTCGACGGCATCGACCTCGTGATCGAGCCGGGCGAGACCATGGCGCTCGTGGGCCTCACGGGCTCCGGCAAGACCACGCTGACCGCTCTCCCGACGCGCCTCTACGACGTGACCGGCGGCTCCGTCTCGCTCGACGGCGTCGATGTGCGCGACCTCGCCCTCGACGAGCTCCGCACGCACATCGCGATGGCCTTCGAAGACGCCACCCTGTTCTCGGCGACGGTCCGCGAGAACGTGCTGCTGGGCCGACCGGATGCGACGGAGGCCGAGCTCGCCGAGGCGCTCGACGTGGCACAGGCGCAGTTCGTCCACGACCTCCCGAACGGACTCGACACCCGCGTGGGCGAAGAGGGGCTGAGCCTGTCGGGAGGGCAGCGACAGCGTCTGGCGCTCGCTCGCGCCGTCGCGGCCCGCCCGTCGGTGCTGGTGCTCGACGACCCCCTGTCCGCCCTCGACGTGACGACCGAGCAGCTGGTCGAGGCGGCGCTTCGACGCGTGCTCGCGTCGACCACGGCGCTCATCGTGGCGCACCGCCCCTCGACCGTGTCGCTCGCCGATCGCGTGGCGCTGATGCAAGACGGCAGGATCACCGCGGTGGGCACGCACAGCGAGCTCATCGCGAACAACGAGCACTACCGTTTCGTGATCTCCAGCCTCGACGACCAGACGTCGAGCCCATCCCCCGTACCCGCCGCAAGGGAGAGCCCCTCATGAGCAGCCAGTCCAGCGTCACCGGTACGAGTGGCGAAGAGCGCGACGACTTCTCACGCGCCGAGAGCCGTCAGATCCGCGCCCGCAGCATGCGCCTTCTGGGGTCGCTGCTCGCGCCGCTGAAGGCGCGCCTCGTCGTCGGCATCGTCGTGATCGTCGTGTCGACGGCCGCCCAGGTGGCGGGCCCGGCCCTGATCGCCTTCGGCATCGACCGGGGCCTGCCCGCGCTGATGCAGAACGACTGGATGCCGCTGGCTCTCGCGGGTGGCGCGTACCTGGCGACGGGCATCGTGGGTGCGGCCCTGGTCGCCTGGTTCACGGTTCTCTCCGCACGCATCAGCCAGGCCGTGCTCCTCGACCTGCGTCGTCGCGTGTTCCTCCAGACGCAGCGACTCAGCCTGGAATTCCACGAGAGCTACACCTCGGGGCGCATCATCTCGCGCCAGACGAGCGACCTCGATTCGATCCGTGAGCTGCTCGACTCGGGTATCAACAACCTCGTGCAGGGCGTGCTGTACATGGTCTTCGTCGGAGTGGCGCTGCTGCTCGTCGACCCGCTGAGCGCGGCCGTGCTGGTCGTCTCACTGATTCCGCTCGCCATCCTCACGAGATGGTTCCAACTGCGCTCGCAGCGTGTGTTCCGGCAGACGCGAACGGCCTCGGCGAACGTAATCGTCAAGTTCGTCGAGACCATGACCGGCATCCGCGCGGTGAAGGCGTTCCGCACCGAGAAGCGGAACGAGGGCGACTTCGGCGACCTCGTCGAGGACTACCGTCGCGTGAACGCGCGGGTCATCAGCCTCTTCGGCATCTACAACCCCGGGCTCGTGCTCATCGGCAACGTGACCGTCGCGGTCGTGCTGCTCGTGGGCGGTCTGCGTGTGTTCGACGGACAGCTCGCCGTCGGCGCGCTCCTGGCGGTGGTTCTCTACACGCGTCGATTCTTCGACCCGATGGAGGACATGGCCATGTTCTACAACTCCTACCAGTCCGCGGCCGCCGCCCTCGAGAAGATCTCCGGTGTGCTCGAGGAGCGTCCGAGCGTTCCCGATCCGACGCGTCCGATCGACCTGTGGACCTCGAAGGGGCACGTGCGCTTCTCCGATGTGGAATTCGCCTACTCCGGCGACCGGGTCATCCTTCCGACGTTCGACCTCGACATTCCCGCCGGCCAGACCATCGCGCTGGTGGGGTCGACGGGCGCCGGAAAGTCGACCCTCGCGAAGCTGGTCTCGCGCTTCTACGACCCCTCCACCGGCGAGGTGTCCCTCGACGGTGTCGACCTGCGGGCCCTGCACCCGAAAGACCTGCGCAGGGCCATCGTGATGGTCACGCAGGAGGCCTACCTGTTCTCTGGCACGGTCGCCGACAACATCGCTATCGGCAAGCCCGAGGCGACGTTCGACGAGATCAGGGCCGCGGCGCGAGCCGTCGGGGCCGACGCGTTCATCCAGGGCCTGCCCAATGGCTATGAAACCGATGTGAACAAGCGGGGAGGGCGTGTCTCGGCCGGTCAGCGGCAGCTGATCTCGTTCGCGCGGGCGTTCCTGGCAGACCCTGCGGTGCTCATTCTCGACGAAGCCACGGCGTCGCTCGACATACCGAGCGAGCGGCTCGTGCAGGACGCGCTGCAGACCCTGCTCGCCGACCGCACCGCGATCATCATCGCGCACAGGCTGTCGACGGTCGCGATCGCCGACAGGGTGCTCGTGATGGAGCACGGCCGTATCGTCGAGGACGGCACGCCTGTGGAGCTCATCGCGGGAACGGGTCGTTTCGCGACCCTGCACGCGTCGTGGCGGGATTCGCTCGCCTGATCGGGTGAGGGCTTACGGAGTCCAGGCGTAGATCGTCTGCCCGACGACGTAGACGTGCCACGTGCCCGAGCAGGTGATCGCTGCGTCCGTGGGGATGGACTCCACCCACCACGTGTCGTCGAGGGCCGGGCTGCTGGCGCTGGCGCACGCCTCGCCGATCGGCGCGGCGAGCGGAGCGGGGATGCTGTAGCCGAGGATCTTGGTGTCGTCGGCCGTGTCGGTCTTGATGCGGATCGTGGTGGCATCGGCCTGCACGAAGTCGGGCAGGGCGACGGTGCTCTTCGCCCCGGCCGCTTCGGGCTGGGTGGCGTAGATCGCACTCTCGATGGGCGGGTTGATCGCGTTCGCCAGGGTGCATCCGGAGAGGAGGGCGGTCATGGCGAGGATGGGGGCGGCAACAAGCAGGCGACGCTTCACTGCTGCTCCTTTTCATTGGCTTACTGGGCTGTGTTCGGGGGTTCCGTTGGAATCCACCGTGCTACAGCGTAGTCGACGCGGTACCCCGAGCCTGTCGACGTGCGCACGAGCGGTGTGCCCTCGGCGACATAGTGTTCATGAGCCCGGGCCTCGTTTCCCGTCGGCGGATGTCCGCCGGCCCGCAGTACGCGCCACCAGGGGTGACCGGATCCGGACTGCCGCATCACCGTGCCGACAGCCCGGGAGGCCCGAGATCCGAGCATGGCGGCGACATCGCCATAGCTGAGCACCCTGCCCGGAGGTATCGAGTCGACGAGATCGAGCACGTCGAGGGCGAACTCGTGGCCCGAGGAGGGCGACCCTGCCATCGAGGACGGCTCAGAGAGAGAGGGCGGCGATGGTCTCGCCGTACTGGGTCTCTCCGATGCTCGAGAAGCCCAGACGATAGAAGAACGCCTCCGGGCCGTCTTCGCCCGGTTCGAACATGACGGTGATGCGGTCGTAGCCGCGCGAGCGGGCCTCGTCGGCCAGAGACAGCACGGCGAAGCGTCCGACGCCCCTGCCCTGAGCGGTGGCGGCCACGTTGATGCTCCAGATGCAGCCCTTGAACTCCTCGTGATCGCTCTCGGGATCGAAGTTGCCCTGGATGAACCCGACCACCTCGTCGTCGTCGAGAACCACGCGGGGCCATGCCGTGACCGGGTTGACGTAGGCCTCGGCGATGGAGTGGGAGACGGGAGCCACGTACTGCTCCTGGCCCGGCTTGAGCGTGAGCGAGTTCGCCGCCACGATGTTGCTCGCCGACAGCTCGACCAGTCTCAGTTCACCCATGGGCCAAGGCTAGCCCGCCGCGCTCGCCCCCGCCACTTTCATCTCCATGATGAGATATATATCTCGACGTCGAGATATATTGGTGAGCGGCTAAGCTGATGAACAGTCCGTCAAACACGCGAAGGAGTGGCCGTTGTCCAAGATCAAGGTTGAAGGAACCGTCGTCGAACTCGACGGAGACGAGATGACACGAATCATCTGGCAGGCGATCAAGGACACCCTGATCCACCCCTACCTCGACATCGATCTCGAGTATTACGACCTCGGCATCGAGAATCGCGACGCGACCGACGACCAGGTCACGATCGACGCGGCCCACGCCATCCAGAAGCACGGCGTCGGCGTGAAGTGCGCCACGATCACGCCCGACGAGGCGCGCGTCGAAGAGTTCGGCCTCAAGAAGATGTGGAAGTCGCCGAACGGCACGATCCGCAACATCCTCGGCGGCGTCATCTTCCGCGAGCCCATCATCATCTCCAACATCCCCCGTCTGGTGCCCGGGTGGAACAAGCCGATCATCATCGGCCGCCACGCGTTCGGCGACCAGTACCGCGCGACCGACTTCGTCTTCAAGGGCAAGGGCAAGCTCACGGTCGAGTTCACGCCCGAAGACGGCTCCGAGCCGATGAAGTTCGAGGTCTACGACGCGCCCGACGACGGCATCGCCCAGGTGCAGTACAACCAGGACGCGTCGATCCGCGACTTCGCGCGCTCGAGCCTCAACTACGGCCTGACGCGCAACTACCCGGTCTACCTCTCGACGAAGAACACGATCCTCAAGGCATACGACGGTCGCTTCAAAGACATCTTCGAAGAGATCTTCCAGGCCGAGTTCAAAGAGAAGTTCGACGCGGCCGGCCTCACCTACGAGCACCGCCTCATCGACGACATGGTCGCCTCGGCCATGAAGTGGGAGGGCGGCTACGTCTGGGCCTGCAAGAACTACGACGGAGACGTGCAGAGCGACACCGTGGCCCAGGGCTTCGGTTCGCTGGGTCTGATGACGAGCGTGCTGAGCGTTCCGGACGGCTCGGTCGTCGAGGCCGAGGCCGCGCACGGCACGGTCACCCGGCACTACCGCATGCACCAGCAGGGCAAGCCCACGTCGACGAACCCCATCGCCTCGATCTACGCGTGGACCCGCGGGCTCTCGCACCGTGCCAAGCTCGACGACAACCCCGCCCTGGCGCAGTTCGCCGAGACGCTCGAAGACGTCGTCATCAAGAGCGTCGAAGCGGGGCACATGACGAAGGACCTCGCGCTGCTGGTCGGCCCGGAGCAGAAGTGGGAGACCACGGAGGAGTTCCTCGACACGCTCGACAAGAACCTGGCCGCACGTCTGGCATAGTCCCGACGTCGCGTCAGAACGGCGCCCCGCCTCCGAACCTCGGAGGCGGGGCGCCGTTCTCATTGTTACGACCTCGTAAACATCGACGCCGGCGACCGGAAACGTCTTGTTCTTTGTTTGTTCGTAAGCTTTACTAACAAACATGACTGCATCGGAAGTGCAGCGAGGCTCTTCCCGTTCCGCATCGGCGTACCCGCCGCGCATCGCACAGGGCCTTGCTCAGGGGAGGGCCCTGCGGCCCAACGGCAAGATCGTTCCGGGCGACGCCCGGGGCCACAACCTCTCGCTCGTGCTCCAGACCCTCTATCGCTCGGGCACACAGAGTCGTGCGGACATCGCGCGGGTGACCGGACTCACCCGGGTGACCGTCTCGGCCCTGGTCACCGAGCTCATGGCCGACGGTCTCGTGGTCGAGCTGGGGCAGCGGGAGGACGTGCGGCCGGGAAAGCCGGCCACGCTGATCGACCTGAACCGCGCCGGTTTCCAGATCGTCGGCCTCGACCTGTCTGAGCACGCCGTCTTCCGCGGAGCCGTTCTCGACCTCGACGGAAACATCCTGGCGCGCGCCGAGGTGGCCCTCGAGCACAGGGTCGGCGAGGCCGCGTTGGCCCTCGTCATCGATCTCACCCGTCGACTCGTCTCGGCCTCGACCGCGCCCCTGCTCGGCATCGGCGTGGGCTCGCCCGGCGTCGTCGACCTGGGCGGCGTCGTTCTCACCGCGCCGAACCTGGGCTGGGTCGACGTCGCCCTCCAGCAGACGCTCGCCGACGAGTTCGGGGTCGGCGTGATCGTGGCGAACGACGCGAACGCGGCGGTTCTGGCCGAGCACAGCTTCGGCGACGCCGACAGCGACGCGATGCTCGTGAAGGTCGGCCACGGTGTCGGCGCAGGGCTCCTGCTCGGCGGCACGCCCCTCTTCGGATCGCGCTTCGCCGCGGGCGAGATCGGCCACGTCGTCGTCGGCACCGACGGGGGAGCCACCTGCGTGTGCGGCAAGGTGGGGTGCCTCGAGACGTGGCTGAGCATCCCGAACCTCACGGCGAAACTGGCCGGCAGCGAACCGGCCGATCGAGACGCCGTGCTGGTCGAGGCCGGACAGCGCCTCGGCATCGCGCTGGCCCCGGTGGTCGGCGCACTCAATCTGAGCGAGATCATCCTCAGTGGCCCCACAGGACTTCTCGACGGTGTGCTCGCCCAGGCGACCGTCGAGACCCTCCGCAGCAGGACGATGGCCGAGTTCCACGGCTTTCTCACGCTGCGGATGACCGCGCTCGGGCAGGACATCGTTCTGCGCGGCGCGGCCGTCATGGTTCTCTCCGACTCCCTCGGGGTGTCGTAGAGCGGCCCTGCACCACCCACGGTCGTCGGTGCCCACCGCAGGCCGCGCATTCACATCAGCCCTAGGAAAAGGACAAGACAATGAGGAAGAAGATACTCGCCGCCGTCGGCATCGGCATTGCCGCGGCTCTGGCGCTCTCCGGATGCTCCGGCTCGTCGAGCGGATCGGACGACGGCGCCGAGGGGGCCGACATCCGCGTCTGGCTCGTCGGAACGGATACTCCCGACGAGGCCCGCGACTACCTGAAGACGACGTTCGAGGCGGAGAACCCGGGCTCGACGCTCACGATCGAGGAGCAGGCCTGGACCGGCCTGGTCGACAAGCTCACGACGAATCTTTCGGGCAGCGACAGCCCCGACGTGGTCGAGGTGGGCAACACCCAGGCGGCCGCTTTCACCTCGGCGGGCGCCTTCCTCGACCTCAGCGACAAGTACGAGGAGCTCGGCGGCGACGACCTGCTCCCCGGGTTCGTCGAGGCGGGCTCGTACGACGGCAGCTTCTACGCCGCCCCGTACTATTCGGGCGCCCGACTGGTCTTCTACAAGAAAGACCTGTACGCCGCGGCCGGCCTCAGCGTGCCGACCACCCTCGAGGAGTACGTGGCCAACGGCAAGGCGCTCGCGGCGGCCAACCCGGGCGTCTCGGGCATCTACTTCCCGGGCCAGGACTGGTACAACGCCCTTCCCTACATCTGGGAGGCCGGCGGAGACATCGCGGTGAAGGACGGCGACTCGTGGAAGGCATCGCTGTCGAGCCCCGAATCGATCGCGGGCCTCGAGATGATCCAGGACGTGATGACGACCGCGTCCAGTGCTCCGAAGGACGGCAATGAGACCAGTCCTGAGGTGCCGTTCTGCGCCGGTGAGGTCGCACAGCTCTCGGCCCCCAGCTGGGTCAGGTGGTCCATCCTCGCTCCGCTCGACGCCGAGGCGCCGGGCTGCCCCGACCAGGAGAGCAACCTGGGCGTGTTCGCGCTGCCGGGTGCCGACGGCGGCGCAGCGAAGGTCTTCGCCGGGGGATCGAACATCGCGGTGGCCGCCAAGAGCGCCCACCCCGAGCTCGCCACCGCCGCCCTCGAGATCATGCTGAGCGACGAGTACCAGACGATCCTCGGCAAGACCGGCCTCGTGCCGGCGAAGGTGTCGCTCGCCGACACCGTCGGGACCGACGAGGTCGCCCAGGCCATCGCATCCGCCGCGGCCAACGCGAAGCTCACGCCCGCCAGCCCGAAGTGGGCCGACGTGGAGGCGGCCGGCGTTCTGCAGGACTTCTTCGTGAAGATCGGCCAGGGCGGAGACGTGACCGAGCTGGCGACCGAGGCCGACAAGAAGATCGACGACATCCTCGCCGGCTAGGCGCTGACGACAGTGGTGGTGGTCGACGCGGCAACGTCGGCCACCACCAGCCCAATGCAGGTGATCGCCCTAGGAAAAGGGAAGCATCACAGCACCCTCCGATCGTAGTAGGAGCAGCACATATGTCGACCCACAGCCCGGCCCTCGAGGTCGCGCCCGGAGGTACCGACGGATCGCGCCAGGTGGCGCCCGTCCCGCCGGAATCCCCGCGCCCGGTGCGCAGACGACCACGGTCGGCGCGGATGGCCCCGGCGATCCTCCTGATCCCCGCGTCGCTCATCCTGATCGTGGTGATCGGGTACCCGCTGCTGCAGCTGGTGATCATGTCGTTCCAGGAGTTCGGCCGCGAGCAGGTCTTCGGCAAGCCGGCGCCGTTCGTCGGCCTCGACAACTACGTGCGGGTGCTCACCGACTCGCAGTTCTGGGCGGTGCTGGGGCGCAGCGTCGCGTTCGCCGCCGTGAACGTGGTGGTCACGATGCTGATCGGCACGCTCATCGCGCTTCTGCTCACCCGGCTCAACAAGGGGTTCAAGCTGCTGGTCTCTGTCGGGCTGCTGCTCGCGTGGGCCATGCCGGCGCTCACCGCCGTGATCGTGTGGGGGTGGATGTTCGACACGCAGTACGGCGTCGTGAACTACGTTCTCGGCATGATCACCGGGCAGGACCTGCACGGCAATTCGTGGCTCAGCAATCCGCTGAGCTTCTTCCTGGTGGCGACGATCATCATCACGTGGCAGTCGGTGCCCTTCGTGGCCTTCACGATCTATGCGGGTCTCACCCAGGTGCCGGAGGAGGTGCTCGAGGCCGCCCAGCTCGACGGCGCGAACGGGCCGAAACGCTTCTTCCTGGTGACCTTCCCCTACCTCAGGTCGATCTTCCTCGTGGTGACCGTGCTGCAGGTGATCTGGGACCTGCGGGTGTTCACCCAGATCTACGCCCTTCAGGGCATCGGCGGAGTCCGCGAGCAGACGTCGACCCTGGGCGTGTACATCTACCAGACGTCGCTCGGCACGGGCGACTACGGCGCCGGCGGGGCCATCGCCGTGATCATGGTGATCATCATGATGGCCATCTCCCTGTACTACGTACGCCAGAGCATCAAGGACGAAGACCTGTGACCCGTAAACATTTGAACAGCGCCGCGCTCGGTGCGGCGGCCGTGATCGTCTTCGTCTTCTCGGTCTTCCCGGTCTACTGGATGATCAACACCTCCCTGCAGCCCAACAACCAGATCCGCACGGTCGTGCCCAACTTCGTGCCCGCGAACTTCACGCTGCGCAACTACGAGACGGTGCTCTTCGACACCACGAGATCCGACTTCATGCCGGCGCTCGGCAACTCGCTGATGGTGACCATCTCGACCGTGGTGATCGCCCTGGTCTTCGCGTTCCTGGCGTCGCTCGCGGTCACGCGGTTCCGTTTCCGCAGCCGCAAGGGATTCATCCTGGCGATCCTCATCATCCAGATGATCCCGGCCGAGGCCATGATCGTGTCGACCTATCGGGTGCTCGACAGCTGGAGCCTGCTCAACACGATCGCGGGCCTGACCCTCGTCTACGTCGCCACCGTGCTGCCGTTCACGATCTGGACCCTGCGGGGCTTCGTCAACGGTATTCCGATCGACCTCGAGGAGGCGGCGATGATCGACGGATGCTCGCGCACGGGTGCGTTCTGGAAGATCACCTTCCCTCTGCTTGCGCCGGGCCTCGTCGCCACCGGCGTCTTCGGCTTCATCCAGGCGTGGAACGAGTTCCTGCTCGCCCTCGTCGTGAACTCCCGGCCGGAGATGATGACGCTCCCCGTGTGGCTGCGCACGTTCCAGGTCGCGACCGGAACCACCAACTGGGCGGCCATCATGGCGGGCTCGACGTTGATGGCGATTCCCGTGGTAATTTTCTTCCTCGTCGTGCAGGGTCGCATGACCGGCGGGCTCGTCAGCGGGGCGGTGAAGGGATGACGCGCCACGAGATCCTGGGCACGCTCCTTCCCGGATTCGCCGGCACCGAGCTGCCCGACTGGCTGCGTGCGCTGCTGGCCGACGGCCTCGCCGGCGTGTGCCTGTTCGGCGAGAACGTCTCCTCGCGCGATCAGCTCCGTCGGCTGACCGACGACATCCGGTCGGCCAATCCGACCGCGCTCATCGCCATCGACGAAGAGGGCGGAGACGTGACGCGCCTCTACGCCGACACCGGCTCGCCCTTCGCCGGCAACGCGCTGCTGGGCCGCATCGACGACATCGAGCTCACCCGATCGGTGGGGGAGAGGGTCGGCGCCGAGCTCCGCGCTGCAGGCGTCAACCTCGATTTCGCTCCGGATGTCGACATCAATTCGAACCCGGACAATCCGGTCATCGGTGTGCGCAGCTTCGGCGCCGCAGCCGAGCTGGTATCGAGGCACGGCGCCGCATGGACGCGGGGACTGCAGTCCCAGGGCGTCGCCGCCAGCATCAAGCACTTCCCCGGTCACGGAGACACGAGCCAGGACTCCCACCTCGCCCTTCCCGTGATCGACGTGTCGCTCGACGAGCTGCGCACGCGCGAGTTGGAGCCGTTCCGAGCGGCGATCGCTGCGGGTGCGGCGACGGTGATGACGAGCCACATTCTGCTTCCCCGGATCGATGCGCAGAACCCGGCGACCTTCTCGGCGGCGATCCTCGACGGCATCCTGCGCCAGGAGCTGGGCTTCTCGGGCGTCGTCGTCTCGGACGCGCTCGACATGGCCGGCGCGAGCGCCGAGACAGGAATCCCCGTCGCGGCGGCGCGTGCCATCCAGGCCGGCTGCGACCTGCTCTGCATCGGCACGCGGAACACCGCCGCACAGCTGGAGCAGATCGTCGCCGGCATGATCGAGGCCGTCGATCGGGGCGAGCTCGACGAGCGCCGGCTCTCGGATGCCTCGGGCCGGGTGCGCGATCTCGCCGGCTCGGTCGTCGTGGTGCCGGATGCACCCGGGCACGTCCCCGACGCTCCGCTCGCACATCCCGCGCTCGCACATACTTCACTCACCGACGCGTTCGACGTCTCGGCGGCGGCGGAACGCTTCCTGGCCTCATCGAGGCACGCCCTCGTGCTGCGGATCGAGACGGAGGCGAACATCGCCGTCGGGGACTCTCCGTGGGGACCGTTCGGCACCGGCCAGGCCGTCGATGCGATCAGGATCGACAGAGACGGGCCGGCGGCTGCCCGCGGCCTCGACCCGGATCGAGCGATCGTCGTGATCGGCCGTGACAACCATCGCCGCCCCTGGGTCGTCGATCTGGTCGACGATCTGCGCCTGCAACACGCATCCGTGCTCGTCGTCGACATGGGGTGGCCCGGCGACGATCGGAGATACGCCGACATCGCGACCTTCGGCGGATCTCGCCTCGTGAGCGCAGCCCTCGCCGATATGCTCGAGCGGGCCACCGCAGCACCACTGAACGGAGAGACCCGATGAGGCTCGGACTAGACATCGGCGGCACCAAGACCGACGCCGTGGCCATCGACGAGCGGGGCGACATCGTCGCCCGCCTGCGCATACCGACCGGCTTCGGGCCCGACGCCGTCGTCGACACGGCTGTCTCGGCTCTCGAGCAGCTGGCTCAGCTCACCGCCATCCCGCTGTCGGCGTTCCCGAGCATCGGCATCGGCATCCCGGGCACCGTCGACACGGAGGTGGGCATCGTGTCGCACGCGGTCAACCTGGGCGTCGACGAACTCGAGCTCGCGCGAGACCTCAGGCTGCGGCTGGGCGTGGCCGTGCAGGTCGAGAACGACGTCAAGGCCGCGGCGCTCGGGGCCTTCAGGCTGCTCTTCCCGCCGGACGGCGGCGGCGATCGACACTCCATGGCCTACCTGAACCTGGGCACCGGCCTGGCGGCCGGTCTCGTTCTGGGAGGCGAGCTGTGGCGCGGGTCGCGGGGCACCGCGGGCGAGATCGGCCACATACCGGTCGACCCGACGGGGGCCCTGTGCCCGTGCGGCCAGCGCGGCTGCCTCGAGACGGTGGCATCCGGATCGGCGATCGCCCGCCAGTGGCCGAGCGACGACGCCCTGCCCGTGCTCTCCCTGCTCGCGGCCGCCCAGGCCGGCGACCCGGGCGCCGTCGCCATCCATCGCTCGCTCGTCGAGAACGTCGCCGCGGCCGTGCGCATCCTGGTGCTCACCGTCGACGTCGAGGCCGTCGTGATCGGGGGAGGGCTCAGCCACCTCGGCGATCCTCTGCTCGACGACATCCGCGCAGTGCTCGGGGGCTGGGCCCTCGACTCGCCGTTCCTCGCCTCGCTCGAGCTGCCCGGCCGCGTGCAGTTCGTGCCCGACGACTTTCCTGTGGCCGCCGTCGGGGCCGCCCTGGTCGGACGTCCGCTCGCGCTCGCCGAGGAGGTGTGACATGGCCGAGATCGTGATCGTCGACTCGGTCGAGACAGCCGGCGAGGTCGCGGCCGATGCGGTGCAGCGACTCGTCGCCGAGCGCAAGGACGCGGTGCTGGGACTCGCCACGGGGTCGACGCCCGTGCCCCTCTACCGCGCGCTCGAACGTCGGGTGGCGTCGGGTGGGCTCGACCTCTCGAAGCTCCGAGGCTTCGCGCTCGACGAGTACGTCGGACTGCCGGAGGGCCATGAGCAGAGCTATGCCTCGGTGATCCGGCGCGAGGTCGTCGAGCCGCTGCGACTCGACCCGAGCTCGGTGCACGTTCCCGACGGGCGTCCGCAGCAGATCGAGACGGCCGGCGCCCGCTATGAGGCGCAGCTTCGGGAGGCCGGCGGGATCGACCTCCAGATCCTCGGCCTCGGAACCGACGGACACATCGGCTTCAACGAGCCGGGATCGTCGTTCGCCTCGCTCACCCGCGTGAAGACCCTCACCGAGCAGACGCGCCGCGACAACGCGCGCTTCTTCGCGTCGCCCGACGAGGTGCCGATGCACTGCATCACACAGGGGGTCGGCACCATCCTGCGAGCCCGGCACCTGTTGCTGCTGGCCTTCGGGGATGGCAAGGCCGAAGCGCTCGCGGCCGCGGTCGAGGGACCGCTCACTGCGAGCGTGCCCGGCTCAGCGATCCAACTGCATGAGAGGGTGACCGTCGTCGTCGACGAGGCGGCGGCATCCCGCCTCGCCCGCGCCGACTACTACCGCTACGCGTGGGCCAACAAGCCGGCCTGGCAGGGCGTCTGAGGCCGGTCTCCCGGCGCGACCAACCGCCCTAGGCGAGCCTCTCGCCATCGGCGAAGACGTCGGTCGCGTGCCAGCCGGCGTCGAGCAGCACCGCGTCGGCGGCGTAGCCCGTGCTCAGGTACCCGAGCCGCTCGTCGAGGCCGAGCGCGCGGGCGGGACTCGCCGTGAGTGCGCGCACGGCCAGCACGGGATCGATGTTCGCGCGTTCGATCGCGGTGCGCAGCGCGGTGTCGAGGGTGAGGGTCGACCCGGCGAGGGTCTGCGTGCCGCTCAGCATGGCCTCGCCCTCGACGACCGTCACGTCGAGAGAGCCCAGCCGGTACTCCCCGTCGTGGGATGCGGCGGCGGCCATGGCGTCGGAGACCAGGAGAACGCGCTGCGGCGCGGCCACGAAGCAGAGGCGTGCGACATCGGGATGCACGTGCACCCCGTCGAGGATGAGTTCGAGCGCGACTCTAGGGTCGTCGAACGCCGCCACGACAGGGCCGGGCGCGCGGTGGTGGATTCCGGGCATGGCGTTGAACGCGTGCGTCAGCACCGTCGCGCCGCGGTCGAACGCCTGCCTCGTGAGCTCGAGTCCGGCATCAGTGTGCCCGACGGCCACGACGACCCCGGCGGCCACGAAGCGGTCGATCGCGTCGAGGGCGCCGGGCAGTTCGGGCGCGATCGTGATCTGCCTCAGGGTGCCGCCGGATGCCTCCAGCAGCATCTCGACGGCGGCCGGGTCGGGGTGCACCAGATGATCGGGGTCGTGCGCGCCACGGTGCAGGGGCGACAGGAACGGGCCCTCGAGGTGCGACCCGAGCACGAGCGGGTCGCGCCCGGCCAGCTGCGCCACCTGCCGGAGGCTCGCGACGAGGTCGTGGAGCGGATTCGAGACCAGGCTCAGCACAGATCGGGTGGTGCCGTGCGCGCGATGCGCGTCGAGGGCGATGCGCATGGCGTCGGGGCCGTCGTCGAAGGATGCGCCGCCACCGCCGTGGCCGTGCACGTCGACGAAGCCCGGGGTCACCCACCTGCCGCGGGCGTCGACGCGTTCCTCCGCAGGAATGGACGGGGCCAGCGCCTGCCAGGCCGAGCCGGTGCCCGTCGCTGCGATGGTGTCGCCGGCGAAGACCATCCAGAAGTCGTCGAGGATGCCGTCGGCGTCGAGCTTGCGCGCGCCGTGCAGCAGCATCAGCGGAGCTCTTTGCGCCCGGAGATGACCCCGCTGACCGCGGCGGCGACGCCGAAGACCACCGCGACGATGGGCTGTCCGAGCATGAGCCAGGCCAGCGCGGCGGACCCCATGATGAGGATCTCGATGAGCGCCTTGCCGAAGGCATCGAGCCGCACGACGGCGCGCGGAGACCGGAAGAGAGCCCACAGCAGGATGGCGAACAGGGGCGTCGCGACGCAGAGCACCACGTTGAGCCACGGGCCGGGCCAGGCCAGGAATCCCCAGATGCCGAGGCTGACGAAGGCGAACAGTTCGAGGATGAACCGGATCACCTCGGCTATGCCGATCCGGTCGGGAGCTGTCTCTGTCTGCTGAGTCACGGTTCCAGCGTACCGACCGCGTCAGCGGAAGATGATCGTGCGGGCGCCGTCTTGGAGCACTCGATGCTCCGAGAACCACTTGACGGCCTGGGTGAGGGTGCGGCTCTCCTCGTCCTGGCCGATGGAGACGAGCTCCGAAGCGGTGCGGGAGTGGTCGACGCGCACGACGTTCTGCTCGATGATGGGCCCCTCGTCGAGGTCGCTCGTCACGAAGTGGGCGGTGGCTCCGATGAGCTTCACCCCGCGGGCGTGGGCCTGCTTGTAGGGGTTCGCGCCCTTGAAGCCGGGCAGGAACGAGTGGTGGATGTTGATGGCCCGCCCGGCGAGCGCGGCGCAGAGTTCGGGCGACAGGATCTGCATGTATCGCGCCAGCACCACGAGCTCGATGTCGTTCTGCTCCACCACCTCGAGCACGCGACGTTCGAACGCGGCCTTGCTCGCGGCATCCGTCACCGGAAGGGACTCGAAGGCCACCCCGTAGAACCCGGCGAGCTCGGCGAGCACCGTGTGGTTGCTCAGCACGAGCGGGATGTCGACGGAGAGCTGGCCGGCGCGCTGGCGGAACAGCAGATCGTTGAGGCAGTGCGCAGCCGTTGAGCCGAGGACAAGGGTGCGCAGGGGGCGGCCGACGACGTCGAGCTGCCAGTCCATGTCGTAGCGCTCGATCACCGGGGCCAGGGCCTGCTCGAAGACGGAGCGATCGGACTCGGACTCGACCTGGAGGCGCATGAAGAACCGGCCCGTGTCGGCGCTCGAGAACTGCTGGCTCTCGGTGATGTTGCCGCCGG
Source organism: Agreia sp. Leaf283 (assembly GCF_001422485.1). Taxonomy (GTDB): domain Bacteria; phylum Actinomycetota; class Actinomycetes; order Actinomycetales; family Microbacteriaceae; genus Agreia. The sequence continues at coordinate 1,821,148 of NZ_LMNF01000001.1, forward strand.
ATGAGACCACCGCGCCGCTCACGGCGTGCACGATCCCGGGGAGGTCGGCGCAGACGAAGGTCAATACCCAGTGGGAACTCGTCAACGCTCTCGCCTCTTCTCTTGGCTTCTGCCTCCCGATACACTAGCGGGTGGCCGACGGATATCGTTCGGCCCCGGGCATGCACGACGTCGTCATCGGTTCCTGAGGTCTGGTGCCCGTCGTGCGGCGTCGTCCGACTCTTCCGATGCCGCCCTCGTCAGGTTGGCGTGACGCCGCCTCTGTTCGCCTTCTTTCGTTAGTTTGGTTCGTTCTTTCTCCGTGACTCAGCCGTTCACCTCTCCCATCGCCGTCGTCCCGACCGGAGCCCCCGGACGTCCCTTCCCCTGGGGCGGCCTGCTCGTGCTCGCCTCGGCCGTGTTCCTCTCGGTCACCGCCGAAATGCTTCCCACGGGCCTCCTGCCGGAGATGAGCGCGGAGCTCGGGGTCGGCCAGTCGCAGATCGGGCTGCTCGTCTCGGTCTTCGCCTTCGCGGTCGTGCTCACGAGCATCCCTCTCTCGCGGCTGACACGCAGCGTCTCTCGGCACCGCCTGATCGTTCTCGTGCTCATCGTCGTCTCGCTCTCGAGCGCGGTCACCGCCATCGCGCCGAGCTTCGAGATCCTCGTGGGAGCGCGCATCGTGGGCGGCATGGCGCACGGGCTGTTCTGGGCAGTGATGGGCGCCTATTCGGGCTATCTCGTGCCGAAGGAGCAGCTCGGCCGAGCCGTCGCCATCACCACCGGTGGAGGCACGCTCGCCTTCGTGCTCGGCGTTCCCCTCGGCACCGTGCTCGGGCAGGCCGTCGGGTGGCGGAGCGCGTTCGGGGCCATCGCGGTGCTGTGCATCGTGGGCGCGGCCCTGATGCTTTGGCTGTTGCCCCGGGTGGAGCGCCCGGCCAAGTCCGATGCGCCGGCGGAACGGCATCCGTCGGGCCGACGCAAGCTCGATGCATCGGTGCCCGCCGTCGCCCTGCTCTGCCTGCTGGCCGCCGTCATCATGATCGGTCATTACGCCTTCTACACCTTCATCGCGCCCTATCTCATCGGGGAGCTGGGTGTGGATTCCGGCGACGTGGGACTGCTGCTGGCGATCTACGGCATCGCCGGCGCGGGCGGCCTGCTGCTCGCCGGAACGGTGTTCGGTCGGCATCCCACGCTCGGCGTGGTGATCGGTGTCGCCGTCACCGCGATCTCGGTGACCGTCATGGCCCTGTTCGCGGCCAACCCGATGATCGCCATCCCGGCGTTCGTGCTGTGGGGACTCGTCTTCGGAACCCTGCCGCCGCTCCTCGGCGCCCGGCTGCTGCATGTCGCATCGGTCGACATCCGCGATACGGCGAGTGCGTTCTATTCGACGTCGTTCAATGTCGGCATCGGCGGGGGAGCCCTCGTGGGCGCGGCCCTGCTCGACGGGTTCGGTCTGACGTCGCTTCCGGTGGCGTACCTGATCACCCTGGCGCTCGCGGGCGTGCTGCTGGTGGCGGCCGAGCTGAACTCGCGCCGCCGCAGCGCGCGCGTCAGCTGATCGCGTAGGAGATGAGTCGGGTCAGACCGTATCGGCCGGAATCAGGGTCGTAGTACCGCATGCCGAGTTCGATCGGCCCGGTCACCTCGGAGCCGTAGACCTGCGACCACATTCCGCTGTCGTCGAGCACGTGGATGTCACCGCGAACCTCGCCGTTCACGATGCGCTGGATGCTGGCGCCGGGCACTCCGGATATGGAGAGTTCGTAGGTGTCGGCGACCGGGATCGAAGCTCCCTCGAGGGGATTCTGGATCGTGGGAGCCTCGAGGACCACGAGGTGCTGGGGAGCGCTCGGGTCTGATGCGACCCCGTCGACGACCTGTCGAACGACGACCTCGCGACCGGCGGGGTCGCCGGAGATGCTGGAGCCGAAGTCGGAGATCGACCAGGTACCGTCGTCGGCCGCTGTCGTGGACACCAGGGTATTGCCGTCGGCATCGAGGATCTCTATCGATGACAGCGGTTCGGCGATGCCGCTGAACACCGGGAAGGTGAGCTGGTCGGCAGCCTGCTCGACGATCACGGTGGGAGCCGCGGGGGTGGGTTCGGGGTCGACCGGAGGTTCGGTGGGCGGGGTCGTGGGCGGGGTGGGATCGACGGGGGGCGTGGTCGGCACGACGACCGGCGGTGTCGACGGCTCAGCGGAGGTCGACGGTTCTGCCGGTGTGCTCGGGCCGGGGGCGTCGCTCGGCGACGGATCCGGTGCGACGGCGGGTTTCGTGGGGCTGCCGGGCGTGCCGGGACGCGTCGGTTCGGGCTCGGCCTCTGGCGCGGGTGCCGTGGTCGGCGCAGGCGGCGTGGCCGGGGCCGGGGCGGGATCGGCGACGACGGCCTTGTCGGAATCGCTGGAGGAGTCGCCGGGATCGGCTGTGGAGGAGTCGGGTGAGACGTCGGCGGAGGACGCCTCGTCTGCCGGGGTGGCGAACAGCCCGGGGCCGAGGGTGACGGCCGCGACCACGGCGGCGGCGAGAGCGAGGGCTCCGACGGCCGAGCCGACGATGCCGGCCGCGCCGATGCCGGATGCGGCCGCACCCGTCGTGCCTCCGACGCTCGACGATGTGCTGCCGACAATCGATGACGTGGATCCGTTAGCACTCGCGGCGGAGGAGCCCGAGGTGAGGTCGGCCGGCATCGTCGCGGCCGCCACCAGCCCGCCTGCCGTGCCGCTGCCCGCCTGCATCCACGAGAGGAACCCGGCGGCGCCGGAGACACCGGCCGCGAGGGGAAGCAGCACGAGGGCGAGGCGGGAACCGACCTGGCGTGCTTCGTCGGCGACGATGGTGCACGAGGTGCATCCGGCGAGGTGATCGCGGACCCTCTTGGACTCGCGCGCGCCGAGCGTGCCCCGGGTGAACGAGCCGAGGCGCTCGATGGCGGCCGCGCACTCGGGATCTGTCGTGCGCCGGAGGTGCGCCTGGATCCACGCCTGACGCAGGCCCTCTCGTGCGCGGTAGGTGAGCGCCGAGACCGCGTTGGCCTTCATGCCGAGGAGCGGGGCGATCTCCGCAGACGAGAGCTGCTCGACCTCGCTGTACCACAGGGCCTCCTGCCAGCGCGTGGGGAGGCTGCGGAATGCGTTGACCGTGAGGCTCTTGTCGAGCGCGGCGAGGGAGGCGTCTTCTTCTGTCGAGGGGTCGGCGATCAGGTCGAGGTCTTCGCTGGCGTCGGCGCTCTTGGCGCGCGCCCACTGCATCGACACGTTGCGGATGGTGGTGAAGAGGTAGGGGCGGAAGGCCGTGGTGGGACCGCCGCCTGCGGAGATCGCCTGGAAGACGCGGGCGAAGGCCTCGGAGAGGAGATCGTCGGCATCGAAGCGGTGGCTGCGTGCCACGGCTCGACCGGCGTTGGAGTGGCGGACCCACAGTTCGCCGAACGCAGCGGAGTTGCCGGCTCGAGTGAACTCGACGAGTTCCATGTCTGAGGCGTCGGCGTGCGGCCGGGCGGGTGGTTCGAGGTGGGCGGCCATACGGCGCACACTCCTTTATTAAAAGGGGAATTCAGGACGGTACTACGGGGTCCCCATTCCCCCCTCACATAAAGAGACATGCGAGGACAGCGTCTATGACGCCACTTGTGCAAGAAATCATAGCGGATGCCTCATGTAGGCTTCCTTATGTCGCAACTGGCGTTCAGATGGTCACCATCGGGAAGCGACTGACACGAATTCGGCCGCGCGCCTGGGTCGATCCGGATACCGCATCACCCCGTCGTCCGCGCGGCGACACATTCCGTTTCTGTCATGTTAGGAGCCAGTCTTGTCTGATAACACGCCATCCAAGTTCAACGAACCCCTCCAGACCGTCGATCCCGAGATCTACGCCGTGCTCGAGAAGGAGCTGGGTCGCCAGCGCGACACGCTCGAGATGATCGCGAGTGAGAACTTCGTTCCTCGCGCGGTGCTGCAGTCGCAGGGCTCCGTGCTCACCAACAAGTACGCGGAGGGCTACCCGGGGCGTCGGTACTACGGCGGATGCGAGTTCGTCGACATAGCCGAAGAACTGGCCATCGCCCGTGCGAAGAGCCTCTTCAACGCCGAGTACGCGAACGTGCAGCCGCACTCCGGAGCCACCGCCAACGCAGCCGTTCTGTCTGCGATCGCCACCCCGGGCGACACCATCCTCGGGCTCGAACTGAGCCACGGCGGACACCTGACCCACGGCATGAAGCTGAACTTCTCGGGCAAGCTCTACAACGCCGTCTCCTACGGCGTCGACCCGGAGACGTTCCTCGTCGACATGAACGTCGTGCGCGACAAGGCGCTCGAGCACCGCCCGCAGGTCATCATCGCTGGATGGTCGGCCTACCCCCGTCACCTCGACTTCGCCGCGTTCCGGGCCATCGCCGACGAGGTGGGCGCCAAGCTCTGGGTCGACATGGCCCACTTCGCCGGGCTGGTCGCCGCGGGCCTGCACCCGTCGCCCGTGCCCTTCGCCGACGTCGTGTCGTCGACCGTGCACAAGACCATCGGCGGTCCCCGTTCCGGCTTCATCATCAGCCGCGACACCGAGCTGGCGAAGAAGCTCAACTCGAACGTGTTCCCCGGCCAGCAGGGCGGTCCGCTCATGCACGTCATCGCCGCCAAGGCCACGGCGTTCAAGCTCGCTGCCGAGCCCGAGTTCCGCGACCGCCAGCAGCGCACCATCGACGGCGCCCGCATCGTCGCCGACCGCCTGACCGCCGAGGACTCGCGCGCCGGCGGCGTCGACGTGCTCACGGGCGGCACCGAGGTGCACCTCGTGCTCGCCGACCTGCGCAACTCGCCCCTCGACGGGCAGCAGGCCGAAGACGTGCTGCACGAGGTGGGCATCACGGTCAACCGCAACTCCGTTCCCTTCGACCCCCGCCCGCCGATGGTCACGTCCGGCCTCCGCATCGGAACGCCCGCGCTGGCGACACGGGGCTTCGGCGACGTCGAGTTCACCGAGGTGGCCGACATCATCGCCGAGGCCTTGAAGCCCGGAGCCGACACCGCGTCGCTCCGCACGCGCGTGACCGCACTCACCGAGGCGTTCCCGCTCTACCCCGGGCTCGTGCAGTGACGGCCGTCGTCCTCGACGGCGTCGCCACCGCGGCCGCCATCAAGGCAGAGCTGGCCCAGCGCGTCGTAGAGCTGAAGAAGCAGGGCATCCACCCGGGCCTCGGAACGCTGCTGGTCGGCGACGATCCCGCATCCCGTTCCTACGTCGCGGGCAAGCACCGCGACTGCGCCGAGGTCGGCATCGAGTCGATCCGCGTCGACCTGCCGGCCACGGCCAGCGAGCAGGACGTGCGCGACGCCATCGAGGCGCTCAACGCCGATCCGCTCGTCACGGGCTACATCGTGCAGCTCCCGTTGCCGAACGGCATCGACGAGAACGCGATGCTCGAACTCATCGATCCGGCCAAAGACGCAGACGGGCTGCACCCGACGAACCTCGGGCGCCTGGTGCTCACGGTCGATCCCTCGGCGAGTTCCGGTCGTCCCGCGCCGCTTCCGTGCACCCCCGCCGGCATCGTCGAGATCCTGCGCCGCTACGAGGTGCCGCTCAGCGGCAGTCACGTCGTGATCGTGGGCCGCGGGCTCACCGTCGGTCGCCCCCTCGGGCTGCTGCTCACCCGCAAGGGCATCGACGCGACCGTCACGCTCACCCATTCCCGCACCCGCGATCTCGAGGCCGAGGTGCGCCGCGCCGACATCGTGATCGCTGCCGTCGGAGTTCCCGGCCTCATCAAGCCCGAGTGGGTCAAGCCGGGCGCCGCGGTGCTCGACGTGGGAATCACGCGCGTCGTCGACGAGGAGACCGGCAAGGCGAGGCTGAAGGGCGACGTCGATCCTGCCGTCGCCGAGGTCGCCGGGTTCCTGTCGCCGGTACCCGGCGGAGTAGGGCCGATGACCCGCGCCCTGCTGGTACAGAACGTGGTCGACGCCGCGACTCCGTAGGTCGAGGCGAAAGAGCACGACCCCACCAATGAAGGAGGAACGCATGACGCACGAACATCCCAAGCCTCACGATCCGGGCAAGAAGACGGTCGCTGAGAAAGAGGACAACGTCCTCGAGGAGATCGAGGAGTCGCTTCCCACCGATCCGGAACCGACCGACGGGTCTGCGCCCGCCGCCTGACCGGCACGTCGCCCGGCCCTGAGGCATCCGGATGCCTCAGGCCGGGCGACACCGTAGGCTTATGCCGTGACAGCAGCGACAGGCACCCAGTTCTCCGTGGAGTTCGGCGATTCCCGGGCCACGATCACCGAGCTGGCCGCGGGTCTCCGGGGCCTCGTGCTCGACGGAGTCGAGGTCGTGCGGGAGTACCCCGAGTCGTCGTTGCCGCCGATGGGCCAGGGCATCGTCCTCGTTCCGTGGCCGAATCGCATCGCGAAGGCCGCCTGGGTGCTCGATGGAAAATCTCAGCAGCTCGACGTGACAGAGCCGTCGACCGGCAATGCCACGCACGGCCTGCTGCGCAACACGGCCTACACCGTGGCAGAGCAGGGCGATGGTTTCCTCACCCTGCATGCCCGCGTCTTCCCCCAGCACGGCTACCCCTTCCTGCTCGACACGTCGGTGAGCTACGAACTGAGCGAGGCCGGTCTGACCGTCACCCACGCCATCACGAACGAGTCGGATGCTCCGGCGCCGGTCGCGGTCGGCGCGCACCCGTATTTCGTCGTGGGCTCGGTGCCCGCGGAGGACCTGACTCTCACCATCGCCGCGGAGACCACCTACGACTACGACGACGCATTCATCCCCACCGCCGAGGTCGGCGTCGAGGAGGCGGGACTCGACCTGCGCGCCGGGCGCCGTCTCTCCGATGTCGACCTCAACCACGCGTTCGGAACCCTGACGGGAACCGGCGGGCAGAACGTGCACTCCCTCGTCGCCCCCGACGGCCGCCGCGTCGAATTGTGGACGGATGCGAACTTCGCCTGGGTGCAGGCCTACAACCCCCGAGCCTTCCCCTTCGAGACGGGCACGGGCATGGCCATCGCCCTCGAGCCGATGACCGCCCCGGCTAACGCGTTCAACACGGGGCAGGGCGTGCGCTGGCTCGAACCGGGCACGTCGTGGATGCTCAGCTGGGGCGTGCGGTACCGCCCGGCCTCCTAGCGGCCACGATCAGCCCCGCCTGTAGCGTGCCTGCGGTGAGGCGTAAACCCCTTGTTCGGGGGCGAGGCGTTGCATAGCCTGACGACATAACAACTCTGGAATGGAGTGGATCAATGTCTCTGCTATTCGACAGCGTGCCCTCGACGACGACCGCACCCGAATCGATCTCGCCCGACCGTGCGGCGCCGCGCCTCCGCTGGGAACTCGTCTTCGACGGCGTCTGGCTCGCTCGTCACGACGGGCGATTCGCCGGCATGGTGCAGGGCACCCCGGGCGACTCGATGAAGCTCACCGACGCCCGTGGCAACCTGTGCGGACTCTACGCATCGCTCGACGACGCGAAAGCAGCTCTGATCGACCGCTCGCACTGATGCGGCATCGGTGCTGCATCGCACACCGTCCTCACTTTTGACAACCCCGAACCCAAAAGCTCACATTTAGGGGTAGGTTCACTGGGGAGCTCACGTGGAATTAGATCGCGTGGGCCCTTTGTGAGGAATGGACGATTTTCATATGGGCAGACTGATCTACGGCACCGGTGACACCGACGTCGAATTCGAGGATCGGCTGCTCGCTCACCTCAAGGTCGTCATCTCGACGAAGCTGCGGCGCAACGAGGCGTTCATGCTGTCGTGGGAGCACGGCACCGAAGAGGGAAGCGGACGCAGCACCATCTGGATCCACCCCTCGATCCCGCTCCACTTCCGCTTCTACGGCAACAAGTCGCCGGCGCTCAACCGGGTGTGGATCGAAGACCTGATGCTCGCGGCAAACAGCACGGGCGGTCTCAGGCCGGTTCCCGAACCCGACGAGCACTCCGAGCCCGGCAACTCATAGCGCCGGTCCCGGAACACCTTCCGGCTGATCGGTGAGGGCCTCGCGCGACAGCAGGGTTGCGCCGGCCACGGCCGCCGGCATGACGAACACGGCGCCGAACGGAATCAGGAAGACGAGATAGCTCGCCACGCCGAATCCGAGCGCCGTGGGCCGGATGGCGGCAAGCGCCCGTCGACGATCCTTCAGGGAGCGAGCGCGGGCGTCGAACGCCTTGCCGGTGAGTTCGAGCGCGAGGAACCACCCGGCGACCGCAGCCCCGGCGATCGGCACGACGGTCTGGCCGACGATCGGGATGAAGCCCAGAACGAAGAGGCCGAGCCCGATCGCCGCGGTGGCGACGAGGATTCGCATGGCGTCGAGGATGCCCCGCCGCACGGACGGCCAGAACGGCACCTCGATCTCGTTCTGGATGCCGCCGAGCCGGTTCTCGACGTTCCGCCAGATCTTCTCGTAGAAGGGGTCGCCGACGGCGAGGGTGATGGCCGTGTAGGTGTAGACCACCAGGAGAGAGCCCAGCCCCACGAACGCGATGATGGCGGCGATCCTCACGGCCGTTCGCCAGCCCTCGGGCCACTCGTCGGCGAAGGGGGTCGCCCACTCCGCCAGGGCGGGCGCGTTGACGAAGAGCACGATGAGCGCCGCGAGATACACGGCGGCGACGATGAGCGCGGGGAGCGCACCGAAGAGCATCAGGCGGGGATCGCTTCCCCACATCTTCAGGCCGCGTCCGAGATAGGCCGTTCCATCGAAGAATCGGCGGACGACGCTTCGGGCGGGTGCGGGCGGCATGGGTCCTCATCGTACGGGTGGGGCGCCCCGGAGCGAAAGTCCGTCAGGCTGTTACCTCAGTAATGCCGTCATCACAATGCCCGGGTCTCCGGGCAGTCGATGAGGGACTCTAGACAGATGAAAAGGATGAGCTACGCAGGCGGAACCTTCGTCACAAGCGACGAAGTGGCCGATGCGCTCGTGCACTTCGTCGCCACCGTTCCCCGCAATCGTCGCAACCAGGTGGTCGTCGTGCCCGGGTTCAGCGCCGAAGGAGAGTCGACGCCGGTGGCTCTCGTTCTCGGCCCTGCCAGCCAGATTCTGAGTCAACACGAGGCCGTTTCCTATGTCGAGCCCGAGACCCACGGCGTGGCCGACGAGGTGCGACGGCAGGCGAGCTCGCACGAGAACACCGCCCGCATCGAGAGCTCGGACGGCAAGGCGAGCCTCGACTACGACGTCTTCTGAAGAACAGGCCGACGGGATCAGTCGGCGCAGTCTCCGGTGCTCACCGGGGCTGAGAGGCCGGGTGCCTGCGCGGCCACAGGCGACAACTCCTGCATGGTGAGCGCGTAGCCGACGTTGTCGACGGTGCTCGCCTTGGCGAACACCACACCGGCGACCTGGCCGTCGACCGTCAGGAGCGGCCCACCGGAGTTGCCGGGCTCGATGTCGGCGGCCAGCGTGTAGGCATCCCGGGTCGTTCCGGCGGCACCGTCGGTGATGAGCTGTAGAGGGCCCGCCGCCAGAACCTCGGCGCCCGCGATCGAGAACGGCCCCCCGAAGGGATAGCCGGCGACGACGGCGGTGCTCGCCGGCGCGAGAGTGTCGGCCAGCTGGATCGCGTCGGCGGGCAGCCCGTCGACCGCGATCACGGCGAGGTCCGCCGCCGGATCGAAGTAGACGATCCGGCCCGAGCGCGGAGACTGCCCGGGAACCTCGACCACGGGCTCGGAGATGCCCGCGACGACGTGCGAGTTCGTGACCACCCTGTCGGCGGCCACGGCGAAGCCGCTTCCCGACATCGTGACCCCGCATTCGTACGCCGTTCCGGTGATGCGCACCACGGACTGGGCGGCCGCGGTGAGCGCCGGGTTGTCGGTGCTGATCGTCGGGATCGAGGGAGCCGTGCTCGGCGCGCCGAGCGCGTCGATGACCCAGGGCGCGCCGTCGGTCACGGCGGCGGTGCGCAGCTGGGCCAGGAGGCTGGTCACCTGCGGGGGCACGAGGCCGTCGAGGGTCTTCAGGATCGACGACGACGCGACGGCCTGGGTGAGGGGCGCGACACCGAGGGTCGAGATACCGGATGCGACGGTCACGACCACGAGGACGGCCGCGATTCCGCTGCCCACGAGCCCGAGAAGACGGTCGACGAACCCGAGTTTCGCCTTGGCGACGCCGCGGCCGAGCGCCCGACCGATCGTGGCCCCCAGCAGGTAGCCGATGGTCACGAGCACGAAGGCGGTGCCGATGACGCCGGCGATCCTCCACTCCGGCTCGGGAATCCACGCGACGACCTGCGGGATCGCGAAGTAAGCGCCGATGCCTCCGGCGATGACGCCGACGAGGCCGAGGAGCGATCGCACGAGTCCCATGCGGTAGCCGGCGACGGCGCCCGCGAGCAGCACGATGATGACGATCACGTCGATCATCGGAGTGCCCTCTTCACTCGTGCGAGCCAGCCGGTCGCCTGCGGCTCCGGATCGGCGTCGGGCGGGGAGCCGACCACCTGCAGGTCGATGTGCACGCCGGTGAGCCGGCCGTCGGCATCCAGGGTCTGGAGAACGGGGTAGAAGCCGTCGCCCCAGCCCGAGTGGGCGAGGATCACGTTCTCGCCCGAGCGGGCCAGCGGCATCTCGATGTTCGCGGTGCCCGCGCGAAGCGGCGCGTCGGAGTCCATGATGTCGAACCACGAGCCGGGCTCGCCGGTGTCGAACACCTCGTCGTACCAGCTGTCGCCGTCGTTCGGCATCGACGCCTCCACCGCGTCGGCATCGAAGAAGGCGACGGTTCCGGCATCGACGGCCACGCCGAAGAAGGAGCCGGGCTCGGGAGGGCCGTCGGGACCGGGCACCGGCTCGACCGACGCGGTCGGAACATTCGAGACGACCAGCGAGAGATAGGCCTCGCGCAGGTGCGAGCCGTCGCGCTGGGTCGACACGTCGGCGATCGTCACCGCGACCCGGTGGTCGCCCGGCGGGATGCGCACGGTGATCGGTCGGTCGAGGGCGACGAACGGGTCGGCGGCCCCGAGAGTGCCCGAGGGAACGCGGAGCACGCCGAGCTCGTGCACGGTGAGCTCTCCCGCGGCCCCCGTGACGAGGGGGGCGTCGCCGGGAACGAGGGCGAAGAAGTCGGAGAGGCGCACGAAGCAATGATGCCAGCAGGCGCCGGTGCGCTACCTGGAGATCAGTAGATCGCTGAAGCGGAATCCGCCGCGGGGCGGGAGGGCCGCCCGGATCTGCTCTGCCGAGAAGTCGAGTCGGGGGCGCAGTTCGGCGGGCAGCTCGGCGGTCGGGGGAGCGGCGACGGAGACACCTTCCGCCAGCATCGTGGCCTGGGCCTTCGCGATCAGCGGAACCTTCATGGTCCACTCCGTGAGCTGGGCGACCGCTCGGATCGCCCAGACCGGTGCGGGAACGATCACGACCCGTCGCCCCACCAGCGTCGAGACGCGCCGCACCGCCTCGCTCAGCAGCAATTCCTCGTGCCCGGTCACCGCATGGGTCGCGTTCGGCAGGCGCCCCTCGAGGGATGCGACAAGCACGTCGACCATCTCGCTCACGGGGATCGGGCGGATGCTCTTCTCGCGCAGCCCCACGGTCGCGAAGAGCGGGAGGGTCTGCACCGAGTGGCTGAGGTGATCGACCAGGTGGTCGCCGTGGCCGTAGATCATGCCGGCCTTGAGGATCGTGAACTCGAGTCCCGATGCGCGGACTATCTCCTCCGCGGCCCACTTCGACTCGTGATAGGCCGACCCGCAGCCGGGCCGCGCACGCAGGAAGCTGAGCATCACGATGCGGGGAACACCCGCGCGCTTGGCCGCCTCGATCACCGCCCGGGTGCCTTCGATGTGTACCTTGTCGTACGTCTGGTCGCCGATCTCGCGGTTGATGCCCGCGCAGTGCGCAACGGCGTCGCAACCGTCGAACGCGGCGGCCAGGGCGTCGACGTCGGTGATGTCGGTGCCCGTTCGCCGCGAGACGAGCGCGACCTCGCCGGCGGCGTATCGCTCGGCCAGGTGACGGCCGACAAAACCGGCGCCGCCGGTGATGGCGATCTTCATGTGTCTCCTCCGCGACTCTCACTGCTGTTCGCAGAGGCGGCGGATGCGGTGGGCCCCGCCGGGCTCGAACCGGCGACCCGCGGATTAAAAGTCCGAACTCCACCTCAGTGAAACACTAGCAAATATGGCGACTCCCGCATGGTTCCGGCCTTCCGTATCACCTGGGCATCTCTTCAATCTCGGGAATACTGCGCCGATTGTGGGCAGGGCGTGGGCAAGTAGTGGGCAGTCGGGCCGGTGTCGGTGGCCCGCGAGAGTCTGTGGCCATGACTGAACCGAAGCCCACACGCGAGCAGTGCATCGCTGAGGCCGCCGCTGTTCTCGCTGCCGCCTGCGACCGCATCCAACTCGAACGGCTCGCTTCCGCGGCACGAACTCGAGCAGGTGCCCCGAATGACTGAAGAAAGGCCCACACGTGAACTGTGCCTTGCCGAGGCTGCCGCGGTGTTCGCCGCTGCGTGCGACCGCATGGACCTCGAAGCGATCGTCGCCGCCCATCTCAGAGTCCCCGTTATGGGGGACGCCGAGCATGCTGACGATTCGTAGTCTTGGGGCATGAGCCAAACCCCGCTAGAGCAGCCCGTTGCGAAGCCTACGACGGCGCTGGTTGTCATCGGCGTGATCCTGGCTGTGTTGGGCGCCCTCAACGGGGTCGCAGGCCTCGTCTGGATTGCCGTCTTCTACCTAAGTCAGGCCCGGGCGCCGCTCCCCGACGTCGGGGGCGTCAACCTTGTGATCGGCGGAGTGCTGTTCCTCGTAGGCATCGTATTCGCCGTGGTCGCGATCGTGATTCTCATCACAGCATCGCGTCGACGCCGTAGTCGAGCGGCCATCTAGCCCCTTGCGAAGAATTCAGCTGCTCACAGCAGTCATAGGCCTGACTGTTCTTCTGGCCGGGTGCGCGAGCTCACCCGAGCCGACGTCGACGGCCGTTGCGAAACCAAGCTCTACTACAACGCGCACCGCGACCCCGACTCCCAAGCCCACGTACGTGCCAGAGCCATACACCTACTCGTTCACCTGTCACGACGCGGAGTTCAAGGCGTATGAATTCGTCGACTACCGGGCCGCCTGGGACTCCCCAACGCCGTTGGTGGGCTGCGACGGCGTGCAGGCGGGAGGCTCGTTCTACAGCGACACGCAGAAGGCAGCCTCAGCTGCGGCTGGTCAGAAAGACCTCTCGTCGTTGGTGTACCTCTATGGGACCTGCGCCTCGTTGCACACTTCCGTTTACGGTTCACTGCCCTCGTATTCGGCAAACCAGGTTGCGGAGCTCACGGGCGTATTCATGCTCTGCCCCGACCAGCCGGGTGCCGCGGCCGTGCAGGCGAAGTTAGGGGTTGCTGTCGCGCTGGACGCTGAGCGTGAGTCCGGCAATAGGTTCGGCGCCGGCATTAGACGCGTCGGCGTCGATATTCAGCCCGGGACGTTCGTTTCTGAGGGCAACATCACAAACTGCTACTGGGAGCGACTCGACAGCGCCGGCAACATCATCGACAACAACTTTCTGACCCAGGCCCTGCGCGTTGAGGTTGTCCTCGAGGCCGGCGACTTCTCGTTTAGTTCTGACGGCTGCGGCGAATGGGTGCGCGTCGGCTGACCAAATCCGTTTCGGACCCGGGCTGAGGACCCACGACATTAACGGCTCGGGGCCCAAGATTTGCGCGCGACACGCCGTGCGGATTCGATGGTCGTTAAATATTTCTCATCCGCATTCGGTGCACGATGTTATCCACAAGGAGTGTGATGAGTGCCCGAATCTCGGGATTTTTCCTGTGGAGAAATGGTTGAAAAGCCTGGGGACAAAGGGCGGTTTCCTGGGGAGAGTTACACGGGCGTAATTCGCCGCAGTTGTGCGCCTGTGTTTTGTCGCGGGTCATCGGTACGATTGCCATACCGAAGCCTGCTCAGACAAAAGCCCCGACCTGGGGCCGGGGCTTTTAGTTCAGTCCGCAATTACTAATCGAGCGCCAACTCGATCTGACCCAGAAGGACCCAATGTCCAGACCCCGAGCCGCGTTTTCGCGTTTCCCCAACAGTAATTCATTCGTTAGGCGTGCCGCAATTTCGCCCGGCGTGTCGCAGTTGCGCAATTCGCAAAACTCGTTTTCTCCCCCGCGGTCACTGGCCCCGGATGGACCACTGGAAGCTGTGAGGCTTTAGAGCTCATGGCCGCAATCGACGCAGCGCATCGTGCCCACGTAGGCACTGACCCGCCCTTCGGCGTCGAGTTGTACGGCGCCAGGAACGTCTCGCCCGTTCGCGGCAGTCCGTACGGGCTGAAACCACACCGACCCGCAGGTGCACACAGTCTCGTTGCTCGGAGTCGTGGACCTCCTGGTCGACGTGAACGCAAGCACAGCCATTTTCATCACTTTCTAACGCATCGGAGTAAAACGCCATGGCAAGTCACCACAGGCCCAAGGGGCCGAACGAAACCTGGAAGACGGGGCAGCGCGTCCCGTGGACCGGGAACTGGTCCGACCAGTACGGAGACGTGTATCGGTTCGAAGCCGGTCACACGTTCCCGCCGTGCATTGACCGTAAGGGTGAATGTGCATTCCGGAGTCTCGTAGTTAGCGCCGCTGCAACGGCCTAGTTTCTAGATGCTGGGTGACGAGGGCGTGGGCTGAGGCCTGCGCCCTCGTTGCGTTCGAGAGGGGCTCCACGTACTGTCCATGCACGACGGGATACGACAAGAATGCAGCGGCGCCGACAGAACTGCAAGTCCCCCATTTGCGGCGCGACCTCGAGCGCCAGGGGGCTCTGGCCGAGACGGGCCATGCGCAATATGGTGAACGAATGAACAGCGTTGAGGACTTCAAGCTTCTGGCCCGTCAGTCGTTTCACAAGCCGTGGGACGTCTTCGAGGCGTCGATGGGCGTGCCGTATGCCGTGCGCCCGATGGACTGGGCCCTGGCTTTCGCGCCGTCCAAGATTCCGGAAATCGCGACGGTGATCGCGGCGTACAACGCCTGGGCCGCCTCGGTGATAGCTCCTGAGTGGACCGAATCGGACTTCGACGAGCCGTGGCCCGAAGACCGGAAGGTCGACATCTGCAGGTTCATCCTGGAACGCGGGCTGCCGCCGTTCGACGACAGCACGATCACGGGTCCGTCCGTCTTGAAGAACTACGAGACGCTCGGCATGGTGCGCGCTGCGATTCTCGCGGCAGGTATTGTTCCGGTTGCCGAGGGCGAGAATCGGCCCTTGAGGCTTCTCGAGCTTGAGCGGTGGGAGAACATGCTGGCCGATAGAATCGCTGCTGGCGTTCGTCGCTCGTAGAGGCGCGTCGGCCCGAGAAGACGCCGCTCCTATTGCCTAGCTGACCATCGGTAGGAAGTAGACCGCCACTGCATGGTCGACGTCGTCGGCAACGCCCAGCAACTCGGGCTTGGTCTTGTCGTATATCTGCGTTACGACCCATGACCCGCTCTCGGGCGTGAGTACGCCGAGCACGTCGGACAGGTCCGGGTCTGCGTCGGTCCCGCGGATCACGAGGACCTGGCCATTCGTGAAGTTCGTCGTCTGAATCTTGCCGTCGTAGATCATCACCGAACCCTACCGCCGCCTTTGTCGGAGGTGTTGTCTTACGATCAAATACGCGTTGGCCGGGACGCTCCGAACGACAGGAACACCCTATGAACAAGGTCGGCGACCACACAGCCCTGATGGCCGGCATCGACTTCGTCCCGACAGACCCCTACGCCATCCTGCACATCTACAAGCAGATCTGGTGCGTGGCACCGCACGGGAAGATTCTCGGCTGGATACGGTGGGACGAACCAAAGTCGCACGGTCGCATGTTCCACGTCTACTCGCACGGCCTCGACGACAAGGGGAAGCGCGTGTGGGTGAAGTCATTCGAGAAGATCGGATTGGCCGCCACATTCATCCGGTAGCACGCAGCCGAAATGGCGACCCTCAGCGCCAGGCTGCAACCCGACACCCACGAGCTCGTCGACGGCAAGCCGGGACGCGTGGTCTGAAAGTAGAGCGGGATGGCGGGCGGCGACGTTCGTGGGGTCGAGGCCGAAGTCGTCGCTATGCTGCGCTCATGACCCCGAGCAATATTCTCAATCTTGCACTGCTGTTCGTCGCGATGCTGACTGCAGTATTCACGTTCTTGCAGGCGCGAGAGGCGCGCATCGCTCGTGGGGCGAGTGAGAAAGCTAGAGACGAGGCCGACGAATTCCTGGCTGCTGCCAAGCGTGCGGCTACAGCTGCCGAGGCGTCTGCTGGCTCCAGTGAGCGCTCCGCTGCCGCTTTGGAGCGGCAGGCCGATCTGGCCGAGAAAGCGAGCAAGCCCGCGGATCCGTGGGAGATAGAGAAAGTAGGCCAGCATCGCTGGGCAGCCACTAATAAGACTGGGCACAAAGCGATGTTCGTAAACATCGAGACGAGCCCTCCTGGGCACATTCAGTCAGAGCGGGGTTCTTACGCCGACGTAGCGCAAAATCAGAGCCTCTTCTTCATTTTTGGTGGAGGGCTGACAGATCCTTCTAGCGTTGATGTGGAAATCTCTTGGCGGTCCCCGGTCACAAGAGCCTCGGAGTCGCAACACTTCACGGTGTCCCAGGACTAGTCGACCTACTTTGGTCGGCGCAAGATGTTGTCGACTTCGCTCCCGGGCAGGTACTTGTCGCCCAGCTGCTCGAGGTTGTGCTTGCGGAGGAACGCCACCTTCTCGGCGCGGCTCTGGAAGCAGACGGCGAACCAGAGCGCGCGGTTGTCGAGGTCGCGGGCGGCCTCGTGTAAGGCACTCCGAAGAACCACGGCCGACGCAGCGTGCCGTTCCCGGCTTTCCTCGAATCAATGCTGGCGAACAGGTGCGAGGGCAAAACGCGTGACGGGCTCGTATTCACGGCGCCTGCCGGGGGACCGCTCCGCAACCGAAACTGGAAACGCCGCTCGTTCCAGGCCGCCATGGGACAACTCGTCGAGGCGCACCCCGACGTGTGCCCACCATGACGCCGCACGACCTTCGACACACCGCAGCGAGCTTGGCCATATTTGCCGGCGCGAATGTAAAGGCTGTCCAGCGGATGCTCGGTCACGCCTCAGCGGCCACGACGCTCGACGTCTACAGCGACCTGTTCGACGACGATCTAGACGCCGTTGGAGACGCCCTCAGTAACGCGGGCCATCCCTCAATTGTGGGCAGACCGTGGGCAGAACGCCCAAACGGCGATGCTCCGGTAACTGCGATTCGTCCCTGAAATCCTGTAATTTCGGGGGTGTTACACGGTGGGCCCCGCCGGGCTCGAACCGGCGACCCGCGGATTAAAAGTCCGATGCTCTACCAACTGAGCTAGAGGCCCGCAGCGACTAATCTAGCGCGTCTTTGACCTCGGATCGAACCGAGGCAGGATGGATGCATGACAAGCGAGCATCGCAAACCGGCACTCTTCGGCGGATCGGAGTTCGAGGCGTTCAAGGGCGGCGAGGATCCGGCGCAGATCTCCCGGCTCGCGCACGACACGGCCAGCGCCCTGCTGGGCCGCGTTCGCGCCGATCCCGACCCTGGCGTGATCGACAGGCTCATCGAATACACCGACCTTCATGGCATCGACGCCATCGCCGAGCTGTGGTCTAGGGCCTCGTCGCACAGCCTGCCGGGCGCGCTGTGGCGCATCTACCTGCTGCGCGCGCTGATCAGGCAGGATCCCGAGCAGTCGAGCTACCTCTTTCAGAAGGGCAGCGAGCTCAGCGTCACCATCGACCCCGTCGTCGCCGGGGCCACCTCGCCGACGGGCCCGAAGGAGATCACGGCGCTCGCCGATCAGATCCTGCGCGGAATCTTCGATGGTGATTTCGCCGTCGCGCTCGAGAGGGCGGCAGCGTTCTGCCGCATCATGTCGCTGGGAACGGTGGCCGAGGCCGACGACACCGAATCGGATTCGGGGGAGCGGGCATCCGAGTTGACCGTGCGCGCCAACCGCTTCGCAGAGACCGCATCGGAGTTCGCTGTCTGCGCAAAGTTGTGGAGAACGGACAGCCTCGACTGAAGTCGGGTATTGTCGTATCTCGCCGGGCCGCGGTAACCCCGGGCTCCAATTTCCGCCGTTACGAACGGCCTTCCGCCGAGAGGCGTTCCGCGGCCTGGCACCCTCTTCTCTCCCGAGTAGGTCGAGCCTCGCTCACGTAGATCAGCTTGTCGCTTTTGGCAAGGGGCAAATCGAATCTCGCGGCCGAGTGGCATGCTGATTTTGGGCGCTGCAGGACAATCCCGGCGCACCAGAATCCACGCGGGTCGTAAGGGGGGAGACGTTCATGACGCGCCTTCTTCCGCATCCCCCGCAGGATCGATCCTCGTCACCGGCAGGAGCTGTCTCGCCTATCCATCACGGCGTGCAGCCGCAACTCGTGCGGATCGCATCCGTTCCCGCATCCCATGTCTACGTGCGGCACATCGCGCCGATCGACGGCGATATCGCCGCACCCGGCGGGCCGGCGGCCGCAGCCCGCGACGGCGGTGTGCGTGTCGTGCGGCTGGCCGATCCCCACCCAGACGATCCCAGCCGTTCTGCCGAGCAGCGGTGGTGGCCCCCGGTCATGCTCGACGCCGACTGGGTGCGCGAGCACGCCGACGAGTTCGACATCTTTCATCTGCAGTTCGGCTTCGATGCGCGAACGCCCGCTGAACTCCGCGATCTCGTGGCCGAGCTGCGCCGGCAGGGCAAGCCGTTCGTGTACACGGTGCACGACCTCCGCAACCCGCACCACCGCGACCGGGCAGAGCATGACGCCCAGTTGGATGTGCTCATTCCTGCCGCTGACGCCGTGATCACCCTGACCGACGGCGCCGCTTACGAGATCAAGCGCCGATGGGCTCGTCGCGCCATCGTGCTGTCGCATCCGCACGTGGTCGATTTCGAGACCATGCGCAGCATCCAGCGCGCCAGACTCGACGGCCAACGCGACAGGGCTCGTCACGATGACGACCCCTACCGCATCGGCCTCCATCTCAAGAGCCTGCGCGCGAACATGAACCCCGTTCCCGTCATCGGCGCGCTGCTCGAGGCGATCGACCGTCTGCCGGGAGCCGTGCTCCAGATCGACGGGCACCGCGACATCCTCGAGCCGACCGGGGCACGCTACGACGACGAGCTCGCCCAGCTGTTGCGCACGACCGCTGAAGCCGGGCGTATCGACCTGCGCATCCACGACTACTTCGACGACGCGCAGCTCTGGCACTATCTCGCCTCGCTCGATCTGTCGGTGCTGCCCTACCGCTTCGGCACGCACTCGGGCTGGCTCGAGGCCTGCCGAGACCTCGGTACGGCCGTGCTCGCACCCAACTGCGGCTACTACCGCGACCAGGCGCCGGTGCTGCTGTACCTGCAAGACGACGACGGCCTCGATGCAGAGTCGCTCGGCTCGGCCGTTACCCGCGCCTACTACGAGCGACCGCTCTTCTCCATCACGGTCGACGAGCGCAGACGTCAGCGCGATGCCGTGTCGGATGCGCATGCCGCGCTCTACCGCGATCTCCTTCGATGACGCGGGCGCTCCGCATCTGCCTCATCGCCTCCAGCCGGTTTCCCGTCGCCGAACCGTTCGCCGGAGGGCTCGAGGCGCACACGCACAGCCTGGCCACCGAGCTGATCCGTCGCGGGCATGAGGTCACGCTCTTCGCCGCTCCGGGGTCCGACACGAGGCTCGGCGCCCTGCACCTCGACGTCGAGGAATTCACCAGCAGCCCGGCCGCCAGAGCCGACGTCGGCGCACGCCCAGAGCAGTGGATGCGCGAGCACCACGCCTACCTGAAGCTCATGCTCGACCTCAGTCGCAACCCGGGAATGTACGACATCGTGCACAACAACAGCCTCCATCACCTGCCGGTCGCGATGGCCGAGGCAACCGGGCTCCCCTTCGTCACGACCCTGCACACGCCGCCGGTTCCCTGGCTCGAGTCGGCCGCCAAACTGGCGTCGCCCAGCCTCGCGTACGCGTCGGTGAGTCGACACACGGCAGGCGCATGGCGTCACGTCGTCGAGAGCACGGTCATCCATAACGGGGTCGACACGAACGCGTGGATGCCCGGGCCGGGCGGTCCGGCCGCCATCTGGTTCGGGCGTCTCGTTCCCGAGAAGGCGCCCCACCTGGCGATCCGCGCCGCGCGGGCTGCGGGCATGGACCTCGACCTCGCCGGTCCGAGCCTCGATCGGGCCTACTTCGACGCCGAGATCGCGCCCCTTCTCGACGACAGGACCCGCTATCTCGGCCATCTGCGCCACGAGCAGCTCATGCAGGCCGTCGGGCGGGCGGCCGTCTCGGTGGTCACGCCCAGCTGGGACGAGCCCTACGGCCTCGTGGCCGCGGAGTCGCTGGCCTGCGGCACGCCCGTCGCGGCATTCGCCCGTGGCGGCGTGCCCGAGATCCTCGACGAGCTGTCGGGCAGGCTCGCCGCGCCCGACGACGTCGAGGCACTGGGTGCGGCGATGGTGGTCGCATCCGGCCTCTCGCGCGACGATGCCCGGCACCGCGCCGTCGTGGCCTGCTCGCTGGATCGCATGGTCGACGACTACGAGGAGCTCTACCACTCGCTCGTGCCCGCGGAGCTCGCGGCGTGATCGGCTACTACATCCATCACCAGGGTCGCGGTCACCTCAACAGGGCCATGGCGATCGCGGCCGAACTCGACCAGCCTGTCACCGGGCTGTCGTCGCAGCCCCGCCCCGTCGGCTGGGTCGGCGACTGGATCGAACTCGCGCGCGACGACGAGGGAGCCGCTCCGCACGACGTCGACGCGCACGGCCGCCTGCACTGGGTGCCGTTGCACGATCAGGGTCTGAGCGACCGGATGGCCCAGGTCTCGCACTGGATCGCTGAGTCGAGGCCCCGCGTGATCGTCGTCGACGTGTCGGTCGAGATCGCCCTGCTCGCCCGACTGTTCGGCATCCCGGTCGTCTCCGTTGCTCTTCCGGGCGTGCGCGACGACGAGGCGCACCGACTCGGCTACGACATCTCGGCGGCGATCATCGCGGCCTGGCCGCAGGAGGCCGAGGGAATGATCTCCGGCCTCAGCGCGCCGGCCCGGCGCCGGCTGCACTGCGTGGGCGCGATCTCGCGCTTCGGCGGCCGGGCGAACGAGCGGCGCCCTCCTGCGACGCCCGACGCGCCGCGGCGCCTGCTGCTGCTCGGCGGTGCCGGGGGCAGCTCCCTCGACACGGCCACGATCGCTGTGGCGCGGGAGGCAACTCCCGACTGGCACTGGACCGTGCTCGGCAGCCGCGGAGGCCGCTGGGTGGAGGACCCGTGGCCGGAGATCTGCGCGGCCGACGTCGTCGTGACGCACGCGGGCCAGAACGCGCTGGCCGATGTGGCGGCTGCGCGGCGCCCCGCGATCGTGATCCCCGAGTCGCGGCCGCACGAGGAGCAGACGACGACCGCATCCGTGCTCGCAGGGAGCAGTCGGTGGCCCGCCCTCGTGCGATGGAACTTCCCCGTCACCGGGTGGCCGACTCTTCTCGACGAGGCCCTCGGTCTCGACGGCGAGCTGTGGGACGGGTGGAACGACGGACTGGGGGCCCGGGTCGCCGCGGCCGTCATCCAGCGCGAGCTGGCGCAGGCGCCCGCAGGGGAGCCCGCGTGACCCGGGTCGCCGTCGTCACGGTGGTTCACGGGCGGCATGCGCATCTCGACCTGCAGAGGCAGGCCGTGGCCCGCAGCCAACGGCGTCCCGACGACTACGTGGTCGTGGCCGTCGACGACCCGATCGAGCTCGTCGCGGGTGGTGTGCCCGACCGCGCGCCCGTTAGTGTGGTGCGTCACCCGGCGCATCCGCTCGGCCTGCCGATCGCGGCGGCGAGGAACGCGGGCGCCGACGCGGCGCTCGCGGCCGGTGCCGACGTGCTGGTCTTCCTCGATGTCGACTGCGTTCCGAACCCAGCCCTGATCGGGGCCTACGAGGCCGCAGCGGCCTCGCTCGAGCTGCGCGGCGACATCCTGTGCGGCCCCGTCGCCTACCTGCCCCCCGCGCCGTCACACGGCTACGACCTCGACACGATCGAGACGCTCGCCGAACCGCACGCTGCGCGCCCGGCGCCCGAGTCGGGCGAGGTCATCCGAGGGGGAGACCACGATCTGTTCTGGTCGCTCTCGTTCGCGGTGACCGCCTCGACCTGGCGGCGTATCGGGGGCTTCGAGGAGTCGTACGTGGGCTACGGCGGGGAGGACACGGATTTCGCCGCCACCGCCGCGCACCGCGGCATCGAGCTCGCCTGGGTGGGTGCGGCGCGCGCCTTCCACCAGCACCACCCTGTCGAGTCGCCCCCGGTGTCGCACCTCGACGACATCCTGCGCAACGCGGCCCTGTTCCATGCCCGGTGGGGACGGTGGCCGATGGGCGGCTGGCTGGCCGCATTCGAAGAGGCCGGTCTCATCGCGCACAGCCCGGTTCAGGGCGTCTACGAAAAGCTCTGAGGCTCGACCAATCCGACATCGTACCCGCACCGAATCATTGGTGTGAACGGACCACGAACAACAGGCCTCAGGTGGGAAACCTGTCATGCTTAAGCTCGTGACCTCTGATAGCGACCACGACGGTACCCCGATGGAGGCGCTCGACACAGTCGAGAGCCTGCTGCTGCGGGTCGCCGACGGCGATCAGAGATCATTCGCCGAACTGTATGACCGCATCGCACCGCGGGTTCTCGGCCTCATCAAACGACTGCTGATCGACCACGCGCAGTCTGAAGAAGTGGCTCAAGAGGTGTTTCTCGAGATCTGGCGCACGGCAACACGGTTCGATCCTCAGCGCGGCGCCGCCCTCTCCTGGGTTCTCACGATGGCGCATCGCAGGGCGGTCGACCGCGTCCGCGCGTCGCAGTCCTCCCACGATCGCGATATCAAGATCGGTATCCGCGATGTCGACCGCGAATACGATCAGGTGGCCGAATCGGTCGAGATCAGAATCGAACATGAAAGGGTGAAGAGAGCAATGACTCAGCTGACTGAACTGCAGCGCGAAGCCATCTCTCTGGCGTACTACGGGGGATACAGCCATAGCGAGGTCGCCAAGATCCTGGCCATTCCGATCGGAACGGTCAAGACGCGCCTGCGCGACGGCATGATCCGCCTTCGAGACGAAATGGGAGTTGCCTGATGTCTGCACACGACGACCCCCGCCTCAACACCGGAGCCTTCGCTCTGGGCGCCCTGACTCCCGAAGAGCTCGACCGATTCATCGCAGCGTCGGAGTCGGATCCCGACCTCGCCGCGGAGGCCGATGGGCTCAGCGCCACGGCCGTTCTCCTGGGCCTCGCGTCGACTCCCGTCGAGCCGTCGGCGAAGCTGAAGGTCGACATCATGGCCGCCATCGCGTCGACCCCGCAGCTTCCTCGCGAGACGGTCAGCCCGGTGTCCGATTCGTCGGTGTCCGACGGCCGGTCGGTCTCCGACGACACCGTCTCTGACAGCACCGTCTCCGACGGCACGGCGGATGCTCCGCGCCCGGTCGTCGAGACCGGTGCGGCCCAGCAGAGGGCGCAGACGCGCTGGTTCGCCCGGCCCGCCACTCTTCTCGTCTCGGCGGCAGCCGCGATCGCCCTGTTCGTCGGAGGCGGCTTCGTCGGCTCCGCGATCACGGGCGGCACCCCTGTCGTGGTCGACCAGCAGGCGGCGGGTCTCGCCGAGATCTACGCGGCGTCGGACACGCAGTCGCAGCGGAGCGAGGTCGACGGCGGCGGTGTCGCCACGCTGGTGTGGTCGAACGAGCTCGGACGCTCCGCGGTCGTCGTCGACGGTCTCGAACCCCTGCCGGCCGGCAGCGTCTACGAGGCCTGGTACATCAACGATGCCGGAGCGGCCCCCGCGGGCACCTTCGACGCCACGGGCGCCCACAAGACGTCGTGGCACCTGCTCGACGGAACGATGTCGGCCGGAGACACCGTGGGCGTCACGATCGAACCCGCGGGCGGATCGAAGACGCCGACCACGACGCCGATCGTCGCGATCGCCAGCGCGTAGTCGCCGTTCCCTGAGCCCACCGTTCCCTGAGCCTGTCGAAGGGCACAACAACAACGAAGGCCCCCTCATACCGAGGGGGCCTTCTGTGTTGCGCGTGGAGACTCTTTAGCCGAAGCGACCCGAGACGTAGTCCTCGGTGTCCTTGACGGTGGGGTTCGAGAAGATGGTCGTGGTGTCGTCGTACTCGATGAGCTTGCCGGGCTTGCCCGTGCCCGCGATGTTGAAGAACGCGGTGCGGTCGGAGACGCGGCTGGCCTGCTGCATGTTGTGCGTGACGATCACGACCGTGTAGTCGTTCTTCAGCTCGCCGATGAGGTCTTCGATGGCGAGCGTCGAGATCGGGTCGAGAGCCGAGCAGGGCTCGTCCATCAGGATGACCTCGGGCTCGACCGCGATGGCGCGGGCGATGCACAGGCGCTGCTGCTGGCCGCCCGACAGGCCGGAACCGGGCAGGTGCAGGCGGTCCTTGACCTCGTTCCAGAGGTTGGCGCCGCGGAGCGACTTCTCGATCAGGTCGTCGGCGTCGGACTTCGACATACGACGGTTGTTGAGCTTGGAGCCGGCGAGCACGTTGTCGCCGATCGACATCGTCGGGAACGGGTTCGGCCGCTGGAAGACCATGCCGACCTGACGGCGCACGAGCACGGGGTCGACGCCCGGGCCGTAGAGGTTGTTTCCGTCGATCAGAACCTCGCCCTCGACGCGGGCGCCGGGGATGACCTCGTGCATACGGTTGAGCGTGCGGAGGAAGGTGGATTTGCCGCAGCCCGACGGGCCGATGAACGCGGTGACGGTTCGGGGCTCGATCGTGAGGCTCACGCCTTCAACAGCGAGAAAGCTGCTGTAGTAGACGTTGAGGTCGTTTACTTCAATGCGCTTGGACAACGTGGGTTCCTTTAGGGTTAGCGGCCGAGCTTGGGGGAGAAGATGCGGGCGATGACTCGGGCCGCGAGGTTGAGCAGCATCACGATCAGGATCAGGGTCAGGGCCCCGGTCCACGCTCGGTCGAGGTACGCCTGGGCATCCGAGCCCGGGTTGGCGTACTGGGTGTAGACGAAGACAGGCAGGGTCATGACCCGTTCGTTGAACATGTTGTAGTTCATGCTCTGCGTGAAACCGGCGATGATCAGCAGCGGGGCCGTCTCACCGATGACGCGGGCGATGGCCAGCATCACACCGGTGGTGATTCCGGCGATCGAGGTGGGCAGAACGACCTTGACGATCGTGAGCCACTTGGGCACACCGAGGGCGAAGGATGCCTCGCGCAGCTCGTTCGGAACGAGCTTCAGCATCTCCTCCGTCGAGCGTACGACGACCGGGATCATGAGGATCGAGAGCGCGACGGCGCCACCGAAGCCGAACCGGATTCCGGCCACTCCGGTCAGCAGGGCGAAGAACGCGAACGCGAACAGACCGGCGACGATCGACGGGATGCCGGTCATCACGTCGACGAGGAACGTGATCGCCCTGGCGAAGGTGCCGCGGCCGTACTCGACCAGGTAGATGGCGGTCAGGAGGCCGATCGGCACCGAGATGAGCGTGGCCCAGCCGGTGATCTGCAGCGTTCCCATGATGGCGTGCAGGCCGCCGCCGCCCTCGCCGACGATGTTGCGCATCGTGTAGGTGAAGAAGGTGAGGTCGAAGCGGTGTGCACCGTTGACGATCGTGGTGAAGAGCAGCGAGATGAGCGGGAGCAGCGCGATGATGAAGGCCAGCGACACCAGCGAGGTGACCATGCGGTCTTTCGAGCGGCGCACGCCCTCGTAGAGGCGGGACACCACGGTGAGCACGATGACGAAGAGCACCGTTCCGAAGAAGATGGTGCCGACGATGTTGAAGTCGGCGGTCACACCGGCCATCATCAGCAGGCCGAAGATGACGCCCATGACGATCCAGCTGCCGACGAGCAGCAGCCACGGCGTGGCCTTGGGCAGCTTGCCCGCGGTGAGCGTGTTGGTCATGGGAGGGGCGGGGACGGTTGTCGTGGTCATGATTAGTTGGCCCCCGAGAATGCCTTGCGGCGGTTGATGATGTAGCGGGCGATCGAGTTCACGATGAGCGTGATCACGAAGAGGATCAGACCGGATGCGATCAGCACGTTCACGCCGACGCCGTGCGCCTCGGGGAAGTTGAGGGCGATGTTCGCCGCGATCGTCGACGGGTTGGTCGATTTGAGCAGGTCGAACGAGAAGCCGCCCGAGACCGAGAGCACCATGGCGACGGCCATGGTCTCGCCGAGCGCGCGACCGAGGCCGAGCATGGATGCCGAGATGATTCCGGGGCGGCCGAAGGGCAGCACGGCCATCTGGATCATCTCCCAGCGGGTGGCTCCGAGCGCCAGGGCGGCCTCCTCGTGGAGGCGCGGCGTCTGCAGGAAGACCTCGCGGGAGAGGGCGGTGATGATCGGGAGGATCATGACCGCGAGAACGATGGCGACGGTGAGGATGGTGCGGCCCGTGCCGGAGACGGGCCCGGCGAGGATCGGGATCCAGCCGAAGATGTCGACGACGGTGGAGTAGAACGGCTGCACGAACGGCGCGAGAACGGTGATGCCCCAGAGACCGAAGACGACCGAAGGTACGGCGGCGAGCAGATCGACCACGTAGCCCAGACCTGCCGCGAGGCGTCGGGGGGCGTAGTGCGAGATGAAGAGGGCGATGCCGATGGCTACGGGAACAGCCATGAGCAGGGCGAGGAAGGCGGCCCAGATGGTGCCGCCGACGAGGGGGGCGACGTAGGCCCAGAAGCTCGAGGGGGAGCCCTTGATCTCGGCAGGATCGGCCACGAAGGCGGGGATCGACTGCACGATCAGGAAGAGGGCGACCAGGGCGAGGATCGCGAGGATCAGACCGCCGGCGACGATCGTAGAGGTCGAGAAGATCACATCGCCGGGGCGCTGCTTCGCCTTGATCCGTTCCGGAGCGGCCGCGGGAACCGGCGGCTTCGCGTCAACGGGCTTGGGGGGTGCTGTCGTCATGAGAGCTGGGGTCCTGTCAACCGGTGTTCAGGGAGGAGGGGGTGGGACTGTTTCGGGCCTAAACCCGCGATCTGTCCGGCCCCGACGCGAGTCGGGACCGGACAGAGTGTGAAGCGGTGTTACTTGATGGTCGCGATCGCGTCGGCGACCTTCGAGGCGAGGTCGCTCGAGAGCGGCGCGGCGCCGGCGGAGGTAGCGGCCTCCTGCTGGCCCTCATCGCTGGCGAGGTAGCCGACGTATGCCTTCACGAGCTCGGCCTGGGCCGGGTCCGCGTACTCCTGGCAGGCGATGATGTAGCTCACCAGCACGAGCGGGTAGTGCGACGGGTCGGTCGTCTCGCGGTCGAGCGAGATGGCGATGTCGTTGGCCTCGCGGCCCTCGACCAGCGGCGACTCCTCGACGACGGCCGCTGCAGCCTCGGCGGAGTACTCGACGAATTCTTCGCCGACCTTGATCTTGGCGACACCGAGGTCACCGGCCTTCGAGGCGTCGGCGTAGCCGATGGTGTTGCTGCCGTTGGTGACGGCCTGGATGACGCCCGAGGTGCCCTGGGCGCCCTCACCGGTCTGGAAGGGGAACGCGTCAGCGGCCTTCTCGGCCCAGTCGGAGGGAGCGACCTTGCCGAGGTAGTCGGTGAAGTTCTTGGTAGTGCCCGAGTCGTCGGAGCGGTGAACGGCCGTGATCGCTGCGCTGGGGAGCGTGGCGTCGGGGTTCAGTGCCTTGATGGCCGCGTCGTCCCAGGTGGTGATGGCGCCGGAGAAGATCTTGGCGAGGGTCGATGCGTCGAGGTTCAGCTCGTCGACGCCTTCCACGTTGTAGACGACCGCGATCGGCGAGATGTAGACCGGCAGGTCGATGGCCTTGGTGTCGGCGGCGCAGCTGGCGAAGGCGCCCGAGAGCTCCTCGTCGCTCAGCGCGGAGTCGGAACCGGCGAAGGCGGCGGCGCCCGAGATGAAGCTCTCGCGGCCGGCACCCGAACCCTGGGGGTCGTAGTTGATGGTGACGTCGGGGTTGGCGGTCTGGAACGCGGCGATCCAGGCTTCCTGGGCGCTGCCCTGGCTCGAGGCGCCGATACCGGTCAGCGTGCCGGTCAGGGTCGAGGCGGACTCGGTCGAGTCGCCGGCGGCGGGCGCCTCGTTGGCGGCGCAGGCGGAGAGCGCCAGCGCGGCGGTGAGGAAGAGTGCCGCGGGGGCGGCGATACGCGAAAGCTTCACTGAAAAATCCCTTTCAGGGTTTCTATTGCTGGGGATGGGCCGGTGCATGGCCCTCAGTGAACCTAACGAGCGCGCGTAACCAATCTCTCCTGATCAGGTAAACGGGAGGTGAACAGCGCCCTCAGCGGGGGACGTGCGTCTCGATGGCGATGATGCCCGCCCCCGGGCGATCCCTCGAGAGGTGGATGACCGTGTACCCGGCCACGGGCAGGTCGCCGGCCCGAGAGATCGAGGCGAGCTTGGTGCTGCCCGTGGCGAGCGCGACCTCGCGCATGATCTCGGGAAGCACGGGGCCGTGACTGCACAGGATGCTCGTCACCCGTCGGCGCACGCGCTTGCCGACCTGGCTCCGGATGTCGCTGGTGCCGTTCTCGAACGCGTCCTGGGCGATCGAGTCGGTCTTCTTCACGGTGATGCCGAGCGCCTCGGCCGTCGGCGCGACCGTCTGCTGGCAGCGCAGCGCGGTCGACGATCGGATGACCGCGGGGCCGAAGGCGCTCAGGCCGGCGACGATGGACTGCGCCTCGAGCTCGCCGCGATGCGTCAGCGGGCGGGCGGAGTCGCGTCCGTCGAAGTCGAATGCGGGAATCGCCTTGGCATGGCGGAGCGCGATGATGGCGAAGGTGCTCATGAGCCCGTCGTCGACGAGCGCCTGGAAGCGCTTGAGGATCTCGGCGTCGCGCTTGTAGCTGATCGATGCGAGGGCCCTCGCCACGGGCATCCACTCGAGGGCGGCGACCTCGTTGTTCGGCACGAACGTGGAGTTGAGCACGGCCTCTTCGGTGACCTCGGCCGCCCAGTAGTGCACGACCTTCTCGCGATGGTTGGGCATCACGTAGTTCGTGACCCCGAGCGGCACACCGAGGGCGACCTTGAGGCCGGTCTCCTCGGCGATCTCGCGCACCGCGGTCTGCGGCAGCACCTCGCCGGGATCGAGCTTTCCCTTGGGCAGGGAGACGTCTTTGTGGCGCGTGCGATGGATCAGGAGCACCTTGATCTTGCCGTCGACGACGCGCCAGCAGACCGCTCCCGCGGCGAAGACAGTCACTGGCCCGCTTCCCCCGCTCGGATCACCGACTGATTCCGCTTCGCTTGCGCCGCTTGGAGATCTGCTTCATGACAACGTCCTGCAGATCGACGAGCGGGTTGCCGTCGGCGTCGATGCTGCGACGAACCCAGTCGCCATCGGGGCCGAGGGTCCACGACATGGTGTTCTCGTCCATGGCCAGGTCGAAGAGCTCGCTGATCTCGCGAAGGTGATCGCTGCTCGTCAGCCGCACGAGGGCCTCGACGCGGCGGTCGAGGTTGCGGTGCATCATGTCGGCGCTGCCGATCCAGGTCTCCGGCTCGCCCGCGTTGACGAAGGAGAAGATGCGCGAGTGCTCGAGGTAGCGTCCGACGATCGAGCGCACGGTGATGTTCTCGCTGAGGCCGGGAACGCCCGGCTTGATGGCGCAGATTCCGCGCACCCAGATCTCGACGGGAACGCCGGCCTGGCTCGCACGGTAGAGCGCGTCGATGATCGCCTCGTCGACGATCGAATTGACCTTGATGCGGATGCCGGCGGGCAGCCCCTGCTCGACGTTCGTCGCCTCCTGGGCGATGCGCTTGAGCAGGCCCTTGCGCAGGTGCAGCGGGGCGACGAGGAGGCGCTTGAACTTCTTCTCGATCGCGTAGCCCGAGAGCTCGTTGAAGAGTCGGGTGAGGTCTTTTCCGACCTGGTCGTCGGCCGTCAGAAGACCGAAGTCCTCGTAGATGCGGCTGGTCTTCGGGTTGTAGTTGCCGGTGCCGATGTGGCTGTAGTGGCGCAGCACGCCCTTCTCGCGGCGGATCACCAGCGCGAGCTTGCAGTGGGTCTTGAGGCCGACGAGGCCGTACACCACGTGCACTCCGGCCTTCTCGAGCTTGCGGGCCCACGAGATGTTGGCCTGCTCGTCGAATCTCGCCTTGATCTCGACGAGGGCGAGAACCTGCTTGCCTGCCTCGGCGGCATCGATGAGGGCCTCGACGATGGGGCTGTCGCCCGAGGTGCGGTAGAGGGTCTGCTTGATCGCGAGCACGTGCGGGTCGGCCGCGGCCTGCTCGAGGAACGCCTGCACACTCGTCGCGAACGACTCGTAGGGGTGGTGGAGCAGCACGTCCTGGCGCGCGATTGCCTTGAAGATGTCGGGCTTGGCGTTCGGTTCGCTCGGCTGAAGGGCGACGGAGGTGGTCGGAACCCGCTTGGGGTAGTGCAGCTCGGGGCGGTCGATCTTGCCGAGGTCGAAGAGGCCGGCGAGGTCGAGGGGAGCGGGCAGTCGGTAGACCTCCTGCTCGGTGACGTCGAGCTCGCGAACGATGAGCTCGAGCGTGCGATCGTCCATGTCCTCCGTCACCTCGAGCCGGATGGGCGGGCCGAAGCGTCGGCGCAGCAGCTCCTTCTCGAGAGCCTGGATGAGATTCTCGGTCTCGTCCTCGTCGACCTCGACGTCTTCGTTGCGAGTCACGCGGAAGACATGGTGGTCGAGCACCTCCATGCCGGGGAACAGGTGGCTGAGGTGGTTGGCGATCAGGTCCTCGAGCGCGATGAGGCGCACGTTCGTCTCGTCTTCGGTCTCGTCGACGCGGATGAAGCGCGGGATGACCTGGGGCACCTTGAGGCGGGCGAACTCCTCCTTGTCGATCTTGGTGTTGCGCACCCGGATCGACAGGTTGAGCGAGAGGCCCGAGATGTAGGGGAACGGGTGCGCCGGATCGACGGCGAGCGGCATCAGAACGGGGAAGATCTGAGCGGAGAAGTAGTCGCTGAGGCGCGAGCGGTCGTCTTCGTCGAGGCTGTCCCACGTGACGATGTGCACGCCGGCCTCATCGAGGGCCGGCTTGACCAGCTCCTGGTATGCGCGTGCATGCCGCAGCTGGAGTTCGTGGGCGGCGCGGGAGATGTCTCCGAGCACATCGACGGGCTTGCGGCCGATGTTCGTGGGCACCGCGAGGCCGGTGGCGATGCGGCGCTTGAGGCCGGCGACGCGCACCATGAAGAACTCGTCGAGGTTCGACGAGAAGATCGCGAGGAAGTTGGTGCGTTCCAGCACCGGAAGCGTCGGGTCCTCGGCGAGTTCGAGCACCCGCGTATTGAACGCGAGCCAGCTGAGCTCGCGGTCGAGGTAGCGGCCTTCGGGAAGGGACGGATCGTCGAGGATCTCGATGATCTCGTCGTCGTCGTCGAAGTCCGAACCGAAGTTCGAGTCAAGGAGGATGTTGTCGCCGCTCATGCAATCATCATGTCATCCGGCGAGCGGACGCCGATACTGGACATCGACCGTGTGGTCGGCGAATCCGAGCGACCGGTAGAGATGCACGGCACCGACGTTGTCGGCGTCGACATAGAGCGCTGCCGTCGAGATTCCCCGCTCGCGCAGGCGATCGAACGCGTGCCGCATGAGCGTGCGCCCGAGTCCCCGTCCGGCGTACGCGGAATCGACGCCCACCACGTAGATCTCTCCCGGCTCCTCTGGCCTCTCGATCTTGAGCCAGTTGTAGGCGATCAGCCGGTCGTCGTGCCTGGCGACGAGAAAGTCGCCGGCGTCGAACCAGGGCTCGGCCATGCGCGCGTGCAGGTCGTCGAGCGTGATCGAGCCCTGCTCGGGATGATCGGCGAAGACCCGGGCGTTGAGCTCGACCCACGCCTCATCGTCGACACCGGGCCGGAACGCCTCGATGACGACCCCCTCGCCGTTCCCTGAGCCTGTCGAAGGGGAGCCCCCGTTCCCTGAGCCTGTCGAAGGGGAGTCCTTCGAAGGGCCCGGCACCGGCATCCGCAACTGATATAGCGTGCGCACGGCCTCGAACCCCGTGCGCGCGGCCAGGATGCGACTGGCCGGGTGATCGCCGTGCGCCCAGCCGGCGATCGCGGGCTCCGCACCGTCGAGGATGCGCTCGAGCAGGATCGTGCCGAGCCCGTTGCGCCGGAACTCGGGGTCGACGACGAACTCGAATTCGCCCTCGCCCACGATGACGGCTCCGGCGATCACGTCGCCGTGCTCGGCCACGATCAGGGCCCTGGCCCCGGATGCCGCGTCGACGAGCGCCTGGTCGTTGAACGGCGGCTGGCCGTCGACGAGCGACGATCGGGAGATCAGCCGAGTGAACGCCGCCCCGAGCTGGGAGGGGCTACTTGCCCTGAGTTGCAGCGATGCGCTCATTGTCGTCTTCGAAGAAGTTGAAGCGGTAGCCGACGTTGCGCACGGTGCCGATGAGGGATTCGAGGTCGCCGAGTTTGGCGCGCAGCCGCCTCACGTGCACGTCGACCGTGCGCGTTCCTCCGAAGTAGTCGTAGCCCCACACCTCGGAGAGCAGCTGCTCCCGGGTGAAGACGCGCGACGGATGCATGGCGAAGAAGCGCAGGAGCTCGAACTCCTTGAACGTGAGGTCGAGGGGTCGGCCGTGCACTCTGGCCGAGTAGCTCGCCTCGTCGATCACCACGCCGGATGCCTGGATCTTCGAGGTCGACTGATCCTGCACCTGTCGGCCGATGGCGAGGCGGATGCGTGTGTCGACCTCGGCGGGACCCGCCGTCTCGAGAACGACGTCGGCCGCGCCCCAGTCGGCGCTCACCGCGGTGAGGCCGCCCTCGGTGATGATGAGCAGAATCGGCACCCCGACACCCGTGGTGGTGAGGATCTTGCACAGCGAACGTGCCGAGGCGAGATCGTTGCGGGCGTCGACGAAGATGAGGTCGCAGTTGGGTGTGTTCACCAGCTGCGCGGGTTCGGCGGGGATCTGCCTGGCACGGTGGCTCAGGAGAGAGAGTGCCGGCAGAACCTCGCGGTCGACCGCAGAGGTCAGTATCAACAGCTGCGCCACGTATGGTCCTCCAAGAAAGCCTGCCGTCATACTATCGGGCAGAATAGGAGGGTGAGTCTCCTGATGAAGAGCGTAGTGCCGGTCTGGCTGGTGGCCGTGATCGGTGCCGTCGCCGTCGCCGCGCTCGCCGACCCCCGCAACTACCTCGTCTTCCTGCCCGTCGTGCTGGGGGTGTGCACCCTCCTGACCTTCGGCATCCAGCTGGGCATCCGGCGGAAAGAGGGCTACGTCAATCGGGTGACGGCCAGCGCCACCGGCGCCGTCGTCGTGCTGGCGGTGGCCACGATCATCCTCGCCCCCCTGGCTTTCGCCGCCTAGAGCCCACCGCCTCCGCGGGCACGAGTCGGGTTAGGATCGAAGCATGGAATCGTACGTCGCGCTCGAACTCTTCTTCGTGGGACTGCTCGGTCTCGCGAGCCTGGCCATCGCCTGGATCTCGGGCATGGTCATCTTCAAGCTCTTCCGCGGCCAGCGCTGACCGTGATCGAACTGCCCATCGGGCTCAACGCCGAACTGGTTCCCCTCTCGTGGCTGATCGGCGTCTGGGAGGGCACCGGAGTCATCGACTACTCGATCGGTGACGAGAAGGTCACGCGCGAGTTCGGGCAGCGCGTGAGCTTCAGCCAAGACGGACTGCCCCACCTCAACTACAACTCCTACGCCTGGCTCATCGGCGAAGGAGACGACGAACCCACGCCGCTCGCGACGGAGACCGGCTACTGGCGGCTGAGCCGTCCGCTCGTCGAGGCCGATCCGGGCCCGGGCATGCTGCCTCCGGCCGAGCAGAGGCCGTTCACGACAGCCGACGAGGTCGAGACGCTGCGCAACGCGACGAACGGCTTCGACGTCGAGGTCGCCCTGGTGCACCCCGGTGGTGTGATGGAGCTCTACATCGGCCAGGTCGCCGGAGCACGCATCGACCTCTCGACCGACGCGGTCATCCGCTCGCACGGCGCCAAGGAGTACACGGCCGCTACGCGCATCTACGGCCTCGTCGACTCCCACCTGCTGTGGGCATGGGACATCGCCGCCCTTGGGCAGAGCCTCCGCACCCACGCCTCCGCTCGTCTCGCCAAGACAGATTGACTGCAATGACCTCAGCTCCCTCCCCGTTCCTCGGCCTTCCCGGCGCAGTCGATTCGGCGGGAGCCGACAAGGGAGTGCCCGCCCACTACGGCAATCCCGTCGCCGAACAGCGCACGCTGCTCGCCGGTGCCATCGTCGACCTGTCGCACCGCGGAGTCATCTCGGTCAGCGGCGCCGACCGCCTCACCTGGCTCAACTCGCTGACGAGCCAGAGCCTCACTCGGCTGGCACCGGGGCAGTCCACGGAGTCGCTGCTGCTTGGTGTCTCCGGACGAGTCGAGTTCGACATGCGCGTCGTCGACGACGGCGACACGGCCTGGCTCCTGGTCGACGCCGATGAGCTTCCGGGCCTGCTCGCGTGGCTGCTCAAGATGCGCTTCACCCTGCGGGTCATCGTCTCCGACCGCACGGCCGACTTCGCCACGCTCGGCTCGATCGGCGAGTCGAACCCGGTTCTGGATGCCGTGGCCGCGTCGCCGAACGGCGTCGCCCTGGTCTGGCGCGACCCCTGGAGCGCCGTCTCCGAGGGCGGTCACCAGTACGCGCAGATCGAGGAGCACCCCGGAGCGGAGTGGCTGTGGCGCGAGACGCTCGTGGCCCGCGACGAGCTCGTCGCCCTCGCCGATCGTGCCCGTGCCGGCGAGGTCGCCGTTGCGGGAGTGCTGGCGGCCGAGGCCCTGCGCATCGCGGCCTGGCGTCCTCGCCGTGCGACCGAGGGAGACGAGAAGACCATCCCGCACGAACTCGACTGGATGCGCTCCGCCGTGCACCTCTCGAAGGGCTGCTACCGGGGCCAGGAGACCGTGGCGAAGGTGCACAACCTCGGCCACCCTCCGCGGCGCCTCGTCTTCCTGCACCTCGACGGAACCGACAATGTGCTGCCCGCGCCGGGAGACGACGTGGTTCTTCCCGCGCTGCCAGACGCTCCCGCGGGCGGCGAGCCCGACGTCGTCGGGCAGGTCACGTCCAGCGGCATCCACTACGAGCTCGGTCCCGTGGCGCTCGCGGTCGTGCGACGCTCCACTCCGGTCGATCGCGATCTCGGGGTTCTGAGCGACGGCATCGTCGTGGCGGCGGGCCAGGAGGTCATCGTGCCGCCCGAGGCCGGGAGCGTCGTGGGCCGCATCCGTCGCATGCCGCGACTCGGCGTGATGCGGCGCTAACGCGTCGTGCGCCACCTCTCGAAACCGGGCGCGGCCGCGCGTCGACTGCGACGTGCCGTCGCATCGAGCGGCCTCCCGGGTGCCGTATACGCCCCGGGGGCGTCGATCGACCGACTGGTCTCGAGTGCGCCCGCGATCGTGCAGATCGTAGTCGCGGTCGTCATCTCGTTCTCCATCTCCCGGTACCTGCTGGGGCACCCCGCACCCGTGACGGCGGTGACCGTCACGATCTCGAGCCTCGGTTTCATGCGGGATGCCCGACCGCTGCGCGTGGTCGAGACGGCCCTGGGCGTCACCCTGGGCATCGCGCTGAGCGAGGCGATCGTGCTCGGATTCGGCCAAGGGGTCTGGCAGCTCGCCGTCGCCCTCGGCGTGACGCTCACCGTGGCGCGGCTCCTCTCGCCGGCAGCCTCCTTCGCGATCGTCGCGGGAGTGCAGTCCGTTCTGGTGGCGGTGCTGCCCGTTCAGGCCGGCGGCCCGTTCACGCGTACGATCGACGGCGTCATCGGCGGCGCGATCGCCCTGCTGTGCACGGCGCTCATCCCGCGGGATCCGCGGCGCGGGGCGCTCCGCGACGCGAAGAGATTCCTCTCGGCCTACATCGACGTGGTCGCCTCGCTCGCGGCGATCCTCCGGGTCGGCAGTGAGACCGAGACGGATCGTGTTCTCGAGCAGGCGCGTCGCACGCAGCCCCTCGTCGACTCGTGGCGCACATCGCTCGACTCCGCGCTCGCGATCGCCCGGATCTCCCCGTTCCTACGGAAACACCTCCCCGAGCTGCAGCGGCAGCACGTGATGCAGCAGCACATGGATCTGGCGATGCGCAACCTGCGCGTAGTCACACGCAGGCTGTCCGTACTCGAACGCGACGGTCGCCCACGACCTGAGATCGCGGAGCTGCTCTCGGGCGTCGTGGGAAGCGTGAACCTCCTCGCGCAGAGCCTCGCCGATCCGCAGCTCGAGCCGCTCGTGAGGCAGAACCTCATTCTGATCGCGGTCAGGCTCCACCCCTCACGGCTGCTGCCGGGCCAGCCTCTGGCCGAGACCTCCGTCGTCTTCGCTATGCGACCCCTGGTGATGGACCTGCTGATGGCCTCGGGCCTCAGTGCGGAGGAGGCGCGGGCGTCGATGCCCGACATGTCGGTCTGAGGCGCGGGAGCCCTCGGGCGTCAGACCGGCGCCACCTGCGACCACGGAACCGTGAGCTCACCGAGCCGCCTGCGCGACCGGGCGCCGAGGATCGACCAGCCGGCGGCATCCAGGGCCTCGATCGAGGCGAGCCATCGCTGGGTCGCGCCGTACACGCCCACGCCGGCGTTGTGCTGCCACGCCCTGTCGAGCTCGCTGAGCAGGGCGTGCACCGGCTGGCCGGGCACATTGTGGTGGATGAGCGACTTCGGCAGCCGCTCGGCGACGATCGAGGGCTTCTCGAGGTCTGCGACGCGCAGCGAGATCGTGAAGGTCTGCGCACCGGCCGAGGTCACGGTGATCCAGCTGGAGACGCGGCCGATTTCGTTGCAGGTGCCCTCGACGAGCACGCCTTCCGGCTGCAGGCGCGAGACCATGCGTCGCCAGGCCTCCGGCACCTCCGACTCGTCGTACTGTCTCAGCACGTTGAACGCGCGGATGACGGCGGCGAGGCGGCCGTCGGGCAGCGGTGTCTCGAACCCTCCGAGGGCGAACGAGACGCGGGCATCGGGGGAGAACGTGGTGGCGCCGGCCCGCACCCGGGCGAGCTGCTCGGTCGCGGTGCGCACCCTGTCGGGCGAGATCTCGAGGCCGACGACCTCGACGTCGGAGCGCACGCGGGCCAGCCGGTGCTGCAGCTCGAACGCGGTCACGCCGCTGGCGCCGTAGCCCAGGTCGACGACCAGCGGGTCGTCGGTTCGGCGCAGCACCGGGAGTGTGGTGATGAAGCGGTCGACACGGCGCAGACGATTGGTGTTCGTCGTTCCCCGTGTGATTTCACCGATCGGCATGCTTCCAGTTCACCACGAATGACAAGGTCCGCCGCCCCTAGACTTGGGAGCATGTCTACGCCTTACACCTTGATTCTGCTGCGCCACGGCAACAGCGACTGGAACCAGAAGAACCTCTTCACGGGCTGGGTCGATGTGCACCTCAGCGAGCAGGGGATCGCCGAAGCGAAACGTGCCGGCGAGCTCCTCGCATCCTCGGGCACGCTGCCCGACATCCTGTACACGTCGGTGCTGTCGCGCGCCATCGAGACGGCCAACCTCGCGCTCGCGGGTGCCGACCGGCAGTGGATCGACGTCAAGCGCAGCTGGCGTCTCAACGAGCGCCACTACGGAGACCTGCAGGGCAAGGACAAGGCGCAGACGCTCGCGGAGTACGGCCCCGAGAAGTTCCAGACGTGGCGTCGTTCGTTCGACGTTCCGCCGCCCCCCATCGCCGACGACGCCGAGTACTCGCAGGTGGGCGACCCCCGCTACGCGCACATCGACGGCGAGGTGCCCCGCACGGAGTGCCTCAAAGACGTGATCGAGCGCATGCTTCCCTACTGGCACTCCGACATCACCGAAGACCTCAAGGCGGGCAAGGTCGTTCTGGTCACGGCGCACGGCAACTCGCTGCGTGCGTTGATCAAGCACCTCGACGGAATCTCCGACGACGACATCGCCGAGCTGAACGTTCCTACCGGAATCCCGCTGGTCTACAAGCTCGACGAGAACTTCGTTCCGATCGAGCCTGCCGCCTACCTCGACCCCGAGGCGGCAGCCGCGGGTGCCGCAGCCGTGGCCAACCAGGGCAAGAAGTAGCCCAAGGCCCGGCTCTCGCCGAGAAACGTCAGATGACCGGTCCGCGCTCGGCGGGCCGGTCATTCTGCTCTGTGTAGACCGGCTGCTGTGCGTAGGGAGCGTACTGCGGCTGCGGCTGCGGCTGCGGTGCAGCGGAGGATCCGCCCAGGACGCGGGCGGCGATCGCGCCSCCCCAGCCGATGCCGGCCGCCACGAGCGCACCCAGGATGAGCATGATGATCTGGGTGGTGACCGAATCGACTCCGTTGACGAGGAGCGCCCAGTGCACCAGCGCCGGGATCACGACGAGGGCCAACGCCGCGTAGGCGAGACCCGGACGGGCGCGCACGACGAGCCACGCGGCGCCCAGGGCCAGGGGCAGCATCACGAAGGCGTCCGCGAAGGTGAAGCCGATGAACACCGTGGCCGCGCCGAGGCCGGTGGTCAGGCGCACCGCCTGCAGGATGACCGTGAACAGCACGACCACCGCGACGATCGCACCGGCGATGGACCGGCGGGCCAGGGATGTCGGCGCGAAGAAGAGCCCGAGCAGCACCACCGCCACGGCGAAGAGCAACTGCAGCACCAGCAGCGCCCCATACGACAGCTCGATGCGCATACCCGTGAACAGCTGGATGAACTGGCCTGCGAGGCTGAGCACCAGCAGGTACCCGCCGAGCGACACCGTGACGAGCGCGAGCAGCCACCGGGTCGAGACGAGCTGGGCCGGGGGAGCGGACGTGGCGGGTGTGAACGGCGTGTGCGGGGATTGCGACATGCCCCCCAGCATGGGGGAGTCCGTCCACGCGGGCAAGAGGCCCCGCGGCATCGGCGACTCCGCCTGAAACGACGGAACGCGACCGGATCGCCCGAGGGCGTTCCGATCGCGTTCCGCGAAGGCTGTGCGGACTACTCAGCGGCGCCGGCCCAGTCGCCCGTGGCGAGGTACTGGACCTTCTTGGCGATCGCCACGGCGTGGTCGCCGAAGCGCTCGTGGTAACGGCTGGCCAGGGTCACGTCGACGGTGTCGACAGCGCCGCCCTTCCACGTCTCGCCGAGCACGGCGTCGAACACGCTGACGTGCAGCTCGTCGAGGGAGTCGTCGTCTTCGCGGATGACCTCGACCAGTGCGAGGTCTTCGTTCGTGAGCAGAACCGTGAGGTTCTTCGCCATGGCGACGTCGAGGCGGCCCATCTCGGTGAAGGTGCCGCGCAGGCTCTTCTTCACGACCTTGTCGGGGTAGCGGTAGCGGGCGAGCTGAGCGATGTGCTCTGCGAGGTCGCCCATGCGCTCGAGCGACGCGGAGATGCGCAGGGCGCTGACCACGATGCGCAGGTCGCGGGCGACCGGCTGCTGAAGGGCGAGGATGTTGATGGCCAGCTCATCGAGGCTCACGGCCAGGGCGTCGATCTTGTGGTCTTCTGCGATGACCGACTCGGCCAGGGCGACGTTCGATTCGTTGAAGGCGGTCGTGGCGTTGGTGATCGCCACGGTCACGAGCGTCGAGATCTCGACCAGGCGGTCCTGTACCTCCCGCAGCTCCTGCTGGAAAACTTCGCGCATGCGTAAAGGTCCTTTCACGGATTCGTCCCGACGCCGATGTGGCGGATTTTGTGCAGCGTCGAGGGTAGGGGCGCCTGCTGGCGCCCGGATCATTCTGCCGAGAACAGGTTAACGGAAGGTGCCGAAGACCTGAACACTCGGGTAAGCGACGCCTGTTCGGGCATAGACGTGAATTGTGTCATGGGTCGAGTCGTTAGTGTGGGGTTCATGGACTCAGGCTGGTTGGTGCTGCTTTCTGTGGCATTCGGCCTCCTCGTGGGTGCCGGCTTCATGGCGCTTCTTCACGCCGCGGAAAGACGCGGCAGTAACGCTGTCGACGTGGTCAATCCGGCGGTTCCCGACGGCGTCGAGCAGGTCATCAATGCACTCGACTCGGCCGGGGTCGTGCTCGACCCGTCGAACAACGTCGTCACGGCGTCTCCGGGGTCGATCGCATTCGGGCTCGTGGCCCAGCAGACACTCGTGCATCCCGAACTGATCGCGCTCGTCGACAAGGTCCGCTCGAGTGGCGAGCCCGTGACCACCACCGTCGAGCTTGCGCGGGGCCCCTTCGGAGACGCGAGCATCCACTTCCTCGTCCGTGTCGCGAGACTCGGTTCGAGGTACATCCTGCTCCTCGCCGAAGACCATTCCGAGACCTACCGCCTCGAGGACGTGCGTCGCGACTTCATCGCCAATATCAGCCACGAGCTCAAGACCCCGATCGGAGCGATCTCGCTCCTCTCCGAGGCGCTCGACCCGGCCGCCGACGATCCCGAGCAGGTCCGCCGCTTCGCCAAGCGGCTGCACACCGAGGCCGCCAGGCTTACTCGTATCACCCAGGAGATCATCGAACTGTCCCGCCTGCAGGCCGCCGACACGCTCCGGTCGGCCGAGCTGCTGAACGTCGACCATCTCATCGCGTCGGCCATGGACCAGAACCACGTGCAGGCCGAGCTGCGCGGAACGACCCTGGTCAAGGGCGGCGCCAAGCACGTCGAGGTCTACGGCGACGAGAGTCTGCTCGTCATGGCCATCCACAACCTCGTGGGCAACGCCATCCAGTACTCCCTCGAGAACTCGCGGGTGGGCATCGGTGTGCGCGTCGAAGACGGCGTCGTCGAGATCGCCGTCACCGACCAGGGACTGGGCATCGCGAGCGACGATCTCGACCGCGTCTTCGAGCGCTTCTTCAGAGTCGATCAGGCGCGCTCCCGTAACACCGGCGGCACGGGGCTCGGCCTCAGTATCGTCAAGCACATCGTGGAGAACCACGGCGGCGATGTGCGGGTGTGGTCGCAGCTCGGCAGAGGTTCCACGTTCACGATCAGGCTTCCGGAGGCGACACCAGTCGCGTCCGCATCACAAGGAGATTCCCGATGACCCACATCCTTCTCGTCGAAGACGAAGACGCCCTGAGCGAGCCGCTCGCATACCTGCTGCGCCGTGAGGGCTACACGGTCACCGTGGCGCCCGACGGCCCGACCGCCATCGCCGAATTCGATCGGGGCGGCGTCGACCTGGTGCTGCTCGACCTGATGATCCCCGGGATCCCGGGAACCGAGGTGTGCCGTGAGATCCGCACCCGCAGCACGGTGCCCATCATCATGCTCACGGCCAAGGACTCCGAGATCGACATCGTGGTGGGGCTCGAGCTCGGGGCCGACGACTACGTCACCAAGCCGTACTCGACCCGGGAGCTGCTCGCACGCATCCGGGCGGTCATGCGCCGACAGAGCGAGCCGAGCGATCTCGCCGAGCCCATCCTCGAGAGCGGGCCCGTGCAGATGGACATCGAGCGGCACACCGTTCGCGTGAACGGAATAGACACGGCCATGCCGCTGAAGGAGTTCGAGCTGCTCGAGCTGCTCCTGCGCAACGCAGGCCGCGTGCTCACCCGCGGACAGCTGATCGACCGGGTCTGGGGCTCCGACTACTTCGGCGACACAAAGACCCTCGACGTGCACATCAAGAGGATCCGGTCGAAGATCGAGGCCGTTCCCTCGGAGCCGACCCTGCTGGTCACCGTGAGGGGACTCGGGTACCGCTTCGAGGCGTGACCGGATGCCCGGGGCCCGGGCGATGGCCGCTACGGAGCGGGTGTCGCCTCGGGCGTCGGCGTCTCTGAGACGTCGGTGGGCACCGGCGTCGTCGAGGGAGTGGATGTCGGCGTCGGCGTGACCGTGGGCAGCGGCGTCGGAGCGAGGCCGGTGTACTCGGCGAACTCCGTGGTGAGGATCGGAACGAGGAGCTGCTTGCCCTCGGCGTCGCCGTACTGGAAGTAGACCGGGAAGAGCGATCCGGCGGTGGCCTTGATGCCCCGCAGCACGATCTGGGTCTCGCCGTCGGCACCGAAGCTCGTGTTGCCGTCGCCGGCCACGGGGATGGTGAACTCGGTCTTGCCGGCGTCGCCCTCGTACTGAAGGGTGAGTGCCCGGCTCTCGGTGGCACTGTTGTTGAAGGTGACCAGGAGGCTGGCGTCTTCGCCGTCGTCACTGATGAGCGTGGCGTTGCGGATGTCGACCGTGCCGACCCGACCGTTGACGCCGTTGGCCGTCTCGACCTCTTTCGTCGTCGCCTGCGGGGTGATGAATGCGCAGCCGGCCGTGCCGACCACAAGAAGGGCGGCCATGGCCAGTGCGGCCCCGAGTCGTGCTCTCACAAGTTCCTCCAGAGGTGGTTCGGCGCAGCCCCCTCGGGGAGCTGGACGCGGACTTTCCTAGCCTACCGAATGACGGGCCCTGCGATCGGTCGCTGCGTGCGTCGGAGGAGGTGTGCCGGAGGAGCATGGTGCGCGGTCGTGCGCGAGGGTTCGAAAAAATGCGCCGTGGTACTCTGGAGAGCGCTGAAGGGATTCCATCGATGATTTTTGAAGTCGGCGAAACCGTTGTCTACCCGCACCACGGGGCGGCGACGATTTCCGAGGTCAAGACCCGCATCATCAAGGGTGAAGAGAAGACCTACCTCAAGCTCCGCGTCGCTCAGGGCGATCTCACCATCGAGGTGCCCGCCGAGAACGTCGAACTCGTCGGTGTTCGCGACGTCATCGGCAAAGAGGGCGTCGACCGCGTGTTCGACGTGCTTCGTGCTCCGTTCACCGAAGAGCCGACCAACTGGTCGCGCCGCTACAAGGCGAACCTCGAGAAGCTCGCGTCGGGCGATGTCATCAAGGTCAGCGAGGTCGTTCGCGATCTGTGGCGTCGAGACCAAGACAGAGGGCTCTCCGCGGGTGAGAAGCGCATGCTCGCCAAAGCCCGCCAGATCCTGATCTCCGAGTTGGCCCTCGCCGAGAAGACCGACGAAGAGAAGGCATCGCTTGTTCTCGACGAGGTTCTGGCCTCCTAGAGCGTGAGCCTTTCTGCGTCGACGCCCCGCGTCGCGATCATCGTCGTGGCCGCCGGCAGCGGAACCCGCCTGGGCGAGCCGCTCCCCAAAGCCTTCGTCGACCTCGACGGGCGCAGCATCCTGTCGAGGTCGCTCGATCCTCTCTTCGGCCTCGCCGAGCCGGCTCAGGTCATCGTGGTCGCCCCGTCGACGCACGTCTCAGAGGCGCGCGACATCGTCGGGCGGGCCGCGGGCCCGGTGTCGGATGCCTGCACCGTCGTCGTCGGGGGCGACTCGCGCCAGGCGTCGGTCGCCGCCGGACTGGCGGTGCTCGAGCCTTCGGTCGAGGTCGTGCTGGTGCACGACGCCGCCCGGGCGCTGGCCCCGCGTTCGCTGTTCGAGAGCATCATCGGTGCGGTCGATTCCTCCGGCCGGGGCGCGATCCCCGGACTCGCCGTGAGCGACACGATCAAGCGGGTCGACGCCTCGTCGACCGTGCTCGAGACCGTCGACCGGTCACAGCTCTCCGCGGTGCAGACGCCGCAGGCCTTTCCCCGCGCCGAGCTCGTGGCCGCGTACGCAGCGGCCGACAGGGAGTTCACCGACGACGCGGCGTTGATCCAGCACGTGGGTGGTTCGGTCGCCATCGTCGCGGGAGATCCGCTGGCATTCAAGATCACCACCCCGTGGGATCTTCGCCGAGCCGCGCAGTTGCTGGCCGAGGGTTCCTCGTCGGGCCGGCCACAGGCATCCGCACCGGCGTTTCGCACCGGCGTCGGAATCGACGCGCACGCGCTCGACGAAGGCCAGCCGCTCTGGCTGGCGGGTCTCTTCTGGCCCGGCGAGGCCGGGCTTGCCGGCCACAGCGACGGCGACGCCGTGGCCCACGCGCTCTGCGACGCCCTGCTGTCGGCCGCCGGCCTCGCCGACATCGGAGGCATCTTCGGAGTCGACGATCCGCGACTCGAGGGTGCGCACGCAGACGTCTTCCTCGTCGAGACCCTGCGGCTCCTGCACGACTCGGGGTTCGCACCGGTCAATGCCTCCGTGCAGCTCGTCGGCAACCGACCGAGGTTCGCGCCGCGCAAGGCCGAGGCCCAGGAGCGCCTGACGGCGTTGCTCGGCTGCCCCGTCTCCGTGTCGGCGACCACGACCGATTCGCTGGGGTTCACCGGTCGGGGCGAGGGCATCGCGGCCATCGCGACCGCCCTCATCGCGCCGCTGCCGCGCCCGCAGGCTGGCGCGGGCACGTAACACCCGCTGCGCCCCGCCTAAACTAGCTGGGTGGCGCTTAGACTGTATGACTCGAGAAGCCGGACCCTGTCCGACTTCGTCCCCCTCGTTCCAGACCAGGTGGGCATCTACGTCTGCGGACCCACGGTGCAGTCGTCGCCGCACATCGGCCACCTGCGCTCGGCGCTCGTCTACGACCAGCTGCGGCGGTGGCTGGCCTACTCCGGCCACCATGTCACGTTCGTGCGCAATGTCACCGACATCGACGACAAGGTGCTGGTGAACGCGGCCAGCAGCGACGAGCAGTGGTGGGCCCTCGCCTATCGCGTCGAACTCGAGTTCACGGCCGCCTACAACGCCATCGGCGTGCTGCCGCCCACCTATGAGCCGCGCGCCACGGCGAGCATCCCCGAGATGCACACGATCATCGGCCGCCTCATCGATGAGGGCTATGCGTACGCGGCCGACGACGAGTCGGGTGATGTGTACTTCGACGCGCGCGCCTGGCCGCACTACGGCGAGCTCACGCACCAGAGCCTCGACGACATGGCCCCGGCGACCGACTCCGACCCGCGCGGCAAAAAAGACGTTCGCGACTTCGCCCTCTGGAAGGGGCACAAGCCCGAGGAGCCCGAGTCCGCGTCGTGGAGCAGCCCCTGGGGCGCCGGACGCCCGGG
The DNA here is from genome assembly GCF_001422485.1 of Agreia sp. Leaf283. Classification (GTDB taxonomy): domain Bacteria; phylum Actinomycetota; class Actinomycetes; order Actinomycetales; family Microbacteriaceae; genus Agreia. Next base: position 1,865,960 of record NZ_LMNF01000001.1, read on the forward strand.
CTGGCACATCGAGTGCTCCGCCATGTCGACCAAGTACCTGGGTCCCCAGTTCGACATCCACGGCGGCGGCATCGACCTGAGGTTCCCGCACCACGAGAACGAACTCGCGCAGTCGACCGCGGCGGGAGATCCGTTCGCCAACTACTGGCTGCACAACGGGCTCGTCTCCGTATCGGGCCAGAAGATGTCAAAGTCGCTCGGCAACTCGATCTTCGCCTCTGAACTCATCGCGTCGGCGCGCCCGCTCGTGCTCCGCTACTACCTGGGAGCCGCGCACTACCGCTCCACCCTCGAGTTCCATGACGGCGCCCTCGCCGAGGCAGAGGCTGCACTCGGTCGCATCGAGGGCTTCCTCGAGCGGGCACAGCGTCGACTCGACGGCACGCGCTTCCTCTCTGACGCGGTGCAGGCACTGCCCGACGAGTTCGTCGAGGCCATGGACGACGACCTCGGAGTGCCCCAGGCACTCGGTGTCGTGCACGACACGGTGCGAGCGGGCAACGCGGCCCTCGACAACGAAGACCTCGTCGAGGCGGCACACGCACTGGGCGCTGTCATCGCGATGACGAGCGTGCTCGGAATCAACCCCCTATCCAGCGAGTGGTCGACTGCGCAGGGCGGAGCGACCGATGTCGCGCTCGCCGCGCTCGTCGAACGACTGCTCGAAGACCGCCAGGCTGCCCGGGAAGGTCGCGACTTCGTCACGGCCGACCGAGTTCGTGATGAACTGAACGCAGCGGGCATCACTATTGAAGACGGTCCCTCGGGATCGCATTGGAGTCTCGATGGCTAAATCAGGAGCGAACAAGCCCACCAGGGCCGGCGCCGTACGCAAGGCGAGCCGCGGCAAGGCCGTGGGGTCGGGTGGCCAGGGCCGCCAGGCCCTCGAGGGCAAGAAGCCCACGCCCAAGGCGGAGGACCGCCCGTACCACCCCGCCGGAAAGGCCAAGGCCGCCAAGGAGCGCTTCATCGCGGCCGGCGGCAAGGGTGGTCGGAGCAGCAGCAGTCGCGGTGCGTCGCAGGACCCCAACCGCAAGCCCGCCCCGCGCCGCAGCGCCAAGAACGAGGAGTTCGAGGTCGTCACCGGCCGCAACTCCGTGGTCGAGGCCCTGCGGGCGAAGATCCCGGCGACCGCCCTCTACCTCGCAACGCGCATCGAGATGGATGAGCGGGTGAAAGAGGCCCTCGCCCTCGCGACCAACCGGGGCATCCCGATTCTCGAGGTCATGCGCCCCGAGCTCGACCGCCTCACGAGCTTCGACTCTGTGCACCAGGGCCTCGCGCTGAAGGTGCCCGCGTACGAGTACGCGCATCCCGTCGACCTTCTCGACGAGGTCATCTCTCGCGGCGACACCCCGCTGTTCGTCGCGCTCGACGGCATCACCGACCCGCGCAACCTCGGCGCGATCATCCGATCGACCTCCGCGTTCGGCGGCCAGGGCGTCATCGTGCCGCAACGCCGATCCGTCGGGGTCACGGCCTCCGCCTGGAAGACATCGGCGGGCGCCGCCGCTCGCACCCCCGTCGCCATGGCCTCGAACCTCACGGCCACGCTCAAGGCGTTCAAGCAGAAGGGCGTCTTCGTGATCGGCCTCGACGGGGGCGGCGACGTGTCGCTGCCCGGCCTGTCGTTCGCCGACGGCCCGGTGGTCATCGTCGTGGGCAGTGAAGGCAAGGGCCTGTCGCGCCTCGTCACCGAGACCTGCGACGCCGTCGTCTCGATCCCCATCACCGCCGCCACGGAGTCGCTCAACGCGGGTATCGCCGCGAGCGTCACCCTCTACGAGATCTCGCGGCTGCGCGCAGCGAAGAAGTAACAGGGTCGGCTCAGGGAATGGTTTCGTTCCCTGGGCCCGTCGAAGGGCCTTCTCAGACCTTCAGGCGCCAGTCCTCGTCGTCATCGGCCTCGACGGGCACCGACCCCGTCTGCACGTCTATCGGCAGCGTGATCGTTCCGGTCGGCGGGTCGATGACCGTCGCCTCGTCGCGGCGGTGACGGAGCACGTCGTTGATGTAGGCGTTGAGGGCCTCGGCGAGGGGAATGTCGCGCCCCTGCTGTTCGCTCATGAACCACCGGTGCTCCAGAAGCTGGTGGAAGAGCTCGGCCGGCTCGAGCTTGCGCTTGAGGTCGCGGGGAACGCTGCGCACGACGGGCTCGAAGACCTTGGCGACCCAGTCGTGGGCCATCATCTCTTCGTCGTAGTCGTCTTTGCTGTAGCGCGCACTGAAGTCGTCGAGGTCGTTGAGCAGGCGACGTGCCTGATTCTCCTGCGCGTCGACGCCGGTGAGACGCAGCAGCCTGCGCTGGTGGTGGCCCGCATCCACGACCTTCGGCTGGATGCGCACGGTCGTGCCCTCGTCGTCGGTCTTGATGTCGAGTTCCTCGATGTCGAAACCGAGCTCGTTGAGCCGGTCGACACGCTGGTTGATGCGCCAGCGCTCCGATGACGAGAACGACTCCTTGCCCGTCAGCTCAGACCACAGGGTGCGGTAGGCGGCGAGGATGCCGTTGCTCACCTTGATGGGGTCGAGCTGGTCGTCGACACGGCCGCCGGCCTCGAGGTCCATGAGTTCGCCGGCGATGTTGACGCGGGCGATCTCGAGGTCGTTCTCGCGCTGGCCGTTCGACAGGCCGCCTGAGAAGAGCTTGCCCGTCTCGGCGTCGACGAGGTAGGCCGCGAAGGCGCCGGCGTCGCGTCGGAAGAGCGTGTTCGAGAGAGACACGTCTCCCCAGAAGAAGCCGATCACGTGCAGGCGCACGAGCAGCAGGGCGAGCGCGTCGACGAGACGGGTGGCGGTGTCGGGCCGCAGCTGCTGCGAGAACAGGGCGCGGTAGGGGAGGGAGAACTTGAGGTGCCGGGTGACGAGCACGCTGGGCAGGGGATCGCCGTCGGCGTTCGTGCGGTCGGTGATGACGGCGAGCGGATCGACGCACGGGATCTCGAGGCTCTGCAGGGTGCGGAGCATCTTGTACTCGCCGCCGGCCATGTCCTCCGTGGTCTCCTTGATGGCGATGACGTGCCCGCTGAGGTGGGCGAAGCGCACGAGGTGGCGAGAGAGGCCCTTCGGCAGTGCGGCGATGTACTGGTCTTCCCACTCGCCGAGGGGCACGTCCCAGGGCAGATCGAGCAGGGCGGGATCGGTGATGGCCGAAGTGATGTTGAGGGAACCCCTCATTGCTGCTCCTTGCTGGTGAGCCGGGTCGGCTTCCGTCGTCGACGGGCCGGGCGTGAACGAACCTGGTGGGACAAGCCTAGGCACAGACAAGTCATGGGCACAGACAAGTCGAGCCCGCCGCCCGAGCACCGAGCCGTGGGGCCGATGCATCAAGCGACGAGCTCGACTGGTGTGTTTGTCAGGTACTAGCTGGAGACGACTGCCTTGTTGCCGAGACGCTCGCCCGACTCGGTGTCGAACACGTGAACGTGGCCGGGAGCCGCGGTCAGGTACACCGTGTCGCCGAGCGACGGGTGCGAACGGCCGTCGACGCGGGTGACGATGTCGGTGCGCTTGCCCTCGATCTCCGAGTGTCCGTAGAGGTAGCCGTCGGCGCCGAGCTCTTCGACCAGGTCGACCTCGACCGCGAGGCCCTGGCCCTGCGTGGTCGACACGACGATGTCCTCGGGGCGCACACCGACGGTGACGCTCTTGGCGGTGGCCTGCGACAGCGTCTCGCGGTCGACCGGAACGACCGACGAACCGAAGGCGATGCCGCCGTCGACGATGTCGGCGTGGAACAGGTTCATCGCGGGGCTGCCGATGAAGCCGGCGACGAAGACGTTGTTCGGCTTCTCGTAGAGGTCGCGCGGGGTTCCGACCTGCTGCAGCAGGCCGTCCTTCAGCACGGCGATGCGGTCACCCATGGTGAGGGCCTCGGTCTGGTCGTGCGTGACGTAGACCGTGGTGACACCGAGGCGACGCTGGAGCGACGCGATCTGGGTGCGCGTCTGAACGCGGAGCTTGGCGTCGAGGTTCGACAGCGGCTCGTCCATGAGGAACACCTGGGGCTGGCGCACGATGGCGCGACCCATGGCGACGCGCTGGCGCTGGCCACCGGAGAGTGCCTTGGGCTTGCGGCTGAGGTAGGGCTCGAGGTCGAGCAGCTTGGCGGCCTCGAGAACGCGGGTGGCGCGGTCTTCTTTGCCGACGCCCGCGATCTTGAGAGCGAAGCCCATGTTCTCGGCGACGGTCATGTGCGGGTAGAGCGCGTAGTTCTGGAAGACCATGGCGATGTCGCGGTCTTTCGGGGGCACGTCGGTGACGTCGCGGTCGCCGATGAGGATGCGACCTTCGTTGACCTCTTCGAGGCCGGCGAGCATGCGCAGCGTGGTGGACTTTCCGCAACCGGAGGGACCGACGAGCACGAGGAACTCGCCGTCGGCGACCTCGAGGTCGATCTTGTCGACCGAGGCGCGAGTGGCACCCGGGTAGATGCGGGTAGCTTTGTCAAAAGTGACAGATGCCATGGGTGTTGATCTCCTTCACCGGCAGGTACGTGCCGGACGATCCGTTGTGATGGATTGAACCGGACCGTCGACGGTGGCGGTCCATCGTCCAGTATGTCATGGTTCAGGGCCCCCGAATGAGGCACCTTGACTTCCTGTTTGGAGATTTCCCAGTCAAGCCCTCTACGCTGGGGTTTCCGGCCAGATTCGGCCCGGTCGCATTTTCTTCTCTCTCACCCGGAGTTCTACACGTATGTCTTATGGCTCAGCCGGAGATGGTCGCCTCTCTAAGAACGACCGACGCGAAGCAGCCCGCGAAAAGGCCAAGGCCCTTCGTGAGCAGCAGCGAAAGAAAGACCTTCGAAACCGCATCTTCCTCTTCGGAGGCCTCGGCGTCGTGGTCATCGCGATCGGAGTCGCGGTCACGCTGATCATCGTCAGCGCGATCAAGCCCGCCGGTCCCGGCCCCCAGAACATGGCCAGCGACGGCCTCACCGTGAGCCAGGGCTTCGTCGCCACGACCACGCCCTCGCAGGCGGCTGACGCCGAGCCGACGGCGCCGACCCCCGACTACTCGACCGGTGTCGTCGACATCCAGGTCTACGTCGACTACCTGTGCCCCTACTGCGGCCAGTTCGAGGCGACGAACTCCGAGCAGATCGGCCAGTGGATCGAATCCGGCGCCGCCACCCTCACCACGCACCCGCTCGCCATCCTCGACCGCGGATCCCTCGGAACGAAGTACTCGACCCGGTCGGCGAACGCCGCGGCCTGCGTCGCCAACTACTCGCCCGACAGCTTCTACGACTTCAGCGCCCTTCTCTTCAAGAACCAGCCGGCAGAGAACACCGAGGGTCTCGACAACGCCGCGCTCAAGGGCTATGTCACCGACGCCAAGGCAGACAAGGTGTCGCAGATCGAGAAGTGCATCGACGACACCCAGTTCAAAGACTGGGTGAGCGCCTCGACGGCCCGTGCCCTCAAGGGTCCGCTGCCGAACACCGATGTCGAGAAGGTCGAGGGCACGCCCACCGTCCTGGTCAACGGCCAGCAGTACTCCGGGTCGCTCACCGACGCCGACGCGTTCTCCGCGTTCGTCCTCCAGGTCGCCAGCGAGGCGTACTCCACCGCGACGCCCACCCCGACGCCCGAGCCGACCGTCGCGCAGTAGCGCGTCGTCTGGAACGCCTCATTCGGGCCGCGGCTCGTGGCTAGAATGAGATGTTCCACCTGCCGGCGTGGCGCAATTGGTAGCGCACCGCTCTTGTAAAGCGGGGGTTACGGGTTCAAGTCCCGTCGCCGGCCCCACTCCTGAGAAGCCCGTCGGATCCATCGAGATCCGGCGGGCTTCTCGCGTAAGCGATCGCACGGCATCGACTCTCTTCTCATAGGAAGAGGTGTTAGCCGTGTCGTTCCATAGATCACGCCGCGAGAGCCGGTCGGTGACGGTGCGCGTCGTTGTCGTGGCCGCGATCCTCGCCATTCTCGTGGGGGCGGGCGTCGCCGTCGCGGTCACGTCGATGTCTGTCGACGCTCAGCACGACCCGACGACTCTCAGGCCCACGCCCGGCGTCGAGGCCGTCGAGGCCGTCGACCCGCCTGTCGACCCGCAGCTGGCCGCGGCACGGGCCGAGGCCGCGACCACGGTCGGGCGAGTGCTCCCCATCGCCAACAACGCCGCGGGCCTGGCGTCTGCCGAATCCATCGCCGCGCTGCAGCGCGACGTGGCCGGCCTCGACACCGCATCGAGGGTCGGCTCGCAGTCCGATCTGGATGCGGCGGGATTCGCGGTGCAGGCATCCCTCGCCGCGTTCGGCACGAGCGCGGCCGAGACCTGCGAGGCCCAGCTCGCGGCCGGGGCCGGTGGCGCCCCGTGGGCGGCCGAGGCCACCGACCCGTGCGCTGCGGTGAGAGGCGCGCTGGATGCGAGTGCGGATGTCGTTCCTGCGCTCACCGAGCTCGAGGCCGTCGGCGCCCCGTCGGTGCCGTAGCTCAGGCCCGAGAGGCGCTGCGGCGGTCGACGCCGAGTGAGACGAGCAGGATGGCCACGCCCACGATCGACAGGCCGATTCCCACCCAGGCCGGCGCGATGTATCCGAAGCCCGCCGCGATGACGACGCCGCCCAGGAACGCGCCGAGGGAGTTGCCGAGGTTGAGGGCCGAGTGATTGAGGGCCGCGGCGATCGACTGGGAGTCGTGCGCGACATCCATCAGCCTGGCCTGGATCGTGGGTGACGCCGCCGACACGAACGCGCCGATGAAGAAGATCGAGATGAACAGGCCAGGAGCGCTGGCGGCGGTGAGGCCGAATGCGAGGCAGGCCAGGCCGATGCCCGGCATGAAGATGAGCAGCGAACGCGCCACAGACTTGTCTGCCGCCCAGCCACCGATGAAGTTTCCGATGGTCATGCCCACACCGAAGGTCACGAGCACGAGCGGCACGACCGCTGCGCCGAGGCCCGTCACATCGGTGACCACCGGCGCGATGTAGCTGTAGACGGCGAACATTCCGCCGAAGCCGATCGACGCCATGGCCAGGGTGAGCCAGATCTGCGGGCGGGAGAAGGCCTTGAGCTCGTTGCGGATCGTGCTCTCGGGGTTGCCGGCCTGGAACGGCACGGTCGCGATGATCGAGACCAGGGTGGCGGCGAAGATCACCGTCACGAGCCAGAACGCGCTGCGCCATCCGAAGTGCTGGCCGAGATAGGTGCCCACGGGAACGCCGACCACGTTCGCGATGGTGAGGCCCGACAGCACGAACGCGACGCCGCGGGCGCGTTTTCCGGGGCCCATCAGGGTGGCGGCGACCAGAGAGGCGATGCCGAAATAGGCGCCGTGCGGAAGGCCGGAGACGAAGCGGGCCGCGAGCACCCAGCCGAACGAGGGCAGGATCGCCGTGGCGAGGTTGCCGATCACGAAGCAGGCGACGAGAACCGTGAGCAGGCGCTTGCGCGGCCAACGGGCGGCGGCCGCGGCGATGGTCGGAGCCCCGACGACGACACCGAGCGCGTACGCCGAGATCAGGTGGCCCGCCGTGGCGTTCGCATCGGCCGAATTCGCGGCGTACAGCCCGGGCAGCAGGTCTTGAGCGATGTTCGGCAGCAGACCCATCGAGACGAACTCGGTGACCCCGATTCCGAAGCCGCCCAGGGCCAGGGCGAGCAATGCCATCCACCGGCGGGAGGGGGAGTAGCGCAGGTGGCCGACGGGCTGTGCGTCGTCTGCTCGGGTCGGCGGATTCTGCGCCGACACCTGTGGCCCTGTTGCGGGCGAGGTCACTCCGAGATCTGTCACAAGAATTCGATACTAGCCCGCAGAAGACCGGGCGTCGAATCGATTCGAGCGGCGTGCCGTCAGAGCGACGAGAGATGCCGTCGCGGGTCGACCCGGGAGCGGCGCGACGTGCGTGGTCGCTCGGGGTATCGACCGACGTAGATCCACCCGAGCATCTGCTCGCCGGGCTCCAAGCGGTGCGCGAGCCGCACGGCATCGCTGCGGGTGTGGATGCCGGTGCGCCACATCGCGCCGTAGCCGCGCTCGTGCAGCAGCAGGTTGAGCGAATGGGCCACACCGGATGCGACGGCCTCCTGCTCCCAGTACGGCACCTTGAAGCTGGGCCGGGGCGACACGATCACCGCGAGCAGCAGGGGTGCGCGATAGGCCTTGCGGATGCTCTTGTCTGCGTCACGACCCTCCAGCCCCGCGGCAGCGGCGAGGCTCTCGCCGACGATGCGCCGGGAATCCCCGCGGATCTCGAGGATGCGCCAGGGTGTCATGCCCGAGTGGTCGGCGACCTGCCCGGCGGCGTCGATGAGCTCGAGGAGCTCGTCGTGGCTCGGCGCCTCGTCGGTGACCTTCGAACTCGAGCGGCGCTCCTGCATCGCCTCGAAGACGGATGCCACGCCCTTACTCTGCCGGGTCGAACTCGAGCGAGATCGAGTTCATGCAGTACCGGTCGCCGGTGGGCGTCTGGGGAGCGTCGTCGAAGACGTGGCCCAGGTGGGAGCCACACGCGGCGCATCGCACCTCTGTGCGCACCATGCCGAGCGTGGAGTCGGTGATCAGCTCGACGGCATCGGTCGACGACGGATCGTAGAAGCTCGGCCAGCCGCAGTGCGAGTCGAACTTCGTGGTGCTGCGGAAGAGTTCCGCGCTGCAGGCCTTGCACCGGTAGATGCCTTCACGGCCCTCGTCGAGCAGCTCGCCGGTCCACGGGCGCTCCGTCGCCGCCTGGCGCAGCACGGCGTACTCGTCGGCCGACAGCTCCGCCCGCCAGTCCTCATCGCTCTTCTGAACGTCGTAACTCATCGACAGGACACTCCTTCTCCGCCCCGCGATCGCGGCTCCGCGATCGACCAGGGCTTCCTCCATCATCACAGTAAACTTGGCCACCGTGCCCCTCGAAACCGTACCCACGATCGTGCAGAAGAGCTGGAGCGAGCTGACCACGGAGGAGCTCTACGAGATCCTCAAGCTGCGCACCGACGTGTTCTACGTGGAGCAGAAGGTCGACGAGAGCGAGCTCGACCGCCGCGACAGAGAGCGCACGACCGACCACCTGTGGATCGCGGGGGAGGACGGCGACGTGGCGGCCTATCTCCGTGTGCTTCGCGACGAGGTCGCCGAATACGAAGACGCGCACCGGCTGCCGGGCCGCGTCGTCGTCGGCCCCGCATACCGGGGAAGGGGGCTCGCGCAGCTCCTCTTGGCCAGGGTCGTCGAGCTCTACGGCTCGGAATCTCTGCTCCTTCATTCGCAGAGCTACATCACCAGCCTCTACGCCCCGTTCGGATTCGTCGCCGTGGGCGACGAGTTCATGGAGGCGGGCATCGCCCACCGAACCATGTACCGCGCCGGTCGCTAGGCATCGCGGCATGCCCGCCTCATTCGGCTGATCCAGAGCATGCGGCCCATAGGATGTTGACGATCGGGGGGCCGGACGGCTCCCGGGCACGAAGTGGAGGCCATGTGGGAGCCGCGAAAGATCTCGACGAGCAGCGCACGGGCGACGGCGTAGCGCCGGCCCTCGGTGCTCGCGACATCGCGATCCTGGCTTTCGAGCGCACCTGGTGGAGGCACGCCGGTGTCAAGGAGCAGGCCATTCGTGACGAATTCGGTCTCTCGGCCGCCCGCTACTATCAACTGCTGGGCGCGCTCATCGATTCGCCCTCCGCCCTCGCCCACGACCCCATGCTCATCAAGAGACTGCACCGAGTGCGGGATGCCAGGACGGACGCGCGATCAGTGCGCCTCACGTCCCTCGACGACTAGGACCCAGACCACACCATGGCCAAGCCTGAATCCGACCGCTTCGACACCATCCCGGCAGACCTTCACCGCACGGGTGCCCACCGGGGCCCGCGCCGCAAGGGCCGCGGATGGATCGCGTTCGCCTGGGCTGCTCTCGCGACCGGAGTCATCGTCGCCGGAGGCGTGGTGGGCCTCGCCATCATCAACGACAACATCCAGTTCGGCGGCATTCTGGGTGGCACGACGGCCTCGACGCCCACCCCGACGCCCACCCCGACACCGACCATCACTCCCATCGTCGATGGGGCCGCCAGCGTCACCATCCTGAACGGCACAGAGACCGTGGGCCTGGCCGCCAGCGTCGGCGACGCCATGCGCGAGGCCGGATGGGCGGGCGTCGGCTCCACCGCCAACGCGAGTGCCACCGACTTCAAGACGACCACGGTCTACTACGTCGATCCTGCGAACGAAGCCGCCGCACTCGGCCTCGCCGACTCCCTGTTCGCCAAGGCCACCGCCGACGCGACGGCGAACGGTGTCGCGCTGTCGATCACCTCTGTGCGGGTCGAGCAGTCCGACCAGTTCCAGGGAGCGCAGCTCACCGTCGTGCTCGGTGCCGACTTCGTCGAACCGTCTGCAGACGGCACGACCGACGAGCCCGTTCAGTAGGGCGGGCGGAGGCCGCATTGCGGCCCCATATTTCGGTGATGTTTCCGTCGTGTTGAGATGCGGAAACGGATGCCCCGTTTTGCCGGGATCGCCCGCAATCCGGCGAATGCGCTGATTAGTATCGGCCTTGGTCATCCGTGGTTCTTCGGGTGTCCTGACGACACACATTCGGCAATGGGAGTAACAATGGCGAACGGAACCGTGAAGTGGTTCAACGCTGAAAAGGGCTACGGCTTCATCACCGTCGACGAGGGAGGACAGGACGTGTTCGTCCACTACTCGGCGATCGAGATGGGCGGCTACAAGGTGCTCGAAGAGGGCCAGCAGGTCGTCTTCGAAGTGGGCACCGGAGCGAAGGGGCCGCAGGCCGAAGCCGTTCGGCTCGCCTGACCCCTTACACACTCGACCGCATCGCGCCCGCGATGCTCGACACACTGAACGCCGTCCGCGAACGCGGGCGGCGTTCGCTGTTGCAGCTTGCACTCGCCTGCCCTGAGTGCCAATATTGTCTTAGCACTCTCTCCAATGGAGTGCTAATTCTTTGATTGTCTCCGGGAGGGACAGAAACACTTATGGCAAAGATCATTGCTTTCGATGAAGAGGCCCGTCGCGGCCTCGAGCGCGGCCTGAACATTCTCGCCGACGCAGTCAAGGTCACGCTCGGCCCGCGCGGTCGCAACGTCGTCCTCGAGAAGAAGTGGGGCGCTCCCACCATCACGAACGACGGTGTGTCGATCGCGAAGGAGATCGAGCTCGACGACCCGTACGAGAAGATCGGTGCAGAGCTCGTCAAAGAGGTCGCCAAGAAGACCGATGACGTCGCCGGAGACGGTACGACCACCGCAACCGTGCTCGCCCAGGCGCTCGTTCGCGAAGGCCTGCGCAACGTCGCGGCCGGCGCCGACCCGATCACCCTCAAGCGCGGCATTGAGAAGGCCGTCGCCGCAGTGACCGCCGAGCTCATCGCCAACGCGAAGGAGATCGAGACCAAGGAAGAGATCGCCGCGACCGCGTCCATCTCCGCCGGTGACCCCGAGATCGGCGCGCTGATCGCCGAGGCCATCGACAAGGTCGGCAAAGAGGGCGTCGTCACCGTCGAGGAGTCGAACACCTTCGGCACCGAGCTCGAGCTCACCGAGGGCATGCGCTTCGACAAGGGTTACCTGTCGCAGTACTTCGTCACCGACCCCGACCGCCAGGAAGCCGTCTTCGAAGACCCCTACATCCTGATCGTCAACAGCAAGGTCTCGAACATCAAGGACCTGCTGCCGATCGTCGACAAGGTCATCCAGAGCGGCAAGCAGCTGCTGATCATCGCCGAAGACGTCGACGGTGAGGCCTTGGCCACGCTGGTCGTCAACAAGATCCGCGGCATCTTCAAGTCTGTGGCCGTCAAGGCTCCCGGCTTCGGAGACCGTCGCAAGGCGCAGCTGCAGGACATCGCGATCCTCACGGGTGGACAGGTCATCTCGGAAGAGGTCGGCCTCAAGCTCGAGAACGTGACGCTCGACCTGCTGGGCAAGGCCCGCAAGGTCGTCATCACGAAGGACGAGACCACGATCGTCGAGGGTGCCGGCGACGCCGACGCCATCGCTGGTCGCGTGCAGCAGATCCGCAACGAGATCGAGAACACCGACAGCGACTACGACCGTGAGAAGCTCCAGGAGCGTCTCGCCAAGCTCGCCGGTGGCGTCGCCGTCATCAAGGCCGGCGCGGCAACGGAGGTCGAACTCAAGGAGCGCAAGCACCGCATCGAAGACGCCGTGCGCAACGCCAAGGCAGCCGTCGAAGAGGGCATCGTCGCCGGTGGTGGCGTCGCCCTCATCCAGGCCGGCAAGACCGCTTTCGAGAAGCTCTCGCTCACGGGCGACGAGGCGACCGGTGCGAACATCGTCAAGGTGGCCATCGACGCCCCGCTGAAGCAGATCGCTCAGAACGCCGGCCTCGAGCCCGGTGTTGTGGCCGAGAAGGTTCGCAACCTGCCCGTCGGACACGGCCTCAACGCCGCGACCGGCGAGTACGTCGACATGCTGGCCGCCGGCATCAACGACCCGGTGAAGGTCACGCGCTCCGCGCTGGTCAACGCCGCGTCGATCGCCGGTCTGTTCCTCACCACCTCGGTGGTCGTCGCAGACAAGCCCGAGAAGGTTGCGGCCCCGGCCGGCGACCCCACGGGTGGCATGGACTTCTAAGTCCCTCGTCTGAGCAGACTCAGGTCTGACTAGACAAGACACAAGCGGGCGGCTCCTTCGGGAGTCGCCCGCTTCGTCGTTTCTAGACGGCGAACATGCGCACGTTCTGCATCTCGACGTCGGCGTAGGTCTGCGCGGCCGCCGACAGCGCCTGGGTGATCGAGGCCAGGCTCTCTTCGACCCGGGTCTGGGTGCCTCGCCAGTCGGTCACGACCGCCTGGAAGGCGACCGCCGCCTGGCCCGTCCAGCTGCCCTCGAGCGAGGTCAGCTGACCGTGCATGGCGGCGACATCGGCCTGGATGCGTTCGACGGTGCTGCGGATGGACGATGCACTGGCGCTGACGGCCTCGCTGTCGACCTGGTACTGGCTCATGATGGATGCCTGCTCTTTCGTCTGGCTGCGGTGGTGCCGACCGGTCGGTCGGCAGCTGCAACGGTAGACGCGCGAGCGAGCGTGTCAGGAGGCCGAGGCGGGGCCTGTGGATGACTCGGCGGGGGCCTGCTCGATGAGGAGGGGAAGAGAGACGCGGAACGTGGCTCCGCCGCCCTCGGTCTCGAGGGCCCGCACCGTTCCGCCGTGCGCCGCGACAATCGAGGACACGATGGCGAGGCCGAGGCCGCTGCCACCCGTCTCGCGTGTGCGGGAGCTGTCGGCTCGCCAGAAGCGCTGGAAGATCTTCTCGCGGATCTGGGGAGGGATTCCCTCGCCGTGGTCGATGACGTCGACCGTGGCCAGCCTGGCGGCCTCGTCGACGCTGACCGCGAGTTCGATCGGGCTGTCGCTCGACGTGAACCGGAGCGCGTTGCCGATGAGGTTGGCGAGCACCTGCCGGATCTTGTTCTCCTCCGCCATCACCAGGGGCTGGATGGCGTTCTCGTCGTCGGTGTTCTCGAGCTCGAACGACGGAGTCACCGTGGCGGGCAGTACCACCGGGTCGGAGGAGGCGGAGTTCGGCTGCGTCGGGCGTGCACTGCGGCGACGGAGCCGGGCGAATGCCGACGAGAACGGGATCGATCCGGTGGCCGACTGATCGGGGGCGGCGGCCGGGTCACCGGCATCCGGTTCGCCGTCGGTTGTCACGGCGACGGCCGGGTTGAAGGTGATGACCGGGTCTGACGGGCGCGAGGTCGAGACCCGGATGACCCGGCCCGGGCTGGACGCGCGGGCGTCGAGCGCCGCGTCCATGGCGATGGGGGTCAGGTTCACCGGGCTGAGCTTCAAGGGCTTGGTCTCGTCGAGCCGGGCGAGTTCGAGCAGGTCCTCTACGAGGGAGCCCATGCGGATGGCCTCCTTCTCGATGCGATCCATGGCCTGGCTCACGTCGTCGGGCGTCTGGAGGGCGCCCATGCGGTAGAGCTCCGCGTAGCCGCGCACAGACACCAGGGGAGTGCGCAGCTCATGACTGGCGTCGCCGACGAACCGTCTCATCTGCTCGATGGTGCGGGCCCTGTCGTCGAAGGCGCGGTCGATGCGACTCAGCATGGTGTTGAGGGATCGGTTGAGCCTGCCGACTTCGGTATTGGGAGTCTCCACCGCCATCCGTTGGCTGAAGTCTCCGCCGTCGGCGATCGCGGCGGCGGTGCGCTCCACCTGGCGCAGAGGCGCGAACGTGCTCGTGACCAGAAGGCGGGTGAGCATGGCGCCCAGCACGACGACACCGATTCCGAACGCGAGGAAGATCGACAGGTAGGTCGTGGTGGTGTCTTCGGTGCCCTCGAGCGACTGGGCGATCACGAGCGTGTTGTTCGTGCCGTAGTTGTCGACGGGCAGTACGAGGGCCACGGCGAGCCAGTGGGACGAGCCCTTGGTGCTGGTCACGTCGAAACGCTGCCCGGCGAGAGTTGTAGCCGTCGACATGTCGAGGCTGGTCAGCTTCGGTCCGGGCAGGCCCGTGCCGCTCCAGTTCGTGACGATCGGCTGCGCATCGGCGTCGAGCAGGGCCACGTAGTAGGTGGTGGGTGCGGAGAGCACGTCGTCGTAGTCGAAGCCGCGCTTATTGGCATCGGGCCCGAGAACCGAGGTGGGCTCGGTGTACGCGTTGATCAGTCGCGTGTCGACCTGCTTGATCAGGTAGTCGCGCAGAACGGTCATGGTGCCGATACCCGACACGATGAGGCCGAAGGTGAGCATCAGCACGGTCACGCCGGTGATCTTGTTGCGCAAGGAGATCGCGTTCCAGCGCGTGAGTAATGAGTGCTGCATGTCGACCATCAGGTTACGCGAACCTGCTGGAGATGCGCCTTATGCCTTGGAGACCTTCAGCATGTACCCGAAACCGCGCTTCGTCTGGATGAGCGACTCCTCGGAGTGGGCGTCGAGCTTGCGTCGGAGGTACGAGATGTAGCTCTCGACGATGCCAGCGTCGCCGTTGAAGTCGTACTCCCACACGTGATCGAGGATCTGGGCCTTCGACAGCACGCGGTTGGGGTTCAGCATGAGGTAGCGCAGCAGCTTGAACTCGGTGGGGCTCAGCTCGATGGCCGAGTCGCCGACGTAGACCTCGTGCGTGTCCTGGTCCATGGTGAGCTCGCCGGCGCGGATGATCGCGTCTTCGTCTGCCTGCATCGTGCGTCGCAGGATGGCCTTGATGCGGGCGACGATCTCGTCGAGGCTGAAGGGCTTGGTGACATAGTCGTCGCCGCCGACGGTGAGGCCGGTGATCTTGTCTTCGGTGTCGTCCTTCGCCGTGAGGAACAGGATCGGCGCGGTGTAGCCGGATGCCCGGAGGCGCTTGGTGACGCCGAAGCCGTTCATGTCGGGCAGCATGACGTCGAGGATGATCAGGTCGGGTTCTTCTTCGAGAACGGCCGAGATGGTCTGGGCGCCGTTCGAGACGGCTCGCACGGCGAAGCCGGCGAAGCGAAGGCTCGTGGTGAGCAGATCGCGGATGTTGGGTTCGTCGTCGACGATCAGGATGCGTGGGCCAGTCATAGGCTCAATTATCTGCGGGTTGTCTGGGCGTTGTCTGGGAGTGGTTGGGGAACAAAAGTCAACTTTCCTGTGAGCCCGAATGCCGGTGATTGCCACCTCAGGCGCGCACTACGATCGTGCGGTGACTTTCTCTACTCCTCTCGCTGACGACATCATTCTCCGGCTTGCGAAGAAAGGGGATGCGGAGGCGATTGCGGATGCCTACGTGCGCAACCGCCAGCATCTCGCCGAGTGGGAGCCCGTGCGCTCGGACGCTTTCTTCACCGCCGCTCACCAGACGACTGTTGTGTCCACCCAACTCGGGCAGCACGCGACAGGCGGGTGTCTGCCTCTCGTGCTCTGCCAGGGCAGAAGCGTCGTCGGGCGCATCAATGTGTCCAACATCGTGCGCGGCCCGTTTCTGAGTGGGAGCGTCGGCTACTGGGTTGACGGGTCGTTCACGGGCCGGGGCCTGGCCTCGGCGGCGCTCCAGGCCGTCGTCGCACACAGCCGCGATGAACTCGGGCTGCATCGGCTCGAAGCAAGCGTGCTTCCTCGCAACGCGGCCTCACGGCGCGTGCTCGCTCGAGCCGGGTTCGAGTCGATCGGAGTGGCTCCTGCTTACTTGAAGATCGCCGGCGAGTGGCAGGATCACCTCCTGACCCAGCGCATCCTGCTCTGACGTATGCCCGTCTCGACGGGCCAGCCGTCATCGACTCTCCTCACAAGCACCGACACCGCGCGGATGAGGTGCATATGCGTCGGATGGATGCGGCGATCGCCTTCGAGTCGGCGCAGATGCACCTTCGTCGTCGGTTTTGCGTGCGTTTGTGGCGAGTCGGTGCGTGGTCGGGCAGGTAGGGGGAGAGGGGTGCGAGTCAGCGGGCGGGCTGCGGGCTGAGCTCGTCGGCGTCGAGGATCGTGTAGCTGTAGCCCTGCTCGGCCAAGAACCGCTGGCGGTTCTGCGCGAAGTCCTGGTCGACGGTGTCGCGCGCGACGAGCGTGTAGAAGTTGGCCGACAGTCCCGACTCCTTCGGGCGCAGCAGACGGCCCAGGCGCTGGGCCTCCTCCTGGCGCGATCCGAAAGACCCCGACACCTGGATGGCCACGCTCGCCTCGGGCAGGTCGACCGAGAAGTTCGCGACCTTGCTCACCACGAGGATGGGCTCGGTGCCGTCGCGGAACGCCTCGTAGAGCCGCTCGCGCTCGGCGACGGGAGTGGCTCCCGTGAGCGAGGGCACGCCCAGCTCGGTCTCGAGCTGCTGCAGCTGGTCGAGGTACTGCCCGATCACCAGGATGCGCTCGCCGGAGTGCTTCTCGATGAGCCGCTTGACGACATCCAGTTTCGCGGGGGCCGTGGCGGCGAGGCGGTACCGCTCGTCGTCGGCCGACGCCGCGTACTCGAGCCTCTCGTTCTGGGGAAGGTCGATGCGCACCTCGAAGCACTCGGCGGGGGAGATGAAGCCCTGGGCCTCGATCTCCTTCCACGGGGCGTCGAAGCGCTTGGGGCCGATGAGGCTGAACACGTCGCCCTCGCGTCCGTCTTCGCGCACCAGCGTGGCGGTGAGGCCGAGTCGGCGGCGGGCCTGGAGCTCGGCCGTGAGCTTGAAGACCGGCGCGGGAAGCAGGTGCACCTCGTCGTAGACCACGAGTCCCCAGTCGAGCGCGTCGAGCAGCTCGAGGTGCGCGTACGCACCTTTCCGCTTGGCGGTGAGGATCTGATAGGTCGCGATGGTCACGGGCTTGACCTCTTTGAGCTGGCCCGAGTATTCGCCGATCTCGTCTTCCGTGAGGGTCGTGCGCTTGAGCAGCTCGCTGCGCCACTGCCGGGCGGAGACGGTGTTGGTCACGAGGATGAGCGTGTTCGTCTTCGCCGTGGCCATGGCTCCCGCGCCGACCAGAGTCTTGCCGGCGCCGCAGGGCAGCACGACGACGCCCGAGCCGCGCTCGAAGAAGTTGCTGACCGCGAGCTTCTGGTAGTCGCGCAGGGCCCAGCCGTCTTCCTGAAGGGCGATCTCGTGAGGAGTGCCCGGCGTGTAGCCGGCGCGGTCGTCAGCGGGCCAGCCGAGCTTGGTCAGCTCCTGCTTGAGCTGGCCGCGCGCCCATGGCGCGACGGCATAGGTGTCGGGGGCGCGGCGCTCGACCAGCAGGGGGGCGATCTTCTTGCCGGATGCGATCTGGCTGAGCACCGCGGAATCGGTGGCGCGCAGCAGCAGCCCGCCCTCGTCGTCGCGCTCGATGACGAGGCGGCCGTAGCGCGCGATCGTCTCCTCGATGTCGATGGAGACGGCCTGCGGGATCGAGAATTTCGAGTAGCGCTCCAGCGTGCCCAGGATCTCGGCGGCCTCATGGCCGGCCGCGCGGGCGTTCCAGAGCCCGAGGCGGGTGATGCGGTAGGTGTGGATGTGCTCGGGGGCGCGTTCGAGTTCGGCGAACACGGCGAGCTCATGGCGCGCGTTCTCGGCATCGGGGTGCGCGACTTCGAGAAGCACGGTGCGGTCGCTTTGGACGATCAATGGGCCAGACGGCATAACGTACGATCCTACCCGCTGAACGGGGTGTCACGCCCGTGGCGGCGGGGGCTTGCGCGTTACGGCGCTGGTGCGACGGCGGTGATGTTGCGCAGGGGAAGGGTGCGCTCGACTCCCGCCTTCTCGTCGATCGCCCGCAGTCGACCCGCAGCAAGCGACAGCGGGGTCACGAGGAACACCGTGGTCTTGTCGTCGGGCATGCCCACGCTCACCGCGAGGGGGCTCTTGGCCTTGATGGCGACGTCGAGCTGGCGCGCGATCCACGCCTCGGGCGCATCGCCGGCCGCGTGCGCGGACTCGCGCAGACGTGCGACGAGGTCGACGAAGGGGGTGGGGGTCGGCGCGGCCTTGCGTGGTGCGGTGCGCGTGCGAACAGGGGCGAAGGTGGCGCCGGATGCCCGCTCCGCCACGACGGGGTAGCGCGCGTCGGAGATCATCCAGAACATCGTGTCGAACGGGAACCGGCTGGTGAGGCGGTCTGCGCCATCGTGCTCGAGCCCGAGCGAGGCGAGGCCGTGGTCGACGGCGAGCGTGCTGAGCAGCGAATCGTCGTCGCTGCGCACATAGCTCGCGATGCCGCGTGCCTCGTCGTCGGGGCTGCCCGCTCCCACCCGCAGTCGGCCGTAGCGGGAGCTGGCCTCGGTGACGAGGTACTCCACGGGCTGGGGAACACCGGTGAGCGAGACGGAACGGAAGAACGAGAGGATGCCCTCGGCGGTCTCTCCCTCGGCCAGGGCGCGGGTCACGCTAGCGGCCGAGATGCGATACGTGGATGCGAGGCCGCGGCCCTCGATGTCGGCCAGCGTTCTCAGCCGCACGTCGACATCCGGAGTCAGCGGACCGGGCGCGATGACCGTGAGGTCGTGCTGCAGGTACACATTGGAGACCTCTGCGGGCAGGAGTGCCGCGGCCACGCTCGACAGCGGCTCCGTGGTGTTGTCGAGCAGGGCCCGTGCGGCGGCACCGGGATAGCCGTTCGCGGTGATGCCCAGGTATTCGGCGCTGTCGAGCACGAAGGCCACGCGACCGCGGAGGGCGTCTCCGCCTGCCGGATAGAGGTAGGCGATGGTGCGCTGCGCGTCTGCGCCCCACGGTCGGCGGCTGCGCGAGCGCAGAACCCCTCCGATGTCGTCGGCGAGGGCGTCGAGCCACGAGGTCGCCAGGGCGACCCATCGATCGGCAGACCCCTTCAGGAGCCAGGGGAGCGCCTCTTCGGTCGTCGACCAGAGAAGGTCGTCGAGCGTCACGAGGCCGGCGCGGCGGGCGATGCGCAGAAGCGCGTCGAGGTCGTTGGGCGCGATGGCGAGCGAGGCCAGGAGCCGCTTGGCGTCGGGTGCGGCCACGCCGCCCTTGGCCAGTTCGCGCACGGGCATCGTGCGCAGTTCGTGGATGAGCTCCGCGATGCCGGCGGTCGCCGTGAACGCGCGCTCCGCGGCCATCCGGTCGCTCGTGTCGCGCTGCTGGGCACGGTCGGTGTCGGCAGGCGGGGGCTCGGTGGCGAGCTGCTCGGGCGACGGAAGACCGCGGTCTGGCCACGATTCGACAACCCGGGTGACGGCATCCAGAGCGTGCCCCGGCGTCTCGCCGTCGGTGAGGAAGAGGCGCGCTGCCGGCTCGAGGTCTGCCGGGTCGGTGTCGGGCGATGGATGTGCGAGGGCCGCGAGGGTGCGGCGGGGCAGGGCGGCGAGCGCCGCGTCGATCGACGCGGGGTCGAGGAGCCTGTCGGCGAGGTCGAAGAAGTCCTTGATGCCGCGGGCGTCGTGCAGCCTCAGCGAGGCGAGCGCGACCAGATGGTCGTCGTCCAGGAGCTGGAGTCGACCGGCGAGAGCGAGAGTGTCGCTCATCGAGGCTTCGGTGCCTCCTTGGCGCGGCGGCGGAGATTCGTGAAGAGCAGCACGAGGATCAGCACGAGGCCGATGGGAAGGCCGATCAGGGGGAAGATCACCACAGCCGGCCAGACGCCCTGCGACAGTGCCTCGCCGCGCACTCCTGCGAGGGAGGCGATGAGGAACGCCGCGAAGCAGAGCAGCGACGCCCCGATGATGCCGGCGATCATGTACGCGAGGATGCGCTCGCTTGAGCGAACCGGCGGTGTCTGCTTGTCTGTCACAGCTCCAAGGATACGGTCTCAGCGCGGGGCCGTTAGGCTATCGTGTGCCCGCTAGCCACTTAGCGAGCCGAATTCACACAAGGAGATCCGCGAATGCCTACCGGCAAGGTCAAGTTCTACGACGACGAGAAGGGCTTCGGCTTCATCAGTTCCGATGACGGCTCAGAGGTCTTCCTGCATGCGTCAGCCCTGCCCGCAGGTACGACGGTCAAGGCCGGCACCAAGCTCGAGTTCGGCATCGCCGACGGCAAGCGCGGCGCTCAGGCCCTCTCGGTGCGCGTGCTCGAAGCCCCGCCCAGCCTCGTGAAGCTCAGCCGCAAGCCGGCCGACGACATGTCGATCATCGTCGAAGACCTCGTGAAGGTGCTCGACGGAATCGGCACGAACCTCAAGCGGGGTCGTTACCCCGACACGGCGCACAGCCGCAAGATCGCTGCGCTGCTGCGCAAGGTCGCCGACGAATTGGACGCGTAGACACCGGTGCAGCACTCCGATCCGACCCCTGACGGCTCGTCCGACGCAGAGGTCGAGCCCGAGACCGAGACTGTCGAAGCCGACACCGTCGAGGCGTCTGTGCAGTTCGAGGCAGACCCCGTGCTGCTCGCCGCTGTCGATCAGGCGCGCGCTGCGCTGCTCGAGATCACGCCCGCGTCGACCATCGGCGCGGTCGTGGGGCACACCACCCACGACGAGCACGTGCTCAGCCTGCATTTCGCCTCGCTGATGCCCGGGTACCCCGACTGGCACTGGACGGCGACGCTCTCGCGCATCGACGGCGAGAGCGAGCCCAACGTGCTCGAGACCGAGTTGCTTCCCGGCGAGGGCGCTGTGCTCTCTCCGGAGTGGACCCCGTGGTCTGAACGGCTCGAGGACTACAAGCTTGCCCAGGACGCGGCCGCGCTCGCGGAGGACGACGATGATGAGGACTTCGACGACGAAGCAGATGTCGACTCCGACGACGAGGACATCGACGACGAGCTCGACCTCGACGACCACATCCTCGACGACGACATTCTCGACGACGCCGTGCACGAGCATGCCGAGGCTGCCGTTCTCGACGCGTCGGTTCTCGTTCGCGGCGACGACGCGCCTCGCGAGGCCTCGCCCGAGCAGACCGTCGACGTCGACGAAGAGGGCCTCACGGTCGTCGAGCTCGACGACTCCGAGCCCCGCTCGAGTGTCTACTACGACGAAGACGCGCCAGAAGACCTCCGCTGAGAAGCGCCTGTCCGCTCCCAGAGCCTGTCGAAGGGCTCCGCGTTCCGTTCCCTGAGCCTGTCGAAGGGCTCCGCGTTCCGTTCCCTGAGCCTGTCGAAGGGCCACTTCCGGCGAGACCGAACTGAAACGGGAGGAAATCTGACAATCCGACGCGCTATTTGCGACGGAAGTGCAGATCTCCTCCCGTTCTGTGCGTTCAGAACGGCGCCGGTCGAGTAGCGGAGGCCGCCCGCGGCCGCAGCGTATCGAGACCATCGGATGCGGGTCTCGATACGGCCGCGGGCGGTCTACTCGACCAACGAGGGGGTAGGCACGCCGAAACGGGCGGAGATCTGACAATCCGACGCGCTATTAGCGTCGGATGTGCGAATCTCCGCCCGTTCTCTGCGTTCAGAGCTGCGCCGGTCGAGTAGCGGAGGCCGCCCGCGGCCGGAGCGTATCGAGACCATCGGATGCGGGTCTCGATACGGCCGCGGGCGGCTTACTCGACCAGCGTCGGGGCGCGCGAGCGCTAGAGGTTCTCGACCACGTACTCGATCGACGAGATGAGCGCGCGCACGTCGGACGGCTCGATCGCCACGAAGGTGGCCACGCGCAGCTGGTTGCGACCGAGCTTGCGGTAGGGCTCCGTGTCGACGATGCCGTTGGCGCGCAGAACCTTGGCGATGGCGGCCGCGTCGATCGAGTCGTCGAAGTCGATCGTGACGACCACCTGCGAGCGGTGCTCGGGGTTGGCCACGAACGGGCTGGCGTAGTCGACGCCCTCGGCCCAGTCGTACAGTGCCGACGACGACTCCGTAGTGCGCGCCGAGGCCCAGGCGAGCCCGCCGTTGCCGTTGATCCACTCGATCTGGTTGTCGAGCATCACGAGCGTGGCGATGGCGGGAGTGTTGAGGGTCTGGTTGAGTCGCGAGTTGTCGACGGCGTTCTTGATGCTGAGGAACTCGGGGATGTACCGCCCCGACGCGGCGATGCGCTCGACCCGCTCGAGGGCGGCGGGGGAGAAGAGTCCGAACCAGAGGCCGCCGTCTGACGCGAAGTTCTTCTGCGGAGCGAAGTAGTACACGTCGGTCTCGGCCGCGTCGAACTGGATGCCGCCGGCCGCGCTGGTCGCGTCGACCACCGTGAGCGCGCCCGCGTCGCCGTGAACCCGCTTCACGGGAGCCATCACGCCGGTGCTGGTCTCGTTGTGGGGCCAGGCGTAGACATCCACGCCTTCGACGACCTCGATCTCGCTACGCGACCCACCCGCGGCGTTGATCACGTGCGGTGTCTCGAGCCACGGAGCCTTGGCGGCACCGGCGAACTTGGAGCCGAACTCGCCGAAGGTGAGGTGCTCGCTGCGCTTCTCGATGAGACCGAATGCGGCCGCATCCCAGAAGGCGGTCGAGCCGCCGTTGCCGAGCACGACCTCATAGCCCTCGGGCAGCGAGAAGAGGTTCGAGAGCCCGTCGCGAACCGATCCCACGAGGTTCTTGACCGGTGCCTGGCGGTGAGACGTTCCCAGAAGAGAGGCGCCGCGGGTGGCGAGGTCGACGAGCTGCTCGGGCCGCACCTTCGACGGTCCGCAGCCGAAACGGCCGTCGGTGGGCAGAAGGGCGCTGGGAATTGTCAGTTCAGGCATGGGGTTAAGTCTAGTGAGCCGAGCCTTACCCACCGTTCTCAAACGTTATGGTGGAGGCGTACGTGCGCAACTTCCTAAGGAGTGATCGTTGGCCGATCTCATTGACACCACGGAGATGTATCTCCGCACGATCCTCGAACTGGAGGAGGAGAACATCATTCCGCTGCGCGCTCGGATCTCGGAGCGCCTCGGCCACTCCGGCCCCACCGTCTCTCAGACGGTCGGCCGCATGGAGCGCGACGGCCTCGTTGTGGTCTCCGGCGATCGTCACCTCGAGCTCACCGGCATCGGCCGCACCAAGGCCGTTCACGTGATGCGCAAGCACCGCCTCGCCGAGCGCCTGCTCAGCGACGTCATCGGGCTCGACTGGGAGTACGTGCACGAAGAGGCATGCCGCTGGGAGCATGTCATGAGCGAGCAGGTCGAACGCCGCATCATCGAGATGCTCGATCACCCCACCGAGTCTCCCTACGGCAACCCCATTCCCGGCCTCGACGAGTTCGGCGACGCGGCAGCGGTGCCGTTCACCCGCGGCGTGGTCAATCTGCTCAGCCTCGTTCACGGTGCCGTGGGCCCGCAGACCAAGACCATCCGCCGCCTCGGCGAGCCGGCACAGGTCGACCCCGAGCTTCTGCTGCAGCTCAAGCAGTTCGGCGTCGTTCCCGGCAACAAGGCCGCGTTCTCGCAGGTCGGCTCGTACATCCTCGTCGAGGTCGAGGGCTTCCCCGAGGGACTCGAACTGCCCAACGAGGTCGCGGGTCACATCTTCGTCGGCATCTGACCGAAGGGCGCGCATTCTGTCTGCGCGCTGGTCGCGGCCTGACAGCTGGCCGGGCCAGAGTGACAGATGAGGGAGATTCGCATACCCTCGAACAGTTCCCCCGCTCGTTCGGGCGGCGGAGCGCCGGATCAGGATGCGCCTCCGACTGTCTCCTGCACTACCCGGTCCCGTTCTGCGCCCAGACGGTCGGACATGTCTGCCATTGATGGCGTCGAAGGATCTCAAGCCCCGTGGTCGAACCCGCTGAATCGCACAAGAGCGTCGAGCATCCTCGACGACGACGCGATTCACGCACGGCCCCGCCCGCCGCTCCGCTGAGCCGCCGCCAACTGCGCGATCGGGAACAGGCCGAAGCCGAGGCGGAGGCGCAGCACCGCGCCGGCGCAGCCCAGGCCTCAGCCGGGCTGAGTCGACGCGAGCGGCGCGAGCGCGAGCTCGACGAGCGCTACTCCGAGCGGCCCGCCGTCGTCGATGGGGGTCCGGATGCCGCGGCCCAGCCAGGCGCGCCCGTCGCGCCGGAGCCCGTGGTCGAGCCGATTCCGGCTGTCGAGCCGGACCCGCGGGCTGAGGTCGATACGGTTCCCGAGCCCGACCCGGAGCCTGTGGTCGACCCGGTTCCCGTCGTCGAGCCGGAGCCTGTGCTGGAGCCGGCGATAGAGTCGGAGCCCGAGCCCGACCCGGAGCCCGTTGTCGTCGAGACTGCGCCGCCGAAGACCGAGCCTGCCGCCGACGCCCCGATCTCTCGTCGTGGACGCCGCGCCCGCGCCGGTGCCCCCATCGACGTCGACCCGACGGTGACGCCCGAGCCGTCCGCCGAGACGACGCCGGAGCCGGCGTCCGAGCCAGCCGCTGAGGCAACGGCCGAGCCCTCCGTAGAGACAACGGCCGAGCAGACTCCCGAGCCCGCCGTCGACGAGCGGATGCTCGCGGTCGCCAATCTCGAGACGGTGCCTCTCGAGATCGAACTGGTGGCGCAGCATCCGGTGGTCGAGGGCGAGACCGCCGAGCACATCGCCGCGGAGACGGTGCTGAGCGCCGAGGTCGACTTCGCCGAACCCCACGTGGCACCCGAGCCGTTCTCGGCGCTGGCCACGTCTGGAGCCGATGAGGCACCACGGCCGGTGCCCATCGCCTCGCCGCGCGTGAGACGCTCCGTGCCCGTCGCCGAGCTCATGTCGTCGTCGAGCGGAACGTTCGTGTCGCACGCCCGCTCGCAGCCGATCAAGCGCCGCGTTCTAGCCGGCTTCGTGATGATGATCGCCGCTCTGTTCGTGGTGTCGCTGTCGATCCCATCGCTGGGCTTCGCGACCCCCTCCGACTTCCAAGCGGTGCAGGGCGTCGGCGACGTCACCGACAGCCAGAACCTCTCCGTGGGAGAGGGGCCGGCGCTCAACGCGGTTCGCGACGACTTCTACGCGGAGGGTGCCCCCGGCTCCCTCTATTCCACGACGAACAGCTACGTGTCGAAGGAATCGCAGAAGCTCGCCCAGGAGCTGATGGCGGCCGTCGCGACCGGCAGGCTCAAGGGGTCGGTGCCCGATCACATCCCCGAGATCCAGGCCCTGGCCGACGGCGTGGTGAAGCCCGACTGCGGGATCGACCTGCGCATCCTGCAGGTGATGGTGATCGCCGTGCGCTCGTTCAACACCGTGGCGGTGAGCGACATCAACCGCAAGTGCACGGGCCAGATCGAGGGCGGCGGTACGAGCTCGTCGCACTACACCAACGGTGGCGGGCATGCCGTGGACTTCTACCTGATCAACGGAGCCTCCGTTCCGGGCGCCGACGCGAACACGGTGAAGTTCGCCGAGATCCTCGATCCGATCATGCCGCCCGGCTCGAACCTGGGCCAGGGAGAGTGCCGGTCGTCGGCCGGAATCTCGTTGAATCTGCAGAACTTCAGGGAGTTCAGCGACTCGTGCACCCACATGCATATCGATGTGGGAAACGCGACCGAGGGGCTCAACGTGAACCTCGACACCGACTTCAAGTAGCCGTTTCTGCTGAGGTTCATTCATCTTTCCCGTTACCGATTCGTTAAAAATGTCTTCTGGAAGGTGACAAAACGGTAACGCTCCCGTACCATCGGACGAGTCCAGACGGCCAGATCGCGGCCTTGGACGGCGCCGAGACACCTCTTTCCCCCGTCTCTCGGTGAGCGTGACCCGCAGACAATTCAGTGGGACGGGGCGGCACCCTAGATGCTGCGAGAGGTGCCGGAGGTATAGATCTTGACCGAACTTCGTGAGCCGCTGGACGCCCCGAACGACCAGCAGAACCCGAACACCTCGATCGACACCCCTGCCGGTGTGAGCCACACGGCTGCCGCGCCAGGATCGCGCCGCGAGCGTCGCGAGTCGGAGTCAGACATCGTTCCGTCTGTGCCGCGACCCACCACCGTGGTGACCCGCTCGGCGACGTCGGTGATCGCGGCGCCCCGCGCATCCGCACCCGTCGCCAAGGCGACCGTGCAGACCGCCCCGCCGCGCCGCCTGAAGATGCCGACCCGCCGCAACGTCGCAGGCGGAGTCGTCATGACCTTCGCCCTGGGTCTCATCGCGACGATGGCCCTTCCTGCCTACGCGTTCGGCAACGGCACCGCGGGTTTCGACGCGAACAACTCCGCCGACCTGGCCGGGGCCGCGCAGAGCATCACGGTCGACGACACCGCTGCCGCGCTGGCCGTCAGCCGCGACGCCTACACCGCTCCTACGCGTGAAGAACTGCAGGCAGCGCGCGACGCCGCCGCAGCCGCGGTCGCCGCCACCGAAGCCAGCACCGCCGCAGCCTCGGCTGCCTCCGCCGAAGCACCCGCCGCCGGCACCTTCGCCGTGAACCCGCCCTCGGGCGCCTACAGCGGCCAGGCCGTCGTCGACTACGCCGAGCAGTTCGTCGGCGTCGTTCCCTACAGCGCCGGCGCCACACCCGAGGCCGGTTTCGGATGCGACGGGCTCACCCAGTACGTGTTCGGCCAGTTCGGCATCTACCTGCCGCGCATCGTCGGAAACCAGGCGGCCATGGGCATCCGCGTCTCGCCCGAAGACGCCCAGCCGGGCGACCTCGTGGTGTGGCCGATGTACCACATCGGCATCTACGACGGTGCCGGCGGAGTGATCGACTCGCCCGACTGGGGCCGTATGGTCGAGCACCGTGCACTGTGGGGCAGCTACTACTTCGTGCGCATCGTCTAGACAGAATCGTCGCTGGCCGGTTTGTGAACAATCGGTTACAGCTCACCCGAACGGCGTGCCACGAATTTGTGGTACGCCGTTCGTGGGTTAGCCTTACTGCAATTATTCGAGCCTTTAGAGGAGACCTCGTGATATCTGGCAGGAGCATCCGCACCACGGGTTGCCGCCTGCTGAGTGTCAGGAGGCACACGAGTGGACGTTGTCTGAGCCGGGTTCGGCTCAGTTAGGGTGCTGTCATTTCGACGGTGCCCTTTTTTTGTGTCCATTTGCTCTTGTAATCGCTTGAAAATCGATGGGTGACACATCGGGTCCCTGCAAGCCGTGCAGGGCAATTCGAAAGGGCAACAATGCGAACACTTGTTTTGAACGCGGGATACGAGCCACTCGGAGTGGTCTCGTTCAAGCGCGCCATCGTTCTCGTGATGAACGAGAAGGCGACCATCATCGAGAGCGATGTCGAGCATCCGGTCTGGGCCACCTCTGGCCTGTTCGACCGGCCGAGCGTGATCATCCTCACCCGCTACGTGCGCATCCCGTCGACCAGGCTCATGCCCGTGTCGCGCAGGGGAGTGCTGCGCCGCGACGGCATGCGCTGCCTGTACTGCGGGGGAGCGGCCACGACCATCGACCACGTGCAGCCCAAGTCGCGCGGAGGCAAGGACACGTGGGAGAACCTCGTGGCCTGCTGCCTGCGCTGCAACAACATCAAGAGCGACCGCACTCCGGCCGAGATGGGCTGGACTCTGCGGGCCACGCCCAAGATGCCGCACCAGTCGGGCTGGACGGTCCGCGGAGCGGAGCGCGCCGAGCCGGCCTGGGAGGGCTACATCGAGAGCGCGGCGTAGCCGCCGCCGCTCCCTGAGCCCGCCCCCCGTTCCCTGAGCTTGTCGAAGGGCTCGCGTCGCCATCGAACGGCTTCGCCGTGCCGTATTACGGGGCTGCTTCGCCGCGGGCACTTTTGATGCGCCGGTCGAGTAGGTCGCTCAGCGACCGTATCGAGACCACCCGCCCTTCCCTCTAAGCTAAACTCCTAAAGGCCAGCCTCTGTAGCTCAATGGAAGAGCAATTCCGTCCTAAGGAACAGGTTGGGGGTTCGAGTCCCTCCAGGGGCACCAGCTCAGCCTCAAGCCCGTGCCGGGCCAGCTCAGGCGAGTATCTCTTCGAAGAACGCTTCCATCGCCCTCCAGCTGCGGGCGTCTGCTTTCGGCCTGTAGCTCGGGAGCATCGGTTGGGTGAATGCGTGCGGGGCTCCGCTGTAGCTCACGATCTGCCAGTCCAGTTCTGGCGCAGTGCGCAGTTCATTCTCGAAGGCGACGACGGCCTCGTCTGGTACGACCGGGTCGTCGGCGCCGGTGAGCACGAGCAGGGGCGCGCGGAGGTTCGCGACATCCGCGGGCTCATGGGTGATGAGTCCCCCGTGGAAGGAGACCGCGCCCGCGATAGGCGCTCCCGTGCGCGCGAACTCGAGGGTGGCCGACCCGCCGAAGCAGTAGCCGATCACCGCGATGCGGTCGGGGTCGACTCGGGAATCCGAGCGCAGGCGATCGAAGCCCGCTTGGACCCGGGCGCGAAGCAGCTGCTTGTCGGCGTAGAACGTGCCGGCCACGGCGGGTGCCTCATCACCCTGGGGGCGCACTCCGGCTCCGTAGATGTCGGCGGCGAAAGCCACATACCCGAGGCGGGCAAGCATGTGGGCCCGGGCGTGCACGTATTCCCCCTCCCCGAACCAGTCGTGGATGACGAGCACTCCAGGCTGCGGTCCGGCGGCGGAGGAGTCCCAGGCGAGGTAACCCTCGAGGGAGGAACCATCGTGTTTGTATGAGATGCGCTCCGACTGGATCGAACTGCCGTCACGGAGAGGGACGCTCTTGATCAGGGCCTCGTGTTGGGGGCTGAAGGCTGGGGTCGGGTCGATAGTCGTCATGAGGCCGATCTTCTCTCTGATTGATCTTGTCGGACGTACAGGTGGCTGACGTTCTCCAGTTCAACATGGTCACCCCTCGCACGCGAGAGCTACAGCGTGTCGACCAGCGCCGAGCGAAGCGGCTCGCTGAGCCCTGACGGAACATCCACCTCGACGCCGAGCGCGTGAAGCGCGCGGCTGTAGTAGTTGCGGGCCGCAGCCGCGAGGGCGATGTCGACGATCTCGCGGTCGGTGAAGCCGTATTCGCGCAGGGTCGTGCTGTCGGCATCCGTCATCGCGGCCGAGTCGGTGCTGAGCTTCTCGGCGAAATCCATCATCGCGACCTCTGCGGCCGACAGACCGGCGTCGTGATAGTCGCGGGCGATGCGGACGAGCTCGTCTTCGGAGATGTACTGCAGGGACTTCTTTCCGTGCGCGAGGCGGCAGGCCTTCGAGCGCAGCGCCCCCGCGGCCGCGAGCGTGATCAGTTCGTAGCGCCGCTTGTCCATGGGGCGCGCGATAGCGCCGATGAGGTTCTCCCAGGCGCGATAGGCCTCGGGGTTGGTTGCCATCACCCGCGTATGGCTGGGCACGTAGCCCATGTCTGCAATGTCCTCCGCATAGATCTCTGCGACCTCGCCGGTCGCCTCGCCCGGTTCAGGCGTCACGATGATGCTCATGCCGACATCGTGCCACCGACTCAGCGCGACATCTACCGCCAATCCAGTCTTAGCCAGCAGCACGCACGATGAGGTCGGCGATCTTCTTCTCCACCGCGGCCGTCACCGAGATCACCGCGAACGACGTCGGCCATATCTCCCCGTCGTCGAGCGCCGCGTCCTCGCTGAAGCCCAACGTGCAGTACCGCGTCTTGAACTTCGCGGCGCTCTCCACGAACAGGATGACCTTGCCCTCCTTGTTCGCGTAGGCGGGCTGGCTGTACCAGGTCTTCGGAGTCAGCTGGGGCGCGTGTTCCGCGACCAGTTCGTGGATGCGGCCCGCGATAGCGGCATCCGATTCGGGCATCTGGATCGAGCGGCGCTACCTGCGCCGCCGGCGTTGTCCTGGACGCCGGCGGTTTATTCCGTCAGCAGTCGCTCAGCGAACAGACTCTCGTTTGCTGCATCCCATCGCCCAGAAACATTGTGGCGCGCCGCTGGTCAGGCGAGGGTGAGCGGTGCATTGGCGGTCACGCTGGGCAGCGCTCGGAGGGCACGGTCTTGACGCTGTTGTTTTCGTACGGAATGAGGGACTCGTTGGCGATCTGTATCACCCCCACGGTGTCGTTGATGAT
This sequence comes from Agreia sp. Leaf283, assembly GCF_001422485.1. Lineage (GTDB taxonomy): Bacteria > Actinomycetota > Actinomycetes > Actinomycetales > Microbacteriaceae > Agreia. Next base: position 1,896,079 of record NZ_LMNF01000001.1, read on the forward strand.
GGCGAAGACGATCCACCCACCGTTGCCGTCGGAGAGACCGTAGTAGGAGTTTTCGTCGCCCTGATACATCCCTGTCTTCTCAATGCCGGGGTAGGTCGACAGCAGTTCTTCCTTCGTCGAATCGATGCCGATGCCTTCGGCTGTCTTCGGGGTGGTCGCTCGATCGTCGATGACGGGCGAACCGCCATCGCCGAACGTGATCGCCGCCGTCGTGTTTGGCCGGTCCGGTGATCCGATGAAGCGAATGGCGAATCCGGTTGGAGCCTGGAGATCCACATTGAAACCGACGCACACCGTGTCGGTGAAGTCTGTGAAGGCGGGAAGCGTCTGTTGTTGTTCTTCGAACGAGGAACCGAGCTTGACCGGGCCGACCCCATCAAAACCGATGACCCAGGTGCTGGGATCGTTGAGGTCGATCGTGGGCGCCGCTGGGGTTGGAGGCGTTGTCGGTATGGGAGTAGGGGTGGCGGGGGCCGGCGTAGGAGTCTGGCTCGGGGTCGGAGTGACGCTGGCTACAGGGCTCGGGTCGAGGATGCCCGTGCTCAACGCATAGACGACTCCGCTCGAGATGCCGAGCGCCAGCACCACCAACGTGGCGACTCCGGCTACTCGCATGCCGCGACCGCGTCGGGATCTCGATGTCGACGTTCGCGCGGATGTGACGATGAGATCGCGGATCGCACTCTTGCGCCGCGGGTCGAAAGTCGGTTCGTTGTTCATCGCTCGCCTCCCATCGAAGTCAAATCTGGTTGTCGCAAAAGTTCGCTGAGTCGCACCTTTGCGCGGGAAAGGCGGGACTTCACCGTTCCCGGGGCTATGCCGAGCGCCTCGGCTGCCTCGGCGGTGCTGAGCTCCTCGAGGAGGCACAGCGTGAGGACGTCCTGGTCTCGGCGTGGAAGCTGAGCTAGTGCCTCTCGGAGAGCGACCCGGCGGGCATCCAGATCGAGCCGCTCGTCTGTCGCTTCCGCGTGATCGGGGGTGTCCTCGGGCAGCGGGAGATGTTCGAGAGCAACGCGATAACGCCGCGAAGAGCGGGCAAAGTTGCGGAACACATAGTTGGTCGTCACCAGCAGCCAGGCAATCGTCGACCCGTCTGTGACCCGCATTGAGGTTCTGCGGCGCCATGACTCGAGAAACACGACGGCGGTGATGTCTTCGGCATCGTGCACTGATGCGGTCAGGCGCAATGCATGCCGGAAGACTCGATCGTGATGCAAATCAAAAAGCAACCCGAACGCGTCTGCGTCGCCCGCATTGACGCGCTCGAGAACGCGCCACTCCTCGATTTCATTTGCGCCCATATACCTATAGTGTCCGCTCGGGTCGCAGCGGTTCCCAATGCAGGCTTTTCGGCGTCAATCCATTCAGGAGATGTCGTCAGAGGTTCTCGGAGCCGCTGCCTCTGGCGCCGCCTGTGGGCATGATCTACCTGCCAGACGCCCGCACGATCAACTCCGTGATCGCATTCTCGACGCTGGGCGTCACCGCGGTCACCGCGAATGACGTCGGCCATATCTCTCCGTCGTCGAGCGCCGCGTCCTCGCTGAAGCCCAGTGTGCAGTACCGCGTCTTGAACTTCGCGGCGCTCTGTACGAACAGGATGACCTTGCCTTCTTTGTTCGCGTAGGCGGGCTGGCTGTACCAGGTCTTGGGTGTGAGCTGCGGCGCGTGTTCCGCGACCAGTTCGTGGATACGACCCGCGATAGCGGCATCCGATTCGGGCATCTCGGCGATCGCCTTCGCCACGGCCTTCTCGCCCGTCTCGCGGTTCTTGCCCGCCTTGGCCTCTTCCCGCAGTTCTTTCGCGCGATCCTTGACCGCGTCGCGTTCTTCTTTCGACAGTCCTTCGGCAGCTGCGGCCATGGTGGTCTCCTTCGGTCATACATGAACGGGGGCGCCGCGGCGTATGCGGCGTCGACTTCAGACTAGGGATGCCCGCCAGCCACGCGCTTCTCCGATCCTGACCGATCTTGATCGGCGAGCCGCACCGTGCGACCCTGAGGCGCATGACAGAGAAGTTCACCTCGGTCGACGAGTACATCGACTCGTTCCCCGCCGAGCGGCAGCAGATCCTGCGCGAGATCAGGCGCACGCTGCTCGAGGCGGTGCCTGGTGGCGAAGAGAAGTACCGCTACGACATGCCCGCCGTGATGCTCGGCGGCCGCTACGGACTGCACTACGCTGCCTGGAAGAAGTTCATCGGCCTCTATCCGATCGCGAGACTCGACGACGGCGAGTCGACCGAGCACGACGCCCTCGAAGCAGAGATAGCGCCGTTCCGCGCCGGCAAAGACTCCGTCAACTTTCCGTACTCGAAACCCATCCCGTACGACCTCATCGGGCGGGTGGCCGCGGCGCTCGCGCAGCGGCACGCGGAAGGCGGCTAAGAGGCGACAGTCGCGAGGCCGCGGGCCACGGCGAGCACCACGATCGGCGTCGCCGCCCACAGAACGATCGTCGCAATGGCCAGGACCTTGCGTGGTTCGCGCTTTACCAGCGACGTGATGGCGAAACCGAGTCCGATCGTGCTCACCGGAATCGCGATGAATCCTGCCGCGATCGGGAACACGAGCGACTCGTTCACGCCCATGTCGCTGGGGAGCACGTCGTAGAAAGTGATGCCGAGAATGACTCCGACGATGAACAGAGCAACGGCTCCGGCCCACAGCCAAAAGCCCACGAGGGCTCGTCGTGAGGTGACGGGCATGGCCATGGGATGCGGTGCGAAAGTCATGCGGGTCTGCTCCTGATCTCAGCGGGCCCGATCGAACAGCCTCGTCCCGAGTATCGCAGAAGGCGCATCCGGCGCCCCGCGCAACCCAACGCACACCACCGTTGGCCCTGCGTTCATCTCGTCGCTCCGGCTGGTTCACCATTCGGATGCCGCCGGCTCTTAGCGTCACATCATGAATCGACGGCCGGCACTCGCATGATCGGGCACGTCGACCCCTTCATCGGGTCGGAGCCCACCGCCCTGACCCCGCAGACCGGACTCGCCGCGACCTGGTGGTGGCCGAAGCCCCAGATCGGCAACACGCATCCGGGCGCCACCTACCCGCTCGGCATGGTCTCGGCCTGCGCCTATTCCGGCGCCTATCCGACCGGCTACGGCCGCTACGACCTGAGTCTCGAGGGCGTTCCCTCGACCCTGCACGAGAAGCCCACGGCATCCGGATTCACGCACTTTCAGCAGTCGGGCACCGGCGCCATTCGCAAGTACTACAACTACTTCCGCGTCACGCCCATGGTCGAGCCACTGGATGCGTTGGGCCGGCTGTGGGATCTCACGGACGAGACCGCAGAACCCGGCTTCTACTCCGCCACGCTCGACTCCGGTGTGCGAGCAGAACTGACCGTCGGACCGAAGAGCGCCGTGCACCGGTACACGTTCCCCGACGACCCGCGGGCGCGTGTGGTGATCGACTTCTCGCTCGGCGGGCTGTCGATTCCCTATGGCGCGACCATCCCGTTGCGCGCCCACCTCGAGACCCTCGAGCCGGGCGTCGCGCAGGGCGAGATCGTGGTCGAGGGCACGCCGATCGCCGTGTACATCGAGTGCGACACCCCGCAGTGGCGGCAGATGCTGTTCTACGACCGCCGCCTGATGCCGGGCGGCAAGCGGCTCGACTTCGACCACATCCGGCCCACGACCCTGAGGCCGTTCGGGCTCATGTGGGCGGGGCCGTCGAAGGCGGGCGAGACCATCGAGCTGCGCATCGGGTTCTCGCTGCGCGGAGTGGAGCAGGCCCGGCGCAACCTGCGAGACGACTGCGGCGACGGGCCAGCCCGGTTCGATCCGCGGCGGGAGAAGACGAAGCGCACGTGGCGCAAGCAGCTCAAGTCGGTCGCCGTCAAGACGAGCTCAGCCGAGCGGCAGACCGTGTTCTCGACGGCGCTCTACCACTCGCTGATCAAGCCCTGCCTGGCCCCGTCGGAGAGCCCCTTCTGGCCCAGCGACGGACCCTTCGCGTTCGACATCAGCACCATGTGGGACATCTACCGCACGCAGCTTCCACTGCTCACCGCACTCATGCCCGAGCGCGCCGTCGAACTGGCCAATGCTCTGCTCACTATCTGCGAGGAGGAGGGCAACTTTCCCATCGGCTACCGCATGGCCCGGGGGAGCGACCGCTTCTCGCGGCAGGGCAGCGCGCTCGCGCACACCTTCCTCGCCGATCTGTGCCAGCTCGGACTGCCCGGCATCGACTGGGAATGGGCGCTCGTGCACATGTCCGACGACCTGCGCCGCACCTACGGCGAGGAATTCCTGCTGCACGGCGAGGCGCATCCGATCAGCCACACCCTCGACCTCGCCTTCGGGTACTGGGCCACGGCGAAGGTCGCACGCCGGGTGGGCGACACGGCGCTCGCGGAGCAGTTCGAGGCGCTCGCCGAACGCTGGGTGAACGCCTTCGACCCGTCGAGCGGGTTGCTGAAGGACTCCACGTACTACGAGGGCAGTCGCTACAACTACTCGTTCCGGCTGCTGCACGACATGGCCTCGCGCATCGAGCTCAGCGGCGGGGCCGACGCCTTCGTCACACAGCTCGACGAGTTCTTCGGCTTCGGCGCTCCCGCCGTGACGCAGCCGGGCAACAAGCCCGGCGTCGTCGAGATGCTCGCCGGCTACGAGCTCGGACGTTTCGAGGGCCTCAACAACGAGCCCGACATGGAGGCTCCCTGGGCGTACCACTACGCCGGGCGCCCCGACCGCACCGCCGAGATCGTGCACAACGTTTTGCTGCAGCAGTTCGGAACCGGCCGCGGCGGCCTGCCCGGCAACGACGACTCCGGCGGGCTCAGCTCGTGGAACGTCTGGGCCTCGCTCGGCCTGTTCCCCGTCGCAGGCCAGAACGTCGTTCTCGTGAACGCGCCGCTCTTCGCGAGCGCGACCATCGCTGTGGGCGACGAGAGCTTCCGCATCCGCACCCGCAATTTCGTCGAACCCGTGCATGGCGGCCCGGTGCAGTACGTGCAGTCGATGCAGCTGAACGGCGCCCCGCTCGACCGCAGCTGGATCAGCGGATCCGAGCTGCATCGCGGCGGCGAGCTGCTGGTCGACCTCGGCCCCGAACCCAGCGACTGGGCCACGACGAAACTTCCTCCATCGCGTCCCGGCCCGGTACGCGAACCCTCCATTTCACCAATCCAGGGAGTACAGCCATGACCACCATCGACAACCGTCTCGTGATCATCGTGCGAGCCGATCCGGTCATCTGCGGCCACTCCGTGGAGGCCCGCAACCTGGCCGAGACCGCCCTCGAGCGTGGCTTCGACGAGGTGCGCATCATCACCTGGCCCATCGACGTGCTCGAGCGCGCGGGTCTGCCGCTCAAGCCGCTCGACTCGGTTCTGCCCTACAGCGACGGCATCATCGTCGAGCGCCCGGAACCGGTCGGCGACTACAAGGTGCCCGATGGCCGCCACCTCGCCGGCATCACCGGACGCCTCGTCGAGCTCTTCACCGACGGCGTTCCCACCGTGTGCCTCTCGCTCTACCTGAGCCCGCACACCATCGCCGCGGCCGACGCCGTTCGCGCCGCGGAAGGAACCGGCCTGCCGGTGAACGTCACCACCATTGCCGAGGCCGTGGGCTCCGACGTCACCAACGTGGTGCGCACCGCCGTGGAGGAGGGCAGGCTCGGCGCCGCGGCCCACATCCTCACGAGCTACCTCAGCCAGGACTACTGCGTTGCCGTCTCGGACTACACCCGCCAGCTCATCATCAGCGAGGCCGAGCGCGTCGACGAACAGCACGGAACCCGCTTCGCCGAGCAGTGCCGCGCCAAGATCCGCGTCTCGTACCCCGCCATCGACGCCGACGCCTACGTCGATCTCGACGACGGACTGCTGAACGAGGTGCTCGCTGCCCGCGGACTCGAGCGCGACGGCTACGTGCTGTTCCTCTCGCGACTCACCCACGCCAAGGGCGTCGAGGAGCTCATCGAGGGCTTCGAGCGGAGCGGCGTGCACCGCGACAAGACCCTGGTCATCGCCGGCCGGGGCCCGCAGGCCGACGCATTCCGCGCGGCCGCCGCGGCATCCGGGGTCTCGTCGCGCATCCGGTTTCTCGATGACGTGGGAGACGCCGAGAAGCCGTACCTGATGAAGGGATGCGCGGCCTTCGTTCTGCCCAGCAAGCCGCGGCCCGAATTCGTCGAGACGTTCGGCATCGCCCTCGCCGAGAAGATGCTCGCCGGAGGCGGCCCGATCATCACGACCCTCACCGGCGGAATCGGCGAGGCGATCGGCGACCACGCGATCGTCGTTCCCGTCGAAGACCCGGATGCGATCGCCCGGGCCCTCGTGCGGGCTCTCGTCGAGACCACGGCCGACGAACGCGAGGAGTGGGCGGCACGCGCCCGCGAGTACGCCCTGCAGTTCGACCGCCGCGTGGTCTTCGACCGCATGTTCGAGCCGGTCGTGCGTCGGGCCGTTCCGGTGAGCTAGCGGGTGGGTGCTCGGCTCGCGTGGGTGGATGCCGCGCGCGGCGTCTGCGTGCTGCTGGTCGTTCTGCTGCACGTGCGCATCTTCGTGTACGCGCCACTGACGCCTGCCACGAACGGCGTCGAGATCTGGACGCAGCTCACCGAGTTCTTCGGGGCGTTCCGGCTTCCCCTGCTGTTCGTGGTGTCGGGGCTCGTCGCCTCGAAGCGCGTGCGCGCCGGATGGAGCGACCGACGCACGCTTCTGCGCGCGGTCTCGCTGTACTGGCTCTACCTCGTGTGGCTCACGGTGTACGCGCTGCTGTCGATCGTCGTGATCTCGCCGGGCATTCCCTTTCGCATCATGACGTTCGGGCACTACGCCGCGCAGCTCGTGGTGCCCGACTCGATGCTGTGGTTCATCTTCGCGCTCGCGGCCTACGTGGTGCTGCTCACCAGTCTTCATCGGGTGCGGCCGGCCGTGATGCTCGCCGTGCTCGCGATCATCTCCGTCGCGACGGGAGCCGCGCCCGTGACGAGGGATGAGGCGCTCTGGCTGCACGTCGTCTACTACGCGGTGTTCTTCGCGGTCGGCGTCTACCTCGCGCCCGCGCTGCGGGCGCTCGCCGCGAACAGAGCGCGCTGGCGCGTGCCCCTGGCCGTCGGCGCATTCATGGCATGCCAGCTGCTGTGGCAGCAGAGCGTCGAGGGCACCGTGCTCGAGAGCGCTCTGCGGCTGCTGCGAGACGGCTCTGCCGTCGTGCTGTCGATCATCGTGATCGCCCTGCTCGTGCGCTGGCAGCCGTTCGCCGCGACGGCCTCGGCGATCGGCAGGCGCACGCTGCCCATCTTCGTGCTGCAGCTGCCGCTGATCTGGCTGCTGTACCTGCTGCCTCCGGTCGAGTGGTCGCTCGGCGTCGCATGGATCCGCCATTTGGCGCCGCTGCTCTTCACGGCGCTGATCGTCGTGGCGAGCCTGGGCATCCACTCGCTGGTGATGCGCGGATCGGGGCGCGTGCTCTTCGGGCTGCCGCAGGCGTGGCGCCGACGAATTCTGCAGAGGGTCGCATCCGAGGCATAGGGCGGGCCCAGCGCCTGCACGTCGCGAACGTACGGTACGGTATGGGCGTTCCGCACGACGATCACGATTCATTTCACCGATGGAGAACTCACCGATGACCACCCCTTCGTACACCCCCGCGCCGGCCGCCTCGAGCAAGAAGACCCTCGCGATCCTGTCGCTCGTCTTCGGCATCGTGAGCATCGTCTTCTGCCTGTTCCTGCCCATCATCTGGATTCTCCTGGCCATCGCCGGCGTGATCCTCGGCTTCATGTCTCGCAAGCGTGAGCCGCAGGCCCGCACCCTGTCCCTCGCCGGAATCATCCTGAGCTTCGTGGGTATCGCCGCGAACATCGTGTCGATGATCATCGGTGCCATGCTCGCGGTCTCGATGATGCAGAGCTGACACTCTCTCTCGTGCGAACGGGCCGAACCCCGCCGAATTGTCGGCGGGGCGCGGCCCGTTCCTGGTTAAAGGGGTATGCGTCGGCAGGCCGTCGGTGTCAGGCTGGTGAGACGTGAGGGCGGCCCGCTCTCACGGGGAGGAGACGACCATGGACTGGAACCCGTTCCGGCGCAGGTCCGATCCCGAACGAGCGCCGCTGCCGTCGTCTGAAAATCGGCCGCAGTCACCCGACGATGCCGTCGCCGCGCGCTGGCGCGAGCTCGCCGCCCTGCTGACTCCGGATGCCGGGCTCGCCGAGGTCGTACTGCTGGCCCACGGCTCGCCCGCCGACTACCTGCGCCTCCACGTCGCTGAGGCCGAGAACCGCGGCCTCGAAGACGACGACGTCGACCCGTGGTTCGCCCTGATCGACTGGCTGATCGAGAACGAGCTCGCGCACGAACTCGACTGGAAGGAGAACGCGGCCGAACTCGCCTGGGGACTCAGCCGCATGAGCGCCGTTCTCTCGAGCGGCGTCGACCTGCAGTCGGTCGACGACCCCGACGCGCACCTCACCTTCGGCATGCTGCGCGCAAACGAGATCCTCGCGCCGGCCGGGCTCGAACTCGTGGTCTTCGATATCGACTCCGACTCCTTTCCCGTCGTGCTCGTCGAGACGTCGACGCGCGATCGCATCGTGGCGCTCGCGGAAGAGCTGGGGCATCGCGTCGATGTGATGACGCTCGAGCGGGCCCGGCACGAGGGCGGACGCGACTACACGGGCGAGATCGAGCTCTGAGGCTCAGACCACCGAATAGTTCTCGGGGTCGAAGCGCGAGAGGCGTCGCTGGAAGGCGTAGGCGAAGTCGGGCCACAGCAGTGTGAGCCGCCCGCTGCGCTCGTCGACGTACCAGCTCTCGCAGCCGCCGGTGAGCCACACCGACGACGCGGCCTTCGCGTCGATCTCGTGGGTGTAGTCGTCTTGAGCCTCGAGAGACACGTCGAGGGCGTCGATGCCCTCCTCGCTGCGATGCTCGAGGGCCGCGAGCACGTAGTCGAGCTGCGCCTCGATCATCACGACGGCCGAGTTGTGGCCGAGGCTCGCATTCGGACCGTCGAGCACGAACATGTTGGGGAAGCCGTGCACGGTCGTCGAGGCGTGCGCCCGCATTCCGGTGTTCCAGGCATCGGCGAGACGGATGCCGTCGGTTCCGAACGTGCGCGCGGCGAACGGCGGGCGGGTCGACTCGAAGCCGGTGGCGAAGACCAGCACGTCGAGCTCGACGCTCCGGCCGTCGGCCGACGTCGCGACGCTGCCCGAGACGGAGCGGAGCGCCGACGGTTCGAGCGTCACGGCGGGGGAGGCGAGCGCCGGGTAGTAGTCGTTCGAGATGATGACGCGCTTGCAACCGATCTCGTAGTCCGGCGTCGCAACGGCTTGCAGTGCGGGATCGGCGAGTTGCGCCTCGAGGTGACCGAGCGCGCGGTCGCGCAGCCGATCGATGTAGCCGGGCAGGCGCATCCGCTCGGCGAATGCCGTCTCGGCGCCCCAGAAGAGGTCGTCGCGCATCGCCGTCTGCGACGCCGGATCGGCCGCGAAGCCGGCCTGCTCGTCGGGCGAGTAGTTCCGGTCGGGCCGCGGCACCACATAGGGCGCGCTGCGCTGGAACACCACCACGCTCGCCGCGGTCTGCGCGAGCCGCGGAATGAGCTGCGCCGCCGACGCTCCCGTGCCGACCACTCCGACGCGCCGACCCTCGAGAGCCACGGAGTCGTCCCACGCCGAGGAGTGCATCACCGGTCCGGGGAACGAGTCGAGTCCGGGCATGTCGGGCATGCGCGCATCCGACAGGCGGCCCGCGGCGACGATCAGCGTGCGGCACACGTAGTCGCCCGCGCCGGTGCGCACTTGCCAGCGACGATCGTCGGCGATCCAGCGCATCTCGAGCACCTCGGAGCCGAGCCGCAGGTGGCGCTCGAGGCCCTCGGTGCGCGCGGCATCGCGCAGGTAGCCATGGATCTCGGGGCCGCTCGCGAAGAAGCCCGACCAGTCGGGCTTGGGCAAGAACGAGAAGGAGTACAGGTGCGAGGGGATGTCGCACGCCACGCCGGGGTACACGTTGTCGCGCCAGGTGCCGCCCACGTCGTCGGCGCGCTCGAGGATCACGAAGGATTCCTCGCCGCGACGCGCCAGCCGGATGCCCGCGCCGAGCCCTGCGAACCCGGCGCCGACGATCACCGTGTCGACCTCGATCGTGCCGTCGAGCGAGGTGCGTGGGGCGGCGTTCCGGATGCATGTGGCAGCGACAGTCGACCGGGCCGTCTCCGGCGCGCGGTCGATTCCGGTGCCATCGATGAACTGTTCGATGAGGCTCAGGATTCGGGCCGGTTGGTCGCGCAGCGTGCGACGGTCGGCGCCGGTGGACAGCATGAGAACGCGCGACGCGTCGATGCCGTTCGCACCCGCGTCGGCGGGCCCGGGATCGATGAGCACGATGCGCCCGACGAGCGAACCGTGGTGGCGTGCCGCTCTGATCGCCTCGAAAGAATGACCACCGATCGCCACGACAGTGGCGTCTCCGACGGTGTCAGCCAGACACTCGTTCCAGTCGATGGCGCGGCGGCCGGCGGGGTCGGGCACACGAATCGAGAGCACGTCGCGGGTGCGCGCCAGCATCGGCCGGAGGAAGTCGAACTCCTCGGTCGCTCCGCCACCCGGCCCGTGCAACAGCACGACGGCGGAACCCGACGTAGCGCTCGTAGCCCTCGCCGTGCGCGCCTCGTCGTGCAGAGTCATCGCCCGGCGGGCTCGAGCAGACTGCGCCGCTCTGAGATCGGCAGCTGCAGCCTCGAGGCAGGCGGCGCGTCGGCCCGGCGCGCGAACGCCAGCTGCTCGGTCGTCGGGGATCCGTAGCCTGTGGTGCGCTGACGTACACCGCGCCCGATCTCGGCGGCCGTGCGCTCGAGGTCGGCGATCGTGAGCGAGCGGTGCGCCTCGGCTCCTGCTTCGGGCCTGGCCGTTCCGTCGAGCAGCAGCCCGCCGAGGTCGTCGGCGCCGCCGCTCAGCACCGACTGGCTCTCGGCGAGTCCCAGCTTCGTCCACGCCGCCTGCACGTGGTCGATGCGGCCGTGCAGCATCAGTCGCGCCACGGCGTGCACCGCGCGTGACTGTCGTGCGTCCGGACCGGGCCCGGCGACCCGCGCGACCTGCGCCGGGGCATCCAGTCGCACGTAGGGCATCGGAATGAACTCGGTGAAGCCGCCGGTCTCGTCGTGCAGGCGCGCGAGCGATCGCAGGTGGGCGAGCTGCTGCCCGGGCGTCTCGACATGGCCGTAGATCATGGTCGCCGTCGAACGCAGGCCCGCGCGATGCGCGGCCGTCATCGCGGCGATCCACTGGGACGCGGGCGGGTCGCCGCCCTCGCTGAGGATGCGCCGCACGTCGTCGTCGAGGATGCGCGCACCCGTGCCCGGCACGCTGTCGACCCCGGCGTCGCGGAGCGCAGACAGGTACTCGTCGAGCGGCAGCCCGAGGCGCCGGGCCCCGTCGGCGATCTCGGTCGGACGGTAGGCGTGCAGGTGCAGGCCCGGCTGGCGCGACCGGATGGCACGCACGATGTCGAGATATGCCGTGGCCGGCATGTGGGCGGGCACCGCGCCCTGGATGCACAGCTCTGTCGCTCCGAGCGCCGACGCCTCGTCGGCGAGATCGCCGATCTGGTCGAGGGTCAGGCTGTTCACCGTGTCGACTCCGTAGAGCGAGGAGTCGATGTTGCGGTTGATCACGAAGGTCACGTCGTCGCCGACTGTGTCGTGCCGGATGTCGTCGGCCAGGGAGGCGAGCGCGTCGAGTTCTTCGCCGCTCGCCTGGAGGAGGTCGAGGTAGTGGGCGTCGGAGAGGGCCGCGGGGGTGGTCGAGGCGGCGAGGAGGGCTGGGCCCATCGACGGGCTCAGGGAACGACTGCTCAGGGAACGGGGGCCCTTCGACAGGCTCAGGGAACGACGGGGCCACGGGCGGCCGACGACGGGAGCGTCTTCCTGGGCGAGTCCGTTCGGCGCGGCCAGCGCCTCGACGTGGGGGCGGATGCGGACGTCGATCCACTGATCGGGGTCGCCGATGAACTGCGGATGCGCGGTGAGCCGCTCGCGCAGCTCGAATCCGGCGTCTCGCGTGAGCGCGGCGAGGGTGTCGAGCTCCGGCCAAGGGCGTTCCGGGTTCACGTGATCGGCGGTGAGCGGGCTCACTCCGCCCCAGTCGTCGATGCCGGCGCGCAGCAGAAGGCCGAGCTCGTGCGCGTCGGTGAGGTTCGGCGGCGCCTGGATCGTGGCATGCGGCCCCATCACGACGCGGGCGACGGCCACGGCCGCGACGTACTCCTGCAGGGCCAGGTCGACCTCGTTCTGCATCGCCGTGCGCGGCTTGGCGCGGAAGTTCTGAACGATCGTCTCCTGGATGTGACCGTGCCGCTCGTGCGAGGCGCGGATCTCGAAGAGCGCCTCGGCGCGTTCGGCGTTGTTCTCGCCGATGCCGAGCAGCACACCCGTGGTGAACGGAACCTTCGATCGGCCGGCGTCGTCGAGCACGCGCAGGCGCAGCGCCGGGTCCTTGTCGGGGGAGCCGTAGTGCACGCCGCCCTTCTCCGACCAGAGCCTGGTCGCGGTGGTCTCGAGCATCATGCCCATGGAGGGGGCGACGGGCCGAAGCGCCTGCAGCTCGCTCCACGACATCACACCGGGATTCAGGTGCGGCAGCAGCCCCGTCTCCTCGAGCACGAGAATCGCCATGGCCCTGATGTAGTCGATTGTCGACGAATAGCCGTGGGCATCCAGCCATTCGCGCGCGACCGGCCAGCGGTTCTCGGGGCGGTCGCCCAGGGTGAACAGCGCCTCCTTGCAGCCGAGGGCCGCGCCCGCCCTGGCCACCTCGAGGATCTCGTCCGGCGACATGTAGATGGGCTTGCCCTTGGTGGCGAGCTTGTTGGGCGTCTCGACGAAGATGCAGTAGTGGCACCTGTCCTGGCAGAGGTGCGTGACCGGAATGAACACCTTCTTCGAGTAGGTGATGACGCCCGTGCGGCCGGAAGCGTCGAGACCCTCGTCGCGCAGCCGTGACGACACGGCGAGCAGCCGGTCGAGCTCGCCGCCGCGGGCCGAGAAGAGCAGCTCGGCGTCGGCCTGCGTGACCGTGTCGCCGCGCTCGACGCGCCCCAGCGCATCCTGGATCTCGTGCACGTCAGGAACGGAGGAGTCGTCGATCATCGGCATCTTTCGTCGCGGGGGGAGTGATGGCTGGTACTCGACAGAGGACCGTTGAGCCCAAATCCAGGCCCGCGTGCTGATTGCGTTCCACTATACGCGCGGCTCGATTTCGGATGCCCCGCTCGGACCGTCATGCGGCGTCACGGAATTTATCGGGCGGCTCGGGCGCTGGCTACTGTGGACACTTCCGCCCACAGCAAAGGACTACCCCCGTGAAACGCGCCACCTCTCTTGTCGGACTCCTCTCCATCGCCGCCGCGACCGCGCTCGTCCTCGGCGCGTGCGCGAGCCCGGCATCGACATCCGACGACGGGGCGAGCGGCAGCAAGCTGAAGGCGAACTCGCTCGCGGCCATCCAGGAGGCCGGTGTTCTGACGGTCGGCACCGAGGGAACCTACAAGCCGTTCAGCTACCACGAAGACGGAACCGGCGACCTCACGGGCTACGACGTCGAGATCATCACCGCCGTCGCCGACAAGCTCGGCGTCGACGTGAAGTTCGAGGAGACTCAGTGGGACGCCATCTTCGCCGGCCTCGAGGCGGGTCGCTTCGACGTGATCGCGAACCAGGTGTCGATCAACGACGAGCGCACCGCCAAGTACGACTTCTCCGAGCCGTACACGGTGAGCCCGGGCGTGATCGTCGTGAAGGACGACAACACCGACATCACCTCGTTCGCCGACCTGGCAGGCAAGACCACCGCCCAGTCGCTCACGAGCAACTGGTACGAGCTGGCGCAGGAGAACGGCGCCAACGTCGAGGCCGTCGAAGGATGGGCCCAGGCCGTGGCGCTGCTCGAGCAGGGGCGCGTCGACGCCACCGTCAACGACAACCTCACTTTCCTCGACTACGAGAAGCAGAAGGGCGACACCGGACTGAAGATCGCGGCCGAGACCGACGACCCGTCGCTCAACGCCTTCGTCTTCACCAAGGGCAACACCGAGCTGCAGCAGGCCGTCGACAAGGCGCTCGACGAGCTGCGCACCGACGGAACCCTCGCGGAGATCTCCGACAAGTACTTCGGAAGCGACGTCACGCAGTAGCGCGGCTGCGCAGTAGGGTCGATCGATGACACCCCCGTGGGCGAGGATTGACGCATGAACGAATCGCTGTGGGATCTGCTGCTGCGGTCGTTCCTGCCCATCGTCGGCGGGGCTGTCACCGGCACCATCCCTCTGGCCCTGCTGTCGTTCGCCCTGGGCCTGGTCATCGCCCTCGGCATCGCCCTGATGCGCCTCTCGCGCATCTTTGTCGTGTCGGGCATCGCGCGGGTGTACATCTCGATCATCCGGGGCACCCCGCTGCTGGTGCAGCTGTTCGTGATCTTCTACGGACTGCCGTCGATCGGCATCCTCGTCGATCCGTGGCCGAGCGCCATCATCGCGTTCTCGCTCAACGTGGGCGGCTACGCGGCCGAGGTCATCAGGGCGGCGATCCTGTCGGTGCCCAAGGGCCAATGGGAGGCGGGCTACACGATCGGCATGTCGCGCGGTCAGACGCTCGTGCGGGTGATCCTGCCGCAGGCCGCGCGGGTCTCCGTTCCTCCGCTGTCGAACACCTTCATCAGCCTGGTCAAAGACACATCGCTCGCCTCGCTCATCCTGGTCACCGAGCTCTTCAGGCAGGCGCAGGAGATCGCGGCGTTCAGTCAGGAGTTCATGGCGCTGTACATCGAGGCCGCCGTCGTCTACTGGGTGATCTGCCTCGTGCTCTCGAGCGCCCAGTCCGTGCTCGAGAAGAGACTGGACCGCTATGTCGCCCACTGACCCCCTCGCGCCCGCGCCGCTCGACGCGCCCATCGAGGCGCCGCTGCTCGTGGCCCGCGGAATCCGCAAGAGCTTCGGCGAGGTCGAGGTTCTCAAGTCGATCGACCTCACCGTGCCGCGCGGCGACGTCGTGGCCCTGATAGGGCCGTCGGGCTCGGGCAAGACCACCGTGCTGCGCTCCCTCAACGGCCTCGAGGTTCCCGAGGCGGGCACGGTCGCGTTCGCCGGCGGCGACGTGGTCGACTTCGCCGAGCGTCCTACCAAGAGGCAGCTCGCGTCGCTGCGCGACCGCTCCGCCATGGTCTTCCAGCAGTTCAACCTGTTCCCTCACCGCACGGTTCTCGAGAACGTCATCGAGGGCCCGGTGCAGGTGCAGAAACGGCCGAAGGCCGAGGCGATAGCGGATGCTCGTGCGCTGCTCGAGCGCGTCGGTCTCGGCGCGAAGGCCGACGCGTACCCGTTCGAACTCTCGGGCGGCCAGCAGCAGCGGGTGGGCATCGTTCGCGCCCTGGCGCTGAAGCCTCAGCTGCTGCTCTTCGACGAGCCCACCTCGGCGCTCGACCCCGAGCTCGTGGGCGACGTGCTCGACGTGATCCGCGAACTCGCGACCGAGGGCTGGACCATGGTGCTCGTGACACACGAGCTCACCTTCGCCACCCACGTGGCCGACACGATCGTCTTCATGGACGGCGGCGTGGTCGTGGAATCGGGGCCGCCGTCCGAGGTACTGCAGAATCCGCGTGAGCCGCGCACGAAGCAGTTCCTGCACCGCCTCCTCGACAGGTAGCCGCCCTCCTCGTCCGTCTCCCGGCGACATCTCTGGCGAAACGAACGGAAGTTCTGACATACTGGGCGCCGTTGGGGGAGTACAGGAGCTGACATGGCGTCTCCCCATGACGAACGATGGAACACCCATCTGCAGAACTATCGCACTTTCGTACGCGTCCACGGGCGCCATCCTCGACGTCCGTCCGTCGATCTCCTCGAGGCGAGGCTCTCGGAGTGGGCGCACGAGCAGCGACGCCTCTACCGCGGCCAGCGTTCTCAGTCGCTGCGGCCCGACCGCAAGATCGCGCTCGAGACGGTCGAGGGCTGGGAGTGGAATCCGCGACGCGGGCCGAGTCCGCGATCCGACCACTGGGAGAACCAGCGCGCGGCCGTCGAGCGTCACTTCGCGGAGCATGGACGGTACCCGCGCCTGACGGCCGACGATCCGCACGAGCGGCGCCTCGCCGGCTGGGTCAAGAACCAGGTCGAGCGTCTCCCCAGTCGAGACGACGAGCTCGGCCGCAGTCGCTACGACGCCGTGCTGGCGACCCCGGGCTGGCCGTCTCGTCGAGAGCAGACCTGGCTGCAGATGATCCAGCTGCTCGAGCAGTTCGTCGCTACGCACGGCAGGCTTCCGAGGCGCACTCCGGCCCGCACGGCCGACGTCTCCGACGACGACCGGCACGAGCACATGCTCTCGATGTGGTGCGCGAACCAGCGTCGATTCGAACGCATCGCGACTGCAGACAAGCCGTATCCCGAGGAGCGCAGGGCCCGCCTCGACAGGGTGGCCGGCTGGAGCTGGTCGAAGCGTGTCGAGCGCGTCAGGCGCGTCAAGCGGTCAATGATTTCTTACGCTGCTTGAACCAGAGCACGAGCATAAAACTGAAGATCACCAGCACGGTCCACGATCCGATCTTGCTCGCGTGAACGAACGTCCAGCCCGCCTCCTGGTCGGGATAGCTCCACGCGCCCAGCCGCGTGGCGATGTTCTCGGCGAACCAGATGAAGAAACCGATGAGAACGAACGACACGAGAAGAGGCATGCGGTAGATCGTTCGGCGCACCCTGAAGCGCACCCAGGTGCGCCGAAGGATGACGGCGGCCACGACGAGCAGCAGCCATCGCACGTCGGGCAGCCAGTGGTTCGTGAAGAAGTTCACGTAGAAGAGCACGGCCGTGATCATCGTCGGAACCATGGGAACCGGGTCGATGTCCAGATCGAAACGGCGCCACGCCTGACAGATGTAGCTCGCGACGGCCGCGTACATGAAGCCACTGTAGATGGGCACGTCGCCGATGCGCAGCAGGCCGGCATCGGGATAACTCCACGACCCCACCGAGACCTTGAACAGCTCGAGGCCCAGGCCGAGCACGTGGAACAGACAGATCACGAGCAGCTCGTCGCGCGTCTCGATCTTCGTTGCGACGAGCACGATCTGCACGATGATGCAGTACACGAGCATCGCGTCGTAGCGGGCCACCCCGACATCGACGAAGTGGGTGATCGCGAGCCCCAGCACGATCGAGAAGGCGAAAAGGCACGACAGGGCCTGCTTCCAGCCGAAGTCGAGCAGGTCGAGCAGCAGGGAGCCGGCCCGCGAGGTCGTCGAGGTCATCGCCGGAGCATATCGTGCACCGATGGCCGCCGCTCGGGGCCGAGGCGCAGCATCCGGAGCCATAATGTCTGAATGATCACCGTCGAACTCGCCCGATCGCTGCGCGCTGCCGGACTGATCTGGAAGCCCGCGTCGGGCGATCGATTCTCGATCGACACCCCGGCGTTCGACCCAGAGGCCCTCGACGCCGAGGTCTTCACGGTGAGTGACATGACCATCGAGGCGCAGCACTATCCCACCGGCACGATCCTCGGATTCAACGGCACCACCGAGTGGGCGCTCGACTCCGTCGACCTGCACGAGGCCCTGTGGCTGCCGCGCGAAGACCAGCTGCGGGACATGCTGCGGGGTGCGTTCCGTTCGCTCGTCCGGCTCGAGACATCCGAGGATTCGGCACCGGAGTACAGGGTCGACATCGTCTTCAGGGGCGAGCCGTCGAGCCACGTCGCGGCCGAGCCCGCAGAGGCATACGGCCGGGCCGTGCTCATGCTCGTGTCGGCGTCCACCGCCGCGGCCTGAGCGCCGACTGCACGTTTTCCCGGCCCGTGCCGAGGGGTGGACGCGGGGCGGAGCGATCCGGGAAACTGTGGTGAACCGGGAACCGTTTCCGGAGTCGACAAAGGGGTTAGATTCCATGGCTGACACGTATCGCGCACTGCTTCAATCGGGCGGACTCTCCGAAGGCAAGGAGACCGTCGAGAACTTCGTCGACGGAAAGCCCCGAGAGACCATCACCGAGACCTTCGACGTCGAAGGCGAATCGCAGGAGCGGGTGTGGCGGCTCGTTCGTCCCGTCACCCCCGAGCCCGTCTCCTACGAGCTCGTCGGCGACGCTCCCGGCGAGGAGATTCCCAACTGACCCGCTTGTCCGTAACCGATCGTCCGGGGCATCACAAGCCCCAGACCCGGAGCATGCGCGAGGCGTAGGTTCGAAGGCGAACCGGAACTCACAAGGACTCCGGCGAACGAAAGGTGGATGCCATGGGACTCGACGACAAGGTCAAGAACGCTGCAGCCGACGTGGCCGGCAAGGCGAAAGAAGCCACCGGCAAGCTCACGGACAACGAGCGACTCGAAGCCGAAGGCAAGGCCGACCAGGTGGGCGCAGACGCCCGCAAGGCCGGAGAGAACGTCAAAGACGCTTTCAAGCACTGACGACGCACGCGCAGCCAGAGGCTGACGCGTCATCGACAGGAATGCCGGGGTACCGCAGGTGCCCCGGCATTCGTGTCGAATCGGGCAGTCACCAGACCTTCACGCCGAGCAGGGAGTTTTTCGATGGATGAAGCCGAGCGCGTCGATTCGTGGGCCGAGAAGGTGGCCGAGGTCGACGGTGACGCGCATCGGGCCGTCGCCCTCGCGATCCAGCTGGGGCGGAGCGCGCCGCGTCCCGGCGGCGGTGACACTCCGGCACTGTTCGAGCTGCTCACCGCGTTGGGTCGCTCCGATCTGACGGCAGCGCGCGTGGTCGAGGCGCATCTGGATGCTCGCGCGATCCTCGGCGAGGCGGGTCTCGATCCGCAGGCGGGCGCGTGGGGCGTCTTCGCCGCGGAGGCGCCTGCGGTTCGACTCGACGCACGCGAGGTCGATGGAGAATTCGTGCTCTCGGGAACCAAGCCCTGGTGCTCGGTGGCCGGGGTTCTCGACCGGGCGCTCGTGACAGCGCACACCGACGGTGGCCATCGACGACTGTTCGAGGTGGATCTGCGGGCTCCCGGTGTGGAGGTGCGGTCGGGCGAGTGGGTCGCGTTGGGCCTGCAGGGAGTTCCGAGCGGCTCTGTCGACTTCTCGCAGGTCGCCGCCTCGCCGGTGGGCGCCGACGGCTGGTACCTCGACAGGCCGGGATTCGCCTGGGGCGGCATCGGCGTGGCCGCATGCTGGCTGGGCGGAGCGGAGGGTCTCGCTCGCCGGCTGTGGTCTGCCGCGCAGTCGGCGAATCGGGAGCCCGACCAGATCGCCCTGATGCACCTCGGCGCCGTCGACGCGCAGCTGTTCGCGGCGCGAGTGGTGCTGGCGGACGCCGGCCGACGCATCGACGAGGGCCGTGCCGTGGGTGCGGAGGGCAAGCTGCTCGCCGCGCGCACGCGCATCGTCGTCGCCGACGTCGTCGAAGACGTGCTCCGCCGCGCCGCACACTCTCTCGGACCCGCGCCCCTGGCCCTCGACTCCGAGCACGCGCGCCGCGTCGCCGACCTCGAACTCTATGTGCGTCAGCACCACGCGGAACGCGACGAGGCATGGCTGGGTCGTCGACTGCTCGAGGGCGAGCGACCGTGGTGAGCTTCGATCATCGAGACGAGGGAACGACGAACGCGACCTGGCTCGCCGCCGATGCGTGGGACGAGGCCTCGGAGCTGACCCTCGACGGCGTGACTCTGCTCGTGGTCGTCGCCGCGCATCCAGACGACGAGACCCTCGGGGCGGGTGGCTTGATGGCAACGGCGCACGCCGCCGGCATTCCCGTGACCGTGATCGTCGCCACCCTGGGCGAGCACTCGCATCCGGATTCGCCCACCGTCTCGGCGGCCGAGCTGGCGGCGCTCCGCCGGGTCGAGGTCGTGCGGGCGATCGACGAGCTGGCTCCCGGGTCGGCGGTGCACCTGCTCGGACTCCGCGACGGGGGCCTCCGCGAGCACACCGAACCTCTTCGGCACGCCATCGCGGCGGCCATCGACGGCCGCACCGGGGTGCTGGTCGTCTCGCCCTGGCGCGGCGACGGGCATCCGGATCACACCGCCGCGGGCGACGCCGCAGCCGCGGCGGCCGAGACCCGGGGCGCCGAGCATCTCGAGTACCCGATCTGGGGCTGGCATCGGTCGACACCCGACTCGCCGGAGTGGCCGTGGGCGCGCGTGCGGACCCTTCCCCTCAGCCCGAACGAGGTCGCACGCAAGGTCGCGGCGCTCGAGCTGCACCGAAGCCAGACGGAGCCGCTGTCGGGGATGCCGGGCGACGAGGCCATCGTGTCGCCGACGTTCTCCGAGCACTTCCAACGCGACTTCGAGACCTTCTTCGTGAGCGCGGTCGAGGCAACGTCGCCGGGCCGTTCGCACACCTCACTGGCCCAGGGCTACTTCGACGACTTCTATGAGGGCCGCGCCGATCCGTGGGGCTTCGAGACACGCTGGTACGAGCGCCGCAAGCGCGCGCTCACCCTCGCCGCGCTTCCCCGCCGGCGGTACGTCTCGGCCCTCGAGGTGGGCTGCTCGATCGGGGTGACGACCGCCGAGCTCGCCCCCCGAGTCGACCGGCTCCTGGCCATCGACATCGCCGAGGCTCCGCTGGCTGTGGCGCGGGAGCGTCTGGCGGGGCAGCCCGGGGTGCGCTTCGAACGGCGCACGCTCCCTCAGGAGTGGCCGGACGAGACATTCGACCTGATCGTCGTGTCGGAGGTCGGCTACTACCTGTCGCTCGACGGCCTCGAACAGCTCGTGCGGCGGGTCGCGGCCGGTCTGCGCGACGGTGGCGCCGTGATCGTGTGTCACTGGCGGCATCCGGTGACCGACTACCCGCTGCGCGGAGACCAGGTGCACGACGCTTTCCGGCACAGCGACGATCTCGTTCGCGTCGGCGGCTACGACGATGCGGACTTTCTGCTTGACGTCTTCGGCGTTCCGGGAACCGCCTCGGTCGCCGCAGAGGAAGGACTCGTGTGACGAAGCGCATCCGGAACATCGCCGTCGTGGTTCCCGCCCGAGACGAGCAACGCTCGATCGGCCGTTGCCTCGACGCCCTCGACGCCGCCGCAGAGGCGCTCCGGCAGGCGCGTCCGGTCGATGGCCCCCACGTGCGCATCGTCGTCGTGCTCGACAGGTGCCTGGATGACACGGCCGAGATCGTGGCCGGCCGGTCGACGGTCGAATCCGTCGTCAGCTCGGCCGGCAGGGTGGGCGAGGCGCGCGCGCTGGGAGTGGAACGGGCGCTCGCGGCCGGAGACGCGGAGCCGCACGAGACCTGGATCGCGAACACCGATGCCGACTCGGCGGTGCCCGTGGACTGGCTGACGGTGCAGCTGGAGGCGGCCGAGGCAGGGCATGCCGCCCTGCTCGGCGCGGTCCGGCCGGATGAGGAGGGGCTCGACGCGGAGCAGCTCGCGCACTACCTGCTGCGCCACCCGCTGCGCGAGAGCCATCGCAATGTGCACGGAGCCAACCTGGGGGTTCGGGCCGACCACTACCTCGCCGCCGGCGGGTTCGAACCGCTCACGACCGGCGAGGACGTGAGGCTGGTCGCATCGCTCGAACAGCTCGGGCTGTCGGTCGCGAGCACGGGTCGAGCCGCCGTGCTCACGTCGTCGCGACTGCTCGGTCGCGCGCCGGAGGGGTACTCCGACGTGGTGCGTGCCATCGCGGGGTAGTCGAGCCGGGGTCGGCCCCGCCCCGACTCAGCCCCGCTGCTGTGCGAGAAGCTCGAGGGTGCGTTCTGCTGCCACGCCGACCTTCGCGTCGTGACCTTCGTGGTCGCTTGCGACAGGTGACACCATGACCTCGTCGACCCCGTACTTCGCGGCGAGCGCGGTGACCTGCGACCAGGCCGCCTCGGGGGTGTCGATGATCCAGCGGGCGGACTGGTCGGCGACGAGATCCTCCTCCATGGGGCTCAGCGTCACCGCCTGCGCCTGCTCGACCGTCATGCGCGGGCCGAGGGCGCCGCCCGAGCGGAGCCGCGCCATGGTGATCAGCTGGGGGAGGGCGAGAGCGGACGCCTCCTCGAGCGTGTCCGCGACCACGGCGTTGACCGTGAGGAACGTCATGGGCTCTGCGAGGGCTGGCGACGGCTGGAACTCACGGCGATACAGGGCGAGGGCGTCGTCGATTCCCGACTGCCCGAAGTGGTGGGCGTACACGAAGGCGAGACCCTCGCGGGCGGCCAGTCGGGCGCTGTAGGTGCTGGAGCCGAGCAGCCACACGGAGGGAGACGACGACGTTCGCGGCGTCGACCTCAGCGTGTAGTCCTGGCCTCGAAGCGGAATCGTGACCGAGGGCTGCGACACGGCGTCGAAAGGATCGGAGATCGGCGTGTCGTACGAACCGAGGAGTCCTGCCACCAGCTCGACGTCGCCCGGGAAGGAGTCCGCGCCGGTCTCCTCGGCGCGCGGGCCGCGCAGCATGTAGGCGGTTACCGGGTCGGAGCCCGGGGCCCGCCCTATTCCGAGATCGATGCGACCCGGATGCATGGCCTCGAGCAGCGAGAACTGCTCGGCCACCGTGAGCGGTGCGTGGTTCGGCAGCATGACGCCGCCCGACCCGACCCGGATTCGGCGGGTGTTCGCCGCCAGATGGGCGATCAGCACGGCCGGAGAGGTCGCCGCGACGGCCTCCATGTTGTGGTGCTCCGCCACCCAGAAGCGTGTGAAGCCGAGGTCGTCGGCCCGGCGGGCGAGCGATACGGCGGCCGCAACGGAGTCGGCCGTGCTCTGGTCGGTACGAACGGGCAGGAGGTCGAGAACGGAGAGATTCAGCATCGATTGCATCAACGTCACGGATGGCCGCCGCTATTCCGAAGCGACGACTGGAGCGACCACCGAAGGGGCCCAAACCCGACTAATGCGACGAAACCCCTTGCAGATGCCGCGTTTTCGGGCGTGGCGAGCTTAAGGTAACCGTGTGTGGCGCGCCGATAAGAAACTAGATGCAGACGGACTTCCGACTGTCGCCGACGACGACTCGTCGGCGTGGGGTAGCCAGACCGCGCCTGAAAAGGGCGGTCGACCTCTGACGAACCTCACCAGTGAGAGTCGGGTGGAGCCGAATCGAGAACGCTGGCGACACGAGCTCAGTCGGGTGGGTGGAGCATCGCCGCTCATCCACTTCGACGACTCCCCGCGCAACCGCATCGACCTCTCCGCGACGCATCCGGGCGGGCTCGCCCAGTTCATCACGGGTAACGCCACCCTCCTCAGCAGCCTCATCCGCGACGAGCTCGCCCTGCGCACGGCCCGCCTCGCGGCGGCCGCGATCACAGACAAGGGCGTCGAGCTCCGCAGCGTGCGCGGCATCGACGCCGTCAACCTCGGCATCGGCTTCGCCGAATGGCGCGTCGAGCAGGAGTCGTTCAGCGCCCCCGTGCTGCTGCGCCCTGTGTCGGTGCGACGCTACGGTCGAGACTTCGAGCTGAAGCTGCGGGGTGGGCCCGTGGTCAACCCCGAGCTCGTGCGCGCCCTGTCCGACCAGTTCCAGATCGAGCTCGATGCCGACGCGCTCGTGGCGCTCGCCATCAACAACGGCGTCTTCAAGCCGCAGCCCGTCATCGACCAGCTTCGCGGCCTCACCTCGCAGCTCGCGTGGTTCAGCGTCAGCCCCCGGCTCGCCGTCTCGACCTTCGCCGATGTGAGCCAGGCGCTGGTCGACGACGCCGACGACCTCGCGCATCCGGTTCTCGACGCGCTCGCGGGCAACGTCACGGCGCGCCGCGGCGTGCAAGACGCCTACCACCCGGTCGACGCCACTCCCCAAGATCAGCGACCGCCGGCCACCGACACGCTCCTCCTCGACGCCGATCCCGAGCAGGAGAATGTCATCGCCCAGATCGGCGCCGGCAACTCCCTCGTCGTGAAGACGCTGCCGGGCACCGGCGGAACACAGACGATCGTCAACGCGGTCGGAGCCCTGATCGCGCAGAACAAGCGCGTTCTCGTCGTGAGCCCTCGCCGCCTCAGCCTGCGGGGAATCGCCAGGCGCCTCACCGATGTCGGCCTGCCCGGCGTCGCCGTGTCGCCCCGAACCCTGCGCCGTGACCTCATCCAGTCGATCGGCCGAAACGAGAAGGCCCGCCAGCCCCATGTCGCCGACGTCGACGAGGCCCTCGTGCGCCTGCGCGGCGTGCTGCTCGACTACCGCTCGTCGCTCGGCCGGGTCGACCCGGTTCTCAAGGTCTCGGTTCTGGATGCGCTGCGCGAACTCGCGCGCCTCGAACTGCTGCAGACGCCTCCCTCCACCAAGGCGCGCCTCGACCGCCATGCCCTCGAGGGGCTCGCATCCGGTCGTGTTCAGGCCGCGAAGACGCTCAGCAAGGCGGCGGCTCTCGGCGAGTTCCGCTACGGACCCGACGACTCGCCCTGGTACGGCGCCGCGTTCGCCACGTCGGACGACGCGCACAGCGCCCACCAGCTCGCGAAGAAGCTGCACAAGACCGACCTGCCGAACCTGCTGTCGGGCGCCTGGGAGCTCATCGGCCAGACCCGCATGCGGCCCTTCGCCACGCTGACCGAGCTCGGCGTTTACCTGCGTCTGCTGCTCGACCTGCGCGAGACGCTCGACAAGTTCCAGCCCGTGGTCTTCGACCGGTCGCTGACCGAGCTCATCGCCGCCACGTCGAACCGTCGCGACTCGCCGCAGCTCTCGTCGACGAGCCGTCGCCGGCTGCGCAGCCTCGCCCGCGAGTACGTGCGTCCGGGCGTGCACATCGGTGACCTCAACGAGGCCCTCAAGCACATCCAGCAGCAGCGCACGCTGTGGTACCGCTTCGCCGCCGCGGGCATTCCGCCGGAGATCCCGATCGGCATCGCCGATGTGCAAGTCGCCTACCAGCGCGTCACCGAAGACCTCGCCCAGCTCGACCTGCCCCTGGGGTCTGTCGGCACGGCGCGCCAGCTGTCGAGCCTGCCCATCGAGGAGCTCGTGTCGCTGGTCGAGGGTCTGGCCGCCGACTCCGAGGTGCTGGCGAACCTGCAGGAGCGCACGGCGCTTCTCGACACGCTTCGCGAGCACTCGCTCGACCCCCTGCTCACCGACCTGTCACAGAGGCACGTGCCCGAGAGCGCCGTCGCCGACGAGCTCGAGCTCGCCTGGTGGCAGTCGGTGCTCGAGCTGATGCTGGCCAACGACCGTGCCCTGCTCGGCGCGAACACCTCGGTGCTCGATCGACTCGAGGCCGACTTCAGGCTGGTCGACGAGGCGCACGCCTCGGCCAGCGGCGCCTTGCTGGCCTGGCAGCTGGCCGAGACGTGGAGCGTCGGGCTCGTCGACTACCCGGAAGAGGCGGCCGCGCTCAAGAACATCCTGCGCACCGACGGCGTCGATTCGCAGGCGCTGCACGAGGCCGCGCCGCATCTGGGCCGCGTCCTTGCGCCGGTCTGGCTCGCCTCGCCGTACGAGATCGCAGAGATCTCCGACTCCCTGCACTTCGACACCGTGATTCTGGTCGATGCCGGGGCGACCACCCTGGCCGAGAACGTCGGAGCCATCCGCCGCGGGCGCCAGGTCGTGGCCTTCGGCGACCCGGTCACGCAGACGCCGTCTCGATTCGACATCGCCATCGCCGCGACTCCCGACTCGTCGAACCGCGCCCAGCCGGAGCAGTCGGTCGAAGAACTGCACGCCGAGTCGGCCCTCGCACGACTCGCCGAACTCGTTCCCACGCTGCAGCTGACCCGCAGTTACCGGGCCGGCGGCGAAGACCTCGCCGAACTCGTGAACCACCGCTTCTACGGCGGCAAGATCGACTCGCTGCCCTGGGCCGGCACCTTCCTCGGCCACGGCAGCCTCGCGCTGCACTACGTCGAGGGTCGCGGCGGCATGCCCGACGCCGAGACCGGAGCGGTCGAGAGCGTCGACGACGAGGTGGATCGCGTCGTGGCCCTCGTGCTCGACCACGCCATCCACTACCCGGGCGAATCGCTCATGGTCATCACGGCCAGCCCGCGCCACGCCGTGCGCGTGCAGCAGGCCGTGCTCTCTGCATTCGCGAAGCGCAGCGATCTCAGCGACTTCATTCTGAAGGACCGTGCCGAGCCGTTCATGGTCGCCACCCTCGACCAGTCCGTCGCGCAGAGTCGCGATCGGGTGATCTTCTCGGTGGGCTACGGAAAGACGACGCACGGCCGCGTGCTCACGAACTTCGGCGCACTGGGCCGACCGGGCGGCGAGCGACTGCTGGCCGTCGGCATGACCCGCGCGCGCCGGTCGATGGACATCGTCAGCTGCTTCCACCCGCACGACATCGACGAGGAGCGCATGGCCCACGGCATCGTGGCGCTGCGGCAGATCCTCACCGAGGTCGAGTCCGGCCCCACACCCGACACGTTCTCGAGCCCGGGCGACGCGCTGCTCATCGACCTTGCACGCCGACTCGGAGCCCGCGGCCTCGACGTGGCATTCGAACACCGAGGCAAGCTCACCCTGGTGGCCTCGCACGACGGTCGGGCCATCGCCATCGAGACGGATTCGGTCGTGCACGCGTCGAGCCTCCGCGAGTCGCTGCGCCTGCGCCCCGACATGCTCAGGAGGCTGGGCTGGCACTACCTCCGGGTGCACAGCTTCGAGCTGTTCAGCGACCCCGAGGCTGTCGCAGCGCGCATCGCCCAGGTCATCGGGGTGCGCGAGCTCAAGGCCGTCGACCGGCCGGCCATCTCGCACAGTTCCGACGAGACGGCGCCGCTCCCGTTCTCCCGGTAGGCTCCCGAGGTGCCGAAAGAGACTCACGACCCCGCTGCGGCGCTCCCTCATCCGCCGATTCGGCGTACGGGGCGCCGTCGGGTCACAACGGATGCCGTGGCCGGCTCCGACCCGACGCCCCAGCGTGCAGATGGTTCGGCCGTCGAGAAGGCCGACGAAGACACGGATGCGTCGTGGGGTGCCCCTTCACCGCGCGGCAGCGACAGGAACGACGACAGGTTGAAGCTGGAGAAGCCGCCTCACTGGTGAGCGGGCCCTGCCTCTGAACCGGTCAGGCGTCGTGCTGAGTGCCCGACGACGTCTGCTGCTTGGCGAGCAGATCGCGGATCTCGGTGAGCAGCTCGGCCTCGGTCGGGGGAGTCCTGACCGTCTCGGCGGGGGTCGGCTGCTGCTTCTTGATGAAGGCCACCTTCTTGAGGTGGTTGATCGGAAGCACGAACGCGAAGTACACGACCACTGCCACGATGAGGAACTGGATGATCGCGGCGAGCACGGAGCCCAGCTGGATCGCGCTGTCTCCGATGGGAATCGGGAACGCGCCCACCAGGTCTTCGGCCTTGAATGCCGCCGCGATGACGGGGTTGAAGACATTCTCGACGATCGAGTTCACGACCGAGGTGAATGCCGCGCCGATGACGACGGCGACGGCCAGATCGATGACGTTCCCGCGGAGAACGAACTCCTTGAATCCTTTGAACATGGTGGGCCCCCTCAGCTGTACTTACAGTTCTCGTCTACCAGTATTACTTGGCCGCGGCGGGTGACGAACTCGAGCCCGACGACGAGCTCGAGCCTCCCGTGGTCGATGGCGCAGTCGGCGTCGACGGCGCCGCGGGCTTCGAGGCCGACGACGATTCGCCCGATCCACTGGCCTTGCCCGTGCCGCCCGTGCTGCCCGAGCCGCTCGACTTGTCGGCCGCGCGCGAGTCGGTGCGGTAGAAGCCCGAGCCGTTGAACGTGACGCCCACGGCGCTGAAGACCTTGCGCAGCTTGCCGCCGCAGACCGGGCAGACCGTGAGCGAGTCGTCGGTGAACGCCTGGTGGATGTCGAAGGCGTTCGTGCACTCGGTGCAGCGGTAGGAATAGGTGGGCACGGGAAAAGCTCCTTGGAACGGTGAGAAAGAGTGCCGAGCGGCGCTGGTCTAGAACGTGTGGATCTGCGTGGGGGTGACGATGCCGTCGACGGGCTGGTCGTGGATCTCGCGCGGAACGGACTCGAGGAGTTCGTCGTCGAAGATCACGGCGTAGACGGGAGGGCACTTCTGCATGCTGCCGAGCGTCTTATCAAAGTATCCCCGACCCCAGCCCAGCCTGACCCCGGATGCGTCGACCGCGGCCGCAGGAACGATGATGAGGTCGACGTCGTTGATCACCATCGGCCCGAGGATCTCGCCGACGGGCTCCGGCATGCCGAAGAGACCCTGCGCCTCGGATTCGCCGTCGCCACGGGTCCAGTCGAGCAGGCCGTCTTCGCGGGCGATGGGAAACAGCACGCGGATGCCGTTCGCCTCTGCCCAGTTGAGGAACTCGCGGGTGTTGGGCTCGTGGGTGGCCGACAGGTAGCACGAGATGAAGGTCGCGCCGGAGTCGGTCACCAGCTTCTGCAGGTTGCGAGTGAAGCCCTCGGTGGCAGATGCTCTCTCGACGGAGGTGCGGGTGCGGCGGCGCTCACGGAGCTCGGCTCGCAGTGCTCGCTTGATATTGCTCGGGTCGGTGACCATCTAAGAGATTTTAGTTGCATGGATGTATCGGCCGTGTTTCGCAATCCGGCGCGCCGACCGCTCGCCATTGGATAGCCTTGTGCCCATGGGGACCAAGATCACAAAAGCCGTTATTCCTGCAGCCGGACTGGGAACGCGTTTCCTGCCCGCAACCAAGGCGCTGCCTAAAGAGATGCTGCCTGTCGTCGACAAGCCGGCCATCCAGTACGTCGTCGAGGAGGCCGTGAAAGCCGGCCTCGACGACATCCTCGTCGTCACCGGCCGTAACAAGCACGCCCTGGCGAACCACTTCGACCGCGTCACCGAACTCGAAGCCACGTTGGAATCCAAGGGCGACGGCAACAAGCTGCGCATGGTCAACGAGGCCACCGCCTTGGCGGAGATGCACTACGTCAGGCAGGGCGATCCTCGCGGTCTCGGCCACGCCGTGTCGCGCGCCCGCATGCATGTCGGCCACCAGCCCTTCGCCGTGCTCCTGGGTGACGACCTGATCGATGCCCGCGACGAACTGCTCTCGCGCATGATCGAGGTCGCTGAGACGCGCACCGCCAGTGTCGTCGCCCTCCTCGAGGTCGACCCGTCCGTGGTGCACATGTACGGCGTCGCGTCGATCGAGACCACCGATGAAGACGACGTGGTGCGCATCACCGGACTCGTCGAGAAGCCATCCGCCGAAGACGCCCCCTCGAACTACGCGGTCATCGGCCGTTATGTGCTGCAGCCTGAGATCTTCGACGTGCTCGAGAACACGGCTCCCGGCAAGGGCAACGAGATCCAGCTCACCGACGCGCTCGAGACCCTCGCCGGAGACACGTCGATCGCGGGTGGTGTGTACGGTGTGGTGTTCCGCGGTCGCCGGTACGATACCGGAGACAAGCTCGACTACATCAAGGCCATCATCCAGTTGGCCAGTGACCGCGAAGACCTGGGCACCGACCTCCGACCCTGGCTCAAGGAGTACGCCAAGGGCCTGTAACAGCCCCGAAGATCCACCACCACGCAGAAGGAATGACTGTCACCGCCGATGTTTGTTCCCACCCTGTCCGACGGTCCGATCGTCATCCGCCCCATCCGGGTGCGTGATGCGCGGGCGCTCGAACGCGAGCTCATGGAGAACCGCGGCTGGCTGCGCAAGTGGGAGGCGACCAACCCGCACGGGCCGATGTCCTTCGACACGCGGGCGAGCATCCGGTCTCTGCAGAGCAACGCGCGGGCCGGCTACGGCCTGCCTTTTCTGATCGAGTACAACGGTGAGCTGGCGGGTCAGCTGAACGTGTCGTCGATCAGCTACGGATCGGTGTCGTCGGCCAGCATCGGCTACTGGGTGTCCGAGCGGTTCGCGGGCAAGAACATCACGCCCACGGCGGTCGCCCTCGCCTCCGACTACGCGTTCTTCCAGGTGGGCCTCCACCGCATCGAGATCTGCATCCGTCCGGAGAACGGCCCCAGCCTGCGCGTCGTCGAGAAGCTGGGCTACCGCTACGAGGGCCTGCGCCGCCGGTTCATCCACATCAACGGCGACTGGCGCGATCACTTCTGCTTCGCCCTCGTCTCCGAGGAGCTGCCGGTCGGCGTGCTCCGCCGATGGAAGGACGGACGCGTTCCCGCGGGCGAAGGCACGGTGCCCCTCAGCGACCGGGAGGCCGCGCAGCGAGCGATCGAGACGCTGCCGCGCTGATCGCACCACTGCGAATTGGCTGAAGGGTCTTCGCGACACACGCAGGCAGACGGCCTCAACCGCTCCGCTCTCTCATACCGTAGAGGCATGACAACGGACTGGCTGGGCGGGGGCCTCATCATCGCTGTCGCAGCCGGGCTGTGGCTGATCTATTTCATGCCGACCTGGTCTCGGCGACGCGAGTACTTCGCGACCGAACGCAACGCCGTGCGCCTGCAGCAGACCCTGCGCATCCTCGCCGAGACGAGCGAGGTGCCCGACGAGATCCGCGTCGCGACCACGGCGCGCAGTGTCGCCGAGCAGCAGCGCTACCTGCGCCAGGTCTCACAAGACGCCACTCCCGTCGCCATCCTCATCGCGGCCCGCATCAAGCGTTCGCGCGCGGTCACGACGGGCATCCTGCTGCTCTCCGTCTCCGTCGCCGTGCTGGCCGGCTTCCAGATCTCCCTTGCGGGTGCCTGGGTCGTCGTCGCCATCGGTGCCTCGGTGGCGTCGCTCTGCGTCGTGATGCTCGGCAAGCTCGCCCAGGCCGGTCGAAGCCTGCGTCTTCCTGCCCCGAAGCTCACGGTGCACGACCAGACGCTCGTCGACCACGGCGGCTCGTTCCTCGAGGCCGAGCCGCAGCCGGTCGCCGTGCCGGTCGCTCCCAGCGAGTGGACTCCGATTCCTCTCCCGAAGCCCCTTTACGCCGCCCGCGTCTCCGCTCCCGGGCTCGCCACGGCCCTTCCGTCCGTGGCGCGCGAGGTCTCGCTCGAGATCGAGGCCGATCTTCGTCGGGCCGCATCGGATGCCGAGAACGCCCTGCGCGCAGCAGCCTCCGCCGGGCCCGCGGTGGCCCCCATCGAGCTGCCGCTCGCGCCCGTCGCCGAGCCGGTGGCGCCCCGCCTGCCCAGCCGTTTCGCATCCATGGGCATCGTCGACACCGACGACCGCTCGGGGCTCGACCTCGATGAGGTTCTCGCCCGCCGCAGGGCTGGCTGACAACCCGCTCGGTTCGAAGTCGCTGCCGCGGTCGTGATAGTCTTCCAAGGCAGTTCCGGGGCATTGGCGCAGTTGGTAGCGCGCTTCGTTCGCATCGAAGAGGTCAGGAGTTCGAATCTCCTATGCTCCACCAGAACAGGACTGAAGAAGCCCCGGCCATGGCCGGGGCTTCTTCTCTTTGTGCGGTCGTCTCTCCCTCCCGAGAATTCACAGTCGCATCAGGGACAGCACCGTCTGAGGCGGGAGTAGCGTTGCAGAGATGACGCGTCCCCTCATCTCCACAGTCGGTCAGCTCAAGGCTTCGGGCCACGTGCAGAAGTCCCTTCGGGTCGAGATCCGTGACAACCTCCTGTCGGCCCTTCGCGAGGGCCGCGATCCCTGGCCGGGCCTTCACGGCTTCGAGGCCACGGTCATCCCGCAGCTGGAGCGCGCGCTCATCGCCGGCCACGACATCGTGCTGCTCGGCGAGCGCGGGCAGGGCAAGACCCGGCTTCTTCGCACGATGGTCGGCCTGCTCGACGAGTGGTCGCCCGTCATCGACGGATCCGAGCTCGGCGAGCATCCCTTCGAGCCCATCACCAGCCAGAGCATCCGTCGCGCCGAGGAGCTCGGCGACGAGCTCCCCGTAGCCTGGAGATCCCGCGACGAGCGCTACGCCGAGAAGCTCGCGACTCCCGACACGTCGGTCGCCGACCTCATCGGCGACGTCGATCCGATGAAGGTGGCGGAGGGCCGGAGCCTCGGAGACCCCGAGACCATCCACTTCGGCCTCATCCCTCGAAGCCATCGCGGCATCGTCGCGATCAATGAGCTGCCCGACTTGGCCGAGCGCATCCAGGTGGCCATGCTCAACGTCATGGAGGAACGCGACATCCAGATCCGCGGCTACGTGCTGCGGCTGCCGCTCGACGTGCTCGTCGTCGCCAGCGCGAACCCCGAGGACTACACCAACCGCGGCCGCATCATCACCCCGCTCAAAGACCGCTTCGGCGCGGAGATACGCACGCACTACCCGCTCGAACTGGCCGACGAGGTGTCTATCATTCGGCAGGAGTCCGACCTCGTCGCCGAGGTGCCCGACTACCTCGTCGAGATCCTCGCCCGGTTCACGCGGGCGCTCCGCGAGTCCGCGTCCGTCGACCAGCGCAGCGGCGTGAGCGCCCGGTTCGCCATCGCCGGAGCAGAGACGATCGCTGCGGCGGCCATCCATCGCGCCACGCGGCAGGGCGAACCGGATGCCGTGGCCCGGCCCGTCGACCTGGAGACGGCCGTCGACGTGCTCGGCGGCAAGATCGAGTTCGAGTCGGGGGAGGAGGGCCGCGAGGACGAGATCCTCGACCACCTCCTTCGACGAGCCACCGCCGAGACGGTGCACGCGTATCTGCGAGGCATCGACTTCAGGGCGCTCGTGTCGGCCGTCGAGGACGGCGCGGTGGTGACGACCGGCGAGCAGGTGTCGGCTCGAGAGTTCCTCGGAGGCCTTCCCGTGCTCGGCGAATCCGACCTGTACGACCAGATCACCGACCGGCTCGACGCGCGCACAGACGGGCAGCGGGCGGGCGCGATCGAGCTCGCCCTCGAAGGCCTCTTCCTCGATCGAAGGATAAGCAAGGCGAGCGGCGGAGGCGAGACGATCTATGGCTAGGGCCAATCGACGGCTCACCCGCGCATCGCGCTACGGCAAGTACGCGGGAGGGCCCGATCCGCTCGCGCCGCCCGTCGACGTGAGGCAGGCCCTCGACGCCATCGGGCAGGACGTGATGGCGGGCTACTCTCCCGAAGCATCGCTCCGCGAGTTCCTCCGCCGGGGCACCGACGACAAGCCCGGACTCGACGACCTCGCGCGCCGGGTCGCGGAGAAACGGCGCGAACTCGCCGCGAAGCACAACCTCGACGGCACTCTCCAAGAAGTGAAGAGGCTGCTCGACAAGGCCGTGCTCGAGGAACGCAAGCAGCTGGCCCGCGACGTCGATATGGACGACGACGCCCGGGCACTCGCCGAGATGCAGCTCGGCGCCCTGCCGCCCTCCGCGGCGGCTGCCGTGAAGGAGCTGAACGACTACGCCTGGCGCAGCACCGAGGCGCGCCAGGACTTCGAGCGCATCAAGGACCTGCTCGGCCGAGAGATGCTCGACCAGCGTTTCGCCGGCATGAAGCAGGCCCTCGAGAATGCCGACGACGAAGACAGGGCGGCCATCGCCGCCATGCTCGCCGACCTCACCGGGCTGCTCGACAGGCACGCGCGGGGCGAGGCCGACCAGCAGCAGTTCGAGGAGTTCATGCAGGCTCACGGGGACTTCTTCCCGGAGAACCCCCGCACGATCGACGAACTCATCGACACCCTCGCCGAGCGCGCCGCGGCGGCCGCTCGAATGCGCAACTCGATGAGCCAGGAGCAGCGCGACGAACTCGACGCACTCGCATCCCAGGCCTTCGGATCGCCCGAACTCATGTCGTCGTTGGCCACACTCGACGAGCAGCTGCAGTCGCTTCGCCCCGGTGCCGACTGGCGCGGGTCGGAGAGCATGAGCGGCTCCGAGAGCCTGGGCCTCGGCGACGGCACGGGTGTCTTCCAGGACATCGCCGAACTCGACGCTCTGAGCGAGCAGCTGGCCCAGGGCTATGGAGGGTCGCGCCTCGACGATCTCGATCTCGACGCCCTCGCACGCCAGCTCGGTGACGAGGCATCGGTGGATGCGCGCACCCTGAAGCAACTCGAGAACGCGTTGCGCGACTCGGGAACGATGAAGCGGGCCTCAGACGGAACCCTGCGGATGACGCCGAAGGCCATGAGGCTGCTCGGCAAGTCTCTGCTGCGCGACGTCGCCACCCGGCTCTCCGGGCGCCAAGGCGAGCGAGACGTGCGCCAGGCGGGTGCCGCAGGCGAGCTCTCCGGCGCCACGCGCGAGTGGGCGTTCGGCGATACCGAGCCGTGGGATGTGACGCGCACGATCACCAACGCCATCTCACGCACCGCGGGTGGCGGGGGAGCCGTCGGCCAGGGTGTGCGCATCGAGATCGGCGACGTGGAGGTGCAGGAGACAGAGGCGCGAACGCAGGCCTGCGTCGCCCTGCTGGTCGACACGTCGTTCTCGATGGCCATGGACGGCCGGTGGGTGCCGATGAAGCGCACCGCGCTGGCCCTGCACACCCTCGTGACCAGCCGCTTCCGCGGCGACGACCTGCAGCTCATCGCGTTCGGTCGTCAGGCAGAGGTCATGGAGATCGAGCAGCTCACCGGCCTCGAGGCGGAGTACGAGAAGGGCACCAACCTGCATCACGCCCTCCTTCTCGCGAACCGGCACTTCCGGAAGCATCCCAACGCGCAGCCCGTGCTGCTCATCGTCACCGACGGCGAACCGACCTCCCATCTCGAATCGAGCGGAGAGGTGTTCTTCGACTACCCGCCGCACCCCCTCACGGTGGCCTACGCCGTGCGCGAGCTCGAGAACTCCATGCGGCTGGGGGCGTCGACGACCTTCTTCAGGCTGGGCGAAGACCCGGGGCTGGCCCGGTTCATCGACTCGATGGCGAAACGTGTCGGCGGGCACGTCGTCTCTCCGGAGCTCGACGACCTCGGTGCGGCGGTGGTCGATTCCTACCTCGGCTCGCGCCGGCCGGACTCGTCGTTCGGCTGGTGACGATGACGCCCTGAATGGGCGAGACGCCTACTTGAGCAGACGGGAGAGCACCCTGTCGGCCAGCAGCTTGCCGCCGGTCTGGCAGCTGGGGCAGTATTCGAGCGTGCGGTCGGCGAAGATGACCTGCCGCACCGTGTCGCCGCAGACCGGGCACTCCTCGCCGGCCCGACCGTGCACGCGCATGGCCGTCTTCTTCTCGCGCTTGAGATTCGACGCGCTGACTCCCTCCGACCTGTCGATCGCAGCCTGAAGGGTCTCGCGAACGGCGTCGTAGAGTTCGGATGCCTCGTCGTCGCTCATCGCGGCCGGCTTGTAGGGCGACATGCGGGCGACGTGAAGGATCTCGTCGGAGTAGGCGTTGCCGATGCCGGCGATCCGCGACTGGTCGCGCAGAACACCCTTGATCTGCATGCGCCCGGCCGACGACAGGATGCCGCGGAAGACCTCGCGGGTGAACGCCGCGTCGAGCGGATCGGGGCCGAGCCTCACGATCTGCGGTATCTCGTCGACGTGGCGCACGATCCAGATGGCGACGCTCTTCTTCGTTCCCGCCTCGGTGATGTCGAAGCCGGAGCCGTCGTCGAGGACCAGGCGCGCGGTGAGCGGGCCGGACGACGGCTTGGTCCGCGGAGGAGGTTCGGTCTCGCGCCAGCGGATCCAGCCGGCACGGGCCAGGTGCAGCACGAGATGCACGTCTCCGATGCCGAGGTCGAGGAACTTTCCGTGTCGGGCGATCGATTCGACGACCTGGCCGTTGAGGCTCGAGACAGGCGGGTCGAAGGTCTTGAGGGCCGAGAACGACACCATGTCGAGACGAGCCACGGTGCGACCGAGCAGTCGGGCGCCCAGATCGGCGACGAGCGCATGGACCTCGGGGAGTTCTGGCACGCATCCAGTCTCGCTCCAGCCCCCGACATTCGTCTACGGTGCGTCAGCGGAAGTCTCGCGATCGGGTGCGCGTCTGCAACGGAAGCTCCTCGAAGCGGTCGGCCACCACATTGATGATGCCCTCCGGCGAACGCTCCAGGATGCCCCTCACGACGAGGGCGGGAGACTCGCGAGCGAGCCGCCGATAGCGATTCCACACGCCCGTGCTGACGACGACGTTGAGCATGCCGGTCTCGTCTTCGAGGTTCATGAAGATGATTCCGCCGGCCGTCTGGGGGCGCTGGCGATGGGTGACGGCTCCGCCCGCGAATATTCGTCGGCCCGTCTCGGCGCGTGCCAGAGCCGAGATGGGCGAGACGCCGCGCGCGGTCAGGGCGGCGCGGGCCTGGCTGATCGGATGGTCGTCGGGCGAGATGCCCGTCGACCAGATGTCGTAGGCCAGGCGTTCGGTCGACGAGAGAACGGGAAGCAGCGGCGGCTGCACGCTGACCGATGAGCCCGCGAGCTGGTCTGCGCGTTCCTTCGACGCCTCGCCGGCCTGCCAGAACGCCTCGCGCCGGCTGACGCCCAGCGAGTCGAATGCCCCGGCGGCGGCGAGGGCCTCCAACTGCTCCGTCGTCAGCCCCACCCTGCGTGACAGGTCGGCGAGGTCGACGAAATCGCCCGACCGGGTGCGTTCCTCGACGATGCGTCGCGCGAGGTCGGCTCCGATGCCGGTGACCCCTGCGAGTCCGAGGCGCACGGCGAAGCGACCGTCGCGTCGATGCATCGCCGAGAGATCGGGAGCGCCACGGTCGAACGGGCCGACCGGAGGCTGGCTCGGATCGCAGCACTCCGCCCGCCCATCGGGGTGCGTTGCGTGATGCGGATCGACGGCTTCGAGCGTCGCGTCGGGCAGAGACGACTGGATGCTCGGTCGCCGCACGTCGACGCCGTGCCGTCGTGCGTCTGCCGTGAGTGTGAGGGGCGAGTAGAACCCCATGGGCTGGGCACGCAGGAGCGCCGCGAGGAAGGCTGCCGGGTAGTGCAGCTTGAGCCAGGCGCTGGCGTAGACCAGCAGGGCGAAGCTGAGCGCGTGGCTCTCGGCGAAGCCGAAATTGGCGAATGCCTGGATGCGCGCGTAGATGTCCTCGCTCGTCTCGATGTCGAGGCCGTTGCGCGCCATCCCCGCGAACAGGGTGGCCTTCAGCGACTCGATCTTCTCGACCCCGCGCTTGGACCCCATGGCCCGCCGCAGCAGATCCGCGTCGGCGGGCGAGCAGCCACCGACGGCCATGGCCATCTGCATCAACTGCTCCTGGAAGAGCGGCACCCCGAGCGTGCGCTCCAGCACGGGCTCGAGCAGGGGATGCGGATAGCTGACCGCCTCTTCGCCCGTCTTGCGCCGCAGATACGGATGCACGGCACCTCCCTGGATCGGCCCCGGCCTGATGAGCGCAATCTCGATGACGAGGTCGTAGTACCGACGGGGGAGGAGCCGCGGCAGCGTGCCCATCTGGGCGCGGCTCTCGACCTGGAACACGCCTACGGCATCGGCGCGGCACAACATGTCGTAGACCCCGGCCTCCTCCTTCGGAATGCTGTCGAGGTCCCACACCTCTCCGGTGTGTTCCGCGACGAGGTCGAAGGTGTATTGCAGGGCGGCAAGGATTCCGAGGCCGAGCAGATCGAACTTGACCAGGCCCATCCACGCGCAGTCGTCCTTGTCCCACTGCAGAACGGTGCGGTTCTCCATGCGGGCGTGTTCGATGGGCACGACCTCGCCCACGGGATTCTCCGTCAGCACCATTCCTCCGGAGTGGATGCCCAGATGCCTCGGCGCTTTGAGGAGCTGCTGCGCGAGCTCGGTCACGGCATCCGGAATGTCGTGGTCGTGGGACTCGGTGAGGCTGCCCCATCTCTCGATCTGCCGAGACCACGCATCCTGCTGGCCCTGGCTGTAGCCGAGCGCCTTCGCGACATCGCGCACGGCGTTCTTGGGCCGATAGCTGATGACGTTCGCGACCTGGGCGGCGTTGCGTCGCCCGTAGCGTTCGTACACGTACTGGATGACCTCCTCGCGCCTGTCGGAATCGAAGTCCACGTCGATGTCGGGTTCCTCTTCGCGCAGCGCCGACAGAAAGCGTTCGAAGGGGAGGCCGCGGGCGATCGAGTCGACGGCGGTGATGCCGAGCACGTAGCAGACCGCCGAGTTTGCCGCCGACCCGCGGCCCTGGCAGAGGATGCCTCGGCCGCGGGCGAAGCCGACGATGTCTTCGACGATCAGAAAATAGCCCGGGAAGTCCTTCTCCTCGATGACGGCGAGCTCGCGTTCGAGCCTCTCGTGCACGGCCGGGGTCGCATTCGGGTAGCGCCTCTCCGCTCCGCGGCGCACGAGCTCGCGAAGCCAGGTGATGGGGGTGTGCCCCGAGGGCACGTCGAGCTTCGGCAGGTTCGGGCGCGCCGAGCGCAGCGAGAACGACAGATCGGCGGCGATGTCGACCGTGCGTTCGACCGCCCCGGGAAAGCGGGAGAACCGTGCCGCCATCTCGGCCCCGCTGCGCAGGTGCGCGTAGTCGGTGGCGGGCAGCCAGCCGTCCATCTCGTCGAGGCTGCGGCGTGCCCGGATCGCGGCGAGGGCGGAAGCCAGGGGATGCGCGTCGGGAGTCGCGTAGTGCACATTGTTGGTGGCGATCACCGGCAGACCGGAGCGCCGCGCCAGGTCTGCGAGCGAGTCGTTGATGCTCGAGGCCAGGGGATCTCCGTGGTCGAAGAGTTCGACGGCGACATTGTCGTGGCCGAAGAGGTCTATGAGACGACCGAGCTCGCGGTCGGCGCCCACGGCACCTTCGCTCTGGAGGGCGCGCCTCACTGCCCCCTTGCGGCAACCCGTCAGCACGAGCCAGGAGTCCTGCGCCGTCTGCGACAGCTCGTCGAGTGAATAGACGGGGTGGCCCTTCTCCGCTCCCGGCGAGAGTTGCGCCTGGGTGATCGCCCCGGCCAGACGGTGGTAGCCGGCCTCCTTGCGGGCGAGGACCACGAGGTGGTCTCCCTCGGGGTCGGCAACTCCGTTCTGGGGAGCCCCGAGGCCCAGCGAGAGTTCGGCCCCGAAAACGGTCGCGAGGTCGAGCCTCTCGGCCGCCTCCGCCATTCGGACGATTCCGTAGAGGCCGTCGTGGTCGGTGAGGCCGAGGCCCGTCAGGCCCAGCCGCACCGCCTCTTCGACCAGGTGCTCGGGCGACGAGGCGCCGTCGAGAAAGCTGTAGTTCGAGTGCACGTGCAGCTCGGCGTAGGGCACGACCGCTCCCGACGGCCGATCGGCCCGGGGTGTCGGCTCGTACGGAGCGCGCTTGCGCGACCACGCCGGGCTGTCGCCACCGTCTGCACCGGGCGGGCGCTCGTCGCGCCTGCTCGTTCCCGACGCGATCCGTTCGAACTCCGACCAGGGGATGGGCGGATTGGTCCACTTCACAGCGCGCTCCGTCTAGTCGTACCGGGCCTCCGCGGCCCAGGTGTGGTCTTCGAGAATCAGCAGCCAGGCCATGCCCGTGGAATCGATCATCTGGAAGCGTGCTGCGCTTCGCCGCTTGTCGGAATCCCACCAGCGCTGCTGCACGGGCCAAGGGCCGGCCCATGCAGAGATCGTGAGCGGAGGGGCCTGGTCGAATGCCATCCAGACAGGGGCGGTGTTCGTCGTTCCCCGGGCGTCGACGTCGACCGGTTCGCCGAGCGCTCCGCGCACCTCGGCGCGGCGCGGCGCGCTGAACACCGTGGCGGGTGCAGGCGGCGGGATGCTGCCCGGCCAGGGAAGATCCCGCTGCGTCTGGGGCGACTCGTCACCCCAGGGCACGAGCACGCGTCTCTCTGCCAGAAACCTGCCGCCGCCCAGAGAGGGAGTCGATACAGCCCCGTGGCCGAGCAGGCTGCTCAACCGCGCGAGGGCGTGATGCACGCGCTCGTCGAGGGACGTTCCCCAGAGCCCCGCCTCGTGGTTCGTGCTCGCGTCGACCCGCGAGGGAGAGATCTCTATGCGTTCGACGGGAGCCGACGGCCCCGCGGCGGCTCCGCCTGATCCCTGCAGCTGCCAGCGCACGCGGTCGACAACATCGGCTGCCGAGAAGTGGTGGGGATGCGACCAGGAGCGTTCGCTGCGATCGCCGGATTCGCTGGTGACCGTGATGAGCAGCGCGGTGCAGACCAGGCCGGCGTGCGCGAGCTGTTCGATCATCGACTCCGCTGCTGCTCGCACTCCGAAGGCGATCTGGTCGACGCGGTCGAGGGCGGGCTCGAACGCGACGTCGGCTCCGAGGTCGGCTTCAGGGGCGTGTTCGGCTCCCGAGAGACGATCGGTGGCGGATGCCCTGGCGTGCGCGCGCAGGCCCGCTTCGGCGAAGCGCACCCCGACGGCTGTTCGGTCGAGGCCGGCGAAATCGCCCAGAGTGTGCAGCCCCAGTCGACGCAGCACCGGCACGAGTGCGGCGTCGTCGAGCGTGGAGATGGGAAGCGGAGCAAGGAAGCCCCGCGTCGTGCCGGGATCGATGATGCGAACGGGGGCGGACTCCTGCGTGCGCAGGGCCGCCTGTTCTGCCCCGAACGGGCTGTCGGCTATACCGACGCGCGCCGAGGCGAGGCTCTCGGACAGTGCCTGTCGGATGGTCGCCGCGGCCTGCTGCTCGCCCCCGTAGAAGCGGGCAGGACCCCGCGCTCGTATTGCGCACAAGCCCGGGCGCAGGATGCGGACGCCGGGGACGAGCTCTTCGATCAGCGTGACGAAGTGCTCGAACGCCCGGGAGTCTGCCTGCGCGTCGTAGGGCGCGACCAGCAGCTCGGGGCAACGGAGTTGCGCCTCTCGAACAGCGAGGCCCCTGCGCACTCCGGCTGCTCGCGCGAGCGAGGAGCACGCGAAGACCGTTCCCCGGTCGATCAGGGCCATCGGCAGCTCGTCTGTCAGATCGAGGTCGGTTGCCTGGAGGTTTTGGCGCGCGGCGACGATCGGCCAGTCGGGCACCCAGACCACGATGACTCGGGAACTCGAGGCACTCATCGGATCGTGCCCGCCGGGATGCGAAGCTGTGATCGCCGCGGTGCGCCCGCTCGCTGGCCTTGGCGCACC
This sequence comes from Agreia sp. Leaf283, assembly GCF_001422485.1. GTDB lineage: Bacteria > Actinomycetota > Actinomycetes > Actinomycetales > Microbacteriaceae > Agreia. The sequence goes on from NZ_LMNF01000001.1 coordinate 1,936,757, forward strand.
TCGACGTCGAGGCGACGGTCGGCCAGGTGCCCGTGCCCGTCGCCGAGGCCCGTCCACGACGACGAGACGACGGTGATCTCGGACTCGGACTGGGGCCAGTCGCCCAGAACGAGCATGGTGGATCGTGCCTGTCGCAGTCGGGCCGAGAGCCGCGACGATTCGGATGCCGAGACACGCGTCGGAGGCCGCACGATCACGAGACCGAGCACATCGGCCATCGCGCCGACCGTCGACATCCATCGCTCACCGGGGTCGGAGACCCAGACGAGCCGATCGAGATCGATGCCCCAGCCGGCTGCGGCCTCGAGGCCCAGGTCGGGAACGTCGAGCACACCGCACCACTCGCCCTGCTGCGACGCGGCGGCGACGAGGGCGAGTGCCAGAGAAGTCGAGCCCGTGAGCGAGTAGACCGTTCCGCGACGCAGGCCGCGGGCCAGGACTCCGCGCATCTTCGGCAGCACGGGGAATGCATCGTCGTCGAGTCTGGTGGACTGCATCGACGAGATGCGCGCCTGCAGAGCCTGCCTCACCGAGGCCGGTGATTCCACAGCTGCGACCGAATTCATTCAGCAATGTTCGAACATATGTTCGAACTTGTCAACGGGGTGACGATGCCGGTTAGGCGCTCGGCCCTGCAGAGGGCAGGATCGATACATCATGACCGTGACTCTGCCCGAGGCCGCCGACAGCGACGACGCCACCGAGCAGATCGGCGAGGCCGAAACCGCCTCCCTCCTGTCGCTGCTCCCCGAGGCGTTCGACGAGGACACGGTCTTCGGGGCCTTCGAGACCTGGGCGAGTTCCCGCGGAATCACGTTGTACCCGGCCCAGGAGGAGGCGGTCATCGAGATCGTCTCCGGCGCCAACGTCATCCTGTCGACCCCCACGGGCACGGGCAAGTCGCTCGTGGCGATCGGCGCGCACGCCGCGGCCATCGTGCGGGGTCAGCGCAGCTACTACACGGCGCCGATCAAGGCTCTCGTCAGCGAGAAGTTCTTCGCGCTCGTCGACGTGTTCGGCGCGGCCAACGTGGGCATGGTCACCGGCGATTCGTCGGTGAATCCGGATGCGCCCATCATCTGCTGCACCGCCGAGATCCTGGCGAATCTCTCCCTGCGCCACGGGGCCGACACCGACGTCGGCCAGGTCGTGATGGACGAGTTCCACTTCTACTCCGACCCGGAGCGCGGCTGGGCCTGGCAGGTTCCGTTGCTCACGCTGCCGAACGTGCAGTTCGTGCTCATGTCGGCCACGCTCGGCGACGTGACCTGGCTGGCCAAGGACCTGACAGCGCGAACGGGCAGGGAGACGGCGGTCGTCACCGGCGTGGAGCGGCCGGTTCCGCTGCACTACTACTACGCCACGACGCCCGTTCAGGAGACGGTCGAGGAGCTGCTCGAGACGCACCAGGCACCCGTCTACATCGTGCACTTCTCGCAGCTCGCAGCCCTCGAACGCGCCCAGGCCCTCACGAGCATCCGGGTGGCGACCCGGGAGCAGCGCGACGAGATCGCCGAGGTGATCGGCGGATTCCGGTTCACGACGGCCTTCGGGCGAACCCTGAACCGGCTCATCCGCTCGGGCATCGGCGTTCACCACGCGGGCATGCTCCCGAAGTACCGCCGCCTCGTCGAGCAGCTCGCGCAGCGCGGGCTGCTGCGCGTCATCTGCGGAACGGACACGCTCGGCGTCGGCATCAACGTGCCCATTCGAACCGTGCTCCTCACGGCACTCACCAAGTTCGACGGCACCCGGATGCGCCAGCTCAACGCGCGGGAATTCCACCAGATAGCGGGTCGCGCCGGGCGGGCGGGCTACGACACCGCCGGCACGGTCGTGGTTCAGGCACCGGAGCACGAGACCGAGAACCTCAAGGCGATCGCCAAGGCCGGCGACGATCCGAAGAAGAAGCGCAAGATCGTCAAGAAGCGTGCGCCGGAAGGGTTCGTCTCCTGGGGCGAGCCCAGTTTTCTGCGGCTCGTCGACGCCGAACCCGAGACGCTCTCGTCGAGCATGCAGGTGAGCCACTCGATGGTGCTCAACGTCATCGCCCGTGAGGGGGATGCGTTCCGCGAGTTCAGGGAGCTCATCGAGACGAGTCATGAGCCGCGGGCGAAGCAGCTCGCGCATCTGCGCCAGGCGCTCGCGATCTACCGCACACTCCGCACGGCCGAGGTCGTCACCCAGGTGCCGCAACCCGGGGGAGGGCCCGATCGCATCCGGCTCACCGTCGACCTGCAGCCGAATTTCGCGCTCAACCAGCCGCTCTCGCCGTTCGCGCTCGCGGTCTTCGACCTGCTCGACAGAGACAGCGAGACCTACGTGCTCGACATGATCTCCGTCGTGGAGTCCACGCTCGAGAACCCCCGGCCGGTGCTGTCGGCGCAGCAGTTCCTTGCCCGGGGCGAGGCCGTGGCGTCGATGAAGGCAGAGGGCATCGAGTACGAGCAGCGCATGGAACTGCTCGAGCAGGTGACGTGGCCCATGCCCCTGGAGGGCCTGCTCGGCGAGGCGTTCGAGACCTACAGTGCCTCCCAACCGTGGATCGGCGACTTCGAGCTGAAGCCCAAGTCGGTGGTGCGTGATCTCTACGAGCGGGCGATGACGTTCGGCGACTTCGTGAACTTCTACAAGCTCTCGCGCTCGGAGGGGCTCGTGCTGCGGTACCTGTCGGACGCGTTCCGGGCGGCCAGGCAGACGATTCCCGACGAGGCGAAGACCGACGAACTGCAGGATCTCATCGAGTGGCTCGGCGAACTCGTGCGGCAGGTCGACTCGAGCCTGCTCGACGAGTGGGAAGAGCTGATCAACCCGAGCGACGACGGCGGCAGCGTCGAGAATCCGGGCATCGTGCCGCCTGCGCCGCGACTGCTCACCTCGAACACGCGGGCCTTCCGCATCCTCGTGCGCAACGAGCTCTTCCGCCGGGTGCAGCTCGCGGCGCTCGAGAACTACGAGGCGCTCGGCGAACTCGATGCCGCAGCCGGCTTCGACTCCGAAGCCTGGGCCGCCGCCATGGACGACTACTTCGACGAGCACGAGGAGCTGCTCACCGGTGCGGATGCGCGCAGCGCCGCGATGCTCATCATCGACGAGCGGCCGGGGGAGTGGTCGGTGCGCCAGATCTTCGACGATCCGGAGGGCGACCACGACTACGGCATCTCGGCCGTCGTCGACCTGGCCGAGTCCAACGAGCAGGGCGTCGCCGTCGTGCGCATCACCGCCGTCGACAACAGCCCGCGCGCTTCCTGAGCCTGCCGTTCACTGGACTCGTCGTTCCCTGAGCCTGTCGAAGGGCGCCACTTCCGCGGAATTCCGGGGCCGCCAGCCACGACACGCCCGGGCTGCACGTTGGTTTTGACGAGCGCCCAGTGTTTCCGTAATGTTTCCTCTTGTCACCCCACAGGTGCGGAAAGCCGAAGAGCTTCCGGCCTCAAGCGGGACCATCCCATAGTTCCAGATCAGAGTCTATAAACGACTCCGGTTCTTGTTCTAGGATGTAAACCTTCCCAGTCGAACGTCGTTTGGTTCGATTTGAAGCGCCTGATTTCGGTCTTGTCGCTCGAATCGCTCGATTTGACAAGAGCTTCGATCGGGTCTAGGTTTGAGAAGTTGCCTCGATGTGATGCTGTGCCGGTTGGTGTGGTTGATGTCGGGTGCGTCCGATCCTTGAGAACTCAACAGCGTGNGATCGGGTCTAGGTTTGAGAAGTTGCCTCGATGTGATGCTGTGCCGGTTGGTGTGGTTGATGTCGGGTGCGTCCGATCCTTGAGAACTCAACAGCGTGCACTAAGTCAAATGCCAAAAACCCCGGGCATCTTCTTTGAAGGTGTTTGGGATTCCTTTGGAAATAGATATAAACATACAAAGCAAGTCAGTAATGATTTGTTCTGTCAGTTTCAAACTTGCAATCGCTCYGCCTATTCCGGTGGTGTGGTTGTGCGTAATCATTTACGGAGAGTTTGATCCTGGCTCAGGACGAACGCTGGCGGCGTGCTTAACACATGCAAGTCGAACGATGAAGCCCAGCTTGCTGGGTGGATTAGTGGCGAACGGGTGAGTAACACGTGAGTAACCTGCCCTTGACTCTGGGATAAGCACTGGAAACGGTGTCTAATACCGGATATTTCAGCTGGCCGCATGGTCTGGTTGTGGAAAGAATTTTGGTCAAGGATGGACTCGCGGCCTATCAGGTTGTTGGTGAGGTAATGGCTCACCAAGCCTACGACGGGTAGCCGGCCTGAGAGGGTGACCGGCCACACTGGGACTGAGACACGGCCCAGACTCCTACGGGAGGCAGCAGTGGGGAATATTGCACAATGGGCGAAAGCCTGATGCAGCAACGCCGCGTGAGGGACGACGGCCTTCGGGTTGTAAACCTCTTTTAGTAGGGAAGAAGCGAAAGTGACGGTACCTGCAGAAAAAGCACCGGCTAACTACGTGCCAGCAGCCGCGGTAATACGTAGGGTGCAAGCGTTGTCCGGAATTATTGGGCGTAAAGAGCTCGTAGGCGGTTTGTCGCGTCTGCTGTGAAAACTGGAGGCTCAACCTCCAGCCTGCAGTGGGTACGGGCAGACTAGAGTGCGGTAGGGGAGATTGGAATTCCTGGTGTAGCGGTGGAATGCGCAGATATCAGGAGGAACACCGATGGCGAAGGCAGATCTCTGGGCCGTAACTGACGCTGAGGAGCGAAAGCATGGGGAGCGAACAGGATTAGATACCCTGGTAGTCCATGCCGTAAACGTTGGGAACTAGATGTGGGGGCCATTCCACGGTCTCCGTGTCGCAGCTAACGCATTAAGTTCCCCGCCTGGGGAGTACGGCCGCAAGGCTAAAACTCAAAGGAATTGACGGGGGCCCGCACAAGCGGCGGAGCATGCGGATTAATTCGATGCAACGCGAAGAACCTTACCAAGGCTTGACATATACGAGAACGGGCCAGAAATGGTCAACTCTTTGGACACTCGTAAACAGGTGGTGCATGGTTGTCGTCAGCTCGTGTCGTGAGATGTTGGGTTAAGTCCCGCAACGAGCGCAACCCTCGTTCTATGTTGCCAGCACGTTATGGTGGGAACTCATAGGAGACTGCCGGGGTCAACTCGGAGGAAGGTGGGGATGACGTCAAATCATCATGCCCCTTATGTCTTGGGCTTCACGCATGCTACAATGGCCGGTACAAAGGGCTGCAATACCGTAAGGTGGAGCGAATCCCAAAAAGCCGGTCTCAGTTCGGATTGAGGTCTGCAACTCGACCTCATGAAGTCGGAGTCGCTAGTAATCGCAGATCAGCAACGCTGCGGTGAATACGTTCCCGGGCCTTGTACACACCGCCCGTCAAGTCATGAAAGTCGGTAACACCCAACGCCAGTGGCCTAACCCCTTGTGGGAGGGAGCTGTCTAAGGTGGGATCGGTGATTAGGACTAAGTCGTAACAAGGTAGCCGTACCGGAAGGTGCGGCTGGATCACCTCCTTTCTAAGGAGCACTYGAGGATGCCTSTGTATACAGGGCTAGTACACCTCGTAGCCATTACGAGAACATATGTTTCTCGGTGGCGCTCATGGGTGGAACATTGACTTAGGAAATCGAAAAGCTAAAGAGCTCGTTAGTACAACTTCTTCGGGAGTTCGGAACAGGGGTTCTGGTGTGAAGTAGGTTTTGTGCACGCTGTTGGGTCCTGAAGGACCGGGCCATCTGCTCCGTAAGGAGTGGGTGGACTGCCTTCTGGATCCTGGTCCTGCTCACATGAATGCCTTTCGGGGTGTGTGGGTGGGGGAGGATACCGCCCGTACTTTGAGAACTACACAGTGGACGCGAGCATCTACACGCTCGTATCAAATAGGTCAGGACTTCGGTTCTGTCTGACGTGGTGCGTGTTGTGTTATGTGTATCAATGACATCATCACGGCTTTCGGGTTGTGGTGGTAAGCATTGGTCTTTTTGCAATTTTGTTTGTCAAGTTTTTAAGAGCAAACGGTGAATGCCTTGGCATCTGGAGCCGAAGAAGGACGTATAAATCTGCGATAAGCCTCGGGGAGCTGATAATAGAGCTGTGATCCGAGGATTTCCGAATGGGGAAACCCCGCCAGGCCCTTTGGGTGACCTGGTGACTCCCGCCTGAATATATAGGGCGGGTAGAGGGAACGGGGGGAAGTGAAACATCTCAGTACCCTCAGGAAGAGAAAACAATAGTGATTCCGTTAGTAGTGGCGAGCGAACCCGGAAGAGGCTAAACCGATCATGTGTGATAGCCGGCAGGCGTTGCATGGTCGGGGTTGTGGGACTTTTCTGCTGCTTCTGCCGAACAGTGAGAGTTACAGCGCTTTATAGACGAAAGGGATTGAAAGCCCTGCCATAGACGGTGCCAGCCCGGTAGTCGAAATGAAGTTATGGCTCGAAGAGTATCCCAAGTATCACGGGGCCCGAGAAATCCCGTGTGAATCTGTCAGGACCACCTGATAAGCCTAAATACTCCCAGATGACCGATAGTGAACAAGTACCGTGAGGGAAAGGTGAAAAGTACCCCGGGAGGGGAGTGAAATAGTACCTGAAACCGTTTGCTTACAAACCGTTGGAGCCTCCTTGTAGGGGTGACAGCGTGCCTTTTGAAGAATGAGCCTGCGAGTTAGTGATCAGTGGCGAGCTTAACCCGTGAGGGGAATGCGTAGCGAAAGCGAGTCTTAATAGGGCGTTTTAGTCGCTGGTTCTAGACCCGAAGCGAAGTGATCTATCCATGGCCAGGTTGAAGCGACGGTAAGACGTCGTGGAGGACCGAACCCACTTCAGTTGAAAATGGAGGGGATGAGCTGTGGATAGGGGTGAAAGGCCAATCAAACTTCGTGATAGCTGGTTCTCTCCGAAATGCATTTAGGTGCAGCGTTGCGTGTTTCTTGCCGGAGGTAGAGCTACTGGATAGCCGATGGGCCCCAAAAGGTTACTGACGTTAGCCAAACTCCGAATGCCGGTAAGTGAGAGCGCAGCAGTGAGACGGTGGGGGATAAGCTTCATCGTCGAGAGGGAAACAACCCAGACCACCAACTAAGGTCCCAAAGCGCGTGCTAAGTGGGAAAGGATGTGGAGTTGCACAGACAACCAGGAGGTTGGCTTAGAAGCAGCCACCCTTGAAAGAGTGCGTAATAGCTCACTGGTCAAGTGATTCCGCGCCGACAATGTAACGGGGCTCAAGCACGCCACCGAAGTTGTGGCATTTATATTTTTGCCCGGCCCACTTGTGGGTCCAGGCGTATGGATGGGTAGGAGAGCGTCGTGTGGCCAGCGAAGCGGCGGTGTAAACCAGCCGTGGAGGCCACACGAGTGAGAATGCAGGCATGAGTAGCGAAAGACGGGTGAGAAACCCGTCCTCCGAAAGAACAAGGGTTCCAGGGCCAGGTTAATCCGCCCTGGGTAAGTCGGGACCTAAGGCGAGGCCGACAGGCGTAGTCGATGGACAACGGGTTGATATTCCCGTACTGACGAAAAACCGCCCAAGACAATCCAGTAATGCTAAGTATCTGAATCCCCATCACTGATCCCTTCGGGGTGACGGTTGGGGCCTAGCGTACGACCCTATGCTGGTGCGTTTAGCGTATTAACAGGTGTGACGCAGGAAGGTAGCTGAGCCGGGCGATGGTTGTCCCGGTCTAAGGATGTAGGGCAGAAGATAGGCAAATCCGTCTTCTATATAGCCTGAGACCCGATGGGTAGTCCTCACGGACGAAATCAGTGATCCTATGCTGCCAAGAAAAGCATCGACGCGAGGTTTTAGTCACCCGTACCCCAAACCGACTCAGGTGTTCAGGTAGAGAATACTAAGGAGATCGAGAGAATCGTGGTTAAGGAACTCGGCAAAATGCCCCCGTAACTTCGGGAGAAGGGGGGCCTGACCTGTGAAGGGATTTACTCCTGGAGCRGGATAGGGCCGCAGAGACCAGTGGGAAGCGACTGTTTACTAAAAACACAGGTCCGTGCCAAGTCGCAAGACGATGTATACGGACTGACGCCTGCCCGGTGCTGGAAGGTTAAGAGGAACGGTTAGCCGCAAGGCGAAGCTGAGAATTTAAGCCCCAGTAAACGGCGGTGGTAACTATAACCATCCTAAGGTAGCGAAATTCCTTGTCGGGTAAGTTCCGACCTGCACGAATGGCGTAACGACTTCCCAGCTGTCTCAACCGCGAACTCGGCGAAATTGCACTACGAGTAAAGATGCTCGTTACGCGCAGAAGGACGGAAAGACCCCGTGACCTTTACTACAGTTTGGTATTGGTGTTCGGTGTGGCTTGTGTAGGATAGGTGGGAGACTGTGAAGCTTGGACGCTAGTTCAGGTGGAGTCATTGTTGAAATACCACTCTGGTCACTCTGGATATCTAACTACGAACCCTAATCGGGTTCTGGGACAGTGCCTGATGGGTAGTTTAACTGGGGCGGTTGCCTCCCAAAAAGTAACGGAGGCGCCCAAAGGTTCCCTCAACCTGGTTGGTAATCAGGTGTCGAGTGTAAGTGCACAAGGGAGCTTGACTGTGAGACTGACAAGTCGAGCAGGGACGAAAGTCGGGACTAGTGATCCGGCAGTGGCTTGTGGAAGCGCTGTCGCTCAACGGATAAAAGGTACCTCGGGGATAACAGGCTGATCTTGCCCAAGAGTCCATATCGACGGCATGGTTTGGCACCTCGATGTCGGCTCGTCGCATCCTGGGGCTGGAGTAGGTCCCAAGGGTTGGGCTGTTCGCCCATTAAAGCGGTACGCGAGCTGGGTTTAGAACGTCGTGAGACAGTTCGGTCCCTATCCTCTGCGCGCGCAGGAAATTTGAGAGAATCTGACCCTAGTACGAGAGGACCGGGTTGGACGAACCTCTGGTGTGTCAGTTGTTCCGCCAGGAGCACCGCTGATTAGCTACGTTCGGACTGGATAACCGCTGAAAGCATCTAAGCGGGAAGCCGTTCTCGAGATGAGATTTCCATACCATTTATGGTGAGAGACTCCCAGCTAGACTACTGGGTTGATAGGCAGGATGTGGAAGTAGGGACTAAAGACCTACGGAGCTGACCTGTACTAATAAGTCGATAACTTGATAACACCCAAAA